>DFOH01000013.1 GCA_002376545.1 Firmicutes bacterium UBA3546 | reverse complement strand
GCAAATTTTAGGATTTTTCTTCTACATGAATTGATGGATTTATCCATGTCTGAAACAAATGAACGTGTATTTTAAATTTCAATCTTGTTTATCTATATAATAAGGTCATAATTATATATGTCAAATATAATTACTATGGATTTTATACTATTAAACTATGATTTGTAGAACTTTATTTATAATTGCCCAATTTAATATTCCTTGGGCAATAGTCACATAGTGACATTTTTTTATTTATTGTAATAATTATTTGTTACTTTATACCACTTAATGTCTGAAAGGATAAATAATTATTAATAGAACATAATATTATTATGTTAACTCATTTTATTATTTATGGATTATTAGGAATGCTAATGGAAGTATTTTGGACTGGTTTACATTCTCTACTATCAGGAAACCTAAATTTAATCAGCAAAACAAGTATTTGGATGTTTTTTATATATGGGTCAGCTATCCTATTAGAGCCTATACATGATAAAATAAGGAGGAAAAATATAATATTACGAGGATTGGCATGGGTTCTATTAATATATGGTATTGAGTTTCTAAGCGGTTTTTTATTAGAAAAATTAATTGGCTCCTGTCCGTGGGATTATAGAAGCTCTACAAGATACACCTTAAAAGGATATATCAGATTTGATTATTTCCCTGCATGGTTTATCGTAGGTTTAGTTTTTGAAAAAATACATGATTTATTAGATAAAAGACTTATAGGGTTAGCTCGCAGATAACCCTATGATTATGTCCAAAACGCATTTTGAATATGATTAATTTTTTTATTTATGTTTAAATATACTTCAATTATATCAAATCTATATTGATAATTAGTTAATCTCTTAAAATTTATATAGTTTTGTGCTGCTTTAATTATTTTTTGTTGCTTTCTGTAGTCAACAGCTTCATAAGGAAGACCATACCTATTGCTACTTCTAGATTTCACTTCAATAAATACAATAATTTGATTTAATTGGGCAATAATATCAATTTCTCCGGATTTGACTCTAAAATTTCTTTCTAATATTTTGTATCCATTATCTAATAAATAATTTTTTGCTATATCTTCTCCTATAATTCCAATTGTTCTTGTATTATTGCCCATAGTCTTCCCTCTCTTTATCAAGACTATAAATAAATGAAAGAATTTCTGCAACCGCTATATATAATTCTTCAGGAATTTCTTCTGCAATTTCTAGCTTAACTAAACTATCAGCTAACATTTCATCTTCAATGATTGTTATTCCTTCTTCATCACCTTTGCTAATAATATTTTCTGCAACGATTCCTTTCCCCTTTGCTATTACATAAGGTGCATAACCTTTATCTGAATCATATTTTAAAGCTACTGCTACTTTTCTAACCTTATTATCTTTACTCAATATAATCACACCCTAATATCTATATTATAGTTAGAAAGCAGGTCATCATCCATAAAAATACTCATTAAGCCATTTTCTCTATCTTCTTCGATATTTATTATAACATTTTGGTATCCTAAGCCCTTTAAAATTCTACTTAGGTTTTCAGCTTTTCTACTAAAATGCTGAATAAATTCTTTTTCTACCTTAAAGTCTAATCTTATATTCTCCTGATTTATGTTACATAATAAATCTACTCTTTTTAAATTTTTAGTATTTAATGAAATATAAAGTATATAAGTATCTTTTCTGAGTTTACTTTTCTTTTTTAATATAGTTACATGGCTATTATCCTTTTCATCATTAAGCTTAATAGGTATCTGCAAAAAAGAATAATATGAGTTCATTTTATTATGTAATTCTATATCTTGAAGTAACCTATCTAATTCAATGTTTGATTTACTAAATTCATTTTTCTTAGTTCTAATATTATAATCAATTTGCCCTAATAATTCTTTTATACTATTTAGAAAGGATTTTACATTTTCCTTGTTAATATTGCTCTCATGGTTAATTTCTAATATATTTGTACTAATTTTACTAAATGTATCACTGCCTTCCTTTGAAGAAATTTTATCGTCTTGGCTGTGAGCCTTCAATTGATTAGCAAATTCAAGCAGAAGCTTTATCACACCTTTTCCACGATCCAATGAATTAGATAGTACTTCAAGGTTTCCTATAGATACCTCAGCTCCTAGCTTCATTAACAATACAATTTTATCTATAATATTTGTTGATGTAGTATGTTCAGGGAATATGGATTGCAATTTTGTACTCACTACTTCAGTAGCATCTTTAAAGCTCATATTACTATTTTCATTTCTTTGCACTGACTTGTCTGTTAAATCAGTAAAGCTATTGTCAACATCATTATCATAATTATTTATTATAAATTCGGTATTAGAATTTACTTTAATTAGTTTCATAATATTGTCATCTAACAGTGAGCTTTCTGTATCTAGGGCTATTATTTTATCACCTATTTGAGTATCATTAAGGGTACTCACTTTATTTAAGCTCTTAACTGCTTTATCAATGTTTTCCTGTGACAGAGACATCTTAAAGCTCAATAAAGACCTTATAATATGTACATTTTCTTTATTATTCGGAATATTATAATTTTCAAGCACCTTTTTTATAAAAACGTCTAAATTCTCTTCTGGATTGTTATTCAGTATATTTGAACTTTCTGAGATTCCCTGGTCAATAGGAAGTAGATATATTATATTATCCTCAACACCCTTTACTAGAAAAGTACATAATAAATTCTTTATATTATCTAGAGCCATATTTGTTTTTGCCTCTAAAATTTCTCCATTTTCAAGGCGCAAAACAATATCTTTACCATTAATCTCAGTAATCTTACCTTTAATATATAGTCCTTCTTTTAAAGAATTTATGCTGCTAATCGTTAAATTTTCACTAGAAAAAGTACTCATCACTTTCACATTAATCACCAACGTATTAAATCATTTTTTAATGCAAATAATATTTTTTAAAAAGCTTTCCCTATGTATTGCACAAGGGCCATATTTTTTTATAGCTTCTATGTGAGCTTTAGTTCCATATCCTTTGTGTTTTTCAAATCCATACTCAGGATATTTATGAGACCATTCTCTCTCACACCTTCTATCTCTATGTACTTTGGCTACTATAGATGCAGCTGCTATACCATGACATTTTTCATCACCTTTAATTATACTCATTTGAGGTATATCAATAGTTAGCTTCTCAGCATCTATTAAAACAAAATCAGGAACGACATGTTTCCCCTCTCTATCTTTAAGCCCTTCTATCGCCTTTTCCATAGCAGTTATAGTGCTATTTTTGATATTGATACTATCAATTGTTTTGGAATCAACACTTCCTATGCCCACAGCAGTGGCATTTTTGTATATTATTTCATAGAGATTTTCTCTCTTTTTTGGAGTAAGCTTTTTAGAATCTTTTACTCCTTCAATTAATAAATTAATTGGAAGTATGATTGCACATGCTACTACATCTCCTGCTAAACAGCCCCTACCAACCTCATCTATACATGCTATATTTTTATATCCACTATTCCATAATTCCTTTTCTAATTCTAGCATTTTATTTGCCTCCATTTTTTCTTAAGCTAAAATAAGTTCGTATTTTATCTTATTATTAGTTAAACAAAAGCCCTCCTATAATATTATCGGAAGGCTAATCATAATTCTTGATATCTTCTGGATATTCTAATGTAATTCGTCCTATAAAACCTCTTCTAAATTCATCTAGTATAAGATGACTAACTCTAGTATAGTCGATTTCTTCTTTCTTTAAAAGACATCCTCTTTTAAACCCGATTTTTTCCATAACTTCAATAGGTTCGTCGTTTTCTACTTTTATGTCGTATCTACTTTCTAGTAGAGTCCTTTCTTTTTCACTTAATCTCTCAATTAGTCTAAGCGCTAGGGTTTCTATGTCCATTATTTCGTCCTTAATAGCACCTGTAAAAGCTAGATTAAGGGCTACGTTTTTATCATCAAACTTAGGCCAGAGTATTCCAGGAGTATCTAAGAGCTCTATATTACCTCTTAATTTTATCCACTGCTTTCCCTTCGTTATGCCAGGTCTATTACCTGTTTGCGCACCTTTCCTTCCAGCCAAAGAATTGATTAAAGTGGACTTACCTACATTAGGAATGCCTACAATCATTGCTCTAATAGAAGTATTTCTAATTCCCTTCTGTTCTCTTAATTGTAGCTTTTCTTCTATAGCTTTATTTGCCTCAATAATGATATTGTTAGTACCTATATTGTTTATTGAGTTAGCTAGTATTACAGAATGAGCAGTTGATTTATAGTAATCAATCCATTTACGATTCGCTTTTTCATTACTAAGATCACTTTTGTTCATAACAACTATTCTGGGCTTATTACCGATAAGCTTATCGATGTCTGGATTTTTACTACTATAGGGAATTCTTGAATCTAGCAATTCAATTACTAAATCAACTAGCTTTAAATTATTGCTAATCAAATCTTTAGTTTTTTTCATATGCCCAGGATACCAGTTAATGTTCACATTATCACCAGCCTTTATTTATCTACTAGCAAAATAATAAATTTGTATTTCAAGACTGCAAATTTCGGCAATCTGCTTAAAACTCATTTAGCTTAAATTCCTTAAACAAAATCTAAGAGCAGAGATTTACTTCGCTATAAAAATAAATATTGGGACTGTAGCCAGTCCCAATTTTATTAATAGTTTGTTTTTTCTTTAACCTTTGCTGATTTACCTTGTCTTTGTCTTAGGTAGTTAAGCTTAGCTCTTCTTACCTTACCTCTTCTAACTACAACAAGTTTTTCTATCTTTGGTGAATGTAGAGGGAAAGTTCTCTCCACTCCTACTCCATAAGAAATTCTTCTTACTGTGAAGGTTTCTCCTAATCCTCCACCCTGTCTTTTAAGTACAGTTCCTTCAAAGACCTGGATTCTCTCTCTGTTACCTTCCTTAACTCTATAGTGAACCTGTACAGTATCTCCTACATTAAAGTTAGTAACTTCATTATTTATTTGTTCTTGCTCAAGCATTTTAATAATATCCATTGTATTACCTCCCTTCCTCCTAGACGTTCTTGCCTATTAGCAGAGGACCGCCCATTTTCCACAAATGTCATTATAGCACATATATATTTAAATTACAACTTATTTTTATTCTCAGCTTCATTGTCTGCTACTGATTTATCCATGGCTTTTTCAGCTATATCCTTCAGCATTTTCTGCTGTTCTTTATCAAGGCTCCTAGCTTCAATCAAATCTGGTCTTCTCTCATAAGTTATCTTTAAGGATTGATATTTTCTCCACTTATTAATTTTTTCGTGGTGTCCAGATAATAAAATCTCAGGTACTTCCATACCATTAAAAATTCTTGGTCTTGTATATTGGGGATATTCTAAAAGACCATTAAAGTGGGATTCATCCATATAAGATTCATGATTATTTAAAACTCCTGGCAATAACCTTACTACAGAATCTACTACAGCCATTGCAGCTATTTCTCCACCAGTTAAAACATAATCTCCTATAGATATCTCATCATCAATATAATTCTCAATTACCCTATTATCTATGCCTTCATAATGCCCACATAAAAGAATAATATGCTCCTTTAGTGACAAATCATTGGCAATTTCTTGGCTATAGGTTCTTCCCTTGGGAGTAAGATAGATTATCTTGCTATCTTTACTTTTTACAGAGTTAATTGCATCATATATTGGCTCAGGGCTCATAACCATTCCCGCCCCTCCACCAAAAGGATAGTCATCTACTCTCTTATGTTTATCTTTGGAAAAATCTCTTATATTTATACAATTAATCGTGACAATATTATTATTCACTGCTCTGCCAATAATGCTTGTATCTATGAAATCAGAAAACATTTCTGGAAACAGCGTAAGTATATCTATTCTCATTCAATCAACCCTTCAATAGGCTCTATAATCATTTTTTTGTCTTCTATACTAATATATTTAATAACATCTTTTATAGCTGGTATTAAATATTCCTTCTCAGTATTATTGATTATATCCTTACCTCTAACAACATAAACATCATTGCTCCCGGGCTGTAAAACATCTACTATCTCTCCTAGCTCCTTTTCATCAGAGCAAAAAACTTTGAGTCCAATTATTTGATGTATAAAATACGAGTCCTCAGATAATTTAATAGCATCCTTTTCTTTAATAACTATGTATTTATCCTTATATTTCAATACATCGTTAATATTGTCATATCCTTTAAGCTTTAACATTACAAATCCCTTACTGTACCAAACTCTTTCTATTTGTACACAGCTTTTATCATCCTCTATATAAACTGATTTTAATTTCTCAAATCTATTAACGTCATCTGTAAGAGGCAGTACTTTAACATCGCCCTTTATGCCATGAGTATTGACAATTTTACCAACTCGAATATATTCCATAAGTACACCCACCATTTTTATTAAATACATTGTATAATATGGATTATCTATCATGCAAATATACTACTAAAAATTAAATAAAAAGGGGTTAGCTAAACTAATCCCCTATTGTATAATTTCTACTACTACTCTTTTGTTTTCCTTTATTGCTGCAGCTTTTACTAAGGTTCTTATTGCTTTAGCTATTCTGCCTTGTTTTCCTATAACTTTTCCCATGTCTTCTGGGGCTACCTTTAACTCAATGATAATTGATTGAGTACCTTCTATTTCATTTACTACAACTTCATCTGGATTATCAACAAGTGCTTTTGCAAGTATTTCAACTAATTCTCTCATCTATCTCACCCCCTGAAAGCAATTATTCGGCTTTCTTTGTAGCTTCATATTTTTCAGTAATTCCATTGTTCTTAAATAGATAATTAACTGTATCAGTTGGCTTTGCACCACTATTTAACCACTTTATTGCTTTTTCATCATCAATTACAACTTCTTTAGGCTCTGATATAGGATTATAGTGTCCAATCTCTTCAATAAATCTACCATCTCTTGGTGAACGAGAATCTGCTACTACAATTCTGTAGAATGGTTTTTTCTTTGAGCCCATTCTAGTTAGTCTGATTTTTACTGCCATTTTTTCACCTCCTTTAAAAATTCTAATTATTTAAAAGGGTAATCCAAACCTTCCTTTTTTCTTCATGGTTTTTTCCATTCCTGAAAATTTCTTAAGCATTTTTTTAGTTTCATTAAACTGCTTAAGAAGTTTGTTTACCTCTTGAATACTAGTTCCACTGCCTTTTGCAATTCTTTTTCTTCTACTGCCGTCAATAATTGTAGGATTCAGCCTCTCAGCTTTAGTCATAGACTGAATAATTGCTTCTATGTGAACTAATTCCTTTTCATCAACATTAAGGTTCTTTAGCTGCTTTGAATTAGCCCCTGGTATCATCTCCAGTATTTGACTCATAGGTCCCATGTTTTTCATTTGCTGTAATTGATCAAGAAAATCTTCAAAAGTAAACTGCTGACTGCGCAATTTTTTCTCAAGCTCTAAAGCTTTCTTTTCATCAAAGCTGGCTTGTGCCTTCTCAATTAAGCTTAACATATCACCCATTCCCAATATTCTGGAAGCCATTCTATCGGGATAAAAAGTTTCTAATTGGTCTAATTTTTCTCCCATACCGACAAATTTAATAGGCTTATTCGTTACAGTTCTAATAGAAAGAGCTGCTCCCCCTCTTGCATCACCATCAAGCTTTGTTAGAACTACTCCAGTAATTCCAAGCTTTTCGTTAAAGGATTCTGCAACTGTAACTGCATCTTGTCCTGTCATAGCATCAACAACTAGTAAAATTTCACTAGGCTTAGTTTGACTTTTAATATTCTCTAATTCTTCCATAAGCTCTTCATCTATATGAAGTCTACCTGCTGTATCTATTATAATAAGGTCATTTCCATTTCTCTTTCCATGCTCTATTGCTGCCTTTGCTATGTTCACTGGATTTTGCTTATCACCCATAGTAAAAACAGGTACTCCCACTTTTTCACCAACTACTTCAAGCTGTTTTATAGCAGCAGGTCTATATATGTCACAGGCTACAAGTAAAGGTCTTCTACCCTTTTTCTTTAGTAGAGCTCCTAGTTTTCCAGAGGTAGTGGTTTTACCTGCTCCTTGCAGACCACACATCATTATAACTGTAGGTGGTGTATTTGAGAATTCAATTTTGCTTTCTTTTTCACCCATCAACCTAGTCAGTTCTTCATTTACTATTTTAATTACTTGTTGCCCAGGTGTTAAACTTTCCATAACTTCATTGCCTATGGCTCTTTCTTTAACTGTATTTATAAAGTTTTTAACAACCTTAAAATTAACATCAGCCTCTAAAAGAGCAAGCTTTACTTCTCGCATAGCATTATCTACATCTTTTTCGGAAAGTTTTCCTTTTCCTTTAAGCTTACCTAAAGCATTTTGTAGTTTTTCTGCTAAACCTTCAAAAACCATCACTTAACCTCCTGGCCAATTTCTAATATATCTATGGCAATATCATTGACTCTCATAATATGTTCTCTAGCTTGAATAAAGTTTTTTTCATCTAGTGTCTTAATTGCCCCATCAGTATTATCTAAAATCTCTTTAATCTTTTCTTTGTTTTCTGAAAACTTCTTCACTAAACCTAATTTCTCCTCAAAGGCAAAGAGCTTATTTTCAGATCTTTTTAATAAATCATGGACTCCTTGTCTACTAATGCCAAGAAGTTCTCCAATCTCACTTAGAGATAAATCATGTATATAATAAAACTCAATAGCTGAATATTGTTTATCGTTTAATAGCTTACCGTAAAAATCAAAAAGCAACCCAATCTCAATAATCTTCTCAAACATAGAATCACCAAATTTATTTTAGTGTAAAGTATTTTGCTTGACAGTGTTATTTTATATTATACTGTTGACTTTGTCAACAATAATTCTTTGAAAAAATTGTCCAAAATTTATTCTTCAAAAATAGCCTCTATAAAGCTTGCTGAATCAAAATCTTGTAAATCTTCAATTTTTTCTCCTACACCAACTAATTTGACTGGTACATCTAATTCAGATTGAACGGCTAAAACTACTCCTCCTTTAGCTGTACCATCTAGTTTAGTTAATACAATTCCAGTAATATCACATGCTTCCTTAAATACTTTTGCTTGAGAAACTGCATTTTGTCCGGTAGTAGCATCTACTACAAGTAGAACTTCTTTTTTTGCATCTGGATATTCTCTTTCTACAACCTTAAATATTTTACTCAACTCATTCATAAGATTCTTCTTATTGTGTAGTCTTCCAGCAGTATCACAGATTAATACGTCAGCTTTTCTAGCCTTTGCAGCTTGAATACCGTCAAAAATAACTGCTGCTGGGTCTGAGCCTTCTTGATGGGCGATAATATCTACTCCTGCTCTATTGCCCCATTCCTGTAGCTGTTCTATAGCTGCTGCCCTAAAAGTATCACCTGCAGCTATAAGAACCTTCTTGCCTTCAGACTTTAATCTTGAAGATAATTTACCAATAGTTGTTGTCTTTCCAACTCCATTTACTCCAACAACTAATATAATTGCAGGTGAGGGCTCGATATCAAGTTTGCTGGATTCGCCGCTGGTTAATACCTCCCTAAGTACTTCCTTTAAAAGCTCTCTTACTTCAGGTACTTCATTAACCTTTCTTTCCTTTACCTTTCGTCTTAACTCCTCAATTATAGTTAAGGAAGTATTAACTCCAACATCCGCAGTAATTAAAACCTCTTCTAAATCTTCAAAAAGCTCTTCTTCAACCTTTTTATATGATTTTAGTATGGAATCAACTTTTTCTGTTATACCTTTTCTAGTTTTAGAAAGTCCGCTTTTTAACCTGCCAAAAAAGCCTTGCTTTTCTGTTTCTACTTTTTCTGCTTTATTATTATCTTCAATAATAATCTCTTTTTCTTCAATATCATTTCCAACTATTTCTTGCTCCCCATGTTCCTTTATGTCAAGATTGTAGCTAATTTCCTCTTCCTCATCTTCGACAATATCCTCGCGGAAGCTTTCACCTAGCCCGTCATCTATTTGGTCTGTATCTTCAATAAATAATTCCTCGTCAGCGTCACATTCTTCATCCACTAATTCATCTATATTTTTGTCTTTCTCTTCTTCTTTGTTTTTCTTACCCCACTTGAATAAATTCTTAAACATTTCTTACCTCCTATTAGCTAGCTTTTTCATTATTTTTTTCAGTTAGTTTGACTGAAATTAATTTACTAACTCCTTCTTCCTCCATAGTTATTCCATATAGTGAATCAGCACATTCCATTGTTCCTTTTCTATGGGTAATTATAATAAACTGTGTTTCATTTGAGAACTCCCTTAGATAATCTGCATATCTATATACATTTGCATCATCAAGGGCGGCTTCAATCTCGTCAAGTATACAAAAAGGCGTTGGTTTAGTTTTTAATATTGCAAACAAAAGAGCAATTGCTGTAAGAGCTCTTTCTCCACCAGATAACAAGGATAAGCTTTGTAGCTTTTTACCTGGTGGTTGAGCTATTATCTCAATACCACTTGTTAGAATATTCTCTTCATCCTCTAAAAAAATATCTGCTTTACCGCCGCCAAACAATTTAGTAAAAACCTCATTGAAATTAATCTTTATTATATCAAAGCTTTCTTTAAATTGCTGCTTCATCTTTAAATTCATATCCTTGATTACAACATCAAGAGACTCTTTTGCTTCTATTAGGTCTTTCTTTTGCGCTATTAAAAATTCACATCGTTCACTTACTTTTGCAAATTCTTCAATAGAATCTACATTTATGTTTCCTAGTCCTCTAATTTTATTTTTAAGTTCACGTATTTCATTTTGAACTCTCGTTACATTTTCAATTTCTTTTCTGTATTTCAATGCCATTTGATAGGTAAGCTCATAGTCTTCCCATAGCTTTGTATTTATATTTTCTAGCTGCATATTATATTTTTCTTGCCTTAATTCTAATGAAGAAACGCTTTTTTGAAGATCATTAATTGTTCTATTCATTTCATTTAGTTTTTCTTGATCTGAATAATAGGCCTGCATAAAGTTATTTCTTTCTGACTTCACTTCATTTAATTTAATATCGTACTCT
The DNA here is from genome assembly GCA_002376545.1 of Firmicutes bacterium UBA3546. Lineage (GTDB taxonomy): Bacteria > Bacillota > Clostridia > Tissierellales > Proteiniboraceae > Proteiniborus. The sequence continues at coordinate 50,044 of DFOH01000013.1, read as the reverse complement.
AATAGCTCCTCTGATAATTTCTTTTTATCCTCGAGTGAAGATTCAACTCTAGCTTTTTCTTTAGATATCTCTTCTATATTATTTTCCTGTTCCTTTGTTTTTCTCTTAATGTTTTCTTCTAGTTTCACTTGAATATTAATATGATTATTAATTGATTCTGCTATCGTTTTAAGCTCCTGCTTTGCTGTTGCTATTTTTACTTGAAGCTCTGTATTAGCGTTTATAAGCTCATCTTTATTATATCTTTGCTTTTCAAATTCCTTAGTTAGCTCGTCTATTTTAGTATGGGTTAGTTTAGCTTTTTCATCCAAACCTTTTATTTCATTTTCTAAGTCACCAATATCAACATTAGAACTATGGTTTTCATTTGAAAGCTGTTTTTGTTCTCTAATATATTTTTCTATTAATAAATTATTTCTCTCATTATCTGTAATGAATTGATTGTACTTATTTTCTAATTTAACTATGGTAACATTAAATTCATTTATTTTATCATCTACATTTAGAATTCTAGTTTCTAATTCTATCTTTTGCTTCTGATAGTCTTGCACTTTCTCAATTGAGTATGAATATTTATTATTTAGCCCTTCTATCTCTTCTTCTAGTTCCTTTATCTGCCTATCTCTTCCTAGTATATTTGTAGCATTAGAATTAAAGCTTCCTCCTGTCATTGAGCCCCCAGGACTTAAAATTTCACCATCTAGAGAAACTATCTTATATTGATGCCCACTTTGCTTTGAAAGTCTGATTCCATCATCAAGGGTTTCAACTATTAGCACTCTTCCAAGCAAGTATTCGAATATCATATTATAGTCATTATGAAAATTTATTAGTTCTGATGCGACACCTATTAATTCTTTACATTGCAATTTATTTTTTTCAGCAGAGCTTAATCCTCTGGCCTTCATAGAAGAAATAGGTAAAAATGTTACTCTGCCTAGCTTATTCTTTTTAAGATAGTTAATTATAACTTTTGCATCTTCTTGAGTTTCTGTAACAATATTTTGTAATGATGAACCTAAGGCTACTTCTATAGCCCTCTCATATCTCTTGTCTACGTTAATCAGTTCAGCAACTACTCCTTTTACTCCCCTACCTAGATTTTTATCGTTCTTGCATGCTAAGAGTGTGTTTTTTACGCTTTTATAATAGCCCTCATATTCATCCTTCATTTCTGTTAATAGTTTTAAGTTAGATAGTTTACCTTGGAGCTGACCTTTAATATTATCCGCTTCAGCTTTTAATCTTTCCTGTTGTTTTGTAATCTGCTCTTTAATAGCTATTTTTTCTCTTTTTTCCTTATTAAGCTCCTCTAAAGTACTTTTGTTATTAAATAATTCCTTAGAAATACTATTAGCTAGCTTATTATTTTCCTCGCTCTGTTGTCTTATGCTATTAATATCATGTTCTATTTGCTCTATTCTCTTATTTATACTCTTACTAAATGTAGAAATACTGTTTAGCTTACTTTTTCTGTCTGCAATTTGGTTTAAATACTGAACTAAATCACTTTTTTCATTCTCTAAGCTCTCTTCTGTGTTTTTCATGCTAAAAATAAGATTTTCCAGCTCTATAGCCTTATTATCTATCTGATTATGAAGAATCTCAATTTCTTTCTCAAGCACTAGCTTATATTCTATTTCTTCTTTTTCTTTATTATTAGTGTCCTTAATTTGCTCTTTAATTAATTCTAATTCACTTAAATGTCTTTCTATTTCCTTTTCTAAATAGAATATTCTTTCTCTGCTTAATTTTAATTCTCCTTCATTTTTTTCAATTACATTTTGCGTCGAATATTTAGCGTTTTGAATTTGCTCAATTTTTTCATTCATTTTATCTATTTCATTTTTTACCTTATTGTACTTATTCTCAAATGCATCTCTTTTTTCCTCGTTATATTTAAGTTGAGATATGACTAGTTCTCTTTGTGTTTCCAGATGGCTTATTTCCTCTTTTAATCTATCGTATTCCCGTACAAAAAGACTAACTTCTAAATCCTTTAGGCTTTCTGAAAGCAGTAGATACTCCTTTGCTTTTTCTGATTGATTTTGCAGTGGTTCAATTTGATTTTCAAGTTCACGTATAATATCATTTATTCTTAATAAATTATCTTTTGTCTTTTCTAATTTTTTTTCTGCTTCTTCTTTTCTTGTCTTATACTTTACAATTCCAGCTGCTTCCTCAAATATCATTCTTCTATCTTCAGATTTTGTACTTAATATCTCATCTATTCTGCCTTGTCCAATAATTGAATACCCATCTTTACCCACTCCTGTATCCATAAAAAGCTCTCTTACGTCCTTGAGTCTACATGAGTTTTTATTAATATAATATTCACTTTCTCCTGATCTAAATACCCTACGTGTAACACTGACCTCCGTGTAGTCTATAGGAAGACTTCCATCTTTATTATCTAAAACTAATGTTACCTCTGCAAAGCCAGTAGGTCTTCTGCTATTAGTACCCGAGAAAATAACATCTTCCATTTTACTTCCTCTTAAAGTTTTAGCGCTTTGTTCACCTAACACCCAGCGTAAAGCATCTGAAACGTTACTCTTTCCGCTTCCATTTGGTCCAACTACGGCTGTAATACCACCCTTGAATTCGACTTCAGTTTTATCTGCAAAGGATTTAAAGCCTTGAATCTCAATTTTTTTAAGATACAAATCCATACACCCCAATTCCTAGGAATAATAACAAAATATGAATTACAGGTTTCCATTAAGGAAACCTGTAGGAATCTAGTCCATAGTAACTAAACCTTTTTTCGTTAAATACCTCTTTATCAGCTCTTTTATTTTCATTTCAATATTTATTTCATTGTTTACTATAAAAAACGATTTTTTACTAATATCTTTACCGTCAATTTTCACTCTATCTACTCCATGCTTTTCTTTTAAATATTTCAAATTAGATGAGCTTTGACCTACTAAATTTGATATCTCTTTTTGGTTTATACTTATTTGAATTGTATTTCCTATTTTCTGATTGCTTTCAAAAAACATTTTTAGGTATTCCCTATAAATTTGCCCTTCAACTAGCTGTCTAAAAGCTGGATGAAAAGGTCCTGCTACAATGTCTTTATTTTCAGCAATATTATCTGTAGGCTGAAGTCCAATTCTAATAACATTTATATTATTGTAATTAAATAGCATCAATAAATCAATACATATGTCAACAGATTCATCTAAAGTTAATGGGACATAATCACCAATGCTATACTTCTTTTCAAGATATGTTTCTTTAATTACTAATGTAGGATATATACGTACTATGCTAGGCTTTAAATTAATAAGCTGCTTAGCAGTAAATATTTCTTTTTCATAATTACTTCCAGGAAGACCAACCATCATTTGCAGTCCTAAAGTAAATCCATATTCTTTTATGAGTTTAGAAGCATTAATTACATCTATATCAGTATGACCTCTGTAACTATTCTGAAGAACATCGGAGCACATTGACTGGACTCCTAGTTCAATAATATCAACATCATATTTTTTCAGTAAATCTAGCCTTATATTATCTATATAATCAGGTCTTGTAGACAAACGAATCCTATCTATCAAACCAATTTTTTTATAATGATATGCTATCTCTAAAAGCTTTCTTTGACTATCCAAATCAATACCTGTAAAGCTCCCTCCAAAAAAGGCTATTTCTAGCTTCTCGTTAGTAATAGGTATAGTGCTTAAATAGCTGTCAATTGTATTTCTTATACTTTCATCATCAATATTAGCTTTGCTCTGTGCGATTTTTCTTTGATTACAAAAAATACAATCATGGGGGCATCCTATATGAGGCACAAATATGGGAATTATGTGGTGCTTAATGCTCATTTTCAAGCTCCATTCCTTCCAAGGCCGCCTTAGCAGCATTTTGTTCTGCTTCCTTCTTGCTTTTTCCTAGACCCTTTCCTAGCATCTTGTTTTTTACAATAACTTCAGTATGAAATACTTTGTTATGATCTGGTCCTTCCTCAGATATTATCTTGTACTCTATTTTAGATTTGGTCTTTTTCTGTAGGATTTCTTGAAGCTGTGTTTTATAATCTATAAATAGCTCTCTTCCGTTAACAGCATTTTCAATAATTCCTGTCATTGACTTCAATACGAAAGTCTTAGCACTGCTAAACTTACCATCTAGATAAATAGAACCTATTAAAGCTTCAAAAGCATCTGCTAGTATGGAAACTCTCTCTCTTCCCCCTGTTACTTCTTCTCCCTTTCCTAAAAGCATGTATTTCCCTAAATCAATTTGCTTTGCCACATAGGAAAGAGATGGCTCACATACAACTGTAGCTCTTAGCTTAGTCAGCTCACCTTCAGGATAGTTAGAATACTTAATAAAAATATAGTCGCTCACTATTAGACCCAAAACAGAATCTCCCAAAAATTCAAGTCTTTCATTATAAGTAATTTTAAATCTCTTATGCTCATTTGCATAAGAGCTATGTGTCAATGCCCAATTTAACAATTCAATGTTTTTAAATTTGTACTCTATTTTAGATTGAATCTCATTTAATAAATGTAATCTTTCAGCGCTTATTACATATCTCATATAATATCCTCCATATATTGTTTAGTATATAGAGGTGTTATCGTAGATATTTTAAATTATTTAAAACATCTACGATAACACCCACATACATTAGTTTACTATATAACATGTGAATTATGCAAATGATTTTATTGCTTAAAACCTATAAATAAAGATTTAAGGATTAGAAAAAATCTAATCCTTAAATCTCTTAATAATTATAGATGCATTATGACCACCAAAGCCAAGTGAATTTGATACAGCAATATTAATATCTTCAAAAATTCCCTTGTTGGGTATATAGTTCAAATCACATTCTTCGTCGTATGTTTCATAATTTATTGTTGGAGGTAAATACCCATTAACTATGGCTAAAGAACACGCGCATGCTTCTATTCCGCCTGCTGCTCCTAATAGATGACCCGTCATTGATTTTGTAGAGCTAATCTTTAGCTTATATGCATGCTCTTTAAAAACTCTTTTAATAGCAGCAGTTTCTAAGGAGTCATTGTAGGATGTTGATGTACCGTGTGCATTAATATAGTCCACATCCTCTGGTGAGATTTCTGCATCATTTAAAGCCATTTCCATAGCTCTAGCCGCTCCTTCTCCACCATCGGAAGGAGTAGTAATATGGTATGCATCAGCAGTGGAACCATAACCTATTACTTCCCCATATATCTTCGCTCCTCTATGAAGTGCATGCTGCAACTCTTCTAAAATAAGAATACCTGCTCCTTCACCCATTACAAAGCCATCTCTGTTTTTATCAAATGGTCTACTTGCCTTAGATGGTAATGAATTATTTGTTGATAGGGCCTTCATAGCAGAAAAACCTGCTAAAGCCATTGGTGTAATTGAGGCTTCTGTACCACCTGTGACTATTATATCACTATCACCCCTTTGAATTACTTTAAATGCATCACCTATTGCGTTAGTTGATGAAGCACAGGCTGTTACCACTGTTTCATTTATTCCCCTTGCACCTAGCATTATAGATATTTGACCAGCAGCCATATTTCCAATCATCATTGGAATAAAAAATGGGCTAACTCGTCTTGGTCCCTTTTCTAGAAGCTTCGTGTGCTGCTCTTCTAAAGTCTCAAGTCCCCCAATACCCGAACCAATAATGACACCAAATCTCTCATTATTTATTTTATCTAGAGCAATTTCAGCATCATCTATTGCTAGCTTTGATGCGGCAACTGCAAATTGAGTAAACCTGTCCATTTTTTTTGCTTCTTTTTTATCTATATAGTTCTCAGGCTCAAAATCTTTTACTTCTCCCCCTATAGTTGTACCATAGCCCTCAGTATCAAATCTAGTGATATGTGATATACCGCTTTTTCCATTGAACAGAGAGCTCCAAAACTCATCTTTACCGATTCCTATAGGACTTATAATTCCCAAGCCTGTTATAACTACTCTTTTTTTCATACTATCCCTACCTATCTCTTATAAAATAAATTTTTAAGATTTTAGATATTCTATTGTGAAGATTTATTATCTAGTATTATAATAAAAAATAGTGTAAAATAAATTTGTTGTTATTCACTTTAATCTCTATTTTTTAAGGTCCCGAATCTAGCGGGACCCTTTTTTTGTTTTACTATTTGTTATTTTGAATATAATTAACTGCATCTTTAACAGTAACTATCTTTTCTGCCTCTTCATCAGAAATTTCTATATCAAATTCATCCTCAATAGCCATTATTAATTCAACAACGTCCAATGAATCAGCATCTAAATCCTCTTGGAAAGAAGCTTCAAGAGTTATTTCAGATTCTTCAACATCTAACTGCTCAGCAATTAATTTCTTAATTTTTTCGAATACCATAAGTACACCCCCTTTCAATAAATATATTATATTAAATTAAAATACCTCCATCAACTACAATAACCTGCCCTGTAATATATTTTGACATATCACTGGCAAGAAATGCAACAGCATTAGCTATATCTTCAGGCTCTCCAAGTTTATTAAGTGTTATTTTCTCCAAATATTGGTCAACTACTTTTTCAGGAAGCCTACTAGTCATGTCAGTAGATATGAAGCCGGGAGCAACTGCATTTACTCTAATATTCTTTTTGCCCACTTCCTTGGCTAAGGATTTTGTAAATCCAATAATTCCTGCCTTGGAAGCAGAATAGTTACATTGCCCAGCATTTCCAGAAATTCCAACTATAGATGCCACATTTATAATACTACAATCCTTTTGTCTGAGCATATTTCTAATAAGACACTTCGTAACATTAAAAACTCCCTTAAGGTTTACGTCTATAACACTATCCCATTCTTCTTCTGTCATTCTCATAAGAAGATTATCTTTTGTAATTCCTGCGTTATTTACTAGTATGTCAATCTTGGTAAAATAATTCATTCCTTCTTGTATCATTCTTTCAATATCATTAATTTTAGATACATCAGCTTTTATGGCTAATACACGTCTTCCCATGCTTTCAATTTCAGCCTTAACATCTATAGCTTTTTCCTCGCTACTAGTATATGAAAAAAGTATATCAGAGCCTAGTGAAGCTAATTTAATAGCAATAGCTTTTCCTAGTCCTCTAGATCCACCAGTAACTAATGACACTTTCCCTTTCAGATTCATTTTATCACCCCTAGTGCTTAAAAATAGTTATTAGGCTTTCTAGTGTTTCAATATTTTCTACATTGTAAAGCTTTAATTCTTTACCACATTTCTTACCAATCTTTTTTGCAAACCCAACTAGAGTTTTTCCTGGTCCTATTTCTATAAGTGTATCCACGCCATCGCTAATCATGCACTCTATAGATTGTTCCCATAAAACTGGCATAGAAACCTGTTTTACTAATAATTCTTTTATTTCTTCTCCATTATTAACGTAATTTCCAGTCACATTTAGGATAAAATCTTTAACTGGTTTATTTATCGCCACTTCGTTTAAATCTTCTTTTAATTTATCACCAGCGCCTATTAACATGCTACAATGAAATGGAGCGCTAACTGATAGAACCGTTGCTCTTTTTGCACCCTTTTCCTTAGCAATATTACACGCTTCATTTACAGCCTCTATCTCTCCTGACAATACAACTTGACCTGGACAATTATAATTAGCAGCTTCTACAATTCCTTTTTCACTAGCTTTATTGACTATCTCAGCTATTACACTATTATCTAATCCCAATATTGCAGCCATAGTACCCTTTCCCAAAGGAACAGCCTCCTGCATATATTTTCCTCTTTTTCTTACTAGTCCTACAGCATCTTCAAAATTTAGTGCTTGGCTGTACACAAGTGATGTGTATTCTCCAAGACTTAATCCAGCACATACCTCTGCTGATAACCCATACTCCTCTATAACCTTAAGTATTGCAACTGATGTTGTTAATATAGCAGGCTGAGTGTATTCAGTCTTCATTAAAGCTTCTTCTGGCCCCTCGAAGCACAGTTTTTTCATGTCAAAATTAAGTATTTCATTTGATGTCTCAAATACTCTATTGGCAACAGTATATTTCTCAGAAATATCTTTACCCATTCCTATATATTGTGCACCTTGTCCTGGAAATATAAAAGCTATTTTCCCCATTTTATCACCTCTAAATACTAAATATCCTATTTCTAATTCTCTCTGCCTCAGCTACTATATCCTGTATGACTTCTTCACATGTTTTTATGTCCTTTATTAGTCCACTAATCTGACCTGCCATAACAGAACCATTTACTACATCTCCATCAATTACAGCTTTTCTTAACATGCCAGCACCAAATTTTTCAATAGCTTCAATGTCTGTATTTTGTTTTTCCAGTTCAAGAAGATTTTTCGTAAACTTATTTTTTAACGCTCTAACAGGGTGCCCAGTACTTCTTCCTGTAACTACTGCATCTCTATCAGACGACTTTATTATTGCATTTTTATAGTTCTCATGCGCTCTACACTCAACTGTGCAAACAAACCTAGTACCTATTTGAACTCCTTTAGCACCTAATGCCAGTGCAGCAATTAAACCTCTTCCATCAGCAATTCCACCTGCAGCAATTACTGGTATAGTAACCTCATCTGCAACCTGAGGAATTAACGACATAGTAGTTAATTCACCTATATGTCCTCCAGCCTCAGTACCCTCTACAATAATAGCATCAGCTCCAATTTTCTCCATTCTTTTACCTAAAGCAACTGACGGCACTACAGGAATTACTTTAGTTCCTATCTCTTTAAATCCATTCATATACTTTCCAGGATTTCCAGCCCCCGTTGTCACTACTGGTACTTTTTCTTCATATAAAAGCTGTATTATATCATCAACATGTGGAGATAATAGCATAACATTTACTCCAAAGGGCTTGTTAGTAAGTTTTTTGATTTTATTTATCTCATCTTTTATTACATCTTTAGGAGCTGCTCCACAGCCAATGATTCCTAATCCACCTGCATTAGAAACAGCAGCAGCCAATTCTGATGTAGCAACCCAAGCCATTCCACCTTGTATAATTGGATATTCAATATCCAGTAGCTCACATATTTCGGTTTTAATCATTTTAAAACCTCCCCTTGCTGTACCATCTTAGTAGCATAGCTCCCCATGTAAGTCCTCCACCAAATCCTATTAATAAGACAACGTCGTCATCTTTTATCTTATCTTTTCTTATAGCTTCGTCTAATGCTACAGGTATTGAGGCAGAAGACATATTTCCATAGCTTTCAAGATTTACATATACCTTATTTTCAGAAAGCTTCAATTTTTTTCTAGCTGATTCAATGATCCTCATATTTGCTTGATGAGGAACTAGATAATCTATATCCTCTAATTTTAATTTGCTTTTTTCAATAATTTTAAGTGATATTTCTTCCATTTTTCTTACAGCAAACTTAAATACCTCATTACCTTCCATATATATATAGTGCAATCCATTTTTAACAGTTTCCTCTGTTGCTGGCATCAATGAACCTCCTGCAGCAAGCTTTAATAGGTTTTTTCCTTCTCCATTTGCACCTAAATCCAGACCTAATATACCTTTTCCTTCTGGAACCTCACTAATTATAGCAGCTCCTGCACCATCTCCAAACAATACGCATGTATTCCTATCAGTCCAGTCTGTTATTCGGGAGAGAGCATCAGTTCCTATAAGCAGAACATTTTTATATATGCCTGAGCTTACAAAAGAATATGCAACTGAAAGTCCATACAAAAATCCTGAACACGCTGCTTCTAAATCAAATGCAGCTGCATTTGTGCATTTTAATCCTTCTTGTACTAAACATGCTGTCGATGGAAACATCATATCAGGAGTAACCGTTGATACGATGATTAAGTCTATATCTTCTGGACTCATTTCAGCATTTTCTAAAGCTTTTTTAGCAGATTCTATAGCCATGAAGGAGGTACCTTTACCTTGGTCAAGAATTCTTCTTTCCCTAATTCCTGTTCTGGTTCTTATCCATTCATCTGAAGTTTCTACCATTTTTTCCAAATCAAAATTGGTTATTATTTTTTCTGGAACATAGCTTCCTGTTCCGATTATTCCAACGCCCTTAAAATCTCTCCTCTGTGTCATAATTACCTCCTAAAGAGTTTACCTCGGCCTCTATTTTTTCAATTACTTTATTTTCTACAAATACTTTAGCTTGTTTAATTGCATTTTTAATAGCTTTTGCATTTGAACTACCATGAGCCTTTATTACAACATCCTTAGTACCTAGCAATGGTGCTCCTCCATATTCAGTATAATCTAATCTTTTCTTAAAGTTTTTAAAGCTTGATTTTAATAGTAATGCACCTATTTTACTAGTAATAGAACTCATAAACTCTTCCTTTAGCATACTGAAAATTGACATAGCAAGACCTTCAGTAAGCTTCAATATAACATTTCCTACAAATCCGTCACACACTATTACATCAGTATTGCCTTCAGGTATATCCCTTGCTTCTACGTTTCCAGTGAAATTTATATTAGTGTTTTTCAACAAACCAAATGCTTCTTTTGACAATTCATTTCCCTTGCCTTCTTCAATTCCTATATTAACAAGTGAAACCTTTGGATCAGAAATATTTAATATTTTTTCTGCATATATAGAGCCCATTATTGCAAATTGCTGAAGATACTTTGCTTTACAATCAGTATTAGCGCCTGCGTCTAGCAACAGCGATATCCCTTTCTTTGTAGGATAGGGTATTGCAAGTGCTGCTCTGTCTACTCCCTTAATCCTTTTCACAATTAGCAGTCCACCTGTAAGTAAGGCTCCAGTGCTTCCCGAAGATACAAAGGCATCAGCCTCTTTATCCTTTACTAAATTAAGCCCAATAACCATGGAAGATTGTTTTTTTCTTCTTATGGCCATAGCTGGCTCTTCATCATTAGTAATGTATTCTTCAGCATTGACAATCCGTATCTTATCACCCTTATATTCGTTCTTCAATAACTCATTATTAATCTTTTCCTCATTGCCTATAAGAATTATGCTAATCCCAAGCTCATTTGCTGCATCAATGCTCCCTTTTACTGTAGCTAATAAGCCTTGATCTCCTCCCATTGCATCTACAGCTATTTTCATACTAATTCGCCTCCTGGTTATTTTGCTCAATAGAAACAAGAATAAATTTACCTCTAAAAACTTGCTTCTGTCCTACATAAGTAAAAACATGTACAAAATACTTATTACCTCTTTTTCTAGTTACCTCGGCTTTTGCAATAAGTTTCTCTCCTGCTTTTACTAAATCCTTATACTTAACATTTGCAACCCCTGTTAATGCAACGTCTGCGTCTATTACTGCTATAGCTAAAGACTCTGCTTGAGCATAAATATTATGTCCTCTCACTATACTTGTTTTTAAAAAGGCCATGTTTTCATCTGTTTCAAGTATTGAAATTCCATTCTTGCCTAAATTGATATCAACTAATTCTCCTACGATTTCAGTTCCACCAATTGTCCTAACCTTTGAATAGCTCTGCTCAGCCACATTCTTTATTCTCTCTCTCAATTCTGGTATCCCAAGTTCAAGTCTATCTAGCCTTATAGTTTGAATACTTACATTGAACATTTGCATTAACTCTTCATCAGTTAGAAAAGGATCCTCTCTTAATTTTTCGACAAGTTTAATATGCCTTTCTTTTTTGCACAGTTTTCCGTTATTCATATTTTTCACCTCGAGTTAATACTTGTGTTTAGTACCTGATACTAATATTTAGTATACATTGTTAATTTATAAAAATCAAGGATTTTTTGATAAAAAAAAGATAGTGGTCAAATACACTATCTCTTTTTATACATTATTCAACAGATACAACTTCTTTGTTTTTATAATACCCACAAGATTTGCATACTCTATGTGGTAGCTTTGGCTCATGGCATTGTGGGCATTCAACTACAGTTGCCTTTGTTAATACTTGAGCTGAAGCTCTTCTCTTATCTCTTCTTGCCTTTGATGTCTTACGCTTTGGTACTGCCATTAAAAACACCTCCTTAAATCAGTCAAATAAATCCTTTAGTTTAGCTAGGCGAGGATCAACTTCTTGAATATCACAGCTACATTCTTCTATATTCAAGTCTTTTCCACAGACTAGACATAATCCTCTACAATCATCATTACACAAAGTTTTCATAGGTAAAGACAATAATATAGAGGTTAAAACTTGCTCTGTTATTTCCACCTGTTCATTATCATAATAGAATACAAATTCATCATCTGTATCCGATAACTGAGAAGTCTCCATAAGTCTTCCTGATAAAACAGTCTCTACTCTATTAACAAATTCCTTTAGACATCTGGCACAGTTTTCATAATACTCATATGAAACTACTGCATCAAGATACATATTCTCATCTGTCTCATAAACGCTCCCCCTTACCTTAACCGGGCTAGCAAATACAATCTCATCTGTTTTGGATTGTATTTTTTCCAAGTCTAGGGATTGCTCAAAGTCAATTTTGTAAACTGCTCTATCAATAAGTCTTGATAGATCTATCTTCATTAAGTTCACCTCTTAAGCATTGCCAAATTTTATTATATATAAGTTATAGATGGTTTGTCAAGAATAATTGTTGCATTACCAAATGATAGTATACAAAGGCAGGATAACCCTGCCTTATTATTATTTAGATATTAATATCTTAGTATCTCTAGCTATCATCAATTCTTCATTAGTTGGGATAACAAATATAGCTGTTGAAGTTAAATCCTTGTTAAGCTGTGCTTCCTTACCTCTTACATCATTTAACTCTGAGTCTATTTTAATGCCTAGACATTCTAAGCCTTCACATACTTTCTCTCTAATATAACCTGAATTCTCACCAATACCAGCCGTAAATACTAATGCATCTATACTACACATAGTAGCAACATAAGCTCCAACATATTTTTTTACTCTATTTACAAAAACATCTAATGCCAGTTTAGCTCTTTCATTTCCTTCTTCAGTAGCTATCTCTAAATCTCTAAAGTCGCTACTAAGTCCAGAAATACCTAGTACGCCTGACTTTTTATTAAGCATAGAATTTACTTCTTCAAATGTCATGTTTTCTTTATCCATGATAAAAGGAATTATTGCTGGGTCAATGTCTCCTGACCTAGTTCCCATTGCTAATCCTTCCAAAGGAGTAAAGCCCATACTTGTATCCATAGATTTTCCACCTTGCACTGCACATACACTAGAACCATTTCCTAAATGACACGTAATAATATTTAATTCTTTAATATCTTTGCCTAGTAATTCAGCAGTTCTATTAGCTACATACTTATGAGAGGTTCCATGAAATCCATATCTTCTAATTTTATATTTCTCATAGAATTCATAAGGTATAGGATATATATAGTTATCTGGGTCCATAGTTTGGTGGAAAGCCGTATCAAATACAGCCACCATAGGAGTGTTTGGCATAAGCTCTTTACAAGCTTCTATTCCTGTGATATTTGGTGGATTATGTAGTGGTGCTAATTCTACACATTCCTCTATAGCTTTCATCACATTGCCATCAATTATTACAGATTCAGCAAATTTTTCTCCTCCATGAACAACTCTATGTCCTACTGCAGCTATTTCATCCATGGATTTTATAACTCCATAGTTAGGATCAACTATTGCATTTAATACTATTCCTAATGCAACCTTATGGTTGTCCATTGGCTTTTCAATTAACACATCTTCTTTACCAGTTGGTTTGTGTTTTATTCTAGAGCCTTCAATGCCTATTCTCTCAGCCAAGCCTTTTGCCAGCACAAATTCATTTGACATATCTATTAACTGATATTTTAATGAAGAGCTCCCACAATTGATTACTAGAATTTTCATATTATACCTCCTACAATGTTTATATATTCACAATTCTCATAATATTATAATCCGACAAAAAAATCAACTGTATATAGATTATTTCCCATTTTAATCATTAATAATCTTTTTAATGCTATAATAAATATAGAAGTTTAAGTGTTTTAATTTTCTATTTAACATTGGAGGTTTTTATGAGAACAGTTGGACTTATTACCGAGTATAATCCTTTTCACAATGGACATCTATATCATTTAAATGAATCTAAGAGGATAACAGGTTCTGAATATTCTGTTGCAGTCATGAGTGGTAATTTCCTACAAAGAGGTGAGCCTGCTTTAGTTGACAAATGGACTAGAACTAGAATGGCGATAGACAATGGAGTTGATTTGATTATTGAGCTCCCTGTAATATATTCATGTCAAAGCGCTGAATTTTTTGCTTTTGGCGCTATTAAAATACTTGAAAGTCTAGGATTTATAGATGGCATTTGTTTTGGCAGTGAGTTGGGAAATATTAAGCAGCTTGACTACATTGCAGAAGTACTTAACAGCGAGCCTGAGAGCTACCGACAACATCTTAGATTTAAACTAGAGCAAGGAAATTCTTATCCAAAATCAAGAGAGTATGCTCTAATTAATTATCTTAAAGAATCTAACACTCTAGATTCATCAACAATCATTGACATCGTTTCTAATCCAAACAATATTCTGTCCATAGAATATCTGAAATCACTAAAAAAAATCGGCAGTGATATTAGGCCTTTTACACTAAAAAGAATTAATTCTAATTACCATGACAAAGAGCTTTCTGGGGCTATATCCAGTGCAACTGCTATACGCCAGCAGCTTTTCAGCTCCGATGTATTGGAAAATATTAAGCATGCCGTCCCTAGTAGTACATATAAGCATCTAGAGAGCTTTTACAACGAAAATAAAGGCTTTAATTCACTAAATAATTTTTCTGTAATTCTATTATACCTATTGAGAAATAGTACCCCAGAGGAGCTAAGGAAAATACTAGATGTAAACGAGGGTCTGGATAATAGAATAATTGATTGTTCTAGTAAGAATAGCAGTATTGATGAAATATTAGATTGTATAAGTACCAAGAGGTATACAATGACTAGATTAAGGAGAATCCTTATTCATTTGCTCCTTAATTTAAATGAAAGCACAATAAAAAGCCTCCATACTTATGGTCCGCAATACATAAGAGTCTTAGGATTTAATGCCAAAGGCATTGAAATATTAAAACAAGCAAAAAAAACAAGTCAACTGCCTATAATCACAAAATTTGCTGATTATACTAAACTAAATAATTCAATTTTAAATCAGATGATTGAATTAGATAAAAAAGCAACAGATATATATGCTTTAGGTCTTAATAAGGACAAAATGAAAATGAACCTAGATTATATAATATCACCTTACATGAAAATAAATAATTAGTAACCCAGAAGGATTAACCCAACTAATATATCTTTGATACTAATAGTTTAAGTATAAGTGATTAACATAATATTTAAATGACCTCAATATAATGTATCAGTAGGAGGTCTATTATGTCTAGCTATCTAATATTATTTTTAACAGCAGGTATTGTTTTTTTTTCAATTCATAAAATACACAAAAAAATATTAAAAAAATTTGAAAATGTTAGAACTTATTTGTTAATCATGATAACAGTTTTCTTAGTTGCTTGTTTAATAGTGTTTCCTAATAATACTATAGATGCTGCACTAAATGGATTAATAACCTGGTCTAATGTTGTTCTTCCTTCCTTATTGCCATTTTTAATAGGTGCAGAAATCCTAATAGGACTCGGTGTTGTAGACTTTATCGGAGTATTATTAAGTCCAGTAATGTATCCTTTGTTTGGAACATCTGGAGAAGGCTCTTTTGTATTTGCTATGAGTGTGACCTCAGGATATCCAGTGGGAGCTTCCTTAGTCTCGAGACTTAGGCAACAAAATCTAATAAGCAGAGTTGAAGCCCAGAGGCTCATTTCGTTTTGTAGTACCTCAGGACCTCTATTTATCATAGGAGCAGTATCAGTAGGTATGTTTAAAAATCCATCAATTGGCGCTTTACTTGCTTCTTCCCACTATTTGGGAGCAATTACTGTGGGATTACTTTTCAAAAACTACGGAAGAACAAAAGCTATCAGCAGTACAAACAATAAGCAAATTAACAGCAATAACAACTACATTAAAAAAGCACTATCGGAATTGATTAATACTAGAAAAAAAGATGGTAGAAGTATAAGTAAGCTAATGGGTGATTCTATTAAATCAGCCCTAGAGGCCATGGTTATGGTAGGAGGATTTATAATGATATACTCTGTAATCATTGAAATATTAAAGATTACAGGAATTATCAAATTTTTTACTTATTTCTTAAATATTTTAATTCCAGTTAATTTGGATGCTAAGCTCATAGAGGGTTTAATCAGCGGACTTTTGGAAATGACTAATGGATGCAAATTATTATCTGAAGCCAGCAACGCAAGTATTATTTCACAGCTATGCTCAGTGAGTTTTTTAATAGGATGGAGCGGTTTATCAATACATAGTCAAGCTATTAGCATGTTAAGTAATACTGACATCAATCCTAAGCTCTATATACTATCTAAATCTCTTCATGCCATATTTTCATCTGTATATTGTTTTGTCCTATATAAGATTTTCTTTAAAAATAAAGTGGTAATGTCATTTTTATCTGAGAATTATAATATAAGTGAAAACATAGTAGGAAACTGGTTTAACAGCTTAAAGTTTTCGATTAGCCTAGAGTTTGTTATATTAATGACTATAATCGCTATCTCACTTTTTGTTGGCGCTTTATATAATCTAAAATCTATTATTAGCAGATAATCCAAATAGTAAGGGTCCTATCAGCAGGACCCTCTCTTATTTAAAGTTATTTAATTCTTGTCTATTTTTTTGCAATGTATCCACAATATTTCTTAAATTCATTTCTACTTCTTTAAGAAGCCCATCAGCATATTCCTTTGCCCCTATCCTCATTTCTTTAGCGTTACTCTGTGCCTTTGAGGTTATTTCCTCTGCTCTTTCATAGGCTTGTTTTGTAATCTCATGCTGTTCTACCATTTCTTCAATATGTACTTTAACTTCTTCTACCATTGTATCTGCCTCATTTTGTGCCTCTGCTAAAATTCTCTGTCTTTCTTCCTTTATCCACTCTGCCTGCTTTATTTCGTCTGGTAGCTTTAATCTTATTTCTTTGATAATATCTAGCACATCACCTTTGTCCACCATAGCTTTTCCTGCAAAGGGTATTGTAGAACTACCCTCTATGATATCTTCTATCTCATCTAAAAGCTTTAAAACATCCATTCTTATACCCCCTTTAGTTTGTCCTTTATAGCCATTTCCACTTTTTCAGGAACCAAGCCTGTAATATTTCCATGAAAACTAGCAACCTCTTTAACAATACTTGAGCTTAAATAAGAATACTTATTTCTTGCTATTAAAAAAAATGTCTCAGCATCGTCGTATAGTCTATTATTCATTAAAGCCATTTGCATCTCGTATTCGAAGTCAGTAACAGCTCTTAGTCCCCTAATAATTAATTCTACATGGTTTTGCTTCATATAATCTACTAGCAATCCAGTAAAGGATTCAACATGGACATTTTCTAAATTACTCGTTACATCCTTTAATAAATTTATTCTTTCCTCTACACTAAACATATGTTTTTTAGAAGGATTATTTAAAACCAGAACTATTATCTTGTCAAATTTCTTCGAGCATCTTTCAATAATATCCAAATGTCCATTCGTAACTGGGTCAAAAGTCCCTGGATAAATTGCTTTCATTGTTTAACCTCCCATGGTGTAAAAAGATATTTTAGTTCCCCCATATGATCGTAAGTCTGTCTTTACTAATGTATTAATGCATTCTGGTAATATTAATTTGCCTTCATGCTCAGCGATTATAATCCCTTTAGCATCAAGAATATTATTATCACTTATCTTCTCAAGAATAGGCACTAATATTCCCTTCTCATAAGGAGGATCTAGGAAAATATAGTCAAACAATATGCCCTTCGAACTCAATGTATTAATTGCCTTTACAGCAGTATTTTTATATACAAAAGCTTGAGCTGCAAGCCTTGTCTTCACTAAATTTTCTCTTATAGCTTTAATACTATTTATATCGTTATCTATAAAATAACAGCTGCTAGCCCCCCTGCTTAAAAACTCTATGCCTACGTTTCCAGAGCCTGAATAAAGATCTAAAACTTGACTGTCATTTTTTATTTCACCTAAAATATTAAAAATGGCTTCTTTTACATTATCTGATGTGGGGCGCGTATGTAGCCCTTTAGGGGCAATCAATTTATTTCCTTTTGATTTCCCTGTAATAACACGCAATAAAATTCCTCCTCATTTTATCTAATATTTTATCACAAAAACACTAAATTCCAAACAATATATTATTTCTTTTAGAAAAAACTCATATATTGCTATAATTGCTCATATTTTTCGCTATTGTTCCCTGATTTTAATTAAATGATATCATTTGAGATTCTTTATTGAATAGCTTTAATATTCTCTCTTTTATCATTTTATTATTATTCGATGACAGACTTGGATCGCTTTCTAATAATCTGAAGGCTATTGATTGTGCTATTTTTAATGTGTTGATATCTGAAAATAAATTAGCTATTTTCAACTCAGGCAAGCCATGCTGTCGTGTGCCAAAAAACTCTCCTGGTCCTCTTATTTGTAAGTCTTTTTCAGCTATTACAAATCCATCATTTGTTTTCTCCATTATGTACATTCTTTCTTTAGCAATCTTGCTTTTGCTTTCATTTATTAATATACAATATGATTGATAATTGCCTCTTCCAACTCTCCCTCTTAGCTGATGGAGCTGTGCCAGTCCAAATCTCTCTGCGTTCTCTATAAGCATTATGTTAGCATTTGGAACATTTACCCCAACTTCAATTACAGTAGTTGAAACTAAAATATCAATTTCTCCACTTTTAAATTTTGTCATTATACTATCTTTTTCTGCTGCCTTCATCTGACCATGAAGTAATCCAAGCCTTAGGTCACTAAGGCTGCTGCTTTTCAATATTTCATATAGCTCATTTGCTGATTGCGCTTTAATACTATCTGATTCTTCAATTAATGGACATACAATATATGCTTGCCTGCCTTTCTTAATCTGTTCCCGTATAAATGAGTAGACTCTCTTCTTCATCTCTCCAGAAGCTATATAAGTCTTTATTTTTTTTCTTCCAGCTGGAAGCTCATCAATTATTGATACTTCAAGATCACCATATAAAATTAATGCTAAAGTCCTAGGTATTGGAGTAGCTGTCATTACTAGTATATCTGGATTGTTACCTTTTAAAGATAAGGTTGCTCTTTGTCTAACTCCAAATCTATGCTGCTCATCAGTTATGGCTAATCCTAGCTTATGAAAATTAACATTCTCCTGTAGCACAGCATGTGTGCCTATAATTACGTGAATTTCACCCTTTTCAATCTCTCTTAAAATTTCCATTCTTTTTTTACCAGTAATATTACTAGTCAATAGTTGACAATTGATATTGAATTTATCAAATAAAGCATTTACACTCTCATAATGCTGAGTTGCCAATATTTCAGTAGGTGCCATCATCACAGACTGGAAGCCTGAATTATATGCCTTTAACATTGAAAGTACAGCTATAATTGTTTTTCCCGAGCCAACATCACCTTGTACTAAACGGTTCATCTGCTTAGGAGATTCCATATCCATGGAAATTTCGTTAAAAACTCTAATTTGAGCAGAAGTCAGTTTGTATGGGAGCAATTCTATAAGCTTCTGAGTTTCATCATTTTTAGAAAACATAATCCCCTTATTGTTAACAGTATTCTTTCTTTTTATTATGAGCAGCCCTAATTGTAATAATAATAATTCTTCAAACACTAGCCTTTCCTTTGCTTTTTTATAAGAAACTCTATCCTTAGGAAAATGAATATTCTTAATTGCCTCATTAAATGAAAATAATTCTAACTCATCAATGATATTCTGAGGAATTACATCTATAGTATAGTCCAAATAATTAGCTAAGGTATACTCGACTATTTTTGTCAATTCATTATTTGATAATTTTTCAGTCAACTGATAAATAGGAACTATTCTACCTATTTTCTTGCCACTCTCTTCATATTTCTCATATTCAGGATTTTGCATTTCAATTTGATTACCTATTTTCTTTACTCTTCCATTTATATTAATAATGTCTCCTATATTAATATTGCTTATTATATAATCCTGATTAAACCAAGTCAAATATATGAATCCAGTTTCGTCTTTTGCTGGCAATTTAATTATTGACATGTTTCTTTGAGGCCTATATTTTCTTGGCGCACCGCAAATAACGACTCTTAAATTTGCTTTTTCACCATTTTCTAAAGCTGATATTTTCTTTAAGTTTCTTCTATCTTCATAAGCTCTAGGAAAGTGGTAAATAATATCTTCAATGGTTCTTATCCCTATCTTATTTAATAGATTTGCCTTTTTAGGACCAATGCCTTTTAAATATTGAACTGAATTCTCTAGTTTATTCAAAGTACTCACCTCTGCGCTTTACTATATATATTATACAAAAAATAAACAAGAATCCAAAGACTATTACTTTGAATTCTTATCTTTTTATATATTATTTAATTATTCAACTGAAATTAAGTAATAGTATAGAGGCTGCCCTCCAAAAACCACTTCAATATCTAAATCCTCAAACTCCTCTTCAATTCTATCTGCTAATTCCACTGCATCGTCTTCAGATAAGTCATTGCCATAAAATATAGTCACTAGACCGTTATCATCAGTTACCATAGCCTTTACTAGTTCAAAGGTCACATCTTGGACATTATTGCCTATTACCTCAATTTTCCCATCATATATTCCCATTATATCATCTTTTTTAATTTCTTTTTCTTCCATAATTGTATCTCTAACTGAGAAAGTAACTTGACCAGTTTTTACTGATTCAATTGTACTTTTCATATTTTCCAAATTATCTTTCATGTCAAGCTCTTCATCAAAAGTAACTAAGGCAGCTATTCCTTGTGGTATAGTTTTTGTTGGTAATACCTCTACATTCTTATTGCTTAGCTCTTTTGCTTGAGTAGCGGCTAAAACAATGTTTCCATTGTTAGGCAAAATAATAATATTTTCTCCACTTACTTTTTCAACAGCATTAAGAATATCCTCTGTACTTGGATTCATAGTCTGACCGCCTGTAATCACATAATCAGCATTTAAATCATGAAATACATTGGAAAGCCCCTCGCCCATAGAAACAGTAATAAAGCTATATTTTTTGCTTTCTCTTGCTGATATATCTTCAATAGATGTTATAGTAGCTGTGTTCTCTGCTATATTGCTCCTGTGCTGGTATCTCATGTTATCAATCTTTATATCTATAAGTTCACCATGCTGTAATGCTTTCTGTAATACTGCTCCAGGTTCATTTGTATGAATATGTACCTTAATAATATCATCTCCACCAACTACAAGCATAGAATCTCCCAAGTCAACTATTTCATCTCTAAACATCTCGTAATTTACTTTTGAGTTATTTATTATGAATTCTGTACAGTAACCAAACGTAATATCTCCTTCGGCTCCTGCAAATGAATGGGCAGTATCATCCTTTGCAATTATTTCATCCATAAATGTCTCTTCCTTACCTGTTAAAGCCTCTAATGCTCCTACTAAAATCATAATAAGACCCTTTCCACCTGCATCCACAACTCCAGCTTGTTTTAGTACAGGAAGCATTTCTGGTGTTCTATCTAATGTTACTTCTCCATGCTTAATAACAGCCTTTAAAAATTCAACGATATCAGTTTCTTTTTCTGATATTTCAATAGCCATTTCAGCACATTCTCTAGCAACAGTTAATATGGTTCCTTCGATAGGCTTCATTACAGCTTTGTAGGCAGTTTCAGAACCAAGCTTAAACGCTAATGCAATTGTAGAAGTATCAATTTTATCATTTCCTTTTAATCCTTTTGCAAAGCCCCTAAATAATTGGGATAGTATTACGCCCGAATTACCTCTAGCACCCATTAGCGAACCATTAGAAGCAGCAGTAACAACTTTATCTATGTCATCTGTTTCTAATGTTCTTATCTGTTTAATAGCAGATTGCATTGTCAATGACATGTTCGTGCCAGTATCTCCATCTGGGACAGGAAAGACATTTAATGCGTTGACAGCTTCTTTATTATTTTCAAGACAGTTAGCAGCTCCAAAAAATAATTTTTTGAGCATATTTCCATCTATATATTGAATTTTCAATATTAGTACCTCCTTAGCCTACTTTTGTACTCTTACTCCCTGTACATTTATATTTACTTTTTCAACCTTTAAACCAGTCATACTTTCTACGTTATATTTTACTTTATCTATGATGTTATCTGCAACTACAGAAATCTTAGTGCCAAATTGCACTACCACAAATAGGTCAATAATAACCCTTTCTCCTTCAGCATAAACCTTTACGCCTTTCTTCACATGATCTTTCTTCAGTAATTCTACTAAGCCATCAGTAGCATTTCTACTGGACATTCCAACTAGACCATAGCTCTCAGTAGCTGCTAAGCCGGCAATGATCTCCAAAACACTTTCATCGATATTTATTGAGCCATATACATTGGTCAATTTCCCTGCCATATTTACAGTCCTCCTTTTATAATAGAAACGGGAATAAAGGATTTTATAGTTTTATTTTACATTATATTTGTATTATCTTCAACTTAAGAATAAATAATAATAAATAATAATTTAAATAGGGATAAAAATATCTTTATATTGCAAAAAATACCTAGAGTATGATACAATGATATATGTTGATTTTAGAAAGTATTTGTAAATAAGAATTATTAGCCAACATAGAGGTTTAAGGAGGTGTTTTTATGGCAAGGTTCTGCGAGGTATGTGGTAAGGGAAAAGTGTCAGGTCACTTAGTAACTTTCTCAAATAAGAAAAGTAATAGAACTTGGTCTCCAAATGTACGTAGAATAAGAGCTATGGTTAATGGAACTCCAAAGAGAATTTACGTATGCACAAGATGCATCAGATCAGGTAATGTTGAAAGAGCATTATAAATAAAAGGCTTCCAGCGAAATGGAAGCCTGTCTGATTTTTTGTAATTATATTATCATAATTTATTATCTAAAAAACTTTAAATAGAAACCAGCCCAGGCAAATAAAAAGTAAACCAAGTGCAAATATCCATGCTCTTATAGGTATTACTTGAATTATTATAATAACACCTAATATAGTTAAAGCTATTCCCAATATTCTCTTAATACTGCCATCAATAAAATGTCGTTTAAATTTATATCTTTTATATTTCCCCATATAGACACCCCTCATAAGGCTACTATTATATAGTATTCAATTAATTAGCAAAACGTTACAAAAAGAGCCAGCAACGCTGACTCTTATATTAATCTCTTGCTCTAATGACAAGACATATTCCTGACTCAATTTCTATTATACCTTCTTTATCCTTAACTACGTTGCTTATACCTAATGTTGAACCAAATTCAAAATCTACTGAATGAGTATCGTATTCGAATCCTTTTAGTGTAACCCTTGAGTTTTCCAAAGGAATTATAGAAACAAAATTACCCTTCTTATTTTTTAGCTTAAGTATGTCTTTTGTTATAAATACTTCATTATGACTATCTACAATAGTTGCATTGATATTTTGATTAGCTAGCCTATATAGAATCAAAATATTTGCCATAGAGTGGTCTATACGACTCCCTGTGACACCAAGTAATGTAATATCTGTAGCACCTTTATCTATTGCAAATTCTATTGCTAAATCAGTATCGGATTTATTCTTATGTGCTGGATATTTAATAAATTTTACTCTTAGCTTATGAAAGGCTTCTAGAATTTTAATATCTAATGAATCTAAATCGCCTATAATAATATGAGGTATCAGATTTTGTTTATATAAATGTCTTGCACCTCCATCTGCACAAATAACCATATCTGCTTCGTAAAAATATTCAGATAAATTTATACCTGCTAAGTCTCCATTTGATATTATCAAAGCCTTCATCTAATCACTCTCTTTATTTAATTTCCCTGTTAATAGGCTTCCATAGCAATACAATAATTATTATAGATATTGCTAGCTCCAAAGATAAATAGCCTCCATTATAGCCTAAAGAGTATAGCCACGAATCTATAGCCCCAGCGTTTTCCGAGAAGAAAACAACTCCCGCTAATACATGACAAATAAATCTTCCTAATATAGCTACAAATATACCCATAATAGCTCCTATATACTCAATAGACTTATTTTTGGGGTTAATATTTTTAATGCTTTTATATATGCCGCTTAGCCCCAGTAAGCCAAAGGCAATAGGATAGTCTAAAAGAAATTGAATCGGATGAACAATATAGGGGTCTAGCACTGCCTGTAGAATTCCATATACTACCCCTGCTACAACTCCTGGTAAGGTTCCCCATCTTATGCCTATAAGTATTATAGGTATCATACTACCTGCGGTTACTGAACCACCAAAGGGTGCTTCATAAACTTTAATCATGCTTAGTATTGTAGCCAAAGCTATCATAATACCACTTTCTGCTAAAAACTTTACTCTTTCTTTTTTCTTAACTAAAACCATAAAAAAACCTCCCATTGTTTTTTAATATTAACTAGGGAGGGATTAGTGTCTATTAAGTTTCCATAACATATATTATGTAATGGACAATTTAACATAAACACTTCCCTACGCTAGTATTAACTAGATCAGGTTTAAGGGTCGAAGCTAAATTGCCTCCTCTCAGCATACATGCTCCCCTAGTGTAAATTATTCCTGTTTGATTATATTATAGCAAATATTTTAAAAGGTGTAAAGTTATATGCCTTTAAATTTCTTAGTGGCACTAACTATGTCTTCGCTACTGAATATAGCAGAACCTGCTACAAAAATATTAGCTCCATATGACTCTACTTCTTTAATATTATCTAGTTTAATCCCACCATCTACTTGTATGTCAATATTGAGTTTACGATTATTTATTAATTCTCTTAAATCTATTATTTTATCCTTCATCTGACTAATAAAATATTGTCCGCCAAATCCAGGATTAACAGTCATAATCAAAACCATATCAATTTCTTCAAGAATATATCTAATACTTTCAATTGAAGTAGATGGATTCAATGCAACTCCAGCTTTTATTCCAAAGCTTTTTATATACTGTATGGTTCTATGAAGATGAATACATGCTTCTTGATGGACAGTAATTATATCTGCTCCCGCTTCTACAAAATCTTTTATATACTGATCAGGTTTTTCTATCATTAAATGCACATCAAAAGGTACCCTAGTAACCTTTCTAAGCATTTTTATTACAGGTGCACCAAAAGTAATATTAGGTACAAAATGACCATCCATTACATCAAGGTGAATTAAATCTGCTCCACCTTCTTCAACTAATTTAATTTGTTCTTCTAATTTACTAAAATCCGCCGATAAAATAGAAGGGGCTATTTTTATCATATCTAGTACCTCCTAATTTCTTTTATTTCCTGTAGCATACTAATATAATTTTCATACCTTGATTTACTTATTTCACCATTATCTACTGCTTCTTTAACTGCACAACCAGGCTCTTTGTAATGTGAGCACCCTGAAAACCTACACAGAATACTTCTATCAGATATTTCAATAAAATAATTTTGAAGCTCACTTTCATCTAAATATTCAATATCTAAAGTACTAAAGCCAGGAGTATCTACAACCCATCCACCTAAATCCAATTCAATAAGCTCTACATGTCTTGTAGTATGCTTACCTCTACTAGTTTTCTGGCTAATATCTCCAGTCTGCAGCTTTAAATTTGATTGAATATTATTTAGCAGTGTAGACTTTCCAACTCCAGAAGGTCCTGCAAATACAGTGATTTTGTCCTTTAATAAATCCTTTATTTCATCAATACCTTCCTTGGTTTTACAGCTAGTCTTTACTATTTTATAGCCTGCTTTATAATAAATATTAAAAATCTCATCTGCTTTTCCCTCTAAATCCAAGTCAGATTTGTTTATACATATTATAACATCTAGTTCTTGGTATGATGCTAGAAGTAAAAATCTATCCAAAAGCCATAGATTAGGCTCTGGTTTTTGTGAGGCAAACACTATTACAGCTTGATTTACATTTGAAACTGGAGGCCTTTTTAGTTCAGTAATCCTATCTAAAATTTGCTCTACATAACCTGTACTATCTTCTTCATTTATTCTGATTAAAACCCTATCTCCTATGAGAGGAGTGGTTTTGTTTTTTCTAAAAAGTCCTCTAGCCCTGCACTCGTATATTGTATCATCTACTTTTACATAATAAAAACCGCCTATACCTTTAATAATTATTCCTTCTAGCATCCATCAAATCTCCTTTAATTAAACTATGCTTCTCCTGCAAAGACGCCATCAAAATAAACCTCATATTTTGCACTTCTCTTGCCTCTAACCAGAACAGATATAGATTCTTCGCTTGTACTGTGAGATTCATTGTAAATTACTTCTCTCTCACCATCTTGTATTCTGTATATTTTAACTTCAACCTCACTTTTATCCTTTGGTAAGGTGATATTTAAATTATTATTAATTAAATCATCTCCACCTGCTCCTGAGCCGTCATTATTATCTGGCTCTTCCGTATCCTCTGAGCCGTTACTTACAGTCACTTTAATAGTTGTATTTTTTTCAACCTCTGAGCCAGCCGTAAGGTCTTGCCATATTATAATATCCTTATCTACATTTTCATTATACTCATACTTAGGCTCTACAATTAATCCTAAGGCTGTAAGCTCATTTTTAGCTTTATCTATGTTTTCTCCAATTACATTCGGTACGAAAACATATTCTATCTCTGGTCCGTCACTAACAACTAGTTTTACTGTGGAGCCCTTAGGCACCCTTTCATTTGAGTCTGGTATTTGACTTATAACGTAACCCTTTGGAATATCACTATTCACGAGTTCAGTAGAACTATGCAAGCCTTGAGACTCTAAAAGAATCTCAGCTTCATCAATAGGCTTGTTGACTACGTCTGGAACATCTACTTCTTCTGGTCCCTTACTTATTGTAACCTCAATAGGATATCCTTCTTTTACAGTCTCTCCTGCTTCCACACTTTGACTTATTACATGATCTTTTTCAAATTCACTGCTATATACTTCACCTTTCACTTTAAAACCTAAATTTATTGCATCTAACCTCTCTTTTGCAACATCCTTATGAAGTCCTTTAACACTGATAACCTTTACTTCCTTTCCTTGTATCTGTCCTCTAAACCAAAGAAATCCTGCAGTAATTCCTATAGTCAATAATAAAGCTAGAATAATTGCAGTTAGAGTAACTAGTTTAGATGTTCCTCTTCTTTCGTCTTTATGCTCATCGTCCTTATTTAAATTATGTCTATCAACTTTTTTTCTTTGATTTTTAACTAGTTCTTTTCCTTCTGAATTAATTAAAGTATCATCTATTCTTGGAATTATTCTAGTAGGTGAGTCATTAAAGCTACTTATATGAATCTCATCACTATTTTTGACCTTCTTTAAGTCACTTAATAGAGTTTTAATATCGCTATATCTTAAGCTTTGATCCTTCTGCACACATTTCATTATGATACTTTCCAAATCCTTAGGTATAGAGCTATTAATATGGGATGGAGGCTCTATATCCTCTTGAATATGCTTTAAAGCAACGGAAATAGGGCTATCTCCTTGAAAAGGCACTCTACCTGTAACCATTTCATACATAACTACACCAAGAGAATATATATCTGATTTTTCATCTGTATATCCGCCTCTAGCCTGCTCTGGGGAAAAATAGTGAACAGACCCTATAACATTACTTGTATTGGTTACTGTAGACGTAGTAGCAGCCCTTGCTATTCCAAAATCTGTTACCTTGACTATTCCATCCTCTGTTACTAAAATATTATGAGGCTTAATATCCCTATGAACAATGTGATTTTCATGTGCGTGGCTTAACGCTTCAGCAATTTTAATAGTAATATCTAGGGATTCTTCAATACTANNTAGTTCCTTTAATGTTTTACCATTAACGTATTCCATTACAATGTAATGAATATTATCCTCTACGCCTACATCGTATATGCCCACTATATTAGGATGAGATAGGCTTGCAGCTGCTTGTGATTCTCTTCTGAATTTGTTAATAAAGTCTTCATCATGTATGAATTCAGATCTTAATACCTTTACGGCAACAAACCTGTTTAATAATCTGCATTTGGCTTTGTAAACTAAGGCCATTCCTCCACCGCCGACTTTTTCAAGGATCTCATATCTATTTCCTAATATCTTCCCAATCATGCTTTCACCTCTTTTCAACATATCTTATAATCATTACTGTTGTATTGTCAAAGCCACCCATATCATTTGCGGCATCTGTAAGCAAACAACAGGCTTGTCGCAATTCAACACGGCTATTTAATACTTCCTTTATTTTCTTATCATTTACTAGATTAGTAAGTCCATCAGTACACAATATTATTAAATCGCCGTC
The DNA here is from genome assembly GCA_002376545.1 of Firmicutes bacterium UBA3546. GTDB lineage: Bacteria > Bacillota > Clostridia > Tissierellales > Proteiniboraceae > Proteiniborus. The sequence continues at coordinate 21,666 of DFOH01000013.1, read as the reverse complement.
ATTTAGCTTTCTATTAATTATATCTACCTTTATATCAATATCAGTACCTAAAGCCCTTGTAATAATATTTTTTTGTGGATGATTGACAGCCTCTTCACTGCTAATGCTTCCATTCCTAACTAATTCTGCTACAAGAGAATGGTCCTGAGTTAGCTGATATAATTCTTGTTTGCTAAATAAATAAGCTCTACTATCTCCCATGTGTCCAATGAATAATTCATTTTCATAAATAATTCCTAGAGTTATTGTAGTTCCCATACCTACACAGCTTTGGTTATTCTTAGCTTCCTTCAATATTCTTTGGTTTGCCTTAGCTAATGTGAGATTAATAAATCTTGGGATATGAAGCTTACCTTGAATGATACTTTCTTTTTCTCTTTCATAGCTTTCTTTAATTGTATCAATTGTCAGGGAACTAGCTACTTCCCCTGCATTGTGACCGCCCATACCATCTGCAACTACAAATAAGGGCAGTTTATTGTCATCAGAATAATAATAAGAATCCTGATTTATATTCCTTACTTTACCAACGTCTGAACATGCACAAATAAACATCTTAACACCCCGCTTTACAAGATAATGTAGCTTTAAGAGCTTCCCCCATCAATATAATCTCTTCTTAGTTGTCCACAGGCAGCATTTACGTCTGCACCCATTTCTCTCCTTATAGTAGCATTTATTCTATTTTTAAGTAGAATGTCTTTAAATTTCTGTACTGAACTCTCATTAGATTTTGTATGACTAAATTCTTTTATGCTATTAAGAGGTATGAGATTAACATGGCACAACATATCTTTTAGTAGTTTAACTATTTCTAATGCATCCTTTGGTTCATCGTTTATACCATTAATTAATGTATATTCAAAGGTTACTCTTCTGTTTGTTTTAGCAATATAATAACTGCATGCTTCCATTATCTCATGTATACTATATTTTTTTGCTATTGGCATAATCTTTTTTCTTTCCTCATCAAAAGGAGAATGGAGAGATATAGACAAATTAATAGGAACACCCTCATCAGCTAAATCATAAATCCTAGTCGCAAGACCACATGTTGAAATTGTAATATGTCTATATCCTAAATTCTGTCCGTCTTTATCATGTATGATTCTAAAAAATTTCATCACATTATCATAGTTATCTAGTGGTTCTCCACTACCCATTAGTACTACATTAGAAATACTTATATTCTGATCCCTCTGTATTTGGTAAAATTGTTCAAGTATCTCTCCCGGTAATAAATGACGCACCAATCCACTTTTTGTTGAAGCACAAAACTCACATCCCATCCTGCATCCTACCTGTGTAGATAAGCATACAGAAATTCCGTGCTTATACTTCATCATTACACTTTCAATAATATTTCCATCATCTAGAATAAATAAATACTTGCTAGTATCATCCTGCTTAGAATCTAGTCTCTCTGCAATTTTAAGCATGCTGAGCCTATAGCGAGAATTCAGCTTGTCCCTAAGTCCCTGAGGAAGTTCTGTAATATCATCTATAGAAGAAACCATCTTCTGATGTATCCATTTAAAAGCTTGACGTGCACGATATTTTTTCTCTCCAAGATTAAAAAATATTTCTTCTAGCTCTTCTATTTCAAGTGACTTCAAATCAATATTATCCAAAAAATCCCTCCTACAAATACTAAAAGACACTATATATTATATCATAATTATGTATTATTTAACTATAGACTATATCTTATATTTTAATCATCTTAGCTATAAAAAAACCGTCAGTATTATTAATATTCGGATATAGTTCAATATATCCATTTGCCGCTGATTTATTCAATTCAGCATTATCTATTAATTCCTCAAAGCTCATCAATTTATAATTATCATTATTGTCAATGAACTTTTTCACTAAAAAAATATTTTCTTCTTTATTAATTGTGCAAGTGCTATATACTAAAATTCCACCCTTTTTAACATACCTGCTACTATTTAGTAATATTTCATATTGTAATTTTGTTATTTCTGATAAATCATCTTTATCCTTACTCCACTTTATATCAGGCTTTCTTCTTATTAATCCCAGACCAGAGCAAGGTGCATCTACAAGACAGTAATCTGCTTTATTAACTAAGCTTTCATCTAAACATAAGGCATTATACTTCTCTGTATCAATAATGTCAATTCCTAACCGTCTAATATTGCTTTCAATTAACTGAAGCTTATGTTCATGGATATCTCTAGCAATTATCTTGCCCCTATTCTCCATTTTTTGAGCAATATGAGTAGTTTTCCCTCCAGGTGCGCTACAAACATCTATTACAAAGCCTCCTTGTTTTGGAGCCATTATCTGAGCCACTAACATAGAGCTTTCATCCTGTATTTGGAATAAACCATTTCTAAACTCATCTGTACCAGTAATCCTAACTGGATTATCTATTATTATACAATCCTTTGCATACTTTCCTTCACTTGTAATAAATCCTTGACCTTCTAATCTGTCTATTAGCTCCTTTTTAGAAGTTTTTAGGGTATTAACTCTAATATTTAATTTAGGTCTTTCATTATTAGCGATGCATAGCTCTTCAGTAAAATCTATACCATAGTCATATAACCACTTTTCAATCATCCATTTAGGATGGGAGTACTTTACTGACAAATACTCAACAGGATTATCATTTCTTTCAGGTAATTTCAGATCTTCTTTATTTCTTGAGATGTTTCTCAATACTGCATTTACATAGCCTATGGAACCTTTATGTCCATATTTTTTTGCTAATTTTACTGATTCATTTACAGCGGCACTATGAGGTATTTTGTCCATAAAAAGTATCTGATAGACTCCTACTCTCAATATTTCTTTAATTACAGGCGCTATTTTTTTTAACTTTACTTTCGAAAATTGCATAATAACCCAATCTATTAGGAGTTTGTTTTCAATTACTCCATATACTATTTCTCTAATTAAAGACTCGTCCAGACTGCTCATTCCCTCTTCAATATTTCTAGCTATAGATATATTAGAATAGGCTTTTTCCTCATTGATTTCACCTAGAATCTTGATTGCAGCTTCTCTTGGATTTTTATTCATTATTTCACCTCAAATATAATTAAAAACAAGGGGTTAAATAACCCCTTTAATCTCTTCTTTTAGTTGTTGATGTGCCATGTCAGTAAATAGTAACAGCTACATAAGTTAAAAGGGTATAATCAAGCTGCTTAATTAATTTTTATTTTAATAGAACTCCTACTTCAAATTCATTGCCTCTTAAGAAATCTGATACTGACATACTCTTTTTACCTGGAAACTGAATCTGTTTTATAACTATACAATTATCTAAAGTGTTCACAAATATTCCTTCGTTATTAACCTTAACTACTCTACCGCTTTCTTCGTTATTGAATTTATTTGCAATATCTACTTCTAGTATTTTCAAATTATTATCTTTATATGCTGTAAAAGCTCCAGGCCATGGCTGAGTACCACGAACCAAATTCTGAATATTGATGGATTTTTCATTCCAATTGATTTTTCCAAGGTCTTTAGACATAATAGGAGCATAGGTTGCTTTTTCATGCTCCTGTGGAATTCTTGATATAGACCTATTTTCTAAGTCTTCAATGGTCTCTATGAGTAGTTCTGCGCCTAGCTTCATTAACCTATCATGAAGCTCTCCTGCAGTTTCTCCATCCAATATCTTGGTTTCCCTTTTTAATAACATATCTCCAGAGTCTAATCCTTTTTCCATAAACATTGTAGTTATGCCAGTGGTCTCTTCTCCATTTATTATCACCCAATTTATAGGGGCTGCACCCCTATATTTAGGTAGCAGTGAGGCATGCACATTTATACATCCAAATCTAGGAATGTTCAATATGCTTTCTTTTAAAATTTGTCCATAGGCTACTACCACTATTATATCTGGAGCTTCTTTTTTAATTATTTCTATGCTTTCGCTAGAATTAATGCTATCAGGCTGATATACACTTAAGCCTAGCTCTAAGGCTTTCTCTTTTACAGGTGTATATAAAACTTTTTTTCCTCTCCCTTTTGCCTTATCAGCTTGAGAAATTACAAGAGATACTTGATGCCCATTATTATATAAAGCTTCAAGTGTTGGTACAGAAAAATCTGGAGTTCCCATAAATACTACCTTCATTTTAACACTCCTATTCTTCCTCAGTACTTATTACTTTGTCAATATATAGTATCCCGTTTAAATGGTCAATTTCGTGGCAAAGTGCTCTAGACAAAATATCTGTACCAATAATTGTATTCTTATTTCCCTCTAAGTCTAAATATTCTACTTTCACCTTTTCAGGTCTGCATACCTTACCGCTTTTTCCTGGAATACTTAGGCAGCCTTCTAAATCAATATTTTCTCCTTCTTTTTGAAGGATTTCAGGATTAATTAATGTTATTGGTCCGTCACCAACATCAATTACTACTACTTTCTTTAGAATACCTACCTGTGGAGCTGCTAGACCAACTCCTTCTTCCTTGTACATGGTGTCAAGCATATCCTGTACTAAAACCTTGATTCTATCATCGATTATTTCTACTTCTCTAGATTTTTTTCTCAGAATTGGGTCGTTTTCATACCTTAACTGTCTTATAGCCATTTTATAACCTCCTAAATAATTGAAACTGGATTAAAATCAATACTCACATTAATATTTTTATAATTATTTTTCTCTATACTATTCTTATTTACCCGTTCTATCGCCTTAGTTATCATTGAAATATTGGCTCTTTCAGCCTTAATAATAATTTGACGTCTATATTTATTCTTAATTCTATAAATTGGTGCCTCCATGGGCCCTATGACTGTGTCATTGAATTCTAAACTATTAGTCTCTTGGAATATTTCCTGCTTAATGTCTCTTGCAATAGAATTAGACACATGATATGTATCTTTTTCATTTTCTCCTGATATAGTAATACTAATAATATCTCTAAATGGAGGATAATTAAACTCTTTTCTTATGGATATCTCTTTATTGTAGAAGCTTACATAGTCATGATATTTAGCAGTTTTTATGCTATAATGCTCAGGCTCATAAGTCTGAAGTATTACATTGCCATCATACTCGCCTCTTCCTGCTCTGCCTCCAACCTGTGTTAGTAGCTGAAATGTTCTCTCAGAAGCCTTAAAATCTGGTATGTTTAATGTAAGGTCTGCTGCAATTATCCCTACTAATGTTACGTTAGGAAAATCTAATCCTTTTGTAATCATTTGAGTTCCAATAAGTATATCTATATCACCTTTTTTCATTTTTTCAAATATCCTCTCATGACTTCCTTTTGCTGTAGTTGTATCCATATCCATTCTAGAAGTTCTTGCATTAGGAAATAGTCTCCTAACCTCCTCCTCTACTCTTTGTGTCCCTGTACCAAAGTATTTTATATATTTACTGTTACAGCTAGGACACAAGACTGGCGGTTTTAAAGTAAAGCCACAATAATGACATTTCAAAATATTTTGAGCCATATGGTAAGTTAAAGAAATATCACATTCCTTACATTTTACAACATAGCCGCATTTTCTACAAGAAATAAAGGTAGAAAATCCTCTCCTGTTTAAAAATAAAATAGTTTGCTTATTAGCTTTAAAATTTTCTAATATAGAACTATATAGAGCATTGCTAAACATTGATTTATTGCCATTATCCAGCTCTTTTTTCATATCTATGACTTCAATATTAGGCATCTGCTTATTATTTACTCTGTTAGGCAGCTCCAGCAGCTTATACTCCCCTTGTTTAGCTTTGTAATAGCTTTCTATGGATGGAGTTGCAGAGCCTAGAACCAATGTAGCACCTTCAATTTCACATCTTTTTTCTCCTACCTCAATTGCATTGTATTTAGGATTCATGCTAGATTTGTAGCTTGCTTCATGCTCCTCATCAATAATAACAAAAGCTAATTTATCAAAAGGAGCAAAAATTGCAGATCTGGCCCCTACAACAATCTGCACTTCCCCTTCTTTAATTTTTCTCCACTCATCATACCTTTCTCCATTTGACAGTCTACTATGTAGGACAGCTACATTGTTTTTAAATCTTCCTGCAAATCTTTCAACAGTTTGTGGAGTTAGGGATATTTCTGGAACTAGTACTATTGCTTGTTTACCAGACTCAAGGACCTTTTCAATTAATTGCAGATAGACCTCAGTCTTTCCACTTCCCGTTACTCCATGAATTAAGTATTTATTATAGCCATTTTCAAGATAGTCCTTATATATCTTATTAATACAGTCTTCTTGTTTCTCTGTCAGTCTTACTTTATTATATGGATTTACTTCTTTTGTTATAGCATCTCTTTTGATTTCTACATCAATAATATTTAAATATCCTTTTTCCTCCAAAGATTTCAAGGAGCCTAGACTGCATCTTGTGTCTATCATTATGTCCTTTAGGCTTATAGATTCAATATCCTTTAAATAATTCACTATCTCAATCTGTTTTATCGCATTTTTTGATAATGTACTAATTATTTTTTCAATGTCCTCAGTACAAAAGCATCTTTTAACAAACCTTTCATATTTTTTATTTACTTCAGAATTTACTTTTTTAGCAACTTGTACTATTTTATTTTTAACTAGTATATTTATACTTGAATTAATATTTATTATTCCAGTTCCGTCTTTAATTTTCTGAAGTTCTGATTCTCCATGAGCCATTAGAAAATCAATTATCTTTAATTGATTCTTAGATTTAACTTTTTTGTAATGCTCCTCTTCATTATCCAGTAAGCTTATGAATTCAGTCACTTTGTTTACAGTACCTGATGGCATCATAGTTCTAAAAATATCAGAATATTGAGCTAAATATTTTTCCTTCATCCAAAAGCTTAACCTTATAAGATTTTTTGATAAAATAGGATCATCATTAAAAATATCTTTAATGGGCTTTATTCTACTATTATCTATATCTGTATCATTGATTATATTTACTATTATTCCCTCAACAAGTTTGTTGCCTTTTCCGAAAGGAACTAAAACTTTCTTCCCAATTTCAATATGTTTCTTGTATTCTTCAGGTACAATATAGGTATAAAATCTATCAGTACTAGAGCTTGCATTGTCTACGACCACTTCAACAAAAACTTTATCAGTCATAAAACCCAACCTTTCAATTTGCCTACAAAAAGTATTTTAAAAGCTAGATATTTACATAATAAGGATTAACCTCTACCATGTCAAACATCTAGCTCTAGTTAACGATTCAGCATTTCAGTAACTTTATCTACAATAGTCTTTGCTACGTCTTCCTTTTTCATCATTGGGTAATCTATTTTTGCGCCATCTTTATCAATAATTGTTACAATATTATTATCGCTTTTAAATCCTGCATTCTCTGCTAACACATTATTGGCGACAATAAAGTCTAGATTCTTTTTGTCAATCTTTTTCAAAGCATTCTCAACAATGTTTTCTGTCTCTGCAGCAAAACCTACTACTATTTGATTTTTCTTTATTTTCCCGAAATGTGCTGCGATGTCTGTATTTTTAACAAACTTAAATTCTATTTCATCTTTTTCTTTTTTTATCTTTTGCTCACTAACTCTAGCAGGTCTATAATCAAGTGGAGCAGCTGCTTTAATAAGCACATGACAATCATCAAAATGTTTCTCAATTGCATTAAACATTTCCTGAGTAGTATTTATCCTAATAAGCTTAACTTCAAAAGGAGGCTCTAAATTCACTGGACCAGTTATTAGAATAACCTCTGCACCTTTCTGTTGTGCCACCTTAGCTAGTGCAAATCCCATTTTACCGCTAGAATAGTTAGTCATATACCTTACTGGGTCAAGTGGTTCTATTGTAGGACCCGCAGTTATTATGATTTTCTTTCCTTTAAGTGGCATGTCAGAAAATGAATTTACTATATAATCAACTATATCACAAGGTTCTGCCATCTTACCCTCACCAATATCTCCACAGGCAAGTCTGCCAGAACCAGGCTTAATGAATTCATAACCCAAATTTCTAAGCTTATTCATATTTTCTTTGAAAATAACATTATTATACATGTTCGTATTCATAGCAGGTGCGAAAATCACTTTTGCCCTAGTTGCCATTATTGTGGTGCTTAGCATATCATCTGCAATACCATTGGCTACCTTCCCAATAATATTAGCTGTAGCAGGTGCTACTAAAAATAGGTCTGCTTTTTTTGCTAAGGAAATGTGCTGTATCTCCCATTGCTTTGGTTCATTAAATATATTTTCAGTAACAGGATTTTGAGATATTGACTGAAAAGTTAAGGGTGTCACAAACTCAGCAGCAGATTTAGTCATTATGACATCTATATTAGCGTTTAATTTTTTTAATCTACTGACTATATCAACAGCCTTATATACAGCAATACCACCTGAAATCCCCATTACTATGTTTTTTCCACTGAGCATTTATTACACCTCACAACACAGTTATCTATTTATGGCCTTGTATAAGAAACCATATGTTCTGATACCTCTTGAACTGCAATAGATACTGGCTTGTTAGATTTTGGTTCTACCAAAGGCTGTGAGCCATCTACAATTTGCCTAGCTCTTTTAGAAACTAATAATACTAGCGTGTATCTACTGTCTACATTTTTCAATAAATCATTAATTGAAGGGTATAACATAAAAAACCTCCTAAATCTTATTAGTAATATCTAATTGTCTATTAACCCTACACCTCTCGGCATCAATAATAGACTCAATTTTTTTTACTGCTACTTCAATTTCATCATTAAGTACTACATAATCATACTTAAATACATATTCAATTTCTTTATAAGCAGTTTCTAATCTCTTTGCAATTGCCTCCTCTGTCTCTGTCCCTCTGTTAACAATTCTCTTTTTTAGTTCATCCATTGAAGGTGGCATTATAAAGATAAAAACTCCATCTGGATATATTTCCTTTACTTTAAGCGCTCCTTGTATATCAATTTCCAATAATACATCCTGACCCTTTTCTATTTTATCCATGACATATTTTTTTGGAGTACCATAATAGTTTCCATGTACATATGCATATTCAAGAAACTCTTCCCTTTTTACCATATCTTCGAATTCTTCTTTATCAATAAAAAAGTAACTTATTTTATCTATTTCACCAGCTCTAGCTGCTCTAGTAGTAGCAGATACTGATAAGCTGATCCTATCATTATCACTTAGTAGGCGTTTACATACTGTCCCTTTGCCTACACCTGATGGACCTGAAACTACAATAAGTAACCCATTTCCCATGTAGAACTCCTCTTTTCGTCATTATATAATTATTCCACTTCATTGCTATCTTTACTGTTAAGTCTATGTGCAACGGTTTCTGGCTGTACTGCTGATAAAATGATATGGTCACTGTCTGTAATTACTACGGCTCTTGTTCTTCTTCCATATGTAGCATCAATAAGCATTCCCCTATCTCTTGCTTCTTGGATTATTCTTTTTATAGGTGCAGATTCTGGGCTTACTACAGCTATAATTCTATTTGCTGAGACTATATTGCCAAAACCTATATTAATAAGCTTAATACTCATGTTCATCCTCCTCTACTTAATTATTCAATGTTTTGAATTTGCTCTCTAATCTTTTCCATTTCGCTTTTTAGGTCAACAACGTAATTAGTGATGATTATATCTCCAACCTTAGATCCAATTGTATTCACTTCACGATTCATCTCTTGAACTAAAAAATCTAATTTTCTACCTACGGAATCATCACTTGAATCCAATGTATCGATAAATTGATTGATATGGCTATAAAGCCTTACTATTTCTTCATCAATACTGCTTTTATCGGCATAAAAAGTCACTTCATTAGCTAGTTTACTTTCATCAATTTCATATTTTTCATCTAATAGCTCTCTAATTCTATTCCAAAGCTTTTCCTTATATTCTATTACGACTAAAGGTGCTCTGTTTTCTATCTGTTTCACTATATCACGTATATTATGAAGCTTTGACTTAATATTTTTAGATAGCTCAAGTCCTTCCTCTATTCTCATATCAATTAGATTCTTTAATGCTATATCAACTGCTTTACTTAAACATAGCCATATTTCGTCCTCATCCTCTTCTTTCTTCTTCGTTTTTAGTATGTCTGGAAACTTAGTAAATAGTTCTACAGAAATATCATTTTTTAAGCTGAACTCTTCACATAGTAACTCTATTGCACTTTTATAAGATCTAGCCAGAGGCAAATCAACATTTACCTCAATATCTCCATCTCCAACATACTCTAGGTTAATATAAGCCTCTACTCTTCCCCTGCTAATTACATTTCGAATTTTCTTTTTTACATTTTCTTCGAGATATGAAATATGTTTTGGCATCTTCACTAACGCATCATTATATCTATGATTTACAGACTTAATCTCTACTGCAAAATTTCTTAGGCCATCATTCATTTCTCCTCTACCAAATCCTGTCATACTCTTTATCAAGCTACTCATCCTTCCCAAACTATAACTATTATAATCAATTTTACCATAAAATACACTGGTGTCAATGTAATGAAACTAGTAATATCAATATAAAATATAGTTTAATTCTATCCATATATTTTTTTTGAATACTTTATAAATTTCAATAGACTATATATATTTATTCTGACTTCATCGCCTTTAATCCTTCATATTATTACGGAATCTTAATAACTATATTGTTAGCTGTCTTTTACAAGCGTTTTTGAAATTTTATAATGCTAAAAACGCTTTTCTTGAAAGTCCTCTAGACAAAGCTCTTTATATAAAAATCTTAAAGTAAAACTTTCCTATTGGTTATAAAAAATGTTATACTTTATTAAAACGTATTTGGAGGAATAAATTATGTCTTTTGACGGAATAGTAATGAGTTCATTAGTATATGAGTTGTCTTCCCTGTTAACAAACGGGAGAATAGATAAAGTACATCAGCCTGAGAATGATGAAATTCTCTTAAGCATAAGAAATGAAAGTAAAAATTATAAACTGCTTATCTCTGCAAGCAGCAGTAACCCTAGAGTTTATATTACGAAGGAAACAAAAACAAATCCAATGGCTCCACCAATGTTTTGCATGCTTCTTAGAAAACATGTACAAAGTGGGAAAATAGTAGATATCTATCAATATTCTTTAGATAGGGTACTTTGCATTGATATACAGAGCTTAGACGAGCTTGGAGTATTGTCTATTAAAACTTTAATTATTGAAATAATGGGAAAACACAGTAATATAATATTAATTGATAAAAAGACAAATAAAATTATCGATTCTGCAAAGCGTGTTCCTATATCTATAAGTAGTGTTAGGCAAATTTTACCTGGACTTGCCTATAATAGCCCTCCTGCTCAAGGAAAATTATTTCCAATTAATCAATCTAAGGAGGACTTTATTAGCTTTATAGATAAGTGTGAAAAAAGACTTCCAATATACAAAGCCCTATATGGAAATATTATTGGTCTAAGTCCCCTGTTGGCAAGGGAAATATGTTTTAGAGCTAGCCTAGACGAGGATTTAATAGTTGGACAATTAGAACAAACAAGTATTGATAATCTTTATATTGCATTTAAAGAGTTTTATGACAATATAAATAATAAGGTTTTTTCTCCAACTATGATAATGAGTGAAGATAAAAGTGAAATTATAGCATTCTCAGCTATAGAGCTACTACAATACGGTAAACTTCCAAAAGAACATTACTCTTCTACAAATGAACTGTTGGAAGATTTCTACGTAACTAGAGATAAAGTTGACAGAATTAAACATAAGTCAGTTGATTTAAGGAAATCTATTTCTGTGAAGCTTGATAGAACCCTTAATAAATTTGCTAAACAAAAGGAAGAACTAATAGAAGCAGAAGGCAGAGAAATATATAAGATATATGGGGATTTATTAACTGCTAATATTCATAGGATTGAGAAGAAGCAAACTTCAGTTGTATTGGAAAACTACTATAAGGAAGATTTAGAAAAGGTCAAAATAGCTCTTGATCCTAGATTATCTCCTATTCAGAATGCTCAAAAATATTACAAAAAATATAATAAGCTAAAAAACGCATATCATCTTGTTTCGGAGCAAATTATTAAAACACAAGAGGAAATAGATTACTTGGAAAACATACTGATTAGTCTTGAAAATTGTACTGAGATTAGAGAATTAGAGGAAATAAGAGAAGAATTAGTTAATGAAGGATATGTAAAAAGGTCTTCGTTAAACGCAAAACGAAAAGAAAAGGAAGTATCTTCTTCTCCCCATCATTTTATTTCTTCAGATGGATATGATATTTATGTTGGAAAAAACAATAAGCAAAACGATTATCTTACTTTGAAGCTATCAAGTAAAGACGATATTTGGATGCATACTAAAAATATACCTGGCTCCCATATAATCATAAAAAGTAAAGGAAGTCAGATTCCCGAAGCTACTATATTAGAGGCAGCAATACTTGCAGCCTATCATAGTAAGGCTAAATTATCAAGCAATGTTCCTGTTGATTATACGGAAAGAAAAAATGTCAAGAAGCCCAGTGGTGCCAAGCCTGGTATGGTTATATATGATTACTATAATACGGTCTATGTAACACCTGAAAAAGCTTTAGTCAATAGATTAAATAAATTAGAATAGCACCTAAGCTAAACTCCAGCATAGAAATTAGATGCTGGAGTTTAGTAGCTTTTCTTATAATGTATTTATCAGTACCTGATTTACACCGTCAGTATCAAGAAAATGTACGCTAATAACTTCATCCTTTGAGGTAGGTACATTTTTACCAACAAAATCTGCTCTTATTGGAAGTTCTCTGTGACCCCTATCAATTAATACAGCTAATTGAATTTTCTGAGGTCTGCCTTTATCAATTAATGCATCAAGGGCGGCCCTCACAGTTCTCCCTGTAAATAAAACATCATCAACTAGCACAACTATTTTATTTGCAATATCATAAATAAATTCTTCTTCCTTAACTATTGGTATATGATTTACTTCTGTTAAATCATCTCTATACAATGTTATATCTAATACTTGAATGGGTACATCCTTATTCTCAATTTGCTTAATTCTTTCAGCAATATTTCGTGCAAATGGAACTCCTCTAGTTTTTATGCCCACTAATATTAAATCATCTACACCTTTATTTTTTTCTAGTATTTCGTGGGCTATTCTAGTAGTAGCTCTATTTATTGTATTTTCATCCATTATAATGGCTTTTGTATTCAATTTAACCCCTCCTATTACTTTTTCACACACAAATTATTAAAGCTAATAAGAAACTTAGAAACTTTATCAACCTTAAATAGTCAATTTGATAAAATGGAACTATATTTTGAATATTGCCTTTCTTGGACTATTTATCCCTTAATATCTTTAATACCTTGGTAAAGTGCTCTGGTAAGGAAGAATTAAATTCTAAGTACTCTCCTGTCCTAGGATGGATAAAGCCTATGGTTTTAGCATGTAATAGCTGCCCATTAGTCTTAAATCTTTGATTTTTCCCTCCGTAAACAGGATCACCCGTTACTGCGTGATTGATAAAAGACATATGCACTCTTATTTGGTGTGTTCTGCCAGTTTCGAGCTTTGCTTCAATTAGTGTATACTGTCCAAATCTCTCTAGTACCCTAAAATGAGTTACTGCCTCTCTGCTATTTACATCTGCTACTGTCATTTTCTTTCTATCTATTGGATGTCTACCTATTGGTGCATCAATAGTTCCGTTTTCCTCTTTGATATTGCCATCCACTATAGCATTATAAATTCTATTGATTGTATGAGCCTTTAACTGTTTAGATAACTCTTCATGGGCTAAATTATTTTTTGCAATCATCAATAATCCTGAAGTATCCTTGTCTATTCTATGTACAATACCAGGTCTGATTATACCATTAATGCTTGACAAGCTACTTAACTGATATAATAAGGCATTTACTAATGTTCCCTTATAATTTCCAGGGGCAGGGTGTACCACCATGCCCTGAGGTTTATTTACTACAGCTATGTCCTCATCTTCATATACAATTTCTATAGGTATATTTTCCGGCTCAATTTCTAGCTTTTTAGGTTCTGGAAGCTTTATTTGTATATAATCACCTTCAGATACAACATATTTCGCTTTCACTACTTTATTGTTTACATTAACTAGTCCCTCTTTTATAAGCTTTTGAATATATGATCTTGAGACATCACTTAGAGCTTGGGATAAGTATAAATCTAGTCTTTCATTATCCTCTCCATCAACAAAAATCTCTAATAATTCCATAACAGCACTCTTCCTAAACTTCATATTTGTTAAAAATCACTAGATAGCATATTAATATTGTGGCTATAACAATTGAGCTATCTGCTATATTAAATACAGGGAAATCATAAAGTCCCCAAAATTTTACATCAATAAAATCCACTACATAGCCTAATCTGACTCTGTCAATAAAATTTCCTATTGCTCCTCCAATTATCATAGCTAGAGTAATTTTCATAATAGTAGTCAAATTAGTATTTGTTTTTATGTAAACAATAATTCCTATCACCACTATAGTTGTCATTACAATGAAAAAAATCTTTTTATTTTGTAGTATACCAAAAGCTGCACCATAATTTTCTACATAGTTAAACTGTAAAAAGTTATCAATAATTACTATTGGGGCATTCCCTCTAAGTGAATTAACTGCAAAAAACTTTGTAATCTGATCTAATACTAATACGATTAAACTTATAGCTGCATATAGCATTTGTTACCTCCTCAAAATGATATACTACTATTTTAAATTATAAAACTTCTTTTTACAACATTAAGCCAAAAAATAAGGCTAGATTTGTATCCAGCCCTTTAGTCAGAGTCTTTTTTCCTAGTATCATTATATTGTTCTCTATAGTATTCTTCTGATATTCCCTCAACATCCTCAACTAAACCATGGTCTAAATCATCAAAAACTCCTTGATTATCCCCTGTTGAAAATGAAGGATCTCCTGGCACATCATTAAATTTCATAACAGACTGAAGGCTATCCTCTCCATCAAATCCTACCTTATCTTCGAAGGAAATATCATTATTTGAGCTTCCATAGGGAAATTGGATATTTTCCTCCTCTTGGGGACGCTCACTCATTTTTTTATCCAACGGTATTTCTTGTTCTGAGCATTTTATACAAACACTAGTATAAGGAATTATCTCAAGTCTATCTTCATCTATATTTTTCTTACAAATTCTACATACTCCATATGACCCATTATCTATTCTCTCTAATGCATGGTCTATTTCGTCAACAATATGAGCCTGACTGCTTTTCAAGCTCATGTTCTGCGACATCATAAACATTTCAGTTCCCAAGTCAGCAGGATGGTTGTCATAGCTTGATAATTCATCAAAATATACTCTCATTGAATCATTAGGCTCATTTTCATTCATTAGCTCTAAGGTATTAAGTAAATCTTTTTTCTCATTCATTAATAAATCCCTGAAATGCTTAAGCTTTTGTTTTTCCATTTCCTCCTCCTATAATCTTTCTTGTACAATTCTTACTATCTCAGCAATAAAATCACCAATTAGAGGAATATTCCATGATATAAGTTTGTTCAGCATATATATAGCCAATGCACCTAATATGGTAAATCCTATTGCCATACCAAAGCCTCTAGCTAAGCCTCCTAAAAAGTTAATATATAATAATCTCTTTTTATTATTTACAAAATCTACATACTCATTTAGTTTTGCTTTTTCAAGGTTATTTGCTAATTCTTCTAACCTTTTCTCTATTTCTTTATTTTCACTCAAAGTTAATCCCCCTTATAATAATCTTCCCAAAAGATTAAAATTATAATCAAGACATAAATCGCAATTCCTGTATTTATGTTATATTTCATTATATTACATTATATTACATTCAAGTAAAATATAAAAGACTTTATCAAGCTTAGATGTTTCTTAAACTGATAAAGTCTTTTAATCATATAACTAATACTATGTGAAAAAAGCTAATAATATATAGAAAAATAGCAAGTTATTTTTTTTGAATTTTGCTCCCCATATTTGTACTAGTAATATGAAAAAAAACAATAAATAATCTGCATTTTCTACATTATCATTAAGATACATCATATCACCTCAATATTCCAATAATATTCTCAAACATCAGAACACCTTTAGTTTCTAATATATAATATGGAATGTTAAGGCTACCTGTGCTAGCTTAGCTATTTATCTTATATATACAGTCCTTTATTGACTCTATATCTGATAATACAGCTTTCATTTCTTCAAAATTTAAGGACTGTTTTCCATCAGACAGAGCTTCACATGGATTAGGATGTGTTTCAATTATAACGCCATCTGCACCAATGGCCACTGCTGCCCTAGTTACAGGTCTAATTAATTCTTTTCTGCCTGTACCATGACTTGGGTCTATGATAACAGGCAGGCTTGATAGCTCCTTTATTATGGGAACTGCTGTTAAGTCTAGGGTATTCCTAGTATATTCTTCAAAGGTTCTTATACCTCTTTCACATAAAATAATGTTGTCATTACCCTCTGATGCAATATATTCAGCAGCCATTAACCATTCTTCTATGGTTGCTGCCATTCCTCTTTTTAAAAGTACAGGTTTATCAAATTTACCTACTTCTTTTAATAATGCGTAATTCTGCATATTTCTAGAGCCTATTTGAAATATATCAACATAATCATATGAAGCATCTAAATCTCTAGGGTCTATAATTTCAGAAATAATTTTCATATTATGCCTTTGACCAGCATTTTTAAGTAGTCTTAACCCTTCAAATCCTAAACCTTGGAAGCTATAGGGTGAAGTTCTAGGTTTAAATGCACCACCTCTAAGTATTTTAATACCCATGCTACTTAAGGCTTCAGCAGCAATTTCAATCTGTTTCTCATTTTCAACTGCGCAAGGACCTGATATAATAGCAAATTCACTTCCACCTATTGTTATACCATTTCCTAAATCAATTATTTTCCTATTCTTCCCGTTGTTTTTTGTGATATACATATTCATTTAAAATCCTCCATAAAGCATAAAAATAATGAACCTTCTATAATTAGTTTAAGCATATAAGCAAAGAATATAAGCTCATATTTTTTCTTAGTTTTCTACTTCATTATATAGCCGCATTTCAAAGTGTCAAGTAAAAAATAAAAGGATACGTAATAAAAGTACATATCCTTTATTCTTTACTATTGTCTATTCCTAAATCTTTATAATAGTCATTTATGGACTCTAGTTGTGATTGAAGCAATGTTTTAAATCTAGTCTTAAATACTAGCATATCCTTCTGAAGTGTTTCATGCTCTTCCCGTATCTTTAATGCTTCATCTCTAGCTTCATTAATAATCCTTTTAGAATCATCTTCGGCTTCTTTAATAATCAAGTCTGCATTCTTTCTTGCATTAATTTTAACTTCCTCAGCAGTACTTTGAGCCACTACTAATGTATTTTGAAGGGTTTCTTCTATTTTATTATATTGTTTAATTTGATCGTTAAGCATTGAAATTTTGTCTTTTAGTTCAATATTTTCTTTATATATTTTTTCATAATCAATCATAATCTCATCAAGAAAAGCATCCACATCTGTTTCTTTATATCCTCTTACTCCTCTTTTAAACTCCTTATTTTGAATGTCAAGTGGTGTAAGCATATTGGCTAGTCATCCCCTTTACTTAATTATTTTAACAACGACTTTATTTCTATCTTTCTTTGTTTTGCCTAAAATCAAACTTAGTTTCGTTCTTCCAAAACCACGTATTGATATCATATCATCTTCGTGTACTTCCTTAGAAACTGAATCTATAATCTGCCAATTCACCTTTACGTAGCCATTTTTTATGAGTGAAGAACTTTTTTCTCTAGAAAGATTACAAATAGAGCTTACAAATACGTCTAGTCTAAAAGAAGATAGGGTTAAGCTTTTTTCGACAAATTCCTCTTCTACCTCTATCAGTTCAAATGTTTCTATCTCAGTAATTGATACTGGTTCCCTGTTAATCATTTCTAAATTATATTTTATGTAATCTGCAATCTCCATAAAAGTAATTATATTCCCGTAATCTTTATGAATTAGTACATCACCTATTTTTTCCCTTTTTATACCTAAACTCATTATAGCACCTAAATAGTCTCTATGAGTTAGCTCTCTAAATTTAAAGCTGCCATCAATTCTCAGTGCTTGTATTGGCGATATAACATCACTTTTCTCCATATATGAGGGATATATTATTATTGACTTTCTTTCAGAATTTTCTAGTCCTCCATCTTCAAAAAATGAAACTTCTTGAAATCTATTAATAAAAGTATAGCATAATCTTCTCTGATAAGGATCCAAAAAATCTGTATACTCTATAGAGTAATTTTCAACTACTCTTTCAAGCTTATCTAGTACCTTACGTATAATCAAAAGTTGACTTTTATCTTTAATGTGTTCTATTAAGGCAATTTTATCAATAGTCATATCTACACTACCACACAATTACATTAATAATTCTAGATAAAAAAGATAAAAATAGAATAGCTAAAAGAGGAGAAAAGTCTATCATTCCCGTATCCATTTTCAACCTTCTTAAAAGTTCTCTAAAAGGTGATAAAATTGGTTCAGTAACTTGAAAAACAAAAGAAATAATAGTATTATTAGTATCTCTCATAACAAATGATAATATGGCTCTAATAAAAATAAGGGTTTCGACTATATAAATCAATTTCTCTAAGGCTATCTTTAAAACACCCAAGCTTTTCACCTCTTAACTATTTCTGCCAAGGAAATATTCCTTTGTTCTTCAATTCTTCCTTTAATCTTGAGTCTATTTCTACATTACTTGGAGCCAAAATAAATATATCTTTGGATACTTTTTGAATATTTCCATCTAATGCGTAAATTGAACCGTTTAAGAAATCAAAAATTTGCTTTTTAGGTTCGGTTTCCATTTCTTCTAAATTGATAACTACTATTTTTCTATTTTTCAAATCTTCTACCATTTTAGGAGCTTCTTCATATTTTATAGGCTCATAAACCACTAACTTAACACTATTATTTGTATGAATATTTAGAATCTTATTTTGTTTGTACATACTCTTTTGTAAATCTACTTCTATTTCCTTATTAGTTTCAATTATTTCATCTTCTGGTTCTTCCATATCATCTAATCCTATTATGTATTTAACCTTATTTATAAACTTGTTTGCAATATCCGCCATTTGTTATTCCTCCTTATATATTCTTTTTCCAAAAATACCAGTTCCTATACGTATAATATTTGCACCTTCTTCTAATGCAACTTCATAGTCATTTGTCATTCCCATAGATAGGTACTTCATGTCTACATTAGAAAAATTAAGTTCTTTAATGTTTTCAAATAAATTCTTTAAATCTCTAAATACAAGTCTTACTTCTTCAGGGTCTTCTGCATATGGAGCTATTGTCATTAAGCCCTTTATTCTTATTCTGCTAAAATCTTTTATAGACTCAATAAATGGAATTACCTCGTCTTTTCTTAGCCCAAACTTAGAATCTTCTTCAGCTATATTTACTTGTATTAATGCATCCACATAAATACTATGTTCTTCAGCCCTTTTTTGTATTTCTTCGGCTAAACTCATTCTGTCTAGGGAATGTATCATATGAACCCTATCGATTATATATTTTACCTTGTTGCTTTGTAGATGCCCTATCATATGCCATTTAACATTAGAATCTACTCTCTCGTATTTATCTTGAATTTCTTGTACTTTATTTTCTCCAATGTCTGTAACTCCGAAAGAAATAGCTTGATTAATTCTTTCAACATCTACTGTTTTAGTTACAGCAACTATTGTTATATCATCTAAGCTTAGGCCCTTTTTAGTTATGATATTGTTTGCTTTTTCCTTAATTATGTCAATATTATCTTTGATATAAATCTGTAATCCCTCCTTATGTTAATTAATTATAAGTCCTTCTTTTACCCTGCTTCCATTAATAAATACTTCGTCAAACATTTGTATGGTATTAAATTTTTGTATTTCACCATTAACATCAAGCTCTATAACGCTGTTGTTCCCAACCCCTTCGCTTACAATAGTATGCTCATTATCACTGGTTAATATTTTTATTGGTCTAAATTTTACTATTCCACTTATGTCTTTTATATAAACACCCTTTATTCCATCTTTATCTGCTATGGACTCATTTGGAATTATAAGACCCTCGTATGTACTTTTAACTATATGAATATCTAAGTATCTCTCCCTGTAATATTCATGAAAATATTCAGTAAGCTTCAAAATCATAAAATATTTATCTTTTTCTTTAACAAGCTTCACTATTCTAGATATTGTTTTTCTTTCATCATTATTAATCTTTATATAAATTATTTTACCTTCTTCAAGCTTGTCCATGTCTTCGACGTTGACTTCCGTCATTATATACCATGTGAAATTATCAATTACCTTATAAACAGGCTCTCCATACTTAACTTTCTTCTTTTCTGTTAAGTCAACTTTGTTTACATCAATAATTCTAAAATCACTTGGCTCATATTCGTCAATTCTCTTTGCCGAATAAATATCTTCCAATCCATCTAGTTCGTAGCTTATTATTCCAGCCTTTGGAGCATAGCTTATACTATTAGAGTTTTCCATATTTTTAATTATCTCATTTTTTCGCTCTATAAGGTTGTCTAAGCTTTGAGACATGAGATTTTTTTGACCTGTGACTAACTGCTGATTGTCGATACTCATCAGTAAAGTGTCACTATAAATAAGAGCATCGCTATAGTTTCCACTTAGTATACTGTTTTGAAGCTCATCAATTATTGTATTAATATTTTCATTGATTTTATCTTTATCTTCACTAAATATTTCCTTGTTGTCTGATGCTTTTTTTAGTATTTCTATCTGCTTATCTATTTCCTCAAGCTCATCTGAATATGAACTGCCTTCTGTTCTGTTAATTTTAGCAACTTGTATTCCTCTGCCTACTTTTTCACCTTCCTGCTTTAGTAAGGATACAGTGCCTTGAATTTCTGATTTATATACTAATTCGTCTTTTATAATTATGGCCTTAGATGAAACAAGCTCTTCTATAGTTCCTAATTTTGCAGTAATTGTCTTATGACTTCCTATAGAAAACACTGGAATCATTCTAAAGATAATGTATGAAACTACTATTATTATTAAAGTAAATCTAAATCTTTTACGCTTTATTCTTTTTTTTTTCTTTCTTCCTGAGACATTAAATCACCTCTTGCCTATAATAATTCTTCATATAATTCTTTTTTCCTTCAAAATGAAATGAAAAAACTTCAGAAATCCAATAAATTATGAAATCTTATTTAAAAAAACTTCCGTATTTGCTTACTACTTTTATTCTTTTAATTTTCTCTACTTCAAAGCTTTTTATCTCGTCACTATGAGTCACTAATAATATTTCTTTATTTTTAGTTTTTGCTCCAATTACTATTCCATCTACTCTGTTATTATTAGATAAAATGACTCTTATCTCATCTCCTGATTTTAACCTAACTCCGCCTATAGAGAAAAATTTCATATCTGTTTCATCAATATGGTCCTGAGTCACAGATTTTTTACCTAAAACTATCATATTGTCACTTAAATAAAGTTTTTCTTTAATTACCACTAAAATATATCCAATTATGCTCACTAAAAAAAGCATTAACAGAATCATTACAATTTCGGATAAAAACATAATACTACCTACCTTCCCATGGTTTCCTAATAAAAAGTATATCATAAATTAAAGGA
>DFOH01000057.1 GCA_002376545.1 Firmicutes bacterium UBA3546 | reverse complement strand
ATTTAACTTGTCAACTGAGCTTTATACTATAATTCCAAAAAAATTACGTAAGATACTTTACTTCTATTTCTTTATATGATATTATATGTTCAAAAGAAAATACATTTTTATTGAAGGGTTGGTTTTTATGAAAGAGCAGTATCAAGTTACTGTAGGTGAAAATTTAAAGAGAGTTAGAAAAGACTTAGATTTAATACAACAGGAAGTTGCTGGCGAGGATATTACTAGGAATTTGATTAGTCTTATCGAGAATAACAAAGCTTCACTATATGACACCGTTGCTAATATCATGGCTAAAAACATAAACAGAATTATGGCTGAGAAGAATGTTAGTATTCTGATTAAACCTGAAGACCTGCTTAATCCTGAAAGATACGACGCTAGAAAAAAATCCGATACATATATTGCAAAACTAGAAAATGCCCTATTAAATAAAAAACTTGATATGGACCCAGATGAGCTTAATGAAATCGAAGCTTTCTTAAACTATTGGGATTTAACTGATAAAAAGGTAAAAATCTATGAATTACTAGGTGATATTTTTTATACCTCTAATAATTTAAACAGAGAATATTATTATTACTTTAAGGCTTTAGAATCATCCTATGATTTCCCGAATATGAAGGATCGTTATAAGCTTGCTTTAAAACTAATTTCTAATTGTATAGTTACGGGTAAGTGTGAAGAGGCTATTAATTTGTGCAATTATATGTTGTTAAGCCAAAGAGACATATCTGATAAGCACAAAGGAGTTTTCTATTATAATATTGCTTTAGCTCATAGAAAGCTAAATAAAATTGATGAATGTCTAAAAGCATTAAATAAAGCAAAGCAATTTTTGGATAAAAGTGACTACAAAAACCTAAAAAGCATTTTCATGTTGGAAGGTATTTGTTATTCTAACATTCGTGATTATACTAGTGCATTAGAATGCTACAATAAAATATTAGAAATCTTAGATGAAAATAATAATCTTGATGAAATCTGTGTTGCGTATATTAATATAGTACAAATTCATATAAAAAGAAATAGTAAGGAAAATGTAATAAAATATTTTGATAAAGTCATGATTAATCTACCTTATATCAGTGAAGAGTCATTTTATCTAACTGAAATATATTTTGAAGTATCAAATATCTATTTATATTTACAAAAATATGATGCATGCGAGGAATACTTAAATACAGCTTTAATTTTATCTAAGAAAAACGGCAAACATAATCTTTATAAAAAACTTCTCACTAGCTTAATGGAATTATATATTAAAGCAAACTATTTTGATAAATTATCAAGTCTGCTAGAAACCTTAGAAGATGGGATTAGTGACATCAAATTGAATGATGAATTTATTTTATTACTCAAACTGCTACTTTACTTTATTAAGCAAAATAACAATAATGTAGCAGAAGATTTAATAGAAAATTTACTACAACAAAAAGAAAAGGAGGTAAATTAATGAAAAAGAAGATTCTAATATTATTATCCGTCTTAACCATTTTTACTTTTATGAGTAGCATAGCACTAGCTGGCGAAATAGACCCAGCGCCTATTAGAGAAGTAGACGAGCCAAATGCAGTAATAACACCAACAGTAAAATTCTAGTCTGTCAACAAGTATTTTTAACTTGAATTGACGACTAACTTTAGATGCACTAGATACGCATTTTTTTTACATTATAACAGCAGACAAGCTTTTCACAAAAAATAAGCCTTATTAATAAGGCTTATTTTTTATGTACAACATTTTTGGCTTTTTTTAACCTTCTATATTATATGGTTTTATGGTACAATATCACGAGGAATGTAATTTAAATAAAGGATGGTTGCTAAATGATTAATGTAACAAATTTAAGCTTACAATTTGGAGGGCGTAAGCTCTTTTCAGATGTAAATATAAAATTTACTCAAGGAAACTGCTATGGAGTTATAGGAGCTAATGGAGCAGGAAAAAGTACTTTTTTAAAGATTTTATCTGGTGAGATAGAATCAACCACTGGAGAAGTAAGTATAGCTTCGAATGCTCGTATGTCCGTATTAAAGCAGGATCATTTCCAATACGATGAACATCAAGTGTTGGAAACTGTTATCATGGGTAATACAAGGCTATATGAAATTATGAAAGAAAAAGATGCATTGTATGCTAAACCAGATTTTACAGATGAGGACGGAATAAAGGCTTCTGAGCTTGAGTGTGAGTTTGCAGAACTAGACGGTTGGGAAGCAGAATCTGAAGCCTCCTCTTTACTTCAAGGGCTAGGCATAGGTACCGAAATGCATGATAAGAAGGTAAAAGAGCTTTCAGGAAATGATAAAATCAAGGTTCTTTTAGCTCAAGCCTTATTTGGTAAGCCAGGAATATTAATATTAGATGAGCCTACAAACCACCTAGATATTAAAGCTATTTCATGGTTAGAAGAGTTCTTAATAGAGTTTGAGGGTACTGTTATAGTAGTATCTCATGATAGATACTTCCTCAATAAGGTATGTACTCATATGGCTGATATAGACTTTGGTAAAATAAAGCTATATGTGGGCAACTATGACTTTTGGTATGAGTCAAGCCAATTAGCTGTTCAAATGCTAAAGGATCAAAACAAGAAAAAAGAAGAAAAAATTAAGGAGCTACAGGAGTTCATTGCTAGATTTAGTGCAAATGCTTCTAAGTCTAAGCAAGCTACCTCTCGTAAAAAGCTTCTTGAAAAAATATCTATAGATGATATACAGCCCTCTAACAGAAGATATCCTTATGTAGGCTTTAAGCCTGAAAGAGAAGTCGGGAATAATATACTATCTGTAGAGGGACTGTCAAAAACCATAGATGGAGTAAAGGTACTAAACAATGTTAGCTTTACAGTAGCTAAGGACGACAAAATAGCTTTTGTAGGAGAAAACGAAATAGCTAACACTACATTATTTAAGATACTAATGGGAGAAATGGAGCCTGATAGCGGAGAATTCAAATGGGGTGTTACTATAACCACAGCTTATTTTCCAAAGGATAACTCCGAATTCTTTAATGATGTAGAGTTGAATCTAGTAGATTGGATGCGTCAATTCTCTGAGGAAAAATCCGAAAGCTATTTAAGAGGGTTTTTAGGTAGAATGCTGTTTTCAGGTGAAGAAGCTTTAAAGAAAGCTAAGGTGCTTTCTGGTGGAGAGAGAGTAAGATGTATGCTTTCTAAGATGATGCTTAGTACAGCAAATGTTTTACTGTTAGACCAACCAACTAACCATTTAGACCTAGAATCTATAACAGCATTAAATAATGGTCTTAGAGATTACAAGAGCAATGTTTTATTTACTTCTCATGACCATCAGTTTATACAAACCATAGCTAATAGAATTATTGAGCTGACTCCTACTGGATTAATTGACAGAAATGCAACCTATGATGAATATCTTGAGGCAAAGGTTAATAGCTAAAAGCAAGGGATATGCTTAGAAACAGCATATCCCTTTTTGTATTGTTTTTTATACACTAGCTTGTTTGCTTAAATAGCTTTGATAATATTCCACTCCTATGCTTTACTTCTATTTTATGAATTTCGTCAATTTCGATATGCTGCTCTAGGCATGTTTTAACAATTTCGTCTCTCAGCTCACATGGAAATTGTGCTGCCGTTCCACAGCTTGAGCTAACTTGCCTAGGCACAGGCATTAGCTTCACATCTACTTCATTTTCCTTCATAAGCTTTTCAAAGGTAAGGGCATGATTAGTAGTGTGAAATGTAACTATACAATAATAGCTCTCCACAACTTCACCTATTTTCTTATATTTAGAGTAAATTCATCGTCATTTTCTTCAACATTTACAGTATATCCTTTGCTTGTAGCAAATCTCTTTATATTTTCAACTGCTACCTTTGCGTCTACAAGTACTTCAAAGTTTTCATATCCACTGTCTATAGCATTTTTAGTCATTATAACTGGCTCAGGACAAGACCTTCCTCTTGCATCAACTATATTAGCCATTTTATTGACCCCCTTCTTTTAGAGCAACTTTCTTTTTATTCGCACTAACTACTATTGGCACTGCAATACCTATAACCACTACAAATCCAATTATTACTGCTATTCTTCCATTTGCTGTAGTTCCAGCTGCGCTAGACGCTAAACCAAAATTATGAGCAAATGCTGCACCAACTATTAATCCTAATATAGTAACAGCTGCATCAGTATCGCCCTCACCTGCTAAAATAGTCTGTCTTAGTGGACAACCGCCAAGTAATACCGCAGTGATACCCACTAAAGCCATCCCTAGGAAATTCCAAATATGATCAGCATGTGCTATTGGCTGATCTGCAAAACCGATTTTAAATGAAGCAGGATTAAATAGTAAATTACCTATAAGTGCAAACACAAATACTCCTATAATCCCCCATAGGAAATGAAAATCTTTTATTAAAAATGCATCTCTAAATCCACCAGCTGTACAAAGTCTAGTTCTTTGAAGCATTAATCCAACTATAAGTCCTGCTGCTAGAGACATTAATATAGGTGCTGTTTTAGAGCCAGGCCCTTCTGCGCTAAAGAATATAAATGCAGGAGCTACTACTAATAAAATCAATAATACTGCTGCTATAACAGGCATAACATATCCTGATACCGTAGGTTGTTTTGTACTCTTTCCTAAAGTAAAGCCTTTCTTTAAAAATTGTATACCTATTATAATACCGACTATATACCCCGCTAATCCTACTAGTGCATTTAAGTCACCATTTGCTAGCCTCAAAATCATTCTAAGCGGGCATCCTAAAAATACTAATGCTCCTACCATCATAAAAAATCCAAAAACAAACCTTAAAATTGGTGAAGAACCACCTCTTGCCTTAAATTCTCCTTTTGCCTTTGCAAATATAAATGCACCAAGTATGAATCCGATTATTTCAGGTCTTATGTATTGTACTACTGCTGCTCTGTGAAGACCTAAGGCTCCAGCAATATCTCTGTAGAAGCAAGCAACACATATGCCCATATTAACTGGGTTGCCAAACTTAACTAGCAATGCTGCCAGTATTCCTAATACCGCTCCTGAGCCTATTATCTTCCATTTTGCATTCTTCATATTATCACTCCATTCTTGTTTATTTCTAACATATATAATTATATTAAGCTTGTCACATTATTAACAATTGAATTTTTCTATAAGCATAGCTCGTCCTATAGATTTTCCAAATATGTATATACAAGGAAATATTTATTTTTATTCTCTATTCACTATTTATGGTTTTAATCATATTATGTAATATCAGTGCTTTTTTATTTCATATACATACTTTGGAGGGATATATTATATGAATGAAAATATCCAAGAAAAAATTAGAGAAGGAATTAGAAAATATAGGTATGCTAAATTTCTCCGTAATGGAAGAAATCTAGAGGAAGGTATTGATTGCCTTGGATTTATAAAGCTTTTTTACAAGGATTTTGGAATAGACATTCCTAGCGACGATGGCAATCCAATAGAAGAAGAATGGTATAAGGATGACCCAGAGAGATATATTAGAGGAATAAAAAACTTAGGCTGCAAAAATGTCAGTATTGACGAACTGCAACCTCTTGATTTAGCTTATTTCGTTATTAGTCATGATGTAATTACCCATGCAGGAATTATGATAAGCGATAGAGAGTTTGTTCATATGTCTCCGAAAAGTGGTCTGCTTATCAGCAAGCTCGAGCGTCATTGGAGAAGAAGGTTTAGAGGGGCAATAAGAGTTATAGAATAAAACTTATGTCACTGGCACACCTAGCAAACCAAATATATCTTTTTGTAAGAGAGATTCTTCACATGCTTTCAGTATTACAGAATGAGACCACTGAAAAAGTCTCTTTCTGCAATCCTGAGCATTAGGGAAGGCTCTACCTCTGATGTATTGAGAGCAAAAAACTATAGTTTTTCAGTGGTCTCTGAATTCTTTGTGAACTCATATGATGCTATCCCCACTGCAATAGAAAGGTTTAATGAGTCTATTTCATTGCTATGGGGAATTATTATGCTCGTTCCTATATCTTTAAATTCGTCTCCTAGTCCGCTTCCTTCATTGCCAAATACTAAAGAAAATGATCTATTTACATCTATTTCAATATCTGGCAGACTCTTTTTTGCATTTAGCATAAATGTATATATATCGTTATTATATGCTGTATGATAGCTACTAAAGTCTTCAAAGTACTGAAATGAAAGCCTGAACATTGCTCCCATTGATGCTCTTATAGCTTTAGGGTCAAATATATCTATTCCTGGTCTTATAATTGCTAGATTTTTTATTCCAAAACCTAAAATAGTTCTTATGATAGTTCCTAAGTTTCCCATATCACTTGGGTTTACTAATACAACATGATTTTTTTGCCCGTCTAGCTTTTGCTCATATTTTTTGAATACTCCTATGGCATAGCTGTTTTCTTTTTTTGATATTCTATTTATTGCTTTATCATTTATCTGAATCTGAATATCGTGCTCATTACATATATCTATTATCTTTTTTACTCCTTCGTTTTCATGACCATGGTCGCTTAATAAAACCATTAGAACCTTTTCTTTTTTGTATTTAAGCAATTCCAATGTTGGAAATACTCCTATGGAATATGTATACTGGTAATCCTTCTTATAGGGTTTTAATTGAATGTCCATATTTACCTCCTGTAGCTTCCCATTGTATAGATAGCAATCTTAATACCATTATACTATTATTCTTATAGTAAAATATAGATATACATCTTTTCATTTCCTATATTTTTTCTTTATGCTATAATTATACTAATTAATATTTGGGGGGTGAAGTACCATTAGTAGAAAAAGAAACTATTTAAACTTATTGCCTATAATTATTATATCCATACTTCTATTTAAATTCCTTACAGTCAAGGGCTCATTTGCACCGATTATTTCCTTGTTGCAGCCTTTTATATGGGCTTTCTCCATTGCTTATTTATTAAATCCGTTGCTTTGTAAAATTGAAGAGAAATTTAAGCTGAAGAGAATATGGAATATACTGATTGTTTATGCCATACTACTGCTTTGTATAACAGTAATAATAACAATATTTGCTCCAAAGATAGCTATAGGCTTAAAGAATATATATAAAGAAATTCCAAAGTTTATCAAGATTACTGAGGATTATTTTAACACTCATACTTTTAACTTTGGTATTCTAGATAGGCTTGGAGTAACAGACTATCTTTATGAAAACCTTGCAAATATCATTAATCAAATAACAGCTTCCTTAAATCCTGTATTAAACAGAACCATATCACAGCTTATAGATATTACATCTGCAATAACAAATACATTGATAAACTTTGCTTTAGGCTCGATTATATCAGTATACATGCTTAAGGATAAGGAATTATTTAAAAAGCAATCTAAGGCTCTAATGTATGCTATCTTCAAGCCTGAAAAGGCAGAGAGGATTATTGAAATAGGTAGAGAGTGCAATATGCAGTTTTCCAGCTTCTTAATTGGCAAAATGATTGACTCTGCTATAATAGGCTTGTTATGCTTTATAGGCTTGTCTATACTGAAAACACCATATGCATTGATACTAAGTACTGTAGTAGGTGTGACCAATATGATACCTTATTTTGGACCATTTATAGGTATGATACCTGCTACTGTCATTACCCTGTTTTACAGTCCAATTAAGGCATTATGGGTTATGATATTTATATTCCTACTACAACAATTTGATGGATTATATTTAGGACCGAAAATACTAGGTATGCATGTAGGGCTAAGTCCATTTTGGATAATAACTGCTGTAACTATTGGCGGAGGAGTTGCTGGAGTTATGGGAATGCTTCTGGCTGTACCTATAGCCGCTGTTATTAAAACAATGGTTCAGAAATATGTTGATGCTAAATTAGCTGAAAAGAATATAAAAATCTAAATATGTTATAATTTCTGCATTATCAACGGTCAGGAAATCGGATTGGGTCATTTTTCGCAATTCAGAAAATCCAGTTAGATCATAAAAGCTACTAATTTAGACAATTAGTAGCTTTTATTTATTCTTCTATGTACAGCTTCCACGCCTAATATACATATATACAGCCAAATAAGACCTGCACTATAGCCGCCTATTATATCTGTTGGCCAGTGAACTCCTAGATAAACTCTGCTAAAGCCCATGAGACCTATGAATATAATAGTACCTAGCCAGATAAGTACCTTCCTTGAATCTAATCTTCTGTTCCTCAAATAGAGATATGCTGCCATTCCATAAAAGCTAAGAGTATTCATTGAGTGTCCACTAGGAAAACTAAACCCTCCTTGTTCTACTAGGAAATACTCATATGGTCTAATTCTCTCAAAGGATACTTTCAGTAAATGGTTTAATAAAACGCTTCCCAGTATAGCCATTACTAAAGCACAAAGCTCTATCCAATGTTTTTTCATTACTAAGTACCATATTAAAAATGGCGTTATAATAAAATAAAATTTAGCTGAGCCTATGAAGCTAATCACTATCATAAATTTCGTTATTACTGGATTTATGTTTTCATGAATAGAGGAAATAATTTTTTGATCAAAATATATTCCTCCATCTATTGTGGATATCTTTACGGATAGAGATATGAATACTATCAATAATATTAAGGTAACTATAGCTCCAATCACAATAGGTTTATTCTTCATTTCTTTGACTACCACCTTTTAATTCATTTGCTGTTCAAATTCATTTTTTATCATATATTTCTATATTCATATTCTATTATATAGTTTCAAGTTTTCAAAGTCTTAATTCTGAAGAAAATTCCATCATTTTTTGTATCTAAGTACCTAAAGCAACTAGTGCTTTATCCCTAGTTATTTCAGTTGATATAGTTTCTCAATTTTCTATCCACGTTATCCACATTATCCACAATTCATGGTGGATAACTTATGTAAACAAATTCAGTTGCTAAATTGAAAGCAATATGTACTCGTACTTTACATAATAAAAGATTTTCCACAGTAATTAAAGTTATCCACAAATTATTATTCACATATTTTATACGCAGCAAATTATGATATTCATTATCGATTGATATGGTATTTTTATCAATCTCGTTTATATTCATTTTTCAAATTCATTGAAATATCGCATAACACCTATATAGATTGCCCAAGCTATTTTCTGTTGATATTTGGGGTCGTTTAGCTTTCTTTCTTCTTCTGGATTTGATAAAAATCCACATTCAATTAGAATTGCCGGAGCTTCTGATTCTCTAATTATATAAATATTATCTCTCGATTGTGGTACTCTTTTATTATTTTTATCTAGGACATTTTTAAGCTCCTCTTGAACTATAAATGCTAAAGCTTTACTTTTTTCACATCCATCTTTGTAGAAGGTTTGTGCCCCATAATATTGTGATTGGGGGAAGCTATTTAAGTGGATAGATAATAGGACATCTGGTTCGCTATTATTTACTTCAATTCTTCTATTTCTGAGATCTTCATTTTTCTTTTCTCTAATAGTTTTAGATTCTTCTGTATATAGACCTTCTCCGTCATTCCTAGTAAGTATGACCACTCCACCGTTTTCTTCTATCAGTTTTCTAAGATATAAGGCTATTTGTAGATTTACTTCATCTTCATTAACCCCCTGCTTGCCTACTGCTCCTGGATCAATTCCTCCATGTCCTGCATCTATGGCTATTACTTTATCTGTAATAGGTAAATACATGGTGGGAACAGATTCATTTCTTTCAATAAATACAAAGACTATTCCTAATATAAGTAAAGGTAAAACTAAAAATATTTCTTTTCTTACAACTACTAGCTTCATTAAACTAACACCCCTTAACATGTAAAAGATACTGATACTTAATAGTATTTTCTAATTAGTGGTGATATTACTATTATGTAAGGGAATATTGGTTAATATAAGTAGAACTTTAATGTTAGTTATAGCAAAAACCCTAGAGGCTCCTCTAGGGTTTTTAGTCTATTCTAAATAAGTGCTACTGAGCTTTTATCTAGATTTATTTGTTCTTTTATCACGATTCGACAACTATGTAGGTTTTAAAGAATATTTGTCTAAAACTAATTATAAATCCCTTTATCCTATTGCTATCTCAATAATGAACTTTTAATAAAGTTTGTCTAAAATTAAATACTAGGTACATGTAACTTATTTTCTCTTCAAAAAAAGTTTGTCTTATTATCTCTATGTATTTAAATAGCTGTATTGATGTGTGTTATTTACTATGATATAATTAATTTATATAACGTAAAATAATTATATCTGGCTACTTAAAACTTTGGGATTTATAAGCCAAAGTTTTTTCCTGATTAAATTTAATAAGGTGGTCTATTATGAAGAAAAGCAAGTTTAATAAGGTTGATTATTTTGATAGGTACGACCGTATAATGCAATTTAATAAAAATAAAGACTCGTATATTCATGGATGGTACCCATTTGTTGAAGGTTATTCAAAAGAATTTATACGTTCCATTATTAATGAACTTGATTATGAACCAAAGCATTGTCTAGAGCCCTTTGTGGGTAGTGGAACTACTCCACTCGAGCTCCAGAAACTCGGTATAAAATGTAGTTCTTTTGAAGTAAGTCCATTTATGTATACTTTAGCTATCACTAAAATGGAAACTAGCTATAATACTATAGATTACGAGTTAAACTTAAGTTTATTAAATGAATCACTTACACAAACAATAGAACAAGATATTGAAACCATTCTAGCTCCACCAAATTTTAGAACTATAGTTGAAAAACCTGGATTATCAAAATGGAATTTTGACAAAGAAGTAATGAAGGGTATTTTAGATATTAAGCATGCAATTCTAAATATCCGTGATAATAGATATGTGAATTTATTTAAAATAGCATTAGCTTCTATTTTACTTGATGTTAGCAATCTATACCGTAATGGAAAGTGCTTATCTTATAAAAAAAATTGGGACAAGTCTAAATTAACTAGAAGACAAGTCCACGAAATATATCTCAACAAGCTTGAAGCCGTATTTTATCCTGATATTGTTAAACTAGAAAATTGTTCAAATACTCATGAATTATTTTCAAATAAAAACAATTGTATTCTTGGAGACGTAAGGCAGAATATCTCTCATATAGAAAATAACTCGATTGATTTAGTAATTACTTCACCACCCTACTTAAATTCAAGAGATTATACTGACTCATATATGATTGAATTACGTATGCTAGATTATATAAAAAATTATAAGGAGTTACAAGAACATAGAAAAAAAACTCTAAGATCCCATGTGCAAATAAAGTGGGATGAAGTCCAACCATTAGATATTGAATTACTTAAGCTTGCTGTAGATAAAATTAAAGAGTATGAAGATCAGTTTTGGAATGCAAGCCTGCTAAATATGATTAATGGCTATTTTGAAGATATGAATATTCTTTTTCTAAATCTATTCAATAAAGTAATGTGCGGAGGAAAAATTTTCTTTAATGTTGCCAATTCAGCTTATTATGGTGTAGAAATTAAAACTGATGAGATAGTTGCAGAAATTGCAGAAAAAAATGGATTTTTAATTAATGAAATAAGAGAAGCGAGAAAAATTAGGCCAAGCAGTCAACAAAAAGATGATATAAACTATTTGATAGAGAGCGTCATAGTGATGACAAAAAAAGGTTAGCATTTTTTAATTGCTAACCTTTTAATAATTATGCTGGATGCCTATTATCTAGCACTAAGTTATCTATTTTCTTAAAAATACATAGGAATTTTTTAAGCTTGTCTTCCAAAAAATCAAAATTTTGATAATCAATTGCTGTTTTTTCATCTCTTGCATCAAATACAACCAAATAAGCACATTTAAGAGTAATATTCATAATATCAATTATTTCCTGAACATATTCAAGAGTTTGTTTAACTCCTTGCCTAGCATATGAATGAGTATTTAAATTAGTAAATCTAGTTCCACAATCACTAATACATCTACCAAGCCATTTTATTTCAAATAAATATAACTCTCCGTCAACCTCAGTATATATATCTGTTTCACGCTTTGAAGCAATTAATTCTGACTCTTTATAAAACCTATGTTGAGTATTGTTGTTTAAAAAATCCATTAAGTGGTCTCTCATAAATTTCTCGGGTTTATTTCTTAAAATATTTTTTTGACCACTAGCAATTCCTATTTGAGCAAGTGTAGCTTTATCAGCAAAAAATGTTGAATATACATACTGCTGAACTAGAGCTCTATTTTGATAATTCTCGAATATCTGTTCAATATCGCTAATATGGTATTTTTCTTTATATCTCATAAAGTCTTCAGTTGTATAAAAAATATTAACTTTAAGCTCATGCACTCCTTTTACATATATATCTATACCACTGGGGCCAAAAAAGAAAACGCAATAGCCTTCTTCTGATAGATCGGTAAAATGTCGGTTTACCTCTGTTCTATCATTGTATTTCAAATACCTTGCGCTTATTATATTGAATTTATTGTCTACACATAATTCATTGCCAGTACATAAAGCGTTATCAATATTTTTTTTAAGATTCTCTTTTATTACAGATAAATCTAATAACTGTATATTGCTTTCATCAATGCATATAGTGAACATGCTACCCTTATTTGGTCTTTCATTCCAATAATTATCTAAAAGTGAATGAAGTATTTTAAATTCTTTTATATCAATCAAGTGAGTTCTCTCTTGTTTTATTATATCTCTTAATTTGGACTTTGCAAGATTAATAAATTTATCTGTATTTATGCTTCCCATAGATTTTCTTCCCCTTTAAGAATTTTACTAAAGACGTACTCAAAATATAGTTCTAAATATCTTTTATCATCAAGTATAATATCTTCTTCAGATAATGTTTTTTCAAATGCTTCTTTAAAAGCATCTAGAACTATATATGTTTTATTATTTATATTTATATTAATTGGTGTACTTTCATTTCTCTGTAAATTATTTTGGTATTCGGGGTCTCTAAAGATAAAATCATATATTTTGTCCTCACCATATATGCCAAGAATAAACATCACAGTTTCTAGCCACTCTTTTTTTAAATCAAAATTAGGAGTTTTCTCAATTTTAGGAAGTTCACACTCACCTAGAACAAATCTCTCATTACTACTATCTTTAATAATGAAAGTATTAGTACATAAAAAAAACAATACATCAGTAATCATATCACAGTATGGCCCTCTTAATTTAACAGTAAATTCATAATCCTCAATAAATGGATTAGTACTTTTCGGATATTTAAATGCATATAATACAGAACTTAAATATATAATTCTAGTAATTGATATTTCTTTTAAACCATTCCAACCTATTTTTTTTGAAAGCTGAAGTAGAAGTAATATGTCTGTGGCTATATGTGATTTTTTAATCATTTTTTCTTTTTCCATTTATTTTCTCCTCTATTCTATTTGAAATATTTATCAAGCTTTCACTTGTAGATTGGATTTCTGTTTGTTTTCCTAATTTGAGTAAGTTAATGCAATTAATTTTTTTTGTGTTTTCAATAAGATAATAAAGAAATTCACTGTTATTTAAATTAGACGTTATTATCAAAGTATTAGGCTTCTTTAAAAAGTTCAAAAAAATATCTGCCGCATTTCGCTCATACGAAATATCTAAACTACTATCTGGTGTTTCACATACGAAAAAAGTCGAATTAGTATAAAAATAGTCCAGTAAACTCATTCTGAAAGAATGATCAATAAAAAATCTTTGAGATTCTGATAATTCCTCTGGATCTATTCTTGGTTTTTCTGCAATATAAGGTATATATTTATACTCTTCATTTTTTGAATCTGCATTTGTATAAGATAAATAACATGGCATACCTAAGAATTTTCCACCATACTCTGAGAAAATATTTGATAAGTCTTTAGTAATATTCGTCCTTAGATAGTCAATATCTAATTCTATTTTTTTTACTTTTTCATTAAGCTCAAAGCTTTTTCTTCTAAATTCATCTCTTTCGTATAGTAACTTCTCAATTTGATTTTGCATTATAATATATTCAGAAGGTGCTTCTTCTTTAGATAATACAATATTTTGTAATTCTCTCATTTCTATTTGCTTTTCATTTCTCTCGATAGTGTATTTAGTATATTCCGAATCGTATTGCTCAAGCTCTTTTTCATATGAAAAAATACTTTTTTCAATGCTTTGTTTCTTAGCCAATAATTTCTCAATTTCTGTTTGAAGTTGTTCAAGCTCAGGCGTTTTTTTATTGCCTTGTTTTATAGGTTCATTGCATAGCATACACTGATTGCTACTTTGAGTAATTTTATCTAGCAAATGTTTTTCCAACACTTTATTACACAAAGGACAAGTATTATTATGTATAATATTTGATAAAAAGGTATCATATTGAGGGTTCAAATTTTCCCACAAAGCACTGTAGAGAAGGTTTTCCTGTTTCAGATACATTTGTTCTAAATCTTTTATTTTCTTACCCACTTCATTTAACTCAGAAAAAGCTATCTTCAGTCTATACTCTGTATTCTGTCTATTTTTTAAAAGATTGTCAATTTTTGAATTTAACCTATCAATATATGCTTTTAATTCAACAATTTTTTTAGTAAGTTTTTCTTTATCTGTCTTTTTATATATTTTTTTGTCGATTTCGTCAATTATACTTCTTATTGCTCTTGCATCTTCTGACTTGTGTCTAGCTAAACTATCGTAATACTTAACTTCCCTCAGCAAATCTTCATATTCTTTATTCAGGCTAGGATTGCTAAAATATTTATGCATAATCCTTGATTGAAAATTAAAATCCCATAATATTGTTCTTCTTCTTTCGTCAAACAATAATATATCATTAACAAAAAGAATAAAATCATCAAAGGTTGCAAGATTAGTTTTTTCACATATCTTTTTTTCATATTCATATTGAAGATATTTAACTTTTTCGTTTTCCTCTAATCTCTCATATTTGTGCTGCTTTATTATTTCTCCATCTAGAAAATACTCTTTTTGCTGCTCTTTTATTTTTACTTTTTCTAATTCTATTTCATAAATACCTCTAGTTACTTGAAAAAAAGTACCATTTATTACAAAATCAATTATAACTTTCGCATCTTCGTTATATTGGTATGCATTGTCCATTCTATTTCTAAAATATGAATCAGAATATTGGGATCTAATTTCTCTTTTTTCTCCTTTGTATATCCTTACATCTAGCTCCTTTTTGTACAATCCTAGTAAAGCATATTTAATTAAATTAATAAAAGTAGTTTTTCCTGTGCCATTTCCTCCAATTATTAAATTTACACCATCTATGAAATCATATTCGAGATTTAAGCCATTAGGATATAATGAAAAATTTTTTATGTGAATCTTTTTTAATGTTGGTAAATAAACATTATTCACACCAAAACCCTCTCTTCATAAAATATAGTAAATATCGCATAATATATTCTAGTAATATTTTAACATAATTACGAAACAAATCCAACCTACATCGTATAGTAATAAAATAGTAATTACCTAATTCTATTTAGTTAAACGATCAAAATATTGAAATTTCAAATAAAGTCTTCTAGCAAGCTCGACAACATTCTTATTACTTTGTGTATGCCTTATTCTCCTACTTATGATACCTTTGTTCTTTAGTTTATCTAAAACTACATTGTCCCACGTTCCACCGTTATCTACCAAACTTTCAAGTATATTACTAAAGATTTCTTTAGTAATTTGTTTTATATTCGTTGTATACAATAATAATATTGACAAAGACTTTCCTTCTCTCTCTACTTCTAATAAATATCGAATACTTCTATTTTCTAAATGAATTGTGGCTAACAAATATCTTCTCAAAGTAGCTCCATCATCTAAAGTAGTAAAACGCCTACTCTTATTGCCAAATGGAACATTACCTATGGAAGTACTAATTTGTATTTTAGGATAGTTCTCTTTTAGTGCTCTTAGTATGTTTAGCATCTGTGCTATATCATTACTTTCTATTACTTCTTTATAATTATCAAGTTCTTTAAATTCTAGTCCTTTTACTCCATCTCCTCCAATTAAATCTGCTGTAGAAACAGTATTATCATTGTTTTTTACAATTGTCTCTGTATTTTCATCTTCATTACTTTTCTTATCCATCTTTCTATGAGGTACTTTATAAATGTAGGGCGTATTCTTAAATTCATGTTCAGTCATTGCAATCTCTACTATCTCTTCTGTCTTTTTTGTGCCTTCATTCTTAAAGTCTAGAGTTAACTCTTTATCATTAGAGTCAATTACTTTCCTTTTTTTGTTTTCATTGGTATTTCTATATTCATAATTATATGGAGAATTTACTTCAATCATAGAATAAGGTATTGCTTGTCCAGAAATTTTTAATATTTCTTCAATTCTAATTATACTTCCCTTCTGTCTATAACGTGCTTTAACAGTGTATTTCCCGTTAAAAGGGAACGAAAAAGTTAATCGTAAGCGATCAATAATTG
>DFOH01000042.1 GCA_002376545.1 Firmicutes bacterium UBA3546 | reverse complement strand
TATATAGCACAACAAGTTAAAGTAAGTAAATGATATAATATTAGTGAATAATAGCTGATTTTTTAATGCTTTGATAATTATAATTCTAATACTATAAAATATTCAGGGAGTGTAATATATGAAGGGCTATATGGGTAAGGTTCTTGTAGTAGACCTGACTACTAAGGATATACAGGAAAAGTATATAGAAGATGAGGTCTATGAAAAACTATTATCAGGAGTAGGATTAGGAGCATATATGCTTTATAATAATATACCTAAAAATGCAACTCCCTTAGGTCCTGATAATATGTTAGGCTTTGTAAGTGGTTTATTAACTGGAACAGGAAGTGTAATGACAGGAAGATGGATGGCAGTATGCAAATCCCCATTAACAGGAGGCTGGGGAGATGCTAACTGTGGAGGAACATTTTCACCTGCAATTAAGAGATGTGGATATGATGGTATTTTCTTTAAGGGAATTTCTAAGGAACCAGTTTACTTATATATAGATGATAAAGGGGCACAGTTAAAAAATGCTTCACATATATGGGGGAAGGATGCAGTTGAATCAGAAGAAATATTAGAGACAGAAAATTGTGGTACAAGGAAGCCGTCTATAGCAGTTATAGGGCAATCTGGGGAAAAAATGTCCCTTATATCGGGAATCTGTAATGATAAGGGAAGAATTGCTGCACGCTCAGGTGTTGGAGCAGTAATGGGCTCTAAAAAGCTAAAGTCTGTAGTACTTGCAGGCTCAATGCCAATAATGTGTGAAAATGCAAATGAAGTAAAGGCAATTAGTAAAGAGTATACTAATAAAATAAAAAATGCTAATTTGCCTAAAATAGTCAAGGGTAGTTTTCTACCGCACTTAAGCACCCTAATGTCTAAGGGGAAGACCTATTCGTCCGCAGATGGTATAATGAGTGCTTTTATGATGAAAAAATGGGGAACCATATTCTCAAATACTTTTGGATTGCCTAATGGGGATAATCCAGTGAAAAACTGGGGTGGTTCAGTGATAGACTATAATAAGTCTTATTATAAAAATATTAATCCCGATAGAATAATAAAAAGAGAGGAGAAAAAATATCATTGCTATTCTTGTGTAATAGGCTGTGGCGGGGTATGTAATATAGAAGATATAACTAAAGGAGAATTTACACATACTCATAAGCCTGAATATGAAACAGTAAACTCCTTTGGTGCGCTTTTAATGAATAAGGATTTAGATGCCATATTTTATATCAATGAGCTTTTAAATCGTGCAGGAATGGACAGTATTTCAGCTGGAACTTCAGTGGCATTTGCTATAGAGTGCTTTGAAAATGGTATATTGACTATAGAGGATACAGATGGATTAGAGCTAAGATGGGGTAATTCTGAAGCTGTTATTTATTTAATTAAGAAAATGATAAAGAGAGAAGGCATAGGAGACTTATTGGCAGATGGAGTCAAGGTAGTAGCAGATAAAATAGGGAGAGGTTCAGAAAAATATGCTATTCATGCAGGAGGACAAGAGCCTGGAATGCATGACCCTAGATTAGACCCTATTTTAGGAATCCATTTCTCTGCTGACCCTACTCCTGGTAGACATACTATTGGTGCTGGACAGTATTATAATTATATTAAATTATGGGAACATGTAACTTGGGCGCCTAAGGTTAACGACAGAACTCCTAAGGACAATGATTATATTCCATCAGAGGAAGTAGCACTTAAATCAATGGCGGGAAGTTGTTATAAGCAAATCTTAGATGGAATTGGAGGTTGCTTATTTGCCATGATAACAGGAGCTCAGCACTTTAAAGTATTTGACTATCTCAATGCAGCAACAGGCTGGAATAAAACTCCCGATGAATACATGGAAATAGGTAAACGAATACAGACATTAAGACAGATGTTTAATATTAGAGAAGGTATAAAGCCTTTGAGCTTAAAAATGCATGATAGAGTATCAGGAAATCCACCCTTAAGCAAGGGTCCTAATGCAGGGAAAACTCTACCTGTAGAGCAAATGATGAGAGATCATTGGAAAGCCTTTGGATGGAGTGATGAAGGAGTGCCTACTGCTGAAACTTTAGCTAAACTTGAACTTGAAAAGCTAGTGGAAGAACTGATATAAATGAGGAGGGACTATGAAAGTTAAGGTTTACCCAGGACCCTTTTGTAAAATAGAGTTATTAGATGAAGATGGTTTTATGGAAATTGAAGAAGGGGGCACAGTAGCAGATGTTATTAAAAGACTAAAATGCCCTTTTCCTATAAAGTATCTTGGGTTATACATGGTGAATTATAAAAAAGTTAAATCAAGTACTAAACTAAAAGATGGAGATATTATAAGCATAATAACTCCAATTGCAGGGGGATAAGAGGTCAAAGGGACCGTGATAGTTCCTAGTGCCTGTATATGAAAAGCAACTTTTTATTACTGACAGAGTTAATATAATGATATCTAAAAAAATGGTATTATATAAAGGAAAGTATCAATACTTTTATGGAATGTAGATAATATCAATATAAAGGAGTGCATGAAAGTGAATAAATTCACATTAAAAAAAGAAGAAACAGTACTAATGATAATAGATATTCAGGAGCGTCTAGTTCCTGCGATGAAGTATGGGAAAAAGGTTATCGATAATACCAATATATTAATAAATATAGCACAAAAAATGAATATTCCTGTGATAGGAACCGAACAGTATCCAAAGGGGCTAGGTAAAACAGTGCCTGAAATAAGTGCAAACGTTGATATGGATTTATTTTATGATAAATTGTCTTTTTCAGGGTATAACGAAGAAATAAGAGTTACTCTTAATAGTATAGGAAGAAAAAAAGTAATAATTACAGGAATGGAAACCCATGTTTGTGTTTTTCAGACTGTAAGGGATTTGCTAGAGAATGGATATCAGGTTTTTGTAGCAGAAGACGCTGTATGCTCAAGAACAAAAGAGAATCATAAAAATGGTCTTTCACTCATGGACAAAATGGGTGCCGTCACTTCTAATACAGAAACAATATTATTTGATTTATTAAAAGTAGCTGGAACTTCTGAATTTAAGGAGCTATCAAAACTAATAAAATGATATATTTTACTGGAGAGTAAACATATGAAGAAATATAAAAAAGTATATATAGAAATCACAAATATATGTAATCTAGCATGTGAGTTTTGTCCGCAGACAATTAGACAGCCTGAATTTATGAAACTAGAAGTTTTTAGTAATATATTAGATCAAATAAAGTCATACACTGATTATATATATTTTCACGTAAAGGGAGAACCCCTTCTTCATCCAGAAATAGATAAATTCCTAGATTTAAGCTACGAAAAAGGCTTTAAGGTCAATATTACTACAAATGGAACTTTAATAAATAAAGCTAAAGACAAGCTATTATTAAAACCTTCACTTAGACAGATTAATTTTTCACTTCATAGCTTTGATGGAAATCATGGATTGCAAAACAAGGATGAATATATCAATAATATTATATTATTCATAAAAGAGGCAGTTGATAAAACTGATACATTGATATCATTAAGACTATGGAACTTAGATGAAGATAATATTACTAACCTCCAAAGAAAAAGAAATCGACAGATACTAGATATAATAGAAAGCAGCTTCGATTTAGACTATAAAATTGAAGAGATAGTTATTCCAAGCAGGGGAATTAAAATAGCAGATAGAGTATATTTGAACCAAGATTATGAGTTTAAGTGGCCTGACCTTAAGGAGATAGAAGATGAAGGCAGAGGCTTTTGTTACGGTCTCAAAAGCCATGTGGCCATATTAGTAGACGGGACCGTAGTGCCTTGCTGCCTTGATGGAGAAGGGATAATTAATCTTGGAAATATAAATAAAGCACTTTTTTCTGAAATAATAGAAAGTGATAGAGCTAAGAATATAGTCAATGGCTTTTCAAGAAGACAGGCAGTTGAAGAGCTATGTAGAAGGTGTAGCTATAGAAAAAGATTTTGGTGAGGGTCGGAATCTTAGCTATTAAAAACTGAGGAGAAAACAGATGAAATATACAAAAATAATAGAAGGAATTTTTCTAAAAAGACCTAATAGATTTATAGCTCAGGTATTAATTAATGGTAAAGAAGAAACAGTACATGTTAAAAACACTGGAAGATGTAAGGAATTATTGATGTCAGGTGTAAAAGTCATATTAGAGGACTGCTCTAATAATCCAAACAGAAAGACAAGATACTCACTTATTGCTGTTTGGAAGGAAAATATGCTAGTTAATATGGATTCTCAAGTGCCTAATGCAGTTATATTTGAAGCACTTAAAGACGGTAAAATTAAGGAGATTAGCCATATATCATATTTAAAGAGAGAAGTATCCTTTGGCAAGTCAAGATACGATATTTACCATGAAGCTGAAAACAAAAAAGGCTTTATTGAAGTTAAGGGAGTTACTTTAGAAAACAACAGTATAGCCATGTTCCCAGATGCACCTACAGAAAGAGGCGCAAAGCATGTACTAGAAATGATAGAGGCAGTAAAATATGGTTTTCAGGGAACCATATTTTTTCTAATACAGATGAAAGGTCCTAATGAATTTAGACTAAACTGGCAAATGGACAGGAATTTTTCAGAAGCAGTTAAGCTAGCAAGCAAAAAAGGTGTACAGATACTTGCCTATGATTCAATTGTATCAGAAGATAGTATTGTCATTGATAAACCCATTAAGATAAACTTAAATCAATAACTATAAGGGCAGGCACGAGATTACAAAAAAACTACAGATTTTCTGCGTGTTATTAGTCGTGCCCTTGTGCTCTTGACTTAATTACAATGAGGAGTAGATGAAGAAATGACTAAGATAAACAACTTAACAGAAGGAAACATATTAAAGGCACTATTTAAACTTGCCATTCCTATAATGGGAACATCCTTTGTTCAAATGGCATATAACATGACAGATATGATTTGGGTAGGTAGAGTAGGCTCTAGAGCTGTTGCCTCAGTTGGAACAGCTGGTTTTTTTACATGGCTGGCAATGGCTTTTATTCTGATACCTAAAATAGGGGCAGAGGTAGGAGTAGCTCAGTCAGTAGGTAAAGAAGATATGAACGAAGCAAAGGTATATATAAAACATAGTATCCAGATGATTATTTGTCTTGCATTATTTTATGGATTTATACTTATAACATTTAGAAAACCTCTCATAGAGTTTTTTAATCTTGGAGAGGAAGATATCATAAAAGATGCCATCACATACTTAGTAATAATATCTTGTGGGCTACTATTTTATTTTATTAATCCAGTTTTTACTGCAATATTTAATGGGTATGGAGAAAGCAGGACGCCCTTTATTATAAATTCTATAGGACTTATAGTAAATATGATTTTAGATCCTTTATTGATTTTAGGCATAGGACCTTTTCCAAGGCTAGAGGTTGCAGGTGCTGCTATAGCAACGGTGATAGCACAAGCTACTGTAACTATTATATTCATCATCAGAGCTAGGAAAAGAACAGAGCTTTTTTCAGGGCTAAATCTTCTAAAAGCTCCTGATATAGCACATATAAAACGAATAGTTAAATTAGGGTTTCCTGTGGCTCTTCAAAGTGGGTTGTTTACTGTGTTTGCAATGGTAATAGCAAGGATTATAGCTCAATGGGGTCCTATACCTATTGCAGTGCAAAAGGTAGGCTCTCAGATAGAGGCTATATCTTGGATGACAGCAGGAGGATTTCAGACAGCAATGGGTGCTTTTGTGGGACAAAATTATGGTGCAAAAAAGTGGCCAAGAGTTTTTAGAGGATATTTTGTTGGAATAACAATAATGTCCATAATCGGAATACTGGCGACAGTATTATTGATATTTGCTGCAAGACCGTTATTTTCTATCTTCATTCCAGAAGAAGAAACTATAAGATACGGTATTGTATATCTGAGAATACTAGGACTTTCACAGCTATTTATGTGTATAGAAGCAACTACCTCAGGAGCTTTTAACGGACTTGGAAAAACTATTCCCCCATCAATTGTAGGCATAGTTTTTAATGGAATTAGAATCCCAGCAGCACTTATACTTTCTTCGACTAGCCTTGGGCTGAATGGAGTATGGTGGGCAATAAGCATAACAAGTATATTTAAGGGCGTAGTGCTAGCTGCTTGG
This sequence comes from Firmicutes bacterium UBA3546, assembly GCA_002376545.1. GTDB lineage: Bacteria > Bacillota > Clostridia > Tissierellales > Proteiniboraceae > Proteiniborus. The sequence continues at coordinate 97,987 of DFOH01000042.1, read as the reverse complement.
TATATAATCATGCTTAAAAGAAACCCTGAGACAAAAGGATTGAAGATGTTAGATTTGAAACTTAGTTAATTTTGAATAGATATTATAGATAGGTTTGGTATTTGTAAAGGCATTATAACAGTTTGAGACTTTTTCATCAGTCTCAAACTGTTCCTTTGATTCACTTAACTCATCGAAGCCTTTTTTCAATTAGGCGAACTATTTCCAATGCTTTCAAATCATTCGATGGCAAATTTTCAGACCATATGAGACTCTTTTCATTTGAAAAGTATAGCGCCTTAATTATGATTTCAGGTCTATATTCGAAGTGAAGTATATCAAACTGTCCCCATTTTCCTCCCCAAATAAAATAATTGTTCTCCATTATATCTACAATATCTTGAGGATAGCTTTTTAAACGCTTTTCTCCAGATGCTCTAGTCGTCCATTGCCAGTAATCATCCTTATTACTAGCCAAGTCTATGGCAATACCAAAGGCATGAGGACTTAGCCTATTTGTTCGTGATATATATCTATAATTATATGTTCCTCCCATAGGATAAACAAAAGACCAAATCTTAGGATTTTTTTCCGCCTGATTATTTAATTCTTTAATTGCAGTTAAAAGGTGCTGTTCGGCAGAGTTATTGATATTAAAACGATAATGCTTAGAACCTGCTCTTATACCTTTGAGATTTTTTTCGATTTCTAACTGATTAGTTCCATAAACTTCTTTTAGTAGGGGATACACTCTTATTCTACCTGGATTATAATCCTGGGGCATAAGCTTATCTATGGGACCGAGGAAATAATTCTGTGACATCATATCTTGTAGATCAGGATTTTCTAGTTGCTCTTGCTGACTTTTTTCTTTTTTATCATCGTATAACAGCTTTCTTCCTGACTTTAAGACTAGATAAACCTTATCGTCAGCCACATCAATATCCACAATATGCTCTGGATATGCCATCATTAAAGAAAATAGATCTTGCTTCAATGTTTCAGTGTAATCATTGCTTAAGACTATAGATGTCTCTTTGCTTTTCCTAAAATTGAGTATTGTTCTAACAGAAAAAAAGCCTAATAACATTGCTATTAATATAAATATAGCTATATGCCTTTTCATTTTTCACCTTCTTCCTTATTTTTCTATATTTTATGTGTTAGATTTACTTGAATATGACTAGAATTCGATATATTAGTTATTTTAAGCTTTCTTCTATATAAACTTTTAAAATACCATAATTATATCATTGTAATAATAACTTCACACCATCAGAATAAAAAGTATATACTTGGTGCTTAGTGGATAACAAACCTAATGGTGGATATTTTTGAAGAAAGAAGAAATGTTATAAATAACCACTTTTTTATATTGTTATTTTTTGAAATATAGATAGTTGCTTACTTTTACACCTACTTCAATAAAATAACTAATAATAAAGTCCGATTAGCATTAATTTGGAAAATAAAATCCTACATAATTATAGTACAATCTTATTAATACTAATTTCAATGGTACTATACCCAGTGGAAATAATAGAGTTGAGTACATTGGATTTAGTAAAAATAATTAGTAGGGGTGAACAAAGAAAATGACAAAGCTGTTAAAACAATGGAATCAATTGAGCTTGGTTAAGAGAATCATTGTAGGATTAGTTTTAGGTGTTGTTCTAGCTATTTTAATTCCTGATATAGCACAACCAATTGGCATTTTCGGTTCATTATTTGTAGGTGCTTTGAAGGCTGTTGCACCTATACTGGTACTTTTTTTAGTTATGTCCGCTATTTCTCAGCATAAGAGCGGTCAAAAGACTAACATGAAATCAATTATCTTTCTTTATCTTCTAGGGACATTTTTAGCAGGACTTACTGCTGTAATAGCAAGCTTTATGTTTCCAGTATCACTAGTGCTTGGCTCAGGTGTTGAAAACGTAGTACCTCCAGGTGGAGTTGCTGAGGTGCTAAGGGCACTGTTGATGAATGTTGTAGATAATCCAATTACAGCCCTTGGCAATGCAAATTACATTGGCATTTTAGTTTGGGCAATACTTCTTGGTCTTGCATTAAAGAATGCATCAGAGACTACAAAAACAATGATAAGTAATTTTTCAGATGCACTATCCCAAATTGTAAAATGGGTAATCAACCTTGCTCCGCTTGGTATTATGGGTCTAGTTGTTGACACAATTGTAACAAGTGGGATAGAGTCTTTAATAAATTACGGACAATTGCTACTATTATTAATTGGGAGTATGGTTTTTGTTGCACTTGTTGTAAATCCAATTATTACATTTATTTATATTCGTCAAAATCCATATCCACTTGTATTTAAATGTTTAAAGGATAGTGGTATTACAGCATTTTTCACACGTAGCTCGGCAGCTAATATTCCAGTGAATATGAACTTATGTGAGAAATTAGGTTTAGATAAGGACACCTATTCAGTATCTATTCCACTTGGAGCTACTATAAACATGGCTGGTGCTGCTATTACAATATCCGTACTAACACTAGCAGCAGTTCATACCTTAAATATTGAAGTAGATATAGGTACAGCCTTTATCCTTAGTGTACTTTCAGCTATTAGTGCCTGTGGAGCCTCAGGAGTAGCAGGGGGTTCGTTACTACTCATTCCTCTTGCTTGTAGTATGTTTGGTATTCCAAATGATATAGCTATGCAGGTAGTAGGTGTGGGCTTTGTTATAGGTGTTATTCAAGATTCTTGTGAAACTGCACTTAATTCATCTACAGACGTGCTTTTAACAGCAATTTCTGAATTTAGTCAATGGAAAAAGGAAGGAAAGAGAATAGTTTTACCTAAAAAATAATAAAAGTATATTTAGATATTTTATTAAGCTCCTCTATTATAGTTAGACTATAATAGAGGGCTTTGTTTTTTGAGAATTAAACCATATTGAAACTCATATACATTAATGTAAAATAATGATTATTTCATAGGTCAAAGGGTAAAAATATAAAAAATAAATAATTAACAAAGGAGTGTGTTTTTTTATGCCAGCTTTTGGTAACCCATTTAGTGCAAATGTAGAGAGAAAAGTTACGAAAGAAGAATTGATACAAGCAATACGCTTGGATATAGCAGGAGAGTTAGAGGCAATATATATATATGATGCTCATGTTCAAGCGACAGATAATCCAATTGCAAAAAAGGTGCTTGCTGATATTAGAGATGAAGAAAAAGCTCATGTTGGGGAATTAATGGCATTACTTAGAATATTAGATCCACGTGAAGGAGAGCTTTTTGCAGAAGGTGAAGAGGAAGTAAGGGAAATGCTAGAAGATTTAGGAATTGTGGAAGCACAGCTTGGTACTGGAGCAAACAGTATTAAAACAGTTGGAAGTCTTTTAGAAGAGTAGGAGGGAATGAAATGGATTTTCTATTAAGAGGAGATGCTCCTTTTTCAGATGAGTTATGGGAAAAGATAGACGAGACAGTAGTTAGAAAAGCAAGAGAGCAGCTAATAGGCAGGAAATTTATACCGGTTTATGGTCCACTAGGTGCAGGCATACAAAGTATAAATGTTGATATTTTAAGTACAGATAATGATACAGTAATTAGCTCTAACGGTGAAGAAGATACAGAGCTTGTTAAGGTTCAAAGCCGTAGATATGTTGAAATACCTATGATATTTAAAGATGCATTCATATCTTGGAGAGACTTAGAAAATAGCAACCAAACTGGGTTACCGTTAGACCTTGCTCCTGTAGCTGTAACAGCTGCTGCATGTGCCCATAAGGAAGATCAAATTATATTCTTCGGTAACGAAGAGTGGGGATTTAAAGGTCTAATGAATGTAGAAGGAAGGCAAACTGTACAAAAAAACAACTGGAGCGAAGGGGAAAATGCATTTGCTGATATAGCAGCGGGCCTTGAAAATCTTGTGAGAAAAGGCTTTTATGGACCATATGTACTCGTTGTAAGCCCTGATTTATATGCTCAATTACAGAGAATACAACCGGGTACGGGAAAATTAGAGCTTGACAGAATCAGAGAATTAATAAATGGTAAGGTTTATCAAACACCAGTGCTAGGAACTAACAAAGCAGTTCTTCTTGAAAAAGGAATGGAAAATATGGATCTTGTAATTGGGCAAGACCTAGCAACAGCATATATCGGTCCTGAGAAGCTTAATCATGTACTTAGAATACTAGAGACAATATTGCTAAGAATCAAGCGTCCAGAATCTATAGTTACTTTTGAATAAGTAAAAAACAAAGTGTACTCTAAAAGCTATATCTAGCATTTAGAGTACATTTTTTACTTTATAATCCTCATTCTATAGGCATTCATAGCAGTTACACCAAGCTTATCTAATAGCTTTGAGTTAGTATAGGCTCCTACAACTGCCCCTATTCCAGGTACTATTTGCAATAGCTTTGCCAAATCTATATAATCTCTATACTCTTGTTGGAATTCCCTCCAATCAAAGAGATTTATATCATTGGGAAGGATTTTAGAATACTCATCCCAGTTTTCTATTTCATTGAAGACCTTATTTACTACAGCCTGACTAGAAAAGGCAAGCTGAAATATTTTAAGTATATACAATCTTTCCTTGTAGTTTGTAATATCAAAGCCATAAACAGCAGCAATGTCGTATAAAAACTTTATTTTAATGCTAAGAAGAAGCGGAAAATCAGCAAGAGCCATTAGAAAACCTCCTGCTCCAGTGCCAGCACCTTCAATCATAGCAGTTTTCTTATAAAAATCTATCTTTTCTCTAGCTAGCTTTTCTCTCTCTTCTAGAGATAAAATAAGAGGATAAGATTTTTTTGTTATGTAGGATGAGCCTGTTAAAACTACCTTAACCATATTTTTTATAGCAGAAGTAAGAATCTCATGATACTTATCTGGCAATATATTATTAATTTTATTTTGAACACCCTTAGAAGCCTTGTTCATTATAGAAGGCTTTTTCTTCATTTTTTTCTTCCAGTGGTTAAGTTCCCTAGCTACATTAGAATAATAACTATTCATTTCAATCACCAACTTAAATAAAATTATAGAGAAAGTAGAAGCTTATTTATAGACTATAATATTTTACCCTTTATGTAAAATAAAAAATCATAGCATCTATTGACATATATTTAATATATATTTATTTCCATGGTGATAAGATATTGGATATAATATATTTATACTAAATATCTAAATGAGATGATTAAAAATGTATAAATAAACTGGTGGTGCTGATATGAAGGAAAATGTAAGTGTTTTAGTAGTAGAGGACGATGTAGATATAAATAATCTACTGTGTAGGATATTAAATAAGGAAGGCTATAGTGTAAGAGCCGCTTTTTCAGGCTCTGAAGCTAATATGTGCCTCGAGCAATATGATTTTCAGCTTCTTCTGTTGGATTTAATGCTTCCTGCCATATCAGGAGAAGAGCTTATTTCACAAATAAGAAAAGCTAAAACAATGCCTATTATAGTCATATCTGCAAAGCTGGGACAGGATGCAAAGATAGAAGCGCTAAGGCTTGGAGCAGATGATTTTATTTCTAAACCATTTGATGTAAATGAGGTTATAGCAAGAGTAGAGGCTCAGCTAAGGAGATATATGGTATTTTCTGCTGCAAAGGAAAATCAAAGGATTTTGAGGTATAAGGAGCTAACCCTAAACCCAGAAACAGTTGAAGTCAGAATCAAGGACCAACCGATTGTCCTTACAGCTAGAGAATTTGCCATATTAGAGCTAATGATGTCTCATCAAAGCAAGGTTTTTACGAAAGCCAATTTATTTGAGCATGTATGGAATGAAGAGTTTCTAGGGGATGACAATACAGTAAATGTACATATAAGCAACCTTCGCTCAAAACTATCTAAGGTAGATCCAAATACAGAGTATATTCGTACAATATGGGGTATCGGATTTAAGATTGGAGATTAAACTTAAGACTTTCTTAAGTTTTTCTTTAAGGTATCTTGTAGATTATACTTTAGAATATAGTCATACAAGAAAAAGGAGGTAACAACAGTTGTCGAAAACCTACACAAATCTAAATAAAATTACAATAAATGTTAGAAATATAATAGGATTTTGATATACTAATATTAGAGGTGAAGGTTATGGGAAAAATGATTAGTATATCAGAAGGCAGTGAAATATTAGGAGTAGACATAAGAACCCTTCAAAGATGGGACAAAGATGGCGGACTAAAAGCATATAGAACTCTTGGTGGACACAGAAGATATAAATTATCAGAAATTGAATCACCGGTAAATGATTTAATTTCAGTAGTAACTTGTTTTAGTACCAAACTATATGGAAGCCGAGGCGGCAGAAAAATAAAAGAAGACCTACAAAATTCCATTAAAGAATTAGAAAAAGAAAAGGGTGAGAATAGTGAAGATAACGACTAAAGCTATTCTAATTAACCTAAACGAAGAACATAAAAACATAATTGATAATATGATGCTTGTATTTTGTACAGCAATTAGGTATTCCTTTAAAAGACTATTAGAAGGTAATAAAAATACTTTAGATTTAGAAAAAGAAGTAGCAAAGAAATATAACTTAAATATCCGCCAAGCTAAAGATGCAGTAGAAAATGCAAGACAAATAATAATGTCTCAAAAAGAATTAGTTAAAATTAATTATGAGAACTATGCTGCCAAAGTAAAGTCTATAGAAAAAATACTAAATGATAAAGACAAGAAAATAACAGAGAAAAAAAGAAATTCTCTATTAAGTAAATTAGATAAAAGACAAAGGAAAGCCAATTATTTCAAGAAATTCATTGATACAGATACTATTCCACCAGTAATATTTGGAACAAAGCAAATGTTTTTAAAAAGATGTAAGGGCTTAATAACCAGCGAAGAATGGAAAGACAGTAGAAATAATAGATACTACTCTAGAGGAGATAAAACTAAGAAAGGAAATCCAAACCTAAGAGTAGTAATAATAAATAACATGAGCTATCTTGAAATATCCACGCTAGAAAAGACAACTACCAATAGAGCAATAAAAATAAGAGTTCCTATATACCTTCCGCAAAAGCTATCAAAGAAAACAGGTAAAATAAACGGGATAAACTATAGAGAACTATTTCTAAATCATCTGCAAACAGGCGAAGCCTATCAAGTAGAACTTATAAAAAGAGACGGAAAATATTATGCTCACATAACATTTAAACTTCCTAAAATAAACACTAATTATACAGTTCATAAAGGCATAATAGGAATAGATACAAACCCAGATGGCTTTGCATTAACCTATGTAGATAATAAAGGCAATTACAAATGGCATAAATATTTAAAGCAGCATGAATTACAGTACGCTCGTAGCAATAGACGAAAAAACATATGTGGGGAATTAGTTAAACAAGTTATATTAATAGCAAAAAGTGAAAACTGCGGCATAGCAATAGAAGATTTGAAATTTAAGAATGACAAAGATGCAAAAGGTAAGTTTGCAAGAATAAAGCAAGGGTTTATATATTCCAAATTACTGACAATGCTAGAAAGTGCTTGCTATAGAGAAGGAATAGAAATAACAAAAGTAAAGCCACAATTTACAAGTAAAATAGGACTATATAAATACTGCCATCAATACAGAATGAATGTTCATAATGGAGCAGCAATGGTAATAGGGAGAAGAAGCTATAACTACAAAGAAAAAGTACCTAGGATACTAAAGGAAAAATTATTACAGGAAAAATATGAATTTAACAAGAAAAGTGAATGGGCAAAGTGGTCCATAATAGATAAAAATGTAAAAAGAAAGGTAGGTGAAAAACCTGATTTGTGGTTAAAAAGGAGAAAACAAATACTTGGATTAGTAAGTTAGTAAGACCAATAATATAGATATAACTTGCCAAAGTACACTAAGTTGAAAGGCTTTGGTGAAGGAAATATATTAGGAATGGCTAACAGCCATAATCTTGTCGTACTTAATGATTAAGTATTATTAAGGCTATACAAGATTTTAATACGAAAGTATTAATCCAAGTGGTTGAATCCTGTGACACCACCATCTTGTTAAATAACGAGGTGAAAAGCTTGGATGTATAATTGTCTAGGTTTTAGAAATCAGGTTAGCTTAAAGTGATTGAGATAGTATTGAGGACGAAAAATATTACGAAAAAATATAATGGTCATGCTGCAGTAAACAATGTCAGCATGGAAGTCAAGCAAGGGGATATCTATGGACTAATAGGTAAGAACGGAGCAGGCAAGACTACTTTGCTTAGAGCTATAAGTGGACTTACAGTACCACAAAGTGGAGAAATAGAGATGTTTAATGAAGCATCTTCAGAAGGCCTGAGTAAAGCAAGAATGAAAACAGGATGCATAATTGAAACACCTAGCTTTTTTCCATATCTATCTGCTAGGAAAAACCTAGAGTATTATAGAATACAGAAAGGTATAGTTGAAAATGACTGTGTAGGAAACTCTCTTAAAATAGTGGGACTTGAGGATACAGGAAGAAAAAAATATAAGAACTTTTCTCTAGGAATGAAGCAACGTTTAGGACTAGCATTTGCCATAATGGGAAACCCAGACCTACTTATATTAGATGAGCCTATAAATGGCCTGGATCCAACAGGTATCGTGGAATTTAGAGAGCTACTACAAAAGCTTAATAGGGAAAGAAATATTACTATAATCATTTCAAGCCATATATTAGGCGAGCTTTCTCAAATTGCGACAAACTATGGCTTTATCCATAATGGTGAGCTAGTTGAGCAAATAACTGCAAAGGAACTAAGGGAAAAATGTAAGAGCTGCTTAGCTATTAAGGTAGACGATACTGCAAAAGCTGTAGTAATAATAGAAAATCAGCTTAACTCCAATAATTATCAGGTTCTAAATAATAATGAAATAAGTCTATATGAGTATGTAGATACACCAGAAATAGTCACCAAAGCTCTTATAAATGGAGGAGTTATGGTATCTTCAATTAATCAGAATGGTGCTAATTTAGAGAATTATTTTATTGGCTTGATTGGAGGTGCTCATAATGCTTAACTATATTAAGGCGGAGCTTTATAGAAGCTTTAATAGGTTATATCTTTGGAATCTTGTGGGAATAACATCTGCATTAATCCTATTACTAGTTATACTAGGAAATGCTAATAATGTAGGCAATTTACCTTTTCTGCTTCAGATAGGAATTGAGATGTTAGGCGTACCTATTTACTTGATTATTATGATTGTTGATATGGTAATAGGTGAGGAAATAAAGAATTTAACCTTAAAGAATACAATATCATTCGGCATTCCCAGAGGAAAGATAGTTTTATCAAAAATCATAGTAACCGTAATTCTCGCATTTGTTGCAGCTATCATTATACTTATTGTATTTTTGGGAAGCGGAGCAATTTTGTTTGGAGTAGAAGGTGTTTCTTCAACCCTATTTAAAGATTTTACATTAAGACTATTAGCAGCAATTCCACTGTGGATTGGAGCTATATCATTAGGAACCTTTTTAGGATTTTTTTTCACAAACTACACATTATGCGCATTTGTATATACAGGTTTATTTGTTGTAACTGGACCAATTATTAGACTACTTTCAACACTAGTATCAGATAAGTTTATGTATATAAACAATATTCTAATTACAACAAGGCTAAAAGCCTTAAGTAGCATGAATTTGGCAGGTGTTCAAGAGTATCAGTATATAACTGCCGATAATCTAGCTTTTGCTGTCATAGTAGGTATTGCATGTACGGTAGTGTTTGCAATTTTAAGTATACTGTACTTTAGAAAAAAAGAAGTAAGATAGAGGCAGGGAAAATAACATGCCTGTAAATATAATAATTGGAGCTTTTCTTATATTGGCTGGTGCGATTATTTACATTGTTGGTGTAAATCAAGAAAACAAAGCCTAAGATATTATTTATATTGTCTTTTTAGATTAAATTATAGGATGGTGAGTTCATGCAAATCTTAGTAATAGTGTTATTAATAGTTTCGTCAGGCATATTTGCCATCCATTATTTTCTTTTAAGAAAAGAATCAAAAAATATAGCTTCGCAGTTATATGAAATAAACCGAAATAGAACAAATTCAAAAATTAAAATATCTTCAACAGATAGTGGAATAGGGGAGCTGGCATTAGAAATAAATAAAATGCTAGAAGAAAAGCGCAAATCAGAAATTGATCATAAAAGAATGGATATTGAGCTAAGACAGGCTATTGCAAATATGTCCCATGACTTACGTACTCCCCTTACTTCCATAATGGGATATATACAGCTTATGGAGGATGACAGCTTGTCTAGTGAGGAGAAGAAGGAATATGTCAATATAGTAAAAAAAAGAGCAGAAGCATTACAAATTCTAATATCTAGCTTTTATGATTTATCTAGGCTTGAAGCAAAAGAATATAAATTTGAGCTTAGCTCCCTTAATTTAGCCAATATGCTATATGATTTGATGGCTTCCTTTTACAAGGACTTTTCAAACAAGAAAATAGAGCCTAATATAGATGTAGATGAGAAAGTACCTTTAGTAATTGCAGACGAAAATGCAGTTAGAAGAATTTTTTCAAACCTAATACAGAATGCATTAAAATATGGAAATGATTTTGTTTCTATATCACTAAAGAAGTATAAGGATTATGTTGTTACAACCTTTACAAATGATGCACCTGACTTAAGTGAAGAAGACAGCAAGCACTTATTCGAACGTTTTTTTACCGTTGACAGGACAAGGACTGGAGCCAGCACAGGGCTTGGGCTTGCAATTACAAAGGAGCTAGTCGAGCAGATGGGACATACAATTTCTGCTGAGTTAAATAGTGGTAAGCTTAGCATTACAATAAAGTGGAGAATAAAGATAAACACTCAATAATCAAGCTCTTTAAATATAGAAAATGAGTCAAGGAAATATGAAAATATTCTTTGGCTCATTTTAATGTGTTTAGTGATAGTTTTTTTTAAATTCCTAACTCTAAAATTCGCGGAGATATCAGAAGAGAAGAGGAGAGGGGTACATAGGGTTAAGATGCTTTATGCAGAAGTTCTTAACCCATTACTTGAATTTGGTGTAGTTGGACTCTTAGGTGTGAAGTTATTATTTATAACAAAGCTTAGCTCCTTAGCTTCATTAAAATACTGCTGTTGGTTAAAGGGGCTCAGTCTATTGTATATAACGCCAGCCATTGGATTATGAAGCCTGTTATAGTAGTAGTATATTTCATTCGCAATCACATGTGTAGGATACTCCCTTCCTTGAAGCTTAAAGCCTGATGCATAAGGTTCAAATAGGTGTATATACTCTGGAGGGATGTATACTAAAGAGTCTTTATTATTATGTTTAACACAATCTATATTCTTTGCTTCCTCAGGGGTACTATACCAATGTTTTTTAGCAGCTGCACAATTATAGCTGCAATAGGAGTTTGCTAGTATTGCATAGTTATATTTTGTAGGCAGTTCCTTTAGCCTGTCCAATGCTCTATTAAATGGAAAATGAAGCACAATTTTATCATACATCGAATAGTCGTTTTCGGCTATGTCATTTGCACTTAGGACCTTAGTTATAGAGGCAACTACATTATAACTTGAATCCTTATTCTTAATGTTTAATGCAACCTGATCGTTATTTACTACAAAATCCCTAATACCTAACATAAAATAGTATTTTAGTTTCTCCATTGGAATCTGCTCAGACTCCTGAAGCAGTATAGCAGGTCTATAGCCTCTATTCTGTATTGCTTCTATTATTTTAGCATATTCATCCCTAGTTTCAGGTACTCTATAGGTCCAACCATTTATGTTCACATTTTCCACGTGACTTCTGGCATTTAAGCTGTCCTCTTTGAAAGGAGATAAAAACAGGAACTCAACCCAGTTCTTATCTATATTATTATCCAAAAAGTTTAGGAGCTCCATATCGAAGTTAAAAGGTATTTCAAATTTTTTCATGGTATCCACCCTTCCTAGAACTAGTCAAAAAACTTTACATTTAAAAGTTCTAATAACATTTTATTACTTTTTACATAGTATGCAATAGTGATTTAGAAGAAAATATACCATAATATTGAAATGAGTGTTGTATGGATAGCACTATTTATACCTATATATATTGATGATGAGCTTTGGACTATAAGCATTAGTACAGGATTAGATATAAACGAGATATCTAAAATTATAGAAAGCATAGAAGCAAAGTAATCCTTCGTCTGAATTATTACAGAATGTATTATAGAAAGGTAATAGCATTAGTCGCTAATGCTATTACCCTATTAATTTAGAGATACTATAAAATTATAAAAGCCTGATCTCAAACTGCCCCAAACTGCACAGGTAAAGAACAGGAAAAAGGTAGAAAATTAATGCCAGAACTACTTTAATCATTAAAGTAGTTCTGGCAAGTAAAACAAGGTCTAATTACACATATTCAAAATCATCTTCTGCTTTAAACCATTTATTTCGATTAAGGTGTAGAATATAGCTTATTACTGCAACAATTGTATAACCAATAACAAATGGTGACTTAAAGTTAATTATCAGCTGAGCGCTGTGTATAAAGCCTGTTAATGAAAGTACAGCTCCTGCTAGAGCAGTTATTGCCACCTTATCTAATCGCTTATCGATAATAAACACAGTTATTGCACTTAGCAATATACCGATTACTATAGCACCTGCTTTAACTCCTGGAACTCCATTCCACATGACTCCATTGGCTATAAGAGAGCTCGTAATTTCAGAGCTATATCCTTCTAGTCCAGATGGAAGTATTTCTGTCCAAATATTTGAAACTCCTACTGCACCTGTAATCTGTGTAAACATATAATCGGCAACTGGTGGCACCATTGCCACGCCAATTGCTGCATAATGTTTAACTTCACAAGCCTTAAATGCCTGAGACACCATTACAATGGCACACCATAAGTAGGTAATTGCACAAACAGCTGGTGGCACCAAGCCGCTTAATAATGTAAACAGTCCAAAAATACCTGCCAATCCTAATACAATGCCTGAAATTATAGAATAACCAATTCCAGCACCAGATTTCTTAAGCCCTGCATGACCTAACCATACTGTGTTAGGAACTACTCCACCAAATATTGAAGAAATCATAGTACAAATTCCATCTGCAAATTGAGCTTCTCTTATTGAATAATTATCTCCAGCAGCATGTGCTCCTTCAACATTGTCCATGGTTTCTACGAAGTTATATATTTCTACAGGTATAATAATGGTTAAAAAAGGTAAGACAACTGCAAATCCATTAATTAATGCTTGTATACTATTTATAGGATTAGGAATGTAGAAGCCAACTCCTGTAAAATCAAAGCCTGTTCGTCCCAAAAGGAAGGCATAAACCATTCCGCCTACAATTGCAACAACTAGAGGTGGTATTTTTTTAGGGAATAGATAACCTCCAAAAACTCCAAACATAGCTATTGCTAAAACCGGCAGCCCAATCATTGGATCTGCATATACATCAAATACTCCCTGAGTTGCCATCCATATGAAACCAATCCCAGCAACAGTTCCAAGAAGGGCGGCACGTGGAAGCTTTGCTTTCATCCAAGGACCAATAAACCCACCAATAAACTCTATAAATCCACCAATAAAGCATGCTGCTACTGCTGCTGACCAAGCAACTTCAGGATCACCTAGTGCATAATGAAGCGGCATCACAACTCCGTATAGTATAACAAACATCGCAGGAGTTGAAACTCCTGAAGGCAATGCTGTTACATCACTTCTGCCTTCCTTTACAGATAATTTATATCCCATATAAGCGTAGTACAATCCACCACATAAAAGCCCTATTGACAGACCTGGTATTACACGACCGAAAACTATTTCGTCAGGCCATCCAAGGACACCAGAAAGTGTAGCTATTACAATAATGTAGTTAACAATATTATTAGTTATTGCATATGTTAATCCCCCAATATCGCCACTTCTAAAAAGTGGCACTATACTACTTTTAATGCTCTTTGACTTTGAGTTATTCATAATATATTTCCCCCTTATTATTAATCGAAAAACTGAAAATCATTTAGCTTCTAAATTTATGAATTTAAATTCAGTTACATCAAACAACCCCATATCTGTAATCTTTATTTCAGGTATAACGGCAAGTGACATAAAGCAAAGTACCATAACAGGCTCTAAATCGCTCTTAATCCCTAGTTCATTATGTGCTGTATTATGAATTCTAATTAACTGCTCATTAACCCATTCCCCACTCTGATCACTCATAATACCACCTATAGGCATTGGCATGGCATCAATTATTTCATTATTTTTAGCAAGAACAATTCCTCCATCCTGTTTAATCAATGTATTGATTGCAAGCTCCATATCATCATCATTTACCCCTACAGCAATAATATTATGTGAATCATGTGCAATAGATAATGCTATAGCTCCGCTTTTAATGCCATAGTCTCCTAAAAGTGCAACAGCAACATTACCCGTATTTTGATGGCGTTCAACAACGGCTACCTTGCAAATCCCTTGATTTTCATCGTATACAAAGTCCCCATCTAAGTTAGTTTTAACATAGGCTGTAGTCTTAGCAGTTAGTACTCCACCTGGAAGGATATTTATTACGTGTACATGGTTAGATTTAAGCTTTAATTTAAGCTTGTCCTTCGAGAAATCCTTTACCTTAAAGCTTCCCTTTACTGAATTGATACTATGTTTTTCTATCGGAAGTAAATATTCACCATTACGTGCAACTTCCTCACCTTTAATAAATACCTGACTTACATTAAAGTCATGTAGATTATCAAGGAGTACTATGTCAGCTCTAAGACCAGGTGCAATAGCTCCTCTGTCTGTTAGTCTAAAGCATTCTGCGGCGTTTAGACTAGCCATCTGAATTGCTGTTATTGGGTTAATACCATTTCTTACGCATATGCGCAAATGGTCGTCAAGATGACCAAGCTCAAGTATTGTTTTAGGCTGACGATCATCAGAGCATAGAAGACATCTTCTACTATTTTCAGCAGTTACTCCCTTAATTAAATTTTCAAGGTCATGGCAGGCAGAGCCCTGTCTTAATAGAACATAGATTCCCAATGAAAGTCTATCTAGCATCTCTTTCACTGTTGAGCATTCATGTTCAGTATGGACTTGTGCAGCAGCATATGCATTCAAATCTTTTCCTTCTATGTTAGGGCAATGACCATCGATTAATTTGCCATTGCTTTGAGCTACTAATATTTTATCTAAAACGCCTTCGTTCCCGCTTATTACACCAGGATAATCCATAAATTCGCCCAGCCCTAGAATAGCATCATTTTTAATTGGTTCTTTCATTGTATCTGCATCTATTGTAGCGCCTGCATGCTCAAAGGGAGTAGCAGGTACACAAGAAGGAAGCATAAATTTTATATCAAGTGCTGTACCCTTTGCTGCTTCCATCATATAGTCTAATCCGTCTATTCCACAAACATTTACAATTTCATGTGGATCAGCGATGATAGTAGTTCCACCATGAGGAACTAAAAGCCTGCCTATTTCCTCTGGGCTTACATAAGCTGATTCAATGTGGATGTGACTATCAATAAAACCAGGTGAAGCATACTGACCTTTAGCGTCGATTTCCTTTTCACCACTATATTCGCCAATACCTGCAATTTTACCGTTACAAATTGCAATATCACCTTCTATAATTCTAGCATTATATACATCTACAACATTACAATTTTTTATTACTAAATCAGCTAATTGTCTGCCTGAAGCCACGTCGATTAATTTCTTTAATTGTTTATTTTCCATATTTATTGACCTCCAAGAAGATAAGATTTAAAGATAAACTTAGTAGTATCTAAGAATCATCTGATAACTAAATGGTTATTTTAATCGCTGATTTTTTATTTTTCTATTAATTCGATAATAGGATCAAAGGTTGTAAGAGATAGATAATCAATTGGCCCTACATCTGTAATTGCGTAATCTGGTATAGCTGTTATTGGTAAGAAAAACATATACATTAGTGGGTCTGGCAGCATACAGCCTAAATCACGAGCAGCCTTTGTAAGAAGAGTTTCTCTGTATGCAATTTCTTCAGGCTCTAGATCACTAACAATTCCACCAACTGGTAATGGTAAGAACTCGATAATTTCACCATTTGCTACTACAACCTGACCTCCACCATTTTCAATCAAATAGTTTGCTGCAATAGACATATCTTCTGCATTAACTCCCATTACTATTAGATTATTATCATCTGGTGCAGCAGTTGAAGCCATTGCTCCCTTTTTAAGATTCCAACCTGAACAAAATGCTAAAGCCTTGTTTCCATTTCGACCAAATCTCTCAAGAACAGAAACCATTGCAACATCCTGCTCAATATCGGGAAGAACAACTGAATCCTCTACTTTTAAAACTACATCTCTTCTTTTTCTCACAAATGGTCCTTTTACATCCATAGAGAGTATTTTTGCTTCGCCGTTTTTAATATCAACTTTATACTCAAAATCTTCTTTTGTTGTATTTTTACATTTCAATACACCACTTAGAACAGAGCTTCTTTCTGGAGCCTTAAGCTCAAAAGTAAGTTTTTTATCTTTTGCAACCAGCTTACCATTGCTAATAACAGCTTTTACGTTGAATTTTTCAGGATCGTCGATTAGTAATATGTCGGCTAATCTACCAGGAGAAATTGATCCTACAAGATGATCTATTCTATAGGCTTCTGCACTATTTATTGTTCCCATCTGAATTGCTGTCATAGGGTTAACACCAGCCTTAATTGCTAGTCTAACAACATTATCCACATGTCCTTTGTTAATTACATCAGTGGCAGTAACATCGTCTGTACAAAAGCTGACACGTCTTGCCATTGCTGGATTTACTTCTGTAATAGCTCTTATATTTTCTTCGAGGAAGTGGGTAACAGAAGACTCACGAATAACCATATGCATTCCTTTTCTCATTTTTTCCACTACTTCTTCGTGAGTGTAGCTTTCATGATCAAGCCTTACACCAGCACACAGGTATCCATTCAAATCGTTTCCTCTAGCCATTGGCGCACAACCAAATACAGGCAATCTATTCTTATATGCTTCCACAACTGCACCTAAAGTATCCTCGTCCTCTTCTTGAATAAACTCTCTAACTACCTCCCATACTCCAAAACACTCGTCCCACTTTTGAACTTCAGCATGAACTGATGGGTCAAAATTAAATGCAACTGTGGATTTTGGAATTGTATAAGGAGTTTTAAATGGGGCACCCCAAAATACCTTTAAGGGAGCTGCTTTTATTTCTTCAAAAATCTCTTTAAGTCCCTCAAGTCCTGAAACAGATATATACTCGTCTAGACCTGAGACTATACTTGTTGTCCCACAGGGAACTACCGCTTTAGCAAAGCTTGTGATGCTAAGCTTGCTACATTCACTGTGAATATGTCCATCTATCAGTCCTGGACAAAGATAGCTTCCTGTAGCATCAATTACCTCGGTTTCAGGACCCATGTAATCTTTAACATCGCCTATTGCTACAATTGTATCTCCATAAATAGCAACATCTGCAAGATAAAGTTCGCTAGTCATTACATTTACAAGTGTACCATTTAGGATTACTGTTTCTGCTGGTATTTTCCCCCTTCCTGCTCGTATCAGCGTTTTTAGATTGTCTACTGTCCTTTCCATATTAAAACCTCCATTTGAAATATTTGGTGTATTGACCATACATGAAGAATATGGCGAACCAGGTTTCCCGTCCTGCATGTTACACCTTTGGAATTTTTAATATAAAATTGATTTTTTCTTATTTTGAATTATAAGAAATAGGCAATTATATTCAAGTTATAGCAGTAGTATAATTGTCTAATCACTCAGATGTCTTTAGCAATATGGGTCTGAATATTCTGAACAATGAGTTTATTTAGATACTTACAAACGTTTCTCTATTATTAAATTCAAAACTATTATTTAAAGAAAAAAGATATAATTGCGAAGTGGTCAGGTTTCCCGTCCTGCAAATTATATCTTTGACGAATTTTTAGGTATTAAGTTGTATAATATAAATTTCTTGATAAATTTAAAAATTATTATTTAAAGAAAAAAGATATAATTCCGAAGGCAGGTTTCCCGTCCTGCAAATTATATCTTTGACGAATTTTTAAGGTATGAAGTTGTACAATATAATTTTCTTGATAAATCTAAAAGCTATTATTTAATAAAAAAAGATATAATTCTTAAGGCAGGTTTCCCGTCCTGCAATTATATCTTTGACGAATTTTTTGATATGAAATTTTATAATGCTATGATTACGTTTTCCTAATATTTCTTACTTACTGATATTATATTAGCAAAAGAAAATTCACTTGTCAATAAAATTTTTTAAAGCTTTTTTATGTTTAAACTTTGTAGAAAATGACCACTTACAGGTCCTTTATAAGCTAGAATAGACTATATCTTCATCGCTATATCAAGGACCTGTAAGAACATAAATCTTTTTGTATTTTAATGGTTCATTAATTGCAAGGTAGAACTAAAACTATTAACATCTTTAGCATTTATTTTATATAATTATCGAAATAACCCTGAATATATACAACCGGAGTTCCTTTATCTCCACTGCCTGAAGTCAAGTCACATAGAGAGCCTATAAGGTCAGTAAGCCTTCTAGGAGTAGTTCCTTGTGCTTCCATAGCACCTACAAGATTGGACTCCTTATTTTTTATGTGTTCAGAGATAGCTTTTTTTAGTTCTTCACCCTTCAAATCTGCGAAGTTGTTGTCAGCAAGGTATTTAAGCTTAATTTCATTAGGTGTACCCTCAAGTTCTTTAGTGTAGGCAGGAGATACAACAGGGTCTGCAAGCTCCCATATCTTACCTACAGGGTCTTTAAATGCACCGTCTCCATAAATCATTACTTCTACAGTTTTTCCGGTTTTTTCTTTAAGTCTAGTCTGAATACTGTCAACAACAGGCTGACAATCTCTAGGGAAAAGCTTTATGCTCTCTTCTGTTGCTTTATTTGAGCCCAAAAGACCGTAAGCCTCATTATAGCCGCTACCATCAATTGATGCTGTTAATATATCATCAAGACCATAAACCTTAATTCCGCCATTTGCTTTTAATATTCTTTTTGTCCTAGCTCTTGTATGGATATCACAGGTAAGAACACTTGTAGTATAGTTTAAAATAGTCTTTGGGTTATTTGAGAAGATAATTTCACATTCAGTATCATATTCTTCAATTATTGATTTATAATAATCTATATAATCTACACCAGTAAAGGTATGCTTAATATATCCAAAATGGTTGCGAAATTCCTTTTCAGTTAAAACATCAGTCCAAGGGTTAACACCCTTTTCATCTAGCATATCTATATCTACTAGGTGATTGCCCACTTCATCTGATGGGTACTGAAGCATTAGCACTATTTTTTTAGCTTTTTTTGCAATACCACGAAGGCATATTGCAAAACGATTACGGCTTAAAATGGGAAATATTACTCCAATTGTATCATCACCGAACTTTGAATATACATCCTTGGAAATTGCATCAATAGTAGCATAATTTCCTTGAGTACGAGCAACTACAGATTCAGTTATAGCGACAATATCCCTATCATTAATTGAAAAGCCTTCTGCTTTTGAAGCATTTAAAATACTGTCTACAACAATTTCTGATATATTATCTCCCTCTCTAAAAATTGGAGTACGTAGACCTCTAACAACAGTTCCGACTATTCTCTCCATTTAAATCTCTCCCTAAAATATATTTTAATAATATTTTATCCTTCACTTGTAATATATAATACTTTATGGTATAAGTAAAATAAATATATTTAATACTAAGCATAAGGAGTGCTTATATGTCAATCAAACTGGATTTGTACAAGGTCTTCTGTGAAGTAGCTAAAAACAATAGCTTTTCAAAAGCTGCAAAAGCTCTCTACATGACACAGCCTGCCGTTAGTCAAGCAGTTTCCCAGCTTGAAGGTGAGCTAGGCATACGACTTTTTACTAGAGTGCAAAGGGGAGTTACACTTACGAAGGAAGGAGAGCTATTATTTGAATACGCAAATTCAGCTATTAATTTAATCAATGTAGGTGAGAAGAAGCTTGCTGAAACTAAAAATTTGATGTTCGGAGAACTGAAAATAGGGGTTGGAGATACTATATCCAGATATTATTTGCTGCCCTATCTAGAAAAGTTCCATAATCAATATCCAAATATTAGACTCAATATTATCAACCGAACAACCATAGAACTTTGTATTCTCCTAAAGTCTGGAAAAATTGACATTGCAATATGTAATTTGCCCATTGAAGATTCCTCAATAGAGGTAAAGGAGCTTATGGCTATCCATGATATTTTCGTTTGTGGGAACAAGTACAGGGATATATTATCCACGCCTATGGAGCTTAGGGAATTGATAAAGCTACCACTAATATTACTTGAAAAAACATCAAATTCAAGGAATTATGTTGAGAAATTTATGCTGTCGAGGGGCATAAAAATAGAGCCTGAAATAGAACTAGGCTCTCATGAATTATTATTAGAATTTGCAAAAATTAATTTAGGTATATCCTGTGTTATTCGTGAGTTTTCACAGGAATATTTACAAAATGGTTTACTTTATGAAGTTCAATTAACTGAAAAGTTCCCTTTAAGAAGC
This sequence comes from Firmicutes bacterium UBA3546, assembly GCA_002376545.1. Taxonomy (GTDB): domain Bacteria; phylum Bacillota; class Clostridia; order Tissierellales; family Proteiniboraceae; genus Proteiniborus. The sequence continues at coordinate 77,422 of DFOH01000042.1, read as the reverse complement.
ATAGGAGTATGCTCCTTAAAGAGTGTATCTCTCTCACCTTCTTCAACAAGGTTTGTAGAGATATTGGAAGAAGGGAAGCCTGAAGCGGAGTGAAGAATCGCGTGTTTCCAATATACTAGAGATTCTTCACTGGCGTTCAGGACAACAAAAAGGGATTTTACTGTATTATACCCTTTTCCACAAGCCAATCCTTGGCTACCTTCTTAGGATCTTGTTGTTCTAAATCTACCTTAGCATTAAGCTTAGCCATCTCATCATCTGTCAAAATTCCAGCAATGCTGTTTAATACTTTTTCAAGCTCTGGATGCTCTCCAAGAGTATCATTTCTTACAAGAATTGCTGCGTCATATGGTGGGAATAAGTTCTTATCATCTTCTAATATTCTTAAATTAAATGCAGGTATTCTTCCATCTGTGGCGAAGGCTACGTTTACCTCTACTTGTTCTTCTTTTATAGCAGTATAAGCTAAACCAGGGTCCATTGCTTTTACCTCTTTAAACTCGAAGCCATATAATTCCTTCATAGCATCATAGCCGTCTTCTCTTTCTAAGAATTCCTGTGTAGAAGCAAAAGAAAAGCTATCAGCATGTTGTTTTAAATCTGATATGGTTTCTATTCCCATTTCATCTGCCATTTCTTCTCTCATTGTAATAGCAAATGTGTTATTAAATCCTAATTGCTCTAACCATGCTATATTGAATTCATCGCCATATCTTTCTTTAACAATCCTATAAGCTTCATCAGAATCGTTAACTACATTTTCTTTAAGAACGCTTACGAGCCCAGTTCCTGTGTAGTCTACCATTATGTCCACCTCACCTGATTGCTGAGATGTGGCAACTACACTAGAGCCACCTAGAAACGGCTTTCTGTCAACCTTCAGCTCTGTTTTTGCTTCTATTAACTCAGAAACTATATGAACCAAAATATCTTGCTCTGTAAAGTCTTTTCCTCCTACAACTATTGTATCAGAAGAACCTCCACATGCAGTTAGTGAAATAGCTAACATTAATATTACAGCAATAAAAATTAATCCTTTCTTGTTACTTGTAAAATTCATCAATATATACTCTCCTTTCAAAATTTTAATCTCTTAATCCCTTTGGAGTCATTTTTTTCTCTAAGAACTTTAATAGAGAATCGAAGAAAACTGCCACAATAGCTGCTGGTACAGCCCCAGCTAAAATAAGGGAAGTATTTACTGAGGAAATTCCTCTGAATATTAAATCTCCCAGCCCTCCAGCACCAACTAAGGATGCAAGTGTAGTGACACCTATTATCAACACTGTAGCAGTTCTAATTCCTGCCATAATTATTGAAAGTGAAAGAGGAATCTCTACCATGTATAATATTTGAAAAGAAGTCATTCCCATTCCTTTTCCAGCTTCCTTCGCTCCTTCATCGCAGCCAATAATACCTGTATATGTGTTTTGGAGTATAGGTAATAAACCATATATAGTAAGAGCTATTATTGCTGGTTTAGTGCCTATACCAAAGAAAGGTATCATGAAGCCTAATAAAGCAAGACTAGGGATTGTTTGAAATACTGAAGCTATCCCAATTACTACATTGGCGAAGTTTCTTTTCCTAGTAAGCCAAATTCCCAAAGGGACACCTATTAAAGCTGCAATAAATAGAGAAATTATGGTTAAGCTTATGTGAGATATAAGACTATCTACAACCATAGGCCAACGATTAACTAAAGTGTCTATAAATGATGATAATACATTTCTATTACTCATAAATCCAACTCCTTCTACTACTATCTATAATTAATTAGTGATTTCATCTACTAATAATCTAACTAAGCTTCCATTTGTTATAACACCTTTAACTCTATGCTGATTATCAACAACTACAACATATCCTTTTTTAGATTCTTTTATTAAGTTTAATGCCTTTTCAATAGATTCGTCAGTGGTCATATAGGCATAGTCATTTTTCATTACATTCCTAACTGTTATGCTTTCATTCTCATAATTCTTAGAGATATCCCAAGAGCTAGCTACACCTAGAAAAACATCATTTTTATCAACTACAATCAAACTATCTACCTTATGCTTGTTAAGTATTTTATTTGATTCAGCTAATCCCTTTGAGGATTTTACGGTAATTGCCTTTGTCATGAATTCCTCTAAAGGTGGAAGTTCATGGCTATTAAAAGAGCTTAATCTATTTTCCCCAATGAAGTTTCTTACGAAGTCATTGGCAGGACGTCTTAAGATTTTCTCAGGTGTATCTAATTGTACTATTTCACCTGCCTGCATTATACAGATTCTATCAGCAATTTTTAAAGCCTCATCCATGTCATGAGTTACAAATACTATAGTTTTATTTATTTCCTCATGTAATTTTGAGAGCTCGTCTTGAAGCTGCTCTCTACTTATTGGATCTAGTGCGCTAAAAGGCTCGTCCATAAGAATTATTGAAGGGTCTGCGGCTAAGGCCCTAATAACTCCTATTCTTTGCTGCTGACCACCAGACAACTCTTTTGGATATTTGTCTTTATAGATACTAGGCTCTAGTCCAACCATTTTTAGCAGTTCATTAACCTTATCAGTATATTCTTCAGAGTTTTGTTTTTTTAGCTTTGGAACTAAGGCTATATTTTCACCAATAGTCATATGAGGAAAAAGACCTATCTGTTGAATTACATAACCAATGTTTCTTCGTAGGGAGACAGGGTTTTGTTCCTTTATAGACTTTCCATTTATATATATTTCTCCATTAGTTGGCTCAATAAGTCTATTAATCATTCTCATTGTAGTAGTTTTACCGCAGCCCGATGGGCCAATAAGAACTAAAAGCTCACCATCTTCAATTTTCAAGCTCATATTTTTCAATGCTTCAAAGCCGTCTTCGTATACCTTTGAAATATTTTTAAATTCAATCATAAAACTAAATCTCCTTCTAATTTAGATTAATGCGCGAGACTCAAACTGACAACTTAATATATTTAATAAATTGTCAAGTTTAAGGATAACATTTAATAATATAACATATTTTGGTCTCAGTGTAAAGTTTATAAATCTAAAAAAAGAAGCCATCCTGTTATAGGATGGCTTGAACTAGCTATGTGTATTGATATAATATTTTACTTTAGAAATATTTTCTTCACTAGAAACAAAACACACTACATCTCCTTCTTCAAATTGAAAAAAGGGCCCAGGAGATAATATAGTTTCATTATTTCTAATAATAGCTATTATTGTAGCATTAGTATTTTGCCAAAATTGAACTTCAATTATGGTTTTTCCTATCAGATGACTATTCGGACCAACAGACTCCTCATAATGAGATGTGCTATCAGCATTTCTAAAGTAAGTATAATGCTGTAGGAGAAGCTCAATGCTTTCTTCTATTTTCCTTTCAGTATCTCTTTTTTCAGCCCTAAGTTTTTTAATATTGGATAATAATTCTTTCAAGGTATCTGTTGCAGTGAATTTATCTATAAACTGTTTTGCGTTTTCTTTAGAAATCACGTAGACTCCACTTTTTTCCCTAATCTCTACTAGGTTCATATTTTGAAGCAGATTTACTGATTTTCTTATGGTTTCGGGAGATACATTATATTCTCCAGCGAGTGTTGAACGACCTCTAAGCTTACAGCCTTCTTTAAATTCTTCGTTATATATTCTATGGGCGATATCTACAGCAATCTTAACATATCTTGGACTACTATGTATAGATATTGTTGACAAAGTGTCATCCTCCTTTTAATATTTATGGATTATTTTAGTCAATCAAAAGGATTCAATAAGTACATCTATTACTCCACCACATACCATGCCTTCATCTTCAGCCACATTTCCAGTCATATCAACATGCTCTATGGTATATTCATTATTTAGTATTGTATTTCTTGCTATAGTTATTATACTTGCTTCACTGCAGCCTCCGCCAATAGTTCCCATAACCTTTCCATCAAGCCAAACAATCATTTTTGCTCCAGCTTTTCTTGGAACTGAGCCCCTTGAAGAGATTATTGTAACAAGTGCTCTAGGTATTTCCGATTCCTTAGACATTTCATCAACTAAAGCCTCATCAAATTCAGGCCAGTTAAATTTTACATTAGATTCCTTGCTTATAGTATTTCCCCTAGCTCTTCTAAAGCTTATGACTTGAGCTATTATAGAAATAGCTATTTCTTCAGGAGTAACAGCGCCGATATCTAGTCCAATTGGCGAATTGATACTATCTATCTGTTCCTGCGGATATCCTTCATTTAGCAACTCTTCTTTCATAGCCTTTACTCTACGCTTAGAGCCAATCATACCTAAGTATGCTGGATTGTAGTCAAGTGAGCTGTGTAAACATACTCCATCGTGCCTATGACCTCTTGTAACTATAACTATAAAATCAGATTTTCTAATATCTAAGCGAGAAAAGCAGTTTTCAAAGCTATCACAGATAACCTCATCTGCTTCAGGAAAACGACCAGGATTAGCAAAGGAGGGTCTATCATCTGCAACAACAACAGAAAATCCAACTTTAGCTCCAAACTCTGCCAAAGGCTTAGCAATATGGCCTCCTCCTAATATAATCAATCTAGGCTTTGAAAAATAGGGCTCAATTAAAACAGCTTCTTCTTTATAATCAACAAGCTGAAGATTACCTGATTCAAAAGCAAATAATATTTTTTGGCGAAGCTCTTCATCCATATCTATAAATAATTGATTACTTTCTAAGCCTTCTTTAGCTAGTACAAGCTTATTTACTATAGAGCCTTTTTTATTATTAACAGGCTTCATAAATGTCAGCATAACTGCTTCATTACCAGATGACAATTCATTTGATAGATTTTTATATAAATGATTAAACACTTTTATACACCATCCAATCGGCAAAATTTTCTTATAACTATAGGTAAACAAGATTGAACTTGTTTACCTATAGTTTATCACATATATTTAATTTTAAAAGTTAAAGAATCAGATATCAGACAAATATGGCTTTTACAGCTCCATTGTTTATAAAATTGTAAGTGAATATATTAGCATACATCTGTACAAAATAACCTTGAGGTGATATATGTGAAAAAAGTTGGAGTAGAAAAAGGATTAAAAAATGTTGCAGACTACCTAAGTAAAGAGGGATATACTGTTCAAGAATTAAGCAATTCTATAGAACAAAATCTTTCAAAGCTAGAGAATTTAGATGCCATAGTAACATCAGGATTAAATACAGATATGATGGGTCAAAGCGCTACAGAAACTAAGACTCCAGTAGTAAATGCAGATGGATTAACTCCACAAGAAGTAAAGAGTATGATTGATAAACAAACCAGATAATTCTTACATTAATCCTTTTTCCTATAAAATTAAAAGCCTGCACACTTGATCTAATCAAGCAATGCAGGCTTATAATCTTTTAGTTATTATTAAGATACTGGCTTATTCCTACTGCTCTTTTTACATCTATGACAAATGCAATACCCTTGCCTGGTTTATTGATACCAACCTTTTCTGAAATAGTTTGCAGCACCTGTTCTGTTTTACTAGCATCCACAAGACTCAATACAATTTCTTTTTCAGGCTCCATAAGAAAACCAAAAAGCTTTGCTACCTCATGTATCCCAGAGCCTCTGCCGCTAATAACTGTACCGCCCTGTGCCCTAGCTTCCTTTGCAGCATTTATCACATCTGATGAATGACCTTTATTGACTATAGTTATAATTAAATCAAATTTATTATCCTCCAATTAAAAACCCCCTTTCTTACCTGTCCATTTTTCTAGTAAATGGGTAATACCAAGGTGATTTTTTACGTCTATTATAAAAGCTATACCATTGCCTGGCTTATCTAGTTTTGCTCCACTTAATATGGCATCGAGTACATTGTCAGCATCCTCCTGCTGAACTAATGTAAGTATTATTTCTCTTTCAGGCTCGAAATCCATTCCCAAGATATCCTGATATATACTTTCTTCTGCTATCCCCTTACCTAAAAGGATAGTTCCACCTTCTGCACCTGAATTTTTCGATATATCTATAACACAAGAGCCTAGACCCTTTCTCACTATAGTAATAATAAGACTGTATTTTCTTTTATCAGCATTATTCACTGTCATCATGAGTTTCTCCTTCCTATAGCTGGTGAAGCAAACCGAAGTAATATCTATATTATAATTAAATTATATTAATAAATCAATGTTTCTGAGAAAATCATCTATAATATTAAACCGTAACTATTTTGTAAAGCTTTAAATTACATAAAAGTATATTATTGTAATAGAAGAATATATCAGCACGAATGAAAAGGGAATTATTGTATTTCTAATAGGGTTTAATGATAATACTAATAAAGGTATAATAAAATCATTAGAAAGTAAGGATTTTGGAGTGATAATAATGGATGAAATGAAAACAAGAATACTAGTAGTAGAGGATGAAGCACCCATAAGAAAGCTTATTTCTATTAACTTAAACAGGGCTGGTTTTCAAGTAATGGAGGCTGAGTCCAGTGAAGAGGCTCTAGAGCTAATAGATGAATTTAATCCTATGGTAGCTGTCTTAGATGTTATGCTACCTGGAATAGATGGCTTTACACTTTGCAGCTATTTACGTAATAAATCCTCTAATATGATTATTATTATGCTGACTGCAAGGGGTCAGGATACGGATAAAATAAATGGACTTGAGATTGGGGCAGATGATTATATGGTTAAGCCATTTAATCCTATGGAGCTAATAGCAAGGATAAATGCAAACCTAAGAAAGGTCCAAAATGTGAAAAACATATCATCCAATGTACTCAGACTTAAGGACATGGAAATTGACCTAGTGGCCCAAAGGTTTTTTAGAAAGGAACAAGAAATAGAACTGACTCCAACAGAATTTGCTATTATGAAGATGTTTTTACAAAATCCAGATAAAGCATTAAGCAGACACGACATACTTGATTTAGTATGGGGAGAAAACTATTTTGGAGATATAAAAATAGTGGATGTAAATGTAAGAAGAATCAGAGAAAAAATCGAGGACAATCCTTCTGAGCCTAAAATAATTGAAACTGTATGGGGAGTAGGATACAGGGTGCGAGGAGAGAAATAGAGTGAAGAGTATTAAGAAGAGATTAGTTGGATATTTCATGTTCATCATAATAATTACAGTAGTAGTTTTGGAGATATTTCTAATCAACAATGTAAGACATAATTATTATAAGAACCTGGAGAATAATCTATACAATCAGATAAAAATGTCCTCCAACCTATACTATCAATATTTCTCAGATGCTACCCTCCATGAAAATGTACTAAACAATGTGGACACTTTCTGGCGACAGACCTCTGCACAGGTTCAGATAATTGATTTAAATGGCAATATTATAATGGACTCTATAGGGGTTACAAGCTTTGATAGCAAGAAAATGGATGATGTTAATAAGGCTCTTAATGACGAAATGGGAAAATGGATTGGAAGTGTAGATTATGACACTGAACAGGTTATGGCTATATCCTATCCTCTTAAATCAGGGGAGAGTATTGTTGGAGTCCTTAGATTTATTTCTTCATTAAGGGAAGTGAATAATGACATTAGTCAAATATCAACAGTATTTTTATGGTCTGGATTAGTAGTAGTCATTATTTCAGGCTTTTTAAGCATATTCTTAGCAAATTCAATTATTGGGCCAGTAAAGGAAGTAACTGCTGCGGCAAAGAAAATGGCACTGGGAGATTTCAAGACCAGAAGCAGCAAGAGACATGATGATGAAATTGGAAAGCTTTCTGATACATTAAATTATATGGCAACAGAGATATTGAAAAGAGAGCAGTTAAAGACAGACTTCATTTCTTCTGTTTCCCATGAATTGAGAACACCTCTGACATCTATAAAGGGCTGGGCTATTACTTTGAAGCAGGGCTATGAGACTAAGGAGCTTTTAATGGATGGTCTTGATATAATCGAAAATGAAAGTGACAGGCTCACTCTAATGGTAGAGGAGCTGTTAGACTTTTCAAAGTTTGTATCAGGAAAGATAGCTCTTGAAAGGCAAATAATTGATATTACTAGGATTATAGAGCATATAAGGAAACAGCTGACTCCTAGGGCTTTAAGAGATCAAATAGACTTTAAGGTTACCTACGAGGATAGTCTTCCAAAGACTTATTCTGATGGAAATAGATTAAAACAGGTGTTTATAAATATTTTAGATAATGCCTTCACTTTTACACCATCTGGTGGTCAAGTAATATTTAGTACTAGATATGAGAACTCTAGCTTCATTTTTAGTATTCAGGATACAGGCTGTGGAATATCAGAAGAAGACCTTCCAAAGGTTAAGGAAAAATTCTATAAGGGTAAAACAAGTAAATCTAAGAATGGAATTGGATTATCTATTTGTGATGAAATAGTGTCACTGATGAATGGCGGACTGGAGATAAAAAGTCAGCTTAACAAAGGCACTGAGGTCATAGTCACAATTCCTTTAGAGGAGCGTGAATAAATGAAAAAAGTTAAATTTATATATGTACTTATCCTAGTAGCTTTAATGATTACTGGATGCTCTGCTTCTCCTAAAGAATTCTCTGACAGAATTTCATCGCCTTACAATAAACAAGTTCCTGTTTCAGGAACATGGAAGGTAGAAAAGGTAATTGAAGAGAATTCAAATGAAGAAAGCACTATGAATGCAGAGTGGGAAAATAAAATAGTTGAGTTTTCAGAGAAATATATGACTTTAGCTGACTACTATTTAAAAGACCCTGGATATCAGGTTAAGCGTGTCAATGGAAGGGAGTATTTACTATACAACTATAAAACCTTTCTAAAGGACTTTAATATTCCAGACGGAGAAATAGAGGTTATAACAGTAATAGATGACGATAAATATTATTGTGAAATTGTCAGAATTAGTGACAGTGAATTAATTTTAAGTACCTCTAATTATGATTTGAGTCTAGTAAAGGTTTCTGATGAGGTAAGTAATGCTTATGAAGCTCAGGAAAAACAAGAAGAATCCCGTGGCAATAGCTTAGTAATAAATAAAGAGAGCTCACTTATTCACTCTGGAATACTATTAGGTTTGCGTTCCAATGACTCCGATGAGTATTCCTATAGAACTTTATGGATTGGTTTTAAAAATAAAAGAATAGATTCACTTTTAGAAGCTAAGGGAATAATCTATCCAAGAAGAAGTGGATTTTGGAAAATGGAAACCATCACAGCTATTGATGGTGAAAGGAAAGAAGATTTTTTATATACCTTCAACATTTCCAAGGATACTCTCCATGAGTCAAGAAAGCTTGAAGCTCTTTATTCTGATTGGGGGGGAAGGACAGGGAGTATTCAAAACCGTATTGATTATATTGGCAATGACTACGTATCTATCGAAACCATGGGGAACGGGGGCTATGAGTATAATGACAGGAGCTGGCAGGAAAATATACTTCAAATTTTGCCTGTAGATAGCTTAGCTAGCAAAAAGAATATAAAAATAACAGATCTTTCTGGAGACGAAAGCCTTAGTGCAATAGAGCTGGGAATACAAAAAACAATGGAGAAGCTAAATATCAATAAAAGCAATCTTGCAAATGAGCATAAGCTTTTAGATAGCTTTGGACTAGAGAGAAAAATGGGACATTGGTTTTTTAAAGGAAGAATCAACTATATACTAGATAATGAGTTTCATTATGCAGATTATAATATAAATATACTTCCTCCTTCTAAGCTAGTAATATACGATGAGCTGAGTATTTCGTGGACTCATATAAAAAATAAGGTGCCAGAGGCAATAGATGCCTTTACTTCTCCCTTAAGGGACGTAGTCCTTGTTCTCACTAAAAGCGAAATAATCATATATGGAATTGAGAGGGGCGAAATAGGAAGCTCGCCTTTGAGAAGAATAGATTTAATGGATAATGAAGCAGTAATAATGGCAGAATGGGCAACGGGAGACTATGTAGATAATTGGAATCAGACCTTAATGAGCTTGAAAAATAATGATTAAATGAAAAAAGACAAGTATAGCTAAAAGCTGTTCTTGTCTTTTTAATTAGGATGATATTATGCAAATTGACTAGGATGCTTTTTAAAAAAATCTACTCTAGGCTCTAAGAGCTTAAGAGAATGTTCTTGTGGATTATCCATAAAATCATATATAGTGCTAAATATTCTTTCCCAATCCCAGAATTCCTCACCTAAGTTTAGATAATCAAGAATCATTTCTGTTCCCTCTGGTGCAATTGAATGCATCAGGACAGTAGCGGTTCTAAGCCTGTGAAAAGCATCGATTACGACCTGCGAATGAAACTCAGTCTCTTTATTTTCATCTGCTAGTTTCATATCTCTAACCCAGGACTTGTTGATATTGCGTATATAGGTATCCATAAGGTTCATTATCATATGAAACTCATGTCTATACATTAATCTTTCAAATTCAAGTATGGCTTCGCAGGACTCATGCAGCACTTCATCACTTACATTACCTACTGGTATTTTTCCATTATAATACTGCTGCACAGTATAAAAACAGGAACGAGCAACTCTGTTAAATACATTGGTCAGCAAATTACCTTCTTTCAGCACAGGATCACTATCCTTTTCTGATGCTTTAGGATTAAATGGCTTAGGCTGAAAGCTGACGCTCCTAATTCCTAGACCTAATCCTAAAAAGTGAGCTCTCAATTGCTCTGCATTATAGTGCTCAAGCAGCTCTTTTGCAGTAGGCGGCTTTATTTTTCCGCTGCTGCTTGCTTTTTTATCTAAAAATAATATATGGTTATTTGCAACAAGATTAGGCAACTGAAGCTGACCCTCAGATGGCTGGAGCGATGGTTCTCTGCCTTGAGTAGCCATGAACATAGCCATTTCTGCTGGTCCATAAAAATAAATATTATCCTCTCCCATAAACTGATATACCCTAGAATCTAAAGAACACCACCAGTCTTTCCAAGCATCATCCTGCTTATTTAACTGCTTTAAGTAGGCTTTAGTAAAGGATATAGGTGCCCAGAGAGATTCGGGCCACACCCAGAAGGTTAAGCCATCTATTCCTTCAATAGAAGGTACAGGAATTCCCCATTCAACATTACCAGTTAACCTAAAAGGAACTAAAGTCTTCCCAGTACGAAAAGGAATGGACTTTTTTCCTAGCAGTATGCAAGCCTTATCTCTTTCCTCTAAGGAGTTAAATACCATAACAAAAGAAGATTTGTTATTTCTATCCTGAATAGTATACTCGGGAAGCTGGTCTTGTATAGAGCTTAATAAATCTAAATAATCTTTTTTTACATAAATAACTGGAGGCTTCAAAAATTCTTTTATAGTTCTTATTAAAGAAGGTCGGCTATTGCGCGTCTCATCAAGATAATCAACCCATTTTCCCAATGAATCATGAAATTCGTCAAGCTTGAAATACCAATTAGTCACATCTCTCATTTCTGGTTTCTTTCCTGAGAGAGTGCTTTTAGGATTTATAAGGCTTATTGGCATATATTGATGCCCTAGTGAACATTCATCAGCATATGCCTTTTCAGAGGAACAGCCTTCAATAGGACACTGTCCAACTACCTGACGACCATTCAGAAAAACACCAAAATCAGCATCATAAAATTGAGATGTAGTCATTTTATTCAGATATCCATTTGAATAGAGATTTAGAAAAAATTCTCTAGATACTTGATGGTGAACTTCAGAAGCAGGTCCAAAGCTAGAAGCTGCAAACAAGCTTAAATCAATGTTATAGCTTTCTAGCACTTCCTTTTGACGCTCATGATTAAATTTCACAAAATCGTCAATTGTTCCTTGAAATTCTCCATTATTGACTAACTGACGATAATTTTCCGATATTGGAGAACCATAACAATCTGTGCCAGAAACAAAAATCACATTTTCTTTTCCTATTCTATCTCTTAGAAATCTAGCAAAGGTATCAGCGTGAACAAAAACTCCGCCTATATGCCCTAAGTGAAGCTCCTTATTGCCATAGGGCATTCCAGCAGTAATTACTGCTCGTTTAGGGAATGGGGGTCTATTAGAATTATTAATAGATTTGTCTGTATGATGAATATTATTTTTAACAGAAGCATTCATAGATTATCCTCTCCTTCTATAGTAAATTTGTTTTTATTTTTTGTCTTTTTACATTTATTTGCTTTTCCAATAAAAAAAGCTCTCACCTCCAAGACTTTAAAATCTTGAGGACGAGAGCTATAGCTTCGTGTTGCCACCTCAGTTTGCTAATGTGTCACCACATTAACCTCTTCAAGTACGGCATGATAACTTTAAAAAACATGCTTATACTCTAGTTCTTTAACGGGAACTGCCGTCACGGTATCATTTCATACAATAATATGAAAATCCAAGTGAAGCTCCGAGACTTGTTTCAATAAACTATTCCTGCTCCTTTTCAGCTACCGGAGCTCTCTGCTAAAGAATCCATTTATCTACTCTTCTCTTCATAGCCTTTTATATCAATAGTATTATTCTGTATGGTATCATAATATTCAATATTTGTAAATATTATTTTGATTTATAACAAAAGCTTCTATTGAACCATTAACAAAATCTAAAAGAAGAGCTTTTCCGTTCGTTATAAAAGTGATTTATAGAAGAGAATAAAGGTCTATTATTGAAATCTTATAAGATTCTTACACCCTTTTTGTATCCAAATAACAATGATTATACTGGACATATACATGTATAATAAGTATAGGGAGAAATGTAAACGTTTTTTGAAAACATAGATTTAAAAATAAATTTTGGTAGGTGATACTAGTGAGTATAGAAAAAACAGGCTTCATATTAGAAGAAGCTACAATCTCAACGGTACATGCTGCAATGGAAAGAGGAGAATTGACTTGCCGTCAGCTAGTAGAGATGTATATAAAACGAATAGAGGCATACGACAAGAAAGGTCCTTCGCTTAATTCAGTAATTATGATAAACCCAAAGGCTCTAGAAATAGCAGATGAGCTAGACAAGAAGTTTAAGGAAACAGGCTTTATAGGCTCACTTCATGGAATACCAGTGCTATTAAAGGATAATGTAGATACAGGTGATATGCCAACTACAGCAGGCTCCCTAAGTCTAGAAGGTGTAGTTCCAGAGGATGATGCTTTTATCACTAAGAGATTAAAGGAAGCAGGAGCTGTTGTAATAGCAAAAGTGAACCTGCATGAATTTGCAGTATGGGGAGAAACAGCTAGCTCCATACTAGGGCAGACATTAAACCCATATGATTTAACTAGAACACCAGGAGGCTCTAGTGGCGGGACAGGTGCAGGTATATCAGCTAATTTTGGTATAGTAGGAATAGGAACTGATACTATTAACTCAGTACGTTCTCCAGCTTCAGCTTGTAGTCTAGTTGGACTTAGACCAACTGTTGGACTAGTCAGCAGAGATGGAATAGTGCCTTATTCAATGACCCAGGACACTGCTGGTCCAATTATGCGTACAGTAGAGGATGCTGCCAGAGTATTAGATGTAATAGCGGGATATGATTTTGCTGATCCTCAGACAGCTTGGTCCGTAGGGCATATTCCAGAAACATATACAGCATTTTTAAACAAAGAAGGATTAAAAGGAAAGAGAATAGGAGTATTAAAAAGCTTCTTTGGCAGCAAGGACATACATGAAGAAGTAAATGAAGCAATAAACAAAGCCCTAGAGGAAATGAAAAAAAATGGTGCTACTCTAGTATCTATTGAAGAAAATATAGATGCAGATAAGCTTGTTAAAGAGGTAAGTGTACACTTATACGATTTAAAAGCTCACTTAAATGTATACTTACAGGAGCTAGGCTCACGTGCAAAGGTACATTCTCTGGCAGATGTTATTGCTTCAGGTAAATACCATCAGGGAATAGAAGATAATATTAAGTTTGCAGAAACCCTAGACATAAATACTCCTGAATATAATGAACGCCTTATTAAAAGAGGACAGCTTAGAGATTTAGTCATGAGAATCATGGCAGAACATAATCTAGATGCAATAGTATATCCTCATCAAAAAAGACCAGTAGTTAAAGTAGGAGAGCCACAAGCCGAAAGAAACGGAGTAATAGGCTCAGTAACAGGCTTCCCATCCTGCGTAGTACCTGCAGGCTTCACAAGGCCAACAGACTTAGCCTCTATTGGAGTGCCAGTAGGATTAGAAATTCTATGCAGAGAATGGGATGAAGGAAGACTAATAGAGATTGCATACGCATTTGAACAGGCTACACACTTTAGGAAGGTCCCTGTTAGTGTGCCTTGTTTAGAAGAATAAATTAATACCCTAACTAAATAAGTATATTTAATCAACCCTACTAGTAGAAATTTTGTAGTAGGGTTTTTATTTTTTGGTAGGAAAGTGAGAAATCATGGCACAACAAAAAACTAGTGGAAGCTCAAATAATCAAAAAGTGTCTTTTTGATGCACATTTTGATTATTTTGCGATTCATTTAAAAGCTTGGGTTTATTTGAAAAATTGCGCATTTGCGTACAAGTTATGCTAAAATGTTTGCTGAACATTTTATAGAAATTGCGGACATCATCGTATCCTACACATTTAGCCACATCTTTAATAGGCATGTCCGTATCGCACAATAAGCGTTGAGCGTTATCCATCCTAATTTCATTTAAATATGCTTGTGCCGATATCCCCATCTGTTTTTTAAATTGACGGCTTGCATATGAAACTGAAATTTTATTAATCTTAGCAAGTGAACCTAAATTTACCGTGTGCTGATAATTTTCTTCCAGGTATTCTTTTATACGATTTACAATGGGATTAATATTTTGTTTATCGAGGCTATATATTTCTATTAGGCCATCATACAAATCACTGACCGCATCTCGTAAACTAACAATATCTTCTACGAGGCTAGCCTTTTTATAAAACTTATAAAATAATTCCTGCATTTGATGGAAATATGATTGGTGAATCATAAAAATGCGGTATATTGAGAAACTAGTTATGAAAACATTTGTCCTGATAAAATCAAACTCATCTTGTAATATAAAGTATTGAAAAAGTGATTTATACCGCTCTTTTGCTTCGAGTAAATGCCCTGCTCGGATATCATAATAAAGGGATTTAATTTTTTTTTCTGTTACTTCTAATGTTGCCAGAAATCCCTCTGCACTATTTATGTTGCTTTCATCAATGAAAAGCCTCATTTTTGGTCGTAAATAAGGATACAGAGAAAAGGTCCCTCCAACTGTTTTATCGGTAATTGGTGTTTCAATATATCCGGTTTTGTTGCTGCTTATATCTTCAGGTTCAAGATCATCATTAAGAAAGGGAGATTGCTCCTCTTTCCTTGTTTTGTTGCTTTCTTTGAGGTTCATTCTTATTAGAGAGTCTAGCAAAGTAACCATTGCATCTAATTTGTGTTCTGGAATGCTAGTAAATGATGGAATTGAATTGTTAAAATGGTTAGCTTCGATATTAAATTTTGTTAGATAATGCTCTTTATGTAATAGTATATTGGATTTACTTTCATCTGTAAGAAAAAAACATAAAAGGACACCTTGAATTTCATCTTCCGAAATGACAGGAACAGCTGCTACTACTATGCCAGCATGACAGAATGAATAATGTGGCTTTTTATATAATATAGCATTGTTCAACACAACATTTCTTTTTTTCTGACATAAATATCGTCCAACTTCATTATTTGTTATAGATTTACAGAATGGATTATAGGATACCAAATCACAACACTCGCGAATGATTTCCTCCTTGTTAATATAAAAGCATTTTTGTTTAGTTAAAGACTGATAATCAAGAATTACATCGTCTACAACTTTTTTAATAGAAACCATTTTTAAAACCCCCAGCTTTTTTACTGTAATTTGGCAGACAAAAAAAGTTTCATATTTATTTTACCATGGATACAGGTCGATATGCCAACACTTTTTAGGACATGTTTTTACCGAATAATTTATATTAATTCATCTTCTCATGTATATATAGAATATTCAATATTATAAAGGGGGAGACGAATAAAATATTATCCGCCTCCCGATTGAAATAAGCTCCCGTTAGGGCTTCGTCAAGTCTTTGCGACTTTGTCGACAAATATTAATTTCCTATGGACATTTTAAGGATTTCAAGGACATCTTTCTCATCTAGCTTCTTTAAGCTCCCCACACCCCTAGCCATATTTGCAACTAGTTCGAGATTGGAGTCATTTTTCACTCCAAGCTCAGTAAGATTGCTAGGAAGGTTCAACTTATTATAAAAGTCACGTAGTCGTGAAATTCCCTCTTTTATAATGTATTCAGGGTCACGGTAGCCACCTTCAACACCCATAACATTTACTGCAAACTGGACAAACATATTTATATTGTCTTTGTAAACATATTCCATCCAGGAAGGAGTGATTGCAGCTAAAGCTGCGCCATGTGGCAAGTCATAAATGCCGCTAAGCTCCTGCTCTATATCATGACATGCCCAATCCTGCTGCCGACCAATGCCTAGCATGTTATTATGTGCTAGGGTGCCGCCTAGGCCTAGTTCAAACCAGGCGTCAAGATTACAATTATCATTATATACAATAAGCCCATTTTTCATAATTGCTTTCAAAGTAGCCTCACAAAGACCGTCTACTACATCAGTATGCTCAGTATTAGTAAAATATCTTTCGAAAATATGGCTCATCATGTCGCTGACACCATTGGCTACTTGATTTTTAGGAAGAGTAAAAAATAGTTCAGGATTAATAATGCTGATTTGTGGTCTTAGCATTGAATTAATATAACCTAATTTTTTATTCTTCTCTTCGTTCCTAATAAGGCTTCCCCTGCTGGATTCACTGCCTGACGCTGGGATAGTCAAAACAGTAACTACTGGTAACGCTTTTTCAATTGCTTTACCTTGCTCAAATACCTCCCAGATATCACCTTCATAGTAGGCTCCCATAGCTATTGCCTTAGAAGAGTCGATTACACTACCGCCACCTACGGCAAGAACCAATTCAATGTTTTCTTTTTTGCATAGTTCAATGCCTTCATACACCTTGGTGAGGCGTGGGTTAGGCATAACACCGCCAAGCTCTACAAATTTTATGTCATTTTCTTCTAAAGAAGCTATGATTTCATCATATACGCCACTTTTCTTTATGCTGTTACTGCCATAATGTAATAATATTTTGCTTGCAAGAGGCTTCAAGATTTGTCCGATTTCCTTATGCTTTTCTTTTCCATAAATCATTCGAGTTGGTAGCTGAAATTCAAAATTTAACATATCGCATTCTCCTTGTCATATAACCGCTGATTACGGTGAAATAATTGTGTAGATGTTAATTTCCCTGTAACTCCACACCTTTTCTATCTAAGGT
This sequence comes from Firmicutes bacterium UBA3546, assembly GCA_002376545.1. Classification (GTDB taxonomy): domain Bacteria; phylum Bacillota; class Clostridia; order Tissierellales; family Proteiniboraceae; genus Proteiniborus. The sequence goes on along the minus strand of DFOH01000042.1, from coordinate 60,154 downwards.
TAACCAGTACTCACATATCTTGTCATTTTCTACTCTATAAATGGAGTTAATATATTCGACTTTCTGTTTCCCATTTTCTAAATCTACGTATTGCTTAAAACTAACAAAGGCCTTCGAGTCATCACCGAATAACTCCTTAATCTCCAATTTGAAGTCTCCAAACTCATCCTTCATTTCCTGTACATGGTCTACAAATTGCTGAGGTGTTCTCTGGTATTTTATTTCGCCATTGGGTTCCTCGGAACGAATATTATGAGATACTACTAAGTCGCACATAAGTTCATTTGCTTTGCTAGTATCTACGCCAGATCTAACATTTTCAATAAATTCTTTTACGATATCCGCTGGGGAATATTTCATTATAATTACAGCTCCTTTACCAAGATTAAATTTCGACTGCGTTCATTTAATAAACTAATTTACTTGAAGCTCCACGCCCTTACGGTCAAGTATTAGCCAGTATTCGCAAATTTTTTCGTCTTCAACTCTATATACTGCACTTACATATTCTATTAAGGTTTTACCATTTTCTAAGGCTCCTGTCTGTTTCCATCTTACATAGACCTTGCTGTCATCGCCAAATATGTCCTGGATTTCAAGTGTGAATCCTCCACCTTCTTCTCGCATTTCATGGACATGATCGACTAACTGCTTAACAGTCCTTTGAGAAGTCCATTCTGATTCTGATTTTTCAGATTGAATGAAATGTGATGTTACAGTATCCACCAAAAGGTTGGCAGCATTGCTAGTATCCACGCCAGATCTAACGTTTTCCACGAATTCCCTCACTATTTCTTTTGCTTGACGTTTCATAAATCCATCAATCCTTTCTACAATGTTTTTTATTGTTGAAGCTATAATAAGATAATAAATAAATAACTTACATTGCACAATCTACTTTTAGATATAATATGTCCTTTTTTGTCCTTAATGGACAAGTTAAATCAAAAAAAGACCTTTCATGTAAAAATTGCCGTTGTGGGTTATCGTTAAAGTGTTTATAGTTATATTAACAGAATATAAAGTACAAAGTATTCTGTTAAACGTGGATTGATTAGTGAGGCGGAGCTTGCGATTTATTCGGATTCGTTACAGGTGAAAGACTGGTATATTGTTGTTATACCTGCTCAGAATCTGACAGGCTATACCGAGCTGTCTTTAAGAATTTTGGGCGGTATCGTTCGGTGCGACATTAAATAAGACGTTTTTTACATGGTCTATTTTGAACGATTCTTTCCTCGCTCTTTCCAACAGTCCTAAGTGGAAGTTGACCGACAAAGGACTAATCGATGTAAATATGTTTAAAATATTGGCTTCAATTATTAAAGAGTAATATATCTATAAGAAAGGAGGAGTTACAATGACTACACCACATATTAATGCCAAACCAGGCGATATTGCCCGAACAGTCTTGATGCCCGGTGATCCACTACGTGCAAAGTTTATTGCAGAAACCTATCTGGAGGATGCAAAACTTTTCAATGAAGTGCGCGGAATGCTCGGCTATACAGGTTTTTATGAGGGTGTCCAAGTTTCTGTAATGGGCAGCGGCATGGGAATACCATCGATGGGTATCTATTCTTACGAGCTTTTTCACTTTTTTGACGTGGAAAATATTATCCGCATAGGAACCTGTGGCACAAACAATGAAAACATGCATATAGGCGATTTGTTTTTTGCAATGGGGTCATCTACAAATAGCAATTATGCTCACCAATATAGTCTTTCTGGCACAATTTCCGCTATAGCAGATTTTTCCCTGTTAGAAACAGCGGTACAGACTGCCCGTGAGGAAGATGTAAAATTTTTTGTAGGTAATATTGCATGTGTTGATGTATTCTATTCAGACATGAAGCTAGGACCTGAATGGAAGAAGATGGGCGTTTATGTAGTCGACATGGAATCTTATGCATTATATTTAAATGCTGCTCGACTGGGTAAAAAGGCACTTTGCGTTACAACAGTATCTGATGAACACTATTCAGGTAAAAGAGCTTCAACAGAAGAAAGGCAAACAGCCTTTGTAAACATGATGAAAGTAGCACTTAAAACCGCAGTTAAACTGGGTTGATAAATATAATTGCAATCTATAAACATGGATGAAATTGTATCACTTTGCCAATTAGTCCATTGTAAAAAGGGAGGTTAAGAAGTTGCTAAGGTATTCTCTTAGAAGGATTTTTTTGTTGATTCCCGTCATTATTGGGGTAACCTTACTGGTTTACTTTATACTAGACCTAGCTCCAGGGGATGTTACTTCCATGTTAGGGGGTGAACATATGACAGCTAAAGAGCTAGAAGAGTTTCGCCATCAACTTGGGTTGGACAGGCCCTTCGCCATAAGATATCTTACATATATTAAGGGATTGTTTTCAGGCGATTTAGGTAAATCAATGGTAAGTGGTAGAAGTGTTCTTGCACTGTTTCTTAACCGGTTGCCTATAACACTTGCTTTGGCTGTAGGTTCATCTATAGTTTCAATATTGATTTCACTTCCATTAGGTATTTACTCAGCAGTGCACAAAGGGTCCATTCAGGACAATATAGCTACAGTATTTGCCATGTTAGGGCTTTCTATGCCTAGTTTTTGGTTGGGTTTGATTCTGATTATTTTCTTTTCTTTGCATTTAGGCTGGTTTCCGTCCAGTGGTTTTAAGGGCCTTTCCAGCGTGGTTTTACCAGCTATTACACTAGGTACTGGTTATATGGCTACCATCACGCGCATGACCCGTTCCTCTATGCTGGATGTTATCCGACAGGACTACCTCCGAACTGCCCGTTCAAAAGGTGCTCCAGAGAAAGACGTAATTTACAAGCATGCATTGAAAAACGCTCTTATTCCAATCATTGCCGCCTGTGGCACACAGCTTGGTCTTGCCTTAAGCGGTTCAGTAATTACTGAAAATGTATTTGCCATTCCTGGTGTTGGTCGCTTACTAATGGATTCAATAAACCAAAGAGATACACCGTTAATTCTCGGATGTGTTGTACTTACCACTATTGTTATAAGTATTGTTCTTCTTTTGGTGGATTTGCTTTATGCTGTAGTTGACCCGAGAATAAAGGCGCAATATGTGAAAAGGAGGAAAACAAGTTGATAGATGTAACAAGACGTTGGAATCAAACCGTCGGGTTTCTAAACAGGGTATGCAGCAATAGAGGAGCTATGGTTAGTTTAATAATTATAGTCTGTATAATTTTAGTTGCGCTATTCATTGGTTTTTTTGTGGATTATGAAACTGAAGTCATTAAACAAAATATTCCAAATCGTCTACAGCCACCTAGTTGGGACCACCCTTTTGGCACAGACTATTTAGGACGTGACCTTTTAATCCGAATCTTATATGGCACAAGATACTCTTTTTCTATAGGTGTGGTGTCCGTATTGATTGCTATGCTTATAGGTGTGGCATTAGGAGCCTTTGCAGGTTATTATGGGGGATATGTCGAGGACATAATCATGCGATTTACGGACATTTTTGGAGCAGTTCCTGGGCTTTTGCTAGGAGTTGTGATTGTATCTTCTTTGGGCGCAAGTACTTTCAATTTGATGTTATCACTTGGACTTTCTTCCGTACCTGAATTCGTTCGTATTTCCCGTGCTGCGGTTCTGATGGTTCGTGAGCAGGAATATACTGAGGCTGCACGATGTATCGGTCTTACTGACCCTCAAATCATCTTTGCCCATATACTGCCTAACAGTCTTTCTCCTATTATTGTTACAGCCACACATCAAGTAGCGCGTAATATTATATGGGCCTCTTCAATGAGTTTTCTTGGGCTGGGTGTTCCAGCACCAGCACCTGAGTGGGGGGAACTTTTATCTAGTAGTCGTCAATACGTGCGGACCCATAGCTATCTTACGATTTTTCCGGGTATAGCAATTATGATAACCGTGTTGGCGCTCAATATACTTGGTGATGGTCTACGTGACGCGCTTGATCCAAAGTTGAAGAAATAGGGGGCGTTTTTTATGAAGGCAAACGATACCATATTAAAAATTGAAAATCTTGTGGTTCATTATGAAGTAGGAAAAGAGGTTGTCAAAGCAGTTAACGGTATTAACTTGAACATTGATAGGGGGTCCACCTTAGGTCTTGTTGGTGAGACTGGGGCAGGAAAGACAACTGCTGCACTGGCAGCAATGCACCTTGTGCCTTACCCGCCAGGGGTCATTAAGGATGGACAAATATGGTTAAACGGTAAGAATATCCTTACAATGACTACCAAGGAAATTGAGGCAATCCGAGGAGAGCAAATCTCAATGATATTTCAGGACCCAATGACCAGTCTTAACCCAGTTTTTACAGTGGGAGAACAGATAGCCGAAACTATTAGGTTACATGAACATGTAAGCAAAAATGAAGCAATGGAAAAGGCTGAGATGATGTTGGAGCTAGTAGGTATTCCTGGTTGCCGAGCATATGAATACCCTCACCAATTTTCAGGAGGAATGAAACAAAGGGTGGCTATTGCAATTGCTTTAGCCTGCAACCCATCACTGTTAATTGCTGACGAACCAACTACCGCTCTAGATGTTACAATTCAAGCACAAGTGCTGGAATTAATAAAAGAATTAAAGATAAAATACAATACCGCTGTACTGATGATTACTCATGATTTGGGGGTCGTAGCAGAAACCTGTGATACAGTGGCAGTAATGTACGCAGGACGTATTGTAGAATATGGCACCGTTGATGATGTGTTCAACAACACTAAACATCCCTATACAGAAGGCCTATTTAACTCACTGCCTAATATTAATAACAGAAAAGAACAGTTACATCCTATTCCTGGGTTGATGCCGGACCCCTCTAATTTACCGAAAGGTTGTAGCTTTGCTCCCCGCTGTACCTACGCAAAGGAGAAATGCAAGTTCAACCAGCCCCAATCAAAGGACTTTGGCAATGGTCATGTTGCGGCATGTCTAGCTTATGAAGAGACGGGATTTCATATTAGAAGGGGGGACAAGGATGTCACAGCCAATATTAGAGGTTAAAAATTTAAAGAAATATTTTAAGGTTTCCTCTGGCTTGCTACACGCCGTTGATGATATAAGCTTTACAGTAGAAAAAGGCAAGACCATTGGTTTAGTAGGAGAATCCGGGTGTGGAAAATCCACTACAGGAAGGGTAATACTTCGGTTACTGGAGCCTACTAGCGGTAATATCATATTCAACGGGCAGGATATTACCAAACTGTCTAAACGGGCCATGCGCAAAAAACGCTGCGAAATGCAGATGATTTTTCAAGACCCATTTTCCTCTATTGATCCACGAAAGACTGTTTCGCAGATAATTAGGCAGCCAATAATAGTCAACAAAATTCTAACAGATGAATCTGCCATAAAACTACGTGTGAGCGAACTTATGGAAATGGTAGGTCTAGCAGAAAGACTACATGATGCATATCCTCACGAGTTAGACGGTGGTCGCCGCCAACGTATAGGTATTGCGCGAGCAATGGCTATGAACCCAAAGTTTATTGTATGCGATGAACCAGTTTCCGCATTAGATGTATCTATTCAAGCTCAGATACTAAATCTTCTGAAGACGATGCAGAAAAAGTTTGATATTACCTATATATTTATAACGCACGACCTTGCGGTGGTCAACTACTTTGCAGATGAAATTGCCGTTATGTATTTAGGTAAGATTGTGGAGAGAGCTCCAACTGAGGAACTGTTTGAAAATCCTATACATCCGTATACTAAGGCTCTATTATCAGCAATTCCGGTGCCCGAAGTGCCTTTTACACGAAAACGCATAATTTTGAAGGGAGAGATATCATCGCCGGTTAACCCCCTTGATGAATGCAGATTTCTCAAACGCTGCGAATATGCACAAGATGTATGCCGTAGCGGACACCCAGAAACGAGGGAAGTTTCTCCAGGACATTTTGTTTCCTGTAACCTGGTAAGAGGATATCAGTAATCAGCAACTTTAATTGTCTGACCTTTTCATTGGTAAGAAAAGTTTATTGTGGTGTAATGTACATGAACTATAGTCTAGAATTTGACCTATTAAAAAATCTTAGGAGGTAAATGAAATGAAAAAGTTGTTAAAAAGTTTCTTTGTGTTGTTAATGGTTTTTCTAGTGGCTATCTCTTTGGTAGCCTGTGGTGACCCTGCCACCGATACTTCCACTGATGGTGAGGTAAAATATAAAAAAACAATTACTGTAGCCCACGACGTTGCACTTAGTTCCTCAGACCCACAAGCATTCTCCAATCCACCTCACAAATATCTTTATATTCTAACTCATACTCCACTAGTTAGGTATAAACCGGATACCCAGGAACTGATTCCGGGTCTTGCGGAGCGCTGGGAATTGGCTGATGATCTAGTTACATGGACTTTTTACTTACGCAAAGGCGTAAAGTTCCATAACGGTGAAGAGCTGAAAGCCGATGATGTAATCTTTACTTGGGAGCGAGGAGCAAAAACTGCTTACTCAACTGATCGTCCGCATTATGCTTCAGCTATCGAGTTAACTGCTGTTGACGATTACACTGTCCAGATGAAATTGCAAAAACCTAACATGGACTACGCTTATATAATTTCTCAACCTAACTATGGCATTCTCAATCGTAAGGCATTTGAAGACGACCCAGAAAAAGGCTACAATGTAGGTACGGGTGCATTCAAGTTGAAGGATTTTGTAGAAGGTGATTATTATTCAGTTGAACGCTTTGACGATTTTTGGGATGGCCCTGTTCCTACTGAAGAAATAATCGTCAAAACAGTTACAGAGCCTTCAGCACAAGTTGTTGCTCTTCAAAACGGTGAGTTAGATATAGCTCTTTATGTAGATCCAATACAGTACGACATCATCGAAAGCGATCCTAACTTGGTGCTACAGCGCTATACATCAGCTTCAATAAATCATCTTGCCATGAATTCCAGCAAAGAGCCGCTAAACAATGTCAAGCTTCGCCAAGCAATAGCTTATGCTTTGGATACCGAAGAAATTATCATGGGTGCGGCAAATGGCGAAGGTGTTCGTGCTAAATCCTTCTGGGGCTTGGATCAGTTTGGTTTGCATACTGAGATTGTTCCTTATGAACGTGACATTGAAAAGGCCAAAGCACTTATGGTTGAGGCAGGTTATCCAAACGGGCTTGAACTAGAAATAGTATGTTTTTCAACTACCTATGTAACAATTGCTGAGATTATGCAGGGGCAGCTTAAAGACATCGGCATAAACCTCAATATAAAAAGAATGGATTTTGCTGCTGCAAGGGAATACTGTAGCCTTACCAGCAATCAGCATCAATTATACTTAGGTGGATTTTCCAACAATCCTCATGGGGATGATAGCCGCCGTACGCATGGCGTTGATTCAGCTATAAACTACGGTCGTATTGACAATCCTCGTGTGACTCAATTATTTGACTTGTCACAACAAGAAAAAGACGAACAAAAACGTATAGAGTATTATCAGGAGATTCAGCAAATTGTTCATGATGACGCCAATGTATATCCTCTGTATTTTGGCATCAAAGTTATTGCCCACCATAAAGGCTTAAAGGGCAATTGGATATATCCAGGTGACTGTCAGAATCTTACTTATGCATATATTATAGAAGAATAGTAAAAGATCTGTTGAATGTCAACAGGCAAGTATTCTCCTCGGAATGTTCTGGTACATCGACTGTGCTGGAACATCTCGAGGGTGATTATATAGAGCAAGGAGAGAATACAATGTCAATTAAAATAATAGAATCAATGGAGCAATACGTGGAAGCTCATTTCGAAGAAACTTTAAATCTTTTTAAGGAATTTGCGGTTATTCCCGCTCCAACCTTACATGAAGAACAACGCACTCAATTTTGCAAGGAATGGCTTGAAAATCAAGGTGCTGAAGGTGTTTATATTGATGAAGTGGGAAATACTGTTTATCCATATCAGTGCGATGGAGCAGAAGAAATAGTTGCATTTATGGCACACTGTGACGTGATACCAAAATCGATGGAGCCTTTACCTTTAAAAGAAACTGACGGTCGTATATATATACCTGGGGCTGGAGACAACACAGCTAGCGTTGTGAACCTTTTGATGGTGGCTAAATATGTTACCGAAAAAAAGCTCAAATCTAAGATGGGTATATTATTTGTAGTAACAATCGGTGAAGAAGGAGGAGGTTTTGTAGGCAGTAAACATATTTGTAATAAGTTTAAATCTCGACTTCGAGAAGTTATAGCATTTGATGTGAACACCAATCGCATAATTATGGACACCTTACCTGCTAACAACTATCGAATTACTACTACTGCACAGGGTGGTCATGCTTATACAGATTTTGGTGGTCGAAGTGCTATATATGACCTAGCGCAAGTAATCAATAAACTTTACAAGAACCAACCACCTCAGGATAAAGCAAAAACTACCTATAATGTAGGCGTAATTGAAGGAGGTACGGCTATTAATGCTATTGCAACACAGGCATCTATGCTGTATGAGCACCGCTCTACTAAAGGGGAATGCTTATTGGAGATGGAAGAGGTTTTTCACAATACCATTAAAAAATGTAGGGATGAATTAGGAATCCAGGTTGAGGTAAAGCTCCTCGACAGCAAGCCTGTCTCCAGAGGTGTAGATCCAGTAAAGCATCAGGAGTTGATCAAACGAAACTCCGATATTTGGGTTAAATATTTTCAGCAAGAGCTTATACCAATGCCTGGTTCAACTGATAGTTCTATCCCCCTATCATTGGGGATTCCAGCTATTACCTTAGGAACTATCATTGGGGAGGGTGCCCATAGTCCGGATGAGTGGATTGAAAGTAAAAGTTTTATACCTGGTCAAAAGGTAGCCATGTCTTCTGTGCTGCACTACCTTGACGTTTAATTGTATAAAAAGTGCCTTATAGCCATGTCCGCTGTTGCAACAGTGGACATGGCTAATTTCAAATACGTATTTGAAGTCAACTTTTATAAAATAGCCTTTACAAGCTTTACCTGTTATAAAGGGAAAAATATATAGCTAAAAATAATGCAAGTATGCATATATTTCTTATAATCTACAATTATTGTGCCACATTTGCAAGCTTCACAAAGCCTACAGATGTGGCACCTATTTGAGTGCCAGTAGGATTAGAAATTCTATGCAGGGAATGGGATGAAGGAAGACTAATAGAGATTGAATACGCATTTGAACAGGCTATACATTTTAGGAAGGTTCCTGTTAGTGTGTCTTGTATAAAGTAAAGAGAATAAAACATAAAACCCAACTTAAAAATCTTTTAAGCTGGGTTTTATGTTTTGTTAGATGAACATAACCATGTAATAGTGGACATACTCTATAGTATGTAAAATGAGCACTTAAAAATTAATATGCAGCAAGAAAAGGTTGTTTTGGCTCAAAAAAATATTGATAAAGTTCCTTATAAAAATTTTTTATTTTTGGTATTTAAGTTTTTCTATGGACATATACTCATAACAGAAAAAAAGATGTATAAAAAGACATATTATGGTAGACAATTCAAGGGTAAACATTTACTTCATGTTTTACAAGGTACAAAGGGGATGATTCAATGATTAAAAAGATTATAAGATGGCTTGGGAACTTTATGTTAGTAGTACTTTTAGCAGTCACAGTTCTATCTTTCTATGGAATGATTCAACATAGAAGGAATCCTGGCAAATTACCTTCAGTACTAGGATTTAAAACCATGTCTGTATTATCAGGCAGCATGAGACCTATGCTTGAGCCAGGGGATTTAATAATATCTAAGGATGTAAATCCAGAAGAAGTTAAAGTGGGAGACGTAATAACCTACAAAGTAGGCACTAATACATTAGTTACTCACAGAGTAATTGAGATTACAAGGGAAGATGGAAAGCCAGCTTTTCAAACCAGAGGAGATGCTAATAATACAGAGGACGGCGGATTAGTATTATCAGAACAATTAGTGAGCTCCTTTGTACTAAATATACCTAAGGGAGGGTACATAGTAAACTTCATCAGAAGTCCTATAGGACTTATATTGTTAATTTTGTTGCCTATATTTTTCCTTTTAGGAGGAGAAATAAAGAACATGTTGTCTAGAACGGACGAAGAAGAAAAGAAAAAATCTAGTCATAAGGACAACGTGAAAATATAAATTGTAGCAGGCTTTTTATACATATCTTTGCAGTGGAAGAGAGAACCTTTTGTACTGGAGGTGAACAATTATTAACGGAAAAATGGAAAAGGGCTATCTCCACCAAGATAACCCTCCATAAAAAGAAAGCTTTAAAAAACCTTTCATTATTATTGTATCAAAAAAATCAAAAAAAATTATAGGAATTTAGGAGGAAATTAAAAATGAGTAAAAAAGCGTTGTTGAGTTTATTATTAATTGGAGTATTGGCATTTGGTGCGGGTTTAGGAACATATGCTTGGTTTACAAGTCAAGCTACAAGTACTGATAATGTTTTTGAAACTGGAACTCTAGTAATTGATAATCCTGGAAATGGAGAGTTCACATCAGGAATACTAGCGGTAGACAATATTTATCCTAGTTGGACTGGAAACAAAACTATAACAATTACAAATAGCGGATCATTAGATTTTCAGTTTAGATTAAATAACATAACATTAAAAGGTTCAAATGATGATGCAGGAATACTTTATAATGGTTCAAATGGCCTTGAAGTAAGCTTTGATAATGCAACTTGGTATAAAGCTAATGCAGTATCTAATATAGTATTCGGTACTATAACTGCTACAGAAGATACACAAAATATTACTGTATACTATAGATTACCAAGTGCAGCAAACAATGACTATCAGGGAAAAACAGCTGAATTAGAGTTTAACTTCTTAGCAACTCAAGTTGGCAATGATACTTGGGCAGAGTAATATTAAAATTTATGAATTTGTGCTCCCTCTTTTTAAAAGAGGGAGCTAGAACTATAGTACTAGAAGTTTCAGGGATATTATTCAGAATGGATAAAAACTCCCTCTAAATAAAATTTAATCTTATATAAATATAAAAGCTAATAAAGATTAATTCAAAATAAAAAATAAGGGAGACATATGTATGAAGAAAAAATTTGTTGCAGCTATACTAGCAGTAGCGCTTATATGTACTATGGCTGGCGTAGGAACTATGGCTTGGTTTACTAGCCGAGCTACAAGTAATGATAACACATTCCAAACAGGGACATTAACATTAGGTGGAATAATTAACGGCTACGATGTAAATGAAAAATTTGCAACAGTATCTTTTGATAATATGGAACCAGGTGAGCCACCTCATAAGGTTCAAACCACTACATTAAAAAATGTAGGCTCGCTTCCATTTTATCTTTATCGTATAACGGCATCAGATCTTGTTGACAATAACTCAACTAATAATATTGATGATACAATGCTAAATAGTGTACTAATGCTAAATATTACAATTGGCGGAGAAACAGTTTTTGATGGGAGACTAAGCCAATTAATAGAGGAAAACGGCGGATATTTTGATCCTATATATGGGGTAAATCCAGGTGAGACTAGAGATATGGTAATAAGTGCTTACATGGATCCTAAAGCAGGAAACCAATATCAAGGTCTAAGCATGAAATGTGACTTAACAGTATATGCAAGACAAAATGAATATCCTGTTCCTGGAGAAAATGGAGATGAAGATTTAGGTAGTACATCAAACTTCTCAGTTAAAGCTTATAATGATAGTGATTATGTAAATTTTGACTGGGATTGGGAGCCTAATGATAGTATATATGAGTATTATCGATTAGAGATCAAGCATCACACTGGTGAACCAACAACTGAAATAGATGCAGAAAGAATAGTCATTTTAGTTGATAAAAATGTATATTCTGTAGATGGAATAGCTAGAGGAGATGTAATTATTGATTGGTCTGAGGACATAGTAAAGATCAAAAAATCTGCATTTCCATCTGATTGGGAAGGGTTTGAAGTCAAGTTATCCGGCAAGCAGAATTTAAGAAGCGAAAAATCTTTACCGTGGCAATATTGGTCGCTAGATAGACAATAATAAGCTATGATTAATTAGCCGAGGTCAGACTAATTCTGACTTCGGTTAATTTAACTTTATAAAGTTCAGAAGCACTCAAATATTTGAGTTTTTCTGAATTTTATAAACTGGGAGGTGAAAACTTGAACAAACTACTAAAAACTACAGGACCAATCCTTATTTTTCTAGTCTTATTTACACTATTCTTATCATTCCAATATTCAACAGTTGCCGCAGAAGATAACTATACCACCATAGTAGTAGGAAGCGGAAACAGCAAGGCAGGCCCAATTTTTAAGAGTGATGGTATAGACGGTCAGGGATTATGGTATCCAGGCTATTCTGCAAGTAATATTTTAAGAGTCAAAAATAACTTAGGAGAAAAAATAATAGTAAATAAAATAGGAATGACTATAGTCCTAGAAAGGGACGGAAAGGCTTTATCTTTAGACCATGAGGATGCTAAAAGCTTCATGTCCAGTATGAAAATCAAGGTGGATTATAAGAATATTATAGACAAGACATTCAAAAGCAAAATTTTTGATGGGGATTTTTTGGGATTTGTAAACGGTGCAAATTGCAATATAACTATTGGAAATAAAAAAGAAATAGACTTACAATATACTGTTTCCATGGATAAAGATGCAGGAAACGAAGTTCAAGGTATTAAAGCTACAGTCGACTTTATAATAAATGTAAGTAGTGAGTCAATTGATACAGAGGAACCAACAGAACCTAAAGAGCCAGAAGAAAAAGCAATCTTTTCAGAATATGAACTAGCAGAGTTGAAGCCTACTGACATAGAAGGGCACTGGGCACACGATTGCATAATTACTCTAATAAAACATGGAATAATCAAGGGTTATCCTGACGGAACCATAAGACCTGACAACTATGTAACTAGAGCGGAAACAGCTGTACTAGTGGGAAGAGCTTTAGGAATACAAGAAGATGGAGAGATGGTATATAAGGATTCTATACCAAGCTGGGCAAGAGAATATGTCAAAGCCACTACAACTCATAACATATTCACGGGATATCCAAATAATACTTTCAAACCAAATAGAAATATTACTAGAGAGGAAATGACTGCTGTTCTCATGAGAGCTTTTCATAAAACGCTTGAGGATGATACAGAGTTAGGTTTTATTGATGCAAATAAAATTGGAGATTGGGCACTAGAGCATATAAAGACAGGAGTAGAGCACAAGGTAATAGAAGGCTACCCAGATAAAACTTTCAAGCCTAAAAACAATATTACTAGAGCAGAAGCTTTTACTATGATATGCAAACTATTAGGTTATCATGAAAATCATGAGATAGAAAATAAAAGATAAGGAGGTGTACTTATTTAATGAAGAACAATATACGTAGAATGTTAATTAAATCAGTGGCTCTTCTAACTGGTGGAGTCATAGTAGGCTTTGCTTTTTTAGTAAACATAGATACGCACTCATGGTTTACGAATGAAGCAATGCAGGAAATTAAAGTAACAGCAGCTACCACTGAGGATATTATAAAAAATATTGATATCGAAAAAGATAACAATGGTAATGCAATAGCAATAAAACTTATAAAGGCAGAAGGACTTAATTATGATCCAATTATTTACTTTTCAGTGGAGGGAGAAGCTGCAAATTATATATTGCATATAAACCCAGTAAAACTAACTGACTCAGAAGAATATATTATCCCAATAGAACCCAACATAAATACTATACAGTATACTAAACTACTTTTACCGTGGCACAAAAATATAGAGGGCACTATAAAAATAAAGTATCTAAATGAATTTATTGACGAAGGGAAAGAGATATCTTTCACTCCTAAGTATCTAAGAGAAAAGTTTTGGGAGATTATAGACAGGGAAAAGGTAAAGAGTGAAAAGATATCTGATCCAGAAGCTCTAAATGAAGCTACTGAATTAATTACTCTAGTAACAGATTCATTTGAATGGGAAGAAGACAACAAAACAAGGAGTATGTTTAGTATAGACTCAGACAGCATATACGAAAGCAATTTAGTTACTCCAAATGCAGAAGAAGATTCAGAAAATGTAAATATAGAAAGATTTAGTGTGTTACCAAATATGGTCATAAGTCTTACACCACAACAAACTCAAATAATTTCAGCAATATCTTTTAATCTACTTCCCCACATAGAAAAGCTATATGATGCTATTAATAATTTAGTAGCACTACTAAACGAAAAATTAGTAGAGATAGCTAGACTTAATACGAAAGTAGAGGGATTAGAAGGTAAAAACGAGGAGCAAAAAAACAAAATTGAAGAACAAATAATAAAAATAGAAGAGCTAGAATTAAAAAATCAAGAACTTATTTCAAAAAATGAAGAGCTTGAGAATAAGAATTTAAGTCTTAACGAAGAGGTAGCTGCACTTAGCAAAGATAAAGATGCTCTTTTAGAAGAAATAGAAGCATTGGACTCAAGAAATAGCTCTCTTTCTTCGGATAATAGAGACTTATCTAGAGAAAATTCAATACTTGCCTCAGAAATAGAGAGTTTAAGAAGACAAATAGATGAATTAATGACAAGAGGTGGCGGTGGTGGAGCAGGTCCAGTAGAGGAACCAGAACAACCAGAAGAGCCTGAAGTTCCAGCAGATTCAGAAAACTCTGAAGAACCAAGTGAATCTGAAATCCCAGAAAAGCCAGATGAGACTACACTACCAGAAGAGTCAGCGCCAGAGCCTATACCAGAATCAGACAAAGAACTAGGTATAGAACCAGATCAAGAATCAATAGATAGGGAAATAGGAAACTTGCCTAATTAAAAATAATATAAATGCTATAGAAGCTTTTTTCTAGTTCTATAGCATTTTGAATTTCAACACTCATAAATCAAATAGCTAACAACAAAAACAATACGCAAACTGAGCAATAATCCATTGAGCTATCATATCCGCCATTCCTAATGCTTCCATAGTTTTCTCATCATGACCAAGTAGGTGGATAGCATATAATTTATTTTTTTCAACAAGAAGCAATTTTGTAGGATCAAGAATCTTTGTTTAAATGTTTTTTCAATTTTTTTATTTGATAGAAAAGTGATACTTTTTTGTCAGATGAACATAACCATGTAATAGTGGACATACATTATAGTATGTAAAATAAGTGCTCAAAAATTTATTCGCTGAAAGAAAGTATTATTTTAGTTCAAAAAACATGGATAAAGATCTTTATAAATATTTTTTAGTATTTAGGTTTTTATGAGTATATAATCTTAACAGAAAAAAGGATGTATAAAAAGAAAAATTTCGGTAGATAACTCAAGGGAACATTTACTTCATGTTTTACAAGATACAAAGGGGATGATTCGATATTAACAAGACTGTAAGAGGACTCGGAAACTTTATTCTGGTACTACTTTCAGTAGTTATGATTTTATCTTTCTACGAAATGATTAAGCATAGAAGGAACCCTAGCAGGTTACCTTCCGTACTAGGATTTAAAGCCATGTCTGGTAGTATGAGACCTATGCTTGAACGGGGAGATTTAATAATATCTGAGGATTAAATCTAGAAGAAGTTATAGTGGGGGACGTAATAAACTACAAAGTAGGCACTAATATATTAATTACTCACAGAGTAATTGAGATTACAAGGGAAGATGGAAAGCCAGCTTTTCAAACAAGAGGAGATGCCAATAATACAAAGGACGGCGGATTAGTATTATCAGAACAATTAGTGAGCTCCTTTGTACTAAATATCCCTAAGGGAGGGTAAATAGTAAACTTCATCAGAAGTCTCATAGGACTTATACTATTAATTTTATTGCCTGTATTTTTCCTCCTAGGAGGAGAAATAAAGAACATGTTGTCTAGAAAGGACGAAAGGGAAAATAAAAAATCTAGTCATAAGGACAACGTGAAAATATAGATTGTAGCAAGTTTTTTATACATATCTTTGCAATGGAAGAAAGAACATTTTGTATTGAAGGTGAACAATCATTAACTGAAAAATGGAAAGAGGCTGTCTCCGCTAAGACAACCCTCCATAAAAAGAAAAGTTTCAAAAAAACCTTTCATTGATTATTGCATCAAAAAAATCCAAAAAATTTATAGGAAACAAGGAGGAAATTGGGATGAGTAAAAAATTATTGTTAAGTTTATTATTAATAGGAGTATTGGCAATAGGAGCAGGTTTAGGAACATATGCTTGGTTTACAGCTGAAGCTAAAAGCGAGGATAATGTATTTGAGGTTGGAACATTTAAATTAGAGAGTCAAGGCAAGGTATTCGAATTAAAGAATGCAGAACCTGGTGGAGAGATTTCGACGAAAAAGTTAACTGTAAAAAATACTGGTTCGCTACCTATGATTTTAAAGGCAGAACTAACTCCAACTTTTTATCAAGCTAGCAAAAAAGCCACTTTAAATTTTGGAGATTATTTTGAAATTAAAGCAACAATTTCTTATACAGATGGGATAAAGGAAAAACCTCTTTATATCAGTGAATGGATGTCCGTAAAAGATTTTGCTGATTTCGTAAGTAAAGAATGGAATCAATTTACTTTTGAACCAAAACATGAATTAAAAGTTGATTTTAAGCTAAGATTAAATGAGGATGCTGGCAATGAATATCAAGGTGGAAGCGTAGAGGCAGCTCTAATAATCCAAGCTCGCCAAGCTATTGAAGGCGCACAATTTCAAAACTAATTGTTAACAGTAACTAGTTAATAATCGATATAGCCGGAACTATTCCGGCTATATCGAAACAGGTAGCGAAAGTTATGAAATTAAAACTTAATTTATACGTAGTTGCTATATTAAATATTCCAGAAGGTACTGTAAAATCAAGAATTAATACAGCAAAATTACAATTAAAAAGCTTTATGAAAAAAGTGGATATGAACGATAAACAGCTAGAGCAAGTTCTATACGACTTAGGTAAAGAAGAGATACGACCATCAAAAAAACTAATACATCAAACTAAAACTGCAATTCATAGCAGAGCCTTACATTTTTTGGTTTGGGCATCTATGCTATTAAATGCACTAACGATTGTAGGATTCATATTGTTAATTAAAAACTATCCTATTTTAAAATTTCTAATTCAAGGTGGTTCTTGTATACAAACATAACGAGTATTTTAGCAGTATGTGGTCTTGTGGTTAATAGATAAGAAGGAATTATTTTGAAGAGTAAGAGAGTATTTTGGGCTTTAACAATAATACTTGCAGTACCAGTTATAGCAGTTTTAGCCTTTGCTACAGGAACCATTATTATAGACGATATTTCTTATAATTGGCAAATATTCATACTAGTAATTCCCGTTATTGTAGTTATAGCAGTAATGTTTTTTGTAGGATGCTTTGTATATAGGGATGCAAAGCACAGAGGATTAGATCCATGGCTTTGGACTACTATTGTAGTGTTTGTCCCTAATTTAATTGGTCTAATAATTTATCTAGTTTTCAGAAATCAGCACAGTATAGAAAATAAAACCTGTAAGAACTACCATAGAAATGTAAAATAAGAGTATAACATATGCCCTTATTGTGGAAACAATTTATCCGCAAGATGTAAAAACTGTGGAGAAGCCGTAGAAGAAGATTGGATAGTATGCCCAAAATGTACTAAACCTTTGAGCAATGAAAAATAATATTAACCCTTGAAGTTTCATACAACAAATGGTACAATATGTATGAGTTCGTAATAGAGGAGACTGTTTTATGTTTGAGGTTGTTCTTAACTAAGTAATTAAATATTTAAGTTTTGGGATGGTTAAAGACCTGTAATCAATAGGTCTGTTTGCTGTACTGCTTTTTTTGATAATATCCTTAAGACTTAAACTTAGATAAGAACACAGAAAACAGTATCTTTATTATAATTGGATAATAATATCTGTGCTGCTGCACGGATTTTTTGTCTTTAAATAAAGCTTTTTACCTTGTGGAAGCAGGTATAGGTATAGAGATTTATGATTTAAAGGATTATAAAGGCTGTAATTGAGCATTGTGTTCATTTATAGCCTTTTATTTTTTTGTTTATATTTTGGAGGTGTGAGGATGTTAAGTGTGCTTGAGGCTTTATCACATAGTAATTTACTAAAATACTTGAATATATGGAGGAATAGAAGTGAATAAAAAAACTATTGAATTATTGGAATATGACAAGATTAAAGAGATATTAAAAGGCTTTGCACTGTCAGAGCTGGCAAAGGAACAGATTGATAAGCTAGAGCCTTATATAGATATCAACCAGATAGAAAAGCTTATGAAGGAGACTACTGAGGCAAGAGCTATAGTGGATATTAATTCAAGTATTCCAATTCATAGCTTAGTTGGAATAAACAATATTAAGCAAAAAATTAGCAAAGGTATAGTCCTTAGCCCTGAGGATTTAGATAGTGTTGCTGGATTACTAAGGGAAATTAAAAAACTCAAGAGGTTTATGGCAGATAAGGAGCATATTGCTCCAACCATAAGCACCTATGCATTATCTACATTCGAATTAGACGACCTAAGAGAGGAGATAGAGCGTTGTATTGTTCATGGAAGAGTAGATGATAAGGCTAGCTCTGAACTATCAAGAGTACGCAAGAAAATTACAATTCTTGAAGAAAGGATAAAGAGTAGGCTTGAAGGCATACTCAGAAATGAAAAATATAAAAACTATATCCAAGATGGCTTAATCAGTACAAGAAATGGTAGATATGTGATTCCAGTAAAAAATGAATACAGGAAAAATATAGAGGGTAGCATCCATGATATGTCTGGCAGCGGCTCTACTGCTTTTATTGAGCCAGCAGAGGTTAAGAAATACCAAGACGAGCTCAATGTTCACATAATTGAAGAGGAAAAAGAGATATATAAAATACTGTCTACACTTACTGCTATGATAGAAAATAGAGAAAGAGAAATGAATATTAATATTGAAACTATGTGCTATTATGACTTCATATTTGCTAGAGGAAAATACAGCAAAAATATTAACGGAAAAGCTGTAAAATTCAATACAGACAATTATATAAATATCAAAAAGGGAAAACATCCCCTTATAGGGGCATCTGCCGTGCCATTAGATTTCATAGCTGGAAAAGAATATAAAGGAGTAATTATCACAGGTCCCAATACTGGCGGTAAAACTGTAGCATTGAAAACCGTGGGCTTGTTGACGATGATGGCTCAGTCAGGCATACATGTACCAGTAGAGGATGGAAGTGAATTTGCTGTATTTGCAGATGTACTAGTAGATATAGGAGATGGGCAAAGCATAGAGCAAAGCTTAAGCACATTTTCATCCCATATAAAGAATATTATAAGCATTTTAAATACTGCCAATAAATATTCTTTAGTCATTATGGATGAAATAGGCGCAGGTACTGACCCGGGAGAAGGTATGGGCATAGCAATTTCGGTATTAGAAGAGCTCTATAGAAAAGATGCAACAATATTAGCAACTACCCATTATAGTGAAATAAAGGATTTTGCTTTAAACCATGAAGGCTTTGTAAATGGCTGCATGGAATTTGATATAAATACTCTAAAGCCTTTATACAGGCTTAATATAGGCAAGCCGGGAGAGAGCAACGCTTTTTTAATAGCGTTGAGACTTGGTATGGACAAAAATATAATTGAAAGAGCCCATGAAGTTACCTATAGGGAGCAAAAGGCGTATGATTATAAAAACGAAGATATAAAAGAAATTATAGAAGACAAAAAAGCTTCTAGTGCTAATAAACAGCAGCTAGAAAAATTTGAAGAAGTAAAAAAGCTAAATAAAGTATCTGAAAAGCAGAAGATAGAGCCTAAATTTAATATAGGCGATAGTGTTCATGTTAGCTTTATGAACAGGACAGGAATAATATACGAATCTGAAAACTCTAAGGGTGAGTATGGAGTTTTGGTTATGAAGAAGAAGCTAAAAATAAATAAAAAAAGACTCTCTCTTCATGTTGCCAAGGATGAGCTATATCCAGAGGATTATGATTTTAATATTATTTTTGAAAGTAAAGAAAATAGGAAAAAGAAAAAGACTATGGATAAAAAGCATATAAAGGGTATAGAGATTGAGCTAAAAGAATGATTAAAAACACATAATAACTATGCTATAATAAGATTAATCTAATCACGGGAAAAGATACTTTAAAAATATATTTAAGGGAGGTTTTGATATGGGTAAAGTATATGAATTTGAGGCTGAAATAAAAAAAGTACCGGATATTGATGGTGCATATATCGAAATACCATTTGATGTAAAAGCTGAATTCGGGAAAGGACGTGTGCCTGTTTATGCTACCTTTGATGGAGAACCTTATGAAGGTAGTCTAGTCAGAATGAAAACACCCTGTCATATCATCGGAATCAGGAAGGACATTCGTGCAGCAATAGGTAAGCAACCAGGAGATACTATTAGCGTCACCATTACAGAAAGGATAGTGAAGAAATAGGTGGGAGTAGACATTAATATGATAAAGCTTTTTAAGAGGTGAGATTATGACAACTAACATAAGCACATATATGTATAAAAAAGTTAATAATTGTTCCTTATTTTTAGATTTTTATAGCTCTAATATAAAGAATTCACCTGTGCTAGTATACATTCATGGCGGAGCATTGATATTTGGCTCAAGGAAAGACATTATTCCTAAACAGGTGGAGCTATACAATAGAGCTGGGTATTCAGTTATATCTTTAGAGTATAGACTAGCACCTGAAACTAAATTAGAGTATATAGTTGAGGATGTAAGAGATGCATTAGAATGGATAAAGGAAAAAGGGCAGGTTATGCTAGATATAGACCCTAGCAGAGTTGCAATAGTAGGAAGCTCAGCTGGTGCCTATCTAGGTTTACTTTCTGGGACTTTTGAGTATAGACCTAATGCTATCATATCATTTTATGGCTATGGAGACATACTTGCTGATTGGTACGAAAGGCCAAGCGAGCATTACTGTAAAATGCCTTTAGTTACTAGAGAAGAGGCTTATAATATTATTGGAAATGAGGTTATTGCTCAGGGTGACACAGAAAGGTTTATTTACTATTTATATTGCAGACAAAAAGGAATATGGACAAGAGAAGTAAGCGGATATCATACCTTATTCCAAAAAGAAGAGATAATGAAATTTTGTCCAATAAATAATATTGACTCAGATTACCCACCTACTCTTTTAATTCACGGAGATAAAGACACTGATGTGCCATATCAACAATCAGTTAATATGTCCAAAAAGCTAGAGGAGCACGGGGTATATAACAAGCTAATAACTGTCAAGAATGAAGGGCATCTATTTGATAATGACATGAAAAAATCAACTTCAATAGAGACTTTTAATCAAGTATTGGATTTTTTAAGAGTAAATTTGTAACGAGAAAAATAAGGCATGTAATAGAAGGAGAAGAAGCTATTTATAAAAAAATGTATACAAAACTTTATTACAGAAAATTAAAAGTTATTGCATATATATAAATGAACAAGCATATCTATAGTATAAATGTAAGAGTATAGTTTAAAAACAATTAAATATTAAGTGGAGAATTGGAGAACCGCACTATCTGGCTTATGGAAGCATAAGGCTAGATAAGTGCGGTTTTTTGTACAAAACAATACTAAAAATAAAAAGTTCCAAGGCTTGTCATAAATCAAGTTTATAAAAATATATATGTAATACAAGCAATAAGTCCTAGTTCGAAAGCCACAGGAATTCATATAAACACTCAGCTAGAAGAAACAATTTTTTATTAAATTTAATTAATTGAAAGGGAGTGGAGCAATGAAAAAAATTATTAATAGCAGAGAAAACGTTGTAGAAGAAATGCTTCAAGGCATAGTAGCAGCTCATCCAGAGTATGTTAAAAGAGTAGAAGGCTTCAATGTACTAGTTAGAAAGGATTCTCCAATAGAAGGTAAGGTAGGCTTAGTAAGTGGTGGAGGAAGCGGACACGAGCCATCCCATGGAGGATATGTTGGCACAGGTATGCTGGACGGAGCAGTAGCTGGTGAAGTATTTACATCACCTACACCAGATCAGGTTTATGAGGCTATAAAAGCTGTAGATGGTGGAGCAGGAGTACTACTAGTTGTTAAAAACTATACTGGAGATATTATGAACTTTGAGATGGCAGCAGAAATGGCGGCTGTAGAAGGCATAACTGTTGAAAGCGTTGTAGTAGACGACGACGTAGCAGTTGAAAATAGTACATACACTACAGGAAGAAGAGGGATTGCAGGTACTGTATTTATTCACAAAATAGCTGGAGCAGCAGCTGAAAAAGGTCTAGAGCTAATGGAAGTAAAACAGGTTGCTGAAAAAGTTATAAAAAATGTTAGATCTATGGGTATGTCCCTAACTCCATGTACAGTTCCAGCGGCAGGCAAGCCAAGCTTTGAAATAGGCGAGGATGAAATGGAAGTAGGTTTAGGTATACATGGGGAGCCGGGAACTCATAAAGAAAAGATACAACCAGCAGATGAAATAGCAGACCATTTATTAGAAAAGATACTAGGTGATATTGAAATAAAAGAAGACGAAGAAGTAGCTGTAATGATTAACGGTTTAGGCGGAACACCGCTAATGGAGCTTTATATAGTTAACAGGGAAATTCATAAGAAATTAAATGAAAAAGGAATAAAGGTATACAAAACTCTTGTAGGCAATTTCATGACATCTATAGAAATGGCTGGAGCATCAATAAGTGTACTCAAGCTAGATGATGAGTTAAAAGAATTATTAGATGCAAGTGCTGATACACCAGCGTTTAGACAATTATAGATATATAGAAGCCAAGTCTATTCGTGTCATCCTGAGCGTCAGCGAAGGATCTCTTGCAGTGAAGGCATGAGATTCTTTGACTGCGTCTCAGATAAGCAGGTAACCAAAGTCATGCTTTTAACTTTGTGTTCATCGCTTAGTTTCTTTATCTAATGACATAGGGACGCTATTCTTTATGAAGCCTTAGTTTATGGGGGGAAATGACCATGATTACACCAGAAATGCTCTTAATAATGATTAGAAACATAGGAGAAGCAATAAAAGAAAACAAAGAATTTCTGACAGACTTAGATACTGCAATAGGAGACTCTGACCATGGAATAAATATGAGCAAGGGCTTTACAGCAGTGTTAGGCAAGCTAGATGGAATGGAAGGCAAGGATTGCGGTACCATCCTAAAAACAGTAGCCATGACTTTAATATCTACTGTAGGAGGGGCATCAGGTCCCCTATATGGCACAGCATTTTTAAAGGCATCATCAGTAGTCAATGGAAAGGTTTATATAGATAGACAGGATACAATTCAGATTTTATACGAAGCTATTCAAGGAATAAAGTCTAGAGGAAAGGCTGAAAAGGGCGATAAAACAATGCTTGATGCATTAGTTCCTGCTTATGAGGCGCTTAAGGCAGCTATAGAAAATGGAGAAGAGATAATTACTGCCTTTGAAAAAGCTGAGAAAGCTGCAAAAGAAGGAGTGGAGTACACAAAAACAATCATTGCAAGAAAGGGAAGAGCTAGTTATCTAGGAGAGAGAAGCATAGGACATCAGGATCCTGGAGCCACATCTAGTTTTATCATTATAAGGACTATAACAGATACTTTGAAGGAGGCAAGATAATGACAGAAAAAAACAAGAAAATTGTAGTGCTGGCAGAGGATGGCTATGAAGACTTAGAGCTTTGGTATCCAGCCATAAGGCTGAGAGAGGAAGGCTATCACGTTGATATAGTAGGCAGTGGAAGCAAAAAGAAATACACAGGAAAATATGGTACTTCAGTAGAGGTGGATTTTGACTATGATGCTGTAACATCAAAGGATTATGATGGAATCATCGTGCCAGGAGGCTGGGCACCAGATAAATTGAGAAGGTATGAAGGTGTACTGGAATTAGTTAAGGATTTTGCAGATGAAGGAAAGCTATTGGCTACAATATGCCATGGCGGCTGGGTGTTCATATCAGCAAAGGTAGTTAAAGGATACAAAATGACCTGTGTGAACGCAATAATAGACGACATAGAAAATGCGGGTGCTACTTATATAGATGAGGAAGTGATTGTAGATAGAAACATGATAACATCAAGAATTCCTAAAGATTTACCAAGCTTTATGAAGGCTATTATTAACTTTCTTCAGCAATAGGAGGCTCTTTGATGATTGGAATGGTCATAGTATCCCATAGTAATAAAATATCCACTGGAATAGTAGAGCTGTGCAAGGAAATGACAAGAGAAGGCATTAAGATAATATCTGCTGGAGGTACTCGAGATAAGAGACTAGGAACGGATGTAACTCTAATTATGGAGGCAATTGAAGAAGCCAATAGTGGTGATGGGGTGGTCATATTGGCAGATATGGGAAGCTCCATAATGAGTTCAGAAATGGCAATAGAGATGCTGCCAGAGGAAATTAGAGAAAAGACTATTATTGTTGATGCACCTATAGTTGAAGGCAGCTTAGCAGTAGCTATACAGGCATGTATTTCAAATGACTTGGAGGATACAAAAAGAGCTGGAATGGAAGCAAAATATATGAATAAGCTTGGAAGCTAATTACCTACAGAATGTTTGAATAATTCAAGCAGATGAAGGGGTGTGTTAAATGGGAGATGGATTTTTTAAAAATATCATTAATAATCCAATAGTTGCAGCTATAAATGACTTGAATAAAGCAGAGGCTGCTATTAACTCACCTTGTAAAATAATCTTTTTATTAGCTGGAGACATATTTAACATAAAAGGCATTGTAGACAGAGTAAAGGAAAACGATAAGCTTATTTATGTTCATATAGATTTAATGGAAGGCTTTTCAAAAGATGTTATAGCCCTAAGGTTTATTAATGAACACATAAGTCCAGATGGAATAATCACCACAAGAGGAAACATAGTGAAGGCTGCAAAGGAAATGAATATTTTTGCAATACAAAGGCTATTTGCTCTAGATTCTCTGTCTCTAGATACTGGGATAAAGTCAATAAGAAGCACTAGACCAGATGCTATTGAGATACTACCAGGGATTATGCCAAGAGTAACTAAGCTAATACACAGCGAGACTAAGATTCCTGTAATCACAGGAGGCTTAATAAGTGAGAAAGACGATGTGATTCAAAATTTGAAGTCTGGTGCAATTGGCATATCTACTAGCAAAGAAGAGATTTGGTATATGTAAAGGATTACAGTCTAGGTATATAGCCTAGTTGTATAAACAAAAAAATAAGGGGGTGTAAGTATGAAACATTTAGGTACAGTTATAGGAACTGCCATAGCAGGTATGTTCGTCATGAGCGTATGGGGAGCATTTGCTGGTGCCTATGGAATTGCTGGCGGGTGGTTTGCAGGACTTCTTATTATAGGCACAATGTGGTTCATGAACCATGCATTAGGACTAATCAATAATGACGGAGCATTTGTAGACATGGCAGTAGGCATTGGAATGGCTGGTACAATGAGAGATGTATTCATGAACGGAGGACAGGTATTTGTAGATACACTACCAACTTTAATAATTGTTCTTATAGGCGGTATAGTAGGTGGCTTTACAGCTGCTAAGCTTGAGAAGTATTTAGCTTCAAAATAACAGGCTAAATTTCATTTGCTTCAAAGTTCAAAATAAAAATATATTAAAAAAGGGGGGCTAAGGATGACAGTTAAATTGGCAATAGCAACATTTGCAGGAGGATTTATATTCCCATTTCTTATCAGATTGATATGGGGAAAAATGTGCGAAAACTGGGGAAATATTGGTGGATGGATGGCAGCTGGATTTATAGTTGGTCTTGCATGGACATTAAATCATGGTGTCGGTATGATTTATCAAACAGGAGCATGGGTAGACATGGCTTGGGCTGCAGGAATCGGATTATTTACAGCTTCAGTAGTTAGTGGAGATAAATTTGGAAAGGGCGCTGTTAACTATATAGTAGCATTAATTGGAGGCACCTTAGGAGGATTTATCTTATCCTGTTTCCTATAAAAAAACACACTTGAATATTTGACATATAAGAACTAAACTGAAATAAGGAGGGTACGTTATGGAAAAGAAATATATATTAGCCTTTGACCAAGGTACTACAAGCTCAAGAGCGGTACTATTTGACCATGATGGAAAAATAGTAAATGTTGCTCAAAAAGAATTTACACAAATATACCCAAAAGCTGGTTGGGTAGAACATGATGCAATGGAAATTTGGGGAACTCAAAGTGGAGTTGCTAGAGAGGTTCTAGAAACTGCTGGTATTAGACCTGATGAAGTTGCTGCTATAGGTATTACAAATCAAAGAGAAACTACAGTTGTATGGGATAAAAACACTGGAAAACCAATATATAATGCAATAGTATGGCAATGCAGAAGAACTGCTTCCATATGCGATGAGCTAAAAGCAAGAGGACTTGAGGAATATATCAGAGACAATACAGGACTTGTTATAGATGCATACTTCTCTGGAACTAAGGTAAAATGGATACTAGACAATGTAGAGGGGGCTAGGGAAAAAGCTGAAAATGGGGAGCTATTATTTGGAAATATTGACACTTGGCTAATTTGGAATCTTACAAGAGGAAAGGTTCATGTAACTGACTACTCAAACGCTTCTAGAACTATGCTTTATAACATCAAGGAGCTTAAATGGGATGAGAAAATTCTTGAAGAATTAAATATTCCTAAATCAATGCTTCCAGAAGCTAGACCATCAAGTGAAATCTATGGATATACAGATGAAGCAACCTTTGGTGGAGCTTTGATACCAATAGCAGGTATAGCAGGAGATCAACAGGCTGCACTATTTGGTCAGGCTTGCTTTGAGCCTGGTATGGCTAAAAACACTTATGGTACTGGATGCTTCATGCTAATGAATACAGGAGAAGAAATGGTTCCATCTAAGAATGGTCTTCTTACTACAATAGCATGGGGAGTAGATGGAAAGGTTGAGTATGCACTTGAAGGAAGTATATTCATAGCTGGTGCAGTAGTTCAATGGCTAAGAGATGAGTTGAAGATAATAGATAGTGCAAAGGATAGTGAATACTTTGCAACAAAGGTAGAAGACAATAATGGAGTTTATTTAGTACCAGCATTTGTTGGATTAGGAGCTCCGTACTGGGATATGTATGCAAGAGGAACTATTGTAGGCTTAACTAGAGGAGCAAACAGAAATCATATTATAAGAGCAGCATTAGAGTCCATATGCTATCAGACTAGAGACGTTCTAGAAGCTATGCAAGAGGATTCTGGTATAGATCTTCAAGCTCTTAAGGTAGACGGTGGAGCAGTAGCTAATAACTTCTTGATGCAATTCCAATCAGATATTCTTGGCGTTCCTGTTCACAGACCAGAGGTTATAGAGACAACAGCTCTAGGAGCTGCATATCTAGCAGGTCTAGCAGTTGAATTCTGGGAAAGCAGAGAAGAAATAGCTAAGAAGTGGAATGTTGATAGAGAATTCAATCCTGAAATGGATGAAGACAAGAAGGCTGAGCTATATAATGGATGGAAGAAGGCAGTAGACAGAGCACTTAAGTGGGAAGAAGCATAGGTATAGACTAAACTTCTTGTTTGAGGTTATCCAATAAAAGATAATAATTAAGACTAGAGCAAGAGAGCCGCACAGTCTACACCTATGATGAATAGGGGTAGATTTGTGCGGCTTTTTTAGCTGATATAATAGAATTATTCGTGACCGATTATGACCTAACCCTATTCATGAAATGAATTGATGACAGGTCAAATGCAAAGGGCTTCAAATTTATGCGAAAGTAGCGAACAAATAAATTTGTATAGCCCGACTGTTAGCCGTGAGTGTGTGTTTCTATTATATCAGCATACAATTGGGTTTTAAAATAGGGGGGAAGAGGTATGTATGATGTCACAATAATAGGTGCTGGTGTAATAGGGGCATTTATTGCAAGAGAGCTTTCCAGATATGAGCTTAATATAGTATTGCTGGACAAGGAAAATGATGTGTCTAATGGAGCATCTAAAGCAAACAGTGCAATAATACATGCAGGATATGATGCCAAGCCTGGAACAAACATGGCAAGGTTCAACTCATTAGGTAATCCTATGTTTGATAAAATATGTGAAGAGTTGGACGTTGAATTCAATAGAATAGGCTCATTTGTCATAGGCTTTGATGATGCTGATATGGAAGCCATAAGGGAGCTATATAAGCGTGGGGTAGAAAATAATATTGAAGGGCTAGAGATAATTGACGGGAACAAGGTAAGAGAAATGGAGCCTAATCTCAGCGATACAATTAAAGGAGCTTTGTATGCACCTACCTGTGGAATACTTAGTCCATGGGAGCTAACTATAGCATTAGCTGAAAATGCAGCAGATAATGGAGTAGAGATTTTACTAAATAATGAGGTTCAGGACATTAAAAAGCTGGAATCAGGCTATAAGATAATCACCAATAGAGTAGAGATAGATACTAAATATGTAATAAGCTGTGCGGGAGTATATGCAGACAAAATAAATAACATGGTTTCTAACGAAGCATTTGTCATAACTCCAAGAAAGGGACAATATTTTGTACTAGACAAAAGTGTAGGAGATTTTGTGAATACAGTGGTATTCCAATGTCCTTCAAGTGTAGGAAAAGGGATACTAATAACACCGACAATTCATGGCAATCTACTATTAGGACCTGATGCAGAGGATATTGAAGATAAAGATGATATAGCAACTGCTTCAGAAAACCTAGAATACATAAAGGAAGTAGCTAGAAGGTCAGCTACTGCTGTTCCCATAAATAAAGTAATAACTACATACTCAGGTCTAAGATCAGAAGTAAGCACTGGAGATTTTATTATTGGAGAAGCAAAGGATGCAAAGGGATTTATAAATGTTGCAGGCATTAAATCTCCGGGACTATCGTCATCACCAGCCATAGCAGAACATGTAGTCAATATAGTGAAAAATATAACAAGTGGACTTAAAGAAAAGGATAATTTTAACCCAAGGAGAAGAAGAGTTGTTAGATTTCATAAGCTAAGTGACGAAGAAAAGGCTGAGCTAATTAAAAAAGAACCTAGTTTTGGAAGAATAATATGCAGATGCGAAAGCGTTACGGAAGGGGAAATAGTAGATATTATCAATAGAAATGCAGGTGCAACTACAGTAGATGGAGTAAAGAGAAGAGCAAGACCTGGAACAGGAAGATGTCAGGGAGGCTTTTGCGGACCGAGAGTAGTTGAGATACTAGCTAGAGAGCTTAACAAGGACATAGATGAAATAATGAAGGATAGTGAAGCTTCATATATATTGACTGGAAAAACAAATAAGGGCAAGGAATAAGGGGGTGATGGAATGGTTGAATACGATATTGTAGTTATAGGGGGAGGTCCAGCAGGCTTAGCAGCAGCAGTAGAGGCTAAAAAGAGCGGAGCAGATAATATATTAATAATAGAAAGAGATAGAGAGCTTGGAGGTATACTCCAGCAGTGTATTCATAATGGATTTGGACTTCATGAATTTAAAGAGGAGCTCACTGGTCCTGAATATGCTGAAAGGTTTATTGACCAGGTAAAGGAACTTGAAATAGAATACAAGCTTGATACAATGGTTTTAAATATTACTGAGGACAAGATTATCAGTGCAGTAAATTCTAAGGATGGATTAATCAATATAAGAGCAAAATCAATAATACTTTCAATGGGCTGTAGAGAGAGAACTAGGGGAGCTATTAATATTCCTGGTACAAGACCCTCAGGTATATTTACAGCAGGAACGGCTCAAAGATATATAAATATGGAAGGCTATATGGTAGGCAAGAAAATATTTATACTAGGCTCAGGAGATATTGGACTCATAATGGCAAGAAGACTCACATTAGAAGGGGCAGAGGTTATAGGAGTAGCAGAGCTTATGCCATATTCAGGAGGGCTTACTAGAAATATTGTTCAATGTCTTCATGACTATAATATACCTTTATTCTTGAGCCATACTATAACAAGAATAGATGGAAGGGACAGAATTCAAGGAATAGAGTTATCAGAGGTAGATGAAAACAGAAGACCTATTCCAGGTACAGAGAGATATTTTGAATGTGATACATTGCTGTTATCAGTAGGGCTAATACCTGAAAATGAGCTTTCTAAGAGTGCCAATCTAAAGCTTGACAGCATAACAGGAGGTCCTATAGTAAATGAATCTATGGAAACGACTGTAGAAGGTATCTTTGCCTGTGGCAATGTAGTACATGTCCATGACCTAGTTGACTATGTTAGTGAAGAAGGACGTAGAGCAGGGAAAAATGCAGCCCAATATGTATTAGAAGGCTTCAGTAAATCAGAAAGAGCTATTGTCACTAAGGCTGGAAAAGGGATTAGATACATAGTGCCTCAGGTAATAAGATTAGAAAATTTGGATAATTTGATAACTCTTTTCATGAGATCAGACGATGTATACTCTGATGTAATTATGAATGTGAAGCTAGGTGAAGAAATCATTAGAAAGATTAAGAAGAGAACCCTCACTCCAGGAGAAATGGAGAGAGTAAATATAGATATTAGCCTCCTAAAGGATACTACTAGAGAGACTTTAGTTGTGGAATTAGACAAGGAGGGAGAATAATATGGATACTATTTGCATAGTTTGTCCAATTGGATGCCGCTTAACCATAACAAAAGACACTACAAACCCTGATGGGTATATAGTCAGCGGAAACCAATGTAAAAGAGGAGAACGCTATGGAATACTAGAGATGACAAACCCTACTAGAGTGATTACCTCAACTATTAAGATAAACAATTCACATCTAAAGAGATTGCCTGTAAAGACTAATGGAGCCATACCAAAGGATATGAATTTCAAGTGCATGGAGCTTATAAACTCTCTTGAAGTAGAAGCACCAGTAAAGGTAGGAGAGGTAATCATTAGAGATATATTAGGCACAGGAATAGATTTAGTGGCTTCAAGGAGTATGGAGTGATAAAGACCTAGGCACCTGCTAGGATGATGACAAGGGGGCGGGTTATTGACAATGTGACAGTAACTCCGTCCCCTGTCATGTGTCGGTGAGTGATAGGGAGCAAATAAAATTTATGCTACGAAACTGCGGAATATATAGTACCCTGTTAGGGTATTTTTTGCTATGTTTAGACTGGTAAAATTCGGGTAAACTATGACTAGCAGGTTATAGTAAATAAATACTATTAATATAAGTGAATTACTGAAAGGAGAAGTATAAATGGAAAAAGTTAAATTAGCGGTTATTTATTATAGTATGACAGGCAGCAATTATCAGCTGGCAAAATGGGCAGAGGAGGCAGCTAAAGAAGCAGGAGCAGAGGTTAGAGTACTAAAGGTACAGGAATTAGCACCAGAGTCGGTAATAGAAAATAATCCAGTATGGAAGGCTCATGTTGAAGCAACAAAAGATGTACCAGTAGCTTCATCAGAAGATTTAGAATGGGCAGATGCCGTAATTTTCAGTTCTCCAACACGTTTTGGAAATGTTGCATCTCAAATCAAACAATTTATGGATTTACAAGGCGGATTATGGGCTAAAGGAAAGTTAACAAATAAAGTAGTATCTGCAATGTCAACAGCACAAAACTCCCATGGAGGTCAAGAGGCTACAGTACATGCAATATATACATCTATGATGCACTGGGGAGCTATAATAGTACCTCCAGGATATACTGACAGCTCTATATTTAAAGCCGGTGGAAACCCTTACGGAACCTCGGCAACTATAGATGGAGAAGGCAAAATGGTAGAAGACGTAAAGGATGCAGTTAAGCATCAAACAAAGCGTACATTAGAAGTAGCATCTTGGGTTAAAAAAGGACAATAATAATTCTCGAAAATCCTTGGCAAATAGCTTTGGATTTTTTGTTTTTACATTCTTTTATAATATATGGTAAAGTAAATATATAGAAAAAATGATATAAGCAAAAAAGGTTAAAATATACCTAAGATAAGCAAAGGCTGTGATAACACGATGTGGGGAGATAAAAGATATCGCTCTTTTAATTATGAAATGAAAAGTACATTCGACTCTAAGGTGATAAAGCTATCTCTGGACGGGGGATTTACCTGCCCTAATAGGGATGGAACCTTGGGAAACAGAGGCTGCATATTTTGTGGAGAAGAAGGCTCAGGAGAGTTTGCAGCTTCCAGATGCTTAGATATAAGTGAGCAGATTAACAGTCAAAAGCAGCTTTTATCTAAAAAGTGGGATAGCGGAAAATACATTGCCTATTTTCAAAACTTTACTAATACCTATTCTACCTATGAGGATTTAAAGGAAAAATACTATTCAGCCATATCTCAAGATGGTGTAGTAGGTCTTGCCATAGCTACAAGACCAGACTGCCTATCTGAAGAGGTATTGGATTTACTAGATGAAATTAATAGAAAAACCTTTCTTTGGATTGAGCTTGGACTGCAAACTATTCATGAGAAAACTGCTGGACTTATAAGACGAGGATATGCTTTAGACTGCTATGACGAAGCTATAAAGCAATTAAAGAAAAGAAACATAAAAGCAGTGACTCATATAATATTTGGACTGCCTAATGAGTCAAAGGAGGATATACTGTCTTCAGTAAAGTATGTAGCTGCAACAGGAACTTGGGGTGTCAAGTTTCATTTGTTATATGTCCAAAAAGGAACTGATCTTTACGAGTATTACAAAAGAACACCATTTCATATACTATCTAAAGATGAATATATATATTTAATTGCAGATAGCATTGAGTATCTACCACAGGACATGGTTATTCATAGGCTTACAGGTGATGGGAAAAGAGCCTTATTAGTAGAGCCACTATGGAGTCTAGATAAGCTAAAAGTATTGTCAGAGATTGATATGGAGCTAAAAAAAAGGAATAGCTATCAGGGAATAAAATATCAAAAGAGTTAAATTCTTAGTGGAATATAATTATAATACTATTGGCTGCATATTGCCTAGGAAATTATTTATGGATATATTTATCTGACTTAATCAAAATAAATTATATAGGCATCCAACATGAAACCATAATAAAAAATCCACGGATTGCGGTTTCAAATATGGATAACTCCTACAATTCATTCCAATAAAAAATCCTAAAATTTATAAACTCGCTTCGGTTAATGGAGTTACAGAAATCTTTGATTTCGTAGTAACTCCTTATGTCAGCGTATGCTGACCTTACCTTGATTTGATTTCTTTACGGATTTTTCATCTCCATTCATTGGGAGCTATAGCCATATTCTCCAAATGCATTCCTTAGTATTTTTTATTATGATGTTGGATGCCTATATAATATATTGTTTATGTGAAACAGCATGCCTTATATAAGACATGCTGTTTTCTTTAAAATATTTAAAGGATTTAACAATAATATTTAGGTACCCTAACAGAAAATAAAGGGTTTTCTAGTAGTGTATAGAATAATATTATTTATATTTATGTGTAAAATTTGGAATTAGTGTATACCTTTGTAGAATACTGATTACTGAGGTATTGGATGGAAGATAGAGGTGAGTATATGACCATTAATGCAGATGATTGGGAAAAAAACAGCAGTTTCAATGATATTGGAAAAGCAGTTGAGCATCTAAAGCTTAAGTATCTAAATCTGTGGTGGAATACAAAGGCTGATTTTTATAAATTTGAAAGAGAAATTGAATTGTCTGAAAAGCTTTCTAACGAAAGAAAAGTAGAAAGGTTCAGAAAAGAGCTTTTTGACGAACTGCATAATATACCTAATAAAGAGGGTGAAGAGAAAGATTGGATTGATAGGATATTTTCATTAATAAAGGAACTGGAAGCAAATATTATTGGAAATGATGGTGGATATATTAGCTTCTTTGTGGATAAGGGATACTCTTTAGTTACCGAGGAATTTATTAAAGAAGTTAGGGAATTTGATTCAAGCATGAATGTATATGATACATTTCAAGCTATTAGAAATGTGTGGATTATGAATAGTATTCAGGTATTATTTAACATGGAACCCAAATTGACACCTTCTATTTTCTCATATAGCATGTTGTATCCATATAGCGACAACTATCTTGATGACCCTGAAATATCGACTGAAAATAAAATGGATTTTAATAAAAAGTTTAGAAAATGGTTGTGTGGAGAAGAGGCTAAGACATCAAACACCAATGAAGAAAATATATATAAGCTTGTTAAAAAGATTGAGGGAGAATTTCCAAGAGAGAGGTATCCTCAGGTATCTCAAAGCTTATTGGCTATTCATAAGGGTCAAGAGAAGAGTCTTCTTCAGCAGAGAGAGAAAAGTCTTCCTTATGAAAGAGATATAATTGGTATAAGCATTGAAAAAGGAGGCGCATCAGTACTAGCTGACGGCTGTCTTGTAAAAGGAGAGCTTACGTTAGAGGAAGCAGATTTTATGTTTGGATATGGCGTATTTTTGCAGATAATAGATGACCTTCAGGACGTAGAAGAAGATCTAAGCAATGGACATATGACTATACTTTCACAGGTTGCTCAAAAATGGTCCTTAGACAAGCTGGTAAATAAGCTGTTATGGTTTATTGAGGAAACTGTAGAGAATGCAGAGGTTTTCTTATCGGAGGATTCAACGAAGCTAAAGAAAATCATACAGAAATACTGTATTATCATGATTTTTGAAGCAATATCTAAAAATAGAAAGGGATTCAGTAAGAAATATATTAAAGAGCTTGAAAAATATTCAATGCTTAGATTCTCATATTATAAAAAATTGAAAAGAAGATTTCAAAAAGAATTTTCATCAGAGGATATTATAGATATTTGCACAATATTAAGTAAAAAGTATGATTCTGATAAAGTAGGAGTGGTTTAGATGATATCTTATAAAAGGTGCACAGAGGTAAATGTAGATACTATATTTCAAGCTTTTCAAATTGGATTTTCAGATTATATCATAAAGATTGAGATGCCAAAGGAGTTCTTTGTTAAACGTTTTTTTGGACCAGAGGGAAATAGCTTGGAGCATTCTATTATAGCTCTTGATGGAAATGAGCCAGTAGGACTAAATTTAGGCGGTATCAAGGTTTATGAGGGAATAAAAACACTTAGATGCGGGGCATTTTGCATTCATCCAGATTATAGAGGGACTGAAGTGGGAAAACAGCTCTTTGAGCTCCATAAGGAAATAGCTCTAGAAAATGATTGTAAGCAAATGTTCTTAGAGGTTATAGTAGGCAACGATAGAGCAATTAATTTTTACAAGAAAAAGGGCTATGAAAAGGTATATGACATGGCATACTATTCCCATGGTAATCCCTCAGAAATTCAAGGAATTATACCTAATGCTTTAGAGGTGAAAAAGGTAGACATAGAGGTTTTAAGAGTACTAGAAAATGAAATCGCAGACATACATATAAATTGGCAAAATGATTTAGATTACATCAGTCAAATTGATGGGCAAGTACATTATGGATTGTTTAAGGAAAATAAGCTAATGGGGGGTTTAAGCATTCACCCTAAGGGAAAGATTAGTTTTCTATGGATTGCTCCAGAGCTTCGTCGTCAAAATATAGGAAAAGGGCTTATAAATCATGCTGTGGAAGAGCTTGGCATAGAGAAGCTTGTAATAAATTTCTCCAATAATGCAGGTCTTTTGGGCTTTGTAAAATGTTTAGGTTTCACTAAGGATTCCATTTCACAGTATGAAATGTATTACACATTTGCTTAGGGCAATAGTCTTTTTCTGAAAGTGTGATGCAACAGCAGCTGTTAGAATTTAGCTGTTAATTTATCAATGCTATATTTTTTGTTGGGGGTTAGTGTATGAGAATAGAAACTGAAAGATTATATTTAAGACATTTTGATATTGAAAAGGATTTAGAAGCCTATGCTGACATTATGGGAGAATATGAAGTCGGGAGATGGCTTCCAAAGGGAGAAGGACATACATTAGAAGAGACCGAGAGATTCATGAATTATATGGTGAAGCATTGGGAGAAATATAACTATGGAATATGGGCTGTTGTAGATAAGGAAACTGATTGTTTATTGGGACATTGTGGACTGAACTTCATTAAAGACATTTCAGAAACAGAGGTCTTATATGTATTTGGCAAACATGCCAGAGGAAAAGGGTATGCTACAGAGGCAGCAATGGCATCTCTTAAATATGGATTTGAAGAAATAGGCTTAGATCATATAATAGCTCTTTCTAAGCCATTAAATAAAGCTTCAATTAATGTAATAGAGAAGCTAGGACTTAAATTTGTAAAGGATATGGAGCTATTTAAGATGGAAGTGAAATATTTTAGCATTACTAAAGATGAATATAAAAGTATCAATAAATAAGCTTATAACACCAAATAAATTTTCAAAGGTCATTTACCCTTATTCCAAAGAGCCCTTATTATGGGCTTTTTTTGTATAAAAAAGTTTCAAAATAGAATGAACTTTTTCCATAATGAAATACTCTTATATATGAAAGAGGGTGCTGAGGTGGACACAGAATTACTAGTGAAAAAAGCAAAACAAGGTCATAAGGATGCATTAGTTCAGCTAGTCATGGCTAGAAATCAAGACTATTATAAATTGGCCTTTATATATATGAAAAATAAAGAGGATTCATTAGATGCAATGTCTGATATGATTGTAATTTTGCATGAAAAGATTCACCAATTAAAAAAGCCAGAGGCCTTTTACAGCTGGAGCAAAACAATTTTAGTAAACTGCTGTAAAAAGCTCTTAAGGGAAAAAAACAAGCTGATTTCATTAGATGTTATAGAAGAACAAGGCTACGAAGGTGAGTTAGAAGCAAAGGATGAGCAGATTATATTAGAAGAGCATTTATCAAAGCTGAATGAAAAGCATCAGGAGGTTATTAAGCTTAGATACTTTCTGGAGCTAGACTATCAGACCATATCAGATTTACTAAAAATACCCCTTGGAACAGTGAAATCACGTATTTCTATAGGTCTCAAAAATTTGAAGGAAAGCCTCGGAGGTGATGGATATGAAAGAAATTGAAAAGATGTTAAGTAAAAAAAAGACTGAAATAGATAACATAGAGGTGCCAGAAGAGTTTGAATCAAGGCTGTATAAAGCGTTAGAAAGCAGCTCACCAGCTAAGGTAAGGAAGAAAAGCTGGAAGACAGTAATTGTAGCAGCATGTATTGCATTTTTTCTAATAGGCTACAATTTTAATGCACTAGCCTATTACGGAAAAAAGCTCCTTGGATATGACCAAGTAATGAATGGAACCTTAAGACAGCTAAATGAATTAGGAAAGGGTCAGCCCATAGGAAAAAGCTATACTTTCAAAAATGGTCTATCTGTAACACTAGATGGAATAATGGTTGATGAAAACCAGCTTTTAGCCTTCTATACTGTCAAAGACCCAAAAGGTGAAGTTGATAAGGCTTCCAATCCTCTTATGTCATCCATTAAAGGATTCATCAGAGAATATAATCCAGAGAGCGGCCATGGTCGAATAAATGATGAAAATACTGAAATTACATGGATTCATAGCTTTGAGAAACCCTCCATATTTGAAAAAACTCTTCATTTGAAGATGTATCTAACAGAAGACAATAAAATGGAGGAAGGAGAGATTAGCTTCAGAATAGATCCAAGCAAGGCAATGGGTCACACATTAAAACAGAACATCAATAAAACAATAAAAGAGGGAGATACAAAAATTCATTTGGAATCAATTGTAGCCTCACCTACAAAAACGGTAATACATGGGAAGATACAAAATATTATAGAGCTAGCAAAGGACCACATATTAGGGGAGAGGCTCAGACCTAAAAATGTAGACATGAAACTAATAGCTAATGGGCAGGAGGTAGAGTATCAGGGCGGTGGCGTGAGTACAGATACTAAAGGAATTAGATTTCATATTGAATATGATGCATTACCTGATGATTTAAGCTCACTTCAGCTCAATATACTAAGCTTTTCTCTAGATAGGGATGTGAGTAAAACAATAGAAATTAAAGAAGGATTAAATAATCAACAGGCTGAAATCCTGCAACAAAATATTGAAATCAATGAATTATACGAGGCGGAAGGCAGCACATATGTTACTTTTACTACAAGGGATGACATAGTTCTTACAAAAGTAGTGCTTATTGTAGATGGAGAAAGAATAGGTCTCAAGGAAACCATCAATAGTGACCTAAAAAAGCTAGAGAATGGAACAATCCTGCATACTAGAACATTGCACTTTCCTAAAACGGGTAATAAGTATGAGCTGAGTATAGAGAAGATGACTTATACCCAAGCCTATAATAAAACTATTGATATACCATTAGAGTAAAATATTATTATATATCTTATGCTATAATTAATGCGATAGGAGAAAGCTAAATCTTGTCGCATTTTTCATGGTCTAATTTGATTTATGAAGTTTTTTCATAAATCGTAGATAGGTCAAATGCAAAGAGCACCAAGTTTGCACGACCGAATAGAAGTGAACAAATTTAAGCTGAGATACTGTTGATAGCTCTTAACATGTAAAAAAATGTTTTATAAGAAGGAAAAAGACGGCTTCAGATAGAAATAATTAATAGGAAAAGAAATGGAGTGAGTTAAATTGGATAAAAGAAAGATATTTAAAGCAATTGTCATATTTACAGCTATAGCTGGAATAATTACTGTTATAGGATTAGGCTTTGAAATTTTACTCCCTATATATTTATCATATAAACTGAATAGGGGTATTGGGAATGCTGCTTCTATAGGAATTATAGGAGGTGCAGATGGGCCAACAAGCATTTTCATTGCAAGTCAGCCTTCGCCATATTTTCTTACAGGAATATTTGCATTGCTTACAGTAGTAGGAATTTTGACTTTATTCATTATTAAGAGGTCAGCAGAATAGGCAATATTTTAGTATAAGAAAAGCAAAGTATAATCTGCCAAGTATAACCAGTGTCATCAAAACTTTTACATGGAGGTACAAAGATGGAAGTTGAGCAATTAAAACGTAAGCTAAGAGAACTTAAGAAGTCAGAGAAAAGAATACGTTTTAACTATGGGTCAACCTCATCTTCTATGAAATATATTTGGGATGATTATTTCTCCACAAAATCATCTAATGAACTGACAGTAAAATACCCATTGTGGAAGCTCATTGAGCTTAAGGAGCAGGAGCTGGAAGAGGTTTTGGAAGAGTATTTTTATAAGGTTTATTTTCAGCATTGCAGAGAAAATGGATTGAATTTCCATGACATTTACGATGTAGAGGTATTATCGGTTTTTGGCTTAGATCCAGGGGCAGGTATGGAGGATATAAAGAGGAGATTTAGAGAGCTAGCAAAAAAATATCATCCTGACCATGGGGGCGACAATGATAAGATGATTGAATTAATAGATGCATACAATAAGCTAATTAATAAGGAATAATTAAATAGGATAAATTAGATAGAGTAGAATAGAAGGAGGAGGACAATGAGTATTGAAAAACTAAAGAATATAATAGAAGAAAGTAATAATATTGTTTTTTTCGGGGGAGCAGGAGTATCTACTGAAAGCAATATACCCGACTTCAGGTCTAGCTCAGGAATTTATTCAACAGAAAGCAGTATTAAATATCCGCCAGAGATGATATTGAGTCATAGCTTTTTTATGAACCACACAGAAGACTTTTATGACTTTTATAGAACAAAAATGGTATACAAGAATGCTGAGCCTAATGCTGCACATCTTGCTCTTGCAGAGCTAGAAAGAAAAGGCAAGGTCAAAGCAGTAATCACTCAAAATATAGATGGACTTCACCAAATGGCAGGCTCAGAAAATGTCCTTGAATTACATGGTTCAATTTTCAGAAACTACTGTATAGAATGTGATAGATTTTTTGACCTTGACTACATATTGAAAGCCACCAGCATACCAAAATGCGACCAATGTAATGGCATAGTGAAGCCAGATGTAGTTTTGTATGAGGAAAGCCTGGATATGAATGTACTAGATAGCGCTGTAAAATATATTCGAGGAGCGGATGTGCTGATTGTTGGAGGAACATCTCTAACTGTTTATCCAGCAGCCGGATTAGTAGAGTATTATAGAGGAAATAAGCTGATTCTAATAAATAAATCCCAGACACAATACGATAGAAGGGCTGCTTTGACCTTTAATGAAAATATTGGGCAGATACTTAAGCAGGCAATATAGAAATAGATTGAAAGCACAGTAAATGCGACAAGAAAAAACTTGGCGCATTTGTGATTTTATTAGCTTATGTATAGCAAGCTTAGAACCAAAGGTTCTTGCTATCTGCTTATGCATATGTTATAAAGAATTATAAACAAAAGAAATTAGGAAGGAAAAAATATATGAACATTATAAGTATGGAGAGCATTTCAAAAAGCTATAGTGAAAAACAACTTCTTAATAATATAAATCTTGGAATAAATGAAGGAGATAAAATAGGGGTTATAGGTATAAACGGTACAGGAAAGTCCACCCTATTAAAAATAATCGCAGGAATAGAAGTGCCAGACAAAGGCAGAATTATAAAAGGAAGCACCGTTAGAATAGAATACCTGTGGCAGAATCCTGATTTTGACCCTGAAGCTACTGTCATTGAGCAGGTGTTTAGAGGCAGCTCAGAGATTATGAAAGTAATAAGAGCATATGAAAAAGCTATTCAAAATCCAGATGCATCGGCTGAAGAGGTCACAAGGCTTACAGGTGCCATGGATGCAGCAGGTGCTTGGCAAATAGAAAGTGAAGCTAAAGCAGTATTGACTAAGCTTGGCGTATTAGACTTTAGTGCAAAGGTAGGCAATTTATCAGGAGGACAGAGAAAGAGAATTGCCCTTGCCTCAGCACTTATCAGTCCCTCAGAATTGCTTATTTTAGATGAGCCAACAAATCATCTTGACAATGATACAATAGATTGGCTGGAGCAATATCTAAACAAAAGAAAAGGCGCACTTCTAATGGTAACCCATGACAGATATTTTTTAGATAGAGTAGTTAATCAGATAATTGAATTGGATACTGGAAACCTCCATATATACAAGGGCAATTATAATTATTTTTTAGAGAAAAAGCTGGAAAGAGAAGAAATTGAGGCTGCAAGCGAAAGAAAAAGACAAAGCCTAATGAGAAAAGAATTAGCATGGATAATGAGAGGTGCTAAAGCACGGAGCACTAAGCAAAAGGCCAGAATAGAGCGTTTTGAAAAGCTTAGTGAAAAGGCTATAGATACAACTAATGACAAGCTGGATATATCAGTAGCCAGCAGTCGTTTAGGCAAGAAAATTATAGAGCTGGAGCATATAACTAAAGCCTTTGATGATAAAAAGGTAATAGATAACTTTAGCTATATAGTGCTGAGAGATGACAGGGTTGGTATAGTAGGACCAAATGGAAGTGGAAAATCAACGCTCATAAACATTATAAGCAAAAGATTAGAGCCTGATAGTGGAAATATAGACATAGGAGAGACGGTGAGAATTGGATTGTTTTCTCAAGAAACCTATCATATGGATGAGAGCTTAAGGGTTATAGATTATATAAGAGAAGGGGCAGAATTTTTGCCTACAGCTGATGGACAAAAGATAAGTGCATCACAGATGCTAGAAAGATTCCTATTTCCTCCTCATGAGCAATGGGCTCCCATAGGCAAGCTTTCAGGAGGAGAAAAAAGAAGATTACATTTACTAAGAGTGCTGATGGATGCGCCTAATGTATTGCTTTTAGATGAGCCCACTAATGACCTAGATATCGAAACTCTTACTATATTAGAAGATTATTTAGATGACTTTCAAGGGGCAGTCATTGCTGTTTCTCATGACAGATATTTTTTAGATAAAATGGCAGAGAAAATATTTGTCTTTGAGGGGAATGGAGGGATAAAGCAGTATACAGGAAATTACTCGTTATTTAGAGAAAATGAAGTTGTGGACAATGTGGGTAACTCACGTGGTCAAAATTATAATAAAAGCAAAGCTGTGGATAATATAAATCCTGTCGAAGTTATTAATAATAAATCAGAAAAAATAAAAGAAAGACCGTTAAAGTTCACCTTCAAAGAACAAAGGGAATTTGATGAAATTGACGATATAATTGCCAAGCTTGAAGAAAAAATACAAGATACAGAGTCTAAAATCGGTGGGGCAGCCAGCGATTATATACTATTACAAGAGCTACTAGTTCAAAAAGAAGAACTTGAAAAGCAACTAGATGAAAAGATGCAAAAATGGATATATTTAAACGAATTAGCTGAAGAAATTGAAAAAATCAAGAAATTTTAGATAAAAATATTTGGGATGTACACAAAAGTTTGGACTATTTTATATAAATATGGTTTTGTCCAAAATACAAAGAATCTAGGGCTATTTTAGGAGCAATTCGGGGTCAGATACCATAATTTCCTGACCCCATAATTTCCCCAATTATAATGAACTGGCGATATTTTCATATTGCTAGTTCGTTTTTCTTTAATAATAGTTTGAGGTTGGTAAAAATATGGAGAATATTGTACCTTCTCCTGGTATTGATTTTACTTTTATATAACCTCCATGTCTTGAGATAATCTTTCTAGATAGGAATAATCCAATCCCTACACCTTCTTTATCTTTAGAATTTTCTCCCCTATAAAATCGTGTAAAGATTTTATTAGTATCCGATTCTATTATTCCTCCGCCCCTATCTGCAATATCTATTCTGCAAAACAGATCATATTTTATTATTAATATATCTATTTCTGTATTTTCCGGACCATATTTTACAGCATTATCTAAAATATTAAAAATGGCTTCCTGTGTCCACTTACTATCATGAATAAGACTTATATCATCACCATTCAAACTAATATTCATTCCCTTTTCTTCAGCCTT
Source organism: Firmicutes bacterium UBA3546 (assembly GCA_002376545.1). Taxonomy (GTDB): domain Bacteria; phylum Bacillota; class Clostridia; order Tissierellales; family Proteiniboraceae; genus Proteiniborus. The sequence goes on along the minus strand of DFOH01000042.1, from coordinate 17,468 downwards.
TGACGATATCATAAGTATTGATTGCAATATTGTCTGTGATATAGATTGTTTTTGTGGATATAGTTTTATAATACCTGTTTCAAGTCTTGACATCTTAATTAAAGATTCCATAAGCCAATTTAATTTTTCAACTTGGCTTTCCATATTTTTAGTGAATTCCATTCTTTTATTATCATCAAGTTTTTCATCTAATAGCAATGAGTTATACATATTGAGATTTGCAAGAGGTGTCTTTAGTTGATGAGATATATCTGAAATTAATGCTGTTATATTATCTTTTTCTTTTTTCTGCTTTATATTATATGCCTTTAAGATATCTGATAATTTTATTATTTGGCTTTGTAATTTAGAAAGCATTGTATCCTCTATAGTAGAAAATATATCCTGTGGATTATCATCTATTATTGATTCAATAGTTTGGCTCAAAGAATCAAGGGTAGTATGCACATGATTGGTTACCAATACTATAAATGAAGTACAAGTAGCTATTATTACAAAAGAGAAACCTAATATTAATCCAATTATCTTTACATCAAAACTAGGAAGAAGAAATGAAATAACTCCTATGAACAAAATAGAAAGTATGACTATTAATGTCATAGTGGCCCTAACTAAATTCTTTATAGAGTATTTCATCTATCATCACCCCATGCATAACCTATACCAAATACTGTTTTAATAAAACCAGGTTTTGAGGGATCATCTTCAATTTTAGCCCTAAGCCTACGAATATTTACACTAATGGTATTCTCATCTACAAAATCCCCATCTATATCCCAAATCTTATCAAGTATCAATGACCGTGTTAGAACTGCACCTTTATTTCTAATAAATAGTTCTAACAATTTTACCTCTGTAGCAGTAATAGAGATTTCCACATTATTCTTGCTAAGGCGTAGATTATGAAAGTCAAATTTAAGTCCTTTATATTCATATATATTATTCTTTTCTATTCCACGCTTTAATACTGCTTTTATCCTTTCTTTAAGTATGGGAAGAGAAAAGGGTTTTGTTATATAATCATCAGCACCTACTTTAAATCCCTTTATTATATCTTCTTCCGTATCTCTAGCAGTAAGGAAAATAATAGGTACAGTTATATCTTTTCTGATATGTTTGCAAAGAGCTATACCATCTATGTCGGGGAGATTTATATCTATTATTATTAAATCAATATTTTCATTTAAAAGTTCAATTGCTTGTTTACCATTATATGCTGATGATATACCATATCCTTCACCCTTTAAAGCAAAGGATATCCCTTCGTTTAATAGTCTATCATCTTCTATTATCAATATATTATTCATTTAATCAAATCCTTTAATTTTTATGGAATATATTATAACATAAAAAGGACTATTTTTAGCCCATTTTATGATTTCTAACTATTCTATTTCCCTTAATCTTTCGACTACACTAGTATTTTTAATGCTAGTAAAAGACAAGGCTGGTATTAATCCTGAAATACCAATTAATATAGGCATAGACAGAATTATTGGTAATATAGTGAAATGATAACTAAAGAATGACATTCCTCCTACAGTTGAGTTAATTCCAAGGTAGATAATAGGCATACCTATTGTCAGAACAACAATAAAAGTAATTAAGGCATAGTATAGCCCCTCAAAAATAAGCATTTGTCTAAGCTGTTTGTTTGTCATCCCTATACTTTGTATCGTTGCAAACTCTTGCCTACGGGATATAATACTTGTGATTATAACATTGGTAAAATTCAGTATACCTATTAATCCAATAATAAAGCTTAAAGTATATCCCACGGTGGTATAAGTATTTACCATATCATGATACTCCTTTTCATAAGTTGATTTTGAACGATAATCAAGGGTTGGAATTTGCTTTATCTTATCTTTGACATATCTCTCTATATTTGGAATATGCTCATCTTCTACATTAAACATGGCTGTCATAATTGAAAGATTATCTGTATGTCTTCCATATTCCTCCGATGGGATATACATTTTGGCCCCATCTATAAATGTGCTCCCGCTATAAATATATAATGGTAAATACTCTACAATTGCCATAACCTTATATTCTCTTACCTCATTTTCAAATGGTAGAGATACTTTATCACCAATATCATATATATCCCCCATCCAATAGTTTCGTTCTATAACTGCATAATTTCCTGTTTCAAATAATTCACTATCGAATTCTCCCTTAACTATATATTGATTTAATAAAGTATATAATCTAATATCCATACCATAAATGTCTACCCACATCATCTTATTTTTCAATAGAGCCTCTAAGCCATCCCTATACATATTATCAACTACATCTAATTTCTCTCTAGCTAATTCCTCTATTTTCTCACTGGTAGGTATTTTAATTTGATTATTATATAGTTTGCCAACACCTTCAACACCTGGGAGACTTTCTATTTCATTACATAGTTCTTCCGTAACAGCATTAGGGTCATTATTACTAAAGCGCCATCTATAAAAACTTGCATCCCCTATTGTAAAATCTGTACCTACTTCCCTACTTAGATATTTATCCATATCAAAACCATAAACAATTGTATAAACACCATTTAGCAAAATCATGCTAAGAGAAAGAGAACCTATAACTATAAAAACTTTTTTCTTATTTCTAAGTATATTAGAAAATGCCATCTTGTAAAGCTTTATACCATTTCTAGATTTCTTAATCCTTTTCCCTCCACTTTGAGATATTCCTGTATATCTAACCGCTTCAATTGGTGATGTTTTAGCAGCAATCTTAGCAGGCTTATGGCAACTTATTAGTACAGTAGTTATTGAAAATAATGCTGATCCAATAAATATAATTGGATTTATTGAAGTAGCAGCATGGGAAAAAGTTAGGACCTGTAGTATATATGGTAAAAGAACAATTCCTACCAAATAACCAAGTATTAATCCAATGGGTATCCCTATGGTTGACAGTATAATGCCCTGTTTTATAATTAGTTTTCTCAATTGTCTAGATGTTGTACCTATTGTTTTAAGTAGTCCATAAAAACGTATATCCTTGACTACAGATATATAAAACAGATTATAAATAATTAAATAGCCACTTAACATTATTAATAACAATAGACTCAACAGTGGAACCATATCACTAAGTTTCATAGATAAACCACTACCCATATATGCCCAGTTTACACCTAATGAAATTTTGTCTGTATCAAGACCACTATCGTATAATATCTTAAGTAATTTTTCTTTAATATTATACTTATTATTTAACATTACATCAAGGTTAATTACACCTGTATATGAGCCTGATTCTTTAGAAAGTTTTTGGTCTATATCCGAAAGGTTTTTATCTATAAATTCCTCTGAAACACAAGCTGAACTTGCCATTGATACAATATCACCTTCATAATATCCGCTTAAAATAAAGCTTTTACTATAGGATTTCCCCTCAATACTATAATCTAAAATAATATCCTGCCCTAGTTCATGTTCTAGACCCAGCATGTCTAATGTTATGGTATCCAGTACGATTTCATTTTCTTTCTTTGGCATATCTCCCCTAGTGAGTGGTAATATAAAATTATATCCTGCTTCCTTTTTATCTACATATCTTATCTCAACTTGTCTTTTTGTAAGTTCAGGATTTTCAGCAATAGATACTGGAATGGCAATTCCGTACTCCTTTATGTTCTTATGTTCCTTTATAATTTCAAATTCTTCCGTTGTAAGATATTTAAACCCACCATGAGCAGAACCTCCTACCTGTCTCATAGTACTATATTCAATAGACTTAATCATACTTATCCCTATGGTAAATACGGTAGTGAATAACACAGTTGTCAGTATAATAGCTAGGATAGCAAAGATATTTCTCATTGAACTGGACTTAATACTACGGTTTGCTAATTTATTTATAATAGCCTTGTTATTGTTTTCGTACATTAAATATCACCTCTAACTATCTTCCCATCTTCTATACGAATAGTCCTATCTGCTAATTGTGCTATCTCTTCATTATGAGTAATCATCACTATTGTCTGATTGAACTTTTCACTGGTTACTTTTAAAAGCCCTAAGACCTCTTGACCTGTTCGACTATCTAAGTTTCCTGTAGGTTCATCAGCTAGAACTATTGCAGGCTTTGTGGCAAGCGCTCTAGCTATGGCAACTCTTTGTTGTTGACCTCCCGAAAGATTGTTAGGCAAATTATTAATTTTTTCAGAAAGACCAAGGGTTTTAATAATATTGTCAACATGAACTTCGTCTACTTTATTGCCGTCAAGTTCTATAGGAAGTATGACATTTTCATAAACATTTAATATAGGTACAAGATTATAGTTTTGAAATATAAACCCTATATTTCTACGCCTAAATACTGCCAATTGATCATCATTCATTGAAAAAATATCCTTACCATCCACATATACCTTCCCATTAGTTGCTCTATCTAGACCTCCAAGCATATGCAATAATGTACTTTTGCCACTCCCAGATGTGCCTACAATTGAAACAAATTCACCTCTTTTTATCTCAATATCTATCCCATCAAGTGCTTTTACCATATTAATACCCTTTTCATAATATTTCTTAAGATTCTCTGCTTTCAATATAATCATTTTTGTCCTCCCTCAAATAAAAAATAGACCATAATTTATCTTACAGTCTGAATTATATAGGTCACTTCTTACAATCTCATTACAAACGTAAAACGGTAAAACGCAAAATGGGGTCAGACACCATTCCTCTCTATGTCTCAATTATAAGCAATAAAGAGATTATTTGGTTTACTAAAATTGCTTAAAGGTTTTATGGGAATTGCCCATTGTAAGACTTCATGTGTAGGGATAAATGGTGGAAGAAAGATTTTTGAAGGAAGCTACTTTTCCTATCAAAAGGGAATACAGAAGCATAAATATTAAGCTAAGGGCAGCTTTTTTTGCAGAAAGGTATTTTGAGGACAGACAAATTGTTTCAGGGAAGTATGTTAAGGAGGTAATTTTACTGTCAAAATGCAATTTTGTTTATGGATATTTGTGATTCAGGCAACTCCTACTGCCAGAGGTAAATAATATGAAGACATTATCGAATTGCTTAGAGAAAGTTGAAATAGCAGACGAAGGCATTCAATCTAATATAAAAGTCCTGTTTAGATTTCATAATCTGAATAGGATTTAATCATTTTTACCCCTTTTTATAGCATCTTTTATTATTCTAATAAGATATTTTGGGTTAGACTTATCTCCTAAGTCATGAAATATTGCGGTTACAGTTACCAAAGCATTTCTTACATAATCAGAGTTGTCCTTTAATCTGGAGCTGGTAAAATCCGCCTCTAGCGAATTAAGTTCATCATTGTCTCTAATATTAAATTTGTTTATTAATATTTCAGTATTTTGATATAAATATGGATCCTTCATGCTAATTAGAATCCTTTACCCTATATTTTTTATCTAACACTTTTCTTATATCATCTGTAGTTATTTCTCCCCTTTTTTCTTTTTCAATAAGTTCTAAGTATTCTTTTGAAGGTTCTAAACCACCTATTTTAATCATACCTAATGCATATTCCCAAGCCTTGTCGTTATCTATAAATAATCCTCCCTAACATTTTATTATTCAGATTATTAATCATTATATATATTATACCATATTTATAGTATTATAAGAGAGCAGTTTGATGAAATGTATTATATATAGAAAAGCCATCCAACCATTATTGATACACTTCCAAACCATTTAAAAGAAGAGTTATCTTGGATACTGTGGAAGTGTTTTTGGTAGAAAGACTTGAAACTCAATAGATAAAAATCTTAAAAGAAGGGTTTAGATAGTAAATGTAAAAATCATGTGTTAGAATGTAGGTAAATCGCAGATATGGTTTTTAACAAAATAAGAGGGAAAATAGTAATTTGTGGGGGAGTTTTATGGCAAAAGTTAGAGCTATTGTCTTTGATTTATTTGAGACATTACTTCGTGATATTAAATTTGATTTCGATTCTGGTTTAATTTATATACATGAAAATATTTTATCAGAAGATACTGATAAAGATGAATTTTTAAATTATGCAGCTACATATTGGAAAGAACTTTATGATAAAAGAAGCGAGGATAATTCGGAACTTGCATTTGAAGATGAACTTTTAGATTTCAAAAATAAATATGGCTTTAAAGTGAGTTATCCGATAGAAGAAATTTTATTTAATTGTGCACTTACAATAAATACTACTGAATTGTTTAATGATACTATTTCTATCTTAGAGCAACTTAAGTTATTAGGAATTCCAGTATGGTTATTAAGTAATTCTATATTTAAAAAGAATGTAATGAAAAAATTTATTAACCAATATGATTTAGAAAAATATTTTATTAATACACATTTTAGTGCAGATTATAAGATAAGGAAGCCGCATAAAGATATATTTAAAATTGTATTTGATGATATTAGAAAATATGATACTAGCATTGAAATGGAACAAGTTTACTTTGTAGGGGATAACTTTGAAGCTGATGTCCTCGGGGCTAAAAATTTTGGTTTTACGCCAATTTTTATAAATCGTAAACATGATACTGATATTAATAGTAAAAATTTCACTGAGATTAAATCGCTGAATGAATTATTAGATGTAATTAGGTAAATCCCAAAATCCAAAAGGGTGAGAAATAGCGAATAGAATTAATATTATTTGTTTGAGAGTTAGAGATAGGGTGCTATGAATTTGATAATCATCACTAAAGTTGATTTAGATATTGATTGTTGTAAAAAATAACATTTGTAGAGGAAGGAAAACATATGGGAAAATATTTGGTTTTAGCAGAAAAGCCCTCAGTGGCTAGAGATATTGCGAAGGTTTTAGGATGTAGTAAAAAAGGGAATGGATATTTAGAAGGAGACAAATACATTGTCACATGGGCATTAGGGCATTTAGTTACATTGGCAGACCCAGAAGAATATGACAAAAGATATAAGGCTTGGAAGCTGGAGGATTTACCTATGCTGCCTTCTCAGCTTAAGCTAGTAGTTATAAAGCAGACTGGTAAGCAATTTCAAGCTGTTAAGGAGCAAATGAATAGAAAAGATGTGAACGAAATAGTAATAGCAACAGATGCAGGACGAGAAGGAGAGCTTGTTGCAAGATGGATAATCGAGAAGGCTAATATAAGGAAGCCAATTAAAAGACTTTGGATATCCTCTGTTACAGACAAGGCTATAAAGGAAGGCTTCAATAAATTAAAGAACGGAAAGGAATATGAAAATTTATATGCTTCTGCTGTAGCACGTGCTGAGGCTGACTGGATTGTAGGCATAAATGCTACTCGTGCATTGACATGTAAATATAATGCACAGCTTTCCTGTGGAAGAGTACAGACTCCTACACTTGCAATGATTGCAAAGAGAGAAGAAGAAATCCAAAGCTTCAGACCAAGAGACTTCTATGGTATCCAAGCTCTATCAAAGGAGCTAAAGCTAACATGGCAGGATAGCCATACAAAGGATATAAAAATATTTGATAAAGAAAAATGTGATAAAATACTTTCGTCTGTAAAGGGTAAGGATGCTCAGGTTATTGATGTTGACAAATCCTACAAAAAAAGCTTTTCTTCTGGGTTATATGATTTAACAGAGCTACAGAGAGATGCAAATAGAATTTTTAGTTATTCAGCAAAAGAGACCCTTTCAATAATGCAGAAATTATATGAAGCTCACAAGGTTCTCACATATCCAAGAACAGATTCTAGATACTTGTCTTCGGATATTGTAGAGACAATCAAGGATAGAGTAAAGGCTTGCAGTGTAGGACCATATAAGACTATGGCTGCAACTATTTTAAGAAGCCCTATTAAAGCAAACAAATCATTTGTTGATGATAGCAAGGTTTCGGATCACCATGCTATTATACCAACAGAGCAGACAGTGCAATTAGGTGAATTAAATGATAAAGAGCGTAAGATATATGATTTAGTTGTTAAGAGATTTTTAGCTGTGCTGTATCCTCCTTTTGAATATGAAGAGACTTCTATAAAAGCTAAGATTGGAAATGAAACCTTCATTGCCAAGGGAAAAATAGTTAAGAGTCAAGGCTGGAAGGAAGTATACTCAAACAACTATGAGGAAGATACTGAAGATGATGTAAGAGAGCAAATACTGCCTAATATAAATAAGGGAGATACACTAAAAATATCCTCAATAGTCCAGACTAAGGGAGCAACTAAGCCGCCAGCACCTTTTAACGAAGGAACCTTGCTTTCAGCTATGGAAAACCCTAAAAAGTACATGGAGGGAGAAGACAAGGCTCTCATCAAAATAATAGGAGAAACTGGAGGAATAGGTACAGTAGCCACTAGAGCAGATATTATTGAAAAGCTTTTTAAAACATTTTTAATAGAAAAGAAGGGTAAGGACATCTTTATTACGTCTAAAGGTAAACAGCTTCTTGAGCTAGTACCAGAAGACCTGAAGTCGCCAACTCTAACAGCAGAGTGGGAACAAAAGCTAGGCGCCATTTCAAAGGGACAGATAAATAAAAACTCATTTATAAATGAAATGAAGAGCTATTCTAAAGCAGTTGTGAGCGAGATAAAGAAAAGCGAAGACACGTTTAGGCATGATAACCTTACTAAAACTAAATGCCCTGAGTGTGGTAAATACATGCTTGAGGTAAATGGAAAAAAAGGCAAGATGCTCATATGCCAGGATAGAGAATGCGGACACAGAAAAAGCATTTCTAAAGAAACTAATGCAAGATGCCCAAATTGCAAGAAAAAACTACAGCTACATGGAGAGGGAGAAGGACAAATATTTGTTTGCAGCTGTGGATTTAGAGAAAAGCTATCTGCATTTAATGAAAGAAGAAAGGAATCAAAAAATTCCGTTTCTAAAAAAGATGTGTCCAGATATCTTAAAGACCAGAAGAAAAGCAAGGATGAGCCAATAAATTCAGCTCTTGCAGATGCACTGTCAAAGCTTAAGCTGAAATAATCAGACTATAAAGGACATTCATGTCATACTGAGTGCTAACTAAGGGTCTCTAGCTCTTTATACTAGCTAAAACAGGAAGCTTATATTTGATAATCATAAGATTGTAAATAGAGGTGCTGCTATGTATAAAATAATGGTAATCGAAGACGATAAAAAGCTCCAGGAGCTAATAAAAAACCATCTAGAGAAGTACGGTTATGAAACATGCTCAGTAGATGACTTCTCACAGATAAAAAAGGAATTTGTCCATCATAATCCTCATCTAGTTCTAATGGATATTAATCTTCCATATTATGATGGATTTTACTGGTGCAGAGATATAAGGACAGTTTCAAAGGTGCCCATAATTTTCATCTCCGCTAGAGGCTCAGACATGGATCAGGTTATGGCAATAGAAAATGGAGGAGACGATTATATAACTAAGCCCTTCTCTTATGATTTGCTCATAGTGAAGATAAAAGGAGTTATTAGAAGGGTGTATGGAGAGTATTCTGAGAGCAGCCATAGTGAGGTCTATGAAGTAGATGGATTATATATGTATATTCATCAGAATACAATAGAATACAGTGGAAAAAAGACTGAATTAAGCACTAAGGAATTTTTATTGCTATATTCCTTGCTTAAAAATGTTAATCAAATAGTTTCAAGAGAGGAATTATTAGAGATACTATGGAATGACATAGATTTCGTAGATGATAATACCCTTTCAGTAAATATTACAAGGCTTAGAAAAAGGCTTGAGGATATAGGAATAGAAGATGCCATAGAAACTAAGAGAGGACAGGGCTATAAGCTTGCTAATAATTGGGGTAAATAGCCAAGAAGATAGAGGTGCATAGGGTCATGAATTTAAAAAAATACATTAAGGATAGAATTAGCTATTTAATAGTATTTTTTGCAAATACATTTTTGGTTATCTTAGTAATGCATCTGACACTAATCATTAATAAAAAAGGATTCCCAAAAGAAAATGTACTTTATGCTGTCTTAATATCATTGGCGCTATTTTTGTTTTTTGTAGCATATGATTACTTAAAGAATAGGCCTTTCTATAAATACCTTAACAAGGCAGCTGGTTTATCTAAGGATTTAGACAGTATCTTAAGTATGACAGAAGCTATGACTAATGAGCAGTTAATGTACAATAATATTTTGAATGAAATACACAAATCATATAGTGACAAGCTTTCTAAATATGAAGAGAATCATAAGCAGTATATATATTTTATTAATCAATGGGTACATCAGATGAAAACTCCTGTGTCAGTAATTAACCTCTTGCTTCAAGATAATAACATGGAGCATTACAAGAAGACTCTTGAGAGTATTTCTGAGGAAAATGAGAAAATAAATCGTGGGTTAGAGATGATGCTTTTTAATGCTAGATTAAGCCAGTTTAATCTTGACTTCAAAGTTGAGAAGGTAGAACTGACATCAGCTATTAGAAAAGTCATAAATGATAATAAAAAATCCTTAATAAGACATTCTATATATCCTAAAATAATATGTGAAGAAGGTATAACTGTAGAGACAGATTATAAATGGATAGCCTTTGTGATAAACCAAATACTAGTAAATGCAATAAAGTATTCAAAAGATACCCCAATAAAAGAAAAGCATATTACATTTGAGATAAAGGATGAAGGAGCAAGGATTGCTTTATCTATTGAGGATCAAGGCATCGGGATACCAAAGGAAGACAGGAGCAGAGTATTCAATGCATTTTTTACAGGAATCAATGGAAGAAAGACCTCCGAATCCACTGGAATGGGAATGTATTTATCTAAGAGAATATGCGACGAGCTAGGTCATGGATTGACCCTTGAATCAGAGGAAGGAAAAGGGACTAAATTCTTTATTATTTTTTATAAAGGAAAAAACATATTCAATCTTACAAGAATGTAAGCTATTTAATTATAATGAAAGGGAAATCAATACTAAGATTCCCTTTTTTTCTTTATAATAAATATATAAACTAACCCATGGGATGGTAGTGGAGTGTTTACTAAATAAAATACACGTTCAACGTTTCGAACATGAGTAATTCTAAAGCTCATTTCACTGAAAAATCTTAAAATTTGCAAACTCGCTACGCTCAGACATGCAAATTTCTTAACAGATTTTTCATTTACATTATAGTCATGTTCTGCAAATGTTTCTATTAGTATTTTATTTAGTAAACACAATTATAAGAGTAAATGGAGGTATTGGAATATGTCAATTTTAAGAGCAGATAGTATAACTAAAATATATGGCAATAAAAAAGGCGGGCTTGCGGTAAAAGCTCTAGATAAATTTAGTATCAATATAGAAAATGGAGAATTTGTAGGAGTAATGGGACCTTCGGGTAGTGGAAAAACTACTCTGTTAAATATATTAGCTACTATAGATACGCCCTCTTCAGGAGAGCTTTATATAAATGGAACAAATCCTATGCAATTAAATGAAAAGCATACAGCCTTATTCAGAAGAAAAGAGCTAGGATTTATTTTTCAAGACTATAATCTTCTGGACACATTATCTATAAAGGAAAATATTATACTTCCTCTAGCATTAGAAAAGGTAAAAACGAGGGAGATAGAAGAAAAGGTAAGCGATATTGCAGGGCTATTGAATATAAAAGAGATACTTAGCAAGAGACCCTATGAGGTATCAGGTGGACAGCAGCAAAGAGCAGCCTGTGCAAGAGCACTTATACACAATCCATCCATAATACTTGCAGATGAGCCTACAGGAAATCTTGACTCCAAGTCCTCCCAAGAGGTCATGGAATCTTTAAAGAACTTAAATGAAGAAAGAAGTGCCACCATAATGATGGTAACACATGACCCTTTTGCAGCAAGCTTTTGTCATAGAATAGTGATGATAAAGGATGGCAAGTTTTTCTTAGAAATAGTAAAGGGCGGCAATAGACAGGCATTTTTCCAGGAAATATTAGATTCACTTTCTCTGTTGGGAGGAAACTACAATGACATTGCGTGATATAGCATATAAAAATATTAAAGGAAACTTCAATAGATATGTAATGTATTATCTAAGCAACACTCTTGTAGTTATGGTGTTTTTCATATTTGCAAACTTCATATTTAATCCTACTGTATCCAGCATGGGTACATTAGGGATGAAGGGCGTACTAGCTGCAAATACTATGATAGTATGTGAAGTTCTGATACTAGTTTTTACTTTCTTGTTTACATTTTACTCTATCTCTAATTTCCTCAAGTCTAGGGAAAAGGAGTTTGGGCTTTTGTCCATGTTTGGGTTGACTAAACCAGAGATAAGAAGATATGTAATATATGAAAATCTCATTGTTTCATTCATATCTATTATTTCGGGGCTTCTAATAGGAATTCTTTTTTCAAAGCTATTCTTTATGGGTATTACAGTGATAATGGTGCTTGATGTAGAGGTGCCATTCCTGATATCAATCAAAGCTTTAGCTATTACTGCACTAAGCTTTATTGTACTGTTTCAGGGAATAAGCTTTATAGTTACATTCAGAATAAAAAATAACAATATAGCTGAACTATTAAAAGGGGCTAGAGTTGCCCAGCCTATACCTAAATTTTCAGTAGTTAAAACAGTTCTAGCAATTTTATTTATTGTCATAGGCTATGGACTGGCAGTGATTTCAGGTGGAATGATAATTTTAACAATGTTCCCTGTTCTGTTCTTTACCGTAACAGGAACCTACTTTTTATTTTCGCAATTTAGCGTATATATTACTAGCAGACTTAAAAGAAATAGAAGGATGTTTTATAATGGCACCAATATGATTACATTGTCTCAGATAATATACAAGCTAAAGGATAATGCAAAGGTATTATTTATAGTATCTATACTTGGAGCAATTACATTAACTGCATCAGCTAGTGTATACTCTGTACAGCAGAGCATAAAAGCGAAAACACAATTGAGCCACCCTCACGATATTAGCTTTATGGAAAAAGGAATAGGGTTAAGCGATATGTCTATTTTACAGAAGGCGGAGGAAATTCTTGAAAAGAATGGAAATGAGTTAAGCTATAAAAATCAGTTTATATTATTAAATGCTAAAAACTCAGATAAACCTATTGTCGAAGAGGAAAAGCAATATAGGAATCCTAATGTAGAAGACTTTTATGTAATGTCTAACTCTGACTACAATATTTTAGCAGAGCAGTATAATAGGGAAAGGATTACATTAACTGAGGGAAAGGTGTATGTTAATTCCTATCAGTTTGTAATAATGGGTGCTGAAGATCAGCTTCTATTTACTAATAATGAGTATTTGAATTTGATAATAAATGGAGAGTCTCATAAGTTTAAATTCATAGGAGAGTCAGTTGGAGGAGTGGTAAATGTTGATAGAAACAAATCCAATGTGGCTATAATAAGTGATGCTGACTTTGAAAGGCTTAAAGCAAGCACTCCAAAAGAAGAGCAGATTATGTACTATGGATATAATATAAAGGATTGGCAAAAGTCAGCTAATGCAGTAAGCGAAATAGAGTCTATAGTTCCTCAAAATGATAAAATATATTTTTCTGAAAAGATATCAGGTTTTGCAGATATAATGCAAACTACTTCATTGTTCTTGTTTGTAGGTACATTTATATCAATATTGTTTTTCATAGCTACAGGCAGTATTATATACTTTAAAATGTTCAATGAAATTCAAAAAGATAGACAAGAATTCATATCATTAAAGAAAATAGGGATGACTGAGGGCGAAACAAGGAAGATAATTTCAATACAAACATTTATAGTGTTTTTCTTACCGTTTATAGTAACATTTAGCCATGCAACCTTTGCAATAATAGCTTTAAGCAATCTGCTTCTAGATAACATTACCATATACTTTTTAACTATAGCAGCAATATACCTAGTATTTCAGACCTTCTATTATGTGTTTGCAAAGACTATGTATACTAAACAAATTAGAAATTTAGGATAAACCAGTGGCCGAGCAAATGCTTGGTCTTTTTTGTTAACAAAGATTGACTAATAATGAAGTAATGTTTAGAAAGAATAAATTATCCTAACAAGGAGGATAATATAAACTAACTGATGCAAAAAGATTTAGAAGAAAAAATCCTGAAAAAAATTTTGAGCGGGAAATTAGTATAGATTTACTGTGAAATTCGGGAGGGGTATACTTGGCGAGAAAAATCACAGGAATTACACAAGACACTATTATCAATAAAACCGTCATAGATAAAGAGACTAAAATCATTGGAAATATATCAGCAAAGGACATAGACATACTTGGCACTATAGAAGGGAATGTAGAAGCAACAGGAAAAACAACTATTGTTGGTACAATTAAAGGGAATATAACAGGCGTGGATATAGCTATAAATGGGAAAATAGAAGGAAATATAATATCCTCAGGCTTAGTCTATGCTGATAAGGAAGCTGTAATAACAGGAGATATAGAATTTGGAAGTATATTAGTAGAAGAAGGAGCAGTTCTAAAGGGTACATTCAAAGCCTCCGAGAAAGGATACCTTGGAGGAGTTGATACAGGCGGTATAAAGATAAAATGGGGAAAAGATTTAAACCCTACAAGTGAAGCGAAGTTAAGATTGAAAAATTTGATGGATAGATTAGGACATTAGAAAAGGAAAAAATAAATTATTATGCTAAATAATTAAAAATAAAAATATTAGTTTAAAGATACTTGCCAAGTAGAGATACTTGGTTTTTTTGTTTAGATGAGTTTTATTTTTTATCTGCAATATATAAATATATAAAAAACAAAAAATTGGAAGGAGAATGTTAGATTATATAGAATTAGTAAAGGACTTATATACGTTTTACATAGATTCGTAAAAATGTATCTGTACATGTTAGCAACAAAAGTCCAAGTAAAATTCAAAGTCCATTATATATGCTTTACCGAACCTTAGTTCGCAAATACCATAATATTTATTGGTATTTAAGAAATGGAGTTCTGTAATAGAGAGTTAGGCGACAGAAAATATTGAAGGAGGTAGCTTATGGGAAATGATATTTGGTCGACAAAGATACAAGGTATTCTAAATCTTGATTTAAGTAGAGAAATGAGATTTAGAGATGATAGAAAAGATTTATTTCTAAGTCTACTTGGGCTTACAGAAGAAATGACGATACTTGATATCGGTTGTGGTCCAGGTGCAATTACAAGAAAACTATCAAAGTGGTTAGGCGAAAAATCTAAAATAATAGGTATAGATAGAGATATAGAATTTGTTAAATATGCTAGAGAAAAAGCTATTAAGATGAATTTGCATAATATAAGCTATTTTGAAGGAGATGCATTAAAGTTACCATTAGAAGATAATTCGGTAGATGCTTGCATATCACATACTGTAATAGAACATGTACCAAACAAAGAATTTTTATTAGAACAAAAAAGGGTGTGTAAGCCAAAGGGAAGGGTTTCTGTAATATATGCAAGGCCAGATAAATACATAAGAACTGAACCTGATTTATTGCCTAAGCAAAGTAAACGTGAACAGGAGCTTCTAGATAAATTATTTAAAGATAATGATGAAATTGATAAGGAATATAACGTTGGAAAGTATTGGCCCGATCCTGTAGGTTTACCTAGGTTATTTGAGGAACTTGGCTTTAATAATATCCAAATAGATGCAATTTCTATTCCCATAGCTATAGATGACTCAAGAAATAACAATGATGAAAAAATGGCAATAATTAGGTCTGAAAAAGAACAGTTTTTTGAAAGTATTGATATGGCTACTTGTTTAAATAAAAATACATTACTAGATGACGAATTAATTGAACTAAAGGAATTAATAACTGAAAGAACTAATCAAAGATTGGGATTCATAAAAGAGGGAAAAAGTATTTGGGATTACACGATTTTATCACTGCAAGTGGTGTCTGGAATGGTTGATTAGGTAAAAATCCGTCGTCTAACAAAATATTTGCGCAAGGGTGCACACGGGGAGGTTTTTAGGGTAGTGTGCATCACATACCTTCGCTAGGAGCAAAGCTCCACTATGGAGGTTATCTTTGAAGTTCAGCTCAGTGAAGTCGCAAATACGGGACGTTCTCCAAAACCACACGCAATGGTCGCGACGTTCTATCGTGGATGATGAAAGTAGAGCTACGGAGCTTTTGAATATTCAAATTTGTAGGAAATTGCGACGCAAAAGATATTAGCTCAATACCTAAATAAGCAGTAATTTGATGGAGGAATTTGATATGGATGATTTTGGGCTAAATGAGATGCAAAAAATCCAAAAGCAATTGCAGGAAAAATATAAAAATAAATGGGGCATATTGTCACCTGATAAAGGGCGTAATCAATTATTATGGATGATGATTGAGGCAGGTGAAGTTGCAGATATAATCAAGAAAAAAGGCGATAATCAGATTATTGATAATGAAAAGACAAGGAAGCATTTTGTAGAGGAGTTGTGCGATGTTCTAATGTACTTTAATGACGTAATGCTTTGTTATTCTATTTCACCTGAAGAATTAAAGAAAGTATATTTAGAAAAACATTGCAAAAATATGGAGCGTTGGTAAACTCTAAATTATAAAGGAGAATATATGATAGGTTATAGTGAACAAAATAAGAAGGCCTGGGAATATAGTGCATATGATTTTTGGGTAAGTACTTCGGGGAAACCATCTGATAGAGCTAAGAAAGATTTAGAAAATCCGATGAGAATGTTAAAAAGATATGTGTGCTATTTTGATACGTATGAAGGTGTTAAAATTGCTAATATTTGCGGTTCATGTGGTAAAAAAGCAATTCCATTAGCAATTTTGGGTTCAGAAGTTACAATCTTTGATATTTCAGAGGGTAATAAAAAGTATGCACTTGAAGTTGCAGATGAAGCTAATGTGGATGTTGATTTTGTAGTTGGAGATGTATTGGAAATTGACATGAACAAATATGAAGAATACTTTGATGTGGTTTTTATGGAAGGAGGCATTCTTCATTATTTTCACGATATTGACCAATTTATGAAAATAATGCATCAGCTTCTAAAACCAAATGGAAGAATGATTTGCAGTGATTTTCATCCATTTCAAAAGGTATCAGATATTCTAGAGTTAGAACAACCAACAATGAGTTATTTTTCAACAAATATATTTGAAGGTGAAATGGCTCATGCAAGATTTTTCCCCGATGAGATTCGCAGACAGATGCCTTTATGCAGTTATAGGAAATATACCATTAGTGAAATTATTAATGCAGTTATTGAAAATGGATTTATTCTTAATAGATTTGATGAACATCCATCTTGGACAAATGAAAATGTACCAGGAGAGTTTACAATTATAGCAAAGAAGAATTAGTTAATTTTAATTTATATAGTTGATTAAAACAAGCATGGCATGAAGTTAAGTTGATTTGCATTCTTTTTGTATCGAGAAGTAATGAAGTCTGAGAAATAATTATCTTAGGGTGCGACATCATGGCGCACTCGGGTACAATCTTAGGGCAATGTGCACCACATCCCTCCACCGATAGCAAAGCTCCGCCAGGAGGTCTATCTTTTGGGTCTGGTTGTGCGCCAAGATAAGGG
>DFOH01000026.1:35475-69224 GCA_002376545.1 Firmicutes bacterium UBA3546 | reverse complement strand
AATTTGACAAAAAAATAAAGCTTTTCCAATGGCTTTAGTGATTTTTTTATTATTTAACTGTCAAAAACCCGAGACTTGACAAAAAATGATAATATGGTATATTATTAAATATTGATATTATGTAGATAATATAATATAAAAAGCTATGAAGAGGACAGTAATAAAGGGAAGTAGTATACAGAGAAATAATCGTTGGTGAGAGATTATTATGAAGCCTTTTATGAAAATCACCTCAGAGCTGAATGCTTGAACTTTCCTATTGGTTATAAGTAAAGCATTACGTGATATGCGTTAAATTGTAATGAGTGATAGGAAGCTTATTTTCCTATAATTTGGGTGGTAACACGGTATATAATCGTCCCTAAGTCTTTGTGGCTTAGGGATTTTTTTTATGACCTAACCCGATTTATGAAAGTCTTCATCATAAATCGATGGTAGGTCAAACGCACAGAGCACCAAATTTATGAAGAGTAGCGAACAAATAAATTTGTGTTGCGAGACTGCGAAATTTTAACCATAAGAAAGGGTGAGAACATGCAAAAATTTAGAGAATTATCAAATTTGTCAATTTCAGAAAACGAAAAGCAAGTATCTGAGTTTTGGGATAATATTGATATTTTAACTAAAACAGTAGAAGCACGTAATGGGCAAAAACCTTTTGTATTTTTCGAAGGTCCTCCTACAGCCAATGGTAGACCTGGTATTCACCACGTTATATCAAGGACATTAAAGGATTCAGTATGTAGATATAAGACCATGAAGGGCTATCAAGTAAAGAGAAAGGCTGGCTGGGATACTCATGGGCTTCCGGTAGAGATTGAGGTGGAAAAGCAATTAAAGCTTAAAGATAAACATGACATTGAGAACTATGGATTAGCTGAATTTAATGAAAAATGTAGAGAATCTGTATTTACTTATGAAAGCCTCTGGAGAGAAATGACTAAGAGAATGGCCTATGAAATAGACCTAGACAATCCATATATAACTTTAGACAATAATTACATCGAAAGTGTATGGTGGATATTAGACAAATTCTTTAAAGAAGGGCTAATCTATGAAGGACATAAGATATTGCCATACTG
Source organism: Firmicutes bacterium UBA3546 (assembly GCA_002376545.1). Lineage (GTDB taxonomy): Bacteria > Bacillota > Clostridia > Tissierellales > Proteiniboraceae > Proteiniborus. Next base: position 68,142 of record DFOH01000026.1, on the reverse strand, counting down.
CTCAAGATGTGGTACAGGATTAGCTTCACATGAGGTAGCTCAAGGGTATGAGGAAATCAAAACTAATACAGTAATAGTTAAATTTAAAAGAAAAGATGCAGATGAATATTTCTTAGTATGGACTACAACACCTTGGACATTAGCATCTAACGTAGCTCTTACAGTGAGCCCAGATGCTACATATCTAAAGGTTAGAGCAGATGGAACAGTATACTATGTTGAAAAGACTTTATCAAAGAGAGTATTTGGAGACCAAGAATTTGAAGAATTAGAAGAATTAAAGGGAAAAGACCTAGAGTACATTGAGTACGAACAGCTTATGCCATTTGTAAAAACTGATAAAAAAGCATTCTTTGTAACTGTAGCTGATTACGTAACTACAGAAGATGGTACTGGTATAGTTCATACTGCTCCTGCATTTGGGGAAGATGATTACAACACAGGTAGAAGATATAATCTGCCAGTATTACAGCCTGTAAACGAAGACGGAAAATATATCGATACTCCATGGAAGGGTATGTTTGTAATGGATGCCGATATAGAAATAATCAAATGGCTCCATGGCGAAGGAAAGCTGTTTAAAAAAGAAAAAATGTCTCACAACTATCCTCACTGCTGGAGATGTAAAACACCACTATTATACTATGCAAAACCAAGCTGGTATATAGAGATGACTAAGCTCAAAGATCAGCTTATAGAGAATAATAACACTGTGAAATGGTACCCAGACTATGTAGGAGAGAAGAGATTTGGAAACTGGCTTGAAAATCTTAATGATTGGGCTATTTCAAGAAGTAGATATTGGGGAACTCCGCTCAATATTTGGAGATGTGAATGTGGTCATACTGAGAGTATAGGCTCTAGAAAAGAATTGGCTGAAAAAGCTATAGAGGCTATAGATGAAAATATAGAGCTTCATAGACCACATGTAGACAATATTCACATTAAATGCGAAAAATGTGGAAAAGCAATGACAAGAGTAACAGATGTTATTGACTGTTGGTTTGACAGTGGTTCAATGCCTTTTGCACAACATCACTATCCATTTGAGAATGAAGAAAGATTCTTCGAAGAATTGTTCCCAGCAGATTTCATATGTGAAGGTATAGACCAGACAAGAGGTTGGTTCTATTCATTATTAGCCATCTCAACATTTGTAACAGGAAAATCACCATACAAAAGAGTTCTAGTGAATGACCTAATACTAGACAAGGAAGGAAAGAAAATGTCTAAGTCTAGAGGGAATACAGTAGACCCATTTGAGCTGTTTGATAAATATGGTGCAGATGCCCTTAGATGGTATCTTCTCTATGTATCTCCTGCATGGACACCGACTAAATTTGATGAAGATGGTTTAAAGGAAGTCCTTAGTAAGTTCTTTGGAACTATAAAGAATGTTTACAACTTCTTTACTCTATACGCAAATACAGATGGAATAGATCCAAAAGACTTTTATGTAGAAGTGTTAGACAGACCAGAACTAGACAGATGGATTATTTCAAAATTAAATAGTCTGCTTCAAGCAGTAGAAGAAGATTTAGAAGCATATGATTTAACTAAAGTAGTTAGAAGAATTCAGGATTTTGCAAATGAAGACTTATCTAATTGGTATATAAGACGTTCTAGAAGACGTTTCTGGGAAACAGAATTAACAGAAGACAAGAAGGCTGTTTATAATACAACATACGAGATACTAGTTGGACTATCTCAAATGATAGCTCCATTTGCTCCATATCTATCAGAAGAGCTCTACAAGAACTTAACAGGAGAGTTATCAGTTCATCTAAGTGACTATCCTGTAGTTAATGAAGCTTATATTGATAAAAAGATAGAGCATAAGATGGACCTTGTAAGAGACTTAGTAGGGCTTGGAAGAGCAGCTAGGGAATCTGTAAGGATAAAAGTTCGTCAACCAATCCAAAAGGTTTTAATTGATGGTAAGCACGAGGAAGAGATTGGAGACCTAGTACCATTAATAAAAGAAGAACTAAATGTTAAGGAAGTAGTATTTGCTAAGAATTTAAATGAATACATGGACTTCAGCCTAAAGCCAAACTTCAGAGTAGCAGGTCCTGTATTAGGTCCAAGGATTAAAGACTTTGGCAAAGCACTTTCAGAATTAGATGGGTCAGTAGCTGCTCCTAAGATAGAAAATGGAGAGAGTGTAGTTATAAACCTTAGCGGTGAAGACTTTGAAGTTACAAAAGACCTTGTAACAGTTACCATAACAGCAAAAGAAGGCTTCACAGTATCTATGGAAAACAATCACTTTGTAATTCTAGACACTACACTTACAGAAGAGCTAATAAACGAAGGCTTCGCAAGAGAGCTTATATCAAAAGTACAGCAAATGAGAAAAAATAACGGCTATGAAATGATGGATAACATCAAAATTTTCTATGATGGTGATGATGAAATAGCTAAGGCAATTAGTGTACATGAAAGCTACATTAAGAAAGAAACATTAGCACTAAGCATAGAAAAGGTTCAAGACAATAGCTTTGAAAAGCATAATCTAAATGACCATGAAACTGGTATAAAGCTTGAAAAAATATAAGAATAAACGGCATGAAAATAGAGGATAGGTAAAAAACCTACCCTCTATTTTTGTATCTACCACTATAAAAGATACTTTCATGAAAACTGCTTTTATTAAGCAATAACAACAGTTTTTGGAACAGTGCAATGTTATTTGTTTATTTGCAACAAAGGTAATAGTTGAAATAAGTAGAATTTTTAGCTAAATAGGTCTATGTGTATATTGAATATGAAGGATATGTAGAATAAAATTAACTTCAAATGTATAACTTGGCATACAGAATTAATTGAAATATGTATATTAAATCATGTATGCTATTAATTAAAAGGGGGATTAATTATATGATCAAAGGGAAAAGAGCTTTTTATCTAGCTTTGCTGTCAAGCTTAGTCCTAAATGCATTATCAGTTATTTGTTTGAATAATTATAACTCAAGCCAATTAACAAAAATTGTTGTATCCTCTGTTATTATGCTAATGATTTGGGGCATATATATAATGTACAGTGGTAAGGAACATATTCTAGTCGATGAAATAACGAGTATTTTAAAAGAGTATATTAAGGGTAATTTCCTTATAGAATTTAAGGGAAGCGCTAAATCATCCCCCCATCAAAGAGAAATAAAAGAAATAATAAGTGAATTAAGGACCCAGATGCAGAATTGGCTTTATAATGTTCTATATTCAAAAGTAAAGATAGGTGATTATGCAGAAGTACTTCAGAGAAATACTAGCTCGACTCTTAAAAGTATAAATGAAATATCTACAGCTATTGATACTATAGATTTAAGTTCCACTAAAGCAACAGAAGATACAACAGAAAATGCAGCCATAGCAGAGGAATTACTGAGTTCAAATACAGAAATTACTGAAAATGCTATGAAATTTAGTGCAGTCACATATGAATCTGCTGAAAGAATTATACAAGATAGCAGTGAAATAGAGAAAACACTAGATGATTTTACAAAAATCGAAGATATAATGTCTAAAGCATCTGAAGAAATAGACAGACTTAAAACCCACCTGAGCTCAATTTTCAAGATGAGTGATGTGATTTCTGATATAGCAGCACAAACGAACTTATTATCTCTTAATGCCTCCATAGAAGCTGCTAGAGCTGGTGAAGCAGGAAAAGGTTTTTCTGTAGTAGCAGAGGAAATAAAAAAGTTGGCAGAGCAAAGTGCAAATACAACATCAGAAATAAAACAAAATGTCTCTCTTATTGATTTAAGTATTGGTAAGGTTATAGAAGAAATAAAAGATGGAACTCATAAATCAGTTGAAATTAGAGAGAAAAGTAAAAATGCTAGCAAAAACCTTAAAGAAATAACATACAAAATTAATGAAATGGCAGGCTTTATAAATGATATTACAAAGAATATAGATCAGCAAAACAAAGCAACTGAGTCCCTTGCAACAAATATAGAGAGTGCTGCAAACTTTATAGGTGAGCTAAATAAAACAATTAAAGACATAGACAATAATATTTCTACTCAAGTTCAAATGGAAAAAGAAAGTATGGAGACATCAAATAAAATCACTGAAATATCTATTAAATTCAATGAATTTACTAAAACATTTGAGGCTGAAATAGACAAAGAACTAATTGCAGCATGTGAGAAGGTAGCAGAACTTGAGACAAAAGGTCTTATAACCAACTCTTTCCTTAAAGAACTATCTAAAAAAACTGGAATATCTGAATTCTATATTACTGACTCTCATGGAGTGACTGAATATTGTAATAACCCTAATGGTATAGGCTTTAAAATAAGCGATGACCCAACTACACAAGCCTATGATTTTTATAAAATATTATCAGATTCAAGCTTAAAAGTATGTCAAGAGATGAAAATTAGAGACATAGATGGGAAATATTTTAAGTTTGCTGGGGTTTCAAAAAAAGGTAAAAAAGGTATTGTACAAGTAGGTCTTCATATTGATGATTTACTTGATTTTAGAGGACAATATGCAATAGATTAATGGTATAAAGCGTTATTCGTTAATTAGTATAGCGATTATTACTAAAAGAATTATGTAAAACATTGTAGATTTATATAAATTTGATAATAATATTCGTGATATACTTAGGAATGAGGTAATAAAACGTTTTCATAGAGGCGATGCCTTTGTTTTATATACTGGTAATATCTTAAGTAATTGGTTTTTCTATTAAATATGGAGGTGAATTTCTATGAAGTCATTTGAATATTTTAAACCACAATCATTAAAGGAAGCAAGTGAGCTATTATTAAAATATGGTACAAACGCCCATATATTTAATGGTGGAACAGACATGATTGTAAGGATGAGGGAAAACATTACCACGCCTGATGTGGTGGTAGATATTAAAGGAATTAAAGAGTTATACAAATTAAGCTATGATGAAAAAGAAGGACTTTTCGTTGGTGCTTGTGTTAAACTAAGTGATATGGCACACAACAAAGATGTAGTAGAAAAATACAGCTTTTTAGCAGATGCGGCTGAATCAGTAGGTTCAGGACAAGTAAGAAATATTGCAACAATGGCTGGAAATAATTGCAATGCTTCACCATTGGCTGATACATCTACACCCCTTGTAGCTACAGATGCTATTATATGTATTTATGGTCTTGAAGGTGAAAGAGAAGTATCTATTCATGATTTCTTTGTAGGCGTGAGAAGGACTTGCTTAAAACATGGAGAAATAGTTACAGGAATCAAAATTCCTGCTTATAAAGATCTTAAAGGCGTATTTATAAAAACTTCTAGAAGAGAAGAAGTAGACCTGTCTACAATATGTACTACTGTTGTTAAAACAGGAGATGAAATAAGAATAGCAATGGGAGCAGTAGCTCCAACAGTTATTAGAGCATGGGAAGCAGAAAAACTAGCTAAGGGGGCAGAGCTTACAGATGAACTAATAAATAAAGTTGCTGATATGGCTGCTTCAGAAGCTAAACCTATAGATGATATTAGAGCATCAAAAGAGTATAGAAGAGAAATGGTAAGAGTTTCCGTACGTAGAAGTCTTGAACAATTAAGAGACTAAGTGGAGGTGAAGGATTATGAAACATAAAATAAGTTTTACACTAAATAATGAAAGAGTAGAGCATGAGGTTGAGCCTAATAAGACTCTTCTTAGAATGTTAAGAGATGACTTCGATTTAACTGGAGCCAAAGAGGGTTGTGGTCAAGGAGAATGTGGTGCGTGTACTATTCTTATGGATGGTAAGCCAGTAAACTCTTGCCTCGTGTTAGGAGTAGATGCTGATGGTAGAGATATATTAACCATAGAAGGACTAGCAAACGGCACAGAACTAGATAAGCTTCAGGCTTCATTTATAACAAATGGCGCATTACAATGCGGTTATTGTACTCCTGGAATGATAATGGCTGCAAAAGGCTTATTACTTGTAAATCCTAATCCTACTGAAGAGGAAGTATTGAAAGCTATAGAAGGAAACCTCTGCAGATGTACAGGATATAAGAAAATAATAGAAGCAATAATGGAAGTAGCTGAAAAATAGAGATTTTTTCGAAGGGAGGTCATGATTATTATGAAATATGTTGGTCAAAGAGTATCGAGAGTTGATGGAATTAAAAAGGTTACTGGAGATTTAAAATATACTGATGACTTAAAAATGCCAGGCATGCTGCATGCGGCAGTTAAGAGAAGCCCTTATGCTCATGCTAATATTATAAAATTAGATACTAGCAAAGCTGAAAGTTTACCAGGTGTTAAAGCAGTAATTACAGGTAAGGATGTACCTAAAAGAGCTGGTTTATATCTTACTGACAAGCATTTTCTTGCTGTAGATAAAGTAAGATTTTTCGGAGAAGGAGTTGCAGCAGTTGCAGCTGAAACTTGGGAAATAGCACAAGAAGCTATAGAACTAATAGAGGTTGAGTATGAAGAGCTACCAGCTGTTTTAAATGCAGTAGATGGCATGAAACCAGATGCTCCACTTATCCATCCTGAATTAGAGAAGTATAGAATAGCTCCAGTATTTAGAATAATCCCTGGAACTAACGTAAGCGAGCACTTTATGCTTAGAAAAGGTGATGTGGACAAGGCCATTGAAGAAGCTGATTTTGTATTTGAAAATGAATTTTATGTTCCACATATACAACATTCTCCTATTGAAAATCACGTTGCTATTGCAAAATACGATAGAGATGGAAGCTTAACGGTTTGGGCAAGCTGTCAATCGCCTTATGCAGTTAGAGCAGCATTATCCGATTCATTTGATATACCTTACCATAAGTTGAGAGTAATATCTCCTTCAGTTGGTGGAGGCTTTGGAGCAAAAGCTGGTACAACACTAGAAGGTGTAATAATACCGTTAGCTATGAGAACAGGCAGACCTGTTAAATTATCATATTCTAGAGAAGAAGAATTCACTAGCTCATATGTAAGACAGGCAATGACATCTAGATTTAAAACTGGAGTCATGAAAGACGGAAGAATAGTAGCCATCAAAAATGAATTTATTTGGGATGGCGGAGCCTTCAATGAATATGGAGTAAATATTGCTAAATCAGCTGGTTATTCTGCAGTAGGTCCTTATGATGTACCTAATATTTGGTGTGATTCTTATTGTGTATACACAAATCACCCTGTAGGTGGACCATATAGAGGATTTGGTATGGCAGAAATCCATTTTGGTATAGAACAAAACTTAGATGCCATAGCTCATAAGCTTGGAATAGATCCAGTTAAAATAAGAACGATAAATGCTCAGAAGCCTGGTGGATTTACAGCTACAGGAGCAAAGGTTGATGCAGCGTGCTCTTATGTAGAATGTGTAGAAAAAGTTGCAGAGGATATTGGCTTCTTTGAGGAAATAGAACAGCCTAAGAATCCTAAGATAATAAGAGCAAGAGGTATAGCTGGTGGTATGAAAGCCCCATCAATGCCTACAAATGCTACATCTTCTGCTGTAGTAAGAATAAATGAAGATGGAACAGCTTATCTTTCAGTAAGTGCTCAGGATATAGGACAAGGTTCAGATACAACACTAACTCAAATAGCAGCTGAAATATTGTCAATACCACCTGAGAAAATAACAATAAATACAGGAGATACAGCACATACACCTTATGAATGGCAAACAGTTGCAAGCCGTATAACATACTCAGCAGGAAATGCTGTTATTAAAGCTTGTGAAGATGCCAGAGAACAACTCTTCAAGCTATCATCTATTAAGCTAGGATTATTAGAGAGAGACTTAAAGCTTGAAGATGGTTATGTAGTATCAGTTGTGTATCCTGATAGGAAAGTAAGTGTTGCTGAACTAGCATTAGGATTAGCATTTGAAGATGGTTCTGGTATCCATGGACCTATTATTGGTAGAGGAGTATTTACACCAGCAAATGTCAGAAACTTTGACCCAGAAACAGGATTGGGTGATAACCCAGTTACATTCTGGACTTATGGTGCAAATGGTGTAGAAATAGAAGTAGATACTGAAACAGGAAAGATTAAAGTACTAAAGGTAGCAGCTTGTTGGGATGTAGGTAAGGTAGTTAATCCTACTCTTATTGAAGGTCAGGTAGAGGGTGCTATAGTACAAGGAATGGGTTCAGCATTATATGAGGAAATCAAATTAAAAGATGGTAAGTTCTTGAATAAATCATTTACAGATTACAAGATACCATCAGCAGGTGATATGCCAGAGATGAAGTTAACATTCTTAGAAAACCCTCAGTGGGATGGACCATTTGGAGCAAGGGCAATTGCAGAGCCAGCAATGGTTCCTTCAGCACCAGCTATTGCAAATGCTTTGTATAATGGATTAGGAATAAGATTAAATCAAATGCCATTTACAGCTGAGAGAGTTCTTAATGCCATAAAGGAAAAGAAGAATAATTAATTAGATTATCCACTTAATTTTATACAAAACTTACAAAACCTATGATAAAATAGATGTACTCTACTGTATTTGTTACTCAATAATGAGAGTACATGTAGGCAGATAAAACTGCTGGAATAACAAAAGGAGAGTGAAAGACATAGATATAACCACACAAACGATAACAGTACAGGAGCCTATACGAGATGCCAAAAAGCTTTCAGTAGGGAAGCGAATTCTTTTAGGGATGCAGCATACCTTTACGATGTTTGGTGCGACAGTATTAGTTCCACTAATCACAGGACTAGACGTATCATTATCTTTATTTATGGCTGGAGTATGTACTTTACTATGCCACTTAATTACTAAGAAAAGAGTCCCGGTATTTTTAGGTTCATCATTTGCATTTATAGCACCTCTTCTAGCAGTAGTAGAAATGGTTACTAATCAAGGTGGATCAGACGGTCTTGCTTATGCAAGAGGTGGCATGTTTGTAGCAGGGTCAATATATTTAATTGTAGCAGGCTTTGTCTATTTCTTTGGGGTAGAAAAGATTGTTAGCTTTTTCCCACCAATAGTGACAGGACCAATCATATTGGTTATTGGGCTAAAATTAGCACCTACTGCAATTGAAATGGCTTCAGAAAATTGGCTATTAGCAGTTGTAGCACTTGCAACGGTTGTAATTGTAAATGTAGCAGGTAGGGGCTTTATGCAAGTAATTCCTGTTCTAATAGGATTATTGGCTGGATATGCAGTAGCTGCTGTAACAGGGAATATTGACTATTCACCAATAGCAGAGGCAGCATGGGTAGGATTACCTAAATTTCAATTAGCTAAATTTGACTTACAAAGCATTATGATGATAGCACCGATAGCATGTGCTACAATGGTTGAACACATTGGAGATATAATAGCAATAGGTGCAACTGTAGAAGATGATTTCTTAAAAAATCCAGGTCTTCACAGAACAATGATAGCAGATGGCGGAATGACAATGCTTTCATCTATGTTTGGGGGAGGAGCCCATACAACCTACTCTGAAAACACAGGAGTTCTAGCATTAACTAAGGTGTGGGATCCAATGATTATGAGAATAGCAGCTGTATTTGCAATAATACTAGGGGGAGTTCCTAAACTAGCAGCAATTATTAGGACAATACCATCTTCAATAGTAGGTGGAATATCAATAGTACTATTTGGAATGATTGCAGCTGTAGGAGCTAGAACATTCGTTGAAAATCAAGTAGATTTTACAAAATCTAAAAATTTGATTATTGCTGCATTAATACTTGTATTAGGTCTTGGTGGGGCGGCTATACCAGTTAGTTTTGGTTCAGTAGGCTTTACTATAGAGGGCATGGCATTAGCAGCAATAGTAGGTATAGTAGCAAACAAGCTCATTCCAGAAAAATAAATTTTTCGCAGCAATATATCCACTATTTTCCCCAGTAAATTTTTTTAAAAAACTTAGTAATTACGAGAATGTACTTACCTAGCTGTTATGCAGCTAGCAGCTAGGTAATGCATATAAACTGGGCAGAGAAATCTGTCAAAAAATAAAAAGGGGGATTTAAAAGATGGAAAATGTTAAACAACATGAGCCTATCAGAAACTCGTTGGAACAGCTTGGAGTTGGTAAAACAGTTCTTCTAGGTATGCAGCACACATTTACAATGTTTGGTGCGACAGTATTAGTTCCTATCTTAACAGGCATGAGTGTATCCGTTGCACTGTTCATGGCTGGGGTATGTACCCTAATAGGGCACTTAATTATGAAAAATAGAGTGCCGGTATTTCTTGGTTCATCCTTTGCTTTTATCGCACCTGTCATTGCAGTAGTAGGAATGGTTACTGAAAGAGGCGGCTCAGATGGAGCTCAATACGCAGCTGGCGGTATTGTAATAGCTGGTTTGATTTATGCAATATTTGCAATACTTATTCATTTATTTGGTGTAGAAAAAATAGTTAGCTTCTTCCCACCAATAGTATGTGGACCTATGATAATGGTTATAGGACTTAATTTAGCACCAACAGCTATAGGAATGGCTTCAGAAAACTGGCTATTAGCAATCGTTGCATTTATTGTTGTAGTTGCAGTAAACATTTTTGCAAAGGGTTTCCTACAAGTTATACCAGTTATCACAGGACTTATAATCGGTTATATAGTTGCATTTATAACAGGACATGTAGATCTTACTCCTGTTTCACAAGCAGCTTGGTTTGGATTACCTAATTTTGCAATAGCTAAATTTGATCTTTCATACATTATGGTAATTGCACCAGTAGCATTTGCAACAATAGTTGAGCATATAGGAGATGTTATAGCTATAGGAGCTACAGTTGAAGATGACTTTACAAAGGATCCAGGTCTTCATAGAACCATGTTAGCTGATGGTTTAATGACTGCTTTCTCAGCTTTAGTTGGTGGACCAGCAAACACTACTTACTCAGAAAACACAGGAGTTTTAGCATTAACTAGAGTATGGGATCCACTAGTAATGAAAATAGCTGCAGTATTTGCTATTATCCTTGGAGGAGTTCCTAAAATAGCTGCACTTATCAGTACTATACCAGGGTCAATAATCGGTGGTATATCTATAGTGCTATTCGGTATGATAGCATCTATCGGTCTTAGAACAGTAGTTGAGAATCAAGTTGACTTTTCAAAATCAAGAAACCTAATAATAGCTGCAACTATATTAGTATTAGGTATTGGCGGAGCGGTACTACCATTTAAGATAGGCGCATTTGAGTTATCATTACAAGGAATGGGTCTAGCAGCAATAGTTGGTATCATATTAAATAAAATTTTACCAGAAGCAAAATAATCTAAAGAACATAAATATAACTAGAGTAACCCCTATGCTAATAATTATTAGCATAGGGGTTCTTATTTTTTATATAATATAATATCCCCTAGCTAATGTCATATTTTTACCCAAATTAAGCTTATGTACAATATGCAAGTTTTAATAAAAAGTTTAATACCAGGCAAATTTGGTATATATAATTTAATGATTATAATTTCAAGGAGAGTGATATAGTGGGGAATTATTCTGTAATTGGTCAGAGTTATCTGAGAATAGAAGGTAAAGACAAGATATCAGGAAAAATAAAATACGTAAATGATTTCAATCCACCTGGACTTTTACATGTAGCACTGAAAACAAGCCCTCATGCACATGCCCAAATTGTATCTATAGATACAGAACAGGCAAAAAAATCTCAAGGAGTTAGAGCCATAGTGACTGGTCAGGACCTACCTTATGTAGTTGGATTATATTTGGGAGATAAATATCCACTAGCTAGAGGAAAAGTAAGACATTATGGTGAAGCTGTAGTAGCTGTTATAGCTGATAGCGAGGCAGAGGCAAGAGCGGCAGCAGAGCTAATTAAAATTTCATATGAACAGCTTACTCCCGTATTATCTGTTGATGAGGCTTTAAAAGAAGACTCTTTATTAGTTCATGAGGAGCTAGAAAATTATCAGCACATAGATGCAATACATCCTGAACCTGGCACTAATATTGCTAACAGAACAAAGATAAGAAAAGGAAATATTACACAAGGATTTTCTGAATCTGAAGTTATTATCGAAGATGAGTTTTCTTTTCCACAGGGAGATCATGTTGCAATGGAGACTAGAGCAGCCATAGCAGAGATTAAAGGTGATAGTCAAATAGTTATCACATCAACTAGTCAAGCTCCTTTTGTTGTGAGAAGCCTTATGAATGAGTTCTTTAACATACCTACAGGAAAAATAACTATTATAACACCTGCTGTAGGTGGTGGCTTTGGAGGAAAAGCAGGCATACAGCTAGAAGCTTTAGCATATTTGCTGTCCAAGGCAGTAGGAGGCAGACCAGTTAAAGTTGTAAATACAAGAGAACAGGATTTGACGGCTTCACCGGGGAAAATAGGATTCAAGGCTAAGGTAAAGATGGGATGTACTAAAGAAGGAGAAATTAAAGCACTAGAGCTTTTATATATGTTTGATGCAGGAGCATACGCTGATTATTCAGTAAATATAAGCAGGGCAGCAGCGATAGCCTGTACAGGACCATATAGAGTTCCAAATATAAACTGTGATTCACTATGTTTATATACAAACCATCCCTTTACTAATGCATTTAGAGGCTTTGGACATTTAGAGTTGGCATTTGCTATAGAAAAAGCGATGGATATAATGGCAGATAGATTATCAATGGACCCAGCAGAGCTTAGAAGGCTGAATGCCATTAAAAAAGGAGACACTACACCAACAGGAAGCTTACTAGGTGAAAACACTGGCAATCTTGTAGGATGTATAGATAAGGTAAAGGAGTTCTTAAATTGGGATGAAGGTACATATATAAAAATAGATGAAAGCAGAGTAAGAGCTAAAAGTCTAACATGTCTATGGAAAGCGCCTGCAATGCCAACAAATACAGATGCAGGGGCTATAATAACCTTCAATGAAGATGGAAGCATGAATCTGCACTGCTCGATAGTAGAAATAGGACAGGGAACCAAAACTGGATTAGCTCAAATACTAGCAGAAAAATTCAAGGTTGGATTAGATAAGGTTCATGTAACTATGGAAATAAATACAAAAGTCTCACCACATGATTGGGCAACAGCTGCAAGTAGAGGACTTCTAATGGCTGGGAGAGCAACTATTGAAGCCGCTGATGATGCTATTAGTCAAATAAAGCACACAGCATCTATAGTATTAAGATGTCCTCCAGAGGATTTAGACGTAGCCGGAGATAGGGTATTTATCAAGGATGAACCAGAAATAGGACTTCCACTAAAAGATGTAGTATTAGGATATGTATATGAGAATGGAAATGCTATTGTAGGGCAGGTAATAGGAAAAGGAAGATATGTAGCTAGAAGGTTAAGTGGAATAGACAAGGAAACTGGTAAAGGAAATCCTGCACTTGAATGGACAATAGGTGCAGAGGGAGTGGAAATAGAGCTAGACTTAAAGGATTTTAGCTATAAGGTGACTAAATCAGCATGTGTTATGGATGTAGGGAAAGTAATTAATCCAGACATAGCAAGAGGACAAATAATTGGTGCAATGGCTATGGGACTTAGTTCCGCAGCTAATGAGGAGTTTATCTTTAATAGCAGGGGGCAGGTCACAAATGACGACTTAAGGTCATTTAAAGTCATGAGATATGGAGAAGAACCTGAATATTTCGTAGACTATATCGAAACGCCGCAAGGAGATGGACCTTATGGGGCAAGAGGTCTTGGAGAGCAGGCTATTATAGGTATACCAGCTGCTTTATCAAATGCTCTATCAAGGGCATTGGGAGTACAGTTGAAAACACTGCCTCTAACGCCTGAAGCCTTATGGAAAGCAAAAAAGGAGGGACTTCAATGATATCCTATGATTTTGAATATTATAGACCAGAGACCTATAAAGAAGCATTAGAAATATTCCAAGAAAAGCAAAATGAAGGAAAGAATCCTCTGTATTATAACGGCGGAACTGAAACAGTTACTTATGCTAGAAAGAAAATAATCAATACTGGTGCTCTTATAGATATAAAAGCTATACCAGAATGTCTTGAATTTTATGAGGATGAAGATAGAGTGGTTTATGGTTCGGCATTAGATTTAAATAAAATAGTAGAAAAAAGCAGCTTCGGACTTATGGGAAATGTATCTAGAAAAGTAGCTGATCATACAGTGAGGAACAGACTAAGCTTAGGAGGCAACATATGTGGACGGCTTTTTTATAGAGAGGCAATACTTCCAATAATGGTAGCTGATGGTGAATTTATAATAGCAGGTACGGAAGGTATAAAAAAAGTTCCTGTACTAGAATTCTTTAATAAGAAGATAAACCTTAAAAGTGGAGAGCTCCTATTACAAGTAGAGATAGACAAAAAATATACTGATTTTCCACATTATAATGAAAGAAAAGAAAAACAAGGAAAGATCGACTATCCGCTATTTCATTTAGTAGCTCTTAAGGATGAAGAAAAAATCAGGTTTGCATTTTCGGGAATATGTCCTTATCCCTTTAGAGATTTAGAACTTGAGAATTTATTAAATGATAAATCAAAAAGCTTTGAAGAAAGGGCAAAGTACGCAGCAGATAATCTACCCGGCAATGTGAGAAATGATATGTTTGGCTCAAGTGAATTTAGAAAATATTTATTCGAAAACGCTATAATAAATGCTCTCTCTGAGCTTGAAGGAGGTAACTAAATGACAGGGTACAAGGACTATACATCAGTAATATTAAATATCAATGGCGAAAAAAGAAAAGCTATAGTCAAGCCTTCAGATACTCTCCTTAGAGTGCTTAGAGAACAATTAGGACTTACAGGAGGAAAGCCAGGCTGCGAAAATGGAGATTGTGGAGCTTGTACTATACTTATTGACGGAAAACCAGTAAAATCATGTATGATGCTGGCTATAGAGGTCATAGGTAAGGAAATAACAACCATAGAAGGATTGAAGGATACAGAAATACAACAAGCATTTCTTGAAGAGGGTGGCTTCCAATGCGGATACTGCACTTCAGGATTTTTGCTAAATGCATATGCATTATTAGAAGAAAAACCAGAGGCAGAAGATGAAGAGATAAAAGAGTGGATGCAAAGTAACCTTTGTAGATGTACAGGTTATGAGGGCATAAAGAAAGCAGTATATTCAGCAAGGGAAAAAATAAAAGCAAGATAAGCAGCATAATAAAGAGCCGTCAGTATGTGAACTGACGGCTAAAACTTTAATTTACTAGAATAAAACAGATTTTTTAGCAGGTTCTGTTTTAGCTATTAACTTTCCTCTAGTGAAGTTATATAGAACTTCTTTTTTCTCATTAAGTGCATTGTAGAAGTTATCAGAATTAAGAACTATAAAGCTTGCAGGATTTCCTTCTTTAATGCTATAGTTGTCTCCTAAATGAAGAGTTTTGGCTGCATTATGAGTAATTAGCTTATAGGAGTTTAGAATCTCCTCGTATCCCATCATCTGGCAAACATGCAATCCCATATGAACAACGTCTCTCATATTTCCATCTCCAAGTGGATACCATGGGTCAAATATATCATCATGACCAAATGAAACGTTGATACCATCTGCAAGTAATTCTTTAACCCTAGTTATACCTCTTCGCTTTGGATATGTATCAAAGCGTCCTTGAAGATGAGTGTTTACCAATGGATTACTTACGAAATTCATTTTAGACATTCTTAGAAGTCTAAATAATTTATAAGCATAAGCATTGTTATAAGAATGCATAGCAGTTGTATGGCTTGCTGTAACCATATCTCCCAAGCCTGACTCATAAGCTCTTGTTGCTAAAGTCTCCACAAATCTTGATTGCTCGTCATCTATTTCATCACAGTGAACATCTACAAGAAGCCCATATTTTTCAGCTAATTTCATAATAAAGTTTAAGCTTTCAACTCCATACTCACGGGTAAACTCGAAGTGAGGAATTGCACCTATAACATCTGCACCCATTTTAGCTGCATTTTCCATTAGTTGTTCACCATTAGGGAAGCTCATAATACCATCCTGCGGGAATGCAACTATTTGTATATTAACCTCATCCTTTAATTCATCTCTTAGCTCTAACATAGCCTCCATAGCTATTAGTGTAGGGTCTGTAACGTCAACATGTGTACGGACGTGTCCTATTCCATTTGCAACTTGTTTTCTAACAGCTTCTCTTGCCCTATCCTTTACATCCTGCTTAGATAATTTTTCCTTTCTTTCAGCCCAACAAGCAATTCCTTCAAATAATGTACCAGATAGATTCCATCTTGGATCACCTGCTGTAAGTGTAGCATCAAGATGCACATGAGATTCGATAAATTGAGGTAATACCATGCAACCATTACAGTCAATTACTTCTTCACCTGGTGCTGGCTCAATATTAGGAGCTATTTTTTCAAATTTTCCATCTTTAACTAGGATATCAGTTTTTTCAGTGCTGTTTTCTAGAAATACATTTTTAATTAACATAATATTATCTCCCCTTTATACTTTATTTTAATTGCTTATGCCTTCTTCTTATTAAGAGTTTCAGCAATAAAGAATATTACTGCGGATACAACTAATGAATTTACTGGAGGAATACCCCATTTAATAAACACTCCTGCTAATGCTCCAGCTACAACTGCTATTATAGCCCCAGGATTAACTACTGATGGTTTATAGCCTTTAGTTTCATATAGTTTTCTATTCATGAAGAAGTGAATGATTATAACTACTCCAACAGGAGGTATCATTCCACCTAATAAACTTAGGTAAGATACGAAATTATTATATAACCAAATAGCTGCTATAGTTCCTATAGCGCCACCTGCTAAAACCAAAGGCTTACTTTGAATTTTAGTTATATTTGCTAGTCCTAGTCCTGCTGTGTAGAGGGCATTGTTATTTGTAGTCCAAATATTTAACCCAAGTACAACTATAGCAGGTAACATTAAACCTTGAGTTATTAAAATGTCGAATATATCAGGAGTTCCAGTAACTGCTCCACCTACTGCTCCAAATACGAACATAATACTATTTCCTATGAAGAAAGCTATAATAGTAGCCCATACTGCAATTTTAGGAGTTTTTGAAAAACGAGTAAAGTTTGGAGTACTAGTGCCTCCACTTACGAAGCTTCCAATTACTATTGACAGTGCTGCCGCCATAGTAATTGGCGCTGCTGGTACTTCAGCAAATACATTTGCGATTCCATTTACTTGATTTATTCCAAAGTTTACAGAATAAATACCTAATACTGCAATAAGAGGAACAGCTACAGAGCCTAATACTGCTAGAGCCTTAATTCCATAATAAGCTGTTGCTGTCATTAAGATACCTGTTATGATTATTAGGATAGTAGTATTGATGCCTAAAAGCTTACCTACAGGTAGTGCAAACATAGCAACACCTACACCAAACCAACCAATTTGAGTAAAGCTGATTAGTACAGAAGACAAATAAGAGCCTTTTTCACCAAATGAGTAGCGTGCTAGCAAATCCATTGTAAGACCTGTAGATTGACCAATGTAAGCCAGTGCTCCAGTATAGATTCCTAAGAACGCATTACCTAGCATCATAGCAATAAAAAAGTCTCTCATATTAAGTCCTATACCTAGAGAACCTCCAGCTGTCATACTAGGAGAAAAGAATGTGAAGCCCACCATAACTACAAGTACTGCCCAAAATCCTTGCCTACTTGAAGCATCAACTGCTGATAGTGAGTGTTCTGTGTCAACATTTTTGTTTTTTGATAATTCTGACATAGTAATCCTCCTTTTTTTATTAAATTGCAGAATAATTGATCTGCATAAATAACCAGATTTAAAAGTACAAATGTTAATTAATTGATTATTCAGAAATGTAACTGGTTACATTTTTAGATAAAAAAATATGACTGATATTAAGATATTTCTAATTTAGTTATAGATTTTGTCTTAAATTGTATAATTGTAAACGTTTACATTTTGCATAGTATTATAATTAGATACTTAATTAAAAAATCCTTCTTTTATTTTAAAATTTTTTTGTTATTAGTATGGATTATCTTATGTAGAATAGTAGATTTAGCTGTTTGAAAAGATTTTATCTATATTTATTGTTAAAACTATATAAAAACGCTCCTATAATTCAAGTATATATATAGTTTTTATTATAATAAGTTAATAAAAAAAATAAAGCTTAAGAAAATAGGAGGAAAATGACAAAAAAAGAAGAAAAAATAAAAATGTAATCGTTTACATATAAGCTAAACTGTATTCCTAAATATAACTAGAGGAGCTGTTTACATGACAAGAAAAAAATATAACTTTATGCTCATTATCACATTTATGGTTGCCATTCTACTGACCGCTTTTGCAATCATGGATAAGGTGATACAGCCTTTACTTAGCAAGACAGTACTCATATGCTTATCAATTTTATTAGGAGCTTTATTTACAAGTTTAATATGGGAAAAAAGACTTCAGTTATTGGAAAAATGCTGTGATATAGTAGAAAAAGATAAATACGATGCTTCATTATCTATATCTAATGCACCAGTAAGCTTACAAAGGACTATTAACACACTATTAAAGCTTTTTAATACAACTAAGGAATCACATAAAAATACTTTAAAAACTAGTGTCAGTGTTGCTCAATCTATGACTTACCTAACAGATACTATAAAGGAGATGGAAATAGCCACAGAACAAATATCTTCTTCTACAGAGAATCTAGCTGAAGGAGCCACAGATCAGATACAATCCCTAGGCAAAATACTTGAATCATTAGATACTATTTATAAGGATTTAGAGAACATATCTAATAAGTCAGTAGAAAGTGTTACAAATGCAGAAAATTCTTTTTCTAATGCAAACCTTGGCAAAAAAATGCTGGAGGAAACAAAAATTACTATAAATAGAGTGTATCAATTAACTGACACCTTGTTAAGAGTCATGACAGATTTGAATAGCCAAACCTCTAAAATAGCTGGTTTTGTAACGACTATATCTGAGATATCTGATAGTACAAATCTTTTAGCATTAAATTCTTCTATAGAGGCTGCTAGAGCAGGAGAACATGGAAGAGGATTTGCTGTAGTTGCCAGAGAGGTTGGTAGCTTGGCTGAACAGTCAAGAAAAGCTTCTAAAGATATTGAAGTTATTCTTAGTGATACAAGAACAAAACTAGGAGAATTGACTGGTATATTAAAGGATAGTGCTACTGAAGTAGAAAAAAGTAAAGAGATAGCAGAAAAGACAAATATCTCTTTTAATGTAATAGAAGAAAGTGCTTATATAACAAAGGAAAGTATAAAAGGTATAAGTAGCTACGTCAGTAAAATTAAAGAAAGAGGCAAAGAAATTATTAGTTCTTCACAGGGCATTCAAGCAGTTTCGGAAGCTAATGCTGCTGGAAGTGAAGAGCTAAGTGCTATGATTCAAGAAATAAATGCTTCATTTAAAGACATAGCTTCTAATACTGAGGCGTTAACAAATGAGGCCAACTATCTCCAGCAAAGCTCTGCTTCTACAGCTATGGAAGGATATATGTACAATAAAGCCATAGAATTATTAAGCATTATCGACAAAACAAATCCTGAAAGCACTGAGATGAAAAAATTAGCAAAAACCTTCGGTTTAGATGATATATATTTGGTTAATAGCAGTGGTATAATAGTGAGTTCTAGTGAAAATCAGGCAATAAACTTAGATTCATTTGCCATTGATCCAGTATCAAAGAAAGCCGCAGAAGGTAAAGAAGCATACTTAGCCACTCCTATTAGGAAGAGAGTAGAAGACAATCAAATGTATAAGTTCTTGCATGTACCTTATAAAGGTGGAGTAATTACTGTATCACTTTCCTTAGAGTCATTATTGTCAATATAGAATAATTTGGCGGATAAAAATATTTATCCGCCTTTATTTAATGCTCTCATAGAAACTTTTCTTGTTTCATTATATTTTAAAATAGTGTTATAATTAGATAAATGAACATAATTTTGGAGTGGTATTATGGCAAATATTAGAAAGATATCAGAATTAGCAGGGGTTTCTGTAGCTACCGTTTCTAGGGTGCTCAATAATCCCTCAACTGTTTCCGAAGAGACTAGAAATCGAGTTATTCAGGTTATAGAAGAAATGAATTATGTTCCTAACAGTATTGCAAGGAGCTTAACTACTAACAGGACAAGCACTATAGGACTTATAATACCTAACATACTTAATCCGCTTTATCCTAGTATAGCTAAGGGCGTGGAGGATGTTTTTTATAAAAAAGGCTATAATATACTTCTTAGTAACACCGAATATGATGCTAAGAGGGAAAAAGCTTGTATTGAAATGCTTCTTAGCAAGAAAGTAGATGGACTGATAATATGCTCTAGTGCTTTGAAAAACACAGAATTTAACATCATAACTAAACAAAAAGTACCCTTCGTATTATTGGGAGATTATGTAGAGGATTCGGACATTAATGTAGTATATACTGACTATCTATTAGGAGCGTATATGGCAACAACTCACTTAATAAAGGCAGGCTATAAAACGATAGCCCATATATCTGGTCCTATGAATAGAAGAGTTAGCATAGAAAAACTAGAAGGATATAAAAAAGCTTTATGTGAGTCAGGCTACAAATACGACGATGAATATGTAATAACAGGGAACAATCAAATTGATGGAGGTCATTTAGCACTAAAGAAGATACTAAAGAAAAAAGGAAAACCAGATGCTATTTTTGTGGCAAATGACCTTATGGCATTAGGTGCTATTGAAGCAATAAAAGTAGCTGGATACACCGTACCAGGCGATATTGCAGTAGTAGGATTTGATGATATAGACGTGGCATCTCTCGTAGAGCCTAAATTGACTACAATAACTCATCCAGTATATAGAATGGGATTAACGGCGGCAAGACTTTTACTAGATAATGTTTTGACTGAAGAAGAGGAGTGTTTTAAACAGAAAATATTTATCCAGCCTATGCTTAAAGTCAGAAAATCATGCGGATATGACAATAGAATTGAAGAAATATTTAGTTAAAGGGTGATATTATGAGTCTATCAGTAGATTTTATGGGAATCAAACTAAAAAATCCTGTTATTGTAGCGGCAAGTCCTTTGTCTGGTGATGGTGACATGATAAGAAAGGCTGTTGATGCAGGAGCAGGAGCAGTTGTAACACAGACTATAGCTAATGAAGTAAGACATAACGTAAGACCAAGAATAGCGGCTAATTCTCTTGGTATGCAAAATATTGAGCTATATAGCAATCTAACTCTAGAAGAATGGGAAAGAGAAATATACCATGTAAAGGAAAAGGATGCAGTAGTTATAGCAAATATTTTAGCACACACACCTTCAGAAATGGCATATATAGCAAAAAAAGTTGAACGTTTTGGAGTAGATGCTATTGAACTAGGTATATCTATTCCCCATGGAGAAGGAGTAGAGCTGCTTATAAGCGACATGCAAAGACTGTATAACCTGACTAAAATGGCTGTAGATTCAGTTAATATACCAGTCATGGTTAAGTTTTCTCCTAATGTAAGCAATCTAACTGCATTAGCTAAGGTTGTAGAAAAAGCAGGAGCATCAGCTATCAGTGCAATTGATACTATAAGATCTATTCTAGGGGTCGATATAGATAAAGCTAAAGTAATGCTGCCTACATACGGAGGATACTCAGGAGAAGGCATAAGACCTATAGCTTTAGCAACAATTGCTAGTATATCACAAGCAGTTAAAATACCTGTATCTGGTATCGGTGGAATAGAAAACTATAAAAATGTAATAGAATATATGATGTTAGGGGCAAGTACTGTTCAGCTTTGTACATCGCTGATTATGAATGGATATGGAAGAATAAATGAGATATTAGTTGATTTAGAAAATTGGCTTGAACGCAAGGGGCTTAATTCTTTAGACGACATACGAGGACAAGCACTATCATCTTTAAAATCCTTTGAAGAAATTTCAATAGAACCATATATAGCAAAGGTTAATGGCATATGCAAGGCAGATGATTGTAGTAAGTGTGTAAAGTCTTGTATGTACGGTGCTATTTCTATAAAAAATGATATAATAGTTATAGATGACTCTAAATGTACAGGCTGTGGGTTATGTGTTAGCCTATGCAATAAAGGACTTCTATATTTAGATTGGTAGTTATATATTTTGGGTATCATATAGTAAAGCGGGGTGATAAGGTGTACAAATATTCGGGGATTACAGTAAAAGAACTGTTAGAGCTAGAAATTATGAAAGACTCTAAAATTTTAGGCGGGGAAGCTGGATTAAACAGAAGGATAATGAAGTTAAATGTAATGGAAGTGCCTGATATTTTAAATTGGGTTGAGGACGGAGAATTTTTGCTTACAACGGCCTATTCTATAAAGGATAACGTAACAAAGCTAGAAGAGCTTATTCCACAGTTGAATAAAAAAAGACTGGCTGGACTAGGTGTCAAGACTAAGAGATATATAGAGGATATTCCCGACAGCACCCTAAAATTAGCTAATGAATTGGGATTTCCTTTAATAGAAATACCTCTTGAGGTCTCTTATTCTGCTATTATAGCAGATGCCTTAACTGAGATTGTAAATAATCAAACTAACATACTTCATAGAATAGACAACATCCATAACAAATTAATAAATGTAATGCTAAGCGGAGGCGGTCTAAAGGAAATTGCAAAAGCTCTATATGACAGCATGGAAAATAATTCAATGGCTATAAAAGAATCTCTTTTTGAAACAAGCATAATCTTCTGCGATGAGCATAAGAGAAAACATATAGAAACTATTATTGAAGCAGATAGTCTGAAAAAGGAAAAGATAAGCTATGGGTTTAGTGATAAGTTTTTCCATGCTAAACACACTGACATAATAGGTGGAGAAAAGATAAATAGGTTAACCATCCCAATTTATACAAAAGAGAGAGAGTATGGATACATTTATATATGGGAGGACATGAAATCAATTACTCCAGTAGAGTTAACTGTAATAGAAGCAGCTATACCAATTATTGCACTAGAGCTTAATAAAAAGCTGTCCATTTTTGAAATTGAAAGTAAGCATAAGGTTGAGTTCTTTGAAGACTTATTTTCAAGCGATAAAAATAGGCATCAGAAAGCATTGGAGAGAGCTTCATACTTTGAATTTGATAGTAAGCTAGGATATTCAGTAATAGTTATTTCATTAAATGATAAGGATAGACATAACCAATATACCCCTGATTCAACAAGGTATCTACATCAAATAAATGTTAGATTATTGAGTATAATTAGCAGAATAACAAAAAATAGAAAAGAAAAAATCATATACGGAAATAAAAGCAACAGTATAATTATCCTTTTTGGAACAGAGCTAGATACTAAAGAATTCAAGATAAAGCAAAGTATCAATTCATTTTCTAATGAAATATTAAGATATGCAGAATATGAATATTTAAGTGACATGGTATCCATAGGCGTGGGAAGAAACTATAAAGACACACATGATTTATGGAAAGGTTATAGGGAAGCCAATAGGGCAGTGGAATGCCAAAAAAGGTCGTATGAGAAGAAAGTAACTCATTACGATGATTTAGGCATATTTAGAATTCTTTCCTATGAAGAATTGCAGCCAGAGCTTCAGCAGTTTTATAAGGAAATATTAGAGCCTTTAGTGAAATATGACAAAGAAAAAGGAACAGAGCTAATAGAAACATTAAGGAAATATTTTGAGTGTGCAGGGAACTTAAAAAAAGTATCAGAGGAAATGTATACCCATTATAATACTGTGATATATAGAATACAGAGAATAAAAGAAATAACAGGAATAGATTTTGAAGATTATGATGACAGACTCAATTTTCAAATATCTTTAAAAATTTTAGAAATGCAGGAAAATGAAAGAACTAATCTTAATGGAGCGAAGACTTCTCACTAATTTTGGGGAGTCTTTTTTCATTAGATGCTTTTATTAACTACTCACAAAGAATAGGGGTAATATTTAGGTAGACTACATAAAGAAATAGTCATACAAATAATATATTATATAATTAAGAACACAATAGATAGCTATTGAAGGATTGATTCAATGAACGCAACTATTATTTGCAAGGAGCTATATGATTATATACAAAAGAACCAGCCAAAGGGACAGGTTCATTCAATATTTGATAATAGTCTAAATATATTAGATGAAAATAACCAATTTATTACTTTTCTAAGCCCCAATAAGCCCATGTCACCAAACTCTATTAAAATTAGAGAAAATAGCTCATTTTTAGATTCAGATTTTAGGCAAGGACAAAAACTTGCTTTTTTCAAGGATTATGTTTCGATACAGGATAGCAGCAAAGAAATTTATTATAGTAAAGCTTCTCTATGGGATAAGAGTCCAATTTTATTTACAGGCTCCACCTTGATAAAGGCTCCCGTGGAAAACGTTTCAAATAAGCTCAAAAAAATGGGTATATTCATATTAGAAGAAGGCAAGAAAGATGGTATTGTTCCACTTTTAAAAACTCTTAAGGGCAGAATAAAGGGCGTAGAGCTACTATTAGACAGCAATATAACTCTAAGTAAGAGAGAAGAATTTATTAGAGAAAGATTCTTGTCGTTTATTGACAGTTATATAAAAGAAGATTTAGACGATGTTTCAACGAAGGCTAGTAGGGTAATAGGATATGGGATAGGTCTTACACCTTCTATGGATGACTTTTTATCTGGAATTATGGTTTCGCAGATATATTTATCATCCTATTTAAATCTTGATTTGAAAAAAGCTCATGAATTAAACAATTCTATCATTAAACACATAGAAAACAAGACGACCTTAGTTAGCCAAGAGATGATGAGATACGCTTCAAAGGGAGAAGTAAATGAGGACCTTAGAAATCTTATGGTGTCACTTTTAACTAATAGCTCTATAGAAGACTTTTATCAGAATCTAAAAAAGGTTTCTGACATTGGAGAAACTTCTGGAACAGACATGATTTCCGGCATATATATAGGCAGCTGTATAGTGCTTGATTAATACTTAGGAGGTAGATATAAATGAGTAGTGTAAAATATGAAATTAGAAAAAATACCTACTATGATTCAGTTACATTGATGATTATTTCCAAGGAAATTAAAAAGATTAATGGAGTTGAAGAAGCTCTTGTAGGTATGGGTACAGACTTAAACAAAGAATTGGCTGAAAATCTATCAATTTCACATGATGATATAAAAAGTCTTACGCCAAATGATTTCTTTGTAAGTGTACTTGCAGAAGATAGTGTGCAAATAGAGACAATCTCAGCAGAGGTTGAAAGGCTACTTAGTCAAAAGAAGAAAAACAGTGAATCAGACTATATGCCGCCAACACTAGAATCTGCATTAAACCATGATCCAGATTCAAATATAGTAGTTATATCAGTGGCAGGAGAATATGCAGCAGCAGAAGCTAAAAAGGCGCTAAACAACGATCTTCATGTAATGTTATTTAGTGATAACGTAACTATTGAGCAAGAAAAAGAGCTTAAAGAATTAGCTTGCCAAAAAGGTCTATTAATGATGGGACCAGACTGTGGAACAGCAATTATAAACAATGTGCCACTAGCATTTGCTAACGTAATTAAAAAAGGACATATAGGAATCGTTGGGGCATCAGGAACAGGTACTCAAGAGGTATCAGTTATTATAGATAAGCTAGGAGAAGGTGTGTCACAGGTAATAGGAACTGGTGGTAGAGACCTTAAATCAGAAATAGGCGGACTTATGATGCTGCAAGGTATAGAGGCATTAAAGAACGATCCACAAACAAAAGTTATAGTCCTAATATCTAAGCCGCCAGCAGCAGAAGTTGCAGAAAAAGTACTAAAAGCTATAGAAAGCTCTCCAAAGCCAGTAGTTGTAGACTTCATAGGTGGAGATAGAGAAATTATAGAGAAATATGGAGCATATGCATGTGTATCCCTTGAAGATGCAGCAAGAAAGGCTGTTGCACTTTTAAGAGGAGAAGAAGTTAAGGATTTTGAAGGATTTGACCTATCAGATGAAGAAATAGATAACCTGGTAAATAGTGAAGCTGCTAAATTTGATAAGAGCCAAAAATACCTTAGAGGATTCTATACAGGTGGAACATTAACAGACGAGGCTATGAAGCTACTTGGCAAGGACATAGAAAACATATACTCAAATATTCCATTAACACCGGAGTACAAGCTTGAGGATGTAAGAGTGAGTAAAGAACATACTTGTCTAGATTTTGGTGATGACGAATTTACAAGAGGAAAGCCGCACCCAATGATAGATCCAGTATCTAGAGTAGATCGTCTTATGAAAGAAGATGATGATGAAGTAGCAGTAGTATTAATGGACTTTGTATTAGGATATGGTTCTCACGAAGACCCAGTAGGGGAAATGCTTCCAGCAATAGAAGCGGCTAAAGCAAGAATGACTGCAAAAGGTAAGTACCTTTGTGTTATAGGTTCAATCTGCGGTACAGAAAATGACCCACAAAGCCTTGAAGAATCACAAAGAAGACTAGAAGAAGCAGGAGTTATAGTAATGCCTTCAAATGCTCAAGCAGTAAGATTAACAGGACTTATCCTTAACAAAATTAAATAGGTTTGGAGGGTATTGTAATGTCAAAGATAAATGAACTTTTCAATAAAGAAGTAAAAGTAATAAATATTGGACTTGAATCTTTCTATAATGATTTGAAAAAGCAAAAGGTATCTGTAATTCATGTGAATTGGAGACCTGCTGCAGGTGGAAATAAAAAATTGGCATCACTTTTATCAAGATTGAAATAGATTAATTATTAGTTACGAGGAGTGATTTAGATGATAGCTGAAAAAATAGCACAAGCCAATAAAGAGGCGGTTGGACGTTTACAAAACGCACAGCCAACAGTTGTTGGTATAGGCACAGCGGGACAAAACATACCAGGAATGACTAAAAAAACTATACTACATGCAGGACCACCAGTAACTTGGGATAAAATGAGTGGACCACTAAGAGGAGCTGTTATAGGCGGACTTATCTATGAAGGTCTTGCAGCAAATGAAGAAGAGGCTGTTAAATTAGCAGAATCTGGGGAAATAACATTTGATCCATGTCACCATCGCGATGCAGTTGGACCAATGGCAGGAGTTGTAACTTACTCAATGCCAGTATGGATAGTACAAAATAAGACATTTGGAAATTATGCTTACTGTACACTAAATGAAGGTTTAGGAAAGGTTCTTCGTTTTGGAGCATATGGTGAGGAAGTTATTACAAGACTTAAATGGATGGAAACAGTTTTAGCACCAGTGCTTAAAGCTACATTAGAGCTATGTGGAGAAATTGATTTAAAAACAATGATAGCTCAAGTAGTTCAGATGGGTGATGAAGGACACAATAGAAATAAAGCAGGTACATCATTATTGATAAGAGAACTAGCTCCTTACATTGTAAGAACTAATTTCCCTGATGATGTAAAAGCAGATGTGTTGAGCTTTATGCATAGTAATGACCATTTCTTCTTAAATCTTACTATGCCAGCAGCAAAATGTGCATTGGAGCCAATGAAAGGTATTAAATACAGTACATTAGTATATACTATGGCTAGAAATGGTACAGAATTTGGTATCAGAGTTGCAGGATTAGGAGATAGATGGTTTACAGCACCAGCAGAAATAATAAATGGATTATACTTCCCAGGATACTCAGAAAAAGATGCTAACCCAGATATCGGGGACAGTGCAATAACAGAAACATCAGGAATTGGTGGATTTGCAATGGCTGCTGCTATGCCAATAGTACAATTCGTTGGTGGTACTCCACAAGACGCAATGAATTACTCTAAATCAATGTATGAAATAACAGAAGAAGAAAATATTGCATATAAAATACCAGTTCTTGATTTTAGAGGGTCAGCTACGGGTATAGATATACAGAAGGTTATTGAAACTGGAATCCGTCCTATAATCAATACAGGTATTGCACATAAAAATGCAGGAGTAGGTCAAGTAGGAGCAGGGCTAGTTCATCCACCTATGAAATGCTTTGAAGATGCACTAGAAGCTTTTGTAGAGCAATTAGAAGCTGAAGGCGCACTATAAAATTTCTAGCAATAAAACAAAATAGGCTTTATAATAAAACTGAAGCCTCAAAATATTAAAAAATAAAGGGAGGAATTTTTAATGTTACAAAACTGGAATAACGTAAAAATGTATGATTTAACTCAAAACACAAGCCATTTAACACCACCATGGCCAACTTATGAGCCATTACAAGTTAAATTCTTTAAGAGATTATCACCAAATGGTGCTAATGGTCAATTTATTACTACATCTAACCACGTAGGAACTCACTTAGATGGTCCATTACACTTTGATACAGCTGGAAGAGATATAGCTTCTCTACCACTAAACAAATTAGTTGGACCTGGAGTTATAGTTGACTTATCAGACATAACAGAAGATTTCAGCATCTACACTCCACAAGATATTATGGATAGAGTAGAAGTTAGAAAAGGTGATATCCTTATAATCAACACTGGATACCATAAATATGGCTGGGATCAACCACAAGCTGACGAAAGAAGATATATGCTAAGACACCCAGGACCATCAATGGACTTCGTTGATTGGGTAAAAGAAATGGAAATAGCTTGGATAGGTGTTGACTGTGGTTCTGCTGACCACCCAATGAATACTAAGATTCGTGACTGGGAGCCAAGAGAAGCAGAAGCATGTGACAAGTATTTACAAGAAAAGTATGGAAAGAGCTTAAATGAAATCTATCCATGGCCAAATGTATACCAAGCAATGCATATTCAAGTATTCCCACAACCACACGAAATCATCCATGCTGAAAACCTTGGTGGAGAAATCGATAAAGTACTTAACAAACGTATGATCATCGGTTGCTTCCCTTGGAAATTTGAAGGTGGAGAATCAGCATTCTGCCGTATAGTAGCATTTGACGCTGAATAATATTATTGACATACAGTAAATAACTACCCGCCTCTGGCGGGTAGCTATTTAATTAGACAACTGATTCTGTCATTCTGAGCGCAAGCGAAGAATCTCAAATATTTTAAAGGGGGCGAACACAATGAAGCAAGCTTTAGATAATATAAAAGTACTAGACCTTACAAGGGTACTAGCAGGTCCTTATGCAACAATGATACTAGGGGATTTAGGAGCAGACATTATAAAGATAGAAATGCCAGTGACAGGAGACGACTCAAGAGCTTTTGGCCCTTATGTAAAAGATGAAAGCGCATATTTCATGAGCCTTAACAGAAATAAAAGAAGTATCACACTTAACCTTAAATCAAAAGAAGGAAAAGAAGTTTTCCTAGAAATGGTTAAGAAAGCAGACGTAGTAGTAGAGAACTTCAGACCTGGAACAATGGAAAAGCTAGGATTAGGATATGATTATCTATCAACAGTAAATCCAAAGATAATATATGCAGCATCTTCAGGTTTTGGGCATACAGGTCCTTATAGCCAAAGAGCAGCATATGACTCAGTAGTACAGGCAATGGGCGGTATCATGAGCATAACAGGAGAAAAAGGTGGCAAACCCGTTAGAGTGGGCTCATCTATAGCAGATATTAACTCAGGGCTATTTACTGCAATAGGTATACTAGCGGCATTAAACAACAGACACGTTACAGGCAAAGGACAAAAAGTTGATGTAGCTATGCTAGACTCTCTAGTAGCAATACTAGAAAATGCGGTAGCACGTTATGTAGTAACAGGCGAAGCACCAAAACCAGGTGGAAACAAACATCCTTCCATAGTACCTTTTGAACCATTCGAGACATCAAACGGAGAAGTTGTGGTAGCAGCAGGAAATGATGTATTATGGGCTAAATTCTGTGAAGTATTAGGAAAAGAAGAACTAATAAACGATGAAAGATTTGCAACAAACCCACTTAGAAACGAAAATTATGATCAATTAAGACCATTAATAGCAGAACCAATGAAGAAAAAAACGACAGAAGAATGGCTTGAGATATTAGATAAAGTAGGAGTACCAAATGGTCCAATCAACACAATAGATAAAGTTCTACAAGACCCTCAGGTAATAGCTAGAGAGATGATAGTAGAAGTAGAACATCCAATAGCAGGAAAATTCAAAATGCCTGGAGTACCTATAAAACTAAGTGATACACCAGGAAGTGTAAGAACGCCAGCACCAGTTCTAGGACAGCATACAGAAGAAATCCTAAAAGAATTATTAGGATATGATGATGAGAAAATACAATCCTTAAGAGATAGTAAGGCACTTTAAAATATTAGGCTCCCCCTATGGAGGAGCCTAATATTTAGGTTAGACTAAAAAATATGGCACTATATTCTAAATTATTGTATAATCTTGTTGAAGGAGAGGCAATGCCTTATCTTTAATTAGAGCACTTTCTCTATTGAAAAGAAACCGTTCTCATTTTTAAATTGATAATTACTCAGGAGGGATATTAATGGAAAAAGTAGTAGTTGCATTAGGAGGAAACGCATTACAAGCAACAGGAAGTGAGGCTACAGCAGAAGCACAGTTAGAGGTAGTGAAAGAGACAACAGTGTATTTAGCAGATATAATAGAAGAAGGGTACAACTTAATTGTAGCTCATGGTAATGGACCACAGGTAGGAAGAATAGTTATACAAAACGAAGTAGCAGACAGCGTAACACCAGCTATGCCATTTGATGTATGTGGAGCAATGAGCCAAGGCATGATAGGATATCACCTTCAACAAGCTTTAGGAGATGAGCTTAGAAGCAGAGGAATAGATAAACCAGTAGCAACCATAGTTACGCAAGTAGTAGTAGATAAAGAAGATAAAGCATTCCAAAACCCAACAAAACCAATAGGACCATTCTACACAAAAGAAGAAGCCGATAAAATATCAGCAGAAAAAGGATATGTAATGGTGGAGGACTCTGGTAGAGGATATAGAAGAGTAGTAGCTTCTCCAAAACCAGTTAGAATAGTTGAACTAGAAACAGTAAAAACTCTAGTAAATAACAACAATATAGTAATAACAGTAGGTGGCGGCGGAATTCCAGTAGTAGAAGAAAACGGAAAGCTACAAGGCGCCACAGCAGTTATAGATAAAGACCTAGCATCACAAAGACTAGCGGAAGACACAGATGCAGATATACTAATTATACTAACAGCAGTACCAAGGGTAGCAATAAACTTCGGAAAACCAGACCAAAAAGAGCTAGATAAAGTGACTACAGAAGAAATGAAAAAATATGCAGCAGAAGGTCACTTCGCCCCAGGCAGCATGCTACCAAAAGTTCTAGCAGCAATAGAGTTTGCTGAATCAAGAAAAGGTAGAAAAGCAGTTATAGCGTCATTAGATAAAGCTAAAGAGGCTTTAAGAGGAGAAAGTGGGACTATTGTAGAAGCGTAAATAAATATGATTATAGGGGCTGGCCTTTGTGCCAGCCTTTTATGTTATTTCAAATGAAATAAAAAATTTGTATTTTATTATCACCTAACTTATAATAATAGCAACAAATAATTAAAGATATAGAGGGATAGGTTTGGAAAAGAAAAATTATAAAAACAAAAAAATAAGTCCAGCTTTAAAGTATATATGTTTAATATTGTCTACATTGATTGTTTTGATATTATGGGGTTGTGGATACCGGAAGGAACCGGAGACTTCTGACATATTACCTCCTGTAACAAGTAATGATACAAATAATGGTGGTGTAGCAGATATAGAAGAAGACTTAAATCCCTATAGCTTTATTTTATCATTTGCAGGTGATGTAAATTTTGATGAGAGCTGGAGTACTATGGAGTACTATAATACAGTTGAAAATGGAATCTATGACTGTTTTTCTCCAGATTTAATACAGATGATGCGAGACGCAGATATTATGTGCATCAACAATGAGTTCACATATAGTACCAATGGGGCTCCACTAGATGGAAAATACTATACATTTAGAGCCCATCCATCTAGGGTTGATATATTAAAAGAGTTGGGAGTAGATATCGTAAGCCTTGCTAACAATCATGTATATGATTATGGTGAACAATCATTGATAGACACTATGACCACTTTAAAACAGGCCGATATACTTTATTATGGTGCTGGTCATAACCTAGATGAAGCCAAGTCACCTGTTTATTTTGAAATACAAGGTAAGACAATTGCCTATGTTGCGGCTTCAAGAGCTGAGAAATACAAGATGACCCCTCAAGCTACAGAAGATGCCCCTGGAATTTTACGATGCTATGACACAGAGCTATTTATTCAGACAATAAAGGAAGCAAAGGAAAATGCAGACTATGTTATTGCTTATGTTCATTGGGGCACAGAAAATAGCTATGAATTAGAAGAAGTACAGCTTGCTACGGGTAAAGAATATCTAGATGCAGGTGCAGATATAGTAATAGGTGCACATCCCCATTGCCTTCAAGGCATAGAGTATTATGATGGTAAGCCCATTGTATATAGCCTTGGCAATTTTTGGTTTAACGATAAAACCATAGATACCATGCTATTAAATATACATTTTTATGGTGATGATACAGAAGAGTTTATAGAGCTAGAAATTGTCCCCGCGATACAAAGCAATCATATGACTGCAATCGTAACTGAGCAATCAGAAAAGGAACGTATTTTTTCATTTTTAGAGGATATCTCTGTTAATGTAGAGATTAATGGAGAGGGGATTGTTTCAGAAGTAAGTAATTAAATATAGAAAGACTTTACGTTAGACATCTTTGGCATTGAAGTGTGAGAGTGGGACAAAATTTTCCAACCTCAATATCCTCTGCTTCATATTTTCTTTTTTTAAGCTATCACTAAGATACTATAGATAAACAATATTGAA
>DFOH01000026.1:8174-35382 GCA_002376545.1 Firmicutes bacterium UBA3546 | reverse complement strand
TAATTCACTTAGCATTTTAAATTTCAATCTTGAACTTATTTATCTATATCATTATTATATTCAAATGAAAAGTATGCTTTAAATTGGAGGATAATGTAGTATTATGTAGAATTACTATAAACACAATAATTAAAATCCATAAATAGTTACTCAATAAATTAGAAAGGTGTTGATTATGGGCAATATTCATTCGGAGAGAGAAAGAAGCTATGAAATTGATTTGTTTAAGGGCGAAATCTTGAGGCTTATGGATCACTATGTCAATGATATTTTTGCAGAGATCATAAGGGCAACCGATGATTTTAGCAATTTAAAAAATATTCTAGCTGATTTAAATAGTTCAGATACTCGTAATGACTATAATCTATCTGGCTCTACCACAGAGGAAGTACTAGAAGCAAACAGCGTAGATAAAAAGTTTAATTATGTTCAATTCAAGAAGGCTTTTGAGGTAAAGGAAATTTTGAAAAGCTGGCGTGTAAATCTTGATATGAAATCAGAGGTAATTTTACTACGAGAAATCAGAAACAGACTAAGTCATTATGATAGAGAGAACAAGTATAAAAATATCGATATGGTCTATGAAGATTTATTTACTATACAGTGCTTTCTATTTAACTTTAAATTAAAATTTCCGGACAAATACGATGCTTTTTTATTGAAGCATGAGGAAATTATTCAAAAAACTAAGGATTTTGCAGATAAATACAATGAAAAAACCATGATAACATTAAAATCCAATAAGATATCTATAGAGGAATACTGTAGAGAATTACAAAATGACATATTTTATGGATCTAGCATGGAAGAAATCGAAAGAAGACTATACATAGCCATCTGTGATCTACGTATAGATATCACTGATGGAAAGTTTATGAAAATTGAAAAAAACAATATCCTTAAGTATTTTTACAAGACTAAGGAAAACAAAACTCCAAGCTCTGAGCCAAATAACTTAGAATCCTCAACAAGTACTGGAATTCTTAGATTATCCTCTAGCCTAATAAGCGATGCTGAGATTAGAAGGATTATAAGAGACTATAATATCCTTGTGGATTATAGATGTTTGACATCCCAAACAGTGAGGAGTTTCTTAGAAAAAAGGCTGATTCCTATTTTAGTATCTTCAGGAAGAAGAGGAAAGCTCATGTATATTTATGATGCTTTAAATAACTATTTTCAGCTTAATTCAAATAATAAGCATAATGATGAGATTATAAAGTTTATTAAATCTAACATGAAAATGGAGTTATATGGTTATTTAAAGGCTGACCTGGATGACCCTAGCGATGATGCTCAGATAATTGATATCATATGCAATAAGTATAATGACAATCCATTTTGTATTGTAACTGATAATCAAAACCTTATGAGAGAACTGTATAAAATCAAAGATGATGGATTACTAATTCTAAATGTTAGAGACAAATTTTCTGACAACCAGAATCAAAATAGAGAGAAAATAAATCGAGATAATTCTGTAAAAAAAAATGGATTTGATATTAATGTCCCTAAAAAAGAAGAATTTAAGCCATTATTCAAACTGTCAAAAACATGCTTTGCTGACACCAATACTCAATTAGAAATCTCCCACATACCAGGTAAAGATGATGAAGTATATACATTAAAGGAAAAAAAGGCAATAAAATTAATCGATTTTATTAATGGTGGTGGTGAGGGAAGTATTTTTTCAACCAGTGAGCCTGGGATAGTAGCAAAGATATATTTTGAAAAGTGTATTACTCAAAATCGAAAGGACAAGCTCATTCTCATGACTGAGCATCAGCCAAATATTAGCAATGTCTGCTGGCCAATAGATATAATACTGAATAAGCATGGCGAATTTGTCGGCTATATAATGCTCCAGGCGCATGGCAAAGACATGGCGAAAACAATATTTAAAGGTAAATGTGGAAAGTTCAATCGAAGTGAATTGGTCGAGTGTTTAATAAACATATTCGAGACAATATCAAAGCTTCACAAAAACAATATTTTGTTGGGAGATATAAATGGAGGTAATATCCTTATAAATAGTTCGCAGGAGATTTACTTTGTTGACACTGACAGTTATCAGATAGAACAGTATCCATGCCCTGTTGGTACAGAATTATTTACGCCACCTGAAATATTCAAATCTGAAAATGGTGATTTTAGCAAGTTTTTACGTTCACCTGAGGATGAAAGGTATGCTTTAGGAGTTCTTGCTTTTATGACCATAATTCCCGGTGCAACACCATATCCGATGATAGAAGGAAAATTCAAAAATGGTTTCCGTTTCCCTCAAAATGGAAAAAAAGCTGAAGGTAAGCTAACATATAACTGTATATGGAGCCATATTTATTATCAGGTTAAGCAGCTTTTTTGGAAGGTTTTTGACGATAACGATAGAACAGTATCTGCAGAAAACTGGATATTAGCTTTGAATAACTATAAGAGAGACATAGGTGATGATCAAATTAAGAATGAGATATTTATAACTACATACAAAGATACTAGTGGGGATACCTTTGTCACCGAAAAGTGCCCAAAATGTAATATGCCTCTAAATATTACACAGGAGGAATACAATAGAAGAGCTTCTAATGGGAGACAAGTTTGGTGTAGGGCTTGTACTACAATGAATAATCACATTCGCAACTTAACCACATTTATAACCTGCAGCAAATGTAACAGGCGTTTATGTGTTTCAAAAACTGAATATGACAATATTATTAGTATTACATGTGATAGATGTAATAAAAGCCTGAAAGTTTCTGCGAAAGAATATGAAAAGCGTAAAAATCGTGGCTGGGACATTCTATGCTTTGATTGTGATAGCAACATGGGATTTAAAGACACAGGGATTTGTTGCAGTGAATGTGATTCTGAAAATGGTTTAAAAATAAGGTACGCAGTACCAACGCTTTCCGAGATTATAACTTTATTAGAATAAGAGGAGGAAAAGATTATGATTAAAAAACTTGAGATTGAATATCAAAAATTACTTAAGAACCCAGCAACAAGGGTGCCAATTTGCTTATGCCTAGATGTGTCAGGCTCAATGAATGCTAGTGGAAAGATAAATGAACTAAATAAAGGCTTGAAGGAATTTATTGATGCCATGTATGAAGATGAAATTGCAAGAGATTCTGCTGAATTATGTATTATATTAGTGGGAAACCAAGATCCTGAACTGGTAGTCGATTTTGAGAGCATAGAAGAACTCAAAAATAATCCTAGAATAGGTAATTTCATAGCAAATGGTTTGACACCACTGGGACATGCTGTTGAAATGGGTATAGGATGCCTTAATGAAAGAAAAGAGCTCTACAAGGAAACAGATACTGATTATTATCAACCTTGGTTGGTTATTATGAGCGATGGAGCTCCAACAGATGAGCCCAAGGTCAAGGAAACAATACCTGTTGTTAGAAAAATGATAGATGATAAAAAATTATACAGTTTATCTGTATTAATAGGAAAATATGCAGATGGGGAGGAATTGCTTGAGCAATATGCATCATCTGGCAAGGTGAATAGGTTACAAGAAATAGAAATGAGAAAATTTTTCTTGTGGCTAAGTTCAAGTGTTTCAAGGGTATCTGTATCTACTCCAGGTACAGACCAGGATCCGTTTTCAGATGCATATGACTGCGACATTTTCTTAAAGTAGGAGGTACCTATATGACAATAAATGTTGCGGCTGCTTGGTTAACAGGAAAATTGCATTCTAAATGTCAGGATAAGGTCAATGCATGTAGAGGAAAGATATATATCCATAGTTACATAGATGAACAAACTAGAATAGAATCAGATTATGGATTGGTGGTTTTATCTGATGGAGCAGGTTCAAAGGAATATTCTGCTACTGGAGCATTTACTGCGACGAGAAGCGTGGAAAAGTTTTTTACACAAATATATGATTGGAAGTCCTTTGATGAATACAATATTGAAGAAATAAAGGCAGAATTATTACAGTATATAATAGGAGAAATTAGTTCCGTAGCGTCATTTGATGATGATATTTCGGATTACGCTTGCACCTTACTTTTTGTATTGTATATTGGTGCAAGTAGGAAATATATTTATGGGCATATTGGAGATGGTGGAATAGTCGGACTAGAGGATGATACCTTGAGCATCATCTCAGAGCCTGAAAATGGTGAGTATAAAAACCAAACCTATTTCATAACAGATAAAGATGCAGTAGATTTTTTTCATCTAGGGATAGGTAGCAAAAAAAGCGAACAGTTGGGATTTCTTTTATGCACTGATGGTGTTTCCAGTAGTCTTTTTAAAAGTACTAGAGCAGGTCAAGTAATATCACCAGTATGCCAGACCTTCTGCCAATGGTTAATGAGTGCTGAGTCAGAAGAGGATATCATCACTGTTAGCAAGGCTTATAGAGACAATCTTCAAAAATACTTTTCACCTATGAGCAAGGATGATTTAAGCCTTGGAGTTATGACTGTTTCTTAAAGGAGGATTATATGAAAGTTGGTAGTTTGATAACTATAAATTTACTAAAGCTAAAGCTTAGGAATGGTAATATTAACGCAGCTAATGAATTAGCTCACATATATCTGTCAGAAGCATCTCAAAAAAAGCAGGAAGAAATGGGTATTAAATACTTAACTTTAGCTGCAAACAACAATATAATCCAAGCACAGCATGAGCTTGCTGAGTACTATCTTAATGGTAAATTTGTGCTACAAGATACGGAGATATCGATGTACTGGTTCTTAACGGCATCAGATTGTGGTTCTGACAGTGCATGGGAAAGGGTAAAAACTATAGCTTCTGAGTTAAACCCTTTCACCGTGATACAATGGTGTGAAAAAATTATTGACAAAAATATTAGACATGCAAACATTCTGCTCGGTAATTTTTATTGCAATGAAATCCAAGGGGGAGGTTCTCTCAACTATAACAAGGCAGCAGAAGCTTATGATAGGGCTATTACCCTTGGAACAGATTCAAATGAACTCCCTTTGGAGAATCTTGTAAACATATCCTCTAATTTTTATAAACAAGAAAATTTTGAAAAGTCCATTTATTGGTACAGGATTACAGCAGGGTTAGGTCATAGCTATTCCCAGTATATCTTGGGAAGATATTATATTGATGGAATTGGAGTTGATAAGGATTATGACCTGGCATTTAGATATTTTGAGGATTCTGCAAAGAATGGCTTTTTAGAAAGCAAGAAGTATTTAGGTCTTTACTATATAAGAGGTATCGGAAATGTTCCCCAAAATCCTCAATTAGCATTAGAACTGTTTAATGAAGTATCCTCTACCTTCAAAGAAGTACATAACTATATTGGTAAATATTATATAGATATAAATGATTTTGTAAATGCAGTTGAGAATTATGAAAAGGCTGATGAAGCAAGTGTAGCTATTGAGGAGGATGGCTCATTCCTTGACCTATCTATATATTTTGACAGTATTCAGAATTATTCAAAGGCAGTATACTGGCTAAATCTTTCATATATGAGGGATGCAGATGTTAGTGCATTTCTTATCGCAACATATCATTTTTACGGTTATCATTTTGAAAAGGATCAGGAAAAAGGAATAGGAATGCTAGTGCAGTTGGCTGAAAGTGCTTATCAGCCAGCATTGCTAATGCTATATAATATATATGAAAACGGCTTGGAAGGTGTTCAGCATAACAAAACAAAAGCATTTAGTGCACTAAGGAGCCTAGCGGAATCAGGAGATGTAGAGGCCATAAAAATGATGGGAGATGCCTTTATGGAAAAGGATAACCCCATTGTAGCTCAAGACTATGAACAAGCTGCAAAATGGTATGACAAATGGTATAGACACCAACTAAGAAAAGGAAGTATAGATAAAAATCATCTAGAAGATATCGGAGTGTATTTTTACAGGATTAGGAATTATAAACTTGCAGTAAAATGGTGCAAAAGGGCTGTAAAAGAGGGTTCAGTTACTTCGTCTTATATCTTGGGAATATGTTATTTTAATGGAGACGGGGTTAATACAAATCATAGACTGGCATTTAGATATTTTGAGGATTCTGCAAAGAATGGTTATTTAAAAAGCAAGGTATATTTAGGACTGTACTACATAAGGGGTATAGGAACTGTTTATCAAAATCCTCAATTAGCATTAGAGCTCTTTGATGAAGTATCCTCCACCTACAAAGAAGTGTATAACTATATTGGAAAGTATTATTTAGATAATAATGATTTTGTAAATGCAGTTGAGAATTACGAAAAGGCTGATGAAGCAGGTGTAGCAGTAGAGGAAGATAAAGAATTCTATGACCTGGCAATATATCTTGACAGTATTCAGGATTATACAAAGGCAGTACACTGGCTAAAGTTGTCATCTAAGAAGAGTTCACATGAAGGACATTTGCTTCTAGCAAAATATTATTTTAATGGTTATTGTTTTGAAAGGGATCGGAAAAAAGGAATTGAAGTTCTAGAGCAACTAGCTGAAGAGGCTTATCAGCCAGCATTATGGCTGCTTTATGA
Source organism: Firmicutes bacterium UBA3546 (assembly GCA_002376545.1). Classification (GTDB taxonomy): domain Bacteria; phylum Bacillota; class Clostridia; order Tissierellales; family Proteiniboraceae; genus Proteiniborus. The sequence continues at coordinate 28,895 of DFOH01000026.1, read as the reverse complement.
TATCTATGATAAAGGTTTGGAGGGTATCCAACAGAACAGAATAAAAGCAATCAATATATTAAGTAGATTAGCCGAAGCAGGAGATGTGGATGCCATAAAACTAATGGGAGATGCCTTTATGCAAAAGGACAGCTCCACTGTAGAACAAGACTATAAACAAGCTACAGAATGGTACGACAAATGGTATAGACACCCAAGGAAAAAGGGAAGTATAGACAAAAATTACTTAGAGGAAATTGGAGTATATTATTTAGGAATTAAAGATTATAAGTCTGCAAATAGATGGTGCATAAGAGCTATTGGAGAGGGCTCACTCACTGCCTATGTTCACCTTGGCAAGATTGCAGGTATTAATAGTAACCATGACGAAGAATTTAATTATTATATGAAAGCAGCCGAAGCTGAGATTCCTCAAGGGTTGGCTTATCTTGCTTATTGTTATATTAATGGCAGAGGTACTAATGTTGATTATGTAAAGGCCTATGAGTATTTTACATTAGCAGCAGAAAAAGATGATGTCTTTGGTATGTATGGACAAGCCTTTTGCCTTATTAACAAATTAGGTGTCAAGTCTACAAAGGAAGATGGGAAAAAGATATTTACACTACTTTCAAAAGCTGCTGAAAGGGAGTACTCAACTGTTTATGAATTATTGTCTAATTGCTATGAGTTGGGTATAGGTACTGAAGTTTCAATTGATAAGGCAGTATATTATTTATTTAAATGTAAACCAGACAATGATTTATTGAAGATTATCGAAGAAAAGAAATATAGCCAAGCTTATGAGTACATAGTGGAAAAAATTAAGGAAAATAAAAATTATATTTATTTTAAAATGATTCTCACTTATTTTGGTTTAGGAACAATGCAGAATAAGGAAGCAGCATGTGAGATGTTTGTGGATTTTTATACTACTGATTCTCTAAGAGATAATTGTGGTAATAATACAACAAGACCAGTATTTAAGTATAGAATAGCAAAAGAAGCGATTGAAGCAGGAAACAACTTTGAGCGTAATAGAGAATACGAAAAAGCTATAAAATACTATAAAGCAGCTTTTAGGTTTAACCCTAGAGCAGGTATATTTCTAGCAAGGATACTATTTGAGAATGATGAATGTGATGTGATTCCACTATTAAATATCATGTCGGGCTGGAGAGATAAGGATACAATATATAAAAAAAGCAAAAGTATTGCAAATTACATGCTAGGATTGTATTATGAATACTATTATTCGAAAATTGTAAAGCAACAAACAAAATATACTGAAGGCTATAAGTTTTATAAACCGATGAAGCAAGAGGTATATACGATGATGGAACATTATAAAAACTCATCTGAGGACGAAGCATACAAAAGGATTTGCCAGTACTAGTGGATATAGAATTTGCAGATTCAAAGTCAGGCAGAATGGCAGTATAGAATCATTGGATGAGGATAAGGATGAGATAGAAGGCTAACTTTTTAAAATTTAATAAGAAATAAGTACAATAAGAGCAGTACACTAGGAATATAAATAAATGCTAGTATACTGCTTTTTTGTTCTTGATTAGATAGAGTCTTAAATTATAGTCTATGTAATCATATCAATATGCTCATAGGTAAAGATACTAATTTTTCAAGATAATTTTGTAGAGATATAATTTTGCAACTTAGAATATTGGTCAATTACAAGACTAAAATAGACTATTTTTGAAAAAGGTGTCTAATTTAGCTTTGCAAATAAGTTAGCTTGTAATATTTAGAATATTTTAAAATATAATATTGATTTATAATTGATATATGATATAATTATAAAAACTTCATTCATAGAAAGCGCTTTCTATAGAAAACGTTTTCTATGGACAAAAAGCACTATTAGGGAGGTCAAACAGTGGTAAATTCGAGAGATTTGGACAATTTGGAGATTTTGCATCGTAATAGATTAGATAGCAGGGCCTATTTTATATCTTATGCCGATGTGGATTCAGCTCTGTCCTTTGAGCGAAGTAGAGCAAAGGGATTTAAGATTCTCAATGGAATGTGGAAGTTTCAATATTTTGATTCTCCTGAAGAATCCCCAGAAGATTTTTATGAGGAAGGCTTTGATGTGAGCAATTGGAATGATATCAGAGTGCCTGGGAATTGGCAGCTGCAAGGATATGGATATCCTCATTATACAGATTTAATATATCCATTTCCAGTAGATCCTCCTAAAGTTCCATCAGAAAATCCAACAGGTTGTTATAGAAGAAGCTTCTTTGTGCCTGAGAGTTGGAAAAGCCTGCAAGTACTCATTAGATTTGAAGGAGTAGATAGCGGATTTCACCTTTGGGTTAATGGAAGAGAAGTAGGATATAGTCAAGGAAGTAGAATGCCTTCAGAATTTGATATTACTCCATATATAAATGCTGGTGAAAACACTTTAGCTGTGAGAGTTTATCAATGGACAGATGGCAGTTATTTAGAAGATCAAGATATGTGGTGGTTAAGTGGTATATTTAGAGATGTGGAATTAATTGCTAGAGACAATATACATATTAGGGACTTTTTTATAAAGACTGCTCTAGATGAGAACTATGAAAATGGAGTACTCAGTATAGAAACTGTAATAGAAAATGTTAATTCTAGAGATGCAGAAGGATATAAAATAGAATATATTTTGCAAGATGAAAACACATTAGAGCTCAAGGAAACAGTCACAGACATAGATTTAGCTGCAAACTCTACAAATACAATTCAGACCAAAATACCAATCAACAAACCTAATAAATGGTCTGCGGAAACTCCGTATTTATATGATTTTCTTATAGTTCTTAAAGACCATAAGGGAAAGGTATTAGAAGTTGTACCTGCTAAGGTAGGATTTAGAAACATAGAGGTAAGGGATGGAAACTTTCTTGTAAATGGTGTTCCTATAATGTTAAAGGGTGTTAATCGTCATGAAGTACATCCTGATTTAGGAAGGGCTGTACCTTTCCACTCCATGGAAGAAGATGTAGTACTAATGAAAAAGTACAACATAAATGCTGTCCGTACAGCTCATTATCCAAATCATCCAAGATTTTATGAGCTTTGTGATAAATATGGATTATATGTTATAGACGAGGCAGATTTAGAATGTCATGGATTTGAGCTAACAGGTGATATTAGTAAAATAAGCATGGATCCAAAATGGGAGAGAGCCTATGTAGATAGAATTGAGAGAATGGTTGAAAGAGATAAAAACCATCCATCTATTATAATGTGGTCTCTGGGTAACGAATCAGGGTTTGGACCTAATTTTAAGGCTATGGCAGATTGGTGTCACAATAGAGATTCTTCTCGGTTAGTTCACTATGAGGGAGATAGTAACGCAGAAGTAGCAGATGTAGTAAGCACCATGTATTCTAATCATGTGAGAATGGAGGAACATGGTAGAAAGGAAAATATGGACAAGCCACATATTCTATGTGAATATGCCCATGCTATGGGAAATGGTCCTGGTGGACTTAAAGAGTATTGGGATATTTTCTATAAATATAAAAGACTTCAGGGTGGATTTTTATGGGAATGGGTTGACCATGGTCTTAGAAGATATACAGAAGATGGCAGAGAATACTTTGCCTATGGCGGAGATTTTGGAGATGAACCAAATAATTCAAACTTCTGTTGCGATGGATTGTTGATGCCAGATAGAACTCCTACCCCAGGCTTACTTGAATACAAAAAAATAATAGAGCCTATTAAGGTAGAGGAAGTGGATTTAGATAAAGGCAAAATAAAAATCAAAAATATATATGATTTCCTATCCTTAGATCATGTAAATTTACATTGGAATATTTCAGGTGATGGTAGAAAGCTTCAAAGTGGGATATTAAATATGCCTAATGTTAAACCAGGTAATAGTGAAGATATGACAATACCTATTGATATTAATAAAAAATATGAATTGAAAACAGATTTATGGTTAAATATTCAGTTTGTGTTAGCTGTGGATACTATATGGGCTGATAAAGGTCATGTAATTGCTTGGGAGCAGTTTAAGCTGCCTAATAAATATATAAAAAAAGCTGTTACTTTTAAAGAGCATATATTTAGTCTAAATGTAAAGGAAAATCGAAAGTTCTTGGATATTAGGGGATACAATTTTAGCTTTGTATTCAATAAGCTTAAAGGACAAATTTGGAGTTGGAGCTATGAAGGGGTAAATATTTTGAATGAGGGTCCTAAATTAAATCTTTGGAGGGCACCTATAGACAATGATATGTATGTTTTAGGACAGTGGAAGAAAAAAGGAATCTATATGATACAGCATAGAATTGATAATGTAAAGACGGAGGTTAAGGATAAAGAAGTAACCATAAACGTAGATGCTCTTGTTTCACCGCCAAATGGTGATTGGGCTATAGAGTGTCAATATACTTATAAGATATGCGGTAGTGGTCAAATATCTGTATCTGTAAAGGGAAATCCTAAAGGAAATCTTCCAGAATCCTTTCCTAAAATTGGGCTACAGATGAAATTACCTTATGGTATGGAGAGAGTAAAATGGTATGGAAGAGGACCAGGAGAATCCTATATTGATAGCAAAGAAGCTAATCCTTTCGGGATATATAGTAGTAATGTAGATGGTTTATATACTCCTTATGTATATCCTCAGGACAATGGAAATAGAACTGATGTAAAATGGGTATCTTTTTCTGATAATAGAGAAATGGGCTTTGTAGCCATAGGTAAAGAGGATATTAACTTTAGTGCTCATTATTACACTACAGAAGATATGGAAAAAGCTCAGCATTTAACAGATCTTAGAAAACGAGACTTTATTACATTAAATATTGACTATAAGCATCATGGACTTGGAAGTAATAGCTGTGGGCCAGTTCCGCTACCGCAGTATAGTCTTAAGCCTTGTGATTTTGAGTTTGGCATAGTATTAAGTCCATTTTGTGAAGAAGAAAATTTTTAACAATGGCTTTAATTGCATTATAAAAGCTATGGTGCAATTGAAAATAAAATAAGGGGGTCTATATTATGAAAGGGAAAAAAGTGTTAGTATTAATTTTTATTACCATACTTATATTATCAAGTATGGCTGGGTGTAAGAATGAAGATAAGCAAATATCAACAAATAATGATCCAAATGAAAAAATTACAATTAAATACTGGGTACCTTTTTCTCCAAACCAATATATTCAAAGCCTAAATGAAAGCGAAATGTATAAGGAGCTAGAAAAAAGGACTGGAGTTCATGTAGAATTCATTCATCCTACAGAGGGAGAAGAAACAGAGAAATTTAATCTTTTATTAAATTCAAAGGAATTGCCAGATGTTATCCAGACATACGCTGGAGAATACAAAGGTGGTATGGATAAAGCCATAGAGGATGGAGTTTATCTGAGACTTAATGAGCTAATTGACAAATATGCGCCTAATTTCAAAAAGCTAAGAGAAGAAGATCCTGAATTAGCAAGACAGACTATGACAGATGGAGGAAATATTTATGCTTTTCCTGTAATTGGTATAGATCCAAATGAGCCTGCATGGTGGGGACCAGTATTCCGTGGTGACTGGCTTGAGGACCTTGGATTAGAAATACCAACTACCGTAGACGAGTGGCATAATGTACTAACACAGTTTAAGCTAAAGAAAAATGCTAAGGCACCATTAATAATAAGTGCCAGAGGTATAGACCCATACGGAACTATTGTAAGTGCTTGGGATATTGGACCTGGTTTTTATAAAAAGGATAATGTAGTTAAGTATGGCCCTATGGAGCCAGAATTTAAAGAATATCTTGCTACTATGAACAAATGGTATAATGAAGGCCTCTTAGATAAGGACTTCCCTACAAGGGATAGTAAAGCCAGAGCCAATTTAATTACTTCGGGGGAAACTGGGATATATATTACAGAATATGCACTGGTAGACCAATATCAGGCAGCAATCCAGTCAACTGACCCTAAAGCAAAATTTGTAGCTGGAGTACAGCCATCATTAAAATCTGGCGAAAAAGTGAATTACAGGGTAGTTAATAATAGAAATGGAGGCTATGAAGCTGTTATTACAACCTCAGCAAAAAATCCAGAGGCTATAGTTAAGTGGTTTGACTATGCATATAGCCAAGAAGGTTTCATGCTGTTCAACTATGGTATAGAAGGCTTAAGCTACAATATGGTAGATGGTAAACCACAATTTACTGAGCTTTTAACAAATAACCCAGATGGGCTTGATTTCTGGACGGTATCAAATAAATATAAATTAGAGGTAGGTCCATATTTAAGAGATTATACTGCAACACCAGGATTCACAGATATTGACTACGATTGTATGGAGCAATGGACAAAAGCAGGAACAGAGCTTGTAATACCTCCAGTTAACTTTACTCCAGAAGAAAGTGAAATGTATTCAAATCTAATGACTGATATAGCTACCTATAAAGATGAAATGGTATTAAAGTTTATAGTTGGAGAAACACCATTAAGTGAATATGATAATTACGTAACACAGCTCAAAAAGATGGACATAGATAAGGTAATAAAAATTTATCAAGATTCACTTGATAGATACAATAAGAGATAAGTTAATCAATTATTTTGAAATTCTGAAGATGGCCTTAGGCCTCTTCAGAATTTATTAAAAGTCTAGGTAGAAAGGAGATATGCTTGTGGGTGCGACCAAACAAATCAATAGTAAGCCTACTGAAATAAAAAAGAAAACAAAATGGGAAAAAGTCAAAAAAGATTTTAAAAAACACAAATATATATACATAATGGCTATACCAATGATAGTATATTTTGTCCTGTTTAGCTATATGCCCATGTATGGGGTGCTTATAGGCTTTAAGGACTTCAACCCAAGACTGGGTATATGGGGAAGTCCATGGGTAGGGTTTAAGCATTTCATAAATTTTTTTGATAGCATATATTTTATAAGGACCTTAAAAAATACAGCGCTGCTAAGTCTTTACTCCTTGGCATGGGGATTTCCAGCAGCTATTATTCTATCATTATTGCTAAATGAAGTAAAAAGCGAAAAGTTTAAGAGAAGTGTACAGACAATCACTTATTTACCCCATTTTATATCATTGATAGTAATATGCGGCTTGATTGTAGATTTTACCTCAACTGATGGTCTGATAAACTCAATACTTGTAAACTTTGGGGTAGAGCCTGTAAATTGGCTGACAAAGCCTGAGTGGTTTAGAACCATTTACATAGGCTCTGGATTATGGCAGAGCATTGGCTGGGACAGTATAATATTCCTTGCTGCTCTTTCAGGTATCGATCCTTCCCTATATGAGGCAGCTAAAATTGATGGGGCAGGAAGATGGAAACAAATGCTCCATGTTACTCTGCCGGGCTTGGCTCCAACAATTATTGTAATGTTTATACTTAATATTGGTGGACTTATGAGTGTAGGTTCTCAAAAAATTATTAATCTATATAATCCACTGACATATGATACTGCTGATGTTATATCAAGCTATGTATATAGAAAAGGTCTGCAAGGTGCTGAATATAGCTTTAGTACAGCAGTAGGTCTTTTTGAATCAGCAATTGGATTTGCTTTACTCATAATAGCTAATAAGATTAGCAAGAAAATAACCGAAGAAAGTCTATGGTAGGGGGGATAGAATGTTAGCAAAACAAAGCTCAAAAAAAATAAAGCCTACAAAGAAAATTGCAGGTGGAAAGATTTTTGATGGATTTAATACAATAATACTGATTGTACTTATGATTGTATGCGTATACCCTCTTTTGTATGTATTATTTGCATCTTTAAGTGATCCATATCTTCTTATGCAACATAAAGGACTTCTATACAAACCCCTAGGGTTTACTTTACAGGGCTACTCTCTAGTTTTTCAGAATCCAAGTATTATGAAAGGATTTCTAAATACAGTTTTTTATGTTGTTGTAGGAACAATCATAAGTATAGTTCTTACAGCAATCTCTGCATATGTACTTGCTCAGGACGAATTATTGTTTAAAAAACCTCTGATGCTTATGGTTACTATAACCATGTTTTTTAGTGGAGGTCTGATTCCATTCTTTCTACAGGTGGAAAGACTTGGTTTAAGAGATACTAGATGGGCTATTCTTTTACCAACAGCAATATCTGCATGGAGTCTTATTGTCCTTAGAACAGCATTTAAAAAAGTACCTAAAAGCCTTATAGAATCTGCAAGAATGGATGGTGCCAATGACTTTACTATTTTGTTTAAGATTGTCATACCTGTTTGTAAAGCAACTATGGCAGTTATGGTATTATTATATGCTGTAGGTCAATGGAATTCTTGGTTTAATGCAATGATTTTCCTAGATGATAGAACAAAATTTCCATTACAACTTATTTTACGGGAAATACTTATATCCGGTGATATGAGGGAAATGATGAATCTTCCTCGAGGCTCTGCACAATTTATTCAGGCGGAAGCATATAAGGGGTTAATTAAATATAGTGCCATAGTTATTTCAACTTTGCCGATTCTCTGCGTTTACCCCTTTGTACAAAAGCATTTTGTCAAAGGCAGTATGCTAGGGTCATTAAAAGAATAAATATAAGTATTTATAGGAGTGATCAAATGAGATTAGCTATTGAAATAATTGCAAAGTTGTTTGGGTGTCTGTTTATATTATCTATTATGGTAGGTTGTAGTAAGAAACCGTCCTTAGAAACTAAAAATATCAGATATCAGTTTAGAGATATAATAGATGTAAAAGGAATCCCGAAGAAAGCAGTACCTGATACGAACTTAGAAATAAATCCGTTTTCCGATATGGGAGCTTGGCATGCATATCATCTTCCAGAGATAGATGATAAGAAATATTATGGAGGATTTACAGGTCCATTGTATATTGCTCAGGAATATGGAAGATGGCTAAGTAAATCTTTTAATCGTATAAAAATACATAATAGCCAAAATGGAGAAGAGGTTAAATTAGCTGATTGTGAAGATTTAGATTTAGTATATTATCCAGGATTATTAGTACAAAGATATAATATGAAAGACTTGGTTTTAAATTTGGAGCTTAGATTTGTTACAAATAGGACAGCACTTGTTACGACAAGAATCCAAAACAAAACCAACAAAGATCTAAACTTAAAACTTAGTTGGGATGGTGAACTACTAGAACATTCTAGTATCAATGACAGCAAGACATTGGATATTAAATTAGAAGCCAGCAAAAATGGAATAAGGGTTAAATTTCCGGATGTGAATTGGACATGGGATGCTTTTACCTCAAGTGAAATGGAATATGAAGTCACATATCCCTGTGAGGTAGAGGTTGAAACTGATGGTAAAAAATATATAATTGAAACAGATGAAATATCTATAAAACCAGAAAAGGAATATACCATAAATACAGCAAATACTTATACTTTTACTAAGGATGAAAAAGATAGGGAAAGTGAAAAAATAGCAAATATACTTAAGAATCCAACAGAATATATTAAGGATAATGAAATAAGATGGGAAGAATATCTTAAGAATGCTTTAAAGGGCGAAAATCGCGATTATGATAGACTAATTGTAAAAACAGTGGAAACATTAATAACTAATTGGAGAAGTCCTGCTGGAGCAATAAAAAGAGATGGAATTACTCCATCCATATCCTATAAATGGTTTAACGGGGTGTGGGCTTGGGATTCATGGAAACAGGCAGTAGCAGTTACAAGCTTTGCGCCAGAGCTTGCAAAGGATAGTATAAGAGCAATTTTCGATTATCAAAGAGATGATGGCATGGTTATAGATGCTATATTTTACAATAAAAACGGATACAACTATCCTGGGGAAAAAGGCGGAAACTGGAATGAACGAAATTCAAAGCCACCACTTGCAGCATGGGCAGTATGGGAGGTTTATGAATCTAGTGGAGACAAAGCATTCCTTGAAGAAATGTATCCTAAACTGGTCAAATATCATAATTGGTGGTATATTGCCAGAGATAATGATAAAAATGGTATAGCTGAGTATGGAGGCTCCGTAGACCCTTTAAACAGCGAAGAAGAGGAAATAATAAGAGCAGCCGCCTGGGAAAGCGGAATGGATAATGCCGTTAGATTTGATATAGATTATGGGGTTAGGGTTCTTGATAATATAAATGAAGATGGAAAGCTTATTGGTTATTCTATTAATCAGGAATCTGTGGATTTAAACTCCTATCTTTATGCAGAAAAAAGGTATCTGGAAAGAATTGCAGAAGTATTAAACAAAAATTCTGAAGCAAATAAATATGAAAAAGAAGCAGAATATGTAAAGTATTTTATACAAATGAATATGTTTGATGAGGAAACAGGATTCTTCTATGATGTAGATATTAGTACTAAGGAGCCTCTTGTAAACAGGGGCAAAGGAATAGAAGGAGCTATTCCTCTTTGGGCAGAAGCAGCCTCGAAAAAACAAGCAGAAATAGTGAAGGATATTTTAGTTGATGAAACTAAATTTAATACCAAAGTTCCTTTCCCTACAGCTTCAAAGGATAATGAAAGATATGAGCCGAAAAGATACTGGAGAGGACCAGTTTGGCTTGATCAGGCATATTTCGCAGTAAAGGGCTTGAAGAACAATGGTTATGAAGATGAGGCTAAAAAATTAGCAAAGAAAATAGTTGAGAATATCCAGGGTGGTATGGTTGATGGTGAAGTCATAAGAGAAAATTATAATCCTGAAAATGGAGAAGGGCTTCACTGTACAAATTTTAGCTGGTCTGCAGGAATGTTGCTTTTATTATGCATGGAATATTTAATATAATGTTGTGAATAAAGTTTTAGGGGGCGATAAAATGGCAGATGTAGTTCTAAACAATATTTGCAAGGTTTATCCGGGAGATGTTTTAGCTGTTAATAATGTTGAGCTTCATATTAGAGATAAAGAATTTTTAGTTTTGGTGGGACCCTCAGGGTGTGGTAAATCAACTACCCTAAGAATGATTGCAGGTCTTGAGGAAATAAGTTCAGGAGAGCTTTATATAGGTGACAGACTTTGTAATGATGTGGAGCCGAAGGATAGAGACATAGCTATGGTTTTTCAAAACTATGCATTATATCCTCATATGACGGTATTTGATAATATGGCATTTAGTTTGAAGATGAAAAAGACACCTAGGAAAGAAATCAAAGAAAGAGTTGAGAAAGCAGCAAAAATACTGGATATAGAAGAGTATCTTAATAGAAAGCCCAAGGCATTATCTGGTGGGCAAAGACAAAGGGTTGCACTTGGGAGAGCAATTGTCAGAGAGCCAGAGGTTTTTTTAATGGACGAGCCTCTGTCAAATTTGGATGCTAAACTTAGAGTTCAAATGAGAACTGAAATTTTAAAATTGCATAAAAGATTAAATACAACTTTTATTTATGTTACCCATGATCAGGTAGAAGCTATGACAATGGGTGATAGAATTGTAGTCATGAAGGATGGAATAATTCAACAGGTAGATACACCCCATAATATATATAAAAATCCTGTAAATTTATTTGTTGCAGGGTTTATAGGGAATCCTCCAATGAATTTTATAGAAAGCAAGATAATTAAGGAAAATAATAAACTTTATATTAGTTTTAATGGTATAAAACTTGAAATTCCTGAGAATAGGGCTAAGGTTATTGAGAATAAGGGCTATATTGGCAGAGAGATAATATTTGGGATAAGGCCAGAACATATTAGTGATAATCCAGAGTTCATTAAATTAAATCCAAATGCTCAAATAACTGCTAAGGTGGATTTTATAGAAAACATGGGCTCTATGATAAACTTATATCTTATAAATAAAGACATAAATTTTATTGCAAATGTAGAATCTTCAAGTAAAGCAGAAAGAATGCAAGACATTAACTTAGGCTTTAATATGGATGAAATGTATATTTTCGATAAAGAAACTGAAAATAGGATATAAATTTGTAGTTGTAAGTATTTAGCTATTAATTTTTTAAATACCCATAACAATTATTAAATAGTTGAGCTAGTAAATAAAATTATAATTATAAAAAATTTGAAACTCCAAGTACTAAGCTTAACTAAGACCTGAATTTGGAGTTTCTTATATTATTAACATCTATAAGCTATATTTTAATTCTATTTGAATAATATTTGTTGCCTCTTAATCTGGACTTACCCACATTAGCCTTTATAACTGTTATAATGTAACTTATATAGAAATAGGGTTAGACTAGGCAAAAATATGTTTACAATAGGCGTAAATCAAGAGACAATAGTATCAGGTGTAAATATTGTTAAAAAACAGGGCTTATTTTGTGAGGTGGAGCTATGGAAATTACTATATATGATGTGGCAAAAAAGGCAGGGGTTTCTATTACCACTGTATCAAGAGCCATAAATAATAACTATCCAGTAAAGGAGGAGACAAGAAAAAAAATAGAAGAGGCCATTGAGGAATTAGGATATGTGCCTAATGAAATAGCGCGGAGTTTAATACTTAAAAGCACATCTAGTGTAGGAATAGTGGTACCAGGTATTACTAACCTTTTTTTCCCTACAATAGTTGAAGAGATTAATAGAGTACTGGTAAGTAGTGGATTTACAATGGCCCTATACAGCACAGAAGGTGATGCCAAAATAGAAAAGGTAGTGGTTGATAGTATTATTTCAAGAAATATGGACGGAATAATAGCTATTGACCCCTCAATGGAGAACCTTGAGAATAATTATTTTCCTACTTTATCTAAGAAAATTCCTACTATAATCATAAATGGAAATACCAATAAGTATAAATGCAACTTTATTTCTTATGATGAAGAAGTTGGGACTAAAGAAGCTTTTAAATACCTGCTTCAACTAGGACATAGAGAAATAGCTTTTGTTCGTGGAGATAAGAGCTTGTCCTATGACTTAAAGGAAGACTTGTATAGGCAGTTTGTAAAAGATAATAACCTTAATTATGAAAAGATAATATCTGTGGGAATGGGAAATAGTTTAGAAGTAGTAAAAAAGACAGAAGAAATATGTAAGGAACTTTTAAATTCTAAAGATAGAGGAACTGCTATTTTTGCATGTAATGATTTAATGGCTGTGGGAGTAATAAATGCATGCAATAAAGCTAAAATCAAAGTTCCTGAGGATATGTCCGTAATTGGTTTTGATAACACATTGCTTTCAAGTGTAAATCATCCTAAAATTACAACTGTTGATTTAAATATGCAGGAAATAGGTAAAAATTCAGCGTTAGCGTTAATTGATATGATAAAAGGAAAGCATACAAAAACTAAAAAGGTGGTATATAATACTAAGCTAATAATCAGAGAAAGCTGCAGTAAAAGAAAATGAATAGGTGGATTTGCGAAAATGGTGCAGATAAGAGATGGAAAGCATCTTAACATGGATGCAATAATAATGGAAAGCAAATATTTGCGGATTAAACTGCTGCCTAAATTAGGCTTTAAAATAGCTTCATTTAAATATATTCCAAAGGATAAAGAATTACTTTTTCAGCCCGAAAAAGGCTCATATGACATACCATATTATGGCGCATCCTTTGAGAAATATGATACTTCGGGGTTAAATGAAATGATACCTACTATAGATAAATGCATATATAGAGGAAACCAATTGCCAGACCATGGTGAGGTATGGAGCGTGCCTTGGAATGTAGAGATTAGGGATAATATCGTAACAGGGGAAGTAAAGTTAAAAAAGCTTCAATTACAATTTTATAAAACTTTGACATTCCAAGTGGATAATGTTTTAAAAGTAGACTACAAAGTCAAAAACCTAGAAAATGAAAGTATAGATTTTTTGTGGGCATTACATGGACTTAATGTATTTGATGATGAAACAAGGATATTAATTCCTAAGGAGGCCAAAAGCATATTAAATGTTCATGAAAATGATATATTAGGAATGGTAGGAAAAAAGAACCTTTTTCCTTTAGCTAAAAGCATGGCTGGAGACTCAATAGATTTATCCTTACTAAAAAACTATAAGGATAATAGGTCCTATAAATATTATTTCTTAGAGCAAATAAAAAATGGCGAAGTAGGACTATATTATGAGAATGAAAATATAGTGTATGTTTTAAGATATGATTCTGCCAAAATACCTTATTTAGGTGTATGGATTACTAAGGGTGGATTTAAAGGGGAATATAATTGTGCTATTGAGCCTTCAACTGGGTATTTTGATTCTTTAGAATTAGCGATTCAAAACGAGAAAGTAACGAAGCTTAAGCCATATGAAGAATTTTGCTGGACTATATACATGGAAGTTAAGGAGGCTTAGTATATGGCGGAATTGAGATGGAATCCTTTATTAAAGGACTGGACTATTGTAGCATCCCATAGACAAGATAGACCCCAAATGCCTAAAGCTTGGTGTCCTTTTTGCCCTGGCTCAGGGAGAGTTCCAGAGGATTATGATATATATAGGTATGACAATGATTTCCCTGCCTTAAACCAGAATCCACCAGAGCCAGAAAATGTAGGGAGTGATTTTTATAGGACAAAACCCGCTTATGGGAAATGTGAAGTAATATTGTATTCACCAAAGCACGATGCATTGATATGGGAGTTGGACTTAAAGCATTTGAGAAAGCTTGTTGACCTGTGGTGTGAAAGATATATTGAACTTACTAAGGATGAAAAAATCAAATATATTTATATCTTTGAAAACAGAGGACAAGAGGTAGGAGTAACTATGCCTCATCCTCATGGACAAATATACGGCTATTCAGTTGTACCTCTAAAATTACAATTGGAATTGGAATCTTCTAGAGAATATTATGAGAAAAACAATGAATGCTTAATATGCAGAATGAATAAAGAAGAAGAGGAATTTCAAAAGAGAATAATCATGGAAAACGAGGACTTTATATGTTATCTTCCTTTTTTCACCGATTATCCTTTTGGAGTGTTTATAGCTTCTAAGGAACACAGAAGTAAAATGATTGATTTTACAGAGAGAGAAAAGGATAATTTTGCCGCAATTTTAAAAGACATTACAGGCACCTTTGACTCACTTTATGATAGGGTATTTCCTTATATGATGGCAATACATCAAACACCTGTAAATTCACCAGAGTATGGAGACTACGATGAGTATTTTCATTTTCATGTGGAATTTTATCCACCTCTAAGGGCATCTGACAAGATAAAGTACAATGCATCCTCAGAGACTGGAGCTTGGGCTAATTGCAATCCAAGAAGTGTTGAGGAAACAGCAGAAGAGCTTCGAGAAGCTTACGGAAAATTTACTAGTAAAAATTCTAAAAAGTTAAGATGAGGTGTGAAAATGGACTTATCTAATTTAAGAGAAAGGTTTTATATGCTCTATGGCAGCGAAGAGCCGAGGATTTTCTTTTCTCCCAGCAGAGTGAACTTAATAGGTGAGCACATAGATTATAATGGAGGATATGTCTTACCTTGTGCTACCCAATTGGGTACCTATGGCTGTGTCAAAAAAAGAGATGACAATAAAATAAGACTTGCATCTGAGAACTTTGATTTAAAGGTTGAAGTAGATATAGAAGATTTAAAATATGAAAGTGAGCATGGTTGGGCTAATTATCCTAAAGGCGTTATCTTTTTTATGAAAAAAAGTGGATATAAGGTTTCAGGAATGGACATATTGGTATGGGGAAACATTCCAAACGGGGCAGGTCTTTCTTCTTCTGCTTCTTTGGAGCTACTAATAGCTGAAATGATAAATAGTTTATTTAATGACGGAGAAATACCCAAGATAGATTTAATCAAGATTTCCCAAAAATCAGAAAATGATTTTATTGGAGTAAAATGTGGTGTAATGGATCAATTTGCTGTAGCTATGGGTAAGGCAAATAATGCTATGCTTTTAAACTGTAATAGCTTAAACTATAAGTACGTAAAAATGAATATTAAGGATTATAAAATAGTTATTATGAACACTAATAAAAGAAGAGAATTAAATGATTCGAAGTACAATGAAAGAAGAGATGAATGCGAGAGAGCATTGAATATTCTTAGAAACTATAAGGATATAGATAATCTATGTCAGCTTACAATAGAGGAATTTGAAAAGCTAGAAAAATATTTAGATGAAGACAATATTAGAAACAGAGCTAGTCATGCGGTTTATGAAAATCAAAGGGTTTTAAAGGCTTGTACAGCTTTAGAAAATGGATATATACTTGAGCTAGGACAATTGCTTACAGAATCACATTATTCCTTGAAAAATTTATATGAGGTAACAGGTATTGAATTAGATACTATAGTGAACCTTGCATTAGAACAAGATAGCTGTATAGGTGCAAGAATGACGGGAGCAGGATTTGGAGGATGT
The DNA here is from genome assembly GCA_002376545.1 of Firmicutes bacterium UBA3546. Lineage (GTDB taxonomy): Bacteria > Bacillota > Clostridia > Tissierellales > Proteiniboraceae > Proteiniborus. The sequence goes on along the minus strand of DFOH01000026.1, from coordinate 12,664 downwards.
GCCATAGCTCTTGTACAGGATGAAGCTGTAGGAATCTTTATAGATAAAGTTGGTCAAATGTATAAAAGCAAAATAGGATACGAAGCAGATTTCTATTTGACTGGAATAGGTGACGGAACTAGGGAAATAATTTAGGAGGGATTATATGGCTATATTAGTTACTGGCGGGGCAGGTTATATTGGAAGCCATACTTTAATGGCTTTGATGGAAAGAAATGAAGAAGTAATAGTGGTCGACAATTTGGTAAAGGGGCATAGGTCTGCTGTTAAAGGTGGTACATTTTATTGTGGAGATCTTAGGGATGAGGATTTTCTAGAAAAGGTATTTAAAGAAAATAAAATAGAAGCTGTCATTCACTTTGCCGCTTATTCACTGGTAGGAGAAAGTGTGAACGAACCAATAGACTACTATAATAACAATGTAAGGGGAACTATTACACTATTACATTTTATGAAGAAATATGGTGTAAAAAACATAGTATTTTCATCAACAGCTGCAGTATATGGAGAGCCTAGAAACATACCTATATTAGAGGATGATAATACTGTGCCCACAAACCCTTATGGTGAAAGCAAGCTGGCTGTTGAAAAGCTGCTTAGATGGGCAAGCCAAGCGGGAGATATAAACTATATTGCCCTAAGATATTTCAATGCTGCCGGTGCCCACGAAAGTGGAGTCATAGGAGAAGATCATAATCCAGAAACCCATCTGATACCTATTATATTACAAACTGCTCTAGGGAAAAGGGATAAAATAACTATTTTCGGAGATGACTATGATACTGCCGATGGAACTTGTATAAGGGATTATATACATGTAATGGATTTAGCTGAGGCGCATTTACTAGCCTTAGATAGACTTAAGAATGGTGGTAAAAGTGATGTATACAATTTAGGAAATGGTCAAGGCTTTTCTGTTGCAGAAGTAATTAAAAAGGCAAAAGAGATAACAGGGAGAAATATCCTCATAGAAATAGGGACTAGAAGAGCAGGCGACCCTGCTATATTAGTAGCATCTTCTGAAAAAGCAAGAAAAGAACTCCATTGGAATCCTAAATATAATGACTTAGGAAAAATTATTGAAGATGCTTGGAGATGGCATATGAAGTTATAAGTAATGGTTACTTTTTCAATCAAATGAATTATAAAATAGAAGCTGTACATAGCATAGATGATAATGAAGAGATGAAAAACAATAAAAAGCTCAAGGATTGGAATAAAAAGAATAGAAAAAATAGAAAGGGATAGAAAAAGTAGAAAGGGATAGAAAAAGTAGAAAGGGATAGAAAAAATAGAAGAATTACTTTTTCTATTGGCAGAGGGACGTTATTGCAGGTATTGCAAACATAACGTCCCTTTATTGTTTATTAAGAAAGCAAATAGCTTGTTATTTTAAAGTCAATATAGGTTAAAAGTAAAATAAGCCCGAAAAGACCAATAATTTGAAGGAGATTTAAGAAAAATGTGGAATATATATAATAAGAACTAGAGTAAAAATTAAACTATATTCAAAAAGATAGTAGTTAATGTAAGGGGATTAATTAAAAGGAAATATTATGTTTTAAAGGGGGATAAAATGTCACGAATATCTAATGCTCTTAATATGTACTTTTTACTTCAAGTGAGAGATATGATGACAGTTGATGAAATAGCGAATGAATTAGAGGTAAGCTCAAGAATGGTAAAGGAATATAAAAAAGATTTAGAAATGGCAGGAATATATATAGGCTCAAAATTAGGAAGGTATGGAGGTTACTATTTAGAAAATAAGAGATACTTAGATGGGCTATCTTTTACGGAAGACGAGTTAAGTGCTTTAAAGATGGCAAAAGAAACCATTAAAAGCGGCAAATATCACTATAGTTCAAAGTTCGAGATATTTACGAGTAAAATATTAAATTATGAAAAGCACCTAGACGATAACATATCTTATCACAATAAACTAATGAAGGAATCGGATGAAATAGTTGAAAAAGAAAAAAGAGTATGGATAGATATTAATCTAGCAATAAATCAAAGAAAAAAAGTAAAAATCAAATATAAATCCTTAAAGAAACATGGCCTAGAAATTAGAGAAAGGATAGTAAACCCATATGGTATTTTTGACTACAAAGGTGCTACATATTTTTATGGGTATTGTGAAAGCGCAAGAAATATACGTTTTTTTAAATTGTCTAGAATCTTAGACTATCAAGTTATGGAAGATAAGTTTGACATAAAGCATAGATTTAAGTTCGAAGAAATCATGGAAAAATCATTTGGAATATTCAATGATGAAATTATTGATCTTAAATTGAAGATATTCTATCCAATAAGTGAAATAGTAAAAGAAAAACAAATATCTAAGAACCAAAAGATAACTGAAATAGATGCAAGGACCATCTTTTTTGAAGCAAAAATAAATGGTTATCCAGAGATAAAATCTTGGGTAATGAGTATGGGAAGTTGTGTAGAGGTTGTTAAACCTAATAAATTAAAAGAAGATATACTGAAAGAGGTAACTAAGATAAGTAACTTGTATAGATATATAGATTCTGTATAAAAAACATAGTGTTTTCCCAGTGTTACTATGGAAGCATTGCTAAAAAAATAGCTGGCTGAATATGACATCAGTAAAATAGTGGAAAAGTCTTTTAAAATAATAGACTATTTATGAATAGGTACATTTTACTTCACCATTGAATGATATTATTAAAGTAATAATATCATTCAGTTGGAAGTAGATGATTTCTAATATAGTTCTATTAAAGCAAATTTTTAAGGCACAAGTATAAATTTACATTCCACAATGTACTGGTTCTATTAAAAGTTATTAAATAGTATTACCAAAAAAGGTAAATATATAAGGCTGCATTAATTGTTACTACGTATTTAAGACACATTTATAATGGCAGAATAATATTTGAAAATTAAGGAACAATAGATAAGAATGAAACAAAAAATGCAGGAGGTGAAATAATGTATTTCTATTTATTAATATTTATATTAATAAACAAGATAACAATTTCCTTATATATAGACGTATTTCTTTAGTAGATAATTATTAGCATAACTTAACAATCCTATAAAGCTGTAATTTTAAATTGTAAAAAATTACAGCTTTATTAGAAAATAAAACATATAAGGAGGTGAAAGCATGAGATATAATGTTGAGCTAGTTTTATCTAATGAGAATATACCAAAAGATAAAAACAGGATTATAATTTCTTTCCTAAAACATATTTATGAATCCTATGATAGAAACTATTATACATCATTATATGAAAATGAAGGAAATAAGAGTAAAAGCTTTACGTTTTCTTTATATATGCCAAACTGTGAATTTACTAGAGAAGAAATAATAATTCCAAACAAGAAAATAATTTTGAATTTTGCAACAGCCGATATGAGGGACGGAATTCTCTTCTATAATGCAGCATTAGCCAATAAAGGAAAACCCTATAAAGTGAAAGATAATTCTATAACTATAAATAGGATAAATATGAATAAAGAAAAAATAATAACTAATGATTACGCTGTCTATTCTTCTATGTCTCCAGTAGTTATTAGACAGCATAAAGGTGATAATAGGAAGACATGGTATTACTCTTTGAATGAAGAAAATGGAAGAGAAATATTCATAGAGAATCTCAGATATCAACTATTAGATAGTTTTGGAGAAGAGAGAAGATTAGATATTGAAGAAGTAGACTTTCAGGTTCTAAGAAACGAAGAGGTTAAAGTAAAGCATTATGGAATAGAAATCCTATCAAATATATGTAGGATAAAGGTACAAGCTAAGCCATATATTTTAGATTATATTTACAAATCAGGTATAGGCTCAAAAAGAAATAGTGGGTTTGGAATGCTAGATCTAGTATAGGAGGTGATATGATGGGAGAAAAGATACGCTTATATATGGAAGATTGGCTATATAATAGTGGGTTGGTAGGGTTTTACAATGTATTAAAGCATGCAGAAGATGATGTAGTGATAAAACAAAATTTTATAGAGTTTGAATCTGATGTTCTAGTAGGATTCGAAAAAAAATACTTTAATTATTTTATAGACGGATATAAGGATATACTGTCATTGAATAAAATAATTTCATTTGAAAAGTTTATATTGCACCATGAAGAAAATAATTTTGAAAATTTCAATGAAAAAAGTCTAGAGTTTACAAACAAGTATATATCTGATGTAGCAAAGAAACAAATAAAAAGCAACAGCTACAAGTCAGCCTACGAATTAATAGAATCACCTGTTGATATTTTAGGGTTAGAAAAGAACTTAAAAACTATAAATTTAAAAAAGAAACAGGAGATAAGAGATATATTACCAGAAATAAAGGATATATTTGATTTGATGAAACAAGTAATTAAATATATGAAGCTAGAAGAATCTCGCAAGTATATAGGTGCAAAGAATGCTATGTATAGTGTAATTAAAAATGGCTGGAACGGAGTTTGCTTTTTAAATCCTCAGACAAAAGAGAAGGATATGTATATAGA
>DFOH01000026.1:4212-8084 GCA_002376545.1 Firmicutes bacterium UBA3546 | reverse complement strand
CCTATTTGTAAACTAGTATATTCATGTGTGCCAGCTGGAATTTCTTATCTTTACGATAAAGGAATATATATAAACGATAACTCGAGTATGAGAAATGCTATAGCTATAAATAATAAAATACACATGGGAATTTACAGGCAAAAAGATGAAGATAAAAAGCTAACATATAAGGCATTGGTGGAATCAATTAATGAGGAATATAACGATAAAATAAAATATGAGTTAGCAGATATCCAACTAGTTAGATATGAGGATGGGAAATATAGATTTAATATTCTTTCTAAAAATTCTCTAAAGGTTATAAAAGATTCTGAAGATGATTTAAATAAATTGATTAATTGTGGATTTAAAGAAATCAATACCTATTTTAATGTATATGAACTAGTTATAGATAGACTATTGAATAGCCAGAATATGTTTACATTGATTCAAAAAATGCTACATTATAAATTATCACAGCCAAGGGATTCTTATTATCATACATTTCATATAACTAGAATTTTAAGAATTAATATAAGATTTTTAAAGGGGGTAGGTTGCATGAAAGGAGTATATAAGGACATAGTTAAGGAAGGGAATGACGCAGGAGAAAAATTAAGGGAAAAATATCGTAGTAAAGGCTCTGTAGATAAGCTTAGTGGTATATCATACAGACTATTAAATTCTTTAAAGACAAATAATGTTGATAGTTTTATGGATACATTGTTGAATTGCTATATGTATGTAAAGTCATCAGTACCTGAAATATTTTTAGATACTTTAAAGGATGAGGATAAGTTTAAAACCATTGGATATGCGTTTGTAGCAGGGCTTATAGAAGGAAGGAAAGAAAATAATACTGATAATGAGAATGGGGGAAAAGATAATGAGTAAATTAAAACCAAAGGGATTAGCAATTTCAATGATATTTGAAGCTGAAAGTGCAAACTACGGTGAAGGAGTAGGAAATGTAGCCTCTTTAAAAAAACTAACCAGAGATAAAGGGGAACAGTACACCTATATTTCGAGACAAGCAATTAGATATAATATATCAGAACAACTAGGAGAGGATATTGCACCAGTAAAGGCAGAAGGCAGTGGAGATAAAAAGGTTGTCCAATTTGCAGAAGAAGCTACCATAAGAGATTATCCAGAGATAGACTTTTTTGGATATCTAAAGACTGAAAAAGGTACAGGCGGAAAAAAGAGGACTGCAAAAGTAAGATTATCTAATGCTATATCTTTAGAGACATTTAAAGGAGATTTAGATTTTCTAACAAATAAAGGTTTGGCAGATAGAATAGATGAAAATATGAATATAGCCCAATCTGAAATTCATAGATCCTATTATAGATATACTGTTGTTATGGATTTAGATCAAATAGGGATAGATGAAGTGTATTCTATTGAACTTGAGAATGAAGAGAAAATAAGAAGAGTTAATAGATTATTAGATACAATTGCTTTCTTATATAGAGATATAAGGGGCAGAAGAGAAGATTTAAAGCCTCTATTTGCTATAGGTGGAGTTTATGATATAAAGAACCCTATATTTGAAAATGTGCTAGATGTAAAAGATAACAGACTAGTGGTTAAACAAATTGAAGGAGTTATGTTTGATTCTATAAAAGAAGATACAAACTGTGGATTGATTGAAGGCAAATTTATCAATGACAATGAAATAAAAGAAAAACTAAATTCATTGACTATGCCTGAATTCTTTAATGGATTAAAAAGCAAGGTGAAAGATTATTATGAAGGAAAATAAAAAGGCGGTTAGATTAAAGTTATATCAAAACATGGCTAATTATAAGAAACCAACTAGTTTTCAGCTTAAAGAAACCTACCCACTTCCACCATATTCAACGATAATAGGTATGGTTCATAGCCTTTGTGATTATAAAGAGTATAAGGATATGGAAATTAGTATACAAGGTAAATATCATTCTAAAGTAAATGATTTATATACCAGATACGAGTTTAAAAATGGTATGAAATTTGATTCAGCAAGGCATCAATTACAGGTAGGAGAATTTGGTATAAGCAGAGGTATTTCCACAGTAGAATTATTAGTTGATGTAGAGCTATTAATTCATATTATTCCACATGATCAAAGTTTAGTGGAAGAAATAGAGAAAGCTTTTCTTTATCCTAGAGANNTTAGAAGAAGATATTGAATTAAGAGAAGATTATATTGCCTATATTCCACTAAACATGATAAAAGATGAATCAATTGTAGTAGATGGTGGTGACAATGGAATAAAGAATAGAGGAACAAGATATAAAATTACAAAAGATTATAAGAGAATAAATCATGGAACAGCTAACTCACCTAAAATGTTTAGAACATGGAATAACAAAGTAGATGTACTATATTCTTCTCATATTACAGCAGTTGAAGATGCAGTTGTATTGAAAGATGTAGATAATAATATTGTACTAAAGGCATAATGTAGAGGTGTATTAATTATGAACAATTATTGGGCTAAATCGAATCCAAGAGAAACTATTGTAGATCACACAGAAAAATTAATAGAGAATTACAAAGTGTTTAAAAAAATATATCCCAATCTCAATGTGGATTGGGATATATTATACTTATCATGTTTATATCATGATTTAGGTAAAATGAATAGGAAATTTCAGGATAAGATAGAACGTATTAAAAGGCATGCAGATGAAATTCCTCATGGGATATTAAGTCTAGCATTTATAAATGCTAAAGACCTAGAGGAACAAGGTTATTCAAAAGAGAGAATAAAACTACTTGCACAAGCAATAGCATATCATCATGAAAGAGATTTCAACTTTGATAAGGAAATGTTAAAAAGAGAAATAGAATTAATGAAGAAAGAGGTTAGTAAGTTTAATTACGGAAGATTAGATAATATAGTTGTAAAAAAATTAAGCTCTAAATATTTTTCCATGAATAGAATTTATGAAGAAAATGAGGAACATGATGACGAGGAAGAGGATATTTTCTTCAGGTATATAATGATAAAAGGTCTACTTAACAGAATAGACTATGCATCTAGTGGAGGTATTGACGTTGAAAAAGAAAACAACTTTTTATTACAAAACTTAGAAGAAAATCTATTGGAAACATTTAGAATAAAAAAGCCTGATGCTGAATGGAATAAACTGCAGAAATATATGATAGAACATAGAGATAGTAATCTTATAATAGTAGCTCAAACTGGTATGGGAAAAACAGAAGCGGGACTTTTATGGATAGGAAATAATAAAGGCTTTTTTACACTTCCACTTAAAACAGCTATAAATGCAATGTATAAAAGAATAACAGAGAGAATAGTAGTTGATGATTATGAAAATAAAGTTGGTCTTCTGCATTCAGATATTAAAAGAGAGTATTTAACCAGAAAAGGAGAAATAGATTTTGATGAGTATTATAATAAGACAAGGCAATTATCCTTACCTTTAACTGTATGTACAATAGATCAAATATTTGACTTTGTATATAGATATAGAGGATTCGAGCCAAAGCTTGCTACATTAGCATATTCTAAAGTAGTAATAGATGAAGTGCAGATGTATTCACCAGATTTATTAGCATATTTAGTTGTAGGTCTATCTTATATAGATAAAATAGGTGGAAAATTTGCCATATTGACAGCGACCTTACCTCAAATATTTGTGGAATTGCTAGAAAAAGAAAATATAAAATTTCTAAAGCCAGAACCTTTTACAAATAAAAGAATAAGGCATAGCATAAAGGTAGTCAATGAGAAATTGAATTCCGAATTTATTAAAAAAGTGTATAAGAATAATAAGGTTCTGGTTATATGTAATACTGTGAAGGAAGCACAACGAATATATGGAGAGCTATCAAAAGATGAAGAGATTGCGAAAAATATAAATTTATTTCATAGTGG
>DFOH01000026.1:0-4199 GCA_002376545.1 Firmicutes bacterium UBA3546 | reverse complement strand
TCTTTAGATATAGATTTTGATATTTTAGTTACAGAGCTTTCAGATCTAAATGGACTATTCCAAAGATTGGGTAGATGTTATAGGGATAGAGATTGGGATAAAGAAGGATATAATTGTTATGTATTTAATGGAGGAGACTCTAAATGTTCTGGAGTTGGAAATGTTATAGATGAATATATATTCAAGCTTTCTAAGGAAGCTTTAAGAAGGATAAAAGGACCGATAACAGAAGATGAAAAAATTAAATTAATAGACAGTATCTATACTATGGAAAAACTAAAGGAAACGGATTATCATAAAAAATTAATAGATGCTGTAGAGTATGTTAAGTTGATAGAATCATATGAGAAATCAGCTTCAGAGATAAAGAAAATCTTTAGAAACATAGAGTCTAAAACAATTATACCTAAACCTATATATGACAAATGTGATGATAAGATAGATGGATATATTAAAACATTAAAACAAGAATGCGATAAAGAGACCACTTTAGAAGAACGAAAAATGATAAAAGAAGAAAAATTAGAAGCAAGAATTAACTTAGATGACTTTACGTTATCTATACCTTTATTTCGAGCAGAAAAACATCTTTTAGAAAAGAAAGATATTAGTAACTATGAATTTATAGAAATATTTGACTGCGATTATAATGATAAGACTGGGATAATATATAAACCCAAAGATAATGTGAAGGCAGATAGTACAAGCTATGAAGAAAGATCTTGGTAAGTGAAAAGGTGATGAGATGAAAAAAATAACAGGGGTAATGGTATATTACTATTTTGTATGCAAAAGAAAGCTATGGTATTTCAATAATGATGTAAATATGGAGCATACTAGTGAATTAGTAGGAATGGGAAAATTGATTGATGAAAGTTCTTATAATAGAGAGAAAAAGAATATATTAATTGATGAAACTATTAATGTTGACTTTTTAAAGGATTGGAAAATCATACATGAAGTAAAAAAGTCTAGAAAGTTGGATGAGGCTGCTAAATGGCAACTTAAATATTATATTTGGGTTCTAAGAAATAAAGAAGTTAAAATAGAAAAGGGGATACTAGATTATCCCCTTTTAAGAAAAAGAGAAGAGATATTTCTAACTACTTCTGAGGAAGAAGAGTTGATGGAGGTATTAGAACAAATTCAGCACATAATCAATAAGGACTTGCCTCCTGGAGTTATTAATAAAGCATTTTGCAAGAAATGTTCTTATTATGAATTGTGCTATATATAGGGGGTGTGATATTGGGAGAAACATTTTATATTTTTAAAGATGGAGATTTAAAACGAAAAGATAATAGTATAGTTATTACGAGCTTAGAAGGCGATAAAAAGAATCTCAAAGCAGAAGTTGCAGATGAAATATATCTGTTTGGTGAGGTTAACCTTAATACAAAGTTACTGAATTTTATATCTCAGAAGGGTATTATACTTCATGTGTTTAACTATTATGGATTCTATAGCGGTAGTTATTATCCTAGAGAAACTAATATAAGTGGATATTTGTTAGTGCAACAAGTAAGAAATTATGATGATGAAGAAAAGAGATTGAGAATTGCTAAAGAGATATTAAAAGCTTCGTCCTATAATATCTATAGAAACCTCAGATATTATAATGGGAGAGGTATTAACTTAGAAGAGCAAATGAAAAATATTGATAGTTTAATTAAAAAACTTGATTATGGAAAGTCTATAAATGAACTTATGGGCTTAGAAGGGAACATAAGAAAAATATATTATTCTACTTGGAATAGTATTGTAAAGCAAGATATCAACTTTGAAAAAAGAGTTAAGAGACCACCTGATAATATGATTAATTCTTTGATTTCATTTGTAAATAGTCTTATATATACAACAGTGTTATCTGAAATATATAAAACTCAATTAAATCCAACAATAAGTTTCCTTCATGAACCTGGCACAAAAAGATTTTCACTTTGTTTAGATATTGCAGAAATATTTAAGCCATTAATTGGAGAAAGAATGATATTTTCGTTACTTAATAAAAATCAGATAACGGAAGATGATTTTGATAGAGAATCTAATTTTATATATTTAAAAGAATCTGGGAAAAGGAAAATATTAATGGAGTATGATAAGCGACTTGAACAAACTATAGCTCATAAAGATTTAGGAAGAGATGTTTCTTATAGATATCTTATTAGGTTAGAATGCTATAAACTAATAAAAGATATTATAGGTGAGAAAGAGTATACTGGATTTAAAATTTGGTGGTGATTTAATGTATATAGTGTTAATGTATGATATAACGATGGATGAAGGAGGAGCAAGAGTACAGAGAAATACCTTTAAAATATGTAAAAAATATTTGACACATATACAAATGTCAGTATTTGAGGGAAATTTATCGGAGTTAAACTTAATGAAACTAAAAAAAGAATTGGAGCAATATATTAGAGATAATAAAGATTCTCTTATTATATTTAAAAGCCGAGATGAAAGATGGTTGACTAAAGAATTTTTAGGTCTTAAAGATGATAAAACATCTAATTTTTTTTGATAAATGTTTTGTCGACCTATAGTAATGTAAAAACATACGGGAGTAGACAAATCTTTTAAACATGACATATAAGCAATATTTTGATTGAAATATTATAAGAATTTGTTTCATGAGTTAGAACAAATTATATACATAGACAATTATTACACTTACAGCCTTGTAGAATCAAAGCCTTTAAGGAGACGCCCTTTAATAGAACTAGAGTAGAATGTAAATATATTAAGATAAGAACAGTTGCGAAGGTGATTGTATGACCTTTAATAGAACTAGAGTAGAATGTAAATAAATTCAATTTTAGTAGGTGAACTAGCAAAGCTATTAGCCCTTTAATAGAACTAGAGTAGAATGTAAATTCCTACAAACTTGATTTTTTCTTCTTTAAATTCCTCCTTTAATAGAACTAGAGTAGAATGTAAATGTCGGTATTGGTATTCTATCAGTAATGATAGGCGTTGGCCTTTAATAGAACTAGAGTAGAATGTAAATCAAGGTTTTTCACTCCCTAATTGGTTAGGTGATACTATCCTTTAATAGAACTAGAGTAGAATGTAAATCATCTTGAAACAATAATTAATCAGCAGGAACAAATTATCCTTTAATAGAACTAGAGTAGAATGTAAATTTAAGAGTAATAGGAGAAGCATTAGATAACTTAGGTGACCTTTAATAGAACTAGAGTAGAATGTAAATTAAGGATTAAATCTCTTTATTTATGGGAAAAAGGCTTCCCTTTAATAGAACTAGAGTAGAATGTAAATGCAGAATTTGAATTAGTATCAAGCGCACCAGCAGACGCCTTTAATAGAACTAGAGTAGAATGTAAATCAGTCAGATAAGGGGAGTAAAGGAAACAGACCAAGGCCCTTTAATAGAACTAGAGTAGAATGTAAATTTTCTTAATTATATTATAGCATCAACACTATATAGTCCTTTAATAGAACTAGAGTAGAATGTAAATTTCTACATATTTGCTGAATGAAGTATTAATTTGACTTCCCTTTAATAGAACTAGAGTAGAATGTAAATTGCTGCTTAGACTGTTGGCTCCTGCTCCTACACTGCCTTTAATAGAACTAGAGTAGAATGTAAATTTTTAAGTAGACATTTAACGGAGGAAGGAGAGTGCTACCTTTAATAGAACTAGAGTAGAATGTAAATTGCTGCCATAGTGTTAGAAGATACAAGAGAAAATTATCCTTTAATAGAACTAGAGTAGAATGTAAATTTAAATCTAATAATTGTCTCTAGCAATTCAATATGCCCTTTAATAGAACTAGAGTAGAATGTAAATCTCTAAGAAGAATTGCTGTACTAAAGCCAGCATCCCGCCTTTAATAGAACTAGAGTAGAATGTAAATACTTGCAGTTTTAGTATTACTTGAATTAGTAAGCCAGTCCTTTAATAGAACTAGAGTAGAATGTAAATTCATTAAAATCATTAGGAATAATTATTAATAATACCCTTTAATAGAACTAGAGTAGAATGTAAATGTAAATGTGATGAAATACACAACTGTCTCATGCATGCCTTTAATAGAACTAGAGTAGAATGTAAATTCTACAATTGGCTCTGGTATAAGAGTTTCAAGAGCACCTTTAATAGAACTAGAGTAGAATGTAAATAATGTAATAGCTAATTTTTCTATCAATCTAGACATGCCTTTAATAGAACTAG
>DFOH01000031.1 GCA_002376545.1 Firmicutes bacterium UBA3546 | reverse complement strand
TTTATATGCGAAGTTTTAGTTGTTAATTTTAAATAAAATAAATGTAGTTGATAGCTTTTCATCTACTGATCGTGCTAAAAGTGGCATGGATACGATTTGGCAGACCGAGGACTCAAAAAACTGAAAAGCCTTAAAAAACAAGGATTTATCATCGACTGTATCGACCAAATGGGTAAATTTAGTCGACTACATCTACCGAATCGATAGGTTGAAGCTAAAAAAATACTTACCACTTGATACTTGACTAATTGTTGCTAATAATATTTTTCCTGTCATTCCTCGTTTTTATCCTATAATATTTTTAGTAGTATTTCATAATGTATATGTTATATTATATTATAGGCAATTATATACACTTTTGAATAAACTTGCGATATAATATAAAAAAGAACGATATTAATGAGGTGTCTAACTATGAAGCTTATTTTCTTTTTACTTGCAATAGATTTATTATGTATTTATATTCGTAAACTTTTTATGAAAAATAAAATCAGTATCTTAATAGCCGATATTTTTGTTTTTCTGTTATCGGCATTTATTACTGTTTATGTATATCTTATAACTATGAGTCTTTTTATCCTTTTACTAGCAATAATTTTATTATGTCTTTATATTCGTTCACGTTATATAAAAAATAAAATTAGTATCTTAATAGTCGATATTTTTATTTTTTTGCTATCGGTATTTATTACTTTTTATGTATATCCTAACGATCGTGGTCTTTCATTATACCAAGTGTTTGTAAAGCCAGATTATCCCGAAGGTTATTATTACATCTTTTGCTTATTGGTTGCATTAATAAGTGCAGTTCTTGCAATACGCGATGATATCAAAAAATTATATTCGGATAAAAAAAGGTAGGAGTTTTCGTTCCTACCTTTTTTATCTTTTGTCTTAGAAAGAATCATAGTAAAGTCTACGTTCAACTTCATATCTAACTATTGTGTTTCCATAGCTATCTCTTTGTAACTTTTGCACATTACAAGTAATGTAGTTTGTACCGTTATTTATTAGTTTAAAACGTAAACCTGTATTGGCCTCTGGTGAAAAATTATTATCTAAGTTAAAGACTCTTTCTGTAAGTTCGAATCCCAAAATTGCAAAAATAGCTTTTGCTAGTAAACCTCCCTCAGCAGATTTAAGCTCTATTTCTCCAATTATTGTGTCAATAGTTAAGGCTGTAAGTATAAATTTAGCAAAGAATCCAGCTTTTTTGAAATCGTTTATCTCTTGCTGTGTAAACCAATGTACATTACTGTAGTCAGTTCCATTTAATCTTAGCTTGATAACATACCAATCGTAAGAAGCACCTCTGTTAGTTGAAATATGCACCTTATAATCTCCAAAATTTTGAACAGGCACATACCATGAAGCAACCTCCCCATCAGCTAAAGAACTCCACGTTTTACTAGCAACTGAAGTATGTGGAGTTGATACTGTTACTGTTACTGGATTTGCACCTGAAGCTGTACGTTTAAAGGTAATTCTTAATCCAAAGACATCCTCTCTTTTTACCGCTAGATTAAAATCACTGTTTCCATTATGAATAGCCATTTAATCCTCTCCTAACATATTTTTTTGTAAGACTCTCCTCGTTGGCCAACTTGCTTCGCCTTACACTATATAAGAGGACATATCTGCTGAATTCATCAACCATAACTATAAAATTTTTTTATAAAGTGGTTGATAAATTAATTATTTTTTTGTTCTTATTAGTAAGAGTGATAATTATCATCTTTATACAACATAAAAAATATATAGGTATAAAGTCCTATTTTATTTTTTCGATACTTTAATCGACTAACTTTTTGCTTTTCCTTATTTAGTAAATGCTAAAATACTGATATAAGAGGAGGTATGACTATGAAAAAGGTAGTAGAGAAGTCTCTGGAAAAAGAAAACATCAACAACTCTCTTTGCCTCAAGGAAGCCATGAATGGGGATACTCAATCTTATTTATTACCTAATAGAAGATTTTCTGATCATTTATTTAAAGTTTGTATGCTAAGTTATATTAATAAATCTATTACTTATAAATCATTAGATATAAAAAATAAGAGAAGGAAGCTAAATCAAAGAGAGAAACTGATACTTAACACCACAAGTGATGAGTTTGCTGAAGAAGTTATTAATACAATCCCAGATTCTAATTCAGAATCTCCTTATGAAAGATACATATATAATAATGTTATTAATTTTCAAGAAATTTTTATAAACAAAAAAATTCTACGGGCTATCAATAGCCTTACCTATCGACAAAAAGAAGTTCTTTACATGTTTTATGTAATAGAAAAAAGTGACAAGGATATAGCAGCTGAGCTATCAGTTTCCACACAAGCAATTAATAAAACTAGACTAACGGCCTTGAGAAAAATAAGAAGAAGTATAGGGGGATGAATAGAAAGAAGCTCTTACTAATATTTCAGAATTCCAAATATTGACAAGGAGTGATACTTATGGATGATGCTACTTTTAAATTGCTCTGTCAATCAGTTAAAGAAGGAAATGAAGCTGCAATAAGTCAGATATTCGATATGTTTGAACCTTTATTATACAAGCATAGCATTATAGATGGAGCGTTTGATGAGGACTGCCATCAGGAATTGAGAATAAAATTATTGGATTGTATTGTTAATTTTAGAGTTAATAATAGTGAAAATGTAGAAAAATATTTAGAATGTAATACAACAAAATAACCTTAGCTAACCCTGTTTTAAAGAATTCGAAAAATAGAGGCTGCTGATTGTTCTAGTTAGTTTAGTACAGCAGCCCTTTTATTTTTTTCGCGACAAAACAAAAAAAACATTGATAATATAAGTAAATATATGCTTCAAATCATCTTTTTCAGGTTGAAAATCTTAACCAAAAATATTCAATAGGAGTATCACCTTTCACCAAAATTTGGAGGACTAGTTTGTCAAGATTCTTTTTCAATCGTAATATCACCAGTTGCATGGAATATATATTATTATAAGCCCATATTTTTTTGAGGTGATATATTGAAAAAGTCTAGTTTTATATATGGAGCTATAATACTTGCCATAGTCAATTTTATAGTAGGATATATATCCTTTGTGCTTGCATATTTTGTAGTATGAAAAAAATAGTTAAATATGTAGGGATTATGTGGAGAATTTATAATTACATGACACCTAATTTTTTATTTCTAATACCATCCTATCTAAATCTATTATTGCTCCTATATATCTTAAAAAGTCCATCCCTAGTATTCCATTTATATCAAAACCATAATCCATAACTCCAACTTCGATTGTAAAATCTCTTATCTCTATATCTCCAAGGTTAATATAATCTACATTCTTCTTATATACAAGTTCTGATCCGCCCACTCCTGAAATTGTTTCTATCATATCATTATCTTCTATCGTGATACCTACTTCATCTACCTCATCCATTTTGAATACAGTACCACCTGATCCAGTATCTATAAGTACATCTTCTATTGTTTTAGATCTTCCATGATAAAAAAGAGTAATATTACAAAAAGGAAGCCCATGTTTTAAATTCAATTTAACCATAACTTCTTACCCCTATCCAACTTCTTTCTCCAATCATAAGCTCCTTATTATTTGTGTGGTATACGTACATTTCTCTGCTCTTATCTTTTTTATGTTTTTCTGCATATTCCTTCAAGGCATCCCTTCCTTCATCAAATATATCAATAATGGAAAGGTCGTCAACGATTCTTTGTCCATCTTTTGAATATGCTTCCATAGCCTCAAATAATATCCACTTATTAGGATGATTTTCTCTAACTTCGGACCATTTCATTTTCCTAACCTCCTTTATTAAAATAATTTTATCCTTTTTTCGGTTATATTAATTTTATCATAAACATATGATTATTGTTACATTACATAACTAAATATCGTTTTTAAAAATATTCTCAATCAATGTCCTATTAGAACCTATCCTCTATGATTGATACTCCCTCTTCTATGTATCCTAGTAATTCCTGTTTCTTAATTATGTTACAAATACTTGTAACTATGTCTTATTTTACAAACTATTTGCCACTAACCATGCAAGTGAGTTTTATTCTATCCGTAATATCACCAATTGCATGGAATATATTATTATAAGTCCATATTTTTTGAGGTGATATATTGAAAAAGACATAAGTATATTATTATTGCACAATATTGAAATTGTAGCTTATGCTTTTTTGTAATAACTCCTTAAACAATTTATGCAACCTCCATGATATGATATTAATATACCAGAAAACAAATAATTAGGGGGCTTTAATTTATGAGGTTTGCAAAACTATTAGGAGTAATTATAATAGGCACGACAGTCATTTTTACTAATGTGGCCTGTGAACGTAGAGGTATTATGGAAGATAGTTCTGCTCCCAGAGAAACACAGCAACAGAATAAAATATCTTTAATATTTGAACCTGTTACCATGGAAGACAAAATTATTGGTATTGCTGCAAATGAAATTCAAGAAGTCATTCAACTGTATAACATAGAAAATAACAAATACTTCATTTTTATAAAAAAAGAAGATACTAAGAACTTGCATAGTGGTGTTATTATTGATAAGAAAGCATATGATTTCGGAGAGGTATCTATGATTGCAGATAAAAACAGTACTAATCTATTCTCAATAGAAGAATTAAAGCTATATAATAAACAATTAGTAAAAATCAATGGTTCACTTGGTGCCAATTATGCGCCTACAAATTACTACTATATAGATAATCAAGTCCCTAAACTATTGCTGCATTCAGAAGGACATACAAAAGAAGTTGATTTAAACAACGATGGCGTCTATGAAATAGTAGCTTTGACTGCCTTTGGTGTTGCCTCGTCTACCGATATTTATCAATACAGCAATGATACTTTTGTAGTAGTTAATTTAAATAAAGCCCTAGATGCAATAACTGTTTATCCTAAAGAAACAGATTGGAAAGTATTTGAGGCTTATTT
Source organism: Firmicutes bacterium UBA3546 (assembly GCA_002376545.1). Taxonomy (GTDB): domain Bacteria; phylum Bacillota; class Clostridia; order Tissierellales; family Proteiniboraceae; genus Proteiniborus. Next base: position 459 of record DFOH01000031.1, on the reverse strand, counting down.
TAATAACCTACCTAACCAACCTAAGCATTATAAATACACTCAAAATGCACTAAAGGAAATAAAATAGCAAGTAAAACCTAACGTTAAAAAAGTGTAGTATTTCATTATGTATCTGTTATATTATAAGCAATAATATTCACCTTTGAATAAACACTTGCAATATAATATAAAAAAGAACGATATTAATCAGGTATCTAGCTATGAAGCTTATTTTCTTTTTACTGGCAATAGATTTATTATGTTTTATATTCGAACACGTCATATGAAAAATAAAATCAGTATCTTAATAGCCGATATTTTCGTTTTTCTGTTACTGCCATTTATTACTGTTTATGTATATCTTATAACTATGAGTCTTTTTATCCTTTTACTAGCAATAATTTTATTATGTCTTTATATTCATTCACGTTATATAAAAAATAAAATTAGTATCTTACTAGTACTAGTGTTGCATTTATG
>DFOH01000030.1 GCA_002376545.1 Firmicutes bacterium UBA3546 | reverse complement strand
CTTTAATGCAACACTAGTAATCTTACTAGTCGATATTTTTATTTTTTTGCTATCGGTATTTATTACTTTTTATGTATATCCTAACGACCGTGGTCTTTCATTATACCAAGTGTTTGTAAAGCCTGATTATCCTGATGGTTATTATTACATCTTTTGCTTATTAGGCCTAGTAATAACTATGGTTCTTACGATACGTGATAATATCAAAAAATTATATTCGGATAAAAAAGGTAGGAGCTTTTGCTCAATGTTATTAAGTTATAAGTGTTTTGCAGACTTCACTTATCGAATAGCGGCATGACAAGTAAAAAAGACAGGGGACAACATTTTTCTAATGTTGCCCCCTGTCTGTATGTTTTATATATTTTTCTGAAAACACGCTAAAAAGGTGTATTTCATGCCGAAGAAATGTGTACCCCTTTTTGTAAAGGCTCAACGGGAGGTAAAACATCTGACGTATATTTAATTTTCTCAACTAGTTTGTAATAGGTATAATAAATTCTTCACTTCTTCGCATCTGATCGATATATGATGATATAAACAAATTATCAAGTAGTATGGTTAATATCCAAAAATTTCTGATTTCTACATTGAAAAAGTTACGCTCCGCGCTGCTTATGATGCAGAATATGACTATTAAGTTTAAGGAAGTTGAAATATAGTTCCTTCATTTAACTATACGCACATTGTGTAATCAGCGAGCTTTTCTATATCATATCGCGTACTAATTGAATTTTATGAGATAAGCTGTTATGCTCATACTCTACTGTACAGTCAGCCCAACCCAAGTATCTTCTCAAATTGTTCCACAGCTAGTATATCTTTGTTCATGGCTTCTCGGCCTGCGTCGGCAAGGATTTTTCGGGCTTCATGCGAACGAAATTTCTCAAAACCGGCTTCATCAAAAGTGAATCCTTGACTCCACAAGTAACCGCCGTAGGAAGCACATTCGTTTAATGCTTGGATTGCTGTTTCAAGTGCGTCCTTCCACTCAGGAAAGCGTTCAGCCAATAAGTGGTAATAAGGCAACGGTTTCTTACGAGCATCAATTTGGCAAAGGGCATCGCAGTAGATAAGAAATCTGTGTTCAACGCTGTGTGCAATTCCGTCAACCACCGGAGCATCTGATGCGCGCTGAACCAACGTCGAAAAATCATCATGTTCCAAATGATGCAAAAATGATTCCCAAGCGGCAAAACCAATCTTTTTCCCGCGAATTCCTGCGGTGTTCCGAGCGTGGTCAGAGATAAAACGGAAAGCAGATAACGCCGTATTGCGTTCCGAAGCAGCCCCTTCTTTTCTCTGCAATAAAATATACCCGGACAGATTATTTTCCCAATTATCCCATGTGACTGGTACGATTACGTCAGAAGGTGGCGAAGCCCCAGCTTCATAATCTTTGTTGTAGTTATAACCGATGATTTTTTGCCCATCATCCTCGTATCCGAAAAAGACATTCAAATCACAATCGGCGTGTTCTATATACCTTATCAGCACAGGGAAGCCCTTATCAATGGCTGAAACAAAATCTCGCCTTATCTGTTCGGCGTCTGTGTTCATAAATTTTCCGTCCTTGCTGCGGTGAACAGTGATATATTTGGCTTGCCAACCAATAGCGGACAACACACGATTCTCGTTTTCAAATGGCGTTTCGTTTATGCTCTCAGTAACTTCATTACCGAATACCCATAAGCCGTCTGTCCAGCAAAAACGATTACCTTCGCCACTTAGAGCGGTTAGTAAAGCCTTATCGCAGTCTTCGCCAAGACTTCTAAGTGTCGCTTCAAGCAAGGTAATAAAGAATGCCGCATTATTGCCGTTATATGGTATCTCTGGTACATTTGGAATTAGCTTTCTTCGCATAGTAAATCCTCCCCTTACATCAATATTGATGGAGAGGGGTGAGAAGTTTTTTAATACAGATTCCCGATGTTTGGCAACAGATGGCGTAACACCGTGGAAGCGTGTAAATGCTTTAGTAAAACTCTCGGCGGTTTCATAACCGTATTTTAGAGCTATATCAAGAACCTTTACATCGGATTTCACAAACTCATTTCCAGCCAACGACAGCCGCCGTGAACGTATATAGTCTCCAACTGTCATGCCTGTGACTATACTGAAAATTCTCTGGAAATTTGCACTTAATGAATTTGCGCTGTTTGCGATGTCCTCAATATTGAGTTCTTCTGTCAGCCTGTCCTCTATGAAACCGATAGCACTTTGCATTTCTTTTATCCAGTACATATTGCTCTCCCCCCAACGATGATAGGATAACATAAAAATGAAACCGTTTCTTGTCATACAATGCTCAAATGTGTCCGGTTCAAAGTTGTATTCCGACTTTTTTATTGACACTGAGTATATAGATAATGCGAAGTTGATACCTTGATAAATTCATGTTTGTCTTTCCCTTGTCAATTATAACAAAGTTGATACATAAAACAAACTAATCTCACAATAGTTATACACAAACAAGCGAATAAAATGCCCCTACCCTTTCTTTGAAAAGTGGGCGGAGATGCTTTTTTGCAACTAATTTTGCCTTAACTTAATGACATTGAGCTTTTGCTCCTACCTTTTTTATCTTTTGTCTTGGAAAGAAGCTCTTACTAATATTTTAGAATTCCAAATATTGATAAGGAGTTATACTTATGGATGATGCTGCTTTTAAATCGCTCTGTCAATCAGTTGAAGAAGAAAATGAAGCTGCAAATTGATAATATAAGCAAATATATGCTTCAAATCATCTCTTTCAGGTTAAAAACTTTAACCCAAAAGTATTCAGCAGGAATATCATCTTCCACCAAAATTTGGAGGACTAGTTTGTCAAGATTCTTTTTCAATCGTAATATTACCAATTGCATGGAATATATATTATTATAAGTCCATATTTGTTTTTGAGGTGATATATTGAAAAAGTCTAGTTTTATATATGGAGCTATAATACTTGCCATAGTCAATTTTATAGTTAGGTTTATTGGATTTGCTTATAAGATTATATTATCTAGGCAAATTGGTCCAGAAGGAATAGGTTTATTTCAAATTGCTTCTCCAGTTTTAATGTTTTTCATCACTTTCACTACAGCTGGAATCCCAGTTGCAGTTTCAAAGCTAGTAGCATCACAAAAGGCTTTAAGGGATGATTCGGGTTGTAAAAAAGTCTTAAGAAGTGCACTTTTCCTTGCTATTTCACTATCCTCAGTATTTATTGCAATATTAGTTTTATTTGGGCAGTTCATATGTACATATATATTAAAAAATAATGATATATATTATTTAATAATGATGTTGTCTCCTGCAATAATGATAATCTCCATATCATCAGTTATAAGAGGATATTTTTATGGACTAAAAAAAGTTAGTCCTCCAGGCATTTCACAAATACTTGAACAGGTTTCAAGAATAGTTTTTGTTCTAGCTACTGTTCACTATTTTCAACCAATAGACCCTAGGCTTGGAGCAGTTATTGCAGTTGTTGGCGTAAGCGTAGGAGAGATTTTTGGACTTTTATGGCTTATGTTCCACTATAGACAGTATACGAAATCTCAGGTTTACCTGCCTATGAAGAGCCAAGGATATATATCCTTTGTATCTAAAATATTTTATATTGCAGCTCCCATTACACTTTCGAGATTAATAGGAATGATAATGCAGCTAATAAATGCTGTGCTGATACCGCAAAAACTAGTAGTAGCAGGATATACTTCTAAAGAAGCAGTCGCCATATTCGGTAAGGTCATGGGAATGTCAATGCCTATACTGTTTTTGCCATTTACTGTTACATCTGCTTTAGTAGTCAATATTATACCCAATCTATCAGAGGGACTTGAGCAAAAGAATTTTGGCAGTATGAGAAAGGATATAGCTCTATGCTTGAGAATAGCTTTATTAATTTCTATTCCTTTGACTGTAATATTTGTTTTATTTTCAAAGCCTATAGCCATGGCACTATATAATGATAGTGAAGTTGGTCGATATATGAGTATCCTTGGCTTTAGTACTGTATTCCTATCGCTTCAAAGTACATTAACCGGGATATTAAATGGTTTAGGTAAACAGGTTCCTGCAACTATTAATGGGTTGATAGGTGCTTGCATTCAATTGACAGCTACACTATTTCTAGTAAGTAATCCTTCATATGGAATAAATGGTTTCTTTATAGGATTCATTGCTTCAAGCTTTATCATTTCAACACTAAACTTCTTCACATTAAATAAGGTAATAAATATAGATATAAGCCTCAAGGATTATATTATTAAGCCCATACTGGCTTCTGTTATATCAACAATATCTGTGCTCGTTGTCTATACTTATCTATTAGAGCTAAGTGTTAAAAGCTATATCACCTTAATCATAAGTCTTGGAATAGGTATAGTAGTTTATTTACTGCTTTTGCTCTTTACAAAGACTCTGCCCCCATCTCTTATGAAAAGGCTCTTTAATTTTAAATAAATGTGTGTAAAATAGGGACGATTAATGACAAGCGAGAAAGCTATATTTTTTCAGCGGTCTCGAACCGTCCCTACTGTATTAATCAATAGATTTTAATGATTCTACCATTTCAACATTTTTAAGCTTATAATACATTACAAAATTTACGAAAATAGAAAATACTAGAGTTAGAAGTATAGAAAATACATAGCTCCAAGGCTCTACCTTTAACCCAAACATTATATTTTCCATTTCTACTGTTACCATTATAAATCTGTGTAGAAATATTCCTATAATGAGTCCTACAAAAGTACCGATAAGTGTTAATACTGTATTCTCTCTATAAACGTATGCTGATACTTCATTATCATAGAAGCCTAAAACCTTTATAGTTGCAATCTCCCTTATTCTCTCACTTATATTAACATTAGTCAGATTATATAGTACTACAAAGGCTAATGCCCCTGCTGATATAATCATAACTAAAACCACATAGCTTAGACTCTGTATAGTGTCTTCAAAATTTTCTCTAATACCTGTATTAAAGCTTATGCTAGTTATTCCTTCTTTTTTTATTAATTCCTTTGATAGGGAGCTTTCTGATGACTTGGAAGTATTTATTAGATTCCCAATAGCCTCATTAAATTCTGCTTCTCGGCGGAAAATTTCTCTATAATATTCTGGAGATAGATAAGCATAGTTAAATGTATAGTTTTCTGTAATTCCTGTTACTTCAACTATTGCTTCATCCTCACTGCTTTTTAAAGTTACTTTATCTCCTATCTTTACATCTAAGCTTTTACCTACCTGCTCCGTGATGACTACACCTTTTTCAGGTATATGAATCTTTTCGCCATCCTTACTATTTTGTAAACGTATAAAGTCATCTATTTTACTCAATTCTCTAGGAACTATTATAGAAATATCCTTTTCAATCTTATTTGAAACAAGGGTTCCACTTTCATTTAATATGAGCTCATAGCTTTTGATATTTTCATTTTCACGAAGGTATTTTTCACTTTCAGGATCTAGCCCTACAGTTATATCATAGGTAAATAATGCTCCAAATTGCCTATCTACAACTGATCTAATGGAATCTCTTATGCCAAAAGCCGCCAGCATCAACGCAGTGCAACCTGCTATCCCAAACACAGTCATAAAAAATCTTCTTTTGTATCTAAATATATTCCTGATAGTAACCTTATAAGTAAAATTGAATCTATTCCATATAAGTGGTATCCTCTCAAGAAGTATTCTCTTGCCTATCTTTGGTGCCCTAGGCTTCATTAGTGATGCAGGGTCTTCTCTTAATTCATTGTTGCAGGCAAAGAATGCTGTTATGGTAGTTAGCCCTATGGCTCCTAAAGATACTGACAATGCTAAAAATGTGTTGAATCTAAGCTCTACAGGAGGCAATAAGTACATAATCCCATAGGCATTAAAAATAACCGTTGGAAATATTGTGTATCCTATAGCTATTCCAATAATACATCCTAGTATAGTTGCTGTCATTGCATAAAGGATATACTTGAAGGCAATATCTCCATTTCCATAGCCTAGTGCCTTTAATGTCCCTATGCTTACCCTTTGCTCGTCTACCATTCTAGTCATGGTAGTCAAGCATACTAACGCTGCAACTAATGCAAAGAAAACAGGAAAAACTTTTGATATTGCATCTATTCTATCAGCAGCTCCACCGTAATCAACATAGGAATAATGGCTTTTTCTATCTAATACATACCATTTTGGCTTTTTAAGCTTATTTAGCTCCCTTTCTCCATCTTGGATTTTCTCCCAGGCTTCCTTTAACTCCTTATCTGCTTTTTCTTTAGAAGCTAGGAATTCTTCTTCTCCTTCAGCCAAGTCTTTTTTGCCTTTCTCAAGTTCCTCCTTAGCCTTTTCTATTTCAAGTCGACCCTCTTTTTCATTTTCTACTAGATTTAACTTTTCCGACTCTAGCTTTTCCCTTGAAATTTCTAGTAAGGCTTTATTTTTGCTGAGCTCTTCCTCAGCTCTAGCTAGCTCTAGCCTCTTAGCCTCTAGCTCTTTCTTCCCATTTTCCACTGCTTCTTTAGTTTTTTCTAGAATCCCCTTAGTTGACTGTAGCTCAACAGTTAGTTTCTCTCTCTCTTCTTCAGGCAGCAATGAATTTTCTAATGCAGAATTAATCTGTGAAATCTTTCCATCTAGTAAGACTATGCCCTCTTCCCCTTGCTTTATTTCCTCTTCAGCTTTTTTGAAGCCCTCATTAGCTAAGTCCTTGTTTTCACTGAATGTCTTTAGACCTTTCTCATATTCTTCTTCGCCCTTATTTAGTTCTTTTTCTGCATCTGCAAGCTTTATCTTTCCTTCATTAATAGATGAACTGAATATTCTTTCATTATCACTAAGCTTTTTTTCTCCATCTGCTATTTCTTTTTTTGCATTTTCTATTTCCTTTACAGCATCATTAAGTTTTTCTTCAGCCTTAGCTTTCTCTTCAAAATATTCTTTTTTTCCTTTATTCAGCTCCTCCTGAGCTTCTTTTAGGATATTTTCATGTCTGGTCTCTTCCCTATCCTTAGATATGTCTTTTATTTTATCTCCAACTACATTTACTACATCAAAATACTCATCTTTATATGAATTTAATCCCCTAGCACCATCTACAGTTACAAATATATCCGTATAAACTTCTAATTTAAAGTTTTCCTGAGGAATCATGATGAAGTCTCTTACCTTCCCATTTCCAATGTCGCTGCTTCCTTTTTCAAAGGATAGGTAGTATGGGCTTTGAATAGCACCTACTACTGTAAACTCAGTATTTATAAGACTATCTGACAAAGCTTCTTCTTTACCAGAATACAGTTTAATTTTAGAGCCTATAGGCATACTTAAAGAAATCTCTTTTCCAACTTCTACTAAGCATTCATCTGGTTTTTCTGGAAGCCTCCCTTTAATTAATCTCATCCCATTTATTTGCTCTCTTGATGAAAACCCATGTATCCTAATCACTACTTCATTTTCCTTGTATTGCGCTAAAGCATCTATGATGTAGGTTCCAAAGCTTTGTTTTACGCCTTGAATGCTACTTATTTCCTTCAAATCATCCTCTTCTAACCCCAATGTAGATATTATTCTTAAATCCATTAGATTATAGTCATCGTAGTATTTATCAGCAGTGTATTCCATAACCTCTGGGGAGATTTTTACTCCTGCAAAGAATGCTACTCCTAAAGCTATAATCGCCACTATGGAGATAAACCTGCCTATAGATTCTCTTATGTCCTTTAATGCATCTTTTCTTAATGCTATCTTTTTCACTACCACTCAATCCTTTCTACTGGAGTAGGATTGCTATTTAAGGTTTGACTTTCAATTTTACCATTTTTTACTCTTATAACCTTATCTCCCATAGGTGTTATAGCTAAATTGTGAGTAATTACAACTATTGTCATTCCCATTTCACGACAGGTATCTTGAAGCAACTTGAGTATTGCTTTACCTGTGTTATAGTCCAATGCACCAGTGGGCTCATCACATAAAAGCAGCTTAGGGTTTTTAGCTAAGGCTCTAGCTATTGCTACCCTCTGCTGCTCTCCTCCTGATAACTGTGCAGGAAAGTTCTTCTTCCTTTCACTTAATCCAACTGCATCCAATACTTCTCCTGGGTCTAACGGAGTTTTACATATTTGAGTCGCTAATTCGATGTTCTCTATAGCAGTTAAGTTCTGAACTAAATTATAAAACTGAAATACAAAGCCTATATCATGCCTTCTATATGTAATAAGCTCCTTCTTTGAAAATGCACTTATCTCCCTGTTATCAACTATCGCCTTCCCAGAGCTAACTGTGTCCATTCCCCCCAATATATTTAATATTGTACTTTTTCCTGCACCACTAGCACCTGCTATAATGACAAACTCTCCCTTATCAATAGAAAAATCTACTCCACGCAGGGCCTCAGTTTTAACTTCTCCCATTTGATATATTTTTTTTACGTCTCGAAATTCGATATATTTACCCATCTATTCTACTCCTTAGTATGATATAGTTAACTATATATTAAATATATTTGATGATATTACAATTTCCAACATATTTTTATCATACTATATTATTATACTATTTAAAATTAAAATGTAAACAGTTGTTTGAATTTTTAACTTTACAAAAAAACTAAATATAAAAACTCGTTTATGGTTTTTATATTAGTCTCTACCAGAAACGAGTTTTTATTTGTAGCTTTTTATTAGTTATCTATTTCTTTACTGCTTATTTCATCAATAGCCTGCCCTTGTGATAATCTCTTTCATTTTATTCTTGCTTTCTGCTTTAATTTTCTCTTCATCTAGAGTAAGTACTTCACGATTCTTCATAACAACTTTTCCATTTATAATAGAATCTGTTACATCATGACCACTTGCTGCTTCTACAATAGTATTAGCTAAAACCTGTGAAGGTGTAATATGGGGTTGATCTATATTTAATAGAATTAAATCTGCCTTTTTCCCCACCTCTACTGTACCTAAAATATCTCCATGTTGAATTGCATTAGCTCCGCCTTGGGTTGCCATTTTAAGCAAAGTAGCGCAAGTAAGTACAACAGGGTCGAAAACAGTTAATCCCCAATATGCTATTGTCCCATAGCGCAATACTTTTATTTCATCAAATAAGCTTAAGTTTGATGGTGCTGCCCCATCAGAGCCTAATCCCACAGAAATACCCGCTTCTACAATACGTGGTGTTTTTGGAAAACCGTGGTTTGCCAGATTATTTCTTGGGCAATGAATTACCTTTACTTCTTTTTCAGCCATTAATGTAATGTCATGTTCTGATAACACTACATTGTGAGCAGTTAATAGATTTGGTCCAAAAGCTCCTAAGTCATTTAATAATTCCGCAGGGCGCTTTTTATAATTTTGAAGACAGAAGCTGACCTCGTCTTTATGCTCACATAAATGTGCATGAATACCTGTATTATATTCTTTTGCTTTTTCAGCAACTGTGCGAATAAGTTTTTCTGAGCAAGTCATTACCTGACGGATTGCAAACCAAATGTCTACTCTCCCGTCCCCAGCACCTTGGTATGCTTTGTATAATTCTTCTGTACGAGCAATTGCCTCTTCAGCTGTTTCCTTCATAGCACCTGTAATAGCAGCACCCATATCCATAGTAGATTTCGCAATGGCAGCTCTCATTCCAGATTCAATAACTGCATCTGCTACCCTATGCATATGCACTCCTCCAGAATCTGCAAAGGCAGTTGTTCCTGATTTAATCATTTCTAAACATGATAACTGTGCACTTACATAAGAATCTTCAGGTGTTAAGTTGCTTTCAAAGGGCACTAAGAATCTAGTCCAAACCATAGGATATTCGTCAGAGACTCTACCCCTCAATAACTGTTGACAGGTATGAGTATGTCCATCAACGAAGCCTGGCATCAGTAGTTTTCCCTTACCTTGAATTATTTCTTTAGGTTCATATTTTTCTTCCATTTCTTTTATGTTCCCTATTTCAGCAATCAAAGTATTAGTAATCGCTACAGAACAATCTTCAGAAATAGTAAAGTCTGGATTTAAAATTTGACAATTCTTAATTAAAATATCACATTTCATAGTCTATCGCCTCGATTCTATGCTTTGAGAGTAATAACTCCAAAACAGTATTATATTATATAGCACCAGTTACTTTTAAAACTACATGCGCTATTACTGCAGAGCCAAGGAAGGTTCCTGCCACAACGAATATTGTTAAGATAACTAGTTTCCATCCTATCTTTGCAAAGTCCTTTATATCTTTTCCTAATGAAATACCTGCAAATGCTCCTAAAGCTGTAGTTGGTGCTAAAAATGCAACATTAGATGTTGAGCTGATTATTGCATCTCTTATAGGTGAAATAGGAGAAGCTAATAATAATGCTAATAGAGAAACATACATCATAGAAGGTAACTTTACAAATTTACTCATAAACTTACTTATAGTCAAACCAACTAATGCAATACCACTTAAAACTCCAATCCCGATAATTGAGTCGCCTATTGGCATGCTATATCCTAAAATATTAGTAAAAATAATGATTATAGATATTAAAAATAAAAGTCCAAGTTGCTGAAGAAAATATTTTCTAACCATTTATATAGCCTCCTTATTCTTTTTTGAACGACCAATTTTAGGTTCTAGAACTTTATACAACCACCTAGTAAATGGTAATGCAACAAAGGTACCTATATATATACCAGTGATACCTGTTAGCATATCGCTGACACCACCCATTAGTATGATATCCTCAGCAAATTCAGGATAAATTGCTCCGAAGGTTCCTGTAGCTGCTGACATCATGGTTCCACTTCCTACACCTGATGCCATCCCTAAAGCTAGTGGATGGAATATATCCCATGACCCTACAACGCTTGCTAAGAAACTCATAAATACTGTTCCAACTACTGAACCTACAATATATACACCAAAGGTTCCTTTTGTTTCAGGAGCATCTGGTCCATATATGTCTGTTGTTAGACCAAGATTAGAATCTCTATTAATTGAATAGCAGGCTCCAATAGCTTCCTTTTTAAGTCCCAATAAAAGTGCTAAAGGTAAAGATAAAATTATAGTTCCTAAATTACCAAATTCCTGAAGAAGTAAAGCTGGTCCTACTGATACTAGCTTAGATAAGTTAGCTCCAGCAGAAACACCCATCTTAGCCATAAAAGGGGCTAGTGTAACTAAAACTAGAGTTCCACCTAATTTTGACTCTTCCTTATCAAATATTTTAAATACATCTGGACCTAATAACCCTCCAATAATAGTAGCAAATACCATTGGTAAGATTACTATTGCACCAACACCTACGTTAAATTTAAGTGTCCCAATAAAATCAAAAACAACTGCCAGTATCAAAGCAACTACATAGACTTTCAAATACTTTTTCATATTATTTCCTATGTTCTCCAAATCATTTTCCCCCTTAATAGAATTTTGATTTAAGTATGATTTTTATGAAATCGTTTTTCTAAGCCATAAAGTTTTTGAGAGTTCACCTCCATTAAGTTTGGTATAATTAAAATTAATAACCACTTTTTGATGCAATTAATTAAGTCGAACTTTGTAGAATATTATGAATGTTATGCTTTATCTTATTTTACTTTAATAGCTCGTATAAAAAAAAGGTCATATGTCCCGTTTTTGAATTTTTTTAAATAAGTGTTTTTATAAAAATAAACAGTACTATTCACTATAGTACAACTAAATAGTATAAGTTGTACCTGCATGCAAAATCATTTTAACATAGGCTTCCATAACAAAGAACCGCAAAAAAAAGATACATATCTATCGATTTAATCGATAGTTATGTATTCTCCTAAAACAACTCTTTTAGATTATGAACATATTGTTCTGATATCCCTGATAAACTAAAATTGTTCTTGGCAATCCATCCAATTTCAATACTATCTTCATCTTGTATTGGAATAGTAATAATGTCGCTATTATTGTTATATCCACTTCCAACCAAATAGGCGTCTGTAGATTTTATAATTGAGCAAGCTGCTGCACGATCGTTTGCAAATATAATCTTCTTAATATTATGATGATGGATACTAGGCTCTGTAAATATTGTAGTGCTATTAACAATCTGATCATAGGTGATAAAAGGGTATATTTCTATGTCTCGAGTTCGAACTGTGTCCTTTTCACACAATGGATGCTCTTTTCTTAAATATGCATGAGTATTTTGATAAGTAATGTGATTAAAAATTAGATTTTTCATTCTTAATTCCTGTATCATTGCACCTTTACTTCTTTCTTTATAGTAAATAACACCTATATCAGAAATACCTCTTTCCACATTTTCTAGTATTTCTTGAGTCCTACATTCCAAAAAGCCTAGTCGATAATTAGTATCTTTTATTGTGTCAAAAAGCTTTATAAATGCATCTAGACCACCTATGTGGTGTTGAGATGAAACACAAAAGCGTTGGCTTTTGAGGTTTTTTTTGGAGTATTTTTCTTCAACGAGTTGCATTTGGTACAGAATACGCTCCAAGTCTATTAAAAGCTCTTCGCCTTCTCTAGTTAATACAACTCCTTTGCTAGTTCTTTCAAAAATGATAACTCCGTATTCAGATTCTATATTCTTAATTGCACTTGATATACTGGATTGTGATAAATATTGCTGCTTCGCAGCTTCGCTAATAGACCCTGCTTCTACTACACTTAATAAATACTTAATCTGTTGCAATTTCATACTGTCCCCCCATTAATAACATCATCTTAACCAAATCATTACTCTGAATAGCTCAAATTATTTGGATTCATAAGTCTTTAATTATATTTTGTCTCAATCCTAGTCTTTTTGTAAGTTAAAACCAGATGAATTCATTTACAGGGTATAGGGAAACCTTTACTTTGTCAATACATGCTGTATATTCTATAATTAACTAATAAAAGTCGCTATAATCATATAAAGTGCTGAGGATATGGATAAAGTTGATACAATTTTTTTTAAGACATTTACATTTATCTTGTCTGAAATTCTTGCACCAATTAGTATTCCAATGACATGTGCAATCAAGCTGCTAATTATAAAAACTATCATTCCCCTAAAGTCTGATTGAGAAAAGTAGCCTAGAGCTGATGGTAAGGCTATGATTATTTGGTTAAGTATAGCTACACCAACTGCTACTTTAATATTCATACCCAAGATAGTAAGTACAGGTACTACTAAAATTGGCCCGCCTGCACCTGTTAGGGCACATATAGTAGCAGTAATGAAACCAATAGCTATAACAAATATTTGGTTCTCTAGTATTTTAGTCTTGTTGGATTCCTCCACATTCTGAGCATCACTATTTTTTCTCAACAGTATTGAAATACCTGATAATAATACAACTATATATAGCAGTAGTTTTGCAGTATTTACTGGAATCATCATATTTAAACGAACGCCAACTATTGCACCAATTATACTGCCTATACTAAGCAGCTTTGCAAATTTAAAGTCAATATTACCCAGTTTCCAGTAGGAATAGGTTCCAAACATTCCTCCTACTAGGAAAGACAAAAAGCTTATAGCAAGAGAATCTCTTAAAGGTATGTTTAATACACTGACATATATTAAGGGAAGTAAAAAACCAGCAATTCCTGAAATTCCAATTAAAGTTCCAACTACTAAATTTGATAATACTATAATTAAAATCATTAATGGTGTAGACATTATATCGCACCGCCATTCATTTAAATTCCTGCCCTATTTGCAATATCCTTTAGTGCAGATTTGCTCACATGGATAATTTTTTCCTCATCTAGAGTCAGAACTTCCCTATTTTTCATAATTAATTCTCCATTGACAATCATATCTCTCACATCAGTACTGTTAACAACTTCAACTAAAGTGTTAACCATGCTATGTGTTGGCATAATATGAGGCTGGTTCAAGTCTATGGAGATTAAATCTGCCTTTTTACCTTTTTTTAATACTCCAAGGCTATCTCCATGAAGCATAGCTCTAGCTCCCCCTAAAGTAGCTATTTCTAATAATTTTCTTGCAGGCATAATAACAGGATCACTTATAGGAACTCCGAGATTTGCATGCATAGCTGATCTAAACACCTTAATTTCATTAAACAAGCTCATACCCGCATGTGCTGTACCATCAGTACCAAAACCAACTGATACGCCTGATTGTAATAGTCTTGGAGCTTTTGGAACTCCTTTTCCTAAATTGCTAATTGGACAATGAACAACCTTAACATCATATTTTTTTAGGATATCGATTTCATTCTCAGAAAGCAAAATACTGTGTGCACTCAATAAATTAGGACCTAAAACTCCCAATGACTCTAAATACTCAATAGGTCTTTTTTGATAATTTTCAAGACAGTAGTTGATTTCATTAGGGTATTCATTCATATGCACATGAATTCCGGTATTAAGTTCCTTTGCAGCTTCAAAGGCTTTTACTATTAAATCTGGTGAACAGCTTATTAATGTACGTAGGGAAAACCATACCTCAAGCCTTCCATTCCCTGAATTATGAAAATCATTATAGAGCTTTGTATTTCTTTCTATTGCTTCCTTTACAGTAGAAAGCATATTTATAGGAGCAGATTTATCATTGTCCATAGTAGAGCAAGTAATTGCAGCCCTTAGTCCAGATTGGACAACTGTCTCCCCTACTCTATCCATAAAAATGCCACCAGCATCTGAAAAGGACGTTGTTCCTGATTTTATCATTTCAAGACAGCTTAACTGTGCACTTACAGAAACGTCTTCCTCCTTAAGATTGCTTTCAAAGGGAATCATGATTCGTTTCCATATCATAGGATACTCGTCCATAATTCTTCCACGTAATAGCTGCTGACAGGTATGCATATGGGCATCAACTAATCCAGGCATAAATAATTTATCTTTTCCTTCTAGTACTTCTTTTCCTTCATATTTCTCGTCTATTACTTTAACATCATCAATATCTAATAATAGGGAATCCTTTATTACAATAGACTTATCTTCAACTACATTGTAATCCTCTGTTAACATTGAACAGTTTCTGATTATTATATCACTTTTTATTTTATTCATAGTTGTTAGCCTCCATTATTAAGTCTAGTTTTATTAAATAGCATAACAATTATCACTTGAACTTTATTTTACTTTAGCAAATAATTTTATAAAAGGACACATGTCCCTTTTATAAAATTATTTTTCCTATATAATGTATCTATAGACCTATTTTTGCTTCTAAGCATTTTATATTCAATAATAATTTTAGGAGGCAGACATGACACTCCAAGAGCTAATAAATGAAAACCATAAATTAGAAGAAATTCTTAGTAATATGCCTGAAGAAATAAAAAATAAATGTATTATAAAGAAATATCCATCTAAAAGTATAATACAAAGGAAAAATGACGAGCTAGCTTCTTTTTCAATTATTTGTAAAGGAGAAGTAAAGGTCATAAATGAATTTGAGAATGGAAATCTTTATATAATAGAGAAAAATAAAGCTATTGATTTTATTGGAGAGGTTACAGCTCTAGCAGGTCAGGAAAAGACTTCTGTCACAATTGAAGCAATAACAGACTGTATAGTTTTTCAGTTATCATTAGCTGATTTTTTTAAATGGGTGAAATCTGACAATAATTTTTTGTTAATTATTGCAAGGAGAGTAGCAAATAAATTATATTCCTCGTCCTACACAAAGGGAGTTGAGTTATTTTATCCTTGTATTCATTTGATGCTAGACTTACTCATTAATTCAGTAAACCAAGATATTAAAGGTAAAAGCAAGGTACGTATTGAGCTAACTCGTGAACAAATCTCTGAAAAGCTCGGTGTGACTATTAGAACAGTAAACAGAACAATAAAAAAGCTTAAGGATGAAAATCTAATATCTATAAATAAAGGCAAAATTCATTTTGATAGCCACCAATATGAGCAATTGGTTAGGGCTTTTGAGGATAGAGTATATTTATAAGTATATAATATTTCTATCAAATCAGATTTGCCTATATTTTAGATTTTTGTTATTCAAATCTTCTATTATGTATTTTCCAATAACCTCCATAATTCATAAATAAAGAATAAATATTAGCTTCAGGACAAATAATAAATTTATACATCATTCTTAAGGAGGTTTTTTTATGCATAATAATCGTGCAAGAGAAATTTTTGATTCTCCAGAAATGATTAAAGTGACCTTTAGTGGTATTCCAGTTTATATTGAAGATGTAAATGAAGATAATAATATAGCTAAAATTCGTTTTCTTGATGGTTCAAATAAAATGGATGAGGTATCTATCACAAATTTGGAGGAACACTAAAAAACTCTTAGCTCTAATACTTATTAGAGCTAAGAGTAAAGCTTTTTTAGTCACCATTGTTTGGCAAACTATTTTTTGCATTCTTTTAAGGCTTTTCTAAGTTCTGTACCTTGTTCTTTTGTGATAATCCCATCTTGTACCATTTTTTCAATGATACCTTTTCTTTCTTTTTTGCTGTTTTTGAAATATTCTTTTCTTTCCTCTTCTGTCATGTTTTTTATTTTGTCATGAATTTCTTTTCTTTCTTCTTTATTTTTTTCTAGATAAGTTTTTATTTCTTCTGCTTTATCTTTTGTTATGACCTTGTTTTCTATAAGGGTATTTAGAGCTTTAGAGAATTTCCCTCCTTGTTTATATCCCCTAGGCTTCAACGCTTCCTCTTGAATTATTTTTTTATTGTCTTCAACTAATTTTATATTATATTGTGCACAAAAGGTAGCGTTTCTAAAATTACTGGCATTAGCTGCTACTGTACCTACTGACAACATTATACTTCCTGACAACAAGCTGCTGATGAGAACTTTTTTTAGCTTGGTGTATTCCATATAATCTCCCCTTTCAGTTTTGGTATGTCAATTAAAGCAGCATATTTATTATTTGCAAAAATAGAAGTAATCTTTCCTATTTTTTTATATCTAATATTGTAATGCTTTACATTAATATAGCATAAAACCACTTTTTTGTATCTAATAGATTTTTTATTAAAACCTACTGCTATTTTTACTCTTTTAATTAATTTCCCTTATTTTTCCTTTATAATATATCGTAGCTATGCTATGTTTTTCAAAAAATATAAAATCCTTAAGCAAATTGCTTAAGGATTTTATATTCCCATGATGCCGGCGGTCTAGCTAATTCACACCCGCACTTCTGCAGGTGGGTGTCTTGCCATAAATCTCTGATGTCCAGTTAAACAGGCATATCATTAATTAATGAACTCAGACTCCCGTATATAATATGTCGGTTGAATTACCATAGACTATCGAACATCTCAGGAAACTCTTTATTCTTATATGTTTATTATACTATATATCAGAAAAATATCAAATCAAAATATATTAGAAATTCTTCCTATATCTAGAATAACCTATAATTTAAAAATTATTATTATTTTGTTCTTAATTTCTGCTACTTTTTTCAAGTTGAATTATGCAGTTTTAATTAAGATATCATTAAGCTCTTCTTCATCCATAGTTTCATTTATTAATAGTCTCTCTGATATATTCTCTAGCTTATTAATATTTTCTCTTATTAAATTTAGTGTTTGGGTATACAGCTCTTCGATTAATTTTTTGGCTCGGTCAATTACATAGGTATTGGTTCCGATATTATCTCCTAATAAAACTTCGAAATTCAATAGTCCTGTGCTGTCATCCATTCCGTATCTTGCTATCATTGAAACTATCATATCCGTAGCCTTCTGTAGGTCATTAAGTGCACCTGTAGTTATTTTATCCTTGCCAAAAATTATTTCTTCAGCAGCTCTTCCACCTAATGCTACCATAATGTGATTTAATATGTCCTCCTTTGATTGATATAGCTTATCAGGAGGAATATTCATACTAAACCCTCCAGCACCTTTTGTACTTGGTATAATACTGATTTTAGTTACTCTATTTAATGGAGAAGCTAGTTTAGTAACTAAAGCATGTCCTGCTTCATGATAGGCAGTGACCTTTTTTTCTTCAATAGAAATATAGCTTCTATCCTTTTTCTCTTCTCCTGCTATTACAGTATAAAAGGCTTTATCTATATGACTCATATTTATATTGTTATCATTGTATCTAGCTGCCAGCATTGCTGACTCATTCATTAAGCTTTCTAGTTTTGCACCACTAAAGTAAACTGTTTGATAAGCAACCTTTTTTAAGTCAACTTGCTTGCTTATTGGTTTATTTTTTGCGTGAAGCTCTAATATTTTGTATCTTGCATTTATGTCAGGTAGTCCTACCTCAAGCTGTCTATCAAATCTTCCCGGTCTTAATAACGCATCATCTAAAGTATCAACTCTATTTGTTGCAGCCACAACTACAATACCCTGATTCTCTTTAAACCCTGACATTTCAGTTAATAATGCATTAAGTGTTCTATCGCTCTCATCAGATGAACCATTTGATGCGCCACCCCTTCTCTTTTTGCCTAGGGCATCAATTTCATCTATAAATATTACGCATTTTTCTGCTGCTCTGGCTTTTTTAAATAGGCTTCTTATCCTGCTTGCACCTAGACCAGCATATACTTGTATAAAATCTGAGCCTGTTACTGCAAAGTAAGGAACCTTTGCCTCTCCTGCTAAAGCTCTTGCCAGCAAGGTCTTACCTGTTCCAGGAGGTCCATAGAGTAATACCCCTCTAGGCATTCTGGCGCCATATCTTTCATATTTTTCGGGCTCTCTAATGAAATCTACCATTTCCTTTAGATTTTCCTTTACCTCATCATTTCCAGCTACATCATCAAATGTTATATTAGAAGTATTTTCTCCATTACCGTCTATATCAGACATTTGAGTCATTTCTTTTTGTGCCATTTTGTTAGGATTTTTGCTAACAAAGTAAAATAGCCCACTAAAGGCTAATAATACAACTACCATAGTTAATATATCACCAATAGTGCTACTGCCATCTGTTTCCTTAACATCAACACCCGAGCTAAGAAGCTTTTCTTTAAACCCCTCAGTTCTAGGATTATCTGTACTAAACAATTCTCCATCCTTAAATTCTCCAGTTATTTCTGCTTCAACTGTTAAATTAACAGACCTAATATTCCCCTTTTCTAGATGTTTGTTAAATTCTATATATGATATTTTAGCGACTTCCTGTCTGCTGCTTAAGAAAATAAATACAGATACTAGCACTATAGCTACGATAGTAATTAGTATGACGAGGTTTCTTTTGTTCTTTAACAGCTTCATACTCGTCCCCTTTCTAGTTTACATAATATATTTTGATTATAACATAATAATAGTTGAATGTCTATTTAAAACAAAAAACAAAGAAGGGCTTCCCCTTCTATGTATGCTTAATTATATTCCCTAAACTATTGCCCTGCCTTTAATATTTTAAGTAATCTGTCTAGGTTTTCATTTTGTTCTTGATTTAACAATGGTCTTAAAGCTTCTAATTGATTGAGCTTAGCAATGAATTCTTCTTGACCCATATCCTCTGTTAGCTTTCTGTTTAGCTTTATTATCTCAAAGAAAATCTCATCTCCTGATTTATTTGAGTACTGCTCAGCGAACTGCTTTACTGTGTCAAGCTGTTCTTGTGTAGGCTCTATTTTTTCTTTTATTTGCTCAATTACTTCTTCAATTTTTTTGTTATTATTGTCCATTTACATTCCTCCTTATTTAAATTATATATAAGTCTATGTGAGAAGGTGCATGTCATATTACTAGAAGAAAAAATTAAAATTTATTGTAACAGAAATATTTCAATTACATATTATAGGTATAAATACTATTTATAAATTTATCTAGGGAGGCATGGAATTGAACGAAATTGTAGCAATCCCTTCAAACCAAAACCTGACTGAAAAATCAAATTTACATATTAATAAATTGATTTTTCTATTACCTTTGATACTCTTAATAAGTAATTCTACACGTGATTCCACAAGAAAAAAAAATGATATATTTAGTCTAGGAAGTGACTTTTTAGCCTCCGTTGACATTAAAAACGTAAATGAGAAAATGGATATCATTAAGAAAATAGGTCCTTATATGCCTGAGAATATTATAGAGCCATTAAATACAGTCATATTTTTTGTTGAAAAGGCAACTACAATCATTGGACTTATGGAAATCATAACTACTAATAAATCTTATATCCCTATAGTAGCCTATAATAATTTATCCAGTAAGGACAGATTGAATGGTATTCTATCAACTGTAAAGGATGAAGCGAATGACGAAAGGCTTAATGCTTTAAAACCAGCTATTGATGTAGCTTTAAACTTTGATAGATATAAATCCTTAATTGATATGGTATCAGGTCTGGGCAATCTAAATAATAGGGTAGAAAAAGCAGCTAGTCCACCACCTAAGATAGAAATACCTGTTCAAAGCAATTCCAATAAACCTGTTCAAATAGAAGATATGGTTAACATGTTCAAGCCACTATTGGGAAATGATGAGAATAAGATTAATCAGCTTAATAGTATGGTAAATGTTCTAAAACCTATGTTAGAAAATAGCGGGAATAAAACAAATCAATTAGATAATAATCAAGGCACTACGAATGAAAAGATGGGCGATATGTTTAAAATGCTAGAATTGCTGAACGTTTTGAATACAAAGGAACCAAAAAAGGAAAATAATTAATAGCAATAAGAGACCGAATTTTGAAGGGAACGGAGAGGAGACCGTTCCCTTAAGGTAATTTTTAGGGATAATCTGTGTGGTCATTACCAAGATAATTCAGTTCACTTACCACATTAACCATATGATTGTTTTTATCATGCTTAATATCTACAGTAGCTAATCTTGCATCATCCTGTCTGAAAACTAGGTATTGCTTTAATAGGTCATTGGCTGACTCATTATCTACATCATTATAGACTAGAAAAAATTCTTTCTCAGGTATTTCTAAGGTAAGTGTATATATTCCATCTTCATCCCTAGTTCTTGTTTCTCTAATCCTGTTTAACATAGAATCACCTCAAATTTTATTATGCCCTAAATAAAATTCTTTTTACATAAAAATAAAAAAAATTTCAAAAAGATGTTTAACTTTTAAAAATGTGGTAAAAATTATAATGAGATTTAGTATACTGGGCCTTGCTTATTTATCTCCACTGCCCCCGTAAGCAAGGTCCTTTTTCTTTTTCCCTGTAACAAAAAAACTGAATGATTAATATATTATATTAACCAATGAATTGGTTGCAAATTATATAAGGGGGTCTTTTAATGGGAAATAATGCTGGATTTGGAGGGTGCTTCAGCGGCGATACCCTATTATTCTTCTTCCTACTTCTAGTACTAATCTTCTGCGGATACTGGGGAAGAGGCTGCTAATAAGTAGAAAGACTTAAATAATTAATAGACACAAATTGCGGTGAAATCATAATTTCACCGCAATTTGTATTTTAGCACTAAAGCTTTTCAAGCAGGTCTTCCATATCTCTAGGCATTTTAGCCATCATTTCCTTTTTCTCGCCGGTTCTAGGATGAAGAAAACTAAATTTATATGCATGCAGAGCTTGCCTGTTTATCAATTCACTTGTCTCATTATATAGATGATCACCTATTATTGGATGTCCGACGTGCTTCATATGCACCCTTATCTGATGAGTTCTTCCCGTTTCAATTTCTACCTCAAGTAAGGTAGCCTTATTGAGTCTTTTTATCACCCTATATTTTGTAATAGCCTCCTGACCATTTTCCATTACAGACCTTATCATTGGCTCTTCTTCTTTCTTTCCTATAGGTAAATCAATGATGTCCTCATCCTTCTCGACAATTCCATCAACTATGGCTAAATATTTCTTTTCTATTATTCCCTCCTCCATTTGCTTTGATATTTGCTGATGTGCAAAAGAGTTCTTCGCTATAACTAGTATTCCTGAAGTTCCCATGTCAAGCCTGTTAATAAATCTAACTTTTTTATTTATATTGTTTTTACTAAAATAGTAGGCAACACCATTCGCTATAGTGTCATCCTGATGGCTTTTAGTAGGATGTACTACTATATTAGGCTGTTTATTTAGTATTAGCAAATCATAGTCTTCATGAATTATATCTAAAGGAATATCTACTGGGATACTTGTCTCTATTTCATCCTCCATATGTATGGAAACCTTGTCTCCTTTTCTTACAGACACATTGGATTTTGTTATTTCCCCGTTTAAATATAGCTGTTGGCTTTTTTGAAGTCTTCTATACAGTCTTCCTGAAATTCCATAACTTTGTCTCAAAACTTCTTCTATTGTTAGTCCTGATTCTTTTATATTAAATACTATTAAATTTTCACTTTCCTTCATTTTATGCCTCCATTTTATATTTAATATAATTAGTGTATAATATACATATACCATTGATTCCTACTATTTTGGTAAATAGAATTTGGAGGGAACAGCTTTGGATAATGGATTGCAAGGAACAAAAATAATAAATATAATACATAATGATAATACTCGTTCTAAAGAAACTTCTGAGCTTCTAGAAAATAAATTAAGAGAATATGGCTATGCTATTTCTAATGAATTTGACTACAATGCTGAGCTAAGCATATGTATAGGTGGAGATGGAGCTTTTTTAAGAGCAGTCCATAAGCATGGCTTTCCATATATCCCTTTTGTTGGGGTTAACACAGGTCATCTAGGCTTTTTTCATGAAATAAATCCTGAAAACATTAATAAATTTGTTGAGAATTATTCTAATGGAAATTATAACATTGAAGATATATACCTAGTTGAAACCATAGTATGCACAAGAACCAGCTGCATAGAGCTTATTGGTGTTAACGAAATAGTCATAAAGGGCATAGAATCAAAAGTAATACACTTAAATGTTTCAATTGATAATAATCATCTGGAATGCTTTAGTGGTGACGGATTAATAGTTTCAACTCCTAGCGGCAGTACTGCCTATAATCTTTCTGCAGGAGGAAGTATAGTTTATCCAACCTTAAAGACATTGCAGCTCACTCCCCTTTGCCCAATAAACTCTAAAGCCTATAGGTCTTTACAAAATAGTGCTATTATACCTGACGGAATGACTATAAAAATAAGCCCTGAATACAGAGATGAGAATAGTATCCTAATCATCATAGACGGAAAGCAGTTTAAATACGATAATGTAGTAGAAATTATATTCAAGCTTTCTGACATGACATTAAGAAGACTTACCTTTCATAGTCAAAACTTCTGGTCTAAGGTTAGGGATAGATTTATATAATGCCCCAGATGCTTTACTGCGTTCAGTATTATAGCTGCTATATAGTACTGAACGTAGCTAAAATATTTTTGTTAGAGCTTCTTTATGAACCATTTAGCATGCTAATCCGTAGAAATATTACATATTAAAATTTAATACTAATTTAGTACCATTTCTCATTTCTGTAGCAATAATGTAATGGTTAAAGGTTCCAGAACAAAACCTGTCTAATTCTCTAGAGCCTATGCCTTCACTTATCTCATAAATTTGCACATCTGCCTGCTCCCAACCATATGAACGTAGCGTTCTAGAAGGCTCCTTATCAATTAACTCCATAGGTATTGAGCCAAAAATATTCCCACTCTCTACGTTATTTGACATCCAAAACTTATTATGTAATTCCAAAACACCTGCTCTTTTTAGATCCTCTGTTCTTCTTTCGCTAAATTTTTCTAAATAGTCCCCATCGTAATAATTTTTTACTTCTAAAGGTTTATATAAGAAAGGTAATGTGCTTATCAATGTAAATCCAGGATACTGCTTTGAAGTACCTTTTTCAGCATTGTTCCCAAATCTGTCATTATTAACACATTGCTCTTTAATCATTTTAGTTGCACTAAGTAACTCATCAGCTAGTTGATTTACCTTGTCATAATTATTGCAGTAAATATAAGATTCCATTTCACTTACAAGTCTTTTTACGGATTTTATTATATTTCTCATACTATCACCTTTCCTGCTTATTCATTGAACATAATTTTTTTGACTAAGAATTTAAGTCATGCCTACAAATGTTTCCTTAGTATTTCTATTATGCTTCTCTTTAATTACATTGTTGGACTTTGTATTTGCAAGATTTATTCCTATAAAAGTCCATGTAAAAATTGATATTTGCTCTTGAAAGCTTGTAGAATCAAGGAGACCATTTGCTAATAGTGCTACATAAAATCCCAAAGCAATGGTACTAATTATTTTATTATTAAGCACATCTAACTTTATTCTACTCCACATATACTTTATAAACCAAATAAAAATAGATAGACCTATTATTCCTGTCTCCACAAGTTTTTGTAGATAAATATTATGAACATGGGATATATACGCTTTCAATTCATTTGAATATAGTGGAATCTGCTCCCATATAGTACCTTGACCTATTCCTAATATAAAGTTATTTTTTATGATTTTGATAGCTGCTGTCCATATCTTAATTCTATAATCTATGCTTGAATCAACTACAATGTTTTTGGGCATCAATCTGCCTGTATCCCCTAAGAAATCAAATAATATAAATATTATTGGAAATAATGCTGCATATTTTATGTATTTTCTATTAATTGAGGATAGAGCTATAAATGATATGCAAAGAGATAACCAGCCATTTCGAGAATAGGTTAATAGCAAGCATATTGTAGATAAAATACTACACAAAATAGCTAGAATTCTATATGAATTCTTTTTATTTGGTTCATAGCATACTGCCCCAGTTATTATGGTAAGATTTAGGAATACGGCTAATATATTTGGATTAAAAAAGGTAGAATAAGCCCTAAAATCAATTTTGTATACTCTGCTATCTATCCAACTCTTAGGCATACTACCATCAGAATAAAAGCATTGGATAATGCCTAAAAGTGAAACTATTATTCCTAAAATTATTAGCATCAAGACAATATTATTAATATATCTTTCCTCTAAGTAACAGCTGACTATTGAACAAAACAGTATTTTCAATATGTATATAATTGAAAAAAAAATACTTACATACCACAATTCTGAAAACAAAGATGACAAAACTGCTGAAACGCTCATCATCAAAAGTATCTTATTCTCCATCAAATGATTCCATATGATTTTCTCCTGCTTAAAGGCTATTAATAATGCAATCAATAGTCCCATAAGTAAATACGATACAACTGGTAGTAAAGCTCCTAGTATCAATATTGCGAATATTAGATAGACAATAATTATGTTCAGCCTCATTTTTATATTACTCTCCTATGTACATTATTTTATTATTTATTTAAGATTAAATCAATGATATATAATAGAAATATTAAGTGAGCATTGGCAAGATATGACTATAATTCTTAGTGAACGCAAATTAAAAATTCGTTAATCAGCTTGCACTGTTCGAGCAATGCGAGTTTGCAAATGGTAAAGGCTTCCTCAATAAATTGAGAAAGCCTTTATCGCTAAGCCTTTGCATAAGCAGCTTGCACGAGATTAGCAGTTTTAAAACACAAATATGGTTCTCATTGCATTTGACTTATCTGCAATTTTTTTATAAAACCGTTCAGTAAATCGGTTTAGGTCATAAAAAGTCTCTGCAATCTGCTTATATAAGCTCTTCCATTTTATCCACTAACTCTCCAAAAAGCTTAAGTGCCTTTTCAATAGGTTCAGGTGTAGTCATATCAACTCCGGCTTTCTTAAGCACATCTATCGGATAATCTGAGCTTCCGCTTTTCAAGAATCCTTTGTATTTTTCTAAAGCCTCTTCACCCTCATCTAGTATTTTCTGAGAGAATGCAGTTGCTGCCGAAAAACCAGTGGCATATTGAAAAACATAGAAATTATAATAGAAGTGAGGTATTCTTGCCCATTCTATTGCAATATGGTCATCTACTATAATATCTGGACCATAATATTTTATATTCAGAGCCTTATAAGCCTCGCATAGCCAATCTGCAGTTAGAGACTCTCCTTTTTCTACATGCTCGTGTATTGTAAGCTCAAATTCAGCAAACATGGTTTGACGATAAACAGTGCCTCTAAATTGCTCTAGATAATGATTAAGAAGATATAGCTCCTCTTCTTTAGACTTAACATTTTTAAGTAAATAATCCATAAGCAAAGCTTCATTTGTGGTAGATGCAACTTCCGCTAAAAATATACTATAGCCTCCATATACATAAGGTTGATTCTTCTTGGAATAATAGCTATGGAGTGAATGACCTAGTTCATGAGCTAAAGTAAATACATTATCTAATGTATCCTGATAATTTAATAGTATAAATGGATTAGAATCATATGTGCCCCATGAATATGCTCCACTTCTTTTGCCTCTATTCTCATATACGTCTACCCATCTAGAATTAAGCCCCTCATTAACTATGTTTACATACTCGTCTCCAAGCTTAGTCAGCCCTTTTAATACTATTTGTTCTCCTTCTTCATAAGGCAGCTTCATATCTATATCCTTTACTATAGGAGTATATAAATCATACATGTGAAGCTCATCTAAGCCTAATGCTTTTTTCCTTAAGGCTACATATTTATGCAATGAATTAAGATTATCTCCTACAGTTTTAATTAGATTATGGTAAACTTCTGTTGGTATATTATTTTGATTAAGTGAAGCCTCTAAAGCACTGTTATATTTTCTAAGCTTTGAATAGAAAATATTTTTCTTTACATTTCCACTTAAAGTTGATGCAAAGGTATTTTTATAATTAAAATATGTATCATAAAGACCTTTAAATGCATCATGTCTTACTCTTCTATCCTTACTCTCCATTAGAGGTATATAGCTTCCATGTGTAATTTCAACTTCATTTCCATTTTCGTCATTAATTGTTGGAAATTTAATATCTGCATTATTGAGCATACCGAAAGTATTTTCTGAGGCTGTAGATATATCACCTGTTTGAGCTAATATTGCTTCCTCTCTTGGTGTAAGCGTGTGTTCTTTCTTTCTTAAAATATTGTCTAAGTAATGAGTATAAATTTTTAGCTGCTTAGTTTCATCTAAATAATTTTTTATTGTCTTTTCATCTATCATAAGAAGCTCAGGTACTATAAATGATGTACTTTCTCCAGCCTCCACCATCAATCCTGTAGCTTTATCAGTTAAAGCTTGATATGTGCTATTCCTAGTATCCTCATCTTGCTTCATTTTAGCATATGTATATATGTTATCAGTAATCCTAGATAATTCATCCTGTAGGACTAAAACTTCGAGCAGTGTTTCACTACTTTCCTCAATTCTTCCCTGATATTCTTTTATTTTCTTTGAAAGTTCCTTACTCTTTTTAAAATCCTCTTCCCATGCTTCATCGCTTACATACAATGATTCTAGGTTCCATAAATACTTAGTTTCAATATCTTTTCTCTCTTTTGGTTTTCTTGAATTATTGTCCATTACTTTCCCTCCCCATCCTTTATATATAACATTGTATACTCTTTCAGAATTTTTTTCCACATTAGTTTTTATAGTTAGAGTTAATGCTTAAGATTAAGTACCAAGAATCCCATGAAATCATAGTTTTATAGTTAATGCCTTACTTTAAGTCAATACTATTAACTTTTCTTAAAAACATAATTAAGCACCCTGCTGTAGTTCTTTGAGCAAGAGGAAGCGAGCATCTTGTTGTTTTGTAAAACCTTAGATTATCATCCTTGATTTTTTTAAATTGTTTGTAAATTCTCAACGCAACTTTAGTGTTAAATCTTACGAAATCCTCTAATTCATCAAATATTATTGGTTTCTCCAAAGTTCCAAAATCTTTAACCTTATTGTAAGCTATTTTAACAAAATTCTCATACTGCCTATGGTTATCTAATAATCTTATATTAACGTGCTGAGGAATAGTAAGGTCCTGAATTATGTGCACAGTAGCACCTAAATAAAACATAGATTTTTCAATGTCTTTTTCTTTAAAGCTATTAATAGCTATTTCATAATACTTTTTTGTTAGCTTTAAAGCATTTCCATGTCCATACAATCCTCTTTTCTTTTCGGGATTATAGAAATGGTTTATACTCTTGAAGTCCTGGTCAGCCCATACAGCCCCTTTATTTATAGTCTCCATATGCTTTTTAAGCTCATTGAATTCTACAATATAACCATTTGCTTTAAGTATATTAAATGCATGTTCATTAATAAACTGATGAACCTTTGCCTCAGTTTTTATTACGGTTTTTTTAAAAGGATTTACTGCCTTTAAAACACTTCTAAAAGCTTTTCCATAATACATTTCCAAAGTTTTCATAGTATCTTCCTCATAATAAAAATTTTCTTTATTTTATGATGCCCAAAAAAAACAAAAAAGAAGATTAAATTTGCATTCAATCTTCTTTAAAAGCATTTTATTTTAGATTAACTTTTATAAGAGTATAGTCACAAATTTTATTGAATATAAATCAGCTAAAAGTAAATCATCTGTTCTTGTTTCTCTTAGTATAATATGGTCTATTCCAACATCTACTAGAGTACCTTCTCTATCTATAAACATATTTGTGCCAAGGATGAA
Organism: Firmicutes bacterium UBA3546; assembly: GCA_002376545.1. Taxonomy (GTDB): domain Bacteria; phylum Bacillota; class Clostridia; order Tissierellales; family Proteiniboraceae; genus Proteiniborus. The sequence goes on along the minus strand of DFOH01000030.1, from coordinate 42,280 downwards.
CTCAACTTTAACAGGCATTCCAATAAACTCTTTTAATTGCCCCTGCAAATAATCATTGCCCCTCAAAACTGGAGGACCTGGCTGAGGCATAGTCCCTGTCGGTGGCATCATTGTAGGCGGTTGAGCAGTTGAGCCATCTGTTGATGGCATATCTGGTTGAGGTGCCCATGGTGGAACTCCTATTGGATTAAAAGCAGTTCCAGGTGGTGGAAACTTACATGATGGTGGAAACGTACATCGTGGCTTCATGGGCGGTGTTGGCTGCGTAATTGGTGATACCGCCGGCGGCATGTTTGGTTGTCTAATTGGTGATACTACTGGTGGCATGTTCGGTTGCGTAATTGGTGATACTGCCGGTGGCATATTTGGCTGCGTTATTGGTGATACTGCTGGTGGCATGTTCGGTTGTCTAATTGGTGATACTGCCGGTGGCATATTTGGCTGCGTTATTGGTGATACTGCCGGTGGCATATTTGGCTGCGTTATTGGTGATACTGCTGGTGGCATGTTTGGTTGTCTAATCGGTGATACTGCCGGTGGCATATTTGGCTGAGTAATTGGTGATACTGCCGGTGGCATATTTGGTTGAGTAATTGGTGATACTGCCGGTGGCATTGCTGGAACATTATATCTACTATTGTCATCGTTTTGTTGCCTTCTCATAAAATACCTCCTCACTTTTAAGTGTTGCTATAAAGCGCTGTTGGATCATAAAAGCAATGATCGCCTATTCTTGAATTTAAAGCGCCTGAGCCGTTATATGGAAATGCCGCAGGACATGTAGGAACAAAAGGGTTCATATACCATAAGCTCCTGCCTATATTCCATTGTTTGTTTCCTGCTAGGGCCCAGTCAGCTATCTGATAGTGTATATCCTCTGGAGGAGTGGCCCAAATAGTCTGGGGATTGGTCACACCTCTAATTTCACTTCTCATACAGTCAAATTGACCTTGTTGATTTATTACTTTTCTTAAGTCACCTTGACATACTCTTCTATATTCACCATCAGCTACATGCACACGATTCATTATTACTGTGGCTACTGCCTTCATTCCTGTATCGCCTTCCCCGCCGGCTTCACATTTTATGATTCTGGCAAGTAGCTCTCGTTCTGAAAAAGCCATTATGGCATACCTCCCTTGTCTTTTGCTACTATTAATATATTTAAGATGATATGCCTTTGCTACAAGTTTAAAAAATTAGATAAAAAAAGGACATAAAATGTCCTCAGCTTGTTAAGAATAAATTTTTCTATTATTTGTTTAAAATCTGTATTGCTCTCTTCATTAAATCCCTAGCTATTGGAGCTGCTTCCGTTCCTCCAGTTTTTCCACTGCTTTCTAATATGACTGCTACTGCAACTATAGGATCATCTGCTGGAGCAAATCCAATAAACCAAGCATGTTCCTTGCCACTTTCATTTTCTGCTGTTCCTGTCTTTCCCGCCACTTGCACATTACTTATTCTTGCATTCTTTCCTGTACCTTTTTCGACTACATCAATCATCATATATTTTAGTTGTTCTGCAATCTCAGGACTAGTTGCTTTAGCCAAAATTTCTGTTCTGTTCTTCCTTAAAACTCTATTGTTGTGATTAATTATTTCCTTAACCAAAATTGGTTTTACCATTTCGCCCTGATTTCCTATTGCAGAGGCAACCATTGCCATGTTTAAAGGAGTTACAAGGACCTTTCCCTGTCCTATGGCTGAAGCTCCTAGCTCTGGTTTAGAGCTGATTTTTCCTGGAAAAATAGATTTTGCTGTACGCAAATCAAAAGGAATACTGTTATTAAACATATATTTTTCTGCTGTTCTCCTAAGCTTATCATCACCTATTTCAAGACCTATTTGACTAAAGGCAACATTGCAGGATTTTACAAGCGCCTCACTTAAATCAACTTCCCCATGAGCAATCCCACCATAATCCCTGAGTATATATCCATCAATATTGATTGAGCCTTCACATATGAAGGTTTCATCTGTTTCTCTATCTTCTATGGCTGCTGTAGCAGTGATTAATTTAAATATTGAGCCTGGCGTATACATTCCCATAGTTGCTCTGTTTAGCAATGGGCTATCCTCGTTTGCAACAATGTCTTCCCAATTTTCTTTCAGAGTTGATGGGTCGAAGGAGGGATTACTTATCATCGAGTATATCTCTCCCGTTTTAGGATTCATCAATACAATAGAGCCTTTTCTATTGCCAAGCAGGTTATATGCATAATTTTGAATTTCATGATCAACTGATAGAACTACGTTATTGCCCAATGATTCCCCATCAGTTAATATGTTTTTCAATTCCCCTATAGGATTTGAATCATTTAAATCTAACAGCTCTTTATTATATGCGGCTTCTATTCCGGATTTACCATATTCTCTAGAACTGTATCCAATTATATGACTATAAATTCTCCCGTACTTATAATTCCTTACCTGTCCTTTATCTGTATTTATGCTATTAACTAGCACAATTCCTTTTCTATCAGTAATCTCTCCCCTTAGTATGTTTTCTTCGTCTATCCATTGTCTCTTATTATAGCTATTAGTGACAATTTTATCAGCTGTAAATACCTGAAAAAAGCTAATATATAAAATTAAGCTGATAAATAATCCACATAATGAAATGAGTATTCTAATTATCCTCTTGGATTCTATGTTCATCTTCTTCCTCCTGTTCTAAATCAAGTTCTTCAGAAGCCACCTGTAAAATTCCAAGAGCAACAAAGCTTGATACTAAAGAACTTCCACCATAGCTTACAAAGGGTAATGTAATACCAGTTAAGGGAATCATCTTAGTGACTCCACCTAATATAATGAAGGCTTGATATCCAAACATTAGTGTTATGCCTAAAGCAATAATTCTATAGAATAGATGCTGCTGTTGCAATGCAATTTTCACACCCCTATATACAATAATTAGAAACAAGAAAATCACTGCTATGCCAGTAAATACACCCATCTCTTCACATATTGCAGAAAAAATAAAATCATTGTGAACCTCTGGAATAAATTCAGGATGTCCAAGTCCAATTCCTGTACCAAAAAAACCTCCTGATGCTATCGCAAATAAAGACTGAGTTATTTGATACCCCTTGCCTCCAATATCTGTCCATGGATTTATCCACGTCTCTACTCTTACCCTAACATGATTAAACATAAAGTAACCTAATACACCTAAAACTGCTGCACCTGCCATATTATAAAGAATTAACTTTCTGTCTTCCTCATAAACGTATAGAATGGACATGAACAATAAGAAAAATAGCAATGCAGTTCCTAAATCCTTTTGTATAAATAAAAATCCAATATGAGCATACACTACTACTAGGAATATTAGCTTATTATTGTATTTTTCTTTATTTACATAATAGGATGCCAGAGAGAAAATAAACAATATTTTTATCAGCTCCGCCGGTTGAAAACTTGAGCCAAAGATTATTATCCAGTTTATTGCGCCTTTATTCTTAGTTCCAAATATCAAAGTGGCTAGGAATAATACTAGTGACAGTCCTAAATAAAGATAAAGTAATTTATCCCAATGCCTCATACTTTTAAAGATAAAATAGGATATGAAAAACAATATAATTCCTATTCCAAACCAAATAACCTGCTTAAGACCAAGTGCCGGATTTATTCTATAAATCATAATAATCCCTACGCTAATAAGCATAGTGACAATTAAAAAAATGTAGGTATCACCGCTAGATATCTTATACAATACAAAACTAGACAAAAAAATAGTAACTATTAATGCTAACGCTGAATACAATATAGTTTTCTCAAGTTCAGTATTGAAAGTCATTAAAAGTAATAATGCTAAAATATTTATGAGCATTAAAAGACTCTGAGGTGACCTAACACCAAGTAGTTTCTTAGTCATTGCAAACACTCCTTATTCTCCTTCTATGAAAAGGAACTCTACCTGTCCGAACTTAATTCTGTCACCATCTTTAAGTTTCACCACATCTAGTACTCTAGTATCGTTTACTAAGGTTCCATTTGCACTTTCTAAATCTTCTAGGAAATACTCTCCTTCGTCAAGAGTAATTCTAGCATGATCTTTCGAAATATATGGGTCCCTCAGTATAATATCATTTTGAGTTCCTCTTCCAATTGAGACGTTATCTTCTAGTATATATACTTCCTTTACTTTAAAAGACAATGTGTCTTTTCTATTCAATAGCTTTAAATATGAGGTTCCATCACTAATAGTCCCCCCCATACTTTTAATATCAAGGTAGATCATTCTAATAATTCCTATCATAAAAAGATAAATTAGAAGTATAAAGATATATCTAAATACTAATGAAAGCACATTAAACACTAAATCACCACCATAACAAAATGATAATAAACCTATGCTAATAGCCTATCATAAACTAATAATATTTAAAATACTAAATTGAAAATACTGAATCAATTCCCTTGTTCTGCTATTATATAGCTTCATAATAATTATTATTGCCGCAAAAAAAGGTTATACTCCTTTTCTTACATAGACTAATAAAATAATTAATATATATGAAGTATATTTTAAAAGCTTTACGTCTTATATCTATATTAATATTATATTATTTGCTTAAATGTACTTATTTTAATAAAAGGAAGGAGAATTTATATGAGTAAGCAACTTTATCGTTCACAAGATAATAAAGTCATAGGTGGAGTTTGTGGTGGACTGGCTGAATATCTTGATGTAGATCCTGTAATCGTGAGACTTATATGTGTCTTATTATTTTTTATGAAGGCTATTGGAATTATTGCATATATTGTTTGTATGATTATAATTCAGGAGGCGCCTTATGGCTACTATCAAAAAAAAGAATCTGATTTTAGTGAGGAGCATTCACCAGAATATACCTATGAAAATAATAATACTGAACGCAACAATGAGAAGAACAAGTTGATGCTTGGAATAGCACTAATCGTTTTAGGAGCCTTTATTTTTGCTAAAAAGCTCTTTTATTGGTTTAATTTTGTCAACTTTGGCGGCATCATACTTGTTTTAGCTGGTCTATATATAATAGTCAATGGGAGGAATAGCAGTGAAAAGAAATAATATTATTTTCGGAGTAATTTTAGTTTTTATCGGTATATTCTTATTACTCTACAATTTAGACCTTATTAGGTGGTCTATATTTGACGTAGTATTTGATTTGTGGCCTCTAGTTTTTATTGCAGTAGGTGCTTCTATAGTTTTCAACGATAAAAAAACTATAAAAGCATTAGTTTGGATTGGCTTTTTTGCAGTAATCATTGTTTATGGTTTTTATCTACAATATACTGATTATCGACATCACATAAATAATAGCTCTAGCAATAATATTAATTCTAGTTCCAACCTAAATTCAAATAGTAGTAGTTATTCTGAAAGCATATCATACTCCCTTGATGATAAAACCAAAAGAGCTTCCCTCGATTTAGACCTAGGTGGTGTTGATTTAGAAATTGGCTCCACATCTGATACGAACTTATTAAATGGATATGTAGAAAGTCAAAATGTTGAAAAAAAGCTTGACTATACTAATGGTGGTGAAGAAGCAAAAATTCTTTTAAAGGAAAAAAACAATAAAATTAATCTTAAAGGAAATAAAGGATACAAAAGTAGGCTTAATCTCTCTGATAAGATATTTTGGGATATTGATGGGGATATAGGCGCAGTAAGCGGTAATATAGACTTTAGAAACCTTAGAGTAAATAATATTGACTTAGATTTTGGTGCTGGTGATATAGACCTATTATTAGGCGCTAATGTTGAAAGCTTAAATGTAGATATTGATGCTGGAGCTACTGATATCAGTATCACTGTTCCAGAAAATCTAGGAGTAAGAGTTAAACTAGATGGTGGACTAAAACATAGCAATCTTAAAAATTTAAACTGGAATCTTATAAATGGCTGGTATGTATCCCCTAATTATGATTCCGCTCTATCAAAAGCAAGTATTGATGTTGATATGGGAGTAGGAAATTTTGAAATAAGGATTAAATAAAAACACCCCAGTGTTTGTCTAATTCAAACACTGGGGTGTTTTTTCTTGCTAATCTATGAACTACTTCAAAGAAGTCTGCATTAATTTATTGATGTTTCATAATAGCTGTCTTTACTATAGAGCTAAAGAATGGTAAAATAAAGAAATACTGTAGTTACTATTTTTACTAATAGGAGGATTCTATGAACAGATCACTATTACAAAAAATACATAATAAATTGGTAAATTCCTTAATGAATGAAAGCTTTATAACTGAGCTTTCGTTGGATTCTGAAATGATTAGTGAAAATATATTAAGTGTTTCCTTTATTGATGCCCTTGAAAAAATGATTGAAGAAAAAAACCTTAGCTGCAAATCTGTTTTAGGCCTTTGTGAATATCTGCTTAGACAAATATATGGCGCTGAGCTTCCCTATGATTTTCTATACTATGTATATCAATTTGCTCTTAGTAAATCATTCCCAAATGCTGTTGATATGGCTGTAGAGCCAAAATATAATTCAGTCATTATTTTTTATCTTAAGGCTCTTAGAGTAATGTCAGAGTTTGAAAAAACTATGAATACTGATAATTGCCAAGGTAAATATCCTTTAATCTTTCTTACTTCTGAGGAAGAAAAGAAATCTGCAAGCTTAGCCGAATATAGACAGTTCAAAAATGTTTTCAATAATAGTTATATTTATGAAATGATGAAGCTCCATCAGGAAATTACTAATCACAATACCCTTGACCATATTTGCGGGGTTCATTATTTGTCATTGTTCATAGGCAGGCAAATAAAGGAGCATGGTCTTCCTATAGACCTAGGCAAGCTATCAGGTGCAGCTGCAGGTCATGATATAGGCAAATATGGCTGTAGTAGAAGTGAATATAAAAGGGTACCTTATCTTCATTATTATTATACAGATGTATGGTTCAGAAATCATGACATTCCCTACATAGGACATATTGCTACATATCATTCCACTTGGGATTTAGAGCTAGAAAATTTACCTATTGAATCTCTTGTTTTAATATATTCAGACTTTAGGGTAAAGAACAAGGAATTCCCTGATGGCAGCAAAATCATGCACATTTACTCTCTGGAAGAATCATTTGATATTATATTAAATAAGCTAGATAATGTGGATTCAGAAAAAGAAAAAAGATATAAACGAGTATATTCTAAGCTTAAGGATTTTGAAGACTTTATTATGGATGCTGGTGTAAATGTTAATTTGGATGATGTTAAACTACTTAGCAAGGATAAGAAGCATGTTTCACTTATGCACGGACAAGAAATAATAGATAACATTAAGTATAAGGCTATTGAGCATAACATCCATGTAATGAATATATTTAGAAACGAAGCCTCCTTAAATACAATTCTAGAGATGACAGCAAGCGAAAGCGATTGGAAAAAGCTCCGTGGATATATAAATATTTTTGAAGAATATTCAAATTTTTTAACTCAAAGGCAAAAGCTTATAACTCTAAATTTTCTATATGATTTTTTAACTCATAAGGAGGAAGATGTTAGAAAGCAGTGCGCACAATTAATAGGTAAATTCATTGCAGTATTTGATGAGGTATATAGAAAAGAGGTTCCTGATGATGTAAATATAGCTTCGCCAGAAATAACTAGTAGCGAGCTTCTTGATAAGTATATTGGCTTATTCTTATCTCCTGATCATAAAATAATCGAAGCCCATAGAAAATGGATAGGGTTTAGCTTAGAAGACATGATAGCATCTCTATTTAAGCATTGTAATGAAGCCCAAGGAAGAGAATATATAAATGTAATTTTTAATTATTATGATACTTCATACGGCCTTGAAGAGGATGCCATACTCTATCTAATTCAAACTATAAAATGTATACCTTATAATAACTATTTGGAGCTAGAGCTTAATAAGCTACTAGGATTTGTTGAAAGGATGAGCAGCAGCTACAACTTGGATATTGAGCTTTCTGCCCTTGAAAGCATTTATTACCTTTCTTCTCAAATTAAAAATGACTTTAACGATATAATCATTAACTTAACTGATAATGCTAGCTTTCCTGATATTGCGCCAATAAATTATTTAAAATACAAGATATCTCAGGTATTAAACTTTGATGATAAAACTAAGACTCTATTTAAAAGCTACTTTTTTGATGACCATGAGAAAATATCAGATGTTTTTTTAAGAAATTTAAAAACTGCAACAAGCTGGATAATCAAGAAAACATCTATTGATTTTCTTCTTGAGCTAGGACTGGAATTCCCAAGGGAAAATGGTCTCCATACAGCTATGCATTACTGTAATTTAATAAAGGTAAGTGCTACTGAAAGTGTAAGAACTCATGCTGGTCAAGCATTGCTTAAGCTTTTCCCTCATCTTACTCTAGATGAGAGAAATGATGTAAGTGTTGAACTCTTGCGTGCTCTTGAAATGCAAGGTTTTCAATTTACTAAATATATTCCACCCTATCTAGGAAAGATGCTTTTATATTTACATCCTGTAGAGTTGGATGAAGTGGTTGAAGATTTTATTGAGAAGATAAAGCAATCTAGTCCTCAAGTTACTTTTCTGTTGCTAAGAACCATAGGTAGTGCCATAGAGAATTATCCACAATATAAGGAAAGATTCAATGAGGGCATAGGAAGAAATCAGCAAAGACTTAAAAAAATGCTTGGGATATTATTAAATGGGCTTGCAAACTATGATTATCAGGTTAATCATGAAGCCTTTAGAGTAATAGGCAAAGAGATACTCGGTTCACCAGTACTTCCATTAAAAGAAAAAAACGAAATATTTCAGCTTATTTTAAAGAAGATTCTTACTTTACTAGTCAAAATTGATAAGGATAAGCTTACTTTTTTAAACAATTCAGCTGCACTAAACCATATTTATAGATTTATATCTGACTATGTGTTTTTCTATGGAGAATTTGAGATTAAGCATAATCCAAATGTTGCCTTTTTCCCAGGTACCTTTGATCCCTTCTCACTTGGCCACAAGGAAATAGCAAAGGCAATAAGAAACTTAGGATTTGATGTTTATTTAGCAGTTGACGAATTTTCTTGGTCAAAAATGACTCAGCCAAATCTTCTAAGACGTGAAATTATAAATATGTCCATAGCTGATGAGTTTGGAATATACTTGTTTCCTGAAGGCATACAAGTCAATATAGCAAATAATAGTGATTTGAAGACTTTAAGAAAATGCTTCCCTAGCTCTAATGTTCATATGGTAGCGGGAAGTGATGTAGTACTGAATGCTTCAAGCTATAAAAGTAAGCAGACCGAGGATTCAATACACAGCTTTCCTCATATTATATTTGACAGAAGAAGCTTAGTTTCCACAGAGCATGATGATAAAAAGCTGGAAGAAGCAATACAAAATATTAATGAAAGCATCATTAGGCTTACTCTCCCTCCTCAGTATGAGGATATAAGCTCAACCCAGATTAGAACATATATAGATGAAAACAGGGATATATCTCAGCTAATAGACCCTTTGGCACAGAAATATATTTATGAGTATGGAGTATATAGAAGAGAACCACAATATAAAACATTATTGCAAACTACTCCTTTAAGTATTGAAGTCATTGACAATATTAGCAATGATTTGATATCAAAGCTATGTCAGCTATTTTTTGATAATGATGAAATAGCCTATAATAAATTGTCTAACTTAAAACCGAAGGTTAGTCCTCGTATAATACTATTAAAGGATAGTAATAGTGGAAAAATACTTGGATTTTCAATTTTTCATTGGATTAGATCTGGGATGTTCTATGGTGAATTTGAAAATCATGAAGTATCTGAGTATATTAGACAGGATGCCATAGGCAGAGTTCTGTTAATAGATGGAATATATATTGCTCATTCGTCAGAATATAAAAACCTAAACCAAATTCTACTTACAGAGACACTAGCATTTTGTCTAGCAAAGGATTATACCTATGCAGTTTTTAAAAACTCTATAGATTCTTATTTATCGAAGGATATATATGATACTCTTATGCTTCAGGGCTTTCAACTAGTAGATTTTAGCGATAAAAATAAGCCTATTTATAAAGTAAATATGACTAATCCTTGTACTTTAAACCTTAACATTGAAACAGTAATTAAAGAGCCATTTAAGAGCAACGAAAATGTTATAGGCTCAATAAATAGAGCAAGAAAAAGACTCCAATCAGCATTAACAACCCTATATCCAGGTAACTTAATATTATCTTTTGATATAGAAATTTTGCATAAAAAACTAATACACAAAATATGTGAAACTAATGTAGTCCCAGTTAAGGTAATGGAGCCTAGAACTCTTGGTGAGCTTATGTGCGTACCTTTTGGTTCTATATTAAAGGGCTCTATAGTTCCTAATACTGTTACTAAGTCAATGCATACAGAAAAACAGTTCGAGCCAGATTTAAAAAACTCAACTATCGTACCCTATCAATATCATATGAGTCTAGAAAATCAAATAAAATTGTTGCGTTCCTTTAATAGACCAGTAATATTGATTGATGATTTGCTTCATAAGGGTTATAGAATGAAGGCTATCGAGCCTCTTCTTAGAAAAGAAGGTATAAATGTAGAAAAAACAATAGTAGGTGTGCTTTCTGGAAGAGGTAAGGAATTAGCAGATGTTAACGATACTCGAGTTGATTCAGCATATTTTATTCCTAACCTGAGAGTATGGTTTAGTGAAAGCCAGCTCTACCCTTTTATGGGAGGAGATTCAGTACGAACAGGAGATCAACTGAAGAGGTATATGATTCCATCTATTAACTTAATAATGCCTTATATGTTTCCTAAGTTCATAAAAAATACGTCTGAAGAAGCTATTATTAGACTATCAGAAGTTTGTATATTAAATTCTATTGATATATTGCAGACAATCGAGAGAGAATATTTATTAGCAGAGGAAAGAAATCTAACTCTTAAGCATTTAGGTGAGGTATTCACTACGCCTAGATGTCCTGAATTAGGAAAAAACATAGAATATGATCTTAATGTTAAGCCTTCTGAGTACTTAAAGAATGATATTTTGAGATTAAATAGGATAAAAGATATAGTAAGGTAAGGATATAATAGATACAAACACTCAAGGTTTTGGCCATGAATAATTCTATAGCTCATTCCAGACAAAACTCCTATATTCACTAAGAATTATTGCCACGTCCTGAAATATTCGCTTATTATATCCTTTGAGTGTTGATTAGATTGAAGGAGGGATTAGATGTTTTTCTATAAAATACATGATCAGATTGCATTTTCTTTTAATAGATATGATGAATTTAACGAGATTCCTGAAAGTGAGGTAATGGGAAAAAAAGGCTTGATATATTTTCTCATAGCCTTAGAGCCTGAATCTTCAAGAAGAAGCTTCTCTATTTCTGATTCTTCATTACTATATTTAATAAAAGAAGATTTAAGATTATTAGTTAAACCAGTTGAAAAAGAGCTTGAAATAAATGCTTGGATACTTTCTAAAATCAGCTCAAGAGAAATCATGGCTATAAATACAAGCTATAAAAACTGGAGAAGTGTGTTAGATTATAAGCCCCCTGCTAAGTGGAAAATAAATCTAGTGGGACTTGGAGATGTAGGTGGAACTCTCTTAACGGGACTTCGTCTTTTAGGGGGAAGCTGTATATCTGAAATTGGTATATACTCAAGATCAATAGAATCTATAGTCCGTTGGGAGCTAGAGGTAAACCAGATATTAGATCCCTTCAGTGGTGAAGATTATCCTACTGTAAAAGGTGTCTCGGAGGAAGAATTATTTGACTGTCATATGTTTGTATTTTGTGCTTCAAAAAATGTACCTAAAGTTGGGGAAAATGTTGGAGATGTGAGACTTTATCAGCTAGAGGGTAATTCAGAGATTATCAAGAAATATGCTCTCATGGCAAGAAAAAATTGCTTTAAGGGAATATTTGCTGTAGTATCCGACCCTGTAGATTTGCTATGCAAGGTTGCTCTTATAGAGAGCAATAAAAATCAAAAAGGAGCTATGGATTATAATGGACTGGCACCAGAGCAAATAAGAGGATATGGTCTTGGTGTAATGAATGCTAGGGCAGCATATTATGCTTCTAAAAATCCTAATACATTGTCTTATTCCAAAGAAGGCAGAGTCTTTGGACCTCATGGTCAGGGACTAGTCATAGCTAACAGCATAGAAAATTATGATGAGAAGCTGTCTAATTATTTGACTGAAAAAACACTTAAGGCAAACCTAGAGGTTAGAAAAGTGGGATATAAGCCCTTCATTGCTCCAGCTCTATCCTCTGGTGCCTTATCAATTATAAATACTATAAAGGGCAATTGGCATTATAGCGCTACATTTGCAGGCGGAGTATATATGGGAGCAAAAAATAGATTGACCCCTTCAGGTACAGAGCTTGAACGTTTAGAGCTTCCCGAGGATTTATATAGAAAATTAGAAGAAACCTTTGAAAGGCTGGCAACCATATGAATGACCTCTATCTAATAATTCCTGAAAAACCTTCAGACTTACTGAGAAAAATGATTGACTCCGTAGCTGAAGGCTGGAATCCAATTGTAATTGAAGATGAACACAACATTCCTAACTTGAGAAGCAAAACAATAGTATTTGCCGTGGAGCTTAACAATGCCGGCATAAGCTTAGGATTAGATAAAATTCTTGTTGAGATATTTAGTAGAGGAAAACATGGATTATGTGGCTCAGTAGGTGGTGTTTTAGTTCATAGTGATACTGAGCTGTTCACCAAAACTGTTGCACAAAATATAATATTCTTAACTAATCAACTAGGGCTCAAATTCATAGGAAGACCTTTAGTAGAAGCAACAGGCTCCCTAAGAAATTTCCTTACCATGCAAAAGGTCTCCAAAAAGCCTTTAACAGACGTATGTATTGAAAGCTGTAAAGACCTCAGCATGAGATTAAAAGAAGATAATGCTTTTCCTATTGAAAATCCAAATATACTAGTACTTCATGCTAGTAATAGAACAACATCAAATTCTCTAATGCTTTGGGATATGGTTAAGAAGCATTTAGAAGACTATGATATTAATGAAATACATATAGAGAATGGTACTGTTAAGGATTGCATCGGATGTCCTTATAAGGTTTGTAAGCATTATGGGCAGCAGACTAGCTGCTTTTATGGAGGAATAATGGTTGAAGAGGTTTATCCAGCAATACTAAAATCAGATATAGTAATCTGGATTTGCCCCAACTATAATGACGCCATAACTGCGAATCTTTCGGCTGTAATCAACAGATTAACTGCTCTTTTCAGAAAAACTAAGTTTTATGATAAAGACTTTTTTAGCATTATTGTATCAGGAAATTCAGGCAGTGACTCAGTTGCAAAGCAGCTAATCAGTGCATTGAACATAAATAAAACCTTTAGACTGCCTCCCTATTTTGCCTTAATGGCAACTGCAAACGATAAGGGTGCTGTTCTAGAGCTGCCAAATATTGAGGAGCATGCTAGGGAATTTGCTATGAATATTATCGGAAAGCTATAGGATAAAGAAGAGAACCTTTTGACTATTAATAAGGCTCTCTTCTTTCAGAAAATACTTCTTTTAAAACAACTTTTAGATTGCTTTTCTAAATTCACATAAGTTATTTATATAGATTGTTTGAAGTTATTGCATCTTTAAGACTATAGACAAATTCAAGAGCTTTTTCCAAAGAGTTATCAAACCAATCATATTTTATTATTCCATCATCAATTTTTGTTCTAGTCACAAAAACAGAATATTGAGCATTCTCGTTTTTTACCATTTCCTCAATTTGACTTATTTTCTCCTGTTCCATTAATATATTGTAGTCTTTCCCTTTGTAATTCTTAGATAATTTTATTGTCTCATCCTCATAATGATAAAATGTCTCATCATATAAGTATTTGATAGTTAACATATTATCAGTATTCTTAAGATTTCGATAAATAACCTGAATTGAACGAATATCTTCAATTTCGAGAGTTCCTCCATCAAAAACTTTATTTACCTCTCTTTCAGGTATCCTGACCTCGAAATATTTTTTATCTAACTTTTTGGTATTTATAGCAACATTGATATTAATTATCTCGTAATCTTTAATATCTGGAACCGATTCGATGCTAGGTATATATAGTTGTATCTCTGATAAACCACTAAAACTATCAGAATTTTTTGTAATCTTATGCAGTTCACCATCAATTTCAACAATAATTAACTGATTAAGTTCAAGGTTTTCTCTTTCAGTTTTTAAAACTTTTTCAATATTTTCATAATTATTCGTTAATATGTTATCTTGTGCTTCAGCTTCATATAATACTTCATCTTGTGCTCTAATTAGAATATCATCTACATTGTTAATCAGATAATTGCTTATAGATTGAGCAAACTCATAAATATAAGTAAAATCCAAGGCATCTACAGTATCGTGTTCAGTATGTATTAATCTAATCATCCCATCATCTTTTTCCATCTGACCTAGATATACAGAAGGTATTCCATTATTAGCAAAAGAAATATGATCTCCTCCAAAATCTTTATTTGGTATAGTAGCTAAGTATCCCAGTTTTGTAAAATAGTTAAGTAAATCTTCCCTTAGAAATTCGCTATTTTCATCATCCCCCAAGATAGAAATAGGTCCACCTTCTTTAATTCCTATACAATCAATATTGATATTTACAGCCTGTTGATAGTCATTTTCTATTTCATCTGCAAAAGCTCTTGATCCCTGTAAATAATGCTCTTCCCCATTAAATAAACAGAAAACTATATCGTACTTTAATTTTTCATTTTTACTATACTGGCTAATATTTTTTGCTATTTCTAAAAGGGCTGATACTCCAGAAGCATTATCTATTGCACCTGGAAATATGGTATCACTCAGCTTCCCTTCATGGTCAAAATGAGCTGATATTACTATGGCTTTAGTGCTATCTTTTCCTTTTATCCTTCCTATAATATTATTAGCTTCGATATCTCTAACTTCTGCCCTGCTAGATATTTGAATAGATGCTTTTTTAGACCTTAATTCATTATAAGCTTTTTCACTTATTCTAAAAATACTGTAGCCACTATCATTAATATCTAAAGCCATTTTTAAAGGAGATTGTTTTACAAGTATTATATTGGATGGATCTAAATCCTTTATCTTACTTTCTTCATCAACAAGTATTGCTTTATTATGTAAATTGTCATTAAAAGCTTCAACTATAACCTCACAATCTAGCTCTAAATTAACTGGTATTACTGCTGGTATGAAGTCTTCAGCCACCGCTAGCTCTTTCTGAGTTCCGTCTTCAAACTTGATAATAAAGCTACATGATAAATTTTCAATATCATCATACCTATGACTATAACTTTTTGCAAAATTAACTCCGCAATATGGCTCCAATCCCATTTTTTCATACTCGTGTATTAGAAATTCTTCTGCTTTTTTATTCCCAAGTGTCCCCGTCCTTCTTCCTTCAAATTCATTAGATGTGAGTTTTTCACAAACATATCTTATATAACTATCTATATGTTGTTTCTGATTTAAAGTTGGAACACATCCAATTAAAAATACTATCATGATTAGCAAGCATATAAAGATTTTTTTCATACTCCTTACCCCCTGTAAATATATTGTATCTAATTAATATATTACCTTATTATTATTTTTTTTCAATAATACAAAGTTTTGTTAACTTATACATAAATGATGATTGTAATATATATAATATTTCATTCTTAGAGAGATTATGAGGTTTAAAAGGGGAAATCAATTTGAAAAAGTATAGTAAATTTCTTATCATTCTATTGTTATTACTATCTTTTGCATCTGTTGTTTACGCAAAGACAACTTCAGATGACCAGAAAACAATTCTTCGTGCACCTGCGTGTCCAATATATGGAAGCACACATTTATTTGACAACACTAGCTCTTATAATGAACATGAAGCACAATATGTTCATGCACATGAAGTAAGAGATAGTACTGGTGCAATAGTAGATATCTATTATGACATCTACTGCAAAGTATATAGAGTTACCGAAAAATGGTGTGATTGTGGGTATCCAAGAACAACAAAAAGAACCTTCAGCTATAGTCATTGCGAGTAGAGTAAATATATTAATACTTAGAACACTTTAATACCATTAACTATATTTACAGCGTTGTAGTTTAAATGAGCAATTGATCTCTCTAAGAATGGATAAACTATTATCTATTTTAAAAGATAACAATATATAATCGAAATTATATGAGTTTTCATAAAAAACTGGCAAGTTTAAAAGAATTTCACTTGCCAGTTTTTTGTCATCTTATTATTTTTTACAGTGCATCCTCATCAAGTTCTTCTCTTAAGCACATAAGTGCTTCCATAAATGCAGGGAAACCTGCTGTTGGTGCTACTAGCATAAGAGCATGTTCGATTTCATCTCTTGTGCATCCACTTTTCAGAGCCTTTCTAATATGAGTTCTTACAGAATAATGATGCTTACATGCTGCTGAGATTGCTGATTTTATTAACCAACGGGTCTTTTCATCAAGAGGTCCTCCATCATTATGTACCTTTTGCCCATAACTCTCATATGCCTCGTATATGTCTCCATACTTGTCTAAGAAATACTTAAAATTCTTTTCAATTCTATCCATGGTAATTCCCCCAATGCTAATATTTTGTAATTATATTACCCTAAAAACAAAAAATTAACCAAGCTGTGGGAAATAAATCCTTTATTAGAACATATCATCTAATTCCTTGCTAAATCTTCTTAATTCACCTACGCTTCCATGCTCTTGAAGAACAAGGAATCTTTCTTGAATGCCTTCAATTTCCTTAATCTTTCCAGTAAAATAAAGATTTTGAATCTTTTTTAATATATCAACAATCAATGATGATTTTAGCTGAAAGATTTCTTGAGCATCTGTAATTTCATCCTTGATTTCTGACATCTCTTGATCAAGCAAGAATGCTGCTTCAGCTGCATTTTTAAGCCTTTCCTTTACATCCTCCGGTATGTTTCTAGAGAACTTGTAGTTTAGTGAATGCTCAATAGTCGCCCAGAAGTTCATAGCCAATGTTCTAATTTGTATCTCTGCTAATATTTCTTTTTCACCAAATACAGTATGAACCTTATATTTTATAATTATATGATAGCTTCTGTATCCACTTTCTTTAATATTTGTTATGTAATCTCTTTCTTCTACAATTCTTAAATCCTTGCCATCCCTGCTTCTTATAAGCTCAACTACCTTTTCTATGTCATCTACTAACTGGCACATTATACGTATTCCTGCTATATCTTCTATTTCTTCTTCAACTCTTTCTAGTGGTACATTCCTCAGTCTAGCCTTATCTATGATACTAGAAATAGCCTTTACTCTGCCAGTAACAAATTCAATCGGAGAGTATTCATCTAGTCTTCTATACTCATTTCTTATTCCCTTAAATTTAACCTTAAGCTCTTCTACAGCTTGTTCATATGGTATTAAAAGCTTTTCCCAATAAAACATCATAATATCTCTCCCCTGCCTTCTGCCTTATTATTAACACTGTATGAAGCATATTACCTATCATCAAATATTCAACATGTATCTAATAAACCCTAAAAATATTATACTACTTGTGAGATAAATAAATCAACATATCTCATTGTAGTATGACAAACAACAAAAAGTATTATCAAGAATAAGAATAAAAAAACCAGAGATTCTCTGGTCTTTCTATCTAAACTTAACCTTTCCGTCCTCAAATGAATCAATTATCACTAGTGATTTTAAGTTGATGCCCTGTTCTCTTAGGAGGTTTCCACCATCTTGGAAGCCCTTTTCTATAACTATACCAATCCCCTCTAAAGTAGCTCCACCTTTATTAATAATATCCATTAAGCCTAATGCTGCTTGTGCATTTGCTAAGAAATCATCAACAACAAGAATATGATCATCTGGCTTTATATACTTTTTCGACACTTTAATCTTATAGGTTCTACCTTTTGTGTAGGAATAGACATCACTTTCATAGGTTTCTCTATCAAGATTCTTTGTCGCAATTTTTTTTGCGAATACTACTGGAACATTAAAATACTGAGCAGCAATACTTGCTATAGCTATGCCTGATGTCTCCAGTGTTAGTATCTTTGTAATCTTTCTATCATCAAAAAGTCTCTTAAATTCTTTCCCAACTTCGTTCAAAAAAGCAATGTCTAACTGATGGTTTAAGAAACTGTCAACCTTTAAAATGTCTCCCTCTTCCACACTGCCTTCTTCTAATATCTTTTTCTTTAGCAGGTCCATCTTTTTTCCTCCTCCACTCTAATTTATATATATTGAAATAATATTTTTAAATAAGCTTGGCACCTTAATAAAGTTATTATTACAATGATAACACAAATGGTTTATATATAAAAGTATTTAAAAAATATTGTTTGCACCAAAAAATTACTTTCTCATAAGATAGTATTACATATATTATTTTATATTAGGAGGTTAAGTACATGACAGAAAACAAGAATTTATTTAGCGGACTATTAGGTGGCGGATCCGATGACAGTCTTATATTTGTTATACTGATAATCTTTGTTATATTCTTCTTATTCGGCGGCGGCGGATTCGGAAAATACTAAACTGCATTAAACTAAAGAGAGGACTACTATATGTCCTCTCTTTACTTAAAACTACAAAATAAAATTTCTATGTATAATTAATAGTTCTATGTATAATGTATCTATAGTCAGCAAACTAGCTATAGCTTAAAATTTAGTTCAAATATGCTCTTTATTTTGTTAGACAGCCACGTTATGGAGGTGTTTCTATTTGAAAAAGATAAACCTAGCTGTTGTAGGTGCTACTGGTATGGTAGGAAGGACAATTCTTAAAATATTAGAAGAAAGAAGCTTTCCTGTAAACAATCTATACCTATATGCTTCAGCTAAATCTAAGAATACAAAATTGACATTTGATAGTAAAGAATATATTGTGGAAGAATTAAATGAATCTTCATTTGACAAGAATATAGATATTGCACTTTTCTCTGCTGGTGGGGACATAAGCAAGAAATATGCTCCTATAGCAAAAGAAAAAGGAATCATAGTAATCGATAATAGCAGTGCATGGAGAATGGAGAAAAACGTACCTCTTATAGTACCTGAAGTAAATTCTGGAGATATTGCCTGGCATAATGGAATCATCTCAAATCCTAACTGCTCTACAATTCAGGTCGTAGTTCCTTTAAAACCGCTTCATGATGCTTATAAAATAAAGAGAATAGTATATTCTACTTATCAAGCTGTCTCTGGCTCAGGGATTGGTGGAATTAAAGATTTAGAAAATGGTATAAAATGTCTTTCTAATGAAAAATATCCTCACCCTATTGCATACAATTGTTTACCTCATATAGATATATTCATGGATAATGGCTATACAAAAGAAGAAATGAAGATGATTGATGAAACAAAAAAAATATTAAATGATGATACACTAAGAATAACTGCCACAACTGTTAGAATTCCAGTAAAAAACTGCCATAGTATTTCTGTGAATCTAGAGTTTGAAAAAAGCTTTGAATTAGACGATGTTTATAGCTGTCTAAAAGAAAACAAAGGAATTATTGTTCAAGATGATGTTAAAAACAACATATATCCTATGCCTATAAATGTAGATGGAACAGATCAGGTATATGTTGGTAGAATAAGAAGAGATCTTAGTGTTGAAAACGGATTAAATCTTTGGGTGGTTGCTGACAACATTAGAAAGGGTGCTGCTACAAATGCAGTTCAGATAGCAGAATTAGCAGCAAAGAATTTATAATTATTTGGGCTGGCATGGAAGCCAGCCCTATCTTTTTTTGTTAACTAGCATGTGAATAGTAGCTCTGGATAAAACCTTCTCAGCTACTTTATACACATCTTCTACTCTTATATCATTTAGAGCCTCTAAATCCTCAGAAAAACCATTTATTTTTCTATTCATTAGCTTCTGATGAAGTACATAGTTACATAGACCTTCTGAATCCTCAAGAATTGATGCTATTCCTGTCTTCATAACTTTTTTCATCAAATTTATATTTCTCTCATCTATGATTATATTCCTGTTTACTATATTTTCTATACAATTATCTATTGTTTCCTTAGCCTCTAAAATATCATCTTCTGAGGCAGAGCAGTAAATATATAAGGTTTTTATATAATCAGTAACATCTATTTCTGAATATATGTCATAGGATATACCTTTGTCCTCTCTCAAAGCTCTAAAAAGTATCGAGTTAGCACTTTCACCCAGCTTATGGTTGAGTATCTCCAGTGCAAGCTCTTCATCTCTAGTAAGGTTATAAAATGTATATAGATATACAATAGTATTTTGCTCTATCTCCTTCTTATATGAAGTAACCTCAGTACTTATATTTTTTTCAATTATTATTTCCTTCTTTTGCAGCTCCTTACTTTGCCAATGACTGAAATATTTTTTAACCCTTTCAATGACCTCTTCATGGTCCAATGGAGATACTATGCTTATGACAGCATTATTGGGAATATAGTATTTTTCATAAAAGGATACTGTTTCATCTCTGGTAGTATTTATGATAATATTCTCTTTACCTAAAATATCATATTTTAATGGGCTCTTTTCAAAGCCTATACTGTTTACCTTATTATAACTAAGATGCTCCACATCATCATATCCGCTTCTAAACTCTGCTAGAATAACTCCTCTTTCCTTCTCAATTTCTTCATGGGGAAAGATGGAGTTTGTCATTATATCTGATAATATTTCCAAAGATTTTTCAAGCTCCTGAAAAAGTGCAGTAATTGAAAAAACTGTAGATGTATATGTTGTATAAGCATTGTATGAGCCTGCCCTATCTTCTAGGGCTTGATCTATATCAATATTTGTTCTTGTCTTTGTACCTTTAAAAAGCATATGCTCAATAAAATGGCAAAGCCCCTTTTCATTTTCCTCTTCATTAACAGCTCCCACATCCACTCCTAGGTGAATAGAGCAAAGCTCTGTATCCTTCTTTATAGAGACTATCTTTAAGCCATTTTCCAGTGAATACTCTTTCCAATCAAAAAAATGTTTATCCATTAATAATACTCCTAATCTAAAAGCAAATAGCTTCTCTTTTTTCGTTATTATTTTTTTAATAAAACTACACTACCTATGATATTATAAATGATTTTGGAAGAAATTCATAGACAATAATTTAAAACCTATTACAAAAACATACCACAAACGGACTATACAAACTAATCTAATTCTATATTCTTTTCAAAATGCTGGTAATCCTTTAGACTATTCCATTCTCCTCCCCAGATCCACCCTCTATCTTTAAATGCAGTATAGCAAACATCCCCTTTAATTATCATTCCTTTTCTAATACTGCTCCTATCTAAATATGGCTCACCTTCTTTTGGAAGAACTGTATCTCCTTTTACATATGGATTTTGAATCGGATTTATATCTATGGCTATGCCATAGCTGTGATTCGAAAACACTCCTTTTTTTCCTGTCACTTCTCTTGAACAAAAAGCAGATGTATTATTATCAGCCATTGACAGCTCATCATTTGCATTATACTCATCTATAAGTCTAATCTTCTCTATGAAAAACTTTCCGTCATAAAGCTCTTTAAATATTTCAGTAATCTCTAGGGCTAGATTTTTATGTACTATCATTTCTCCTATATGCTCATTCCCATCAAATCCCCAATATGTAACATTTATATATGAAAGCTCTCCCAGATTTACTGGGGAATTCTCCTTCCAAGATACCCCTACTATTTTATCAATAATCTCATCTGACAAGGTACTGTATTTGAAAACTGGCATAGCTTCATCATCATTAGTAACATCCAATGTACTATTACTTGATAAAAACTCCGTATCTAAGCTCTGTAAACTGTTATTAGAATAATTTTGTTTTTGCTTTATTATAAATGAGGACATTAGTACAACTAGCACAATTAATGATACAATCTTGATTCTACTTCCCGCTTTTTTATTTCTAATCATTTTATTCTCTCCCTATTGATTAATCGCCTTTAAAGTTATTTTCTAGTACGTTTCCTAGTTTCTGAAATTATAATATATACAGCTAAATTGCCTGCCTATTTATCTATACATATATTAATACTTATTTTTATTATAATTAAATTATACTGGTTTACCATGGCTATATGTGCAAATTATTCCTAATGTATATTAAAGGTTGACATAATGTTCTTATGCCTATATAATATTTTTATGCAAAAAAACACTATACTTGCTGAATCCTAGATTTCTAGGTACGGAGGAACCATCTAAGGGGTTAATCCATGAGTCTCATGGTAGGGAGCCTTCTATCCCGAACCCGTCAGCTAACTTCGGAAGCAAAAAAGGAAGGGGTGTTTTCTGATGAAAATACGTCAGAAAGGGATTGTTGCATCAATCTTAGTACTGGTATTAATCTTACTGAACATAACAAGTGTCTTTGCGGCTGAAAGCAATTCAGTATTAAAGTTTGGAAGCAGAGGGCCTGAGGTATCTAAATTACAAGAAACTCTAAATAATAAAGGCTTCTCAGCTGGAAGCGTTGATGGTATCTTTGGACCAAGAACTGAAAAAGCAGTAATTGCTTTTCAAAGAGCTAACAAAATACTCATCGATGGAATTGCAGGTAAACAGACTCAATCATTATTGTATGGAGCTTCAGTAGCTACTCTAGCATCTCGTGGGACAAGCTCAGGCAACAGCGCCATGTCAACTGACTTGTATTGGCTTTCAAGAATAATCCATGCTGAATCTGGAGCAGAACCATATAGGGGAAAAGTAGCTGTAGGAAGTGTTATTTTAAACAGAGTTGTTTCAAGTGAATTTCCAAATACAATAAAGGATGTAATATTTGAATATTATAAGGGTATTCCTCAATTTAGTCCTGTGGAGGATGGAACTATCTACAATACTCCATCAGAAGAAAGTATACAAGCAGCAAAAGATGCTCTAAAAGGTGTTAAACCAGTAGGAAATTCAACTTACTTTTTCAATCCTGATAAAGCAGCAGGTAAATGGATTGTAAACAACAAGACATATGTAACACGTATTGGAGATCACGTGTTTTACAAATAGTAAGATTAATAAATAATGTATAATTAAAAGTACAATAGAAGGCCTTGATAAAGTGATATCACTTTATCAAGGCCTTTGTATTCGTAAGTTAGATAAGCCACGATTTGTCATTGTTATGAATATATGCCTAAACAATGACTCATTTAACTAAGGGTGGCTATTCCAGCACCCTTCAAAGTAGTGTGAAAACCCGGTGTATTTTTAGGTAGCCATTGAAACGGGAAATGACATCCCTAATTCTTGTAATTTTTTTAAATAATAATTAGCTTTTTTCTCTGTATTAAACTTTGTGTAATAATCGCTACCTAGATCTTTAAAAGGAACATTATCTTTTAACATGTGGTATATTGCAATGAGCATGGAGTGAGCTACGGCAACAGTTGCCCTATTGGCGCCACGCCGTACAACTAAGCGCTGATATTGAGCATGAAAAAAGCTTTCTTTATCTTTTTGAGCAGCCTTTGCACATTGAATAAGGATACTTTTTAAATGTTTATTGCCTTTATTGGTTTTTCCACTTTTACGCTTGCCAGCACTCTCATTGTTTCCAGGGCATAATCCTGACCATGAGGAAATGTGTGCGGCAGAAGGGAAACGATTCATATCAATTCCTATTTCGGAAACAATGACTTCAGCGCTGCGTTTACCAATGCCTGACATTTCATCGATCTTTTTGATGGCATATTCATAGCCTTTCATTTGGTTATCAATTATGTCATCAAGATCCTTGATACGTCTAGTCATATCATCGATATGATCTAGAATGGCTTTTACAAGTTGTTTTTGTATTAGTGAGAAAACACCATCCATAGCTTTAAGAAGTTCTGGTTTTTTTGATTGCATAGAGATGTGAATTAAATCTCCAATGTTTTCTTGATTTACTTCTCCAACTAGGGCTTGCTCAATTAATTTTCGGCTGCTTACACCAGTTAAACTGGAAACGAAAGAACTTAGCTTTATATTAGCACCTTCTAGTGTTTTTTCTAGACGATTAAGTTCTCTTGAACGTTCCTCAATTAGACTTTTTCGATAACGCACAATTTCACGTAGTTCACGTTGTTCTCTGTTTGGAATGTAGCTGGCCTTCAAAAGACCATGTTGTAATAGTTCAGCAATCCATTCCGCATCTTTAACATCAGTTTTACGACCAGGAACGCTTTTCATGTGATGTGCATTAACGACAATGACATCAAGGTTAAGTAGCTCTAAAATATTGTAGATTGGTTTCCAATAGGCTCCAGTGCTTTCCATGGCAACCATCTGACAATTATTTTCAAGGAGCCAGCTACCAAGCTCTTTGATATTACATGTTAAAGTTTCAAACTTACGAAGCTCTGCTTTTTTCCCGTTTCTAAAGCAAGCTACAATAAGTTTTTTGTGTACGTCAATCCCACAACAACGCTCGTAAACGGTTTGCATAATGATTCTCCTTTGCATTATTAATTATGGCGTTACCCCTGTCTTAATAGCTACATTGCTATACGTCTTTAAAAGACAATTCGTGGTTCTGCAACAGGGGTACTTTCAAATTCTGAGTCGACCTCAATGTGACAATGACAATCGAACTCGTGCCATAATTAGTTTTAACAAAAAAGACCACAAATAATATTCGTTTATCGTGGTGTGGGTAACACGTGGAAATTCTGAGATGCAGTTGAAGAATCTCGTGTTTTCAATGTATAGCAGAGCCTTCACTGACGCTCAGTATTACATAAATAGAGTTTTTCAGTGGTCTCAATCCGTCCTCTGTCATTTAATCTCTAATACTACAGGGCAGTGATCACTTCCCATTATACTAGAATGAATTTGTGAATCTGTTAATCTATCTTTTAATCTTTCAGATACAACAAAATAGTCAATTCTCCAGCCTACATTTTTCTCTCTGGCTTTCCCCATGTAGGACCACCAAGAATATGCATCCTCTCTATCTGGATAAAGATATCTAAATGTATCGATAAAGCCTTTCTCAAGTAATTCAGTCATCTTTTCTCTCTCTTCATCTGTAAAGCCAGCGTTTTTTCGATTAGAATTCGGATTTTTTAAGTCTATCTCTTTATGAGCTACATTTAAATCTCCGCATAAAACAACAGGCTTTTTAGAATTAAGCTCCTTAAGATAATTCCTAAAAGCAACTTCCCATGTCATCCTGTAATCTAACCTTGCAAGCTCTCTTTGTGAATTTGGAGTGTACACATTGACTAAAAAGAATTCTTCAAATTCTAATGTAATCACTCTTCCCTCTTGGTCATGCTCTTCAATGTCTATACCATATTTTATAGATAAAGGTTCTCTTTTAGTAAAAATTGCAGTACCCGAATAGCCTTTCTTCACTGCATAATTCCAATACTGATGATATCCTTCAAGGTCGAGCTCTATTTGCCCTTCTTGTAATTTAGTCTCCTGGATGCAGAACATATCTGCATCTACCTCTTTAAAG
Organism: Firmicutes bacterium UBA3546; assembly: GCA_002376545.1. Lineage (GTDB taxonomy): Bacteria > Bacillota > Clostridia > Tissierellales > Proteiniboraceae > Proteiniborus. The sequence goes on along the minus strand of DFOH01000030.1, from coordinate 16,803 downwards.
TAATCTAGAAAACCCTTTTTAACACAGGCCCTAAGGCCATTTACATTCCATGAAACAAGCTTCATTATTTTTCCTCCATGTTTATTATTTTCAATTGCAATGAAATTTACTTCCTATTAGCAATCATCTCTATTTCAACTTGGGCACCTAGTGGCAATGACGCAACTCCTATTGTAGTTCTAGCAGGGTATGGACTGGAAAACTGCTTCTCATAGACCTGATTCATGGCTGAAAAGTTGTCCATATTAGTAAGAAACACATTTACTTTAACTACATCATCTGGACTTAACCCAGCAGCTTCAAGTACATTGAAAAGATTTCTAAAGCATTGCTCTGTTTGTTCAGTGATGCTGCCCTCTGCAAGTTTACCTGTATCAGAATCTATAGGAGTCTGCCCTGAAAAATATACTGTGTCTCCTGATTCTACTGCGTGTGAATATGGACCAACGGCAACTGCACCCTTAGCGTTAAAAGCTTTTCTTGACATGAAAATCTTCCTTTCGTTCAAAACTTTTTAATATCTCTTTATTATATAGATTCTTTATATAATAAATTTTTCCTCCTAAAATAATTATATTTATAATTTTCTATTGTAAAATTGGAACAAAGCCTAAACCCAAAATCCATAGCAGTTCAATTTTGCTTCTATATGTCAATCCTTCCTGCCATTGCCCTGAATCAGACCATCTAAAAACAGCATGTTTATCTCATCTGCTAATTTTGGATTGCGCTCAAGTCTATCCCGAATCTCTCTTTTGCGTATGTTTTGAAGAAAGTATGTTTGAAACATATCAATATACATTTCGATTGCGATGTTAGATATATCCGGTGAGAAAACGCAGGATTGTTTGCCTTCCTCTATGAATTTCATGAGAAGCTTCCTATGGTCGGCGATAAAATCGTCCAAGTATTGTCGGAGTTCAGGGTCACTTTCAACCGTATCAAAAAAGAAATTTAAACTGTACTTACCATAATACCATGTGCGGATTTTAATATATTCACTAATTTTATCAATGAAATTATCCTGTTCTTCTAGCAGCTTTTGTATTTTTTCGATGCTGTCATTCAAGATATCTTTTATGATGATTCGCCGCAGATTATCCTTGCTTTCAAAAAAATTATAGATTGATGCCCTTGAAACATGTGCTTTTTCTGCAATGTCAGTCATTGATACCTTGTCAAATCCATATTGATCAAACAGCTCCAAAGCCGTTTGCATAATGGCTTTTTTCTTATCGTCTCTTCTTTTTTCGAATCCATCCAAGTAAAATCACCTCCAAAAATTATGGACTTTATGGATTTAATATGTAAATAATATATCACTTGATACTTGACAAGTCAATATACTTCCGATATTGTATTATATAGACAAAATTAATCTTTAAAGTCTATAATTAAAAGGGGGATTGTTATGGAGAGTATTATATTTGAAAATGTGAGCAAAGATTATCAAATGGGTGAGGTGGTAATACAAGCGATAAAGAAAGTGTCCTTTGAGGTAAAAAAGGGTGAGCTTTGCATCATACTCGGTTCCAGCGGTGCAGGCAAGACCACTGTCCTAAATCTGCTGGGAGGAATGGAAAGTGCTACATCCGGCAAAATATTTTTTGAAGGACAGGATATTGCACAAATGAACGATCTGGAGCTTACCGACTACAGACGTTATAAAATCGGGTTTGTCTTTCAGTTTTATAACTTGATACCTAACCTCACCGCTCTTGAAAATGTCGAGCTGGCAAAACAGGTATGCAAATCTCCGATGGAGCCGGTGGAAGCCCTGAGTATTGTAGGTTTAAAGGATAGAATTCATAACTTTCCAGCGCAGCTTTCGGGTGGTGAGCAGCAGCGAGTCGCCATTGCAAGAGCTATCTGTAAAAATCCGGACTTGCTGCTTTGCGACGAGCCTACCGGCGCGCTGGATACGGAAACTGGAAAAACTATTATTGGGGTTTTATCCGATATCAGCCATAAGATGGGCAAAACAGTGATTATCGTCACTCACAATTCCCTTTTAGCCCCTATTGCTGACCGCTTAATCGAAATGAAAAACGGCAGGGTGATTGTAAATAACGTGCAGAATAAGCCTGCGAATTTGGAGGAAATCAAATGGTAAATATGCTACAAAAAAAGATTTTTCGAGACATTAAAGAAAGCTGTTGGTCTTTTGTTGCTGTCGTATGCATCTGCACGCTCGGAGTTGCTTTGTTCAGCGGCTTAAACCTGTATGTCAGCACAATGGAAAACAGCGTGAAAGATGATTATCAAAGCTCAAATTTAGCAGATTATTGGATTTATAAAACCGATGTTTCAGAATCGGATTTGGAGAGTATACAGGCTTTACCAGATGTGGAATTTGCACAGCGACGCAAATCGCTGGAAGTCGGCTTGTCTGATGGAATTAACGCCACATTGCAGCTACACGCCATTGAGGGTCAGCCCAAAATCAATATCCCCCAATTGCTAGAAGGGCAACTGCTTGATGAAACCGAAACCAAATCTCTTTTGCTGGATAGCCGTTTTGCCGAGACGAACGGACTGAAGCCCGGCGATACGGTTCAGTTTTCCATAGATGAGCAGCAAGAGGACTGGCTGATAAAGGGGATTATCCGTAATGCAGAATACATTTATTACGCGCCAGATGGATTGACCGTACCTGACTACCAAAAATACGGCTTTGCCTATGCAAATGCTTCTGCGTTGCCGAGTGCTTCTTATAATGAGTTAATCCTCTCTTTAATGGATGGTACTAAACGCACTACTAGGGAAATTACTGTAGAATTACGAAATGCTCTCGGAAGCGTTAATATCATAGACCGCCAGAATCAACCAAGCAGCAGTTATATTACAGACGATCTTGAAGGTATCAAGCAAATAGGAGCATTGTTCCCGATTGCCTTTTTCTTGACAGCGGCCCTTATCACATGGATAACCGTGGGGAGAATGATGGAAAACCAGCGTCAACATTTGGGAACTCTGCGCTCTTTGGGTTTTTCCAAAAAAGAGATTTTGTACAGGTATTCTCTTTATGGAATACTGATTACTATTCCAAGTATGCTTTTAGGCTGGATTATTTCCAGATATCTTGCAAAATTTTTATATGGACTTGGAACCATTCGCTACACAATAATGGAACGCGTGGTCGACACTTTCTCAGTGCATTTTTTTGTAGGGGCGATTGGCGTTGCCTTTGTGACTTGCAGTGCAGCTTTTCTTTCGTGCAAAAAATCGTTAAAGAGTACACCAGCGTCTCTTATGCGACCAAAGCCCCCAATACAGGGACGTCGCATCTTATTGGAAAAGATACCTTTATTTTGGAAAAACCTAAGTTTCAGTGGGAAAATCATTACAAGAAACCTCTTCCGCAATAAGACACGGATGTTAATGGGACTTATGGGCATTATCGGTTCAACTGCACTTATTTTATGCGGCTTTGGGATGAAGGATTCTACGGATGTCACAATTAATAGGGCATTTGCCAAAACTATGCGTTACGATGTAGAAATGAAGCTGAAAACGCCTATGACTCCGAAGGAAGCTGCCTATATTTATGAAGCGCTACAAGATGCACGATCCCTTGAAGCCGCCATGGCATTTGGCGTTTATATTTACGGTGATGATGGCAACGTACAGAATCCTTACTTGGTTGTAATGGATGACAATCAGAACAGCTTGCACTTTGCGGATACTGCCGGAAAAAAGGTAACGCTGCCAGACAATGGCGTACTGATTACTCCTAGAATGGCAAAGGCTCTTGATGTGGAGATTGGAAGCGTGATGATAGCAGAACGTCTCGATGGAACTGTCATACCACTTGAGGTTGCCAATATTATAGATTTTCCCGTGGGGAACGAAATCTATATCAGCCAGACTGCGTTTTCAAAGGTATCACCTCTTCCATTTACTATTAACGTGCTCTTCATTAATGGTCAAGAATTAGATTTTAGTTTTTTACATAACGATCCTCGCATTGCCCTAATTGAAACAAAGTCTGATATGAAAGCAAACATGATGACTATTCTGAAACTACTGGAAAGCCTTCAGATGGTTTTAATTGTCTTTGCGGGACTCTTGGCCTTTGCCGTTATGATGGTGCTTGGTCTCATGAATTATCATGAACGAATTCGTGAGCTTGCCACATTGAAAGTTTTGGGATTCTATCAAAAAGAAATGAAACGGCTGGTACTTAGCGAAAATATCTGGATAACTATATTCGGATTGCCCTTTGGTGTAATTGCTGGATTTGGGTTGGTTTATATGATGCAAGCACAGACAACAAATCCCGATATGGAAATCTCTCCTTTTATTTCTACCTCCAGCATTGTTTTGGGTTGTGCTCTGATACTCGTTTTCACCTTGCTTATGAACTACATCATGGGCAGAAGGTTCAAAGGTATTGATATGGTGTCCTCGCTCAAAAGTGTAGAGTGATATGTCGATCGAAAATATGTACATGATACAATAAAAGCCTTGAAATAGACTACTAGTCCAATCAAGGCTTTATAATTATAACTATATTCTAGCTACTCCATCCTCAATAGCTGCTTTCTTAACTGCTTCTGCTACTGCTATTGCAACTTCTTTATTAAATGGACTAGGTATTATCATATCTACACTTAACTCATGTTCTTTAACTATATTTGCAATTCCATATGCGGCTTGAATTTTCATATTCTCAGTGATTCTGCTTGCTCTTACATCTAATGCTCCTCTAAAAATTCCTGGAAATGCTAATACATTATTTATTTGATTAGCAAAATCAGACCTTCCTGTTCCTACTATAAATGCTCCTGCTTCCTTAGCTTCATCTGGCATTATCTCTGGTATAGGATTTGCCATAGCAAAAATCATTGATTTGTCGCCCATGGTTTTAACCATGTCTTTTGTTAAACAATTTGCTGAGGATACACCAATGAAGACATTTTTATTCGCTATGACATCCTTTAATTCACCATTTTGTGAATTTTTATTTGTTATTTCAGCCATTTCCTTTTTAATTGGATTTAAGTCATCTCTATCCTTTGAAATAGCTCCCTTTCTATCGCATAGAATTACATCCTTTACTCCTGCACTTAATAGAAGCTTTGCTATTGCTATACCTGCGGCACCAGAACCATTTATAACAACCTCTAAATCCTTGAATTCTTTCTTAGCCATCTTAAGTCCATTAATAAGTCCCGCTAATACTACTACAGCAGTTCCATGCTGGTCATCATGGAAAACAGGTATATCTAATTCTTCGTCTAGTCTCTTTTCTATCTCAAAGCATTTTGGCGCTGCTATGTCTTCTAGATTTATACCTCCAAATACAGGCTCTAATAGCTTTACTGTTCTAATTATTTCTTCTGTATCAGTTGTATTTAAACATATTGGGAATGCATCTACATCTGCATATGTTTTAAATAATATGGACTTCCCTTCCATTACTGGAATAGCTCCATATGGCCCTATATCTCCTAAGCCTAATACTGCTGTACCGTCACTTACTACTGCAACAGAATTCCCCTTAAATGTATATTCATATACCTTGTCTTTACAATTTGCTATTTCTTTACATGGCTGAGCCACTCCTGGTGTATAAGCCATAGATAAATCGTCTCTATTTTCTACCTTAACCTTACTTTTAATACTAACCTTTCCTTTGTTTTCGCTGTGCATTTTAAGTGATAATTCATTGTAGTCCTTCATGAGTTGTCCTCCTTGTTATTTTATATTATCGTATAGATTATTTCCATAAGTATCAATACATACCACTAGGGGCATGTTTTCCACCCTTAATCTTCTAATTGCCTCTGTTCCCAAATCCTCATATGCCACAACTTCTGATTCTTTAACGGAGCTTGCTATTAGTGCGCCTGCACCGCCTACAGCTGCAAAATATACTGCGATATTCTTTTTCATTCCCTCTATAACTTCATCACTTCTTAAGCCCTTACCAATCATGGCTGATAATCCTAATTCCAGTAAAGGCACTGTCATACTATCCATTCTATAGCTAGTTGTTGGACCAGCGGCACCTATAGCCTTTCCAGGCTTTGCAGGAGTAGGACCAACATAGAATATAACTGCATCCTTTATATCAAATGGCAGTTCTTCATTGTTTTTTATTGTCTCCATCAAGCGTTTATGTGCAGCATCTCTTCCTGTATAAATTGTTCCTGTTAAAGATACTACATCACCTGCTTTAAGCTCTCTTAACACATCCTTAGTTAATGGAGTATTTATTGATTTTACAGTCATTTTCTTCACCTCTAGTCTAAATATAATCTATAAAACTATGGTACTGTGTCTTGATGAATGGCAGTTAATATTCACTGCTACTGGCAATCCTGCTATATGGGTAGGATAGCTTTCTATATGCACATCTAATGCAGTAGTGACTCCTCCTAATCCTTGAGGTCCTATGCCTAATGTATTTATTTTCTCTAGCAGTCTTTCCTCTAGCTTTGCCAAATGTTCTAGCTTGTTTCTAGAGCCAATTGGTCTTATTAGAGAATACTTGGCTAAGCTAGCTGCTTTATCCATTGTACCTCCTATTCCTACTCCTACTATAATAGGTGGGCATGGGTTTGGTCCAGCATCTTTAACTGCTTTAATGACAAAATCAAATACTCCTTCCTCTCCATCAGAAGGCTTAAGCATTTTAATTTGACTCATGTTTTCACTCCCAAAGCCTTTAAACATAAGTTCAATTTTTACCTTGTCTCCAGGTACTATATTATAATAAACAATTGCCGGGGAGTTATCCTTAGTGTTATTTCTAAGAAGTGGGTCCTCTACAACTGATTTTCTCAAGTAGCCATCTCTATATCCATCTATTACACCTTTATTTATAGCATCGGTTACGTTCCCATTTACAAAATGAACATCCTGTCCAACCTCTACAAAGGCTACCACCATTCCTGTATCCTGACATAAAGGTATTCCCTCTTCCTTAGCCACATCTGCATTTTTTATTAGCATGTCTAGTACCATATTTCCTACTGAAGAGCTTTCTTTTTCTTTTGCATTTATAAAGGCATTCATTATGTCTTCTTCTATAAAAATATTAGAAGTAATACATTTCTCTGCTACTGATTTTTGTATAATACTCACATCTATTTCTCGCATTGCCTTCACCTCGTTTTGTTATTTGAAAATTTATCATAATTGTATTTTGTTACGATTTACACTTATTCATGATTCTATGAACAATTGCAAAATCCTTCTTTATCGACAAAAAAGATTAATTATATTCAGCCTTATCTAATAGTAGTTCTTAATTAACCTAGTTTACTTCACTATTTGAATAAAACGTAATTTATTAAATATTCTTTATATTTCAACGATTAGCGAGTATTGCAACAAAATCAGCATCCATAGTAATCCTACAAAGACATACTTCGACACCTAGTTGATTATTTTATTTAAAAGGACTATAATGAGTTTGGCAAGTGATTCTTGTTAACTTTTTGTCTACATAAAAAACAAAAGCCAAGATTTTATTTATTTTTCATTAGTTCAGGTAGAGTTCTTCTCAGTCTGGACGTTTAGTTATGTTGTTTTAATCTCATTAATAATCATCTAAGTACCAATATAATAATCATCCATAAGGGGGATAAATAATATGAGTTTAACAGACAGTTTCACCAATTTTAGAGAAGAAAGTGATTCTATAGGCACAAAGCAGGTCCCTGTAGATGCATACTACGGTGTACAAACTCTAAGGGCTGCTGAGAATTTTAATATAACAGGTGCTAAAATGCATGAAGAGTTTATTAATAGTCTTGCTCTTGTAAAGAAAGCATCTGCTATTACAAATAGAGAAGTTGGTCTATTGACTAAAAAAGTTGAAAGTGCAATTGTTCAGGCATGTGATGAAATACTTATTGGAAATCTTCATAATGAATTTATCATAGACCCTATTCAAGGCGGAGCAGGTACATCAGCAAACATGAATGTAAATGAAGTTGTGGCAAATAGGGCTAATGAAATATTGGGTGGAGAAAAAGGCGCTTATAACTTTGTTCATCCTAATGACCATGTAAATATGGGGCAGTCTACTAATGATGTAATCCCTAGTGCAGGTAAAATTACTATTTTAAAGTTGCTTCCTAAAGTAATTAGAGAGTTAGAGAAACTACATGCTTCCCTTTTAGAAAAATCATTGGAGTTTAATGATGTAATAAAAATGGGAAGAACTCAAATGCAGGATGCTGTACCTATTAGATTAGGTCAAGAATTTAAAGCCTATAGTTCTGTAATTAAAAGAGATATAGCAAGAATTACAAAAGTGCAAGATGAGCTTAGAATTGTAAATATGGGTGGAACTGCAATAGGTACAGGTGTAAATGCTGACGATGAGTATTTTGATAGAGTAGTACCTAATCTTGCCCTAGTAACTGGCTTTGATTTACATCAGGCAGAAGACCTAGTAGATTCAACACAAAATCTAGATTGCTTTGTATCTGTATCCTCTTCTATAAAGACATGTGCTGTTAGTTTATCAAAAATTTCAAATGACTTAAGACTTATGTCTTCCGGACCAAGAACTGGCTTTGGTGAAATTAACCTTCCTCCAAAACAAAATGGCTCTTCAATAATGCCAGGAAAGGTTAACCCTGTTATACCGGAGGTTATGAGTCAGGTAGCATTTAAGATTATTGGTAATGATGTTGCAATAACTATGGCTGCAGAAGCAGGGCAATTAGAGTTGAATGCCTTTGAGCCATTAATATTCTTTAATTTATTTCAATCTATAGAAATGCTAGCTAACGGTATAAATACATTCACAGAAAATTGTATTAAGGGCATTACCGCAAATAAGGAAAGATGTAGTGATTTAGTAGAAAACAGCATAGGAATTGTTACAGCTATTTGTCCGCATGTAGGATATAAAAAAGCTGCTGAAATTGCAAAAATAGCTATGACTACTGGTGAGCCTATAAGAAACATTATATTAAATAACAATATTCTAAATGAAGCAGAGCTTAACGATGTACTAGATCCTATTAATATGACTGAACCAGGTATATCTGCTAAGTATTTAATCAATCATAAGAAAATCGACCTATAATATTATATATAGTAATTTAAAGCACAGAATACAGGCTTAGTCGTCTGTATTCTGTGCTTTTTATGAGACTTTAATTTATTATGAATTCTTCATTACGACACTTTCGATTACACTGGATACATTTTCGCAGGCATCGCAGCATTTTTCTAGATAATTATAAATTTTATCCCATGCTGTAATCTCTAAAACATCTTTACAGGTTACAAAAAGGTGCCTTATAGCCTCTGTAAACAGTTTATCTGCTTCTTCCTCAAAATGATTGATTTCCACAATTAAATTATGTAATGTGCTAGACTTTCTGAAATTATGAAACTCACTTAGCATTTGTTTTAAAGCATCACAGCATTTTACAACGATTTCAGTCATCCTTAATGCATCCTCACGTATGTATGTAATATTGTACATATACATACACATGAGTACATCCTCAATAGTATCTGTTACTTCATCTATAGAATCTGCCATAGCCATAATATCTTCACGCTCTATTGGAGTAATAAATTCCTTTGCAAGCCTTTTTATCATTATATGTCTAGCTTCATCTCCACTATGTTCTATAACATGCATTTCTTTCATTCTATCTTGCAATTCATCTGCTTTGAAGTTATTTACGATTTCGTTTAATAAACTTGCAGCTTGACAGGAATACTCTGATAGTTCAATAAAGGTATTAAAATAATTCACTTCATTTTTGCGAGCCATATTAAACCTCTTTCCATCGATATATTATTTTAAAATATTTTCATAAATAGTAAAGCCATTAAAAAACCAATAAGTCCACATCCAGGGAATGTCAAAATCCAAGCAAGTACCATTTCACCGACTACTCCCCAGTTTACAGATGATAGGCGCTTTGCTGCACCTACTCCCATAATAGCTGTTGTTTTTGTATGAGTTGTACTAACAGGTAATCCAAAAACTGATGCTGTAAATAAAGAAATAACTGCTGCTAAATCGGCAGAAAAGCCTTGATAGGTGCTTAATTTTACCATATCCATCCCTACTGCCTTTATAATACGATAGCCTCCTATGGAAGTACCTAAAGCCATAACTGCAGAGCAAAGGAAAATCAGCCATATTGGAATAATAAATTCAGTTACTGATGCCTGGCCTTGTGCTAGAAAAGCACTAAGCATAAATACTCCCATAAATTTTTGCCCATCTTGTGCGCCATGCATAAATGCCATACCAGCACTACCTACAATTTGGGCATTTCTAAAGAAAGTAAAAGTCTTTCTTCTATCGAAGCGTTTAAAAATTAGCTCGATTGTCTTTACAACTAGAGCTCCTAATCCAAAACCCATTACAGTTGAAAGTACTAGACCATAAAGGACCTTAATCCATTCATTAGGATTAATCCCAGCTATCCCTCCTTGAAGTGCAATAGCCGCACCAGATATACCTGCAATTAGCGCATGGCTTTCACTAGTGGGGATTCCAAACCACCAAGCTGCTGTAGCCCATAGGACAATGGCAAAAAGTGCAGCGCAAAGTGCTACTAGTGCATTATAAGGGTCTCCTCCAAAGTCAACCATCTTATAAATAGTCTGTGCCACTGTTGCATTAAACATTGTCATAAATAAAACACCTAGAAAATTAAAAAAAGCTGCCATTATAATAGCTGCACGCGGAGTCATAGAACGTGTAGAAACACAGGTAGCAATAGCATTGGGAGCATCTGTCCAGCCATTTACCAATATAACACTTAAGGTTAATAAAGTTGTGATTATAAGGGTTGGATTAGCAATAAGTTGAGCTAGATAATCTACAAGTGTAACAGTCATTTTACACCTCTTTTCATATGATTTTAGATATGCTTTTAAGTAAATAATTCAACAATCTTTTATAACCACATATATCATAGCACTTATTCAATGATTATTCAATTACTATATGTGTTTAATTAAAAAGCAATTTTTGTCGTGAAAAGTTTTAGAGAAACTTTGGGGGCTGTCGGGAAATAGCTGTTTTAAGCTCCGATAACTAAAATAAAGAGAACCCTCCAGATTTTAGGCTTTGAAAAAGTCTTTTAATCTTGCTGGGTTCTTTTTTTGTACGTGATATTTTGTTTTTGGGCACAATAAATAAAGGTATTCAACTTGAGATACAGTTTTTTCCAAGCTGCTACTTAAGCAATTTTACCCTCGAATTCTTTGATTTTTCCATTTTTAAATCTATGATATTTGTTTAGGTTTCGCCCAAGAACATATAGCATAAGTTCCTTGTAGACTTTTTCAGAGGTACGATAGTTGAATCGCCTGAACTTGTCGTTCTCCTTGATATCTCCGAAATGTCCTTCTGTCTGTATTGATCGAATTTGACGGTTTAGAATACCTTTTTCACTTTGTATGTTGTTATGTGATTTTGTCTTGAGTTCTTCCCAAACCTCATTGACCTTCATGGTCTTGTTCTTCTGCTCATCTTTTTCTTCATCATATTTGTAAAGACATTGCGCCTTAAATCTACAGTCGCTACAGTCATTACATCTATACACTTCAAAGGTTCGTTTCATTTCACCTTGTCTTCTGATTTCTGTTCTCTGGTGTATAAGTTGTCTGCCATCACTGCATATGTAGTACGGTCTAGTATCACCTTCTACCTTCTTCATGTTGTAGTGACGACCTATATCATTTCTATAGGCTCTGGTCTTCATTTTTTCATGGGTTTGCAGTTTGATATAGCTTTCGATTCCTTCTTCTTTAAGGTAAAGCGGATTTGGTTCACTACTGTATCCGCTATCTGCTGTGACTTCTTTCAGTTGTCTTCCTAATGCATTCTTGTGTTTTTCTAGCACCGGAATTAGGGTATTGTAATCAGTTCTGTCGTTACTGATATGGGTGTGAATGATAAAATAGTTTTCTACTGCAATCTGTACGTTGTATGCTGGTTTGAGTTGACCGTTTTTCATATGATCATCCTTCATACGCATGAAAGTAGCCTCCAGATCCGTCTTTGAATAACTGTTTCTTTCTATGCCCATTATCCTAAAATGCTGCTGGTATTTGAGAAGACGTTTCCCGCAGTCTTCTATCTCTTCATAAAGTTTTTGAATTTCAGATTTTCGCTGTCCTTTTCCCACCACAAAACTGTGACCTTCACCCTTGGCTATTTTCGCAAGGTTTACTTGCAATTTCAATAACTCCAAGGGAGAGATATTATCAATTTCTATGATAGTGTTGTTAGATGTTTTTTTCTGATTTGCTTTCTTTCTCTCTCGATTCTTTTTGATGACTTCTCGAACCTTGTCCATCCCTTCAATGACAAACATTTTCTCTTCGGTCAATTCATACTTTTTGCCATATTCGGTGCATGTGATGATGGAGTTGTATCTTGAATACAGTTCATCGACTGTACTTAATAGTCCTGCCAAATGATAGTTTACGCTACCACGCCATACAAAGGTATAGCGATTAGCATTTGCTTCGATTTTTGTGCCGTCGATAAACAAACTCTTAAGCGTTACAAGTCCTTCTCTTTGAAGAAGTTTGATGAACTGATAGTGTAGATTATCCAGGATTTCACTATTTAGTTTGTTGTTTATGAAGTCATAGAAGGCATCACGTCTAGGTTTTTCACCCTTAGACAACCATATGAAGGCAATGTCTCTTTCACATAGTTCCACTATTCGATCAACAGCTTTAACTCCTCTCATATTTGCATAAGTAAGTATTGCAAACATCATAATAGGATTATAGCCTTTTCTTCCCTTGGTAGAATATCTGGCTGTGAGACCAGAAAAATCAAGCTCCTCCATTACTTTTTTAAGGGTATAGACGGGGTCGTCTGCTGATAAACCTATTTGATACAGATTAAAGTTAATTTTCTGTTGCCCTATTTCAAAAAATTGATTATAATATGTATTGTTCATGGTAGTTACAGTATACACTGTAACGGAGGAAAGGTGGTTAATATTAGCCATCTTTTTTTCTTTTTTGCAAAAAAATTAGTACGCTCTTAGTTGAGTGTACTAATTTTTTTATGGAGCTATTTCCCGATAACCCCTTCTTCTTCCTTTTTCCTCGGTCTCCCCTGTGGTCTATATAATTCTCTATGTACGCTTTACCCTTACTGTGGCCAGTAACGGCACAACACTCGATTATGGTGGTTGGCTAGACCTTACCATGCAAGGACTTTCACCTTGCCAGTAATGCCAAGCTTTCTTGGCGCACTAACACCTAAGTATTTGCGAAATCCCTGAACTGGACCCGATAGCTAGTCTTCTTGGTGGAGCTTCGCTCCCGGTAAAGGGATGTGGTGCATTGCGCCCAAGTGCACTCTTGCGCAAATACATTGTTAGATGATGATTCTCTTGTGTCTGCAAGAACTATTTTATTTTTAACATCAATTAATAATATTATAATTTACTGGTTATCATAATTATGATATAATTAAATCATAATTAATATAGCGAGGTGATATTTATGCCAAAAATTCTTCCTATTTCAGATCTCAGGAATAATTTTAATGCCATTTCAGAGATTTGTCATAAAGAAGCCCAGCCAGTATACATCACTAAAAATGGCAAAGGAGACTTAGTGGTAATGAGTTTAGCCTACTTCCAACAACTTGAGGCTAGACTGGATTTATATGAAAAACTAGCTGTTGCAGAAGTTGAAAAAGCTAATGGTGCCCCTACGGTTACCCACGAAGAATTTATGAAATCCTTGAAGGGTAAATATCATGTCTAAATCATATAGAATTATATATTATCCTACTGCTACGGAGGATATTATCAGTATTTTAGATTATATATCAATTGATGCCCCTTCTACTGCATATAATCTAATAAATAAAATAAATGAATCCATTAGTTCCTTGTCTTCGTTTCCATTCAAAGGAACTGTTCCTAGGGACTTTTATCTAAAATCAAAAGGTTATAGAATGTTGATAATCAGTTCGTATATAGTATTTTATCTCGTAAATGAATCTCATGAAAGACCATACTAAGATATATTACCCTTTCTTAATAAGCTCAAATAAAATATCAATAGCCATAGATTCAAATCGTATTCTTGCTTGGGTTTGATCATCAAAATTCCTATTAAATATGTTCATATCAAAATAAATCTTCATGCTCTCACCAACCTACTTTCATATCTCATAATATAATTATATCATATCTTTTTTTAGTAAATCACGTAATTCTGAATTTTCTAAATAAGCTGTCTATTGCATAGCGTTCCATATTTGCGACGTCCCTGAACCAAAACCCTGAAATAAACCCCCTGGCGGAGCTTTGCTCCCAGCGAAGGGATGTGGTGCACATTGCCCTAAGATTGTGCCTGAGTACACCCTTACGCAAATACATTGTTAGGCGATCGTACTGAGACAACAGACTTTTTCTTACCTATAGTATATTCCAATACATATATATGCTACTGCAAAAATACTCCCTACGAGCATCATAATTAAACCATCCTTTTTTTCTTTCTGTTTAACTTTATCGACAATAGATTTATCTCTTAACTCTTCAGATGCTGTTTCAATATCAGCAATTAACTTTTTATTTTTTAATTTTCTATACTTCTTAATATCAATTTTATATCCATCACCATTCTTAAACTCATACAATAAAATTTTTCTCTCTAAACCTAATATCGTATACTTAATTCCTTCATTTGCCCAACCAAAAAAATTTCTTTTTTCGAAAGATATATCATTTCTCTTTAATATTGACTCAATAATATTTATGATTTGTCCCGAAGAAAATGAATATATTAAAAACTTAGCATTTGTATGCAAATCTACTTTGATAAACGCTATACACAATAATATTATTAATATAGCTGCTATAGAAATTATCCAATAATACATGGATGTAAATGTCCATTTAAAATAGCCCTGCAATATGTCTACAAATAGAAGCCAAAATAATTGAAAACAGATAATGTATCTAACAGCTTCTATTGTCCTAGAAATCAAGTCTCTATTACTAGATAATTTTTTACTCTCCCTTATTAGCATGTATCCCATTCCTATCATAACTAAAGAAAGGAAATACCTTACAATCATAATCTATTACCCCCTTTCGCTATGTCGCCTATAAGCATAGGTAAAGCTTTGAAGTTATCTCCGCCTTTTCCCTGCCTCCAAACCGAACGTGCGACTTTCATCGCATTCGGCTCTCCAACAAATAAACTTACTTGCCTCCATCGGCTTTCAACATTTGGCTACCTCACGGTAACTTCATGCATTGATAAATCTTAATTTAACTCTTGAAGTTGTGTTTTAGATTCATAGTTCTTACTATGGTACACTACTCATATTTCAGAGAATTTAAACTTCAACGTAAGATTTATTCAATATTTACCTGTCTGGTACCCTTCGCCATGTACTTAGCTTTACTAAGCTCAGACTACTATGATACCTCTGACTTCCCATAAATTTCATTATCCTGTCAGACTCCGTCTATGGGCTCTCCCGCGTTCCATTCTGCTTATCCTTATGTAAAAGAGTTTAGGTGTCTGCTATACTCTGGGAAAACATAGATATTCTTTGAGTTACAGTTTTAGAATATCTTCTTACGATATTTCATTTATTATGATATTTCATTTATAAGGGAATATGTTAAAACGTTAGTAACATATTCGGTTATCCAATCATCCAGCTTTCGCTGGCAATACGTAACGAAGCTTTGTACACAGATTTACTTTCGTTCACCATGCTCTTAGGACATCCGTTCCATTAGACCATGCCTTAATGGTTTAGGTCATCAGGCTACGACTTCATCCCGCTTAGTACCATCTGCAATGACAGTTGCAGCAGCACTGGGAAGTATTAATGTTCATACTATCTACTCCTTGGTATGAGATGAGATATTAACTCTGTATGCCAAGAGGATTTCACTCTTGGACTTAGCAGAATAGTTCAGTCTTTTCTAAACTGGCGCGTTTGTTTGAGTTACCAACTCAAAACTTATGGCGCAACGCGGCGCACAACGTCTCGTATTTGCGACGTCACTGAGCTGGACCTCAGAAATAGACCCCATAGTGGAGCTTCGCTCCCAGCGAAGGGATGTGGTGCACATCGCCCTAGCCTTGTACTCTGTGTACCCTTGCGCAAATATTATGTTATCTGATGTCCCACACAGTACATTATGGGTCTCAACTATATTTTACCATAAGTAGCATACTACGGTATAATTTATAACAAAACTATTAAGAGCCTAATAATTTCCCCAAATATGTTGAATTATGCTATAATATTATATGATTTGTTGTAACGGGGGATTATTTAATATGGATACAAATGAAAACAGTATTCTTATTGTTGGAAAATTACAAGAAAGAATAACAGAAAAGCTCAATATAAACTTACCAAACGAAAATATTCACATGTATCCTGGTTTTAAAAAACATATAGAAAAAAGACATCCCGATTGTATAAAGTATATTTCAAATATACAAAATATTGTTAACAATCCTGATTATATTGGAATTCATCCTAGTGAAGAAAATAGCGTTGAATTAGTAAAAGTCTTTGATAAAAATATACTTTTATCAATTAATTTATCCACTAAAACAGAAAAGGAATATTTATATGTTTCTAGTTTATACGAAATATCTCAAGCAAAGCTAGATAATAGAATCAAGGTGAGTTGACAAAGTAAATGCAACTTTGTCAGAGTAAATGGCTTAGGATTGCATTTAGTTATTCAAAAGATAACACAAAAATAGGAAAAACAATTAAAATAGCAGGTTTTTTAAGCTTAGGTGCCAATAATTGGTATAGATGCTACAAAAAAAGGACAT
>DFOH01000005.1 GCA_002376545.1 Firmicutes bacterium UBA3546 | reverse complement strand
CTCAAATTACAGCATAATTTAGTAGACATAAATGACAGACATTAAAAGAGGGGGGCTCCCCTTCTTTTAATGTCTAATATGTTAATGAATTGGAAAGAATAAACATTAGAAAAATACTTAAAAAAAAAAAGCAAAAAAGTTTAATTTAGTACTTGAGTTTTGGCTTAATATAATATAAAATGTTATGGTATGCAGTTGACATGCGATGAAGCAAGAGGTTGCTTATTTAAAATCTAATAAGGGAATTTTTGCGGAGAATGTCCGGCTTAGACTCGGGCGACAAGGGATAGCTATGCACAAAAAACCACAGAACACCCGGTTAAGTGTATCGGCACTCATTGTCGCATGTAAATTAAAACATGCGATAGTAAGGAGGGAATTTAAATGTCAAACAAACAAAAAATAAGAATCAGATTAAAAGCTTATGATCATGAAATCCTTGATGTATCAGCACAAAAAATTGTAGAAACTGCAAAAAGAACAGGTGCAAATGTTTCAGGTCCAATTCCGTTACCAACAGAAAAGCAGATAATTACAATATTAAGAGCTGTTCATAAATATAAGGATTCTAGAGAGCAGTTTGAGCAAAGAACTCATAAGAGATTAATCGATATCTTAAATCCTACACCAAAAACAGTAGATTCATTAATGAAGCTTAATTTACCAGCAGGTGTAGATATTGAAATTAAATTATAAGAATACAAGTAGAGAATTAAAATAAATACACTCTGCTTAGTATGATTGCACATAAGTGTAATCCGCTGTAAGATTTCAGGAGGTGTAAAGATGAAAAGTATATTAGGTAAAAAGGTTGGAATGACACAAGTATTTACTGAAGAAGGAGTAGTAATTCCTGTTACAGTAATCGAAGTTGGTCCAATGAAAGTTGTTCAGAAAAAAAGTATTGAAAAAGACGGTTACAATGCAATCCAAATAGGCTATGGTGAAGTTAAAGAGAAGAGAGTTAATAAGCCATTAAAGGGTCACTTTGGAAAGGCAAATGTAGAAGTTAAGAAATATTTAAGAGAAATTAGAATCGATAATATAGATGACTATGAAATAGGTCAAGAAATAAGAGCTGATATATTCTCAGTAGGCGAAAAAGTAGACGCTACTGGAACATCTAAAGGTAAGGGATTCCAAGGTAACATAGTAAGACACAATCAGCATAGAGGTCCTATGTCACATGGTTCTAAGTACCATAGAGGAATAGGTTCAATGGGTGGTTCTGCTACTCCATCAAGAATATTAAAGGGCAAGAAAATGCCAGGTCATATGGGAAATGAGAGAGTAACAGTACAAAACTTAGAAGTTGTAAGAGTAGATGCAGAGAAGAACTTCATATTAGTTAGAGGTGCTGTTCCAGGACCAAAAGGCGGACTAATTACAATAAAAGAAACTGTAAAGGCTTCAAAGTAAGTTCTTTAGGAAAGGAGGAAGTTAGATGCCAAAAGTAGCTTTATATAACGTATCAGGGCAACAAATTGGTGATATAGAGTTAAACGATGCAGTGTTTGGAGCTGAAGTAAACCAACATGTTTTATACGAAGCTGTAAAGAACCAGCTTGCAAATAAAAGACAAGGTACGCAATCAGCTAAAACAAGAGCAGAAGTAAGAGGTGGAGGAAAGAAACCTTGGAGACAAAAAGGAACTGGTAGAGCTCGCCAAGGAAGTATAAGAGCACCTCAATGGATAGGTGGTGGAGTAGTATTTGCTCCAAAGCCAAGAGACTATAGCTACAGTATTCCTAAAAAGGTTAAGAGACTAGCTATGAAAAGTGCATTAAGTTCAAAGGTTGAAAGCAAAGAAATTATTGTATTAGATGAATTGAATCTAACTCAACCTAAAACAAAAGATATGGTAAATATTTTAAAGAATATTAATTCTAACAAAAAGGCATTAATTGTTATGGCCGAGAAAAATGAAAATATAATTAAATCAGCAAGAAATATACCAGGAGTTCAAACTAGCTTAACAAACACTCTTAATGTATATGACATACTAAAATATGATTCATTTATAATAACTAGAGATGCTGTTAAAATAGTGGAGGAGGTGTATGCATAATGCGTAATCCACACGACATTATAAGAAAGCCTGTAGTAACAGAGAGAAGTATGAACGATATGGCAGAAGGAAAATATACTTTTGTTGTAGATAAAAAAGCTAATAAAACAGAAATCAAAAACGCTGTTGAGAAGGTATTTGGAGTAAAGGTTGAAAAAGTAAACACTATGCTTATGGAAGGTAAAGTGAAAAGACAAGGAATTCATGAGGGTAAGAGACCAGACTGGAAAAAAGCAGTAGTTACCCTTACTAAGGACAGTAAAGGTATAGAATTCTTTGAAGGCATGTAATTCTTAATTGCAAGTAAGAGGAGGGAAATAAATGGGTATCAAGAAATTCAAAGCAACTTCGCCTGCAATTAGACAAATGACTGTTTCAACATTTGAAGAGATAACTAAAAAAGAGCCTGAAAAGTCATTAGTTGTGAATTTAAATAGACAAGCGGGAAGAAACGCCCACGGTAAGATTACTGTTAGACACAGAGGCGGCGGAGCTAAAAGAAAATATAGAATAATTGATTTCAAGAGAAATAAAGACGGAATACCTGGAAAGGTTGCAGCAATAGAGTACGATCCAAATAGAACAGCTAATATAGCGCTAATCAACTATGCAGATGGAGAAAAGAGATATATAATTGCTCCACTTGGATTAAAGGTTGGAGATGTTATAGAATCAGGTGCAGATGCAGATATTAAAGTAGGAAATGCACTACCATTAACAAACATACCAGTTGGTACTGTAATTCATAATATAGAACTAAAAGCTGGAAAAGGTGGTCAATTAGTTAGATCAGCAGGTAACTCAGCACAGCTTATGGGTAAGGAAGGCAGCTATGCTACAGTTAGACTTCCATCCGGAGAATTTAGACTTATTAGAATAGAATGTAGAGCGACTATAGGTCAAGTAGGTAATGTAGATCACGAAAACATTACAGTAGGTAAAGCTGGAAGAAAGAGACATATGGGCTTTAGACCAACAGTTAGAGGTAGCGTTATGAACCCTAACGATCACCCACACGGTGGTGGAGAAGGAAGAACTGGTATAGGTAGACCATCTCCTGTAACACCATGGGGTAAACCAGCATTGGGATATAAGACTCGTCAGAAAAATAAAAAATCAAATCAATACATTGTTAGAGCGAGAAAGAAATAATCTTTTTAAATTGATTAATAATCGTTTCGGCTTATGCTTATAGAAGAATAAATAATATCGCATTGGGAGGAGGAACTTAAATGGGTAGATCCCTTAAAAAAGGACCATTCTGCGACGATCATTTACTAAAAAAAGTTGATGAATTAAATGCTAAGAATGATAAAAAAGTTATTAAGACATGGTCACGTCGTTCAACTATATTTCCACAAATGGTAGGACACACTATAGCTGTACATGATGGAAGAAAACACATTCCAGTATATGTTACAGAGGACATGGTTGGTCACAAGCTAGGTGAATTTGCTCCTACTAGAACATTTAGAGGACACGCAGGTTCAGAAAAAACAACATCAGTTAGAAAGTAAGTAAGAAGGAGGGAACTTCGAGTGGAAGCTAGAGCTATTGCCAAACATATTCGTATTGCACCTAGAAAGGTGAACTTAGTAGCTGCTGAAATAAGAGGCAAAAACGTTGATGAAGCGCTTGCAATCTTAAAATTCACACCTAAGAGAGGCGCTAAGGAATTAGAGAAAGTTCTTAGTTCAGCCATTGCAAATGCTGAAAACAATTTTGATATGGATAGAGAAAGACTTTATGTATATGAAGCTTATGGTAATCAAGGAAAGACATTGAAAAGATGGAGACCAAGATCACAAGGTAGAGCGTATCCAATTCTTAAGAGAACAAGTCACGTTGGAATCGTGCTAAGAGAGAGAGAATAGAAAAGGAGGGATAAATAGATGGGTCAAAAAGTAAATCCACATGGATTGAGAGTTGGTATAATTAAAGATTGGGATTCTAAATGGTATGCAGATAGCAGACAATTCGGTGATCTTCTAGTAGAAGATAATAAAATCCGTGAGTTTGTAAAAAAACAACTGTTTACTTCTGGAATATCAAAAATTGAAATAGAAAGAGCAGCTAACAGAGTTAAAGTTACTGTAAATACTGCTAAGCCAGGTATGGTAATTGGTAAAGGCGGTTCAGGAGTAGAAGAATTAAGAAAAAGCTTAGAGAAGCTAACAAAGAAAAACGTAACAGTAAATGTTGAAGAAATAAAAGTTCCTGAGCTAGATGCTCAATTAGTAGCTGAGAACATTGCAAGCCAGCTTGAGCGAAGAGTTTCCTTTAGAAGAGCAATGAAGCAAGCTATTCAAAGAACTATGAGATCAGGAGCAAAAGGAATTAAAACTGCTGTAGCTGGTAGACTTGGTGGTGCAGATATGGCAAGAACAGAGGGATATAGCGAAGGAACAATACCTCTTCAAACTTTAAGAGCAGATATAAGCTATGGTTTTACTGAAGCCAATACAACTTACGGTAAATTAGGAGTTAAGGTTTGGATATATAAAGGTGAGGTTCTTCCTACTGCAAAGGTAGAACAAAAACAAGAGGTTACTGAGAAATAAAGTAGTGTAGGAAGGAGGAAGTTATTATGTTAATGCCTAAAAGAGTAAAACGCCGTAGAGTACAAAGAGGAAGAATGACTGGTAAAGCTACTCGAGGCAATAAGATTTCTTATGGTGAATTTGGATTGCAAGCATTAGAACCAGCTTGGATTACATCCAATCAAATAGAAGCGGCAAGAAGGGCTATGACAAGATATGTCAAGAGGGGCGGAAAAGTCTGGATAAAAGTATTTCCAGATAAGCCAATAACACAAAAACCTGCTGAAACACGTATGGGTTCCGGTAAGGGTTCACCAGAATACTGGGTAGCAGTAGTTAAGCCTGGAAGAGTATTATTCGAAATGGCTGGAGTGCCAGAAGAAACAGCAAGAGAGGCTATGAGACTAGCAGCACATAAATTACCGATAAAAACTAAATTTGTCACTCGACAAGATGTAATTGAAGAGGGTGGTGAAGCTAATGAAAGCTAATGAAATTCGTCAAATGACTGCTCAAGAACTTGATAACAAACTTAACGATTTAAAGGCTGAACTGTTTAATCTAAGATTTCAATTAGCTACAGGACAGCTTGATAACCCAATGAGAATCAAATCTGTTAGAAAAGATATTGCGCGTGTTAAGACAATAATAAGAGAAAGAGAAATAAAACAGATTAACGCATAGTTGCAAGGGAAAGGAGGGCTAGCCTAATGCAAAGAGGTAACAGAAAAGTTAGAACTGGTAAAGTCGTAAGCGATAAAATGGATAAAACAATTGTAGTAGCCATAGAAACATTTGTTGCACATCCTTTATATGGCAAAATGGTTAAGAAAACTACAAAATTTAAAGCACATGATGAGAATAATGAGTGCCAAATAGGCGATAAAGTTAAGATAATGGAAACTAGACCATTGAGTAGAGAAAAAAGATGGAGACTAGTTGAGATAATAGAAAAAGCAAAATAATCCTTGGTGTCGACGAAAGGAGGGTAATAAATGTTACAACAAGAATCACGTATGAAAGTCGGAGATAACTCTGGAGCAAAAGAATTATTAGTTATTAAGGTTTTAGGTGGAACACGTAGAAAATACGCTAGCGTAGGAGATATAGTAATAGCTACTGTCAAAAGTGCAACACCAGGTGGTGTTGTTAAAAAAGGAGAAGTAGTAAAGGCTGTAATCGTTAGAACTAGAAAAGGTATTAGAAGAAACGATGGAAGCTACATTAAATTTGATGAAAACGCAGCGGTTATAATAAAAGATGACAAATCACCAATTGGTACTCGTATTTTCGGACCAGTTACAAGAGAATTAAGAGATGGAAACTTCATGAAGATAATATCATTAGCACCTGAAGTGTTATAAGAGGAGGTGTAGACAATGCATGTTAAAAAAGGTGACACAGTAGTAGTCATTTCAGGTAAAGATAAAGGCAAAAAAGGAAAAGTTCTTGCTGCTATCCCAAAGAAAGACAGAGTTCTTATAGAAGGCATAAACATGCTCACTAAGCATCAAAAACCAAAAGGACAAATGCAGCAAGGTGGAATAATACACCAAGAAGGACCAATCCACGTGTCAAACGTAATGCTATATTGCAATAAGGACAAGACAGGCGTTAGAGTAGGATACAAGATTTTAGAGAATGGCGATAAAGTAAGAGTCTGCAAAAAATGTGGTGAAGTTTTATAGTAAGCTACAGTTGAAGGGAGGTTTACAAAATGGCAACACGCCTTAGAGATAAATATAAAAACGAAGTTGTTCCAGCATTAATGGAAAAGTTTAAATATGATAACATAATGGAAGTACCGAAGCTTGAAAAAATTGTATTGAACATGGGCTTAGGAGAAGCTAGAGATAATCCAAAATTGTTAGAAACAGCTGTGCAGGAGCTAGGAATTATATCAGGACAAAAACCAATAGTAACTAAAGCAAAGAAATCTGTAGCAAACTTTAAAGTTCGTGAAGGTATGCCAGTTGGTTCAAAGGTTACTTTAAGAGGAGAAAAAATGTATGAATTCCTTGATAAGCTAATGAACATAGCTTTACCAAGAGTTAGAGACTTTAGAGGAATATCAGCTACATCATTTGATGGTAGAGGAAATTATGCTTTAGGAATTAAAGAGCAGCTAATATTCCCTGAAATAGAATATGATAAAGTTGATTCCATAAAAGGATTAGATATAATCGTGGTTACTACAGCAAAAACTGATGAAGAAGCGAAAGAATTCTTAGCACTTATGGGAATGCCCTTTAGAAAGTAAAGGAGGAGGCGAAAAAGAGTGGCTAAAAAGTCAATGATAATTAAACAAAGCAGAAAGCAGAAATTCAGCTCCAGGGAATATAATAGATGCAAGATTTGCGGAAGACCACATGCTTATTTAAGAAAATTCGGAGTTTGCCGTATTTGCTTCAGAGAACTAGCTTACAAGGGACAGATTCCTGGAGTAAAAAAAGCGAGCTGGTAATAGATTGTTAAAATGGAAGGAGGTAGACTCGAATGGTGATGACTGATCCAATTGCAGATATGCTTACAAGAATAAGAAACGGAAATAATGCAAAACATGAGACTGTGGATATCCCAGCTTCAAATATGAAGAAATCAATAGCTAATATCCTTTTAGAAGAAGGATTTATAAAAGGATATGATGTAATAGAAGATGCAAAACAAGGTATTTTAAGGGTACAACTTAAATATGGAAAAGAAAATGAAAAAATAATCTCTGGATTAAAGAGAATTTCTAAGCCAGGGTTAAGAGTTTATGTTAAAAGTGATGAGATACCTAGAGTATTGGGAGGGCTTGGAATAGCTATTCTTTCAACATCTAAAGGTATTATAACAGACAAAGTAGCAAGAAAAGAGAGCGTTGGCGGAGAAGTAATCTGCTACATTTGGTAATAGATAAAGACTGATTTAATGGAAAAGGAGGCATAAGTCATGTCAAGAATAGGTTTAAAGCCGATAACTATACCAAGTGGCGTAGAAGTAAAAATTGATGCAAACAACTATGTAGTAGTTAAAGGCGCAAAAGGAAAATTAGAACAACAACTTGATAAAGAAATACAAATTAACATAGAAGACAATATAATTCATTTATCTCGTCCAACTGAACAAAAGAGACACAAGGCATTACATGGATTAACAAGAACATTATTAGCTAACATGATTGAAGGGGTTTCTAATGGATTTTCCAAGAGCCTTGAAATCATAGGAACAGGTTACCGTGCCCAAAAGCAAGGTAAAAAACTAGTTCTTACTTTAGGTTTCTCTCATCCAGTTGAGATGGAAGATCCAGAAGGCATAGAAGTAGAAGTACCAGCTAATACAAAGATAATTGTAAAAGGTATAGACAAACAACAAGTTGGAAACTATGCTGCAGTTATTAGAGACTGGAGAAGACCAGAGCCTTATAAAGGTAAAGGTATAAGATATGAAGGCGAAAATGTAAGACGTAAGGAAGGCAAGACAGGTAAGTAGGAAAGGAGTGAAAACAGGTGCTTAAAAAAGAGAATAGTAATCAAAAAAGAATAAAAAGGCATTTAAGAATCAGAAAGACTGTAAATGGAACTCCTGAGAGACCAAGATTAAATGTGTATAGAAGCTCAAATCATATATATGCGCAAATAATCGATGACAAAGCAGGAAGAACTTTAGTGTCTGCTTCTACACTCGATAAAGATCTAAAAGAAAAGCTAGAGGCAACTGGCAATAAAGACGCAGCTAAGGTTGTTGGTAAACTAGTAGCTGAAAAAGCCATAGCAAAAGGCATCGAAGAAGTAATATTCGATAGAGGCGGATATATTTATCACGGAAGAGTTAAGGAGCTTGCAGAAGGTGCAAGAGAAGGCGGATTAAAGTTCTAGATGAAGGAGGGAAAATAATGCAACATGGTCGTATAGATGCTAACGAATTAGATTTACAAGAAAGAGTTGTTAGTATAAATCGTGTAACTAAGGTTGTTAAAGGTGGTAGAAACTTTAGATTTAGCGCGCTAGTAGTTGTTGGAGATGAAAATGGGCACGTAGGCGTAGGTATGGCTAAAGCTCAAGAGGTTCCAGAGGCTATTAGAAAAGCAGTACAAGATGCTAAGAAGAATTTAATAGTGGTACCAACAGTAGGCACAACAATTCCTCATGAGACAGTAGGAGAGTTTGGAGCAGGAAGAGTATTACTAAAACCAGCTTCAGAAGGTACTGGAGTTATAGCTGGAGGCCCTGTGCGTGCAGTTATTGAACTTGCAGGTATCAGAGACCTAAGAGGTAAGTCTTTAGGTTCAAACAATCCTAGAAACATGGTAAATGCAACTATGGAAGCTCTAAAGCAGCTTAAGAGAGCAGAAGAAGTTGCAAGGCTTAGAGGAAAAACTGTTGAAGAGCTATTGGGTTAGGGGGGAAATACCTTGGCTAAAATACAAATTAAACTAGTAAAGAGCCCAATCGGAAGATTAGAGGGACACAAAAGAACTATACAGGCCTTAGGACTTAGAAAAATAGGTCAAATAGTTGAAAAAGAAGATACTCCTCAAATTAGAGGTATGATAGAAAAAGTTAATTATATGGTTGAAGTTGTTGAGTAGAACTTTTTGATAAGAGGAGGTGCAACCATGAAACTACATGAATTAAGACCAAATCAAGGTGGCGGAAGCAAAAAGACTAAAAGATTAGGTAGAGGTACTGGATCAGGACAAGGTAAAACTGCTGGTAGAGGACAAAAAGGACAAAAATCTCGTTCAGGCGGTGGAGTAAGACCTGGTTTTGAAGGTGGACAAATGCCACTTTACAGAAGATTGCCAAAGAGAGGTTTTACAAACATATTTGGTAAAACTTACGCAATAGTTAACCTTGATGATTTAAATATATTTGAAGATAATGCAGAAGTAACACCTGAACTTCTTATTCAAGCAGGCATTATCAAGAAACTTGAAGATGGAGTTAAGATACTTGGTGATGGAGAATTAAATAAAAAATTAACTGTTAAAGCCCAAAAATTCAGCAAATCAGCAGCTGAAAAAATAGCGGCTAATGGGGGAAAGGTAGAGGTGATCTAAAATGCTATCCACTTTAAGGAACGCATGGAAAATTCCAGATTTAAGAAAGAAAATCTTGTTCACATTTGCCATGCTTGTAGTGTTTAGATTAGGCTCTAGTATTCCAGTACCTGGAATAGACAGGACTGTTATTGATTCTATGTTTGCTGCTAGCTCTGGGGGAATGCTAGATTTTCTAAACTTAATGGCTGGGGGAGCTTTCAAAGATTTTACGATTTTTGCGCTTAATATTTACCCTTATGTAACTGCTTCAATTATTATACAGTTATTAACAATTGCTATTCCAAGCTTAGAAGCTCTAGCAAAAGAAGGCGAAGAAGGAAGAAAGAAAATTGCCGAATACACTAGATATGGAACAGTAATTCTTGCTTTAGTTCAAGCAATAGGTATCAGTGTTGGATTTTTTAACAGAGCTCTTATTAGTAGAGAATTTTTACCAGTAGCAGTAGTTGTTCTTGTATTAACAGCTGGTTCAGCATTCTTAATGTGGTTAGGTGAACTTATTACTGAAAAAGGTATTGGAAATGGTATTTCTCTTATAATATTTGTAGGTATCATTTCAAGAGCACCTAGTGCATTAATTAATATGTTTAGATTAGTTATAGCAGGAGAAGTAAATGTATTAAAAGTAATTGGTTTCTTAATAGTAGCATTAGTAATTATAGTTGGTGTAATAGCTATACAAGATGGTACTAGAAAGATACCTGTTCAATACGCTAAAAGAGTTGTAGGAAGAAAGATGTACGGAGGTCAAAGCACACATATACCAATAAAGGTTTTAATGGCGGGAGTTATTCCTGTTATCTTCTCTACATCATTACTACAATTTCCACAAATTTTAGCAATGTTTTTAAATCCTAACGGAAAATTTGCAGCGTTTATTACAAATTACTTTACGTTAAACGGTACTGTTGGAGCATGGATATATTCCATACTAAATGTATTACTGATAATATTCTTCACATATTTCTATACAGCAGTACAATTTAATCCTGTTGAATATGCCAATAATCTGAAAGAACATGGTGGATTTATACCAGGAATCAGACCTGGAAGACCAACTTCAGATTATTTAAGCAGAGTTATATCAAGAGTTACATTTGCTGGTGCAGTGGCTCTAGCACTTATAGCAACATTACCGGTAATACTTGAAGCCGTTATAAAGCTGAATATTCACTTTGGTGGTACTGGGATACTAATTGTTGTTGGTGTTGCATTAGAGACTATGAAGCAAATCGAAGCTCAAATGATGATGAGACACTACAAAGGATTTTTAAAATAGTATAGACTTAAATACAACCTTTGGAGATGATGTTATTGAGACTTATTCTATTGGGACCACCTGGTGCAGGAAAAGGAACTCAGGCGGTTAGTATAGTTAAGAGATACAATATACCACATATATCAACTGGAGATATGTTTAGAAAAAATATCAAAGAAGGTACAGATTTAGGGAAGAAAGCTAAAGAGTATATGGATAAAGGCTT
Source organism: Firmicutes bacterium UBA3546 (assembly GCA_002376545.1). GTDB lineage: Bacteria > Bacillota > Clostridia > Tissierellales > Proteiniboraceae > Proteiniborus. Next base: position 25,873 of record DFOH01000005.1, on the reverse strand, counting down.
ACTAGTACCGGATGATTTAGTGGTAGCTATTGTTAAAGATAGATTGACAGAAAGCGACTGTCAAGAAGGCTTTTTATTAGATGGGTTTCCAAGAACTGTTAATCAAGCTAATGCTTTAGATACAGAGCTTAAAAGCCTAAATTATGAATTAAGCAACGTAATAAATATAGACGTTGAAAAAGAAGAGCTTATAGAGAGAGCAGTAGGCCGAAGAGTATGTAAGGACTGCGGTGCAACATACCACGTTAAGTTTAATCCACCAAAGAAAGAAAACATCTGTGATGTTTGCGGTGGAGAGCTTATTCAGAGAAAAGACGATACTGTAGAAACAGTAACAAAAAGAATTGAAGTATATTTAGAGCAAACACAGCCTCTAATAGATTACTATGGAAAAAAGGGAATACTAATAAACATAGATGGAAAACAAGATATAGATAAAGTGTTCGAAGACATAGTAGTATCATTAGGGAGAGAGTAATAATGATTATTTTGAAGAGCGATAGGGAAATAGAGTTAATGAGAGAAGCAGGAAGGCTTGTTGCTGAGACACATGCCTTTCTCCAAGGCATAATAAAGCCTGGAGTAACGACCAAGGAACTAGACGAGGCTGCTGAAGATTTTATTAATAGTCATGGTGCGTTACCTGCTTTTAAAGGTTATAATGGTTTTCCAGGAAGTATTTGCGCTTCTATTAATGAGGTAGTAGTTCATGGTATTCCTGGATTAAACAAGTTAAAAGATGGCGATATTATAAGTATAGATATCGGAACAATAGTTGATGGATACTATGGAGATGGAGCTAAGACTTATCCTGTCGGTACAGTTTCAGAAAAAGATTTAAAACTAATAGAAGTGACAAAACAGTCCTTTTATGAAGGTCTAAAGTACGCCAGAGTAGGGAATAGGCTATCCGATATCTCTCATGCAATACAAAAGTATGTAGAAAGTAAGGGATATTCAGTAGTGAGAGACTTCGTAGGACATGGAATAGGTCAGAGAATGCATGAAGAGCCCCAAATACCGAACTTTGGATTACCAGGTAAAGGGCCCAGACTCAAGGAAGGCATGGTGCTAGCCATTGAACCTATGGTCAATGCAGGCACTTATCATGTAAAAGTACTAAGTGATAACTGGACAGTAGTTACATTAGATGGTCAGAAGTCTGCACATTATGAGCATTCAATAGCCATAACAAACGATGAGCCATTAATCTTAACTAGAGTTTAATTCCATCGAAGAGGTGAATTACATGGAAACCACTAGTGATATACATTTAGGTCAGGTGGTTAGATCTAAGGCAGGAAGAGATAAAGGAAAAGTCTTTGTTGTGTTAGGTGTTGTTGACGATGAATATGTGCTAATAGCGGATGGAGATTATAGAGGATTAGATGCTCCGAAGAAGAAAAAGATAAAACATTTAATAGTCTATAAGACTGTTTTAGAAGACCTTAATGAAAAATTAAGGACTAAGCAAAAGATAAACAACGCATATATCAGAAAGGCTTTAGATCCATTTTATAATGAGATATAATACCTATTGAATAGGAGGTTCGATTACCCAATGTCTAAACAAGATGTTATTGAGGTAGAAGGGACCGTAGCAGAAGCTCTACCAAACGCCATGTTTAAGGTGAAATTAGAAAATGGCCATGAAATACTAGCTCATATTTCTGGGAAACTCAGAATGAATTTCATAAGGATTTTACCAGGAGATAAGGTAACAATAGAATTATCGCCTTATGATTTAACAAGAGGTAGAATTACATGGCGTAATAAGTAGCAAGGAGGGTTTACGGTGAAGGTAAGACCATCAGTTAAGAAGATTTGTGAAAAATGCCAAATCATCAGAAGAAAAGGCAAAGTTATGGTGATCTGCGAAAATCCAAGACACAAACAAAAACAAGGCTAATATAGGAAAAAAAATTTCCTAGTTATATTGTCCGTTTTTTAGTATAATATTTTAGTTGATACAAGTTATCATTGCGGCTGCTTTAAATAAATTTGAGTTTTAGATTTCAAAAGCAAGTAGTATAGTTAGAATTAACTTTACTAGAGTGCACAGTTTTAGGAGGTGTAAACTTTAATGGCTAGAATTGCCGGTGTTGACTTACCAAGAGATAAAAGAGTAGAAGTAGGACTAACATATATTTTTGGAATCGGAAGAGCTAGATCAAATGAAATACTAGCTAAGGCCGGTGTTAGTCCTGATACCAGAGTAAAGGATTTAACAGAATCAGAAGTTAATGAGTTAAGATCTGTTATAGACACATATATGGTAGAGGGTGACCTTAGAAGAGAAGTATCACTTAACATTAAAAGATTAAGAGAAATCGGATGTTATAGAGGATTAAGACATAGAAGAGGTCTACCAGTAAGAGGACAAAATACTAAGAATAATGCTAGAACTAGAAAAGGTCCTAAGAAACTTGCAGCGAAAAAAGGTAAAAAGTAATAGTAAAGGAGGGACTTTGATTGGTAGCTAAAAAAGGTGTAAAAACACGTGTTAAAAGAAGAGAACGTAAAAATATTGAAAGAGGTCAAGCACACATTAGATCAACTTTCAATAATACAATAGTTACATTATCTGATGCTAATGGGAATGTACTATCTTGGGCTAGTGCTGGTCAATTAGGATTTAAAGGTTCAAGAAAATCTACTCCATTTGCTGCCCAAATGGCCGCAGAAGAAGCAGCTAAAAAAGCTATGGAGCATGGATTAAAAACTGTAGAGGTGTTCGTTAAAGGACCAGGATCTGGTAGAGAAGCAGCAATCAGATCATTACAAGCAACTGGACTTGAAGTTAGCATGATTAAAGATACAACTCCAGTGCCACATAACGGTTGTAGACCACCAAAACGTAGAAGAGTCTAGTGAATTGATATAGGAGGTGCACGAGAATGGCAAGATACACTGGTCCTGTTTGTAGACTTTGCCGTAGAGAAGGTCAAAAGCTCTACTTAAAAGGAGATAAATGTTTTACTGACAAATGTCCAATAACAAGAAGAAACTATGCTCCTGGACAGCACGGTCAAGGCAGGAAAAAAATATCAAACTATGGTATACAATTAAGAGAGAAACAAAAAGTTCGTAGATACTATGGTATATCTGAAAATCAAATGAGAAAATATTTTGATATAGCAGATAAAACTGCAGGAATTACAGGTGAAAACCTACTAAAAATATTAGAATCAAGATTAGATAACGTAGTATATAGATTAGGATTAGCAGCATCAAGAGCTGAAGCAAGACAACTTGTTACTCATGGACACTTTAGAGTAAACGGTAAGAAGGTTGATATCCCTTCATTCTTCACTTCAGTTGGAGATACTATAGAAGTTAAAGAAGGAAGCAAATCATCACCAAGATTTAAGGAACTTCAAGAGGGATTCCAAGGGAATGTAGTGCCATGGCTACAAATGGATATTGAAAATATGTTGGGCAAAATGGTTTCTAAGCCATCTAGAGAAGATATCGATCTACCAATACAAGAGCACTTAATAGTAGAGCTATATTCTAAATAATAAAAATTAGAATCAGTTACCCTCAAGATATCCTAATAAAGATTATGAGGAGGGTCAAGTGTAAATGATAGAAATAGAAAAACCTAAAATAGAGATTGTTGACATAAATGAAGACAACACGTATGGTAAATTTGTTGTTGAGCCGTTAGAAAGAGGATATGGAACTACCTTAGGTAATTCATTAAGGAGAATTTTATTATCATCATTACCAGGTGCTGCGGTTTCTTCTATAAAAATTCAGGGAGTTCTACATGAATTCTCTACTATACCTGGAGTGTTAGAAGACGTTTCAGAGATTATATTAAATATTAAAAATATTGCTGCGTTAATGTATGCAGATGAACCTGTGATGCTTAAAATTGAAGCAGAAGGACCTAAAGAAATAACTGCTGGAGATATTATAACAGGCAGTGACGTGGATATATTAAATGGAGACCTTCATATAGCTACCCTTGAGGATGATGCAAAGCTATATATGGAGCTTGAAATGACAAGAGGGAGAGGTTATGTTCCTGCTGAGAGAAATAAAAAGGAAAACCAACCTATTGGTGTTCTCCCTATAGATTCTATTTACACTCCTGTTAAAAAAGTGAACTTTAAAGTTGAAAATACAAGGGTAGGGCAGATTACTGATTATGATAAATTAACTCTTGAGGTGTGGACAGATGGCACAATACAGCCTGATGAAGCTACTTCCTTAGGTGCGAAAATCCTTAACGAGCACTTAAATCTATTTATTACATTAACAGAGCATGTTAATGATGTGGAGATAATGGTTGAAAAAGAAGAAGACAAGAAAGAAAAAGTTCTAGAGATGACTATCGAAGAACTGGACCTTTCTGTAAGATCCTATAACTGCTTAAAAAGAGCAGGAATCAACACAGTTGAGGAATTAACACAAAAGAGTGAAGAAGATATGATGAAAGTAAGAAACCTCGGAAAAAAATCCCTTGAAGAAGTTCAGCAGAAGCTTGAAGAATTAGGATTAGGTTTAAGAAATAGTGATGAGTAATACCAGCTTAAAGGAGGGATAAGGATGGCTAAGCTAAGAAAATTAGGACGCCCTACTGATCACAGAAAAGCAATGCTTAGAAATCTTGTTACGAGTCTACTTAGAAATGGCAAGATAGAAACTACTGAAACAAGAGCTAAAGAGACTAGAAGAATGGCAGAAAAAATGATTACTCTTGCAAAAAGAGGAGATTTACACGCCAGACGTCAAGTATTAGCATATGTGTATGATGAAACAGTAGTCAAAAATTTATTTGATGAAATAGCACCAAAATACGCAGATAGAAATGGTGGTTATACAAGAATGCTAAAACTTGGACCACGTAGAGGCGACGCTGCAGAAGTAGTAATTTTAGAATTAGTATAAGTGTTATAGGGATTAAGTTAGGGTATCATAAACTTAGTCCCTTTGTTTTATTGTAGGAAACATAATGAAATTTGTTTATTTATTACTTGACTGCGATATGATATAATATAGAATTGTTGAAAAGAATAGAATTTCATTGAGTACAATAAAAACATGTGGTAGACTAAAGAGGTATATAATGTGTGTTTAGAGAGGGATTTAGATGAGAGATACAATGATAAAGATAGAAAATGTTACATATGAATATACTACAGTTGAGGACAAAGAATTTGCAGCTCTAAAGAATGTAAATCTTGAAATTAAAAAAGGGGAGTTTTTAGTTATTCTTGGACACAATGGTTCAGGAAAGTCTACTTTAGCAAAATTAATGAACGCACTATTGCTGCCTACAAGAGGCAATGTCTATGTAAATGGTTTGAATACTACTGATGCTGATAAGATATGGGATATTAGGCAAACAGCAGGAATGGTATTTCAAAATCCAGACAATCAGTTAGTAGCTACTATTGTAGAAGAAGATGTAGCTTTTGGACCAGAAAATCAGGGAATAGAGCCTAAAGAAATAAGAAGAAGAGTAGACGAAGCACTAGATATTGTAGAGATGAGACAATATAAAAAACATGCTCCTCATTTATTGTCAGGAGGACAGAAACAGAGAATTGCTATAGCAGGAATACTTGCAATGAACCCAGACTGCATAGTATTAGATGAGCCTACTGCAATGCTAGACCCTTCAGGAAGAAAAGAAGTAATGAATACAATACAAAAACTAAATAAAGATGAAAAAAAGACTATAGTTCATATTACACACTATATGGATGAAGCAGTAAATGCAGATAGAATCGTAGTTATGGAAGAGGGACAAATAGTATTAGAAGGCACGCCTAAACAAGTTTTTAGTCAGGTTGAAAAATTAAAAGAACTAGGGCTTGATGTGCCGCAGGTTACAGAACTAGCATATGAGCTTAGAAAAGAAGGAATTAACCTTCCTGTAGACATATTAACAGTTGAGGAATTGGTGGGATTGTTATGTCAATAAAAATAGAAAACTTGACCTTTATTTATAATGAAAATACGCCTTTTGAATCTAAGGCATTAGATAATATAAATCTTGAGATTAATGAGGGAGAATTTATAGGATTAATAGGACACACAGGCTCAGGAAAGTCCACATTAATTCAGCACCTAAATGGACTCATTAAGCCTACATCTGGAAAAATCAAGATTGGGGATGTAGACATTACCTCAAAGGGTATTAGCCTAAAGGCAATACGTCAGAAGGTAGGACTTGTATTTCAGTACCCGGAGCATCAGCTATTTGAGGAAACTGTATATAAGGATATTGCATTCGGACCAATTAATTTAGGATTATCTGGGGAAGAAGTTGATAATAGAGTAAAAGAAGCTATGGAGCTAGTAGGTCTAGACTTTGAAGCCGTTAGTGAAAGATCTCCCTTTGAGCTTAGCGGTGGACAGAAGAGAAGAGTCGCTATAGCAGGAGTCCTTGCAATGAAGCCAGAAGTTCTGGTGCTTGACGAACCAACAGCAGGACTTGATCCCAAAGGAAGAGATGATATATTGGGACAAATTCAAAGCCTATATGAGAAAAATAAAATGACTATTATATTAGTATCCCATAGTATGGAAGATATAGCACGTTTAGTAAATAAAATCATAGTTATGTATAAAAGTCAGGTAGCTATGACAGGTTCACCGAGAGAAATATTTAAGAGAGCCGATGAACTAGAAAGCCTTGGATTAGGAGCTCCCCAAATAACATATTTTATGAAGGCCTTTAAGAGTAAAGGACGTGAAATAAAAGAAGATGTTCTTACTGTAGAAGAGGCAAAAGAAGAAATATTAAAGTATTTAAGGAGAAATGAAAATGCTTAAGAATATAACCATAGGTCAATATTTTCCCGGTGAAACCATTATTCATAGATTAGATCCTAGAATAAAGCTACTAGGGACCTTCGCATTTATTATATCCCTATTTTTTATTAACAGCTTTTATCCATATATCCTTGTAATAGCTTTTATTCTAATGGCAATAAAATTATCAAAGGTTCCTCTAAGCTATGTGCTCAAAGGACTAAAGCCTTTATTTTTGATAATTTCTATAACCTTTTTAATAAACTTATTTATGACAAAGGGCGAAATACTATTTGAAATTGGACCTCTAGATGTGACTAAGGAAGGATTAATGCAGGCTACATTTATGGCTTTAAGGCTGATATTCTTAGTCATGGGAACCTCTCTGCTTACTCTTACCACATCTCCGATTTCATTGACTGACGGTATAGAGAGACTTTTAAAGCCATTAAGCAAAGTAGGTGTTCCAGCGCATGAGCTTGCAATGATGATGACTATAGCCCTTAGATTCATACCTACATTATTAGAAGAGACAGATAAGATAATGAAGGCTCAAATGGCTAGAGGAGCAGACTTTGAAAGCGGAAATATAATGAATAGAGCAAAGAGCTTAGTTCCATTATTAGTACCACTTTTCGTAAGCGCATTTAGACGTGCAGACGAGCTTGCAATGGCTATGGAGGCAAGATGCTATAGAGGTGGGGAAAATAGAACTAGAATGAAGGAGCTAAAGCTTGTTAGCTCGGATTTTATAGCACTAAGCATAACCTTTATTTTTATAGCAATAATAATCACATATAGATATATATAGAAAGGGCTAATTATGAGAAATATAAAGCTCATAATAGAATATGATGGAACAAATTATTATGGCTGGCAAAAGCAGCCTCATCAAGCTACAATACAAGAAACCTTAGAAGACTCTATTAGAAAAGTTACTAAAGAAAAAATTGATATCATCGGCTCTGGAAGAACAGATAAAGGAGTTCATGCAAGGGGACAAGTAGCCAACTTTTTTACTGATTCCAAAATTCCTGGTGAAAAGTTTAAGGATGCTATTAACAGTTCTCTGCCTGAGGATATAGCAATCAATTATTCAGAAGAGGTTGATAGCTCATTTCATTCAAGATATAACGCACAGGGAAAAGAATATAGATACCTTATCTACAATAGAAGAGAGCCAAGTCCATTATTAAGAAACTTGGCATACCACGTGCCTCAGAAGCTCGACTATGGCTCAATGCAAAAGGCAATAGGACATATTATAGGCACACATGATTTCAGAGCATTTATGGCTTCTGGAAGCTCTGTAAAGGATACTACTAGAACGATATATAATGTACACTTAGACAAAAATGGTGAACTAATTGAGTTTAGAATAAATGGAAGCGGATTCTTATATAACATGGTTAGGATTATAGCAGGTACACTAGTAGATATAGGAACAGGAAAAATAGATAATAGTTATTTATCAGAGATTATTTTATCAAAGGACAGAAAAAATGCAGGACATACTGCACCTCCACATGGATTGTACTTGGAAAGGGTATTATATTAAATTTACAGAAATAGTTTTTCGATTTATTGAAAATGACTTGACACACGTGGTAGGTTGTATTAAAATATAAAGGTATGTTAGCATAAAAAATCCACTAGCCCCGGATTTTTATATAAATACATTCAACTCATCGGTTTTAAGGAGGGAAATAGATGAAAAGTTTTGTTGCAAAGCCTAATGAAATTGAAAGAAAATGGTATGTTATTGACGCTGAAGGAAAAACTCTAGGAAGACTTAGTACAGAAATTGCAAGCATATTAAGAGGAAAACATAAACCTATTTTTACACCTCATGTTGATACAGGAGATTATGTAATCGTAATCAATGCAGAAAAGGTTGTATTAACTGGTAAAAAACTAGAACAAAAATCATACAGATACCACACAGGGTATTCAGGTGGACTTAAAGAAATTCCATATGAAAAGCTAATGGAAAAGAACCCAGAAAAAATAATTAGCTTAGCAGTAAAAGGAATGCTACCTAAAAATTCTTTAGGAAGAGCTATGTTCAAGAAATTAAAAGTTTATAAAGGTTCAGAACATAAACATGAAGCTCAAAAACCTGAAGTTTATGAAATATAGTTCAGGAAGGGAGGATGCTGTAAATGGCTAAGGTTCAATACTATGGTACAGGTAGAAGAAAAAAAGCAATAGCAAGAGTAAGACTAGTTCCAGGAAATGGGAACATCACTATAAATAAAAGAGATTTAGAAGAGTACTTTGACTATGACACACTAAAAGTAATAGTTAAAGAGCCTCTTACTATAACAGATACACTAGATAAGTATGATGCATTAATTACAGTAAATGGCGGTGGATTTACTGGTCAAGCAGGAGCAGTAAGACACGGTATATCAAGAGCTCTAATCAAAGCAGATGAAGAGCTAAGACCAATACTTAAAAAAGCTGGCTTCTTAACAAGAGACCCAAGAATGACAGAAAGAAAGAAATATGGTCTTAAGAAAGCTAGAAGAGCATCACAGTTCTCAAAGAGATAGAAAAGACTACAAAGCGTCAGATTGGAAAACAATCTGGCGTTTTTTTGTAGAAACCTATATAAAAATAATAAGATTTCACTAAATTGTTGCCAAATCATGAAGAATAGCATATAATACAATTACCGTAGGAGATGGCTTATTAATAGTCAATTTCCAATTATTTTAGGAGGTGAGGCTTATAGAAAGACTAGATAACAATTAAATATTAAGCGCCAGAACTCAATAACTTGAGTTGACGAGGTCATGGTTTATCGAAATATTCGGCGGGTGCCATGCGGTGTTACTACCACCGTAAGCAGTTGTACAAAACCTATAAGCAATTGTAGGGACAAAGACGACTAGGTAGGTTTAAGCTCATTAATCAATGGGCTTGTTCGTCGTGTCTAAAAAAGGCATTTGTGTGAAAGACTAAGAATATAGAAAGCTAGAGTATTAAATAAAAAGAAATCAAATGAATTATAAGGAAGTGATAATCATGTGTGGAATAATGGGATATATAGGAGCTAAAGAAGCTTCACAAATATTGATAGATGGACTAGAAAAGTTAGAATATAGAGGATATGATTCAGCAGGAGTTGCTATATTAAACGAAGGGCAAATCCAAGTTAGAAAGTTTAAGGGAAGACTATCTGTATTAAAGGAGAACATAGAACAGCATCCAGTAGAAGGTAATATAGGTATAGGGCATACCAGATGGGCTACACATGGAGAGCCATCTGATATAAACTCTCATCCCCACAAAAGCAGTGACAACAAAATATCAGTAGTTCATAATGGAATAATCGAAAACTATATAGAGGTGAAGGAAGAGCTACAGAGTCTAGGATACAACTTTATTTCTGATACAGATACAGAGGTAATTTCTCACCTATTAGATTATTACTATAATGGAGATATTTTAGATGCAGTAAAAAAAGTAATAAATAAAATTGAAGGAGCCTATGCACTAGGAATAGTTCATGCAGATAATCCAGATATGCTTATAGCTGTAAAAAAAGATAGTCCCCTAATAGTGGGCATAGGAGAAGGAGAAAACTTCATAGCATCAGATATACCAGCGGTATTAAAGCATACAAGAAAAGTATATATACTTGAAAGTGGAGAAATGGCTATAGTAAAGAAGGACAGCATCAGTTTAATGAAAACAGACGGTACTCCAGTGACTAAGGAAGTATTCAATGTAACTTGGGATATAGAGGCAGCAGAAAAGGGCGGATATGAACATTTTATGCTAAAAGAAATTTACGAGCAGCCCAAGGCTATTAAAGACACATTATCACCTAGAATAAATAGTAATGGAGAGATTAAGCTAGACTCTTTAAATATATCAGATGATTATGTAAAGAATACTAAAAGAATCTATATAATCGCTTGTGGAACAGCATATCATGCTGGTCTTATTGGAAAAGACATGCTAGAGAGATATGCTAGGATTCCAACAATAGTAGATGTAGCGTCAGAGTTCAGATATGGAGAACCATTCATAGACTCAGATACATTAGTAATAGTAGTGAGTCAATCAGGAGAGACAGCGGATACTTTAGCAGCACTAAGACTAGCTAAAGAAAAAGGAGCTAGAGTTTTAGCAATAACTAATGTAGTAGGCAGCTCTATTGCTAGGGAATCAGATGATGTACTATATACATGGGCTGGACCTGAAATTGCAGTAGCATCTACAAAAGCTTATACTACACAGATATTAGCCTTGACTCTGTTGGCTTTAGATATAGCTATTAAGAATAAAAGTATAACTCATGAAGATATGGACTTCATTATAAAAAATCTAAGTCATCTTTCTGAGAAAATCGAGGAAATATTGTTAAATACTGAAAATATAAAAAGCATAGCAGAAAGAATCCACAGCTCACAAAGTATATTCTACATTGGTAGAGGGATTGACTATGATGTGGCGAGAGAAGGTTCGCTTAAGCTAAAAGAAATATCCTATATTCATTCAGAATCAATAGCAGCAGGAGAATTGAAGCATGGGACATTAGCATTAATAGAAGAAGGCACCCCAGTAATAGCACTAGTAACACAGGATAGGCTATATGATAAGATGCTAAGCAATATAAAAGAAGTAAAAGCAAGAGGGGCATATGTAATAGCAGTAGCAAAGAAAGAAAATAGCGAAATTGAAAAATCAGCGGATAAAGTGATTTATATCCCGGATGTAATAGATGAAATCACTCCAGCATTGAGTATAGTTCCACTACAGCTATTGTCATATTATGTAGCATATAAAAGAGGATGCGACATAGATAAACCTAAAAATCTTGCTAAAAGTGTAACAGTTGAGTAAGCACGACATTGCCTGGGAAATAGTTTGTAGAAATTGAAAAATGTTTGTATTTTTTAAAAAAAATTTGTATCTTTTAAATATAGTTTGTAATTTTATCACCTTCCTTGTGGTATAATATCCCAGAGAAGGTGATTTTTTATGTCGAAAAAGAAATACGGTTTTACGATAAAAAAATACGAAAAATGGCTCAAAGAGGGTAGAGGTCAAGGAATAGGTAAGAACTATAAACCTTGGCTTACTATACAAGATGTGCCATCTTTAGGTAGATCGACAAGGTTACATGGTATAAAAACAGATAGGCAACATGAATTCCTTTCTGATCTTGAAAGAAATTACTATTATATTTTAGAATTCTCTGAAGCTGTAATAGATATTAGAGAACAATACCCTCTTTTGCCAATAGAGCAAACTATTGCGATTGCTGAAGAATTGGGGATAAAACATCTGACTGATCCCAATACTGGGGAAAATACTGTTCTAACTACTGATTTTTTAATAACAGTTAGTGGGAATTCTAATTGTGAGTTGTTAGCAAGGACAATAAAAACAACTGAACATTTAGATAGCTTAAGGCAATTAGAGAAGTTTGAAATTGAAAGACGATATTGGAAGATGAAGGGTATAGAATGGGGAATCGTTACAGATAAGGAAATTGATAATGTTATTGCTCAAAACATAGCTATTGTTCATCCTTTTTATTCATTAGAAAATTTAGTGGGATTTGAGGATATGAACAAATCTCAGATAGATAATCTCATAGAAGAATTTCGTAAAGAAATAGTGGGAGAAAACTCAAATGTCAGGCATGCAGCTGATTTATTCGATGAAAGAATGATGCTAACTTCAGGAACATCTATTATGCTGTTTAAACATCTTGTAATTAACAAGAGAATTAACATTGACATATATCACCCTTTGGATATTGATAAACCGATGAATATATATGATACAAAGTCAAAAATTGACTTAGGAGCTGAAGTTATATGAAAAACATATATATAAATATGGTTTTAGAATATGAAATAAATGAAAATGAGGAAAAACGGAAAAGAATAAGAATTATTTGGATAGATGAAGGTTATATTATTGCTTATTATGTGCCAATTACAGGTCAATGCCCAGTACCTAAGAAAATAAGTATAAAAGATTTGGAATTAGAAATAGAGAGGGACATATTAAGAGAGATAGATGATCCTTATGCTGCTGTAATTGTAGAAGAAAATATTCCCGACAATTATAAAAAGCAGAGAGATGAGTACTGGCCTATCATCGAATACTTATGGAATAATAATAAAGTAGATATTCTCAAGAAAGAAACTAGAACAAAAATAATTAAGGATACTGCTATTAAATTTAATACATATGATAGAAAAATAATTAGATTAATAAGTCGATTCTGGCAACGAGGAATGACTAGAAATGCTTTGCTACCGGATTACAATAATTGTGGAGGAAAAGGAAAAGAAAAGAAAAGAAGGCTAATGAATCTAAGAGAGGAAAACCTAGAAAATATGCATATAACGGAGAACGTTCTGATGGAATAAATGTTGATGATGATGTCAAATCTAAAATCAGAAAATCCATCGAAGTATTTTATTATAGTGGTAAGAAGAAAACACTAAAAGAAACATATTATTTAATGCTGGAAAGGTTCTTTTCTGATGTCTACTATGATAATGGTAAAAGATACTCAAAAATATGGAGTAAAGAATTAATACCGACATATCAGCAGTTCTATTATTGGTACAGAAAAGGATCGGATTTTAAAAAAGAATATGTATCAAGAAATAGTGAAAAGGAATTTGAACTACAAAAAAGGGCATTACTAAGTAATTCTACACAAGAAACTTATGGACCAGGAAGTAGATATCAGATAGATGCTACTGTAGCAGATGTCTATTTAGTAAGTGTTTCTCAGCCAGACAGGATTATTGGAAGGCCTGTGGTCTATATTGTTATAGATGTATATTCAAGAATGATAACAGGATTATATGTTGGTCTTGAGGGTCCATCATGGCTAGGTGCTATGATGGCGTTGGATAATGTGGTAGCCGATAAGGTAGAGTTTTGTATGCAACATGGAATAGAGATTGGAGCCACTGATTGGCCAAATAGCTATTTACCTGAAACTATAATTGCCGACAGAGGAGAGTTTAAAGGATATAACGTTGAAAACCTTATAAATAATTTGAATATTAAAATAGAAAATACTTCTCCATATCGTGGTGATTTGAAGGGAATAGTGGAAAGACATTTTAGAACGACAAATGAAAAAATCAAGCATACAGCTCCTGGTGCTATTCAAAAGGAATTTAGGGAAAGGGGGGATAGAGACTATCGTCTTGATGCTACATTAAATCTAATTGAATTTACATCAATCATGATATATGAAATATTGCAGCATAATAAGAGCATTATTGAGAAATATCCAAGAGAAAAAGGTCTTATTTCTGACAATGTACCCCCTATTCCAATTGAAATGTGGAAATGGGGAATAGCTAATAGAACCTGTGGATTTATCAAAAAAGATAGAGATATTGTACGTTTAAACCTCATGCCTAGGAGTACAGCAACTATAACAAGAGAAGGAATAAAATTCAAAAAACTTTATTACAGCTGCGAAGAAGCAATTAAAGAACAATGGTTTATAAACCCGCAGAAAATGAAAGTTAATATTGTTTATGATCCAAGAAACATGAACTATATATACATACTTAAAGATAATGGGAAAGGGTTTATAAAGTGTTATTTGATGGAAAAGTCCTTCATGTACAAAGATATGTCATTTGAAGAAATAGTATTTAGCCATGAATTGGAAAATGAAATTAAGGATGCGTATACTGACTATAATAATCAGAATAAAGTTGATTTAGAAATGAATATAAAAACCATAATAAAGCAAGCAACAGATAGGACTAAAGGAAAAAATAATAACAGTGATAAAGGTAGATTAAAAAACATAAGAGAAAATAGAGCTAATGAAAAACAATTTAACCGTCAAATAGAAGCTTTTGAACTTAATGAATTTAAAAACATAAAAGAGTTAGATAGAGCTACTAAAACGTTTAAGAAAGAAGATACTAATCAAGAGCAAAGCTTTATGCCTAAGAGTAAACTCGACTTATTAAAACGGAAAAGGGATGAGAAAATTGGCAAATAGCAGCTTTGATACACAAATTATATTAAAAGGAAAAATCGTTTTTACTCCAGTTTATTCTGAGCAAGTAATAAAGGAATATAGTAACAATCCATTTATAGAATCATTGCCACAAATTTTCGAAGATGAATTAATAGTTGATAAATTTACAATATATCCATTTATAGAAGATCATGAACGATATCAAGAAGCTAACATTAGATACCATATGATTAAAAGATTAAAAAATTTTATTCAGCCGTTAGATATTCACTTTAGTATCGAAAGAAAACTTTCTACAATGATAAGAAGAGGATATTTGGCTAGAAACCCTTATTCTAAAGATTATCTTCAACGTTTAAGAATGATAAATGATATTAAGCTAGAAAATGACAAGATAAAAATTGATAGATTAAATGAAATAAGTGAATCATTAAGATCTACTGCTGAAAGTTTTAGCATAATAGGAATTAGCGGTATAGGAAAGACAACTGCTATAGAGCGACTTTTATTGATGTATCCACAAGTAATTGTTCATAGTGAATACATGGGAGAAGCATTTACTAGAACACAAATTGTATGGCTAAAGATAGATTGTCCCTATGATGGCTCAATAAAGACGCTATGTAAAATGTTTTTTAAGGCAATTGATGATGTACTTGGAACCACAAATTACTTTAATAAGTACGGTAATAATAGAAATTCTGCAGCAACCATGATGATTCATATGACTTATGTTGCATCTGTATACTCAATAGGAGTATTAGTTATCGATGAAATCCAACATTTAATTAATAAAAAAAATAGTCCTGATGAAATGTTAAATTTCTTTGTTACATTAGTAAACACAATTGGTGTACCAACAGTGTTAATAGGAACTCCTAAGGCAGTAAAAGTATTAGAAAAAGATTTTAGACAAGCAAGAAGAGCAGGTGGCGAAGGAAGTATAATATGGGACAGGATGGAACAAAATGAGGAATGGGATTTTTTCTTAGAAACAATGTGGCAGTATCAATGGGTTAATGAATTCTCACCATTAACAAAGCAATTAAATGATGCAATGTATGAAGAGTCTCAAGGTATAACCTCAGTTGCAGTTAATTTGTTTCTACTTTCACAGGAAAGGGCAATCGCATCCAGTGTTGAAAAGATTAGTGTAGGAGTTATTAGAGAAGTTGCTAAGAATGATCTAAAAATGATACAGAAAATGATAAAGGCATTACGTAATAATGACTTTGAATGTTTGTTGTAAGATAAAAATGTAGAAAGTTGCAAATCAAAAATCCATAATATTGCAATTGGAAAATCCATAGTATTGCAAAAATCCATTGCAGGCATAAACCATATCATATATCCTTGTATCTGACCAAAGAATGCAAGGAGGAAAGGAGAATGCTTACAATGGACAAAGTACATGATATCAGATTTCGCTTCTATGTGAAAGGAGAAAACATTTCTCAAATTGCGGAATCACTAAAATTAGACTGGAGGACAGTGCAGAAATATGTTGATAAAAAAGACTTTAATGAACCAGTTCCTAAACCAGCTTCAGAACAGCGCTTCTGCCCCAAGCTTGATCCCTACAAACTAACTATTGATAAATGGCTTGAAGAGGACAAGCAGTCACCACGTAAACAGCGGCATACCGCGAAGAGGATATTCGATCGTCTTAAGGAAGAATGTCCAGAGTTTGATTGTTCATATAGAATAGTCGCTACCTACTTTGCCACAAAACGCAAGGAAGTGTTTAGCAACACTAAGCGTGGATTCCTTCCACTGGAACACCACCCAGGTGAAGCACAAGTTGATTTTGGAACAGCCGATTTTTACGAAAATGGTACTAGGTTGACTGGGAAATACCTTGAAGTATCTTTTCCATACAGTAACAAGGGCTACCTTCAATTGTTTTACGGTGAAAATATGGAATGTCTTCTTGAAGGATTAGATGCAATCTTTAGGCATATCGGTGTTGTGCCTCGTGAGTTATGGTTTGATAACACTAAAACCATTGTCACAAAGGTGGTTAAGGGCGGTGGTCGTGAGACCACGGAACGATTTGACCGTTTCAGGGAACATTATCTTTTCCAGCCTGTGTTTATGAATCCTGGAGAAGGTCATGAAAAAGGCAATGTAGAAAACAAAGTTGGTTATCATAGACGTAATTTTCTTGTCCCCATACCGAGGTTTCTTTCTCTTTCAGATTTCAACCGACAGCTTCTTAATGAGTGCGAAGAAGATGCTAACAGGGATCATTACCGCCATAATGAAACTATAGAAGGACTGTTTAAAGAAGACTTAAAACATTGTTATCCGCTTCCTGAAATTGAATTTGATTTAAGTGGCAGAGGTACTGCTACTACTAACAACTGGGGTAAATTTTATCTAAACAAAAATATGCACGAATATTCATCTTCACCAAAATATGCAAATGCAGTTATTAATTTAAGGCTAACATCATCCTTTGTCATTGTGATGGACGAAAATTATCGTGAAATCGTAAGACATCGCCGTCTCTACAGTGATACCAAGCAACAGAGTATGGACTGGATTCCATATCTTAGGCAGCTTTCAATACGACCACGTGCACTCAAATATTCTGGTATATATGACATGATGCCGCCAACTATGAAACAGTTCCTAGAAGGTTGCTCCAATATGGAAACAGGGAAAGTCCTTAAGATTTTAGCAGAACTTACTGTAAGAACAGGATTTGATAGTGCTCTTAACACTGTAAATCAAGCACTCTGTTATGGTGCATCTGATGCTGATAGCTTAAAGAACCTCTATAGGCGCCTTTATGCCGATGTGCCTGAACTTCCACCGATGCCTCTTAGTCCAGGAATACCAGATGTCGGGCAGATGACAGCTAATCTAATTGATTATGATGTCTTTCTAAGGAAGGGGGTGCTATAAATGCTTGAAAAAGAAATCATAGAATGTTGTAAAAAGCTAAAATTAAGCCGCAATCTCGCAGATATGGCACAGGTTATGAAGGGAGAATCACACCAGGAATATTTGCATAAACTTTTGCTTGCAGAGCTAAAGAACCGGGAACAGGTGCGTATGTCGAAACTAATTAATAGCGCAGGCTTCTACAGCATCAAAACATTTGATGGATTCCGTTTTGATGAAGTCACGCTTCCTTCTGACCTGACACCGGAAGGATTGAAATCCTTAGATTTCATTCAACTTAAGAAAAACATCATTATGTATGGCAGAACAGGAACCGGAAAAACTATGCTTTCAACCGCACTTGGAGTAGCTGCCTGTCAAAAGGGAATTCCCGTTAAATTTTATCGTACAGCGGCACTGATAAACCAGCTATCTGAGGCCAAGAAGGCCAGTGCACTGGGAACATTACTAAAAAAACTGAATAAAGCGTCTGTGATTATCCTCGATGAATTTGGTTATGTACCATATGACCGTGTTGGTGCGCAGCTACTTTTTGATTATCTCTCTGAAATACATGAGCAAAAATCTATCATCCTAAACACCAATTTGGAGTTTTCTAGGTGGGTCAATGTACTTTTTGATGAGCAGATGACCGCGGCTCTTGTAGGCAGGCTAATGCATCACTGCCACCTAGTGTTATTTCCTGGAGAGAACAACAGGTTAAGAGAGTCCAGTATAAATGAGCTCTACCGCTCAATGTCATCAACAAATGTAGGGGAGGATAAAAAACATGACCATTAACAAAGCTATTATTAGGAAACTTGAACATACATACAGGAGGTACTTTCCTGAGGACCTTAAAAAGTATCTTCTAGAGACATACTCTAAGGAACCGTTTCCCTATATCTACAGCGAGCAGGATCTGTATACCCAGATCTGTAATGATATTGTGTTAATTATCAAATATAAATCATAGAAACATAGTCATTTTTATCAAATAGAATAATGTGAGAAGAATCCTAATGCTATTGTAAAGTGAGAAAAATTATCACTTTAAAGTAGCATTTTAATTTGCTAGTATTTTACTTAGAGGTGAATTCTATGCAAATAATATTTGATACAAATCATTCAGCTATGGATTTCACAAATGCTAATTATGAGATATTTCCTAATGCTACTGAAAGATGCCCCTTTAAAGATTGTTCTATGCCTGTTAAGCTTAAAAAACATGGATTTTACAAGCGGTTTTTCATAAGCAAATCATTTTCTGGAGTATTGTATATCCGAAGATACATTTGTCCTGTATGTGGAAGAACTGTCTCAATGTTGCCAGTATTTTGTCTCCAATATTTTCAATACTCTGCTTTGGATATTCTAAATATTTTAAGTGAGTTGTATTTACAAGGAATTCCTCTTAATAGGTTAATCAAGAAGGTTAAAGAAGACTTTCCTTTGATGGATCGTAGGAATATCAATTACTACAAAAAAAGAATAGTTTTGAATAGATATTTAATACAATACGGATTAAATCTGATATCTCCGGAATATATCTTTGCAGGAGAAATTCCGGAGAATCAGAACTGGGTCAAAACTTTCCTTGAAATAGTCCGTATCCTACATCCCCATGTATTCTTGCGTGACTTTTCAAATATAATTGGAAAATCATTTATGACCTCTCAATTTATCTTAGCATAAAATATTTTCTAATTAAAGTCATTTGATGTTTTTTATCTAGCAACACTCCCTGCCCAATTTGCACCAAGATTCTTTAAAGATAATATATTTTTAAAGGTAAAAAGGTAGAAAAAACAGGGAGGATAAAAAATGGATGAAAAAAACAGAAATGCCGTAGCGTTGAAGAAATTTTCTATCATAGGGCCTGTACTAAATGGACAGGTCTCTAATAACACGGAATACTTTAAACAAGTAGCCAGTTCCCCAATTGATATGCCGTATTATGGGACCAGGAACTACTCCTACAAGACTTTGGAATCATGGCTATGTGATTACAACAAACGTGGTATTGAAGGTCTTGTAAGAGGATGTAGAAGTGATAAGGGAAAATCTAGAAAAATATCCCCTGAACTCGGTGATGAAATAGTTAAAAGAAGAAAATCAAATCCGAGAATACCAATTACACTTCTTTATGAGCAGCTAGTATCTGAAGGTCTAATTGACCCTAAGAATATATCAAGGCCTACAGTATATAGGTATATTGAAGATCTATTACTGCTTGGTGAATTTAAAAATGATGATGATAGTCCTGAATCCTTAAGATTTTCACATGAACATGTAGGAGACCTATGGCAGGGTGATGTAATGTACGGTCCATATTTAACCATAGGAAAAAAGAAGGTCCAAACATATCTTCACATGTTTATCGATGATGCTTCAAGGTATCCCGTATATTCTCAATTTTATCTATCACAAAACTTTGAAACCCTGAGACATTGCTTTAAAGAAGCGGTTTTAAGGCGAGGAATACCAAAGCTTGTCTACACTGATAATGGGAAAATATACAGGTCGCAGCAATTTGAGTATATATGTGCATCCTTAGGCTGTACCCTCCTTCATTCACAACCTTTTGTTCCCCAAGGACGTGGAAAGGTGGAAAGAATGTTTCATACTGTTAGAATGAGATTTTTAAGCACCCTAGATCCAGCTACACTAATTGATTTAGATGATCTTAATCAAAGATATTTTAAGTGGTTGGAGGATGATTACAAAAGAAAATCCCATAAAGGACTAAATGGTCTAACTCCTCACGATGTATTAATATCTCAAATATCCAAATTAAATCTCGTAACTGATGTAGCTAAAATCAACGAACATTTTCTTCTTAGAATAACAAGAAAGATCCAACCGGATGCAACAACTCAAATAGAAAACATCCTCTACGAAACGGATTCAAGATTTAGTAATAAAAGAGTTGAGATAAGGTACGAGCCAGAATGGTTAAATGACATAGCCAAAGAACTTCCCATATATGAGGACGGAAAGAGAATAGGAGTAGTTAGAGTAGTTCGCTTCCATGATAATGCCCATACCATGAGAAAATTTAAAGGCAATAGAAGAAAAGAATCTTCGATAGATGTTGAGGGTCAAACCCCTCCTGATACAAAGATTAAAAACTCCATATCTTACAGTGAAATGATGAGGGGTGAAGAAGATGTTTAGACAGCATTTTGAGTTAAAATATAACCCATTTGATAAGGAAATATCTACAGATAAACTGTTTTCAAGTAGAGATACTAAGGAGCTTGATTCAAGACTGAAATATATGCTGGATAATAGAGGAATTTGTTTAATAGTGGGAGAACCGGGAAGTGGTAAATCCACTGGTTTAAGAAAACTTAACGATAATCTTAACAGGTCACTTTTTAAACCATGCTATTTACCCTTAACCACACTTACAGTCAAAGATTTCTATCAAGCTATGGCAATGCTTCTGGGTGAGACTCCAGCACATAGGAAGGTTACTTTGTTTCAGCAAATACAGGAAGCTATACAAAATTTATACTACGAACAGCGAATTACACCAGTGATAATAATAGACGAAATTCATATGGCTCCCATGTCCATATTAGATGACTTAAGGCTACTTTTTAACTTCAAGATGGATTCGGCCAATCCATTTGTACTAATACTTGCAGGGCAACCGCAAATTAGGAACAAACTAGCTCTTAATACCTGCTATCCCCTCAGGCAAAGGATATCCATGAGGTATTCAATGCAAGGATTGACCCTAGAAGAGACTGCAGATTATTGTAATAGTAGAATGAAGTTAGCAGGGTGTATAAATGAGGTGTTTACACCACAGGCCCTAATCGCTATTCATACACTATCAGGTGGCATACCAAGGTCAATTAATAACATAGCAATAGCAAGCCTTATGTATTCGACCGTTAGAAAGATGCAAGTAGTAGATGAAGAAGCCGTATATCAGGCTAATATAGAAACTGGGATATAGGGAGTATGGAAATGTTTTTCGAATGTTTTAATAAGATAAAGAATGGCAATGAAAAATGGATAGGTGAAATTACTCGTTTTAAGAACTATGGATCACATTATGAAATAGTAATCGAGAGTAGATCAAGGATTCATGTATTATATGGAAAGACTGAACAAGGAGCATTTGCATGTATGCCCGATTTTGGTGCTGGATGTCATCTAGTAAATCCAAATGATACATTTTGGAATACAGAGAAATTAACACATGTGTTAGGAAAAGTTGATGGGATCACTGTTGCAACAGCTTTAAAAGTCTTAGCTGACAATATATCTAATTAGGCTCTTGCCTAATTGGAGGATAGAGCAACTGCAGGGATGCAACTTGAGCGCCAATTAGGATTCTATAAAAACATAAGATACATGATAGAGGGGCTTCTGGCTACCTCTTTCATGTTTTTATAGAAGAAATGCGAAAAATCCCGGGGTTTGGGGCAGAGCCCCAAGGTCTAATTTAATACTATGATAATTTGAGAATGAGTAAAGTATTTTCTTGATTAATTTGAGAATAACATTCAGTTTTAATATAATCAAGATATTTTAAAATGAGAAAATTTCCTAGTTTAAAATGAGAATTAACAATATTGACGATTATGAAGCTGGTAAACTTGATGTTACAGTAAAAAGTCCATCAGAACGCTGGCAAAGGGAACACGAATATCTTCAGAACCTGTATATTGAAAGATCTTATGAAGTATATGATCTTAAGGAGTATATTACCGAGTTAGAGCGCATGCTCTCGGAACATGGTCTTGAATCTTCAAATATGGCTAAAAGGCGGATTGAAAATGCATCTAGATCATCTTTTTAATCAAATTTGATAACATATGCCTGCAAGTTACCTATTTCTCTGCTATACAAGGTGGAGAAATAGAGCTTGCAACATTATGGAAAATGTAGTTGCAATACTATGGAAAAATTACTTGCAACTTTTTGCAAAAACCTCTTGCAAAAAACACTTTGAAGAAATCGCCAAGTATGATGATATTGCTATTAATTTAGATGATATACTAGGTAACATTAAGCAACAATTGGATTTAAGGGGGAAAATTAGCTCACTAGCTAAGCAAGAACAACAAATTCGTAAAAACAAAAAGGAAAGTATCAAAGAACAAATACTAACAGAATTGATAAACATGGGCCTATTTGCTAGCCTTAGCTATGCTAAGTTAGAAGAAATAGTAGAAGAATCGGTAAATGGCCTAGAAAATAATTGTACAGAGTTAAATATAAAACAAATTGCTATTAAGAAGGCTATAGAAGAAGATGAGAGAATTTCACTAGAAAAGAAAACAAGGAAATTAGAGAAAGACAGAAATAAAAATACTAAGTTAGAGAATCAGGATTTGAGGAATTTATTTCATCAATCTAGAAAAAGAAAAATGAGCATTTATGAGATTCTAAAAGAATACAACTACATAAAGGATCCAAAAGAAGAATTTCTAGAGAAAAAGGTGAATTAGCTAATGCTTTTGTTTTTTACTGATCCATATGAAGAAGAGATTTTATATAGTACTGTAGCACGATATCATTATTATTCAGGAAATGTAAATTACAAAGATACTCTTGAAGAAGTTTTTGGTTCAAGAACATGTATTCCAAGTATTGCCTTGCCAAGCAAACTAAATTTTGTGTCTGAACAGTTAAAACATAATAGGTTATATGAAACCAAGTACTTAATTAATAAGCATACACTATTTCCATTATATATACCTTTTTTGCCTTTAGAAAGACGAGTATCTTTAGAAAAAGAAATGATGTTTTCCGATGGGAAAGGGTTATATACAAAGACAGGAATAGTAGCTGGAAGCATCTGTACAAAAAATGCTTTATATTATTGTACTGAATGCGTTAACCAGGATATAGATTTATATGGAGAAGCTTTTTTTCATAGAGTACATCAAGTACAAGGTGTATTTGTATGTCCTATACATTTTTGTTACCTGAAGAAATATTCATATTATAAAAAGGTTCAAAGTAGACTAGAATTCATTCGTCTCAATGAAGATGTTATAGATTATAATACAGTTTTTGAAGAAGATGAAACGATAAGTAAGCATTTAATAATGATAGCGAATTCTGCCCAATTTCTTTTAGAAAATGACTTTAGAGACTATACTCAATCAATAATTTATGACATGTATCAAAGTTTATTATCTGATCATGGCTATAAAACTCTTAATGGAATGATTAAACAAAAAGAGCTGTATGATTCTTTTAAGAGTTATTATAGTGACAGATTATTAAATATGCTAGAGTCTAATATAGATAACATAGATGAACATAACTGGTTAAAAATGATAGCCAGAAAGCCAAAGAAAACAATTCATCCCATAAGAAATATTTTATTTATCTCGTTTTTATGTGATAATATTAGGGATTTTTTTAGTAAAAGGATTGAAGCAAAAGATCCCTTTGGACATGATCCTTGGCCGTGCTTAAATCCAGTGGCTAATCATTTTAAAAAGTCTGTAGTAAACAATTGCACTATAACAGCCGACTATAAGACAAGAAAACCAGTAGGAACTTTTTCATGCAACTGTGGCTTTATCTATTCTCGGATAGGCCCAGATAACAAAGCTGAAGATAGATTTAGAATTGGTAGGATAAAAAAATTCGGTGATGTATGGGAAAACAAATTGAAAGAACTAGTACTTGAAGAAAAATATAAGGTTGGAGAATTAGCAAGGATAATGAGTTGTGATCCAAAAACGATTAAGAAATATTCTAATAAAATAGGGTTATCAGATAAACTAAATACAAGTTTTAAGATAAAGGAAAGTAATGAAAAACCAATGAATAAAATAGGACTTGATAAAATGCATAATGAATATGCAAATGATATTTTACAATTTATTAGTCAAAATCCTAGCTTTAGTAGAACTGAAGTTCACAATATTTTAAAGAAACAATGCTCCTGGTTTTATAGAAATGATAAGGAATGGTTAAATAAGAATCTTCCTTCAAAACAAAAGAATAAGATTAAAGAAGTAAAAACTACTACTAGGGTAAATTGGCAAGAAAGAGATAAGGAAATCAAATCTTTGATTAGAGATGTGTATTGTGATTTATTAAAATTAGAAAAACCTGTTAGAATAACTAAATCTTTAATAGGGCAGAAAATTGGTAAGGCGGCTATGATTAATTTCTATATAGATAAACTTCCTGAATCAAAAGAATATTTGAATAAGATAATTGAGACTGTTGAAGAGTTTCAGATACGAAGAATAGATAGGATATGTTCAAATAATTATATTCAAAAAGGAAGTATAAAAAAGTGGGAGATAGTTAGAATTGCTGGACTTCGACCAAATCATTCTGAGCTAGTTGATTTAAGAATAGACTACAATATCAGTTTATATATGTCGAGAGACAATACTACTAGTACAGAAGCAAATAATTCTAATGGGTATCATTAAAAAGTCTGTCTATTTGTTATAACAGAGAACATGATAGACAGAAATATAAAGAATATTACTTAAGGGTGTTTAGATATGCTAAATAAGAAAAATAAATATTCAATACCATGGAAAGATTGGCCCTTTGCTAAGGATACTATAGCTAAGTTGTATTGGATTGATCACCCATTTAAAAATAAAAAAGGTAATTGGTGAATGCATGTTTATTTTAAAGACTTAGAAACAAGCAATATAGTAAAATGTAATGTTGACTGGGGAAATTTAAACATGCTCAGAATAGGGAGACTATATAAGGAAGGCAGATTACTTCAAAATGAATTGCTCCCTAGTAATTATCTCAACAATATATGTATTTCTGAACAAGAATTTGATTTTAATAATGAAAAATTTATATGTAGAGCTGGTAAGCATTCTATACACACCGCAGATGGAAAAGAACATGTTGTACATAAGAATGCTTTTATAGCAAAATCTTTAGGTTATGAATTTCATATACCTGTTTTAGAAGTTATACGGTCACTTCTTGCAACAAATAAAAGGCTTACATATGCTATCTTAGAACCAAATTCTCTTGATTATTTTTTTATCTTAGAAAGAGATTATAGAAACCCGAGAAAATTGATAATGAATTTTTCTAATAATTATCCTTATAATTTGCTCACTCCTAACCATATTAGTCACTTAATTTGGCTTAGCGTAGACAGAATAGCAAATAAAGCTTGGAATGAAGTCTATATAAGCGCAAGAAAATCTAATGAAAATGGATTAACTGTAAGCGTATAATAATTGA
>DFOH01000038.1:29359-103394 GCA_002376545.1 Firmicutes bacterium UBA3546 | reverse complement strand
TGACTCAGTTTTGGACTGAGTCTTTTTTGTTTCTAGATCATAATCCACATAATACTAGTTGATTTTATAGGAATATGTATTATAATTTAATAAAAAAAGAAATACAATTAAGCAGGACGTTTTTTTATATTATAAGGGGGAATTCAAGTGGACGGTCGTGAGTTATTTTCATCTGGTATGTCATTTGACGAATTCGTAAACACTGACACAAGTACTTATAAAGAAAACACCTTAGAAGTTTTTAAATCAATTAAGTTTGAAGAGGAATATTTAGAAAAAATAAAATCTATTGATAGGACTATTAATATACTTGTATGCGCAGAAATGTGGTGTCCTGATTGCATGATAAATGTTCCTGTACTAGCAAAAATGAAGGAACTAAACTCAAATATCAATATTGCTATAGTGAAAAAAGAAGGAAACGAGGGCTTTTTCAGTAAATATACGCATAATGGGGCAGTAAAAATCCCTACTTTTGTTTTATATGATGAAAATTTTAAAGAGTTGGGTAGCTTTGTTGAACACCCACAAAAAGTGGGCGAAGTAATGGCTAGAGGAAACCAGCCTAATATCATAGTGACTATGAGAAAATATAGAAAAGGTGAATATGCACAAGAAACCTTAAAAGATATTCTTGAAATAATATAGGAGCAGATGCTCCTTTTTTTATGGTCTAATACGATATACAGTTTTTTGTTACTTTAGTCCTATTATTATTGAAATTATAAATCATTGATTTGGGTGAAATTATTGAAAATGTTTTACTTATGTCCATATTTCTCCTTTTATTTAAGTGATACTAGCTTTGACACTAAAAATATGTGATGATACAATATCTAGTATATATATGAATACAATCACACTAAATGTAGTTTGCGGAGGTGGACTAATGCAATTAAGTAAAAATGCTATTAAAGTTCTAGAGAGACGATATTTAACCAAGGATACAGAGGGAAGAGTGCTTGAAACTCCTGAGGATATGTTTGATAGAGTTGCAAAACATATTTCGCAGGCAGATAAAATATACGACGAAAAAGCGGATACCAGAAAAGTAGCGCAGGACTTTTTTAATATGATGACTAATTTAGAATTTGTGCCTAATTCACCAACTCTTATGAATGCAGGAAGAGAATTAGGGCAGCTATCAGCATGTTTTGTATTGCCCGTTGAGGACTCTATGGAAGGTATATTTGATGCCATAAAGAATGCGGCACTAATACATAAAAGTGGTGGAGGAAC
The DNA here is from genome assembly GCA_002376545.1 of Firmicutes bacterium UBA3546. Lineage (GTDB taxonomy): Bacteria > Bacillota > Clostridia > Tissierellales > Proteiniboraceae > Proteiniborus. Next base: position 102,155 of record DFOH01000038.1, on the reverse strand, counting down.
TGGATTCAGCTTTACAAGATTAAGACAAAGAGGCTCAGCAGTCAAATCAACAGGAGGAGTAGCTTCTGGACCTATAAGCTTTATGAAGGTTTTTAACTCAGCAACTGAGGCAGTAAAACAAGGAGGAACACGAAGAGGAGCTAACATGGGAATCCTCAGAATAGACCATCCTGACATAATGGAGTTTATTAGCTGCAAAGAAGATACAAACGAAATTACTAATTTTAATATCAGTGTGGGATTAACTGAAAAGTTTATGGAGGCTGTAGAAAAAGGAGAAAACTATGACCTAATAGACCCACATACTAAGCAGACAGTCGATTCGCTAAATGCAAAAGAAGTATTTGATACTATAGTTAATATGGCTTGGAACAACGGAGAACCAGGAATAATATTTTTGGACAGAATAAATAAAGCTAATCCAACACCTTACTTAGGTGAAATAGAGAGTAGTAATCCCTGTGGCGAGCAGCCGCTACTCCCCTATGAATCTTGTAATTTAGGTTCAATTAATCTGACTAAAATGCTTAAGAAAAGTGGCTCAAAATATGAATTAGACTATGAAAAGCTTGGAGAAACAGTAGATAAGGCAGTACATTTTTTAGATAATGTAATAGATGTAAACAAGTATCCGCTAGAAGAAATAGACAAGATGACTAAGTCAACTAGAAAAATAGGTCTAGGAATAATGGGCTTTGCAGATATACTATTTTATCTAGGATTACCATATAATTCAGATGAAGCTGTAGAACTAGCAGAAAAGATTATGGGCTTTATAGATAAAAGGTCCAAGAAAAAATCAGCTGAATTGGCTAAAACTAGAGGAGTTTTTCCTGCATATGATAAAAGTATTTTCAAAGAACAAGCGATGGAACTAAGAAACTCAACTACTACTACAATTGCACCGACTGGAACCATAAGCATTATAGCTGGTGCCAGCAGTGGTATAGAACCCCTATTCGCTATTTCATTTGTACGTAATGTAATGGACAATGATAAACTTATAGAAGTACATCCTTATTTTGAAGAAATAGCAAAAGAAAGAGGGTTTTATTCAAAGGAATTAATGGAGCAAATAGCTTTAGAAGGCACATTAGCTCATATTGATGAAATGCCAGAAGACATAAAGAAAGTTTTTGTTACAGCCCATGACATATCACCTATATGGCATATAAAGATGCAGGCTGCATTCCAAAATCATGTAGATAATGCTGTATCTAAAACTGTAAACTTTGCAAATGAAGCAACAAAAGAAGATGTAGAGGAAGTATATACTTTAGCCTACAAGCTTGGCTGTAAGGGCGTGACTATTTATAGAGATGGAAGTAGACAGGATCAGGTTTTAAGTACTAAAAAGAAAGAAGAGCCAAAGAAGGAAGAAGCTAATATTGAGAAGAGCATAAAGCCTAGGATGAGACCAGCAGTAACTCAAGGCATGACAGAAAAGGTTAGAATAGGCTGTGGAAATCTATATATTACTGTTAATTACGATGAAAATGGGATATGTGAGGTATTTACTAATGTAGGTAGGGCAGGAGGATGCCCAAGTCAAAGTGAGGCTACAAGCAGACTAGTTTCAATAGCTCTTAGATCAGGAATGGACGTAAAATCAGTAGTAGAACAATTAAAAGGCATCAGATGTCATTCAACTTTACGCCAAAGAGGAACTAACAAGGATATCAAGGTTCTTTCTTGTCCGGATGCTATAGGCAAAGCCCTTGAAAGGGTTATGAATACTTATGTAGATGAAGAAAATCCAACTGTAAATGATATAGCAATGGAAATTGAAAGAGAAACAAAAAATACTTCAGATTCATTCTGCTGTGCTCCTAACGACGAAGTCTCAGGAGAAGGAGAAATTTCAGTAAGTCTTGAAATGAAGCCCCAATCAAAGGGAAGCGCATGTCCTGAATGTGGCAATGGACTAGAACACGAAGGTGGATGTGTAATCTGTCGTAGCTGTGGGTTTTCTAAGTGTGGTTAATACTGTAGTAAAGCAAAGATAGTTTGTGGTGATAAAGGTATTCAAGTAACAAATAAATTTTTACTGGAAGACTATTCTGCTACTAGAGGAAAAAGAATTTGACGAAACAAAAGTGATTTATGAAATATAACGAAAAGAGTGAATAATTCTTCTCAATTTCATTTTGTACTCACAGTTAAAAAAAGATAATGATATACAGAGTAACATTTTTTAAATAGTATTAAAAAAATATTAAGCTATCTAAGAAATTCTAATCTTAGATGGCTTTTTCATTATAATATTACTTAAAATCATAAAATATTGTATCATCTTGACTTTATAATTCATATGTCGGTTGAAAGAAATAAAAAGCTTAAATATCTGTATACTACAGGAATTTAGGCTTTTTTTGAATTTTAAAAAGGCGTAATATTTTTTGCTTTTTTGTATCTTTAATTACTCTTTTAATTTGTTTGGTAATTATGTTTTTTGTTTTGATGAATGCTTGGTATTAAGTTCCTTACATTAGCTAAATCTAATCAGACTATAAAAATTCAAGAACAAAAACAGAAAAACAGAAAAGCAATAACAAACAAAAAATAAATAACATTGACAAACATTAAATTTAATGATATTCTGTAGCTAATTTACAAATGCAATAATTTTCAAACATTATAAAATAATTTCAAAGAAATTCAAAAAACGAAAATTGAAAAAATCATTTGCAGATATGTAGCACTAAGTTATAGATGAGCTTAAACATCTAAATCAAATATTACAAAACAATATTGTTTTGTAAATATATAAAAAACAAGGGGGAACTAAATATGCTAAAGAGAGTTATACCTATAATGATGGTAGCTGTATTATTAATTTTAAGCGTAACAGGATGCGGCACACAAACTGTTCCAAAAAACGAACCTAATAACAAGGCTGAAACATCAAATGAAGAAAAAATAAGAGTTGCACTTATCACAGACAACCAAGTTGGTGTAAACCCGTTTTTTACACAAATGGAAATTGGTATGGAAAGAGCAATTAATGAACTAGGAATTGAAGGAGCTTTTATTGAGTCAACAGATATTAACGCACTTGAGGAAAATATTAGAGCATCTGTAGCCGATGGTTATGATCTGATTATTGCAACATCTGCTGCTTCTGAAGATCCGCTTTCTCGAATTGCAAAGAATAGTTCTGGTATTGCATTTGCTATTATAGACGTATCATCTGAAATTGAAAATGTGAGAAGTGTATTCTTTAAAGAACAGGAAGGCGCTTTCCTGGTAGGTGCAATTGCGGGACTAGTAACAGAGACTCAGAAAGTTGGACATGTTTCTTCTATGCAAACACCAGGCACATATAAATATAGATGGGGCTTTGAACAGGGAGTTAAGAAGGTAAATCCCAATGCATCTGTAAGCTTTAGTTATGTTGGTTCATATTCAGATCCTGCAAAAGCTAAAGAGCTTGCAAATCTACTGAATTCTCAAGGAGCTGATTTTATCAATGCACAGTGTGCTGTCGGTAATCTTGGTGTGATTGAGGCGGCAGGCGAAAAAGGCTTTTTTACTTCAGGACAGGATGTAGATATGACAGGAAATGATGTGGAACATGTAATAACGTCTCAGCTCAAGGCGACAGATGTTGTTGTTTATGAAACTATAAAAGATTTTGTTGAAGGAAATTGGGATAATGAGAAGCATGTATATGGAGTTAAAGAAGGTGCAATTGGTGTCGTTCATATTACAAAAGAAGGGGAGAATCCAATGCATGATGTGCTGACACCAGAAATTATTAATACTGTTAAAGATTTATATCAACAAATTAGTAATGGAGACATTGTATTAGAGGTCCCAGAAGAAAAATAGTTTCGGGGCTATTTATAGAGTTATTTCACTACTAATCTTCTGAAAATATAATCCTTTTTCAGAAGATTAGTTCTTATAAAAGTTGGGTTTAATTGTGAGTATCACAGTCATTTAAAAAGTGTATAAATGATTTATTTTGGAAGGGTGAGTTTCTTTGCTAAAGATGGATAACATAGTAAAAAAATTTGGCACTATAGTAGCAAATGATAATGTATCTATTCAGTTGAATAAAGGAGAAATACTAGCAATTATTGGTGAGAATGGGGCAGGAAAAACGACATTAATGAAGATTCTCTATGGAATGTATCAACCAGATGAAGGCCAAATTTTAATTAATGGCAAACCAGTAGTATTTAAAAATCCAGTAGATGCAATAGCACATAAAATAGGTATGGTACAACAACATTTCATGTTATTTGATGACTTTACGGTAGCAGAGAACATTGTATATGGTCGAGAACCAAAGAAATATGTTTTTTTTGATCGTACTAAGTGTAATAGGGAAGTTGAAAAATTATGCGATATATATCAATTACCTATAAATCCAAAGCGAAGAGTTTATGAATGTCCTGTAGGAGTACAGCAACGTATCGAAATTCTTAAGGTGCTTTATCAGGATGTAGATGTTATAATATTTGACGAGCCAACTGCGGTACTTATTCCTCAAGAGGTGGATGAACTGTTAAAAACTATTAAGAAGCTTGCTAGTATGGGAAAAAGTATTATTCTTATAACACATAAGCTTAATGAGGTGATGAACGTTGCTGATACTGTTACAGTAATGAGAAATGGTAGGCATGTAAAAACACTTAGGAAAAGTGAAACTTCGATTGAAGAATTATCATATCTAATGGTAGGACGAAAGCTAGAAAAACAATTGATTAAAGACACACCTAAAGACAAAGTTATTCTTGATGTAAAAGATATGGTACTGAAAAAGGAAGGGGAGAAATCACTACTAGACCATGTTAATTTAACTGTGCATACAGGTGAGATTGTTGGAATAGCTGGTGTCTCAGGAAATGGACAATCTGAACTGATACAATGTTTAACTGGCTTAACAAAGGTAGATAGTGGTACTATCACATTAAATGGCAAAGATATTACTAATCATACAGTAAGAGAGGTTAGAGAAAGTGGTGTAGCAGTAATACCAGAAGATCGTTATCAATATGGTACTGCAAAAAACATAACTGTAAAAGAATCTTTATTGATGGGGCATGAATGGAGAGACGATCTACAAAAATACGGGATTTTCAGACAAAAAGAAATTAAACGTAGAGCAAATAAGTTAATTGAACAGTTTGGTGTCAAAGTAAGCAGTCAAGAACAAAAATGTGGGGAACTATCTGGTGGAAATATGCAAAAAGCTATTGTAGCTAGAGAAGTTGATCATAATACTCCATTTTTAATAGCAGCTGAGCCAACAAGAGGGGTTGATATAGGTGCTATTGAATTTATTCATAGTCAACTTGTTCAAAAAAGAGAAAATGGGGATGGAATTTTACTTATTTCTTCAGAGCTTACAGAGATAATGGCACTAGCTGATACAATTTATGTAATGTATGAGGGGAAAATTGCAGGAAAATTAAAAAATGGAGAGGCAACAAAAGAAAAAATAGGAATTTTAATGGCGGGGGGTAGTCTAAGTGAACAAAATCAAAAAAGTAGCTAGAGCACTAATACCAACCCTAATAGCAACATGTATAGGTCTGATTATGGGAGCCATAGGATTAATTATCATAAATGAACCAATTAGTAGTACATATTTAATATTATTTAAGGGTGGATTTGGATCTTCTTACGCTATCATTAGTACTCTTGTTCGTGCCACTCCAATTATGCTCTGTGGTATTGCTATTGCGCTATCATGGAGATCGGGATTTGAAAATTTAGGCTCAGAAGGACAGATGATTATTGGTGCTATGGTGGCAGCTATCGTTGGTGTTTATATGCCAGGTCCTAGTTTTATTGTAACTATTATTGCAATTTTAGCAGCTATGGTTGCAGGCGGATTATATGCATATCTCGCTGTATTGTTAGAAAAGCAATATAAGGTTCAGATTCTGATTTCAACATTAATGATGAATTATATTGCAGTGCATTTTACTTCATATCTTGTATCATTCCCATTACGTGACAATACTGGAATTGCAGGATTATCTCAAACTTATAGAATTTCTGAAGGTGTACAATTACCAAAACTGTTGCAAGGATATAACTTACATTTTGGATTGATTATAGCAATTATTTTAGTTATATTGCTATATATCTTTACAGAAAAGAGCGTATTAGGATATGAAACAAAAATGATAGGCTCCAATCCATTTTTTGCAATATACGGAGGGATAAACAGAAGTAAAATGATGCTACTAGCAATGCTAATTAGTGGTGCAATTTCTGGATTTGCAGGAGCAGGAGAAGTACTAGGAATGCAACAACGTTATATCGATGGAATGTTAAAAGCGCCAAGTTATGCTTGGACAGGATTAATGGCTGCTATGTTATCAGGTAATAATATCATTGCAACTGCTATTGCATCACTAGTTTTAGCTGGACTACAGGTTGGAGCAATGGCGCTTGAACGCAGAACGAATGTCCCTTATGAAATTTCTAGCATAATACAAGCTATTATTACACTTTGCGTTGCTGCTAAAATAACATTTCCCGCTATTAAAATGAAGATTAAGAACAGAGGGGAGGAGAAGCAAGTTGGATAATATAAATTACATATTAACTCTCTTAAATTCAGCATTAAGAGTTATGACTCCTATTCTTCTTGTATCAGCAGGAGCTGCACTTTGTTCCAGAGTAAAGATTTTCAACATGGCTTTGGAGGGTATGATGCTTATTGGTTGTTTTGCAGCTATATTGGGACAATATTTAACTAACAACCTAATTACGACAACATTGATTGTTATTCTTTGCTCTACAGTGTTTTCTATTATTATTGCAATCTTATTAATTAAGTACAATGCTCCTGCTGCTATTACCGGTATTTCAGGTACTTTGTTAGCAACTGGTTTAACTACTTTTGCTTTGCGTTCAATATTTAATGTAAAGGGAGCATTTTACGATCCAAGTATGAGGGGGTTACCAAGGATAAGTTTAGGTGTTTTTTCAGATATTCCAATACTAAAAGACCTGTTTAAGGATCAAACTATAATAGTCTATTTAAGCATAATAATAGCCATATTAATGTATATTTATTTATTCAAAACTGTTTCTGGATTTCACCTTCTTTCAATTGGTAAGAATATAGAGGCTGCTATAAGTCTAGGAATAAAAGTTAAGCGATATCAATATGGGGCTGTTATAGTATCAGGAATACTTTGTGGAATTGCTGGAATGCAGCTTTCATTAGGACAGGTAACAATGTTCACTGAAGGAATGAGTTCTGGTAGGGGTTATATGGCGTTGGCTGCGAATTTTATGGGACAATCTCATCCCCTTGGAGTAATCGCTGCAAGCTTTATGTTTGGACTTATGGAAGCTCTGGGAAATTTTTTACAAAACATTGGAGTGAGAAGCCAGTTAACTATGATGCTTCCGTATATAGCTACCATTTGTGCTTTAGCAATATTTAAAAATAAAGATTACAAAAGAGAAACAGATTCTTTGAATTGAGATTGATAAATATACCTATTAAATAAAACACAGATTATCTTAGGGTTATATAGTGACTCTTTGATTATCTATAAAGGAGAGTATGAAAATATGAAAACTTCATTATTGAATGAAATTCCTTCTACTATAGAGTGGAAAGATAATACAATTATTATTTTAGATCAAACGCTACTCCCACTAGAAACTAAATATATTCATATCAATACAATCGAGGCAATGTGGGATGCGATAAAAAGGTTGGCTATTAGAGGTGCTGGTGCATTAAGTGTAGGGGCAGCTTATGGAATATATTTCGGAATAGAGAGATTTGAAGGGAGTAAAGAAGATTTTTTTGTAGAGTTTGATAAAAAAGTCGAATATATAAGAAGCTGTAGACCAACAGCAGTTAAGCTGTTTAAAGTATGTGATAGGATGACAAAGGTTGCTTACACAAATTCGGACAAGTCTGTTGGAAAAATAAAAGAAATACTATTAGATGAAGCACACAAAATTTTAGATACTTGCCTTGAAAAGTCGAAAAAGGTTGGAGAATATGGTTTAGAACTCATGAAGAATAACATGACGATACTTACTCATTGTAATGCAGGTAGCTATGCAGGTGTCCGATATGGTTCTGCTCTTGCCCCTATCTATTTAGCAAGAGAAAAGGGATGGAATATACGATTATTTGCTGATGAAACTAGACCTTTGTTACAAGGAGCGAGATTAACAACACATGAAATGATGCGAATAGAAGTTGATGTGACACTTATTTGTGACAACATGGCTGGACATATAATGAAGAAAGAAAAAATAGATGCAATTTTTGTAGGTTGTGACAGAATGGTTGCAAATGGTGATTTTGCAAATAAAATTGGGACATATGGACTTGCTGTAATGGCGAAGCACCATAATATTCCGTTTTACACCTTTATCAACTCAGAATCTATTGACTTTGAAACTGAAACAGGAGAAGGAATTCCTATAGAAGAAAGACCTGCTGAAGAAGTGACTGAAGGATTTGGAACTAGAACAGCTCCAAATGGAGTAAAGGTATGCAATCCTGCTTTTGATGTTACACCAAATAATTTATTAACTGGAATAGTAACAGAAAAAGGAATTATATACCCACCTTTTAAAGAAGAACTTGCAAAAAAATGCTTAATGATAGGAGATGAATAATAATGAAAGTAGCTATTATTGGTGGTACTGGTGTCTATGATATTGGTGAGAATGCAAAAGAACATACAGTTTCAACAAAATATGGTAGTGTTAACTTGGAAATCGTGCAGTTAGGAAGTAAAGAGGTAATTTTTCTACCTCGCCATGGAAAAAGTCACTCAATTCCACCTCATAAAATCAATTATCTTGCTAATATTGCAGCATTGAAAGAACTTGGAGTTAAGATTATACTAGCTACTAATCTTGTTGGTTCTTGCAATCCTGAAATTGAACCGGGCTCTATTGTTGTATTAAAAGACTTTCTAGACTTTACAAAACAAAGACCGCTAACATTTTTTGATGGTGAAGATGGAATTGTAATGCATCCAACAATGGATTCACCATATTGTCCTAACCTCAATAGGATAATTGAAGAAAAGTCCAGTCAGTACGGATTAAATTATAGAGGAGAAGCAGTGTATGTAGGTATAGAAGGGCCACGCTTTGAAACACCAGCTGAAATAAAAATGTATAAAATACTTGGTGGAGATGTAAGTGGAATGACAGGTGTGCCTGAATCAATTTTAGCAAAAGAGATGTGTATGTGCTATTCGTCAGTTGGTCTTATCTCTAATTATTGTACAGGGCTTGATGTTAAGCCTGTTGATCGCCATGAGATTAGGCGTATTGCTAAAGAAATGAGAGCACAAGTTACAAAAATGTTTATTGATATCATTAAAAATGAACAACTAGATCAAGAACGCTGCCAATGTGGTGTGCCATTACCTATCATTTAATTAAGATGCTAAATAATTAAGAATTTTGGAGGTTACTATGACTAACAATAGACATAAAGAGGAAGTGTTACTTTGCGCTAAGCGATGCTATAACGACGAACTAGTTGCAGGGACAAGCGGTAATTTAAGTTGTTATGATCGCGTAAATAAGTGGATGTACATTACTGCAAGTGGGCTGCCTTATAATGAAATGACATTAGAAGATATTGTAATAATCGATCTTGAAGGAAATATTATAGATGGAATACACAAACCATCTTCTGAATGGAGAATGCACGCAGAAGTGTATCGTAATAAACCTGAAATTTCAGGTATTATTCATACACACTCACCTTATGCTACTGCGTTTGCCGTAGCACATGAAGATATTCCTTTCATTTTATTTGAGAGTTTGCCTAATTTAGGCTCAAAAATATCAGTTGTTCCTTTTACAATGCCCGGAACAGAGGCTGTAGGGAAAAGTGCTCTCTCAGCATTAAAAGAATCAAATGCTTGTTTACTAGGAAATCATGGGGCACTAATTGTTGGAGAAACTATATCTCAGGCATATATCAGAGCAGTTTATCTTGAAGATATTGCAAAAGTATATTATTTTGCAAAAAATATTGGAAGTGTAAAATGTATTCCTGATAGTGCAATTGTAGAGTTTAACCGTAGGAAAAGTTTGAAAAAATAAGTATTAATTATACAAATTGAGTTCTATATAGTATGATAGAAATATATAGAAAATTAAGAAAGAGGTTGTGCTATGCTAGCAATTGAACGTCAAAAAATAATCTTAGATAAGCTTCATATGGAATCAGTAGTTACTGTTACACAGCTCAGCAAGGAGCTTTTAGTAACAGAAGAAACAATAAGGAGAGATCTTGAAAAGCTTGAAACCACTGGTGCTCTTAAGAGGACTAGGGGTGGGGCATACTTGCCACACGACTTTGACCACGATATTCCTGTTGCTCTTAGAGAGATTGCCTGCATTCCTGAAAAAGAGATGATTTCTGAAAAGTGCCTCGAATTTATTGATAATGGCGACAACATTATGCTTGATAGTAGTACGACGGCGTTATATATAGCAAAAAAAATTATTAAAAGCATGAAGGAAGTTACTCTCATCACTAATTCACTTAAAATAATGAATGAATGTGTAGATGCTGATAATGTTAATCTCATAAGCATTGGTGGAAAATTAAGGAGAACTACTCAATCTTATGTTGGATATATGTCAGTAAAAAATCTAGAAAATTTTTTTGCAGATAAAGCCTTTGTAAGTTGTTCTGGAGTTAGTATTGAAACTGGATTGACAGATAATAATGAATTAGAGGCAGAGATTAGAAAGATTATGTTACGTAACTCTAATAATAGATTTTTTGTTGCAGATAATATTAAATTTAATAAATCTAAGCTTTTTCATATTGTTAATTTAGATGAAATTCATAGAGTAGTAACAGATCAAAAGCTATCAAAAGAATGGGAAAAGATTCTTAAGGACAAGAAAATAAGCTACTATTATTGCATAGATAGTTCAGAATAGAAGGGAGTATGATTTAATGTATTGGAATTTTAAACTGCCAGTAGAGATAGAATTTGGAGTTGGAATAGTAGATAAAATATCATCTATCCTTGAAAAGCAAAACCTTAATAACGGTATTATAATTAGTAGCCCATTTTCTATCAGAAATGGGTTAGCAAAAAAAATTATGGAGTCATCAGGTGGGAGAATCACACATATTTATAGCAAGATAGTGCCTAATCCAACTATAGAGAACGTTGATGAATGTGCAAAAGTAATAAAAGAAAATAACATTGCTTTTGCCATTAGTTTAGGAGGGGGTAGTCCTCTAGATTGTGCAAAGGCTGCATGTTCTTTGTGTAAAACAGACGACTCTATTACAGAATATATGTATGGCAGGAAGATATTTACCAATACATGTATTCCTCTTATTGCCATACCTACAACTGCGGGAACGGGAAGTGAAGTAACAAATGTTGCTGTTATTTCAGATCCTGTAGCTAATAAAAAGTTACCTATTGTATCTAATAACTTTTATCCTAAATTGGCAATTGTTGATCCTAAACTTACTGTAAGCGTTCCAAGACAGGTTACAGCGTCCACAGGTTTAGATGTGCTTTCACAAGCTCTTGAGGGATATTGGAGTAAAAATCACCAACCAATTTGTGATGCTGCAGCTATTAGCGCAGCAAAGCTAGTGATGGATTCACTCGAAAAAGCATATATGGATGGTGAAAATATAGATGCTAGGACCAAAATGTGTGAAGCATCATTACTTGCGGGGATAGCATTCTCTATACCAAAAACATCTGGCCCTCATGTATGCTCTTATCCTTTGACTAGTATCTATAATGTTCCTCATGGAGAAGCATGTGCTTTGACCCTCGATAAGTTTTTACTCATCAATGCAGACGCAGAAAATGGAAGATTACATAATTTTGCACGTGCAATTGGCCTACAAGATGCATATGAATTGGCAGATCACATCTTGCAATTAAAGAGAAATTTAGGTATGAGAACTACTATTACTGAAATTGGTATTAAAGAAACAGAAATTGAGGAATTAGTTAAGTTATGTAAGCATAATAATTTGAAATTGAATCCAGTCCCTATAACCGATGAATTGCTGACAGAAATGTTTAAGAGTTTAGTGTAGATACCTTCATTTTTTGTTGCGTTGTGATACCTTAGCCCTTAGATTAGGAATGGACTTTAAATCAGTACTAGATTATCTAAGTGCAGTATAGCAAATAAAATACGTTTTAAAAGCTAATTTTTAATAATAAATATTATAAGCCACCTAGGAATGTAGATATAATTTACGATTCTAGATGGCTTTTTTATTGAAAAAGTACTTGTTTAATAAAAATTATTCAATATTAATAGTAAAATTTTATATATACTTCACTGATAAATCATTTAATTCTGCCATTATCTTTTTATTATCTAATTTTGCTGCTATAGGTAAAAATATATCTAATGTTTCTTTTGCTTTTTCTTTCCAACGATTTTCATCCATAAATTCAATTGTTCTCATATTATGAAGTCTTTCAGCTAATTTAACCATAATTACATCTTCATCTGTTACATCTCTGCTTTTGTTAAATTCTATTACGCCTTTGATAATACTTGCAATCCTATCAGAAAACTCTCTTCTTAATTTTTCAAGAGACATGCTAATCTCTTCTAAAAAAATTTCATATAATAAACTAGATATAATTGCTTCTTCACTTGCCTCTATTTCTGATAAAATAATAGCAACATTAATCGGGTGTGTGACATAGTCATCATCAGAATATCTTTTTTTCCCATTATGTGCTATGCAGGCAAGCTCATATGCTTTCTTAATTTTTTCGTAGTCATATTCTAATCTGTTTTCATTTATAGTAGTTATCAATATATCAAATAATTTTTCTTTTGTAGCATGAACATTTGTGTTTTTAATAAATACATGACTCATATTACAATTACCTCCTAAACAATTGATTTGAAATCTAAATGCTTTTAAAAGTGCTGGCGAAAAACCGAATTTGTTTTTAAATGCTTTTGTGAAGCCACTATGTGACTGATAGCCATAATCTAATGCAATATCAATTATTTTTTTCCCATTTACTATTTCCTCTGACGCTCTAATTAATCTTCGTTCTTTTACATATTCCATAATTGATAAACCTACTTGCTTTTTAAATGTTCTTGAGAAATAATATAAGGAGTATCCTGCATTTTTTGCAACATCTTCTGCTGTTATAGATTTATTAATATTTTTCTCAATGTATTTTAAGCTATCAAATATAATAGTTTTTAGTTCCAAGTTCTTCACCTCTTTGCTCCACGTGGTAATTATAATATATATACTTTAGAGTTAAGTTTCTTTTCCATTCTTGCCATAAATGATAAAAAAGTATATATTCTACATTAAACAATATGTGATTTACATAAGAAATACAATAGAGATGTGATTTGAAAATTGAATTTGATGAAAAGGCTTATAGAAGAAGTTTTCATACCCCCAATTATTATCTTGACGTATAAAAATTATTTGATATAGTATAATTATGGTAATGAAAGAGAGGGATAAACTGATGATTATTTACTAATTCATGTTAGCTTAATTGCTAAACGGGCAAATAAAAATCTTTAAAGGTGGTACTGGAAAGTAACCATTGATTTTTGTTGTGAATTTTGCTCTATGGATTAGTAATATTATACGTTTTATAGTGTATAGCCACTATTTTAGTGGTAATATAGACATGTATTTTATTACGAAATCCATCCGAAAAAAAGGAGGGATTTTTTTGTTGTTATTGAAAGGAATAGATATTAAAAAAAGTTATGGAGAAAAATTAATATTACAGTTTCCAGAATTAACAGTATATGAAGGAGATAGGATAGGTTTAATAGGCTTAAATGGTGCAGGCAAGACTACATTATTAAATATATTAATAGGTGAAATAGAGCCAGATGAAGGGCTTGTTGAGAGAAATTGTACAATCAATTATTTTTCTCAATTTGAAACAATAGAGAAGAATAATAATGTTGATGGTAGACTTTTAAGTCAGTGGAAAGTATCAGAAAAAGCTCATCAATACAATCTAAGTGGAGGAGAAAAGACAAGGATAAGATTAGCAGAGGCTTTAAGTCAGAATAGCCATATTCTTCTTATAGATGAACCTACAACTAATTTAGATATTGATGGCATAAAATTATTAAGAGAACAGCTAGAGAGAATATCTACATTTATTTTAATAAGCCATGATAGACAGCTATTAGATGATTTATGTAATCGTATAATTGAGATAAGAGATAATAAGCTATATTTTTACAATGGTAATTATACTGATTTTGAGAGCATAAAGGACGAAAATATAAAACGGCAACGGACAGAATATGAGAAATATATTGAGGAAAAGAGTAGATTAGAAAATGTCTATAAGGATAAAAAACAAAACTCAGAAAAATTGGGAAGGAAGCAAAAAAACAAAAGCTCCAGTGATTTAAAAGCAATATATTTTATGGCTACAAGAAAACCAGATACAAAACAAAAAAATGCAGAACGGTCAGCTAAAAATATACTTTCTAGGATTGAGCACTTAGATAAAAAAGAAAAGCCTAAGGAGCAGGCTATAATTCGCCCGGATTTTCAACTAACTAATCCGCCTAAAAACAAGATTGTCATAGAGGGATATGGAATCAATTTTTCTTATGGAAAGCATGATATCTTTAAAGATGCTGAATTCACTATATCTAACGGTGCAAAGACTGCTATAATTGGTGAAAATGGTTCAGGGAAAACAACTCTTTTAAATTTAATTGCAAAAGAAAAGGCAGGAATACGAAATGTACCAAAGGCAAAGTTTGGTTATTTTCATCAAAATTATGAAAATGTAGATTTTACTAAAACCATTTTTGAGAATATAATGGCTACCTCCATACAAAATGAAACTATATCACGAAATATATTGTCAAGGATGCTGTTTTCTGAAAAGGATTTGATGAAGCCGGCTGCTGTGTTAAGTGGCGGAGAGAGAATAAAGCTATCTCTGGCTAAGCTATTTACCTCAGATTGTAATATTTTATTATTAGATGAACCTACAAACTTTTTAGACATACCGTCCATAGAAAGTCTTCAGAACATGCTTAAGCTATTTGAAGGAACCATTGTATTTGTTTCCCATGATAGATTGTTTGTCGATGCAATAGCTACAGATTTATTAATAATTAAAAATGGTAAGATTGAATCCTTTCATGGAAACTTATCAGACTTCACTAAACACAGGGAAATTAAAAAAGGAAACAAATCAAATCAAACGGAAATTTTGTCTTGTGAAATGAAATTGGCACAAATTGCCGATAGGATTTTAAAGTTTCCAGATGAAAAACAGAAGCTAGAAATAGAATATAAAAATGTATTAGAAGAATTAAAAGTGCTAAAGGAATCTAGTTATTAGGTACGAGGAGAGATGAAATGAAAAAGGTATACAAGGAGATATTTAGTTTTTTTATAATGGTAAATATAATATCATGTTTGCTTTGGCTGCCTGCGTTATTAACACCTTCTAATAATGAATTATCCTCACTTACTGCATTACTAGTTAAAGCAGGAGATTTTATTCCATCTTCTATATCAATATTGCTGACAGCATTGACACTTGGCAAGTCTGGGCTAGGAGAATTATTTAAAAGAACTATAGATATTAGATTAGGTCTGAGATGGCACTGTTTTGCACTTTTACTTATGCCCTTTGTTTTAGTAACAGCTTATTTATTATCATATTTTATAGCAGATCTAAAGTTTAATTCATTGCTTGCTCCTATTATTTTTCCTAAAATATGGACTGTGTTTTTGCTAATAGTCTATTTTATAATAATGCAGGGACCGCTTGGAGAAGAACTTGGGTGGAGAGGATATGCACTGCCAAGGCTTTTAAGTATAATGTCTCCTATGAGCTCCAGTATAGTATTGGGGCTTGTATGGTCTGTCTGGCATCTGCCTAAATTTTTTATGGAAGATACAATTCAGCACAGTATAACTCTAGCCTATGGAATTGGAGTTGCTTTGATCGGATATACCATATATACTATTTTGCTGACAATTACGATGACCATATTATTTATTAAAACTAATGGAAGTGTCTTTGGGGCACTTGTATTTCATGCCATGTCTAATTTTTCACATGGGCTAGTTACTATATTGACGGATCCTATAGGAGGACTTTGTATTTTAATCGTCATGCTTATAGCAACTATGGTCCTCATAAAGCTGTACGGAAGAAATCTCTATGAAAAAACTACAAGCATTTCATTTTTATGATATAGAAAGTATTTGCATATACAGTCTTTTGTTGAATAATAGAGAAGTTATAGAAGTACCTATAGCAGCAGAAAGAGGATTGATATATTGCTGTGCCATAATATGTCACAAGGCTTTTATTATAATTATTAATAACAAAATAAAAGTAAATGGGGGATATTCATGGGAAAGGGTGTAAGTTATAAAGGTATTTTTACAGTGGCACTAATTGTAGTTTTGCTGATAGGACTATTGTACACAAAGAATAATTCTAAAAAAGCTCTATTTATTTTACCAGAAAAAGATTTTGACAATTATGAATTTGTAAATACAAGAGATATACTCATAGATAATGATTTTGATATTGCACTGGCAAGTACTACTATTGGAGAAATAATTGATGATAAAAATGTAGTATATGAAAGCAAATATGATATAAGAGATGTAGATATTGATGATTATCAAATAATAATATTAGTTGGCGGGAATGGAACAAAGCTCATATTAGATAACCAAGATATTCACAATTTGCTTAAGGATGCCTATAACAATAATAAGTATATTGCTGCTATATGCTATGGGCCTGTAGTTCTTGCTAGAGCAGGAATACTTAAGGGGCATACTGCCGTTGTTTATCCTAATCCTAAACATATAAAAGAGCTCCAAGACAGCGGAGCTTTAATCGGTGACAGCGGTGTTTCTGTATCTAAAAATATAATCACTGCTGCCAATCCGAGAGATACTATTAAATTTGCAGAAACTATTCTAGGAATATTAAAATAAAGTTGAGGATTATTTAATCCTTTGGTAAGCTTAAGGATAGCTTTTATTGAATATTTCTTAATATAAAAGCTTGGCTCTGGTACTTAAAGAATTAGCAGAAGTAGGTGATAGAATTGAGTAATATGCATAGATTAATTTGGTTTGATCAACAAATTAAGAACAACAGGTTTCCAAATAGAAATCATTTATCAGAAAAATTTGAGATTTCTATTAGGCAATGCCAAAGAGATATTGATTATTTAAGGAATTCCTTAGGCGCACCACTTAAGTATGATAATAAAAGAAAAGGCTACTATTATGAAGTCAAAAATTATACATTACCAAATGTATATATAAATGAAATTCAAAGAGCTATGCTTAAGTTTTTAGCATATAGGTACGGGAACTTTACTCAAACACCAAAGGTAGTTGAATTGGCTAATCTTTTTAACAGATTAGCCCAAGGAGAAGACTATGATGACGAGATTCCCATATTTGATTTAGATAAACCTATAGTACAATGTTATTATCAGGTTTATAATGCAATGATTTCAAAAAACAAAATAGACTTATTCTATAAGGATGCTGTTAAGGGTAAAGTAAAGATGAAGCTAAGTCCCTATAAATTGTTTTATAAATGTAGAGTAGACCATTTGATAGCCTATGACGACTATGAGGATGAAGTTATTTGCATAAGATTAGATAGAATAATAAACTTAGAGGTTTCAAAAGACAAATTTAGTATTCCCAAGGACATTAAGTACAAGAAATATTCAAGCTTTATTAATAGAGAGCCTTTTGTAGCAAAGGTATTGTTTCATAATGGATGCAATATAGAGCAGGAAGAAGGATTAAATATAGAAAAAGAGGAAGGAAATGTTTATTGCATCGAATTCTTCAATATTGATGAGTTTATAAACAAGCTTATTTGTACAAGAGCATGGGACAAAATTATAAGCCCTAAATGGCTAAAACAAAAGATAGAGAACCGATGTAAAGAAATAATTCTTAAGATAGAGGATAGGGAAAATGAAGAGTAAAATTCTAGATAATATTATATTGAAAAGAGAATCTAGCGGATTCATTGATTGTTTATACGCAGTTCTTAATGGAAGGAAGGAATTTGATAAGCCTAAATATTTATTGTCTGGAATGACAGGCTTTTGCTTTGTTTTCTCAGCACATAAAAACTTAATTCTTGCTTCTACAAAGATGTATGAGCTTAATACAACCTCAAGGGAATGCTTAGATATTATAGGCTATTACTCTGAATGCTATGATGGGCTCAAAACAGACCTAACATTTCCTCTTCATCAAAAAAAAGCTATAGAGAGGATTAAAGAGTCTATTGACAAAGGTAACCCAGTAATTGTCTGGGCTGCTGGAATAGTGGATTTTCAAGTTATTCATGGATACGATGATGAGGATGAAATTTTCTTTTACAAAGACAGATACAATGAAGATGACCAAGTTTTACTTTATAAGAACTTTGGAAAAGCAAATGCCAGCTACTGGATGTGTCAGATTATTGATGAGAAAATCCAAAAGGATATAAGAGATATTTATATGGATTCTCTCATATTTGCCTTAGACAGATGGGAATTAAGCTATTATAATGAAAGAACAACTAATAGAGAAATTGCATCAGGAAGGAAAGCTCATCACTATCTTATAGAAGCTTTAAAAAATAATGAATTTGATGAAAGAGGAGCCTACAAAATTTTGCATTACTTAATAAATAGCAGAAGGGAAGCTTATCATTATTTAAGTCATGTAAGTGAAGAATTCCCCAATATCCAAGATATATGTAAACTATATAAGGAGTTATATAGCTTAGATAATGAAAATGTAAAGTATATACCAACTCTTAGAGAATTATTGGAGGGACAAAGGATAGATAATAAAATCCCATTGTCCTCTATAATCCATTATTGTTCATTAGCTTATGAAATTCAAGAAGCAGCTATGAAGAAATTAGGTGAATTTTTAAATGAAACTTTAAATAACAGATATGTAGATTTTTATGATATAAGAAAATTCATCTAGAAAGTGGAATTAGCCTATAAAGTCTCTATTCTTTCCAATTTCATAGTAACAAATTCTATAGTACGACCATCTTGAGTTATTCTATTAAAATACCTATCTTTTTTGAAGCCAAGTTTTTCATAAACTTTTATGGCTCTCTTATTAAAGGTTGCAACAGTTAGGCGGAAATTGCTTATATTGAACTTTTCTTCTCCAAGCTCTATACATTTATTTAGAAATGCAGCACCAAACCCTTTTCCGCATAGCTTTGGCAGCATCCCCAGACCTATATCTATAAATCCTTCCTCATCATAAGCTCCAACAAGCTTACCATTTGGTACTGTAGCCGATTCACCAAAGCAGCAATAACCTACAAGATTTCTATCCTCATCAATAACACAATGATATGGATCATTAACCAGATCATTGAAACTGCTTTCATCCATATTATAGAATGAATATATATCATCATATTTCCATGTGCATATTTCCCTTGCTTCTTTATCAGTCATCTCTTTTATTATAAATTTCATATAGCAATTGTCATCTCCTTATTTTTGAAATAAATATAGATAAGCATTTTCATAGCTTAATTGAATATTCTTAAGTTTTACTACTTAAATTCTAAAACTGTTATAATAATATGTTTAGATTTCAACTTGTTTATCTATAGTATATATTTATTAAATCATAATTGAAATAGTGTGACATACTATGTCCTTGTTATTAATTATTTGCCTCTTAGTGTATGATTTTACTTGTTCAAATAAGTTCAATATAAGAGCGTATACCATAGATAAGAGAAAACAATAGAAGAAAGCAAGTTAAATAAAATATATTAGTGACATCATTTGTCACTATATTTTCCTATAATTATATTAAATAGGAAATGAAGAAATAAGGGGGAGATGGAATGAAGAAGTTCAAAAATATATGTGTAGCCTTATTGCTATCGTTAGTTTTAGTACTAAGTGCATGCAGCACAAATGTAAAAGAAACTGGAGAGTTTTCTAAAAATCTAAAGGATAATATAAATGTTTCTAATTTAGAAGCTATAATAAAGGAGCTAGCTGATGAAAAATATGATGGGAGATTAACGGGAACAGAAGAAAACTTAAAAGCAGCAGAGTACATAGCAGACTACTTTAAAGAAATAGGACTTGAAAGTCCTGTAGGTGCAGAAGATTATATGCAGTATTACTTCCAAGGCACAAACCATATGAAAGAAAAATCGACTATGGTAATTATGGATTCAAATAAAAATATTATAAAAGAATTTGAAAATATCGATGACTTTTACGTGAATGTAAGTACCTACTTGAAAATAAATGGTAATGTGGAGGGGGAATTGTACTATATTAATAGTATTGATTTAATAATGGGAGATATCCAGCATCTACAGGAAAAAATAGTGCTGCTTCCAAAGGACGTCTACATTGAAGTAAGAAATACCATGGGCACTGAAGGCATATTGCAAAGAGAACCAAATATAGGGGCTCTGATTTGTGAAAGAGATAAAGAAGATCCTGCACAGGTAGAGACTGGATATTTTACGAAGATGGTTAAT
This sequence comes from Firmicutes bacterium UBA3546, assembly GCA_002376545.1. Lineage (GTDB taxonomy): Bacteria > Bacillota > Clostridia > Tissierellales > Proteiniboraceae > Proteiniborus. The sequence continues at coordinate 81,609 of DFOH01000038.1, read as the reverse complement.
GTTCCTCGAATAACTACTTTTAACGATAATGGAGCAATGGTGGTTTTTTGTGATACCAGTACATTTGAAGAGCTAAGGGAAGCCTCTGAAAATAGCCTATATACAGGTATTGAAGCCCATTATGAGATATTAAATAAAAGGGTGCCTAATGTGCTAGGGCTAATACCAGGTAATGATCCAAAGCTAAAGGATCAGTATATAATCATTTCTGCACACTTTGACCATCTAGGAAATAACTTAAATGGAAGCTATAATCCAGGGGCCTTTGATAATTGCTCAGGAGTATCTGTAATGCTTGAAATAGCCAGAATACTAAAGGAAGGGAACATAAAGCCTAAGAAATCTATTTTATTTGTTGCCTTTAATGGAGAAGAAAATGGACTCTATGGCTCTAGAAGCTTTTCCCATAACCCACCTTGTGATTTAAGAAAGGCAGAAGTAATTAACTTAGATATGGTTGCTCATAAAAAGGATAATCCAATAACCTTTGATTACACAATTAAAAGTGATTTGACAGAAAAATTGAAAGGCTATGCAAAGGACTTAAATATAAACTATTCTGAAAAGGTAGATAATAGAAGCGATCACGCTACAGTCGCTGAGGCAGGAGCCCAAGCAGTTACTATTATAGAATGGGAGCTAGATGGCTACCACCACCCAAACGATATACCCGACATAATTGATTATGAAGAAATAAAAAAGATAACAGAATTTCTGTTGACATATATAAGTAATGAGGGATTATAATCATGAACTAACATGACTTATGTGTAGATGAAATGACTACCATAGGAGCAATTGCATAAAAATAGCGCTTTTTATGGCTTTTACAGCCATTAGAAAGCGCTATTACTGTATTTAAGTATTTTTTTGTATGTAAACTGCCACTGCAATTTCAATTTACAACAGTTCATAATGTTGAAAAAGACATGGATTACTTCATATTATGATTACTTCAATAAATACAATGACAAGATGCTATATATAATAGATAGGAGCTACAGAAAAATATATAATTTTTTATTAGACTATTTAATGTATACAAGATAAGAATAATTAAATATAATAAATCTAGAACTGAAAATAAATATGGTTAATCACAGCACAGATAAATATGCTTAAGTCAAATAATATTAATAAATTATAATGTACGGATTAATATAATAGTATTAAGTATAAATTACACTTTTGTAGCTTTATAGTATTGCGTTAAGGGGGTCAACATGCTAATTACAGAAAGATTAAAGCTCATTCCTTTAACTGCTGATAATCTTAAGCTTTGCATAAAGAACAGAGCAAAGATGGAAAAGAAATTGGGATTAAGTGTATCAGGAAAACAGCTTACTGACAAGATGAGAGGTATATATGAAATTAAGGCAGGCTGTATAGGTCGGGACAGGAAAAACCTGCTATATTATACCTATTGGCAGATTGTACCCAAAGATAAGAACTGTATAGTAGGTGAAATTGGATTTAAGGATGCGCCTAATAGTCAGGGAGAAATTGAAGTAGGCTATGGTTTGGAAGAAGAGTACAGAGGTAAGGGATATATGACAGAAGCATTAGTAGGACTTACAAAATGGGCATTTGCACAACCCAATATTAGTGCTATAATAGCATTGACACTAAAAAACAATATTCCATCACATAGGGTGCTTAGAAGAGCAGGCTTTAAAATACAGGGCTATGATTATAAGTACATTTATTGGAGGCTAGAAAACCATAATAAGCTTTCTAAGAGATAAACAGGAGGTTTTAAAATGTCTAAAAACACTATAGCAGCAGAAATACTTTCTTGGATAAAAAGTATAGGAATAGCATTTGCTTTAGCCTTACTTATAAATTTATTTATTTTTGAAATGACTGGGGTAGATGGTGAGTCCATGAATCCAACCCTAGAGCATGGAGAGAGATTGTTTGCAGTAAAGATTAATCAGGTATTTAAAAACATTCCTAAACATGGTTCAATAGTAATAGTAGACGGCAATACTTTGAGAGAAAGAACCTTAATGGATGAAGTTAAAGATAGTGCCATAATCAGTACTATTTTAAGGAGAAAAAATAGAGACCTGCTTATAAAAAGAGTTATTGGAGTGCCCGGTGATGTATTAGAGTTTAGAGATAATAGGCTTTATAGAAATGGAGAGCTGTTAGAAGAAGAGTATATTCTTGAAGAGATGCTTATGGAGGACAGAACCATAACAGTTCCAGAAGGGCATATATTCGTCATGGGTGACAATAGAAACAATAGTAGAGACAGCAGATCCATAGGACCTGTTCCTTTAAAAAATGTAAGAGCGAAGGTAATTATTAGATTGTTTCCTCTTAACAAAATAAGCTTACTATAGAATAAAACCTTAATTTAAAGAGGTGAAGAGACAATGAAATATAAAGACTATTATGAAGTGCTAGGAGTATCAAAAAGCTCCACCAACAGCGATATAAAGAAAGCCTATAAAAAACTGGCAAAAAAATATCATCCAGATTTAAATCCAGAGGATAAATCCGCAGAGGAGAAATTCAAAGAAATAAATGAAGCCTATGAGGTTTTAGGAGACGAAGAGAAAAGAAAGAAGTATGATACCTTTGGTCAAAACTATAATTTTCAAAATGGCTCAGATTTTGACCCTTCACAATTTGGCTTTGGTAATGGTGGACACCAATATTATACCTCAGGTAATGCTTCTGATTTTAGTGATTTTTTTAATATGTTTTTTGGAGGACATGGCGGCGGAGGCAGAACCTCTGGATTTGACTTAGGCAGCATGTTCTCAGGCAGAAAGAGCAAGAGCATCAAGGGTGAAGATATTGAATCAGAGATAGAGATAAGCTTATTAGAAGCATACGAAGGGTTAAATAAGACCATAAGCATTAATGTATTAGGTGAGACTAGGACGATTTCAGTAAAAATACCTGCGGGAATACTTCCCGGAAAGAAGATAAAAATAAGAGAACAAGGGCAAAAAGGCTCCAAGGGTGGCAAAAATGGAGACTTGTTACTAAAGGTCAAGATTAGAGAAGATAGAGAGCTAAAGCTAGAAGGAATTGATTTAATAAAAGACCTGCCTCTTACACCATGGGAAGCTTCTTTAGGCTGTGAGGTATTAGTAAAAGGGCTGAAGGATAAAGTTAGGATAAAAGTCCCAGAAGGAATCCAAACTGATGAGAAAATAAAGCTTAAAGGCTTGGGATATAAGGATATGAATGGGAACAAGGGCGATATGTATGTAAGGGTTAAAATTGTAAATCCAACACATTTAACTGATGAAGAAAAAGAATTATATAGACAGCTACAGGAAATTTCCAAATTCAAACCTAGGGGATAGAAGTACTTTCTATCTCCTTTCTCTTTCACATCAAAATGACAATTATGAAAAAAAGGCAATTTATGATAGAATAGTTTCTATACTGTAAATAATTATTCTATTAAAATATTTTAAGTTTGCGAGGGATGCTTTAATGAATTTTGAAAAATATGGAACCATGTCTATAGCGAAGATGCTTGACAAATCCGTTTATTTACATAAAAGAAGCATTGGCACATCAGCATTGTATTTATTTGTTATAAGTATATTAATTTTTGTTATTGGGCTTATTTCTTCCTTTATAATTATATTACCCTTTAGCGTGTTAATGACAAAAGGACTTTTTCTTGGAAGCATGTTTGAAATAGGTTTTTTCGTATCAATATTTATGTTTGTCTTAATTATAGCAGTACTATATTATTCTCTAGATGCAATTAGACAGAGCGGTATTATAATTGTAGGTTCAAATGGATTTTTAGACAGAAGAGCAGACGTATCAGATGCAATTATGGGTGCCTTTAAAAATATACACAGGGTACTAAGTGTTATAATAGCTGGAGCTATTTTGTTTCTGCCTGTACTTTTAGTTTGTGGCGGAATTATTGCTTTAATTTTGCTTAACTACACATATGGTACATGGTTAATTAATTCCATGCTTATTCTAATTACAATCATATTTATAACTGCTTTTATTTATTTTATGACTATCCATGCATTTTCTATTCAGATAGCAATAATTGAAAAAGCATACTTTTTTAAGGCTCTCAAGAAGAGTAGACAGCTTGTAAAAGGCAGATTCTGGAGAACGCTATGGTGCTTTATATCATCTAATATTTCAGTGTCCTTGATAAGCCTTTCAATTTACTCTGTTTTTACACTAATTGGAGGAATAATTTATGCCTTATTAGGCTCTTCAAATCTCAATGGTGAGCTGCAAGCTGTGCTTTTAATGCTAGGAAATATAGCAAGAATTCCGATTCAGCTACTAGTTTCACTTTTTGTATCTCCAATAAGTGGGATTTTTATGACTGTTTTGTATTATAACATGCGTTTTGAAAAAGAGGGCTTTGATATTGAGCTTAATATTTCAAGACTAAAGAATTCATAGTGTATTTAGAGAGGAATAAAAATATGAACTTCAACTACTACGTAAATGCTGCCACATTAAAGAAAGAAGAATTTGACAGAGTAGTGAGTAAGATACTTAATAAAGCAGAATATAGATATTTGCAGAAGGATTATGTAGATATAGTAGAGAGAATAAGAAATACTATAAGAGAATGGCTAGAAGCTTTGCTCGAAAAGCTCTTTAATATGGAAAATAAATTAAATACATCTTCCTTTGGGATATCCAATGGTATAGTTATTATAGGGCTTATACTTCTTGTGATTTTCGTCATCATATTGTTTTTATCTATGAAAAAAGCTGTAGGAAAAAATAAAAAAATAAAAACAATTTTTGGAGAGGAAATCAGCTCTACAACCACAGCTGAAGGACTAAGAAATAAATCAAGGGAGTTTAAAAATCATGGAGACTATAGAGAAGCCATAAGAATTGGGTTTATTTCTATACTGTTAAAAATGAATGAAAACAACATATTATATTTAGATGAAACAAAGACCAACGAGGAAATGGCTAAAATCCTTAAAAATAGTAACTTTAAATACACAGGACTTTTTCAAGGCCTTACTTATTTGTTTAATGAAGCTTGGTTTGGTCACAAAGAAATCCATGAGTATGAATTTAGCTTGTGGGAAGGTAAGATGGATGAGCTGTGGAATGGGGTGCTAAGCATTGAAAACAAAGGATAAAAGAAACTTAATTATTTTGCTGATATTTTTTCCAGTGCTTCTATGGCTAATTCTAACATTTTCAACTGATAATGAAAAATCTTTTAAACCTTATTCGATATTTAACAAGGGAGAAAAGGGAGTTAGTGTAGTATATGAAGCGCTAAAGGAGCTAGGATATACTGCTAATCTTATATTGAAAGAGGTCGATTCTCAGGATATAGGCATGGCACAAATAGTCATAGAACCTAAAGAACCCTACAAGCTTGATTTAGAAAATGACAATATAAGGGATTGGATTAAGAGTGGTGGAGTGCTTATATATTTAGTGCCTAACTGGGATGGACTATTGCTTGATTATGGGACAGAAATCGACAGCTATATCTCAAATGAAGAAAAATATGCCAAGGCTTATTCTTATGATAATGGATTATTAGTAATTGGAGACCCAGAGATTTTAAATAACAAAACATTAACTACAAATACTGAAGGAGCATATTGGATTATCACTCAGATAAATAATTTAAATATAAATAGCATTAGCTTTAATGAGTATTATCACTACTTTGGAGGGCACAAGCCTTCATTGTGGAGAGATATACCAACAGGAATTAAGCTTTCCATATATCAAATTATTATAGCAGCAGCGCTCATCATTTATTATTACGGAAAGCGATTTGGCAAAGTGATTCCTCTTTATGAAGAAGTGGAAAGAGTTGAAAACGAATATATATATTCTGCTGCATCCTTGTTCAAGAGAGGAGAACTCAGAGAAGACGTGATTGCAAATTTTTATGATGATTTCTTATGTTCATTTGAGGATAGTACTGGATATAGAAGTAATGATAAAGCTGAAAGCTGGATTAATATTTGGGAGAGAGAAAAGCTGCCAGATATGAACATAGCAAAGAAATTATATGATTTTATTGAGACTATGAGTAGTAGCAAGAAAATAAGCTCCAGAGAAATGCTTGAAATAGTAGGAATAATTGAACACCTGAAAAAAATTATAGATAAGGGGAGAGAAGTGCATTGGAGAGAGTTGAAAAAGGATACACAAAGCATATAGTAGATAAGATTAGGAAAGAAATAGATAAGGTAATAGTTGAGCAGGAAGAAATGCTTAAGCTCTGTATGGTTGGACTTTTATGTGGCGGACACGTACTTTTAGAAGGGGTGCCAGGTCTTGCAAAGACTCTTATGGTCAGGACATTGGCAAAGACAATGAATGTAGACTTTAAGAGAATTCAATTTACACCAGATTTAATGCCCTCTGACGTTACAGGAACTAAGATATTCAATATGCAGACTAGAGAATTTGAGCTGAAAAAGGGACCGATTTTTACAAATTTTCTGCTAGCCGATGAAATCAATCGTACACCTCCAAAGACACAGGCTGGATTATTAGAGGTTATGGAGGAGCAGGCTGTGACAATTGATGGACAAAATATCCACCTGCCATCACCATATATGGTTTTCGCTACCCAAAACCCACTGGAATATGAAGGAACATATCCGCTACCAGAGGCATTGCTAGACAGATTTTTAATGAAAATCCTCATTGATTATCCATCTGCTGAAGCTGAGAAGACAGTATTGGAAAAATATCATGCAGGTTTTAACACTATAGATTTAGACAGCACAGGAGTAGAGTCGGTTTGCAGCGGAGATGATATATTAGGATGTAGAGAAGAAATCAAAGAAGTTCAAGTAGACAATAGTATTTTTGATTATATAATACAAATTGTCAGAGAAACTAGAAACTACACTTCTATTGAGGTAGGAAGCAGTCCAAGAGGCTCAATTGCACTACTACAATCAGCAAAGGCCTACGCAGTAATAAGCGGAAGAGACTATGTAATCCCCGAGGATATAAAAACAGTAGCATACCCAGTACTAAGACATCGTATTGCTCTAAGACCAGAGCTTACCATAGAGGGAATAAAGGAAGATAAGGTTATAGACAATATTTTGACTCAGATTAAGGTGCCGAGATAAATTTAACTATTTTGATTATGACCTAACCCGATTCACGAAGTGAATTGATGGTAGGTCAAATGCAAAGGGCATCAAATTTATGTGAGCGTAGCGAACAAATAAATTTGTATAGCCCAACTGCTAACCGTGACTGTGTATTTTTTAAAAATCCCGTATGTATAGGGCGAAAATATTCTGCCGTTAGAAAGAAAGGTGAACCATATGACAATCACAAAACGCTTCATATTACTAATAGGACTTGGAATCATACTAACCTTTATAGCTTATTTTTTTGGGTTAGCACTAACAGTATTTGTTGTATACAATATAATCTGCTTTTCCCTATTAGTTGCAGACTATATGATTTCACCTTCTCATGATTCATTAGAAGTAGAAAGACTAGATGGTGAAAAGCTATCACTATTTGAAAATGAAAAGATAAGAATAAGTATATATAACAAAAGCAATAAGAGTATATATGTTGAAATAAAAGATGAAGTGCCAGATTTCCATTTTCATATTCAGAAATTAGCTATAGGCAAATACATAGCACCCCATGAAAAAGAAATATTTGAGTATGAGGTTGTGCCTAAAAAAAGAGGAGCATTTAAATTTGGCAAGGTCCATATAAGATATGATGGATATCTTAATCTATGTAGAAAACAGTTTAGCTCAAATTTAGAAAAAGAATTCAAGGTATGTCCAAATCTTAAGGATTTAAGAAAGCATAGACTAGCAGCCTATAATAACCTGATATACAAGGATGGTCGGAAGAGACTGAAGATTTTAGGTCAAGGAACTGAGTTTGAAAGTCTTAGAGAATATGTTGCAGGAGATGAATATAGAAAAATCAATTGGAATGCTACAGCAAGAGAAAATAAGCCCATAGTTAACCAGTATGAGCCTGAGAAAAACCAGCATGTATATGCAATTATAGATACAGGAAGACCTATGAGCTATTCAATAAGGGGCAAAAGCAAGCTTGATATGGCAATCAATACAGGTCTGCTTCTCTGTGATATAGTAAACCAAAATGGTGATCAATCAGGACTAATGGCATTTAATACAGACATAGAGGCCTTTATACCTCCTGGTAAGGGAAGCGGTCATAGAAATAGATTGATGGAAGCACTATACCATGTAGAGCATAGCAAGGCCACATCTAACTATGAAGAAGCCTTTTACTTTTTCAAAGGAAAAGAGAGACGCAGAAGTCTAATATGTTTGTTTACAGATTTTGATACTGTAGAGGAAGCCGAGGACATGCTAAAGGTTCTTCCAGTAGTAGCAAAAAACAATATTGTAATAATAGTATTAATAAAAGACGAAAAGCTTGAAGATAAGGCATCCATGGTTGTAAAAAAAGAGGAGGATGCTTATATAAAATCTGTAGCTATTGAAATGCTTAAGGATCGAAAAAAACTAATAAGTACACTAAATTCTAAAGGCATAATGTGCATTGAATGTAAGCCCGAAAAAATAGCATCTGATGTGATAAATAAATATATATACATAAAAAATCGGATGAATTTTTAAGAGTCTGTCATCTTGAACGGTAGTAAAGAACCTCAAGCAGAGATTCTTCGCTACGTTCGGAATTTTTTTCGCTAGCCTCAGTTTTTGACAGATGACCTGAAATACGGTATTGAAAAATAAGCAACTATCATTAATAAAGTAAGACCTGCAAATACTAGCTTATATACAGGGTAGATATCAATAGGAGTAAAGAAGCCTTCAATAATTCCTGCAATAATAAGAAATACGGTTACGCCAAGCATCAAACCGGTAGCTTCTTTAGCGCCCTTTATAATAGAATGCTTTCTAGAGTACTCTTTTGGAATTAGTATAGAGAGAGCTAATATAAACCCAGCACCTCCAGCTATAAAAATAGCCGTTAGCTCTAATATTCCATGAGGAAGGATTAAGGACCAATATCCTAATGGATTTCCTTTTTGATATACTAATCCAGTAAGAGCACCTAGTAAGGCTCCATTAAAAAAAAGAATATAAAAGGTTCCAATCCCTAGGGTAATGCCTAGCACAAAGGCTTTTATTGCTACAGAGATATTATTTGTCATTATGTAGCTTGACATAACGGGATAATCCCACTGCTCAGAAGTATTTGCATCCCAGTTAATGCCCTGTATCATATCTTCAGGCATAAAATATGCAGCGCTTTGAGGATTAGCGGCTACCAATAGCCAACTGAGGAAAAAGCCGAATAAGAACACTGCTGTGGCAATTAATATATAATTTTTATATCTCATTATACTATTGGGCAAACCAAATTTGAAAAATTCACCTATTTCAGAGAAATCATACTTCTTAACTGAATATATGTGATTATGTGAAATAGCTACCAGTGAATTAATATACGGTATTACTTCACTACCTGGATAATGAGTTCTTGCATAAGCCAACTGATGGCTAGACCTACGGAAAAGGTACAGATAGCGTTTAAGCTGCTTAGAACCTAAACTTTTAATACCTTTTTTATCTATCAATTCAGTAAGAGCTTTAAATTCTGACCATAATGGCGTATTTTTTTCAATAAACTGTTGAATCTTCAATATTTTTCACCTCAAATACATTGTATCAGATTAAAGCTATTACAAAAAGGAGAGAAATGATGAAAACAATAAAAATCACTACACCAGAAAATATAGAGGTAGAATATACCCTTGCAGCACTAGGCTCACGTACTGCTGCCGCAGGAATAGATACTTTAATACAATTAGTCTTAATAGGAGCAATAATACTTATAGTATTTCTTTCGGGACTGACACCTGTTGAACTATATGACAAGTATAAAAGCTGGACAGTAGCCATATCTCTGATTTTAATTTTTCTAATTAATTATGGATATTTCATATTCTTTGAGATGACCATGAACGGAAAGACCCCTGGCAAAAAAATATTTGGACTTAGAACTATAAGAGCTAATGGACAGCCAATAGCATTTAAGCATTCAATCATAAGAAATCTATTTAGAATGATAGTAGATACCTATGGAGTAGGAGTAATATTAATATTTTTTACAAAGCTTAATAGGAGAATAGGGGACTATTTAGCATCAACAATAGTAGTTCTAGAAGAGAAAAGAGAAGAGATATATAATATTAAGCTAGAAAGTGAAAGAACAAATTTTAAATATTCTTTAACTCAGGAAGAATATCAGCTCATAAAAGAATATTTCAGAAGAAAAGCTTCCCTAGGAGAAAAAGCAGAAGAAATAGAAAAAGGATTAGGGGAATATTTCGTAGATAAGTATAAAATAGAGAAGCCAAACCATAGCTATGATAAGCTGTTAATTGAACTATTTAATGGAACAATGTAAGGAGGTAATGCAATGGAAAGAGAGCCTATTATAACAATAAGAGATTTGAGAATGAATTATGGCGAGGATGCAGATATTTTAAAGGGGATAAATCTAGAGGTTTATCCGGGACAGATAATCGGATATATCGGTCCTAATGGAGCAGGGAAGAGCACCACAGTTAAGATATTGCTAGGCATAATAAACAAATACAGAGGAGAAGTAAGGATATTCGGGAAAAACATACTAGAGGATAGAGTAGACTATAAAAGAAGAATTGGATATGTGCCAGAAACAGCTGAAATATACGAAAATCTAACTGCTCAGGAATATTTGACATTTTTAGGAGATATATATGACTTGGACAGCGAAAAAACAGAGGAAAGAGCACAGAGACTTATGGAGCTGTTTGGAATAAAAGAGCACTATCATTCTAGAATATCCTCTTACTCAAAAGGAATGAAGCAAAAGCTACTAATAATTTCAAGTATGATTCATAACCCAGATATACTATTTTTAGATGAACCCTTAGGCGGACTTGATGCAAACAGTGTTATGATATTCAAAGAGATTTTAGCATTATTAGCTAAGCAAGGTAAAACAATATTTTATTCGTCTCACATAATGGAGATAGTAGAAAAGATAAGTGATAGAATACTTCTAATAAATAACGGACAAATAGTAGCAGACGGTACCTTTGAGCAATTGAAGGAAATGAGTATGGAAGGCTCCCTTGAGCAGATATTTAACCAGCTTACAGGATTTACGAAGCATAAAGAAATTGCAGATGAGTTTGTATCTCTTCTAGAGGAGGCATAAAATGAAGAATTTCATGTCTTTAAAAATTCTAGATAAATTTAGCTTTATATTCAAAAAGCTAGGAGTAAATTATGAGGTCATGCGTTCAATACTACAGATTAAGCTGACTCTAGACGAAAGAAGAGTACCAGTAGCAATGGGTACATCAAATAATAAGAGCAAAGATGACAATTTATTCAAAAAATCCTTAATTTCTTATGGAATAATGGGACTATTCTTTATGTTTTTCATAATATTACCTATTCCAATATATGCGAGCATGAGCATAAGCCTTGGAATACTCATTTTTATGATGCTAAGTACTATGATTGCAGATTTTTCATCAGTTTTATTAGATATTAAGAGCAAAAATATACTCCTTTCAAGACCTATAGACGAAAGAACCTATAATATGTCAAAAATCGTGCATATATTCATTTACATGTTCACTATTACCATAGTAATGGCAGGACCTTCACTAATAGCTGGCACCATAAAGCACGGGATACTATTTCTTCTAATATACTCTATTGAACTAATACTCATTGCTGGACTAGTAGTTTTTTTGGCATCATTACTGTATAGTCTTATACTTAAATATTTTGATGGAGAAAAGCTAAAGGATATAATTAATTACTTTCAGATAATTCTATCCGTAGTAATGATAATAGGATATCAGCTAATAGGGCGTATGTTTAACTTTGTAGACGTAAGAATTGTTGCAGCTCCTAAATGGTGGAATTTTCTTCTTCCTCCTGCATGGTTTGCAGCACCATTTGAGGTTTTCATAAATAATAATTTTGAAAGCTGGTACTTGTATTTGAGTTTAGTAGCTTTAATAGTACCTATACTTTCACTATTTATTCACACAAAGATTGTAATGCCAAACTTTGAAAGTAATCTATTAAAGCTAAATAGTAGCGGAGAAAAGAGAAGCTCTTTAGTTGAAAGAAAGCAAAAGCTTCAAAAAAAAGTGGCTGGTATCCTCTGCCGTAACAAAACAGAAAGAGCTTTCTTTAGATTTTCACAAAATTTACTATCTAATGAAAGAAAGCTTAAGCTCAAGATATATCCGTCATTAGCGTTTGCAGCTGTTTTTCCATTTTTGACTGTGTTTAATTATGTTAGAAGCGGCACTACATTTGCAGAAGTACTTTCTTCATTATCTCAAGGCAAAGCATATCTTGGGATGTATTTAAGCATACTTATGTTAAGTACTACAGTCATGTTAATTGAGCTAAGTGAAAATTATAAAGGAGCTTGGATATATAAGGCCTTGCCCATAGAGTCTCCAGAGTTTATATATAAAGGAGCTATCAAAGCCTATATTTTTAAATATTGTATAGGTATTTTGACATTTGTAAGTTTAATATTTCTAATTCTATATAAATTTAGTATAATACTTGATGTAATACTCATGTTTATTAATATGATGCTTATAGTAGTTATAATGTTTGGAAGCGGAGAAAAGAGACTTCCTTTTAGTCGAGATACAGATAAAATAGAGAAACAAAGTACAGGCTCCTTCTTTTTATTGTTGTTTATTGTTGGAGTGACCGCTGGACTTCATTTACTTACTAGGCTAAATGGGATAATATTTTATGTATATACAGCAATAGCTTTAATAGTGACATTGATTATGTGGAAAAAGGTTTTTAAAGTTAATTGGGAAACTTTAAATTAACTTCAGCTTAACTTTAAATTGAGGTGATTTGATGAGTAGAATAGCTGGAAAAGGCTGTGAGACAGTAATACCGTCTTCAGATAAAAAAACACTAGAAGAGATAGAAAGAAGTATAATAAAAAAATATAGAAAGCAAATATGGTCTAAATTTATAAAGGCTATAAAGGACTACAATTTAGTAAAAGAAGGAGATAGGGTTGCAGTTGCCATATCAGGCGGCAAGGATAGCCTCCTCATGGCAAAGCTGTTTCAGGAGCTTAAAAGACATGGGAATGTGCCCTTTGAAGTAGAATATATTGCAATGGACCCAGGCTACCATCCTGATATTAAAGAGCTGTTAATAGAAAACTGTAAGCTTTTAGATATACCTATTCAAATATTTGAATCAGGCATATTTGAAATAGCAGATAAAATGGCTCAGGACTACCCCTGTTATATGTGTGCAAGAATGAGAAGGGGAGCGCTTTATAGCAAAACTAAAGAGCTAGGCTGCAACAAATTAGCACTGGGACATCACTTTAATGATGTAATAGAGACTACATTGTTGAATGTACTATATGCAGGTAATTTTAAGACCATGCTTCCAAAGCTTAAAGCAGCCAATTTTGAAGGTATAGAGCTTATTAGACCGCTATACTATGTAGAAGAAGTCAGCATTAGACGATTTATAGAATATAGCGGTATTTGGCCTCTAAACTGTGCATGTATGGTAGCAGCTGAGAGAATAGGGAACAAACGATATGAAATAAAGGATTTGATTGAAGAGCTTAAAAAGAACTTTGCTAATGTAGATAAGTCTATATTTAAAGCAGCAGAAAATGTAAGTTTAGATTCAATATTAGGGTGGCAAAAAGACGGGGAGAAGCATTCATATTTAGATTTTTATGAATAGGGGGATGGAACATGGACAAAAATGCAATGTTTGTTATTGAAGAAAGAGTAAAAAGAACTATAGATAGTCTAGAAAAAAATAACATGAGTGGCTATTATGTACAGACGGAAGAAGAAGCTCTTAAAAAAATAGAGGAGCTAATATCAGAAGGAGATACAGTGTCTGTAGGTGGTTCAATGACACTATTTGAAATAGGAGTTATTGAATTGCTTAGAAACGGCAAATACAATTTTCTTGATAGATATCAGGTGGGATTAAGTCCTGCTGAGATAAAAGAAGTATTTAGAAAAAGTTTTTTTGCCGATGCATATTTTACTGGGACCAATGCAATCACTGAAAATGGTGAGCTTTATAATGTAGATGGCAATGGGAATAGGGTAGCAGCCATGTTATACGGTCCAGACAAGGTAATTGTAGTAGCAGGTCGAAATAAAATAGTAAAGGATATAGACCAAGCTATCTTAAGAGTCAAAGAAATGGCTGCTCCTGCAAACAATGTAAGATTGAATAGAGATAATCCCTGCACTATGACTGGTTATTGCATGGATTGCACGCAAGAAAGCAGAATATGTAACGAATACACAGTAATTAAAAGACAAGGGAATAAAAATAGAATTCATGTAATTATAATAAATAAGGAATTAGGCTATTAGGTAAGTAGCCAAAATCTAAGAGATTGAGGATTTTGTGCTAGTAGCTTATGCTTATAGCCTGATTAAAGCTGAAAAATAGAGGTCTGCAAAATGTTTGTACAAGGTTGCAGACCTTTTATATTTGCAATTACCAATTAACAAGAAGCAGTCTTTTACATTTACATTGTCGAAAAATGTAGTATAATTATTAGTGAGAGTGATGACATGAAAACAAACAGTTATATTTTAAAGCTTTTTGCAATATTAACAGTTCTAATAACGTTATTATCAATTATTTTGAGCATATCCATTTATAATTACTCCCAAAAGGTTGTTGGAAATGAAATATCCGAATTAAATAATGCAGTTTTAAAACAGGTTTCCAATAATGTTTCAGGAGCAATTGTGGACTCTATTACATTATGCAATAAAGTCGCATATGACAGCAGGCTAATTGAATTTTTAAAGAAGCCATCTGCTAATGATAAAGTATATGTTCAGGAAGAAAAGCAGATATTTGAACATGCTGGAAATATAATAACTAATTATATATGGTCACAGAGCAGCAATAAAAATTTATTTAATGCTTATATAATTGGATATAATGGGACAAGCTATACTACCTATGCTCATAAATATAATTTTGAGGATATATATAACAATACTAAATATAAAGATGTTTTTAATGAAAATGGGGAAGCAGTTATAGTAGATATCTTTCAAGATTTATCAGAGAAGGGTATTTATAGATATGCATTTCAAGTTGCAAAAGAGATTCGAGACCACATAACTGGTGAACCTTATGGAATAGTCATTTTAAATATAAGCGAGAATGTACTCTACAATTCCTATGGTAGTCTTATTGGCAAAGATAGAGAAGTCATGATAGTTGATAAAGAGGGACATGTTCTTTCTAGTAAAGATAAGAGGTATATTAATGAAAAGCTCATAGACTTTACAAATTATATAGATGAGCCTTTAGGTGAAAAGGGAAATTTTTCTATGAAAAATGATGATAAATCCTATATGGTATTTTACGATAGGATTAATGGAACTAATTGGTACCTTATAGAAAAAGTGTCATTAAATACTGTTTGGCAGCCACTAGAGAATATAAGAAGCTTTATATTTATTACAACACTTATATTCATGGTACTTATTTTTATAATGTTAAAAAGCTTTGCAAAGAGAGCCTATTTACCCGTTATGAATATAAAAAATAAAATGGAGCAGGTTACTCATGGTGACTTAAAAGCTCGTGTACTATTTAATGGAGACGATGAATTTGGTCAAATTGCCAAATCATTTAATGAAATGGTACAGCAGATAGAGAATTTGTTAATGACTGTAAAGGACGAGGAAAGCAAAAAAAGATTAGCTGAGCTGGACTTTTTACAAGCTCAAATCAATCCACATTTTATATACAATACTCTTAGCTCTATACGATTTTATGTTGAAATGAATAAAAATAAAGAGGCTGAAGAGATGCTATTGCTTTTCTCGAAAATTTTGAGAAAGACTCTCTCACGCTCTGACGAATTTATTACAATACGTGATGAGTTAAAGACTATTGAAAACTATATACAGCTACAAAAGCTCAGATATACAGACAGATTCGAAGTCATATATGATGTTCCAGAAAATGTACTGGACTTTAAGATGCCTACATTCATATTACAGCCTATAGTAGAGAATTCCATTTTCTATAATGTAGAACGATTAGATATTGTCCACATAAAAATCAGCAGCAGGATAGAAGATGAGAAAATCAAAATAATTGTTGAGGATAATGGAGTGGGAATGAGTAAAGAACAGATTTACAGCATTTTTAACAAGGAAGCTCAAGTAAATAAAGTAGGGCTTATAAATGTACATGAAAGAATACAGCTGAATTATGGAATGGATTATGGACTAGATATAAAAAGTAATACTGGAAAAGGAACACAAGTAATTTTTACATTGCCAGTCCAAGAATAAAAAACGTAGTTGCTAGGAGGGGGTTAGATGTTAAGCATATTAGTTGTGGATGATGAAGCTCCAGTTAGAGAGTGGATTGTATACTGCATTAATAATTTAGGAGAGAAGTTTAATGTAGTTGGCACAGCTAAATCAGGAAAAGAAGCTTATGACATGATATTAGAGAAGAAGCCTAATGTAGTAATTACTGACATAAAAATGCCTGGCATGGATGGAATAGAATTAATGCAGCTGATAAAAAAAATATTGCCTTATACACAATTTATTATACTTACAAACTATGCCGAATTCTCCTATGCAAAAGAAGCTATTACCTATGGTGCTGCTGAGTATCTATTGAAATCAGAGCTTCGTAGTGCAGACTTAGCTAAAATTCTAGAGGAAATATTAAAGGAACAGACAGAAGTTTTAGAAGGGAAAAATTCTGAGATTTTATCCAACAGCTATATCGATTTATACTCCCTATATCAAAACTACGATGATAAAGGCTATTGTGTATCCTTCTGGCAAAGATTTGGCATGGATGAAAATAAGCCGTATATAGTCATTGGTGCATATGAAGATATTTCTTTTAATCAAAGACAAATCATAGCTAATATTGCTTTAGAGTTAAGTCCATATTATATCAATTTAGCCTTTAGGCACCAGATTATTTATATAATATTGCAGGAAGAAACATATGAAAAGCTACAGAGAACTATAGAAGTGTTTACTAATAAATATTTCCAGATAATAAGACAGGATTCAGCAGTAAGTGAAGTACAAAATAGTCTAAGGACATTTATGCAGGCAATAGATCAGGCGCAGATTGCTTTATCCAGTACCTTTTTCAAATCTGAAAAAAGTGTTTTGTATTATAATAAGCTAACACAAATAGAAGCGTTGGACTATAGTCAAATTAGAAAAGGGTATGAAAAAATATTATCCCTAGTGTCAATGAAACAGCATAAGGAAATTATAGATGATATCAATATCTGGTTTGACAATTTCAATAGAGTAAACGCCAATGACATTGGCTGGGCAAGAGAAATGTGCATTAAACTAGTTATCTCACTAGAAGAAAAGCTTTATCAACTAAAGTATGACAATGAATTTAGGGGAACAGAAATACGTAAATTTGATTCCTCTAGAGTATGTAAAGAAGCCTGTATAGAAATGATAGAAATGATGTCAGTAGGGAAGGATGGGAAAAAGTCTAAATCAATCAGTGAGGCACTAGAATATATTCATAAGAATTACAATAAAGACATATCTCTTATAAAGGTAGCTAATCATGTATATCGCTCACCAGAATATTTTAGTCGATTATTTAAGGATGAAGTAGGAGAGAATTTCAGTGTTTATCTTATGATGTACAGACTAAATTATGCAGATAAACTAATAAAAACTACAAATATGCAAATTTCTAGGATTGCAAATGAGGTAGGATATACTACACCAGGTTACTTTTCAAGAATATATAAGAAATATTTAGGAATGACCCCAGAAGAGGCTAGAAGTAAAAATAGTGATAAAATGTCAAGAAAGTGACAATTTTATTTAAGTAAACAATAAAAATATCAAAATAGTACAATAAGTTGTCAATTCTATTTATAGAAGAAATACTAACAATATTTTAAAATGTACGTAGAGCAAGGATATGTAAAATTACATATCCTTAACTTATGTACATAATTCTCAGCACTAAAGAAGAATCTGCAATTGAAACTATAATAAGAGAAAATGGAGGTAGCAAAATGAAAAAAATATTGTCATTATTACTTATAGGCGTTATGCTATTTAGTTTTACAGCATGTAGTTCAACTCCACCAGAGGAAGGACAAAATACACCAGAAAAAGAGTCAATTAAAGTTGGTATAGTTCTATCAACTGGTGGATTAGGAGACCAAAATTTTAATGATATGGCATATGCTGGATTATTAAGAGCACAAGAAGAGCTAGGTATTGAGTTTGACTATGTAGAGCCAGCATCCGTAAGTGATTTTATACCTCAACACAGAATATTTGCTGAAAGCGAAGAGTACGATTTGATTATTGCTTTAGCAAGTGATCAAACAGAAGCTGTAGAAGAGATAGTAAGAGATTTTCCAGAACAAAAAATATCTTTTATTGATGCAACTGTAGATTTACCTAATGTAAGTACTATCTCAACAAAATGGCAGGAGCAGACTTTTCTTGCTGGTGTTATAGCAGGACTTGGAACTCAAAGTGATTTAGAAAAGGCTAATGCTGAAAATGCAGTAGGTGTTATACTTGGTATGGACAACCCGAATCTTCGTGAAGGAGTAGTAGGCTTTGAAGCAGGTGTACGTTATGTAAATCCTGGAGCAGAGGTTTTACAAGCGACTGTTGGAGATTTTAATGATCCTGGTAAAGCTAAAGAAATAGCACTTTCTATGTATAATAGGGGAGCTGATTTCATACAGCATATAGCTGGAGCATCAGGACTAGGAGTTTTCAATGCAGCTAAAGAAGCAAACAAATATGTATTTGGAGTAGGTGGCAACCAAAACGCAATTGAGCCTGATTTCATAGTGGCTACATCTATTAGAAATGTAGATGAAATGGTTTATAATGAAGTCAAATCATTTATTGAAGGTACGTGGAAGCAAGGAGTTCATATAAGCGGTATTAAAGAAGGCTCTGTGGGTTATTCAGTTGAAAACTCAAATATTATGCTGCCAGAAGAAATATTAGCTGTAGTAGAAGATGTAAAAGCTAAAATTGTATCAGGAGAACTAGTACCTTGTAATGATGCTGATAAGCTAGAAGAGTGGGTATCACAAAATCAATACAATAAATAGATAAGCTTAAGCTTCCTTTCTATGTTTTTAGTGAAAGGAAGCTTAATTGTAATAAGCAAAGGAGGTTTAGGCACATAATGAATGCTGTTGCAATGCATGGAATAGTAAAACAATATCCTCTGGTAAAAGCCATCGACGATGTCACCTTTAAGCTAAAAAAAGGAGAGATTCACTCTTTGCTGGGAGAAAATGGTGCAGGGAAATCTACCCTGATGAAAATATTATATGGAATGTGTAAACCTGATGAAGGTGATATTTTTATAAATGAAAAAAAAGTAAAGATTAATAACCCTCGAGAGGCAATTGACATGGGTATAGGCATGGTACATCAGCATTTTATGCTGACTCCTGTGATGACTGTAGCAGAGAATGTTGTAATGGGCGTAGAGCCAGGTAAAGGAATTTTCTTCAATTATAAGAAGGCTGTTAAAGAAGTGGAGGAAATGATTAGTAGGTATGGACTTAATATCTCTGCCGCAGAAAAGGTGGAAAATCTTTCTGTTGGAGAACAGCAAAGAGTAGAGATACTAAAAGCATTGTATCGAGGTGCAGATATTCTAATTCTTGATGAACCAACAGCAGTATTGACTCCTCAGGAGGTTGAAGAATTATTTAAAATCATGAGAGAGTTAAAAAAAGAAGGAAAAAGCATCATTATAATTACCCATAAGCTAAAGGAAACAATGGCTATAGCTGATAGTATTTCAGTTTTAAGAGATGGTGTCATGATAAAGGCTGGAATATTGGCTAAAGATGTAAATGATACTGAGCTTGCAAAGCTTATGGTTGGAAGAGATGTGGAGCTTAACATAGTTCGCCGCAGTAAAAATATTGGGGCAAAATGTTTTGAAATTAAGAACTTGAATCTATCAAGCAAGGGAGCTTCTATTCTAAAAAATATAAATTTAGAAGTGCATAAAGGAGAAATACTAGGCATTGCAGGAATAGAGGGAAATGGACAAACTGAATTCATTGAAGTGCTTACAGGGCTTAGGAAGCCAGACACTCTAACACTCTTAAAAGACGGCAAAGAAATGGCAGGAGCTGCAGCAGATTTTATAGCAAATAAAATCGGACATATTCCTGAAGACCGTATGACCAGAGGACTAGTCATGGAGTTGTCTATTGCTGAAAATATAATTTTAGGATATCACAAAACAAGCCAGTTTGCATCAAAAGGAATTTTCAAAAGCCATAAGGTTGTTGAATATGCAAAAACAAAATCTGAGGATTATAGAATAAAGACTCCAAATGTAAATGAGAAATGCGGAGCTCTATCAGGAGGAAATCAACAAAAAGTAGTTATTGCAAGGGTATTTAGTCAAGACCCTGATGTGATTATTGTTGCTCAGCCGACCAGAGGCGTAGATATTGGTGCAATGGAATATATTCATAACAAATTATTAGCTCTTCGTGACGAGGGAAAGGCCATCATATTAATTTCTGCTGATTTAGATGAAGTCCGATGCTTGAGTGATAAGATAGCTGTTATGTACGATGGAAGGATTGTTAAGCAAATACATCCAGATGAAATTGATGAAACACGATTAGGACTGTATATGACAGGAAGTATTAATGATGAGGAGGAGAAATTAAATTATGGCAAAGCAATGGTACAATAGATTTCTACAAAAAATATCTTCAACTAATTCAGCATTACTAGCTATTATTTCTCTAATCATCGCAATCTTTGTCAGCTGCATTATCATGGCTATCTGTGGATACAACCCTTTTGAGGCCTTTTGGGCCATTTTTCTAGGAGCCTTTGGAAGTCAAAGAGCTATTGCTCAAACTCTATCTCAAGCTACTCCGCTGATATTCACAGGACTAGCCTTTACATTCGCTAAAAAAGCAACCTTAATAAATTTAGGTATAGAAGGACAGTTACATTTAGGCGCTATTGCAGCTGCAATTGTAGGAACACTTGATTTAGGACTGCCAATGATTGTCCATCTTCCACTGGCACTTATTTCAGGAGTCATTGCAGGAGGTCTGTACGGAGCATTTGTTGGCTTTCTAAAAGTGAGATTTGGTTCTAACGAAGTTATTGCAACTATTATGTTAAATACAATAGCTATAAACCTTACTGGCTATCTTGTTAATTATCCATTTAAAGCAGAGGGACCAATTGCTCAAACAGAAAAAATACTTGAAACTGCAATGCTGACAAGAATATTTCCTAAATATCAGCTTACCATAGCAATTGTCATTGCAGTTATAGCCTGCCTATTAGTAAAGTACTTTATGAATAGGACAACAACTGGATACGAAATCAAATGTGTTGGATTAAACTCAGTAGCTGCAGAGACGGCAGGAATAAATATTGGGAAGATTATGATATTTTCCATGCTTGTAAGCGGAGGAATTGCAGGATTAGCAGGAGCTAGCCATATATTAGGTGTGGATCGTAGGTTTATTGAAGGATTTTCCCCTGGATATGGTTTTGATGGAATTGCAGTAGCAGCACTGGCTACAGATAGTCCAGTCGGTGTTATATTTTCTGGTATTGTTTTTGGAGCTCTTAGAGCAGGGGCTATGGTGCTCAATCGTACGACGAAAATCCCTACAGACTTTATCAATGTAATACAAGCTTTAGTTGTTATCTTTGTTGCTGCCCCTCTTCTCGTAAAAGAAATTCTCAGAATTAAAGAGAAAAATGCAATGAGAAAGGAGCAGAATATATGTTAAATGTTATAATTGATAATTTTAGTGCAATTCTCATATCCACTATCAGCATGTCAATTCCACTGATATTTGCAGCAGTAGGTGGTGTGTACTCAGTTAGAAGCGGAATTATGGCATTAGGACTAGAGAGTATGCTGATGACAGGTGCTTTTACAGCAGTATTAGGAGTCTACTATAGTGGAAGTGTTTTTATTGGTATACTTTGCGGAATGATAGGCGGAGCAGTAATTGGCATCATGCATGGAATACTTAGTGTTAGATATAAGGTGAATCAGGTAATAAGTGGGATAGGCTTGAATCTACTAGCTCTAGCTGCAACTACATTAACTATGCAATTAGTCTGGGGTAATAGAGGAAGCTCACCTCAAGTGCCTAGTATAGAAAAAAATATAGGTGGGTTTATTGAAAACATACCATTTATTGGACCTGTTATATCAGGACAGTCAATTATGTTCTTAGTAATGATTGTTACTGTAATTGCTGCTTGGATTGTTTTATTCAAGACAAAATATGGTCTTCATCTGAGAATGGTAGGAGAAAATCCAAAAGCAGCAAGCTCAGTAGGACTTAAGGTACATGCCCTTAAATATTCTGGAGTATTGATATGTGGTATGCTTTCTGGTTTAGGAGGAGCTTATTTATCATTAGACCATCTAAACATGTTTGTAAGAAATATGACTGCTGGGCGTGGATATATAGCAGTTGTTATCATGATTCTGGCAAGATATAATCCTTTAAGCGTTCTATACTGTGCTTTAATTTTCGGATTTTCTGATGCCATTCAAATCTACTTGCAAGGTCAGCTTATACCTCCACAGTTGATACAGTCTTTTCCCTATGTTGTCACTCTTTTAGTGCTAGTATTTGGAGTAAAGCATATTAAACCACCTGCAGGTGTACAAAAATACGAAGATGAATAAATATTTTTAATAAAATTAAATTAGGAGGTAGTTTCAATGAAAGAACTTATCAATAAGGCAGCATTTCCTGTAACAGACATATTGGAAGCAAGCTGTCAATTTCCTGATCATGTAATAACTGATAAAGACCAGATTTATGTTAGCTGGCAGCAATACACACAAGGTCAAGATTCTGTATATGCAGCAAGAATAGAAGACAATAAGACTGTGGAAGTAACAAGGATTTCAGGAGACGGACAAGCACTTCATCCTATAAACTATTATTTCAAGGGAGCTGTGTGGTTTATATGGAGTGAGTGCATTAATAGCAAGTGGAGTATTCTTTTAAGATATCTCAAAGACGGACAATACAGTGATATTATTACTATTGATACTAGTGAAGCAGCATTTTATCCATCTGTTTGTCATGATTCTGATAAATTAATTGTTTTATGGTCTGAGCAAACTAAAGGACACAGCGCTACAGCTTTGAAATATGTTGATTTTGACAGTGCTTCTGAAAAAGAGATAATTTCTATTTCTCCTAAAGCCTATAGACCAAGGGGCTGCGTTGGAGGAGATGGCAATCTATATGTAGCATATGATATATTTAATGGGAAATACTATGATTTGATTGTAAGAGTGAGACAAGGGAATAAGTGGTCTGATGAAAAGAAAATTAGTGTATCTAATGACTGGGCTGCTAGCGCAGTAATGGTGCCTAGTGAAAAGGGAGTTACAGTAAGCTGGTATGATGTAGGTCCAAGAGCAAGATTTGGATATTTGACTTCAGAGGTTTCATTAGAAGATGGAGCTCTGGTAAGTACAGACCCAGATAGATTTACTTCTGGGGTAAACTGGTATCAAAATATTTGTATGGCATCTAATGACAATGGAATTGCAGTTGTAGCCTATACCTGGGGTAAATATAATATTCATGTAAGATACAGAAAAGGAATTGAAAGCTGGTCAGACCCTGTTGTCATGTCATACAATGATGGTCACTGTGCTGTACATCCAAAAATATCTATAGATAATAACAATATTGTTCACTTAGTATGGCAATTTGGAAATAAAAATGGACATATGGACCGTAATGCATCTATAATATACAATAAATTATCTATTGAAGAATTGGATAAATACGTCGACAAGGATATTGAGCTAGTTGAAGACCAATTTGTTAAGCCTATAGCAGCAGAGAAGAAGCTTGACAAAAATTCAGCATCTGATGTTGAGAAATGGATGCAGGAAAATGGCTATGGTGATTTTAAATTAGTATTTGGTGATATACATGGACAGAGCTCGGTTTCAGATGGCGTAGGAGAAATCGATCAATATTATCATTTTGCAAAAGTAGGTGCAGATTTAGACTTTACAGCTCTAACAGATCATGATTGTTATCCTGATTGGACTTCACAATCCGAATGGGAATGGATGAGAACAGTTAATAGATTAACTAATACAGATGGAGAGCTTTCTACTCTTCTTGCTTATGAGTGGACGCCTAATGAGTACAAATACGATTATGGACATAAAAATGTTTATTATAGAGGAGACGAGGGAGAAATGTTCCGTTCAGGTGATATTGACGGGATGACACCTTACAAGCTCTTTGAAAGTGTAAAGAAATATGGAGGAATGGTAATACCACATCATCCATCAGCAGACTGGAAGCTGGTTAGTGCGGCTACTGACTGGAACTTCCATGATCCTGAAGTACAAAGATTAGTTGAGATTTTCTCTAGACATGCTCCTTTTGAGTATTATGGAAATACTTCTAAATATACTAAGAATATCAGTCAATATGAACGCTGTAGTGCTCAAGATGCTCTTAAAAGAGGATATCGTTTAGGTTTTACTGCTGGAAGCGACTCACACCAATTGGAGCATGGAATAGAAGGAGGTATAGTAGCAGCTTTTGTTCCTGAGCTAACAAGAGAAAATGTTTTTGATGCACTATATAACCGTTTTGTATATGGAACGACTGGTGCTCGCATATTAGTTGCCCTAAAGGTTAACGGAAGTAATATGGGAGAAGAATTAGTAGTTAAAGAGAATGAGCCAGTAGAAGTATCTGTTAATATTTTAGGAACAGATAGTGTTAAGGTAGAGCTGCTAAAAAATAATGAGGTAATCAAGCAAGAAATATCAAATTCTAATAGCTGTAAATTTGATTATGTAGATACTGATAGAAGCTCTTCAGATTATTATTATGTAAGAGTAACACAAAATGATGAGCACATGGCATGGTCTAGCCCAATTTGGGTAGACACAGTAAAATAAAAGGCTAAAGAGCCATTGTATAATTAAATTAAACAAAAAGATTCTTCGCTTACGCTCAGAATGGTAGTTTGTAAGAATATGTCATTTTGAGGGCTTTATGCCCGGAGAATCCCTTTTATTAATTCTTAAAAAAGGAGATGAAAAGCATGGCAACACCGCATATAGGAGCGGAAAAAGGAGATATAGCAAAAACTGTTTTGATGCCAGGGGACCCATTGAGAGCTAAATTTATAGCAGATACTTTTTTAGAGGATGTCGTTCAGTACAACAGTATTCGTGGTATGTATGGCTTTACAGGAGACTATAAAGGCAAAAGGGTATCAGTGCAAGGCAGCGGTATGGGAGCCCCTTCAATGGGTATCTATTCTTATGAGCTTTTTAATTTCTTTGATGTTGAAAATATTATTCGAGTAGGAACAGCTGGAGCATTTTCAGAGGAACTGCATATTGGTGATTTAGTCATGGGGCAGGGTGTTTCAAGTAACAGTAATTACGCTTCACAATATGAGATTCCGGGTATAATAGCACCTATTGCAAGCTATGAGCTATTAGAAAGAGCAGTTTCATTGGCTAGAGAAAAAGAGTACAGCTATAAAGTAGGTAATATTTTATGTAGCGACATATTTTATGAGGATATTGACTTTAGTCATAAGTGGAAGAAGATGGGCATATTAGCTGTAGAAATGGAATCAGCAGCCCTATATCTTAATGCAGCACGTTTAGGAAAGAAAGCATTAACTATACTTACAATATCAGATGAGCTACACTCTGGAAAGAAGGCAACAGCTGAGGAAAGACAAACTTCATTTACAAACATGATGGAAATTGCCTTAGAAACAGCTCTATAATCCAATAAGCATTAAAAGTATATTAACATAAGTCTAGAGGTTATCAGTCTTGTCATTGTGGTATGTGGTAACCTCTAGATTTTAATTTAGATGTAAAGAAAGACTTTTATTATACAAATAAATATATTATTCCGCCAACAATACCAGAACCAATCATAACTTGGACAGGACTAGGCTTCCACTTTTTTAAAACAAACAATGCAGCCGAAAATAAAAACACTGAAACAAGGTTTATCGAATCAAGACTTAGTGAGGGCTCTTTTTCTCCCCAAAAGGATAGAATTAGAATAGATAAACCAGCAGATGCAATTAGTGCAACTAATGCAGGACGTAGTCCCGTAAGAATCCCCTGTATAACAGTTAGATTCTTGTATTTAAAATATAACCAAGCAAGTAGCGTTACAATCAAGCATGAGGGCAATATACATCCAACTGTTGCAATAATAGCTCCCCAAAACCCTACTATTCGTAAACCCACAAAAGATGCCGAGTTTATAGCTATTGGTCCCGGAGTCATCTCTGCTATGGTAATTAAGTCAGTAAATTCAGTCATTGTAAGCCAGTGATTTAATTCCACTACTTGATTTTGAATTAAGGGCATTGCTGCATAGCCACCACCAAAGCTAAACATACCAATTTGGACAAAGCTCCAAAATAATTTAAGATAAATCATTTCTTCTATTGCTCCCTTCTGTTCCTTCTTTAATTATTACTTTCATTGCTCCAATTGTGCCACAAATTAAAATGATATATAGGATATTAATATTTAAAAAATAAGTAGCAATAAAAGCAAATATCATTACTAAAGTAGACGTGATATCTTTTTTATGAACTATATTTGAGCCCATATTAATAACTACGTCTGCAATGACAGCAGCTACTCCAGACTGCATTCCTTTTAGTACAGCATTTACGACTGCATTATTTCTGAATGCATTGTAAAACAAGGAAATCACAGATAGAACTATAAGAGGCGGTAATATAGTTCCTAAAATCGAAACTATAGCTCCTAGTACTCCAGCAATTCGGTAGCCCAAGAGAATAGATGCATTAACAGCAACAGCCCCAGGAGAAGATTGAGCGATTGCAGTAAGGTTTAATATCTCGTCTTCGTCAATCCAATTTAACTCATCCACAAATTTCTTTTTCATAAGTGGGATGATCACGTATCCACCACCAAAAGTAAAAGCACTTAGGAAAAATGTGGAGGAAAACAGCTTTTGATATACTTTTAAGCTTTTTTTCATTAGAAATCACCTCCTTGTGCTATATTCTATAATCGATATAATTATAAGTAAAATAATATAATATTATAAAAAACATAATTATTTATTATATATAGGAGGCCTCATATGACTTTAAGACATATAAAAATATTTGTAGCAGTTTGTGAATGTGGAAGTGTTACAGCAGCAGCCAAAAAGCTGCATATTGCTCAGCCAGCAGCCAGCTTAGCTATATTAGAGCTAGAACAATACTATGGAGTTAAATTGTTTGACCGTATATCAAAACGATTGCATATAACAGAGACAGGAAAGCAGTTTTTACAGTATGCATCTCATATAGCGTCTCTATTTGACGAACTGGAGCAAAGCATTCAAAATTGGGATAACATTGGGACTTTACGTGTAGGAGCTAGCGTTACGATTGGAAATTACTTATTACCTAATTATGTAGAAGAGTTCCAAAAATCCTATCCTGAAATTAATTTACAAGTTGTGGTTAATAATAGTAAGAATATTGAAGAATATGTACTTAGAAATAAAATAGATATTGGACTGATTGTGGGAAATGGAAACAATTCTTTTATTGAGAGCCAAAGCTTTATGACTGACCCTTTAGTGTTAATTATCTCACCTAATCATCCATGGACTATATTTGTAGAAATAGATGTTAAAGCTCTTAAGGGAGAAAAGTTTATATTACGTGAAAGAGGCAGCTCCAGTCGGGAAGTTTTTGAAAACGTAGTACAGATACAGCAGCTTAAAATATCTCCTGCATGGGAGAGTACAAGTACTCAAGCAATTATAAGAGCTGTAAGTAAGGGGCTTGGAGTGTCTTTTTTACCTTATCTTCTAATAAAAGAGAGCTTAGAACGAGGCGAGGTCAAATGTGTAAATATCAAAGGCGTATCAGTAGAACGCCAGCTATCAATTATTTATCATAAAAATAAATTTTTATCAAATTCCGCAAAAAATTTCATCGATTTATGTTTAAAGAGTTCTAGAAGTGAAAAAGGACATGTGTCCTTTTCTGAAAAAAGAAAATGATATAAGATAAATGTGTAACGATTTATAGTGTATGTTATAAGGAGCGAGGTACTGATGGAACATCCGATATTTGAAAAAATGGCTAGATTTCCAATGGCGCAAAAGCTTTTTGAACAAACCTTCAAAAATGCTTCAAGAGTTTTTTTTGATAATTGCAATGTAGTAACCCTTCAAGAAGGGACAAAATTCGTTACAGCGGAAGAAAATATAGATACGATATGGATTTTATTACTAGGACAAGTAAAGGTAATAGAGGAATATATAACAGGAGAGGAATATATATTTACTAGATTTGATGCCTTAGAAGTTTTTGGAGAGATAGAAGGAATAGCAGGGGTTGAGAAATTTCGAGCATCGCTTATTACGGAAACTGATTGTGTATTTGTCACTGTTCCCTTATTAATTTATTTACACCTATTGAAGAAAAACAATGAGATTTTATATGAAAGAACACATTGTATTCTAAAATACGTTTTAGAGGAGGGAAAGAATAATAGAAAATATTTGAAGATGAGTGCAGTGGATAGAGTAAAGTTATATTTAATACAGCACTATGATTCAGAAAATGCGGATGGGAGAAGTATATTTAAAATTACAAGGCAGCAGATTGCTAATGAGACTAGGTATTCGGTTAAGACAATAAATCGTGTAATAAAAAAACTTAGGGACCATGGTCTATTGGAAATCTCAGGGCAGAAATTATTGATGACAGAGAGTCAATATATTTGTTTATTAAAAAGCCTTGAAGAAAATTTAGGATATAGTAATTTTAGTAAGTTATAGGGAAGCATTATTTTTAAAAAATATTTTAGGGAGGTAGACTTGTGAACAGAAGATTCCTATTATTGGCACCAGGATTAGTTCTCATAATTTTGTTTTTAGCTTTGCCGTTAATTTCAATTTTCTTGCCAACGATTTTTGACGGAGCATTTTCATTTGAGCAATATACAAGCTTCTTCAAAGATGAATATAATATGAAAATATTTATAAGAACTCTGAGGATATCTCTAATAGCAACTGTTATATGTATAGTATTGGGAGTCCCTACAGCTTATTTTATTTCTAGGTGCAATAAAACATGGAAGGGTTTACTAATGGCATTATCTATGTTTCCAATGCTAACTAATTCAGTAGTAAGAAGCTTTGCGTGGATTATTATTTTAGGAAAAAATGGAGTGCTTAATAAAATTCTTATGAATTTTGGTATTATTCAAGAGCCACTCAAGCTTTTATATACTGAACTTTCAATTCTAATTGGTACTGTATACTTATTTCTACCAATTATGATAATTACTTTAGTGGGAGTAATGGAAAATATCGAAAACGATATTATGGAAGCGGCAGAAACTCTTGGCGCTAGCAAGTTCAAAGCCTTCTTTAAAGTAATACTGCCTCTTAGTGTTCCAGGGATTATTGTTGGAAGTGTATTATCATTTACAGGGGCCTTAACAGCATATACAACGCCTCAACTTCTTGGAGGTAATCAAAATATGTTAATGGCTACATTTATTTATCAAAAGTCTATGTCCTTGGGAGATTGGAATGGAGCTAGTGTTATAGCTGCGATAATGATTATTACCACATTTGTAGTTATGAAGGTGCTAAATATTTTTGCAACAAGACTAGATAGGAGGGGAGAATAAAATGCGCAAAAGCAAATTGCTTACAGTCTTTGCAACACTTGTATTTTCCTTTTTATTTATTCCTTTAGTGATAATCATTATAACTTCATTTGGGGAAAATAGTACGATAGAGTTTCCTATTACAGGCTTTACATTAAAATGGTATATTAATGTCTTCAAATCTGAAAATTTCACTACATCTTTTTTGCTAAGCTTCAAGATTGCTATGTTGGCAACACTTCTAGCCCTTGTAGTGGGAATACCTGCCGCCTATGCTTTGTCAAGGTACAACTTTCGTAGTAAAGGTGCAATTAAAAGCTTTTTTTTATCACCTACTATAGTTCCAGGAGTTGTGGTCGGGTATGCACTATTTCAATTTCTAGTAATCAAATTAGGCTTTCCAGTATTTCAGGGACTTTTACTAGGTCACTTCTTAATAGGAGTGCCGTATGCAATAAGAGTTGTAGGCTCAAGTCTAGAACAGTTTGATTTCTCCATTGAAGAAGTGGCTTGGACACTCGGATGTAATAAGATAAAAGCTTTTTTAAAAGTAGTACTTCCTAATATTACATCGGGAATATTTGCTTCTTTTATGCTGGCTTTTATTAACTCATTTAACAATATTCCAGTTTCCATGTTTTTATCGGGACCTGGGATTAGGACACTTCCCACGGCTATAATGAGTTATATGGAATATTATTATGATCCTACGGTATCTGCCATATCAGTTTTATTAATGCTAGGTACTATCGTAATGATGCTTGTCATTGAAAAAACAATAGGAATTTCATCAATTTCAAAATAGGAGGATATCAATATGTCATTTGTTGACTTAAAAGATATATGTATGAGTTATGACGGTAAAGTTAGCATTCTGGAAAAATTAAATATAAGTATGGCAAAAGGGGAGCTTGTTTCCTTGTTAGGGCCTAGTGGATGTGGGAAAACAACTACTTTAAGGATAATAGCTGGACTAATAGAACCAAGCAGTGGAACCTTAACAGTGGATGGTAGCGATATTACTAAAGTTCCTGTTCATAAGAGAAACTTCGGAATGGTGTTTCAGAGCTATGCCTTGTTTCCGCACATTACCATAGAGGAAAACGTAGCTTTTGGGTTAAAACTAAGAAAGTTAGATAAGAAGACCATTGACCAAAAAGTCAAAGAAATACTAGAGATAGTTGATCTAAGCTCTTTTGAAAAAAGATATCCAAAACAATTGTCGGGAGGGCAAAGACAAAGAGTCGCTTTAGCAAGAGCGCTTGTCATAGAACCTAAGCTTTTACTTTTGGACGAGCCTTTAAGTAACCTAGATGCAAAGCTTAGGATTAATATGAGAACTGAAATTAAGAGTATCCAAAAAAAACTAGGAATAACCACAGTATTTGTAACTCATGATCAGGAGGAATGCTTCTCTATATCTGACAAGGTAGCAATAATGAACAAGGGTATTATTGAACAGTACGATTCACCTGAAAATATTTATAACAATCCTCGTACTGAATTTGTAGCTAGATTTATAGGATTTGAGAATTTTATTTCGGTTGATAAAGTTTCAGATGGCCTTTTTAGGGGCAAAAATGGTGCTCTGTTCAAGGTCGGAAGGATTCCTGAAAAAAAGGTGACATTAGGAACCATTCGTCCTTCAGATATAACTATTCTTAAGGAGGAGGATGAGAAAGAGATAAATATAATAAAAGGGAAAGTAAAGGTAAGGACCTTTTTAGGCAAAAGTTATCAGTATGATGTGGAAACTGAACTTGGAAAACTTATTGCCAACAGCTCATGTGAAGTAGCTTATAATTCTGGTGATATAGTTACTTTATATCTTCCAGAAAATAGAATAGTTTTAGTCTAAAAAAAGGAGAGATAGACGATGAAAAAAATAGCAGTTATTTTGTTATGCTTTATTTTAGGAATATCCATATTAACAGGGTGCAGCTCAAATAAAGGCAGCTCTGGCGATAAAGATGCTTCTAGGGAATTAGTAATTTCAACTTTTGGATTAAGTGATGATATTATAACAAAGGATGTGTTTAAACCTTTTGAAGAGGCGCACAATGTAAAAATTATCGTTGAAGTGGGAAATGCTTCAGAAAGATATACTAAGCTAGAAAGTAATCCAAATTCAAATATTGATATTATAGAGCTTAATCAGTCTACAGCAGCTAAAGGATATGACAAGGGAGTTTTCGAGAAAATAGATTACAGTAAAATTCCAAATGCAGAAAAATTGATTAGTAGTGCCTTACAGGTTACTGAAAAAGGCTACGGACCTCCTATTGTAATTAATAGCATTGGAATTATCTATGATAAAGATGCAGCAGGCATGGAAATTAATAGCTGGGAAGACCTTTGGTCACCACAGTTAAAAGGTAAAATATCAATTCCTGATATCTCAACTACCTTTGGACCTGCAATGATGTATATAGCAAGCGAGTACAAAGGAATAGACATAACCTCTGATAATGGGAAAGCTGCTTTTGAAGCTCTTAATGAACTAAAACCAAATATTGTAAAGACATATGCTAAATCGTCAGATCTTGCAAATATGTTTACATCTGGGGAAATAGCTGTTGCTATTGTTGGAGATTTTGCTATTCCAGTAATCCAAGCAGCTGCTCAACAAGTGGAGTTTGTAGTACCTGAATCAGGAACTTATGCTAATTTCAATACTATAGATATCAACGCTAATTCAAAAAATAAAGATCTTGCATATGAATACATTAACTGGAGACTTAGTGCTGAACTTGGCTCTGTTACTGCAAAATCTTTAAACGAATCACCAGTCAACAAAGATGTAGTTCTCGATGAAGAAACTGCTAAGAACAAGACTTATGGAAAAGTTGCTGAAACTGCTAAGAGCATTGATTATTCATTTGTAAATCCTTTACTTCCTGAATGGATAGATACTTGGAATAAAACGTTAAATAATTAGTGATAAGAGAGAAAATTATGAATGTAGATATTTAAATTCAGAATACAAAAGTATATAATACCTTTACTCAGAAATTTGAAGATAAAAATATCTATATTTTAAATGGGTACTTTTTCATATTATAAGGCGGTATTACCTAATGGGGTCATAACAGTAGTTGTTGACCCCCATGAAATCTTTGAACTAGAAGAATAGAAGCCTTGCTGAAATTAAAATTACAGATGTAGGGGTTTTAAATACAAGAACTCAAGAGATTATTCCACTTATTGAGGAGTTGATATAAATGAAGATTCTTGTGAAAAATGTTATTTTACTCACCATGAATGAAAGAATGGACGCTTATGATAATGGCTACATGATTTTTGAAGACGATATTATTAAAGAAGTAGGTTCTTTCACTGAAATGGATGAGACTTGTTTTGATGAAGTTATAGATGGAGAAAAGGGAATTCTCTTACCTGGAATGATCAACACTCATACTCATATTGGAATGGTTCCTTTCAGATCTTTAGGAGATGACTGCAAAGATAGATTAAGAAGATTTTTATTTCCACTTGAAAATGAATGTATGAACAAAGATTTAGCTGTTAGTAGTGCAAGGTATGCTATAGCTGAAATGCTTTTAGGAGGAGTCACGGCTTTTTTAGATATGTATTATTTTGAGGATGATATTGCTAGAGCTTGTGATGATATGAAGGTAAGGGCTGTTCTAGGAGAGACAGTTATTAGTTCTCCATCATGTGATTCAGATAAGCCTAATGGTGGATTAGAATATGGCGAAGAGTTTATACGTAAATGGCATAATCATTCTCTACTTACTCCAATGATTGCTCCTCATGCACCTAATACTAATGATACGGAAGTCTTGAGAAAAGTGAAGGAAATCTCAGATAAGTATAATGTTCCTTTCTCTCTCCATTTAAGTGAAATGGATTATGAGATAGATTACTTTAAGGAAAAGTTTCAGATGACACCAATTGAATATTTAGAGAATATTGGTGTCATAGGAGAACGGATGGTTGCTGCTCATTGTATTTATTTAACAGAAAATGATATCAATCTTTTAAAAAAATACAAGGTAAAAGTTGCTCATTGCATTGGCGCTAATACTAAGTCTGCAAAGGGTGTGGCTCCTATTAAAAAACTGCTTGAAGCAAACATTGAAGTCGGGCTAGGCACCGATGGACCGAGTAGTGGAAATACTTTAGATATTTTTACTCAGCTAAAGCTATTTGCTAACTTTCATAAAAATGAAAATAGGGATCGCTCCATATTTCCTGCTAAAGAAATTCTAAATCTTGCAACTTTAGGAGGCGCACAAGTTCTCCAAATGGATAATTTAATAGGCTCATTAGAGCCAGGAAAGAAAGCAGATTTTATTATTGTAGAGACCAAGTCTGTAAATATGTTCCCTATTTATGATCCATATTCCGTACTAGTTTATTCTGCTAATGCTTCAAATGTAGATAGCGTTTTTGTTAATGGTGTTCCTTTAGTGAGAAATAAAAGACTACAGCTAGCTCAATTAGAAGATTTAAAAGAAGAATTGGACTATAATATGTTTAATTTTAAAAGAAAAGCTAAGAAATACTCGATTAAGTCAGATAATATATAGGTTTGATAAAAAAATATAGTAGGTGATAAGTATGAGCGATGTACTAAATATCATTAAAAATAAAACATTAACTTATGAGCAAAGAGTTATGGCTTTAGCACAGTCAGCTGAAAATAATATAAATGTACTAAACATAAGTGCAGAAGTGAATAAGCTTATGGAGGAAGGTGCAATATGTGGACTGAATGAAGGAAATGCACCTTATAGACCTAGATATATTGTTCCTGATTATGAAAGGTTTATGAAAAATGGAAGTGAATTTTTAGGACTGAAGCCTCCAAAGGATATATGGGAGGCAACGAATAACCTTTTAATCCTTTATAAGCATGTACCATCAATTACATCATTTCCAGTATACATTGGAAATATAGATACTTTGCTAGAGCCATATATTGAAGATGAAAAAGAAGCGTTTAAAGCTATAAAGCTATTTTTGCTGCATATTGACAGGACAATAACAGATTCATTTTGCCATGGGAATATTGGACCTGATGACACAAAAGCAGCTAGATTAATATTGAAAGCTTCAAAAGAACTTGAGACAGCTATACCTAATATAACGCTGAAATATAGTGAAAATACACCAGATGATTTTGCTATAGAGGGAATAAGTACAGCCTTGGCCACTGCCAAGCCTAGTTTCGCAAATCATGAGATGTTTTCAGAAGATTTTAATGGCAATTATGCTATAGCTAGCTGCTATAATGGGCTACCTATAGGTGGAGGGAGCTATACATTAGTAAGACTTAATCTTGCAGGTTTAGCTAAAAAGGCTAAGGATGAAGAAGATTTTGTAGATAATGTACTGCCTAAAGCAGTAGAGGAAATGGCAGTATATATGGATGAAAGGATTAGATTTATAGTTGAGGAAAGTTGCTTCTTTGAAACACATTTTCTTGTAAAAGAAGGATTAATATATAGAGATAGATTTACTGCAATGTTCGGTATGTTTGGACTTGCAGAATGCGTCAATCATTTTATAAGCTCAGAAAAACAATCAGACAGATTTGGACACAGTCAAAGAGCTAATGACCTAGGAGTCAGGATAATAGAAAGATTAGATGAGGAAGTTAAAAAGCATAATAACTTATATTGTGAAATAACAGATAGTAAATTCTTGCTTCACGCTCAAGTAGGGATAGACAGTGATAATGGTACTAGTCCAGGCTGT
Organism: Firmicutes bacterium UBA3546; assembly: GCA_002376545.1. Taxonomy (GTDB): domain Bacteria; phylum Bacillota; class Clostridia; order Tissierellales; family Proteiniboraceae; genus Proteiniborus. Next base: position 46,099 of record DFOH01000038.1, on the reverse strand, counting down.
AGAATTCCTATAGGAGAAGAGCCAGAGCTTCATGAGCATATTATTCAAACTGCATTGTACCATAAATATTTTTCATCTGGAATAGGTGATATATTCCCATTTGAGGAAACAGCTAAGAAAAATCCAGAAGCCATATTAGATATTATTAAAGGAGCATTTAGAGAAGGCATGAGGTACTTTTCTCTATACTCATCAGATAGTGATGTAATAAGGATAACAGGATATCTGGTAAAGAAATCTGATATAGAAAAGCTGGCTAAAGGAGAGCAAGTGCTTCAAGACACAGTAGTACTAGGATTAGGAGCTGCAAATAACTCTAGGATATTAGAGAGAAAGGTAAGAAAAAATGGTTAAGGGATTAGTAAATAGGATTATTCCCTTTAGCTCTGTAGATGGACCAGGTAATAGGACTGCAATTTTCTTTCAGGGCTGTAATTTTAACTGCCTTTATTGTCACAACCCCGAAACTATAAATCCCTGCAATAATTGTGGGCTATGTATAAGTTCATGTCATTACAACGCACTTTCTATGGTCAATGGGAAGGTTAATTGGAACAAAGCTGTTTGTGTGAAATGTGATGAGTGCTTAAGAGCATGTAATAGAAATAGCTCACCTAAAGCTGTTGAAATGACAGTAGAAGAGCTAATTACTGAAATAAAAAAAGTTAAATCATTTATTTCAGGAATAACCACTTCAGGAGGAGAGTGTACATTACAGCTAGAATTTCTAACAGGGTTATTTAGAGAAGTAAAAAAACTTGGATTGACAACCTTTGCTGACACAAACGGATATGTGCCTCTTGCAGATAAAAAGGATTTTCTTGAGGTAATGGATAAGGCAATGGTAGATATTAAGTCCTTTGATAATAAAGAGCATATAATGCTTACTAGTAGGGACAATAAAACTATTCTTGAAAATGTAAAATTTCTTGCTAGTATAGACAAGCTGTTTGAAGTGAGGACTGTCATAGTACCTGAGATTCTAGATAATTATAATAACGTTAACCAAATAAGCAGGTTAATTGCAGAGCTAAACCCTAAAATCAGATATAAGATAATAAAATATAGACCATTAGGAGTTAGAACTGAAATGATAAATAGCTACACTCCTAGGGATGATATGATGAATGAACTCTGTTATATGGCAAAGGACAATGGATTAGATGATGTAGTTTTGTTATAAATGACGTAGTTAATTTTTTAAGATATAGAGATGTAAAAGCAATAAGCTCTTGAAAGAGTGACAGTAGATTATTAGAAATTAACTAAGCTTCAAAATAAAAAGCCTGTAGTATTTAATAAAAATTATACAGGCTTTTTCATATTTAAAAAAGTATTTATTCTATAACTACCTAAAAGCTTGGCTTTTCAACCTTATTTCCAGCTACATATCTTTCAACAATATTTCTGTCATCACCTAAGTAGATGAATCTTTGAATACGCTCTTCAAGAGTTAGGTCATCACCAAAGAAATTAGAATCGTCAATTACAAGGGCATCAAATTCATATCCTTCTTCAAAGCTTCCTACCTTGCCAAAGAATTTTCCGCCGCCCTTAGTACCTAAATAGAATACCTCTGGAGTTGTAAGAGGTGCAAGCTCTTTATTAGTTTCTAGCCATTTAATCTTAGAAACTTGAGCAGCTACTGACATAACACTTGGGATAGATATCTTATGTCCTCCGCTTATATCTGAACCTAATCCCACATTTACGCCATTATCAAGGAAATGTCTAACTGGCATTATACCACTAGAAAGATTCAGGTTAGAATATGGACAATGCGCAACATAAACCTCATTATTTTTCATTAATCCAACTTCTTCTTCAGTATTATATATACAGTGAGCCATTATTGTAGGCTTCTGTCCAAATAGACTATAGCAATCATATACACTTGCATAGTTTTTATGCTCTGGATGAAGCTCTTTAACCCATTCAACCTCTCCTGTGTTCTCTGAAAGGTGAGATTGTATAGGTACATCATATTCCTTTGCCATTTTACCAAGCTCTTCAAGTATCTCCACTGAGCAGGTAGGTACAAATCTAGGAGTAACTATTGGTTTAACTAACTCAGATTTACCAACATGTGCTTCTAAGTATTCTCTTGTATCCTTCAATGATTGCTGACTATCTTCTCTTATAAAATCAGGACAGTTTCTGTCCATATTTACTTTACCCACATAAGCGCCTAGTCCTGCTTTTACTAGTAAGTCAAACAGTAAAGCAGTAGATTTCTTGTGAACACTGGCAAATATAACTGAACGTGTAGTACCATTTTTCCAAAGTTCTTCTACAACTCTAGAGTAAACTTTTTTGGCATAGTTTGTATCCTTGTATTTGGCTTCTTCTGGAAAAGTGTATTCTTCAAGCCAAGGCAGCAGTTCTTTATCAAGACCTAATCCAGCATTAGGAAATTGAGGTGCATGAAGATGCAAATCAACAAATCCGGGAATGATTATTTTATTACCAAAGTCTTTAATAGGGACATCATTGTATTCTTCAGGCAATTTTGAGACTACTTTTTTAACCTTATTATTGTCAACTATTATGAAACCGTTTTCAATAATATCAAACTTTTCAGGTGATTTTGTAAATATAACATGACCTTTATATATTTTAATGTTGTCTTCTTTTAGTTTTAGGCTCATACAACCAACTCCTTACAAATATAATTTATAGTTCTGCTCCTACGCTAATTATACCCTTTTTAATATGGATGATGCAAGAAAGTGCATAATGCCATGAGAGTATTGAAATTACATTGATAGGACTGTTTTTTCTTTTAATACTTAAATTAAAGAAATAATATACAAAAAAACGACAAAAAAGGATAGTAGAATATATACAAACGAAATTATTCTGAATTATAAGCACTTTAAAAAGGTTTTATTTTTATATATACAACTTTTTTTAGCAGGGATATAGCAAAAGTTGTAGAATTTATACTAAGCATAGTCTAAAATGTTGTCTAGTAATAATGTTTTTTAACTACGAGATATCTACTCATAACAATATTATTAAATAGAACAATATGTTTTATTCAATAATCAAGGCTCTAAACTAAAGCTAAAAGCATAGGTACGGTTTAACATAAAGGAGGGGAAAAATGAGTGAAATAATCATAAAAAAAGTCACCACAAAGAAGCAGGAGAAAGATTTTATCATGTTGCCTTGGAGAATATACGAGAATGATGAATGCTGGGTGCCACAATTGATATCTGATTATAAAAAGACTATCAGAGGTGAAAACAACTCATTAGTACAAAGCGGTCCCTTTCAGCATATAATCGCCTATAGAAATCAAGAGATATGCGGAAGACTATGTGTAGGCATTAATGAAGAATTAAATCATGCTAAAAATTACAGGGAAGGGTATATTTCTTTATTTGAGTGCATAAATGATTATGAGATTGCTAGAGAGATGTTTGATTATGCTAGTAACTGGCTTAAAAAAATGGGAATGGATAGAATTATTGGACCTATATCTCTTCCTAATGGTGATGATAATAGAGGACTTATAATAGATAACTTTACTGATCCGACACTTGTAATGAACACATATAATAAAAGCTATTATAGAGAGCTTTTTGAGAAATATGGATTTTATAAATATTGGGATTGTTATGCATACCGTTACGATATGGAAAATGATATAGAAGACAGATATAGAAAATATGTGCCCTATGCAATAGAAAAATACAAATTTAGAGTAGATAAAATAGATTTAAAGAATATTGAAAAAGAAATGGCGGATATAAAGCAAGTAATAGATGAGGCTATGCCAAAGGAATGGGATGATTTTATACCTCCTACAGACGAGGAGGTAGAGATTATTGGGAAAAGCTTAGTGCCTGTTGCAGACCCGGATTTAATATATATAGCCCGAACAGAAGAAGGAAGACCAATTGGCTTTAATATAGCATTACCAGATTATAACCAAGTCCTAAAAAAAATGAACGGAAGACTCTTTCCGATAGGAGCTATAAAATATCTTTATTATAAGAAAAAAATTGATAGGGCAAGGCTTTTTGTGCTATTTGTCATACCAGAGTACAGAAGAAAAGGAGTTCCTTCAGCAATATACATGAACTTATTTGATGCAGCTAAAAAGAAAGGCTATAAATATGGAGAAGGCTCTACAGTCTGGGAATACAATAAAATCATGCAAAGAGATATTGAAAAATTTGGGGGAAAGATTTATAAAACCTATAGGATTTATAAAAAAGATTTATAATTTTTATATATATTAGCATAGGAAAACATTTTAGTTATTGCATGCTTTTAGGACAGTGTACAAATAAAGTACAATATTCAGCAAATATTTAGAGATAAAGTGTTAAGTCTTTAATTAGTAATGAATAACCATATAATAACTTATATTAAGATATCTTAATAAGTAGCAAAAGAGTGTACTGATTTTCACACACTATCATTATAGATTTTAGCTAATGGGATATACTTTACATTTAATATAGAGTTTAGAGTTAATAAAAATTGATTTTATAAAAAATCGGTATTACCGTCTTCTTGATGATAATACCGATTTTTGCTGTTTAGGAGTATTTTTATTTGATTTTCAATAAATACTTTTACTCTATTCTGTAGATGTGGCATGGTAATTGCTTTAATTTTATTATGAGATTGTAGGCTATAAAATAAAATCAATAAGAAAACTAAGGAGGTTTTAACATTGAAAAAAGCAGTATCTTTATTAATTGTGATAACGTTTGCATTATCGTTATTTTTAACTGGTTGTGCAGGGGATACTAAACCAGCTCAGACTAATCAACCAGAGGGCACAAATGAACCAGCTAAAGCAACTGACGAGAAAAAAGACCCAATCATTATAGGAGCTCTAACATCTTTAAGTGGCGCTTTACAAGATTATGGTGAACAAAACCAAAAAGGTTTTATGTTAGGACTTGAGTATGCTACAAATGGGACCATGGAAGTAGCAGGAAGACCTATTGAGGTTTTATGGGAAGATACTACTAACGTACCTGATGTTGCAAGAGAGAGAGCATTAAAGCTACTAGATAAAGATAAGGTAGATATATTAATGGGATGTGCTTCTTCATCAGATGCAGCTGCTATACTAGACCTCGCAAAAGAATTTAAGACTGTTTATGTTATTGAACCTGCTGCTGCAGACTTTTTAACTGGTGATAGCTGGAACAGATACATATTCCGTACAGGCAGAAACTCTGCACAGGATGCTGCTGCTATGGCAGATGTTATAGTAAATAGTAAAGCGGGCGCAAAAGTTGCCACACTAGCACCAGATAGCGCATTTGGTCGTTCAATGGTTGACCCAATAGTTAATGAGTTAATAGAGCGTGGAGGAGAACTAGTACATCAAGAGTTCCCACCAGCAGAAACTACTGACTTTTCTCCATATATTATGAGAATCAGAGAAGCAAAGCCTGATTACCTATATGTTATATGGGCAGGAGCTAACAACCCATGGTCACAATTAATGGAATTTGACCTTGAAAGCTATGGAATTAAAATAACTACAGGTGCACCAGAAATTGCTGCACTTAAGAGCATGACTCCAATGATAGGAATGCAAGGATTTTGTGTTTATCACTGGACACTTCCACAAAATAATCCAGCTAATGATTGGCTAGTAAAGGAAATGGAAGCAAGATATAGTGAGGTACCTGACCTATTTACACCAGGTGGCATGTCAGCAGCTATAGCAATTGTTACGGCTTTAGAGAAAACTGGCGGGAATACAGATTCAGAAGCACTTATTGAAGCAATGGAAGGAATGGAATATGAAAGTCCAACTGGAAAGAGATATTTCCGTAAAGAAGACCATCAATCAATACAGCCTTTATATGAAATAATTCTTGAAAAAGTTGATGGAGTAGATTATCCAGTTCCAAAATTTGTCCGTGAAATTCCAGCTGAAGATATTGCACCACCTGTAAAAGCTCCAGCTCAATAAAGTTACAGATAGATATAAAAAGATAAGCTATAGAAATGGTCAACTACAGAAAGGATGTATGCAATGGGTGAAACATTAATTAGAACTGAAAAATTAGGCATAAGTTTCGGAGCCCATAAAGCAGTATACAATGTGGATCTCGAGCTAGAGAAAAACGTGTTTACTACAATCCTCGGTCCAAATGGAGCAGGTAAGACCACACTTTTCAATTTAATAAGTGGTCTTTTAAAGCCAACAGATGGCAAGATATACTTTAAAGGGACAGACATTACTAGTCTGTCCCCTATTGACCGAGTGAAGATGGGAATGGGCAGATCGTTTCAATTGACAAATGTATTTCCAAGTCTAACAGCTTACGAAAATGTTAGATTATCCATACAATCACATGCTAATATTGGATATAAAATTTTTACAGATCATAGAAAATTCAAAGAAATAAATGAAAAAGCTGAAAGAATATTAGAGAATGTATTGTTAGAAGATAAAAAAGATTTTAAGGCTAGCGAATTAAGTCATGGGGAACAAAGAAAGCTAGAGCTTGGTATGGTTTTAGCCCTCGAGCCAGAGGTTCTATTACTAGACGAACCTACTGCTGGGATGGCTATAGAGGAAGTTCCTACCATGATAGACATACTTCAAAAGACAAAGAAACAAGGCACTACAATAATACTAATTGAGCACAAAATGGATATGGTAAAAACTCTATCAGATAAGCTGATTATCATAGTTAATGGAATGAAGCTAATAGAAGGAGATCCAGAAGCAGTTTCTAAGGACCCTGAAGTACTAAAAGCATATTTGGGAGGAGGGGTTCTAAATGAAATCAATTCTTAAGGTAGAAAATTTAGTCTCCTATATTGGACTATATACAATATTGCAGGGTGTAAATGTAGACGTAAATAAGGGTGAAGCTATTGCCATATTAGGAAGAAATGGTGCAGGAAAAACCACCTTTCTTAAAACCATTATGGGACTAGTAAGTACAAGAAGTGGTTCAATACTATTAGAAGATGAATCCTTAGTAGGTGTACCAACCTACGATATAGCCAAGAAGGGGATTGGCTATGTTCCTGAAGACTACGGTGTATTTGATGAATTAACCATAGAAGAGAATCTAAGATTAGCAGTAAGAAAAGATACAACTGATGGAGAAGACAGAATTGCTAAAGTATTTGACCTGTTTCCAGATTTAAAAATTGCTTATAAGAGGCTAGCTAAAACTCTCAGTGGTGGTCAACGTCAAATGCTATCCATATCAAGGTCATTAGTTAATGAAAATAAGATTATACTAATCGATGAACCCAGTAAAGGCCTAGCACCTGTCATAATTGAAAGCCTTGGACTAGCACTTAGGGAAATTAGCAAAGAAAGTACAATCCTATTAGTAGAGCAGAATTTTTCTTTAGCCTGCGCTGTAGCATCTAGGTATTATATTATTGATGAAGGAAAAACAGTACTAAACGGAACAATTAAGGAATTAATCAAGGATAAAGAGCTACAAGCAAGGCACCTTGGTATTTAGAGGGAGAGGATACTATGGATATTTTCTTAACACTTATAATTAATGGTTTATCAGAAGGAGCATTAATATTCTTAATGGCTTCAGGATTATCTATTATTTGCGGTTTAATGGGAGTCGTAAACTTCTCTCATGGAACCCTATTCATATGGGGAGGATACGTCTTTGTATGGATATATAAAATGACAAATAGCTTTATATTAGGAATACTAGCCGCAGTTGTATCAGTTTTCATACTAGGAATTATCTTTGAAAGATTCTTTGTTAACAAGGTATACGGTAATGCACCAGCCCAGATATTAATAACCTTAGGCATACAAATAGTGTTTACAGATTTAGTACGTCTATTTTGGGGAGCAACACCAATAGCAATAGGAAGACCATCCTACCTAGCAGGTACCACTATAATAGCAGGAGTCACAATAGTTCACTACAGAATATTTTTAATTGCAGTAGGATTAATAATAGCCCTTGCCGTTGGCTACATGCTAAACCACAGTAAAGCAGGTATGGTAATAAGAGCAGGAGTTCAAAGGCCAGATATGGTTCAGGCATTGGGAATTAATATAAAACTATACTTTACATTAGTATTTGCAGCAGGAGCAGCACTAGCAGGGTTAGGAGGAGCCCTTTATGCACCCTTAGTAGGAAACGTAGTATCAACAGCAGGAGCCTATAATCAAATACTAGCCTTTATAGTAGTAGTAATAGGAGGACTAGGAAACTTTGTAGGTACAGCAAAAGGATGTATATTCCTAGGAATAATGGGATCCTTCGTTGCATGGTTCGCCCCACCATTAGCAGTAGTAGCAAACGTTGGATTAATGGCAATAGTACTAGCCCTTAAACCAGAAGGATTATTTGGAAGGGCGGTGAAGAAATGAAAACATTAAGAAAAGACATAAATAAAAGAGGATTGGCAGCTTTAGCAATTCTATTTGTAATACTATTAATAGTTCCAAAATTTTCTTCATACACAACACTAAATCTTTTTACCAGAATATTTATCCTATCAGTATATGCAATGAGCTATGACATACTAAGAGGATATACAGGCTTTATAAATCTAGGACATGCAGTGTTTTTTGGAGGAGGAGCCTATATAGGAGGAATACTTTTCAAACAAATTAAGCCAAGCATACCAGTATTTTTACTAGCAATTTTAGTGACAGTATTGTACTCATCAATAGGCGCTTATCTTATGGGAAAAATAGCATTAAGAAAAGGTGGTAGCGTACTTACAGCAACAATGATTACCCTAGCACTAGGGGAAATAGTAAGAAATACAGCTGAAAAATGGAGAAGCGTAACAAATGGTGCAGATGGACTAACATTTAACATTCCAGAATTTTTTCAAAATAGATACCTATACTATTATATTGCCCTGCTGTTTTTAATTGTGATGGCAATAGTTTTGAAAAAGTTCATTATGTCTCCTACAGGGAGAGTTTTACTGGCTATACGTGAAAATGAGCAGAGAGCAGAGTTTTTAGGATTTGATGTAGAAAAGTTTAAGCTTATCTCCTTGCAAGTAGCAGGTATAGCAGGAGGACTATCAGGAATAATGTTTGGAATATTTAATAGATTTGCCAACACAGAATTATTAAGCACAAATCAAACCATAAATGCATTGTTATATACATTAGTAGGAGGAACAGGAACCCTATACGGAGGTATAGTAGGTACCACAGTAGTAAACTTGTTTCAGAACTTCCTATTAAACCTGCGTAGTATACATCCAATATTTGAAAGATGGCTAATTTTCTCCGGTGCATTGTATGTAGCAGTAGTATTGTTCATGCCAAAGGGAATAGTTGGTCTGTGGCTGCAATACTTTGAAAACAGGGCTAGAAAAATAAAAGAAGTATTAAAAATGGAAAGTAGCACTAGTGAATAGTATGAAGGTGTTTTTATAAAGTCAAATATTTTCCCCCAATAGACTAAATATATATAAAGAAAAAGGAGCTACATTACCTATATGTAGTTTCTTTTTTGCAAGAAAATAAAAAAGTGTATGTTTTTTGTACATGTTTTGGATTTGTACATATAATTTGTTTGATAATACTATAAAATTGCACGACTTTTGGACACTAAAAATGCTAAGCTGTTGAAATTGCTTAATTATTTATAAAAATATAGCTTGGCATATATATTGCATAGAGTATATATAGAGATACTAGTTGAAAACGTTATCGGATTGAAGTAAATATATAATTAGATTATTATTAATAAAAATTAAACAGCATAAATTAAAAAAAGAGGTGGTTATATGAGAATGGTACTTCAATAGAAAAGCTTTCTAGGCTAAGACCAGCAATAGCACGAGACCATAGTGGCACGTGACTATTTATTATATAATATTATTATCAATGAGTTGAGTTGCAGCATGAGACCTATTGGCGGCTTGTGACCATTACTCAACTCTAAATGATAAAAAAAGAGGAGGTATAATAAATGAGATTAAAAGATAAGGTTGCTGTAGTAACAGGAGGAGCAAGAGGTTTAGGTCAAGCAATGGCGGAGCTATTTGCCAAAGAGGGTGCAAAGGTCATAGCAGTAGATATGGGAGAACTCTCCTACTCAAATCCAAATGTTGAGGGCTACAAATTAAATGTAACAGATACAGAAAAGTGTAAGGAATTTTTTGATTATGTAGTAGAGAAATATGGCAAGGTTGATGTGCTAGTTAATAATGCTGGTATTACTAGAGACACATTAACAAGAAAAATGACTGACGAGCAATGGGACTTAGTAATAGATGTTAACTTAAAGGGTGTTTTTAATCTAACAAGATATATTGGACCACATATGCAGGCGAATGGTGGAGGTTCTATAATAAATATTTCTTCAGTTGTAGGAGAGTATGGAAACATTGGTCAGGCTAACTATGCTGCTACAAAAGCTGGAATTATAGGACTTACTAAGACTTGGGCAAAAGAATTTGCTATGAAGGGTGGAAATGTTAGAGTTAATGCAATAGCCCCAGGATATACAATGACAGATATATTAAAAACAGTTCCACAGGAGCTATTAGATAAATTTGCAGCGCAAACTATGCTTGGAAGATTAGCACAACCAGAAGAAATCGCATATCCTGCGCTATTTCTTGCTTCAGAAGAAGCTTCATATATAACAGGACATGTACTTAGTGTAAATGGCGGAATGAGATTATAGTAACTTTCACATTATAAAATTCATTAACGGGTAGGACTGCGGTCCTTCCCGTTATAATTGGAGGCTAAACTATGAGTTGTAATGACAAATTAATTTCTATAGAAAAGGCTCTTAGCTTTGTAAAATCAAATGATATAATAGTGACGGGTTTAGGTGCAGCAGAAGCTCAGTTATTCATGAACAATATACATACTATAGCAGACAGAGTTGAAAACGTAAAGATAACGAATTGTCTCCCTACTTCACATGGAGAGTTCTTAAAAGCTGAATACAAAAATGCTTTCAATGTTGATGGTTGGTTTTATGCTCCAGGACTAAGAAAATCACATGTAAATGGAAATATTGCTTTCATTCCAAACCATCTTCATCTTGCAGCCATAAAGAGATTATTTCATGTAAAACCAAATATTTATGTAGGGGCAGCGACAATGCCAGATAAACATGGCTATATCTCCCTTTCAGTAAGCAATACCTATGAAAAAAGAATGATTGATGCAGCAGATATAGTAATACTAGAAATCAACCCTAACTATCCAAGAACCTTTGGAGATGTTGAGATTCATTATTCAGAAGTAGATTATTTAGTTGAAGCTGATTATCCAGTTCCTACTATTCCAGATGCACCACCAAGTGAAAAAGATAAAGTTATAGGAAAATATATTGCAGATATGATAAATGATGGAGACTGTATACAACTAGGTATAGGTGGAATTCCAAATGCAGTAGCTACTTTTTTAACTGATAAGAAGGATTTAGGAGTTCACACTGAAATGATGACTTCTACAATGGTTGAGCTAGCAAAATCAGGAGTTATTAATGGGAAAAAGAAAACACTGCACAATGGGAAAATAGTATGTACATTTGCACTAGGAAATAAAGAGCTTTATGATTTTATTGATGATAATCCTTCGGTTTTAGTAATGGATGGTGCATTTGTAAACGATCCTTACACATATGGTCAAATTGATAATATGGTGTCTATCAATACAACACTTGAAATAGATTTAACAGGACAATGTGCATCCGAGTCCATAGGACCAGTTCAGTTTAGTGGAACAGGTGGTCAAGCAGATACAGCAATAGGAGCACAAAATGCTAAGAATGGTCGTTCCATTATGGCTCTTTATTCTACTGCAATGGTTAGGAACAAAGAGACAGGAGAAAAAGAAGAAATATCTAAAATTGTATCTATGCTTAAACCTGGCGCTATAGTAAGCTTATCAAGAAATGATGTGGATTATGTTGTAACAGAATATGGAGTTGCAGCATTAAGAGGTACCAATACAAGAGATAGAATCGAAAGACTTATTAATATAGCTCATCCTAAATTTAGAGAACAGCTTTGGCAAGAAGCTTATGATATTGGACTAGTGTATAAAAAATAGGATGTCATAATTTATAGGAGGATGCAATATGCCTTATTTTGAATACGAAGGTAAGAAGGTTTATTATGAAACGTATGGGCAAGGCAAGCCAATAGTTTTATTAAATGGAATTATGATGTCAACAGCTAGCTGGAATGAATTTAAGGACGTATTTTCTGCTAACAATCAGCTTGTATTAGTAGATTTCCTTGATCAAGGAAAGTCTGATAAAATGGGAGATACTCCTTATACTCAGGCTATTCAGGTTGAAGTCATAAAGACTCTACTTGATGAGCTTAAGCTTAAGAAGGCAAATATTATTGGGATATCTTATGGTGGGGAAGTTGCACTACAGTTTTCTGTAAAATACGAGGATTATGTTGACAGACTAGTTTTATTTAATACTACTGGTAAAACATCAAATTGGCTCAGGGATATAGGAGTAGGCTGGAACAGAAGTGCTGATGATGCATTAAATTATTATTGTACAACTATTCCATATATATATTCTCCAGTTTTCTATGGTGAAAAAGGCGATTGGATGGATGGAAGAAAAGAGCTGCTCACAAAAGGAGCATTCAATAACAAAGACTTTATGGGTTCAATGGTAAGGCTTACTGAAAGTGCTGATTACTATGATGTTATTGACCAACTGCCTAAGCTAAAAGTCCAAACGCTCATTGTAAGCAGTGAAAGTGATTTTGTTACGCCCATTCATGAGCAAAGAAAGCTTCATGAATTAATAGCTAATTCAGAGCATATAGTGATTCCTAACGCTGGGCATGCATCTATGTATGAGAAACCTGTACTGTTTGCAACTCTCGTATTAGGATTTGTTAACATGGAGAAGAAGGAATTTAATATACTATAAGGAATTATAGCTAACTAAGGAAGCTAAAAGGAGGCAATGTTTCTTGGGGACATTTAATGTTGGAGGAGTAAATTTCTACTATGAGGTTAAAGGTGATTTAAATTCAAAGTCTGCTGTTGCTTTTCTAAACGGAGTTATGGCATCTACTAATAGCTGGGATTTAGTAACCCCTATTTTTGAAAAATTAGGATTCAAAGTAATATTACATGATTTTAAGGGACAATTAAAATCTGACAAACCAGCAGGACCATATACTTTCAATGAACATGCAGCAGAAGCTAAGGCCCTATTTGAATATCTTGGTGTGGAAAAGCTGCATCTAGTAGGTACTTCTTATGGTTCAGAGGTTGGTATGAAATTTGCCATACTTTTTCCAGAGATGGTTGAGTCTTTGTCAATTATATGTGGTGTCAGCGAACTTGACGAGGTTTTAAAAGGATTTATCGATAACTGGAGTATATTATGCGACTTAAATGATGGAGAAAAGTTCTTTTGGGGAATGGCACCTATTATTTATGGAAATTCATTTTATATAAAAAACTTGGGAGTTTTAGAAGAACGAGCTAAGGCTTCTAAAAATTTACCTAGTGCTTATTTTGAAGGGCAAAAAATTCTTTATGAAACCTTCAAGGAAGACGTTTATATGACTGATGAATTACATAAAATCAAATGTCCCGCACTTGTTATTGCAGGACAAGATGACTTGTTAAAAAGACCTAAGTTCTCGGACATTATCGCTAAAGAAATTCATAATACAGAATATGTCATTCTTCCTGATTGTGGTCATGTTGCTATATTTGAACAACATAAGATACTTAATACTCTATTATCGGGATTTATATTGAAAAACAATTAAAGTATGAATAAGCAATATATGAAGCCTGTACAAACAATTTTAGTACAGGCTTTTACGTAGAAAAATATTTTATTATATTCATTAGTTAGATAGTATTAAAGTGAAAAAACTTATTAATAATATTAATTTTACTTCTATTTTCCAAGAACCTCTTTTAGTTTTTCTATAAAAATTCTATTCTCATCCATAGTACCTATACTAACTCTTATCCATTCACCAATTTGAGGTCTTATAATAACTCCTTTTTTCTGAAGCTCAACAAAGACTTCATTTCCGTTTCTCTCAACATTTACAAATATATGATTTGTCTCAGATGGAGCATATTCTAGGCTCAATTTATCAAATTCTTTATATAGATATTCCTTACCTTCAACATTTGTGTCATAAGCTTTCTTTAGAAAATCTTCGTCTTCTAAAGCTGCAATAGCGGCAACCTGTGCTAATGTGTTTACATTGAAAGGTCCTCTTACTTTATTGATATTAGTGATGATTTCTTCGCTTGCCATAGTATATCCTACTCTCAATGCAGCAAGACCATAAATCTTTGAAAATGTTCTCAGTATAATTATATTAGGGTATTTATCTAGCAATGAAAGACTATTTTTAGTGTAATCATCTCTTGTTACAAATTCTCTGTAGGCCTCATCATAAACCACAATTATATTTTCAGGCACCTTATCAAGGAAATCAACTAATTCTTTTTCAGTAAACATTGTACCCGTAGGGTTATTTGGATTACATAGCCAAATAAGCTTTGTTTTCTCTGTTATAGCCTTAAGCATTCCGTTAAGGTCATGAGTCCAGTTAACTAAAGGTACGATAACAGGCTTTGCACCCATCATCATTGTAGTAGATATGTATCTAGGGAATGTAACGTCGGCCATTATTGCCTCGTCATCTTTTTTGAAGAAGGTTTTAGCCAGTAGGTCCATCATTTCATCTAAACCACTACTTAAGATAATATTATTAACGCTAAGATTTAATTTTTTTGAAAGAGCTTCCTTTAATAATGTACAGTTTCCATCTGGATACAATCCTAGGACATCCAAAGAATTTTTTATTGCCTCGATTGCGCGAGGTGAGCAGCCAAGTGGATTTTCATTTGATGCTAGCTTTACAACGTCTTGTAACCCATACTCTCTCTTTACATCATCAATAGGTTTGCCTGGCTTATAAGGACTTAAATTAGCTAACTCTTCTCTAAATTGAATTGACAAATATAACGCCCCCTTTAATAAATTTAATTAATTTTATTTGAATATAATTATAACATAACTCTGGAAAGTTCTTTTACTTATTTCATTTTATTAACAAATAATTAGCAAATAAATATTTTTTAGAATAAAAATGCAGAAATTGGGGATATTTTCTATATGAAGATAATAATAAGATAGTGATATTTAAAATAATAAAAAAGAAGGTATTTAGAAATATGTGTAGAATTATAAATATTAACAATTGTCTGAAAAAGTCAAAATTATAATCATGCAAGGGGGAAGTTAGATGAAGGAATATCAAACTGACAAAATAAGAAACGTAGCTTTTTTAGGTCATGGAGGTTGTGGTAAAACTACATTAACAGAAGCCGTACTATTTGCAGCAGGATTAACAAAAAGAAAGGGTAGAGTAGAAGATGGAAATACTACTTCCGACTATGACAAAGAGGAGATTGCAAGACAATTTTCTATAGGAACTTCTATAATCCCTGTGGAATGGAAGGATTCAAAATATAACATCCTAGATACTCCAGGATATTTTGATTTTGTAGGTGAAGTAAACAGTGCTTTAAGAGTAGCAGCTGGAGCAGTAATAGTTGCAGACGCTTCATCAGGAATTGAAGTAGGCTTTGAAAAGGCATGGAGTTATACTGAAAAGGCTAGGAAACCAAAAGTTATTTTTCTAAATAAAATGGATAAAGAAAATATTAACTATGATAAGGTTATTAACGAACTTAGAGACAAGTTTGGTAATAAAATAGTACCTTTTGCAGTTCCTATAGGTGAATCTGATTCCTTTAAGGGATTTGTTAATATAGTTGATTTAGTTGGTAGAGTGTACAATGGGAAGGATTGTGTAGATGCGCCAGTACCAGAAGACATGGAAAGTAAAATAGAGCCTCTTAGAGAAATGCTTATGGAATCAGTAGCAGAAGCAGATGAAGCATTCATGGAAAAATATTTTGAAGGAGAAGCTTTTACTCCAGAAGAGATTCATGCTGGTCTTAGAAAAGGTGTTTTAAATTGTGACTTAGTACCAGTTGTTATAGGTTCTGCTCAAAATAATATAGGAATTCATACACTTCTTGATATAATAAGTGCTTACTTACCTTCACCAAATGATATTGGTGTTTATGAAGGAGTTAAGCCTGGGACTACAGACAAATTACAGAGAAAAATAAGCAAGAGCGAACCGTTTTCCGCGTTCGTATTCAAGACTATAGTAGACCCATTTGTAGGTAAGGTTTCATTGTTTAGTATATGCTCCGGAAAGCTAGTAAAAGACATGGAGGTATTAAATTCTAATAAAGATGAAACTGAAAAGATAGGTAATCTATTCCTACTAAGGGGTAAAAACCAAATAGAAGTTAGCGAGCTAGTTGCAGGAGATATTGGAGCCACAGCTAAGCTTCAATTTGCAGAAACAGGAGATACTCTTTGTGATAAAAATGCTCCAATACAATATGAAAAAATTAAATATCCTGAACCATGTTTATTCTTAGCAGTAGAGCCAAAAGCTAAAGGCGATGAAGAAAAAATAGGTTCTTCTCTTACAAGAATGACAGAAGAGGATCCTACATTTGTAGTTCAAAGAAATTCAGAAACAAAACAGCTATTAATAGGTGGTCAAGGCAATATGCAGCTTGCGGTTATTACTAACAAGCTGAAAAATACATTTGGTGTTGAAGTAGACCTTAAGGATCCTAAAGTTCCTTATAGGGAAACAATTAAGGGCACAGCAAGTGTTCAAGGAAAGCATAAGAAACAATCTGGAGGAGCAGGACAG
>DFOH01000038.1:0-29202 GCA_002376545.1 Firmicutes bacterium UBA3546 | reverse complement strand
GAAATGGCATTTAAAATAGCAGCTTCTCTTGCATTTAAGAAGGGATTAGAGCAAGCTAGGCCAGTATTGCTAGAGCCTATTGTAAAAGTTGAAATCCTTATACCTGAGGAGTATATGGGAGATATAATGGGAGACATGAATAAGAGAAGAGGTAAGATACTAGGTATGGAGCAGCAGGAAGACGGCAACCAACTAGTAATAGCTGAAGCTCCACAGACAGAAATGTTTAAATATGCTATAGATTTAAGATCTATGACCCAAGCAAGAGGAAGCTTCCGAATGGAATTTGTTAGATACGAAGAAGTACCTGTACACATAAGCGAAAAGATTATAGCTGAAGCAAAGGCTGAAAAAGAATAATATATAAAGACAAGGGAGCACTAGAAATGGTGCTCCATTTTTATGACCTAACCCGATTGTTTCGGACGCTTTTCCGAAAGAATCGTAGGTAGGTCAAACGTAACGAGAACCAAATTTATGAAGGGTAGCGAGCAAATAAATTTGTGTTTCGAGACTACGAAATGCCTAACCCGATTGTTTCGGACGCTTTTCCAAAGGGAGTTAATAAATTTCTGCTTCCAAAACTACGATTTTTAATCTCTAAAATGAATAATAAAAATATATCTTGAAAAAAATTATAAAAGATGTAAAATAATATTAAGGGCAAAGAAAGTCAAAGTCAGATAAGGAGTGAAGGAATGTCAAAGCTAAGTAACATAATAGAAGACTTTATTAAAAATCTGCTACAAGACGCTAACAATGGAGTCATAGAGATACAAAGAAATGAATTGGCACAGTATTTTGATTGTGCTCCATCACAAATTAATTATGTATTGACTACAAGATTTTCATCAGATAAAGGTTATTATATTGAGAGTAGAAGAGGTGGCGGAGGGTATATTAAGATAGTAAAAGTAAATATTAATAGGGATAAATATATTGAGGATCTCATATTAAACATAATAGGAGATTCTATAACTAAATCTAAAGCATATGGAATAATTGAAAGTTTTCTTGAGGAAGATATTATCACTGAAAGAGAATATGGCATTATGAAGGTTGTTCTAGCTGATAGGACTTTAAATAATGTAAATTGTGAAAAAAATATAATCAGAGCAGATATCCTAAAAAATATGCTGCTTATATTATTAAAATAAGGTATTGGAGGGGCGATTATGCTTTGTGAAGAATGTGGGAAAAACCAAGCCACTGTTCATGTGAAAAAAATAATAAATAACAATGTGACAGAATCACACCTGTGCGAAGAATGCGCTAAAAAGAACAATAACTTTAATTTCGACACATCATTTTCTATACAAAATATATTAGCAGGACTTATAGATAGTTCGTATGATGGTCCTGTGAAAATTGAACAGATTAAGTCATTAACCTGTGACAACTGTGGATTAACCTATGGAAAGTTTAGACAAACAGGAAAATTTGGGTGCAGTAACTGTTATGATTCCTTTAGAGAAAAACTAGTGCCCTTAATCAAAAAAATCCAAGGTCACGATTCTCATGTTGGAAAAATTCCTAAAAAAGCTGGTAAAAATATAAATGCAAAGAAAATGATTGATAAGCTCAAAATGGAGTTAGATTTAGCTGTAAATAAAGAAGAGTTTGAAAAAGCTGCCCAATTAAGAGATAAGATAAGGGATATTCAAACGAAACTTGAAGGGAGCAGTGATTGATGTGATTAGCTGGTTAGAAGGTGAAGGCAAAGAAAAGGATATAGTATTAAGCAGCAGAATAAGACTTGCTAGAAATATAGAAGGTGTAAGATTTCCGCATTCCATGACAGCGCCCGAGGCAAAAAACGTAATTAAGGCTGTTGAAGATGCAATAATTACAAATAATAAGACTCCAGACAATAAATTTGAAATATATGAAATAGAAAAACTATCGCCTTTAGAGAGAAGTATTTTTGTTGAGAAGCATATTATTAGCCCAAGTTTACTAGAAAAACCTAATATGAGTGCATTTTTGCTAAGAAAAGACGAAAGAATTACAATAATGATAAATGAAGAGGACCATATTAGAATACAAGTATTACTTCCTGGATTCAACATCGAGGATGGGTGGAGGTTAGGCAGTGAAATAGATGATTTAATGGAATCCAAAATTAAGTATGGTTTTGATGAAAGATTTGGTTATATGACATGCTGCCCTACTAACGTAGGAACAGGGCTTAGGGCTTCTGTAATGGTACATTTGCCAGGTCTTGTATTAACAGGCTATATAAATCAAGTTCTTCAAGCAGTGAATCAAATTGGTCTAACTGTAAGAGGACTCTATGGTGAAGGGAGCAGTGCTTTAGGTAATCTTTTTCAAATATCTAATCAGACTACACTAGGAGAAAGTGAAGAGGATATAATTCAGAAGCTTAGAAGCATAGCCCTTCAAATAATTACAAAGGAAAGATATGCAATGCTAGGTCTTTTAAACAGCAGAAAGGTTGAAATGGAAGATAAGGTATTTAGGTCGCTTGGAATATTGCAAAATTCCAGAATAATTTCCTCAAAGGAAAGTATGGAGCTATTATCTAATGTCAGAATGGGAATAAATATGAATATGTTAAAAGGTATGGATATTAATATTATCAATAATCTGATGATAGAAACTCAGCCTGCAAATATACAGAATAAATCAGAGCATGAGCTGACAGTGACTGAAAGAGATATAAAAAGATCTGAAATTATCAGAGAAAAGATTAAAATATAGGAGGGATTAAAGTGTCTATGTTTGGTAGATTTACTGAAAGAGCTCAAAAAGCTATTTATCTAGCTCAAGAAGAAGCGAAACAATTGATGCACACTTATGTAGGAACAGAACATTTGCTATTAGGCTTAATTAGAGAACAGGATGGAATTGCTGCAAATGTTCTTACAAGCATGGGTGCTAACCTAGATGCTGTTAGAAACTTTGTCATTAATATAATTGGATATGGCAATGAAGGTGGAGAAGTTCAAGGATATACTCCTAGAACAAAAAGGGTCTTTGAACTAAGCTTCGTAGAAGCAAGAGATTTATCGCATAACTATATAGGAACAGAACATCTTCTTTTAGGACTAATAAAAGAAACAGAGGGCGTCGCGGCAGTTATACTTAAAGGTATGGGAATTGACCTAGACAAAGTAAGAGAAGAGGTAATCAATATGTTAAATGGCAATTACAGTAGGCAGGGCCAAGGCAATGGTGCTAATAAAGCAATCAATACTCCTACTCTAAATAAATATGGTAGAGACCTCACTGCTTTAGCTGGTGAAGAAAAGCTAGACCCAGTAATAGGCAGAGACAAAGAAATAGAGAGAGTAATACAGGTATTAAGCAGAAGAACTAAGAATAATCCATGCTTAATAGGAGAACCTGGAGTAGGAAAGACAGCTGTCGCAGAAGGATTGGCGCAGCTAATTAACAGTGGAGAGGTTCCTGAATTGTTGAAGGATAAAAGAGTAGTGACACTGGATTTAGCTTCAATGGTTGCAGGAGCAAAATATAGAGGTGAATTTGAAGAAAGACTCAAGAAGGTCATGGAAGAAATAAGAGAGGTTAAAAATGTAATACTATTTATTGATGAGATGCACACAATAATTGGTGCTGGAGGAGCAGAAGGGGCTATAGATGCTTCAAATATATTGAAACCTGCTTTAGCAAGAGGTGAAATCCAGACTATTGGTGCTACAACTATTGACGAATACAGAAAATATATTGAGAAAGATACAGCCCTTGAAAGAAGATTTCAACCAATTATGATTGATGAACCTACAGTTGAGGATACCATAAAGATTTTAGAAGGCTTAAGAGACAAGTATGAAGCTCATCATAGAGTTAAAATTACTGATGAGGCCATAAAGGCAGCTACTGAGCTTTCAGCTAGATATATTACTGATAGATTTTTACCTGATAAAGCAATAGACCTTATTGACGAGGCTGCATCAAGGGTTAGAATAAAGACAGTAACGGCTCCGCCAGACTTAAATCAATTAGAATCAAAATTAGAGGAGCTATCTCAAGAAAAGGAAGCTGCCATAAGCTCACAGGATTATGAGAAGGCTGCTAAGATTAGAGACGAAGAAAAAAGAATAAAGGGAGAGCTGAAAGAAAAGCAGGAAGGATGGAAACAACAAAAACAATCCGCTTCAAGTGAGGTAGGCTATGAGGAGATTGCACATGTAGTATCTATATGGACTGGAATTCCTGTTAAGAAGATGTCTATAGAAGAGTCAAAAAAGCTTTTAAATCTTGAGGAAATTTTACACAAAAGGGTAATAGGTCAAGAGCAGGCTGTTTCAGCTCTATCTAGTGCTGTCAGAAGAGCTAGAGTAGGGCTTAAAGATCCTAGTAAGCCTATAGGCTCATTTATATTTGTAGGACCAACAGGGGTTGGGAAAACTTATCTTGCAAAATCCCTAGCAGAAGCCTTATTTGGTGATGAAGATGCAGTTATTAGAATTGACATGTCAGAATATATGGAGAAGCATTCTGTATCTAAGCTAATTGGCTCCCCTCCAGGATATGTAGGATATGATGAAGGGGGACAGCTTACAGAAAAGGTAAGAAGAAGGCCGTATTCAGTTTTATTATTTGATGAAATAGAAAAGGCTCATCCTGATGTATTTAATATACTACTTCAACTTCTTGATGATGGAAGATTAACTGATTCTAAGGGTAGAGTTGTAAGCTTTAAGAATACAGTAGTTATAATGACATCAAACGTAGGAGCCTCAACACTAAAGAAACAAAAAACCCTTGGCTTCGCTGCACCTACAGATGCAGAAAAAGCTGAATATGAGAAAATGAAGGATAATATTACTGAGGAGCTTAGAAGAACATTTAGACCAGAGTTCCTTAATAGAATAGATGAAGTTATTGTATTCCATCCACTAGGAGAAGAGCACATTAAGAGAATAGTTAATATAATGGTTAAAGACTTAGAGAAAAGACTTGAAAGACTTAACCTGCAAATTGACATAGCAGAGGAAGCAAGAAACTTTATAGGGAAAGAAGGCTTTGATCCTTCCTTTGGGGCTAGACCTCTTGAAAGAGCCATTAGAAAGCTAGTAGAGGATCAGCTTTCTGAGGAAATGTTAAAGGGCAACATTAGTAGAGATGATACTATATTAATTGGCTTTGATGGAGAAAAGCTGACATTCAGCAAAAAATAGTAAGGATTTTTCCTTGCTATTTTTTATGACCTAACCCGATTGTTTCGGATGCTTTTCTGAAAGAATCGCTGGTAGGTCAAACGCACCAAGCACCAAATTCATGAAGGGTAGCGAGCAAATAAATTTGAGATGCTTGACTGAGAAATGACTTAACTTGATTATTCCAAAACTGTGGCGGAAATAATAGCCAAATAGATAGAAATCTGATAATATTCTTATAGAAGTTAGTAAAGGAAGGAGAGAACTGATGAAAAAATTATTTATTGATGACATGGAGCTTTTGGTAGATAACTATAGTAGGGACCATATAAAAAGTGAAGCTTCAGGGAAAAATCTAATTAGAATAAAATGCGAAACAATTGTAAAAGACCAGGAAAATGAGAAGCTAAAAAAGCTCCTAGAAAAACAAAATTTTGAAATTAGCATTCCAGATGAAAAACTTATCCTCAGTGCAAGAAGAGGTGAAATAAGCTATAGCTATACTGAGGGGAATCCCTTTAAGGATGAAGTAATAGACTATACACATGTATTAGAGATAATAGAATTTGAAGAGATTAAAGAAATTGAATCAGAGAAAAAAACACCTTTAGAAACGGAATTAACAATAGTAAAGAAAAGACTATCAATCATAGAAAGTATGCTACTTAGCAAAGGAATAATTTCAAAGGATGATTTAGATAAGGTATTGAAGAATGACTTACATTAAGATGGTTAATTAGATAAATAATGATACATAGGTTAAGTACTTTATCTATAATAAAATACAAAAAGTGGCATAATAAGAAAAGCTTCATTAAAAGAGTCACAAGGAAGCTTTTCTTGAAACTCATTCATGGAAAGTTTATTGAATGAAAATATTAAAGTAGAACTTTCCTGTTCGGCATAAGAAAAGTAAAAAATGGGGGATAAGTATGGCAAAGCTTAAGGTGAAATATATCTGTCAGGAGTGTGGTTACGAGGCTCACAAATGGTTGGGAAGATGTCCGTCCTGCAATGAATGGAACTCCTTTATAGAAGAGGTTTCTGATAGGACTACTAAGACACCTAGTATAAACATAGAAGCTAAGGTAGAGAAAATAGTAGACATAAAAACCGATGAAGAGTCAAGGACTACAACTGGGCTTGAGGAGCTAGACAGAGTTTTAGGTGGGGGTTTAGTCAAAGGCTCTCTTATTCTCGTGGGTGGAGACCCTGGAATCGGAAAGTCAACTCTTCTTATACAAGTGGCAAACAATATTTCTAGAATGGGACTAAAGGTACTATATGTATCAGCAGAGGAATCAGCAAAGCAAATCAAGCTTAGGTCTGACAGACTTAGTGTAAAGGCAGAGGAATTATATTTATTATCTGAAACTAATATGGATATTGTTAGAAATGCAATAGATAACTTAAATCCCGATCTGTTAATAATAGACTCCATACAGACTGTTTTTAGTCCTAGCCTGGAGTCGGCTCCTGGAAGTGTAAGTCAGGTTAGAGAAACTACTGCCACCTTAATGCGACTAGCCAAGACTAGAGATATGGCAACATTTATAGTAGGTCATGTGACAAAGGAAGGCTCTATAGCAGGACCAAGAGTTCTTGAGCATATGGTAGATACAGTTTTGTATTTTGAGGGTGAAAGACATCATACCTATAGAGTCTTAAGAGGAGTTAAAAATAGATTTGGGTCAACAAATGAAATAGGAATATTTGAAATGAGGGATATAGGACTTATTCAAGTAAAAAATCCTTCAGAAATGCTATTAACAGGTAGACCCTTACATACTGCTGGAACTATAGTTGTACCTAGTATGGAAGGTACACGACCAATGCTAGTAGAAGTTCAAGCTCTAATAAGCCGTACTGCTTTTGGCATGCCCAGAAGAGTAGCCACTGGAATAGATTATAATAGAGTAATTCTTATGCTTGCAGTATTAGAAAAAAAAGCTGGATTAGAAATGCAAAGCTTTGATGCATATATTAATATAGTGGGAGGTATTCAGATAAAAGAACCTGCCTTAGACTTAGGTATAGTATGTGCATTAGCATCTAGCTTTAAAGATAAAGAAATAGATTCTACAACCATAGCAATAGGAGAAGTAGGCTTGACAGGAGAGCTAAGAACTGTAGGCTTCATAGAAAATAGGTTAAAGGAAGCAAGTAAGCTTGGTTTTAAAACAGCAGTCATACCCGAGTCTAACCTTAAAGGACTAGGTAATATAAAAGGAATGAATGTAGTGGGAGTGACCAACATCGTAGATGCTTTAGATAATGTATTAGGAGGATAAGCGATAGATGAAGGACGAAGCTATGAAAAAAGATTTAATGGCAGAATCGCTGAAAATTGTTGCACCTGGAACTATACTGAGGGATGGTTTAGAGAATATTGTCAGGGCTAGAACGGGAGCATTAATAGTTATTGGTGAAAAAGAAGGGGTAATGAGCATTGTCGACGGAGGCTTTAAGATTAACAGCGATATAACACCTGCTAATCTATATGAGCTTGCAAAAATGGACGGAGCAATTATATTGAGTAGTGACATAAAAAAAATCCTCATAGCAAATGCGCAGCTTATACCAGATCATTCTATTTTATCTAAGGAAACAGGAACAAGACATAGAACTGCAGAAAGAGTAGCAAAACAGACAGGTGAGCTGGTGATATCTATTTCGCAAAGAAGGAATGTAATCTCACTTTATAAATGTAATTATAAATATGTGTTAAAAGATGTAAATGAAATATTGAATAAAGCAAATCAGGCCATACAGACTCTTGAGAAATACAAGGTAGTATTAAATCAATCCATGATTAATCTAAGTGCCTTAGAATTTGAAAATCTAGCTACAGTATTTGATGCCACTAAAGCTTTACAAAGGACAGAAATGGTCATGAGAATTAAAGTAGAGATTGAAAGATACATTTTAGAGCTAGGTAATGAGGGCAGACTTATTCAAATGCAGCTGGAAGAGCTGACAAATGGTGTAGAGGAAGATGGAATAAACATTATCAAGGATTACTATGTAAACAAGGAAAATAACAGCTTAGAATCTGTTATCAGTCAGCTAAGGGCATTAAATTCAGAAGAGCTATTGGACCTATCTATAATAGCAAAGCTTTTGGGGTATGATGAAGGAGTCAATTCACTAGACTTAACGATTTCCCCTAAAGGATATAGAATACTTGGTAAAATACCTAGAATACCTTCTAGCGTATTGGAAAATACAATACAGATGTTTAATTCTCTTGAGCGGATATTAAAGGCTTCTATTTCTCAATTAGATGCAGTTGAGGGAATTGGAGAGGTTAGGGCGCGCTCAATTAAGGAAGGGCTTAGGAGATTACAGGAGCAATCTATGGTAGACAGACATATATAGTTATAAACAAACCACATTCAATAGCATATGAATGTGGTTATATTTTTTTATAACGAATAAAAAAGATCTTTGTTATAACAGATTATAAATACCTAGAGTTTTTAACTTATCTATTTCATCTAAAGTAATTTTATTTAAATTTAAATTAAATGTGTTGCATAATGAAGCTATGTAGAACATGTGATTGCCTATTTCTTCTTCTATTTTCTCTTTGCAAATGTCGCATAATTCTCCTTCTATGTGACTTTTCATGGTATGCTTAGCGTCTTTAAAGGAGCCTTGGCTATAATCCTGTTTAGTAGCGTTAATTGTTATACACCCACAGGAAGTTGCAGATTTAACAATAGCTCTATTAACTCTTGAATTCGATTCCTCAAGTTTAGTTATTATATCTAAAATACTCTTATGTCTTATTAGAACATTAGAAACTGACTTTTGTAGATTATTGCATGCATTATCATTGACCATTAAATCACCTCAATTTTTTGTAAAATACTATTACTTTAATTATACTTTTATAATAACGATTTTGTCAATTCGCATATGTAAGAACTTGAAAAAATAAGGTTGACAAGGTTTAGCTGTATATGGTAAAATAAATAATTTGACATCCCATGGATAATATTGTATAATATATATTAGGACGTTATGGTTTTGTTTAGATTTAACTAGCTACAGGATAAAATGCAACCCCATCCTAGCTTAGTTTCACTTCATTTTGGGAGGTGTGCTTTATGTTCAATATAGGCGATAAAATAGTTTATCCAATGCATGGGGCAGGGATAATAGTGGCAATAGAGGAAAAAGAGATATTAGGGAAAAAAAGAAAATATTATATAATGAAGATGCCAATGGGAGACATGAAGGTAATGGTTCCCATAGATAGTGTTGAAGACATTGGCATAAGAGAAGTAATTAATGACCAAGAAATCGAACAAGTTTTTGCTGTACTCAGTGACCATAAGACTAAAATGCCTCAGAATTGGAATAGACGATATAGGGCTAATATGGATAAGATTAAGAGCGGAGACATCTATGAAATTGCAAGTGTTGTGAGAAACCTTATACTCAGAGACAGAGAAAAAGGATTATCTACTGGAGAAAGAAAGATGCTTAATAATGCAAAACAAATGCTAATAAGTGAGATAGTGCTTGCAAAAGATATACAACAAATCGAGGCCGAAGACTTGATTGAAAATATTGTGAGGTAGGCGTCTTGCTTTTAGACGCTTGCTTTTTTATTACACCCTTTGAACTATAATCAAGCTTGTCCTTATATTATTAAATTTATATGACAAAAAACGAAAAAATGAATTTATTAATGTAATTTGTGGTAAATTAGTTATAGTATACTGATATTGTGGTAATAACTATAATTAGGAGGTGAACTATGAATGGTAGATAAAGCAAAAATAGTAAGTAGAGTTATCAGAGTTATTTTGACAATTCTTGGTATGTCTCTTGGAGTAGGCATAATGGCACTCTTAGAATCTTTAAAGCTACTTGGATTTTTAGAAAACCTAGGAATAAAACCACATGGTTATGTGGGAGTGGGATTAATTTTCGGTATTATATTCTTTATTGCTTCTCCTAAGATAATGAAACTCGGGAAAAAGGTCATATCTATTGTGGAAGGCGAGATACAAAAAATCCCTGCGTCTGATATAATTCTTGGAGTTGTAGGGCTTGTTTTAGGGCTATTAATTGCTAATCTTGTAAGTCCCTTGTTTTACATGATTCCTTATGTTGGACCTGTATTATCCATATTGTTTTATATTCTTTTCGGATATTTTGGAGTTATAGTTCCAACAAGGAAAAAAGACGATTTTACTAATGCAATAAACTCATTAAAGAGAAGTGGAATTAAAGAAAAGACTTCCAAGGGGTCCAATCCAGTATTACCTAAAATACTAGACACTAGTGTCATAATAGACGGAAGAATAGCAGATATATGCAAGACTGGCTTTGTAGAGGGTCCATTGATTATACCAGAATTTGTACTTGAGGAACTTCAAAGAATAGCTGATTCCTCTGACTCCCTCAAAAGAAACAGGGGACGACGAGGACTTGATATATTGAATAAAATACAAAAAGAATTGGCCATAGAAGTTGTTATACATGAAAAAGACTTTGAGGATGTTGCAGAGGTGGACACCAAACTATTGAAACTAGCACAGTTTATTAAAGGAAAGGTAGTCACAAATGATTACAATCTCAACAAGGTAGCAGAATTTCACGGAGTTGAGGTACTGAATATAAACGAATTAGCAAATGCTATTAAGCCAGTTGTTCTTCCAGGGGAAGAAATGGTTGTTCAAGTCATAAAAGATGGAAAAGAATCAGGTCAAGGTGTAGCTTACTTAGATGATGGCACTATGATAGTAGTAGATGGAGGCAAAAAACATATTGGTGATACCATAGGAGTAATGGTAACAAGTGTATTGCAAACTGCAGCAGGCAGAATGATATTTGCAAAGCCTAAGTCAATGACTGATAAAGCGGTATAATAAAATATATTATAATTATTTATCGATTCGAAACCCAGTATATGCTGGGTTTTTCTATTGTATTTTTGCATATTATGCTATAATGTCATAGAGGTGATTTTATTGTCTTATAATGGAAAGTATATATCTGTAGTTTTACCAGCATCTGGAATAGGAAAGAGAATGAATTCAAATACAAACAAACAATTTATTCTTTTAAAAGAAAAGCCTATATTGGCTTATACCATAGAGAAATTTGACAATAATGAATATATAGATGAAATAATTATTGTAGCAAGAGAGGAAGAAAAGGAGTATTGCCTTAATGAAGTGGTTAAGAAATATGGATTTAGAAAAGTAACTAAAATAGTAGGTGGTGGAGCTGAAAGGCAGGATTCTGTTTACAAAGGGCTTTTGGCAGTAAATAGCTCATGTGGCATTGTCATTATACATGATGGAGTAAGACCCTTTGTAAGAGATGAGGATATAACAAATAGCATTGATGGAGTCGTTAAATACAAAGCTTGCGTAATAGGAACCCCAGTAAAAGATACCATAAAGATAGTTAACATGGAGAAGGACATTATAGACACGCCTTCTCGAGGTACATTGTGGGCAGTTCAGACTCCCCAAGCCTTTGCATATGACATAATATTAAAGGCCTATAATGAAGCCATAAGAAATAAAATAATAGCCACTGATGATAGCATGTTAGTTGAAGAATTGGGTTATAAAGTAAAAATAATAGAGGGCTCCTATTCTAACATAAAAATTACTACCCCAGAGGATTTAAAGCTAGCTGAGCTACTATTATCTTAAGTGTAATTAAGATAACATATAACTAACAAAAGAAAGGAATGATTAAACTATGGAAAGAACATTTGTAATTGTAAAACCAGATGGTGTTGAGAGAGGATTAATTGGAGAGGTTATAAGCAGGTACGAAAGGAAGGGTTTAAAAATTGCAGAATGCAAGATTCTTCATGCAGATACAGCAACCCTTGAAAAGCATTACGTAGAGCATAGGGAGAAGCCATTTTATGAAGAATTAATTTCATATATGATGAGAGGAAATATTCTAGCAATGGTAGTAGAAGGAAACAACGCCATAAAGTTAGTTAGAAATATTAACGGAAAAACTAACCCTCTAGAAGCAGAATCGGGGACAATAAGAGGAGATTATGCAAATACAATGACTGAAAATATAGTTCATTCATCAGATTCACCAGAAGCTGCTGAAAGAGAAATTTCTATATGGTTT
Organism: Firmicutes bacterium UBA3546; assembly: GCA_002376545.1. GTDB lineage: Bacteria > Bacillota > Clostridia > Tissierellales > Proteiniboraceae > Proteiniborus. The sequence continues at coordinate 16,933 of DFOH01000038.1, read as the reverse complement.
TAATTTTTAAGGAGTGAAGCATAGTGAGAATAGGCATAGGCTACGATGTACATAAACTAGTTGAGGGAAGAAAGCTAATAATAGGTGGTGTAGAGATACCTCATGAAAAAGGTCTCTTAGGTCATTCTGATGCAGATGTTCTAGTACATGCAATAATGGATAGTATTTTAGGAGCATTGTCATTAGGGGATATAGGTAAGCATTTTCCAGATACAGATGGCTCATATAAAGATATAGATAGTATGATATTACTTGAAAGAACATATGATTTAATGTTAGAATCTGGATATGCAGTGGGCAATATTGATTGCGTAATTGCAGTCCAAAAACCTAAGCTGGCTCCATATATAGATAGTATGAGAGAGAAAATTGCCTCAGTACTTAATACTTCATTAAGCAACATAAATATAAAGGCTACGACAACTGAGAAACTAGGCTTTGAGGGACGAGAAGAGGGAATATCATCACAAGCAGTATGCTTACTATTAGAAATCTAAAATAGTGCAAAAAATAATTTGAATGGGGGGAAACAACTTGATACAGGTTAAAAATTTAACCAAAAATTATAAAGAGGTAGAAGCCGTTAAAGGAATTTCTTTTACAGTTGAAAAAGGAACTGTATTTGGCTTACTTGGAGAAAATGGAGCTGGTAAAACTACTACACTAAGAATGCTGGCTACTATGATTAAGCCAACTACTGGTACTGCTTTAATTGATGGACTTGATTTAGTTAAAGAACCCGATAATGTAAGGGGTAGAATTGGAATACTTTTTGGTGGTGATACTGGACTTTATGATAGGTTAACTGCTAGAGAAAATATTGAATATTTTGGACTTCTTAATGGTATGAGTAAGGCTGATATAGCTAATAGAATTAGTGAGCTATCTAAAAAACTAGACATGGAAGAGTACATAGATAGAAGAGTTGGTAAGTTTTCAAAAGGAATGAAGCAGAAGGTATCCATAGCAAGAAGCATAATTCATAATCCTAAGATAATGCTGCTTGATGAGCCTACAACTGGACTAGACGTAACATCTGTAAGGATAGTACATGAATTTATACTGTCTCAAAAAAATGAAGGCAAAACAATTATTTTTTCCAGTCATTCAATGAGTGAAGTAGAGAAGCTATGTGATATTGTAGGAATAATAAACAAGGGAAAACTAATAGAAATATCTAGCTTGGATGGGCTAAAAAACAAGTTTAATGGCAATAACCTAGAAGATATATTTGTTGAATTGGTAGGTGATCAAGGTGAATTTTAAATATGCATTGATTGTACTTAAAAAAGAGCTTAAGGATACCTTTAGAGATAAGAAGACCATATTCTCGAGCATTATAATACCTATATTGATATTTCCTATTATGGCATTTGCATTGGGATTTGCCACTAATGATATAATGAATGATGACAAGAAACCCATAGATATAGCCTTAATAAACAATGGTGAAATAAAGTTAAAATCATTTTTTGAGGAATCTGGTCAAGTAAATATATTAGACACTGAAGACCCTGATAAGGCATTGGAAGAGCTAACTATAAAGGCTATAGTAAAAATTGAAAAGGGCTTTGATGCTAAAATTGAAAATGGAACCATGGGCAATGTGGAGGTTATCTATGATCAATCAAGTCAGAAGTCAGATATGGCTACCTCTAGGCTCAATAGTCTTATAGAAGCCTACTCTCAGACGATTACAAACGAAAGACTTAATGCACTAGGTATAGACCTTGAATCATTAAGAGCAGTTTCTATAAAAAGTACCTCTGTTTCTAAGGATGGAGGAATAGGATTAATGATATTTTCTATGATATTCCCTATGCTTATAACAATGTATTCTGCAATTAGCGGTTTGGCAACTGCTACAGATTTAGGAGCAGGGGAAAAAGAGAGGCAAACTCTTGAGCCTTTATTAACTACTAAGGCAAGTAGATTATCTATACTAAGCGGTAAATTTTTTGCAGTATTTATATCAGGAGTAATAGGGACTGTAGCATCATTAATAGGATTTTTTATCGCATCAAAGATGAATCCAAATTTTTTGGGAACTGGAGTAACATTACCGTTGACTCATATACTAGTAATAGGACTATTCTGTGCAGGGCTTAATTTGATATTTAGTGGATTAGAGCTCACAATAAGCTTCTATGCAAGGAACTTTAAAGAAGCTCAAACATATTTAGCACCATTATCGGTAATACTACTAATACCTGCCTATATGACAATGTATCTAGATGGAAAAGCAGTTCCAGAAGTATATTTTCATATTCCAATAATAAATACTATAGCAATTATTAAAGAAGCATTAGTCCAAATAATCGATCCAGTACATATACTAATAGTATTAGGCTGGACTCTAGCATATATTGTTGGTTCACTATTATTAACTGTGAATATGTTCAAAAAAGAATCAGTAATATTTAGAGTCTAGAGTGCAGGACAGTAGATTATATAAAGGCTGTTATCCTAGAGACTGACAGAATGAGCTTTACTAACGAAGGAGCTACTAACAAAGAATCTCAACAAAAATAATTGACAAATCAATTGTTTTTTAGTAATATTAGCTTTAATCATAGCAAGTGAATATTAAGGCATTGAAGGGAAATAGTAGGTATTTAAGGTCTACAGAGAAGAAATCCTAGGCTGAGAGATTTTTAACCCAATGAATATTGAACCCATCCCGGAGCTTCTAGACAGAATAGTTAAGTCTAGACGGTTTTTACCGTTATTTATTTCGAGTGGACTATTATCATAATAGTCTATTAGGGTGGTACCGCGGATATAACCTTCGTCCCTTTTTTGGGATGGAGGTTTTATTTTTTTGTAAGTAAAGCTTTTAAGTCAAATTATAAATGGAGAGTGATAGAAATGAAAATGTCAAAGCTGTATATGCCAACACTAAGAGAAGTTCCTTCAGAGGCAGAGCTTCCAAGTCATCAGCTGCTGCTTAGAGCAGGAATGATTAGAAAGTTAGTATCAGGAGTGTATTCATACTTGCCTCTTGGAATTAAAGTACTTAAAAAAGTTGAGAACATAGTAAGAGAAGAAATGGATGCAATAGATTCTCAAGAAGTTCTAATGTCTGCAATACAACCAGCAGAGCTATGGAAGGAATCTGGGAGATGGGATGATTTTGGTCCTGAAATGTTCAGACTATATGATAGAAATCAAAGAGAGTTTTGCTTAGGACCTACACATGAAGAAATATTTACAGACCTTATCAGACATGAAGTAAAGTCCTACAAACAGCTTCCACTTAGCCTCTATCAAATACAAACAAAGTATAGGGATGAAAAAAGACCTAGATTTGGGCTTATGAGAGCAAGAGAATTCATAATGAAGGATGCATATACCTTTGATATAGATGAAGAAGGTATGAGGAGCTCCTATTATGATATGTGGAAGGCTTACGAAAAAATCTTCACAAGATGTGGATTAAAGTTCAAAGTAGTTGAGGGTGATTCTGGAGCCATGGGAGGAAGTGACTCTCACGAATTTATGGCAATGTCAGAGTATGGTGAAAGCGCCATAGCTTATTGCGACAGCTGTGACTATGCTGCTACAGATGAAAAAGCAAGCTGTCTATACGAAGTGAAATCAACTGCACAGGAAAAGCTTAATCTAGAGAAGGTTCATACACCAAATGCTAAAACAATAGAAGAAGTATCAAAATTCTTTGATGCATCCCATGAAAGCTTTGCAAAAACATTATTGTATATGGCTAAAGATGAAGTAGTAGCAGTGATTATACCAGGAAACAGGGAGCTTAATGAAATCAAATTAGTTAAGGTTTTAGGTATCCCTGAGCATGAGCTAATGATGGCAGATGCGGAAACAGTTAAGGTCGTTACAGGGGCAGATGTAGGATTTGCAGGTCCAATTAACTTAAAGAAAGACATCAAAGTCATAGTTGACTCAAGAGTTACTAAGATGTGCAATTTTATAGTAGGTGCTAATGAAACTGACTATCATATTAAGAATGTAAACTTCGGCAGAGATTTTGAAGGCGAAGTAGCAGAGGATATCTTATTAGTTCAAGAGGGAGATAGATGTCCAAAATGCGGAGCACCACTTAAGATGGATAGAGGAATAGAGGTAGGTAACATATTCCAGCTAGGATTAAAATATAGTAACGCGCTAAATGCTACATTCTTAGATGAGAACGGTAAAGAACAAAAGATGCACATGGGTTCTCACGGAGTAGGCGTGACTAGAACAGCATCTGCTATAATAGAGCAATGGCATGATGAAAATGGAATCATATGGCCACTATCAGTAGCACCATACCATGTTATTATCACTGTGGTAAATGTAAAGAATGAAGAGCAAGCTGCTTTAGGAGAAAAGCTATATAAAGAGCTTTCAAAGTCAGGATTAGAAGTGTTAATTGACGATAGAAATGAAAGAGCAGGGGTTAAGTTTAAAGATGCAGATTTAATTGGTATACCAATTAGAATCACAGTTGGGAAAAGAGCAACTGAGGAAATAGTAGAGTTCTCACTAAGGAGAGAGGCAGAAAAGTCAGAAATAAGCATAAATGAAATAATGGATAAGATTAAAGCAGAATTTGCTTATCAAGGATTAGAGTTTTAGGTGAAGGCTACCATTAATGGTAGCCTTCATTTGACTACTGCATAATTATAGTTTATCTTTAGTCTAATGCATTCTTATGATAAAATGGGCATAAGAATTATTAGCTTCTGTGATAAATTATGAAGGGGGATTAATTATGTATATTGGGGTAGATATTGGAGGAACAAATGTCACTGCTGGATTAGTTTCTATTGATGGAAATATTTTATTCCAGAAAAGCTGTCCTACCTTACCTTCAAGGGGATGGGATACAGTTATACAGGATATTATTAATCTAATTAGAGATGTTATTGAGGAGTCTCCAGAAGATGAAGAGGTTCTCGGAATAGGTATTGGAGTGCCGGGGATGGCTGATAAAAAAACAGGAAATGTTGTTAATTGCGTTAATCTAGGATGGTCAGATGTGCCTTTAGGGAAGACATTAGAAAAGGAATTTAATAGACCAACTTACATAGACAACGATGCTTCTGTAGCAGCGCTAGCAGAGTTTGAAAATGGAGCTCTTAGGGGTACTCAAAACTCTATTCTTATTACTCTCGGTACTGGAATAGGGGGAGGATTTATAATCAACGGAAAGCTTTATAGCGGAACGAACAATATTGGCTCAGAAATAGGTCATGTGTTAGTAGGTAAGAATTTTTATAATTGTAACTGTGGAAAAAATGGTTGTTTTGAAACCTTTGCATCTGCAACTGCATTGATAAGATATACCAGAAAGCTAATAGAGGAAACAAACGAATATACTGACATAAGAAAATATATTGGTGATGAGCTAGATAAACTAGATGCAAAGACTATATTTGACTGCGCTAAAGCAGGGGATAAGCTAGCACTAAGCTCAGTTAATAGGCTAGTAGACTACCTAGTAATAGGTATTACTAATTTAATAAATCTTCTTGACCCAGAAGTAATAGCTTTAGGCGGTGGATTATCAAAAGCAGGTGATTATTTACTTGAGTTAATAAACGATAGAATATATGAAAAGATATTATTTAAGGATATGCCATATAGTAAAATTGTCATAGCTGAGCATGGCAATGATGCGGGCATAATTGGTTCGGCAATGCTATGTAAACATAGTTAAAGCTTTTATACAAAAATTAACAACTTTCCCACCGTCAATAAAATTTGTAGAATATACCTCCTTCATATTGTAAATCCTAATATTATCTATATGTTTAGGAGGATTAAAATGGAGCGAAATAGAAGGAGAACAAATTATAGAAGCAGGTTTACATTTTTATCAATAGGATGGTGGATATTGCATATTGCATTACTATTATTGGTTTTCTACCTTATTAGAAGATTTTAATATGAGTATAAAGAAAACATTATTTCTTGATACTGAAAACTTAGTATTATATAATATACAAATATGAACAGGAAAATTTTTTAGGAGGTTTTAAGATGTCTGAGGTGAGAGTCAGAATTGCGCCTAGTCCTACGGGGTATTTACATATTGGTAATCTAAGAACAGCTCTTTATGATTATCTTTATGCAAAAAATAAAGGTGGAAAGTATATACTTAGGGTTGAGGATACAGACCAGTCAAGATATGTAGATGATGCCATTGAGAAAATGCTTGAGTCCTTAACATGGTCTGGAATAATTCATGATGAGGGAGTTTTTTTTGAAGATGGCAAGTTAGTTCAAAAAGGCGAGTATGGACCATATATTCAATCAGAGAGACTTCATATATATAAGAAATACATTGAGGAATTATTGGAAAAAGGACATGCTTACTACTGTTTTTGTGATAAAGAAAGACTTGAGAGAATCAGAGAAGAGCAAAAAGAGAAGGGTTTAATGCTTGGATATGATGGACATTGCAGAGATGTAAGTAGAGAGGAAGCTAAAAAAAGAATTGAGGCAGGAGAAGAATATGTAATCAGGCTTAAGCTGCCAAAGAACAGAGATATAGTATTTAACGATTTAATAAGAGGTCAAATTACAATAAATACAAAGGATTTAGATGATCAAGTCCTCATAAAATCTGATGGATTTCCTACTTATCACTTTGCTGTAGTAGTAGATGATCATCTTATGAAAATTACCCATATAGTAAGAGGAGAAGAATGGCTCCCCTCAGCACCAAAGCATGCTTATTTATTTGAAGCCTTTGGATGGGAAACTCCAGAGTTTGTACATTTACCTACAGTATTAAATAAAGAAAAGAAAAAGCTCAGCAAGAGGCACGGAGATGTTTCGGTTGAGGATTTTAGAGCCAAAGGATATTTGCCAGAAGGACTTGTTAACTATCTAGCATTAGTGGGATGGAGTCCAGAGAGCAACCAAGAATTCTTCACAATGGATGAGTTAATCGAACAATTTTCATTTGAGAGAGTATCAAATACTGGAGGAGTTTTTGACAAAGATAAGCTTGACTGGGTAAACGGACATTATATAAGAAATGCAGATGTAGATGAGCTTACAAAATTAGCTATACCCTATCTTTTAAATGCAGAATATATTACTGAAGAGGACGTAAACAATAGATATGATTGGATAAAGCTTTTAGTTTCAACTCTTCAAGAAAGAATATCATATGTAGCAGAAATAGCAGAAAAAGCACAGTTTTATTTCGACAATGAAATAAAGCCAGAAAACGAAGAAGTAGCTGAGATGCTTAAGGGAGAACAGGTGCTTTCTTTACTTGAAGCATTTAGAGAAGAGCTTTTACAAATAGATGAAGTAGATGAGGAATTTTCTACTACAATAATGAAAAAGATACAGAAAAGCACAGGAGTAAAAGGTAAAAATCTATTTATGCCAATAAGGTCTGCTTTAACAGGACAGCTGCACGGACCAGATTTAGATAAGATAATTTTGATTTTAGGGAAACAAAATATACTTAGTCGCATAGAATATGTAGAAAAACATATGAAATAATACTTGAATAATTTTATACGTAAGATTATTTAAATAAGTCTTGAAAAATCTACTAATATTTAGTAGTATATTATAACAACATTATATTAAAATAATGTTAAAGGTTATGATAAGGTAAAGTAAATCTACTATACATACAGAGAGAGGCTTTTATAAGCTGAGAGAAGTCTCATGTCAATTTTAGATTGAAGTGCACCTTTGAACTGTTGCCTGAAATTTAAGTAGGGTTAACCGGTACAGCACCGTTATAGCTTTTATGAGGTGGGGCATATATGCCCAATTAGAGTGGACCCGCGGAATCAAACCGTCTCTTTACAAACAGTATTGAGGCGGTTATTTTTTATGACCTAACCCGATTGTTTCGGATGCTTTTCCGAAAGAATCGTAGGTAGGTCAAACGCACCAAGCACCAACCTTATTGTAGGTTTATGATAGGAGTGTCCGTTAGGACCAAATTTATGAAGGGTAGCGAGCGAATAAATTTGTGTTGCTTGACTGCGAAATGCCTAACCTAAATTGATAGATTAAGTATTAGAAAGGAAAGGGAAATTTTATGTTCAAACATTTGAAAGCAGACGTTAAAGCCGTAAGAGAAAGAGACCCAGCAGCTAAAAGTTTACTAGAGATACTTTTTTGTTATCCAGGGCTTCATGCAATAATGTTTTACAGAGTTTCCCATTGGTTTTATAAAAGAAATCTTTTTTTCATAGCTCGTTTTATATCATCAATAGCTAGGTTTATAACTGCAATAGACATACACCCTGGAGCTAAAATAGGAGAAGGGATTTTTATTGACCATGGGATTGGTGTAGTAATAGGTGAAACAGCTGAAGTAGGGAATAACGTAACTATATATCAAGGAGTAACTCTTGGAGGAACAGGAAAAGACATAGGGAAAAGACATCCTACTATAGGAAATAATGTAATGGTGAGCAGTGGAGCTAAAGTTCTTGGACCCTTTACAGTAGGTGACAATTCTAAAATCGGTGCAGGTTCTGTAGTACTAAAAGAGGTGCCTCCAAATTGCACTGTAGTTGGAGTTCCAGGCAGAATAGTAGTAAAAGAAAACCAGAGGATTTCATTAGCAGAATGTGACATAGACTTAGATCAGATAAGGCTTCCTGATCCAATAGCACAGGAGTTAGAAAGCTTAAGAAAAAGAATAGCTGAACTAGAGAGTTATGTCTTTAATTTAACAGGGAGGGATAATGATGAGGCTTTATAATACACTGACAAGAAAAAAAGAAGAATTTAAGCCGATTAAACAAGACAAAGTTACTATTTATGTATGTGGACCAACGGTATATAATTATATTCATGTAGGAAATGCACGACCTATAGTAGTATTTGATGTACTCCGAAGATATTTGGAATATAAAAACTACACAGTAGATTATTTAGTGAATTTTACTGACATAGATGATAAACTTATAAATAAAGCCAATAAGGAAGGAATTACTGTAAAAGAAGTTGCAGAAAAATTCATAGAAGAGTATTTAAATGATGCTAAAGGGCTATTATTAAAGGAAGAGTCTACATGCCATCCAAAGGCTACTGAGCATATCACGGATATAATAAACTTTATTAAAGAGCTTGTAGAAAAAGAATATGCCTATAGTGCTAATGGAGATGTATATTTTGATATAACTAAGCTAGATGATTATGGAAAGCTGTCTAAGAAAAATATTGAAGACCTAGTATCCGGTGCTAGGGTAGAAGTTAATGAAATAAAAAGAAATCCTATGGACTTTACACTATGGAAGGGAGCTAAGCCAGGAGAGCCTTCATGGGATAGTCCTTGGGGAGAAGGAAGACCAGGCTGGCATATAGAATGTTCAGTAATGGCAAGAAGATATTTAGGAGATACTATAGATATACATGCTGGTGGAGAGGATTTGCAATTTCCTCATCATGAAAATGAAATAGCACAAAGTGAGAGTCTTACAGGAAAGCCATTTGCCAACTATTGGCTTCACAATGCTATGGTTAATGTTGAAAATCAAAAAATGTCAAAATCCTTGATGAACTTCTTCACAGTTAGAGATATTAGCAAAGAATTTGATTTAGAAATATTGAGATTTTTCATACTTTCAGCCCATTACAGAAAGCCTGTTAATTTTAGTAGAGAATTTGTAGAGCAAGCAAAAAATGGATTAGATAGATTATATAACGGTAAGAAAAATCTTGAATATTTAATCAATAATACTGAAGATAAGGCATTAACTGATGAAAATACTAGAATAAAAGAAGAAGTAATTGAATTAAAGAACAAATTCATTGACAGTATGGAGGATGACATAAATACTGCTGATGCAATATCTTCATTATTCGAGATGGTTAAGCTGAGCAATACTAAACTAAACGTTGATTCACCTAAAGAGCTAGTAGTATTTACTTTTGATGTATTGATGGAGCTTAGTGGGATTTTAAAGATATTAGATAAGCAGGATGAGCTGTTAGATGAGCAAATTGCTGAGCTTATAGAGAAAAGAACAGAAGCTAGAAAAAATAAAGATTTTAAATTAGCTGATCAGATAAGAGATGAACTAAAAGAAAAGGGCATAATAATAGAAGACACAAAAGATGGAGTAAAGTGGAAGAAGGTTAGATAATATAATGGATAGAAATTTATTTGATGGTTTTAAAGATATCTGTAAAGGCTGGGGAGTAGATATTAAAATGCTATCTCCCCTACAGCTTGCTTACATAGGAGACGCAGTATATGAGCTTTTTATAAGAACATTTTTAGTAGGAACAAAAAACATATCGGTTAATGAACTTCATAAAGAGGCTATTGAATACGTAAAGGCTAAAGCACAGGCGGACATAACACATTTTTTAGAGGATAAGCTTACTGAAGAAGAATGGCATATGGTCAAAAGAGGCAGAAACGCAAAATCAGGTTCTGCTCCTAAGAATGCAAATCTTTTAGATTATAGATATGCCACAGGCTTTGAAACCCTAATAGGCTTTTTATATCTTAATGGAAGGCACGAAAGAATTTTAGAGATATTTGGTATGATAATAAACGAAGAAGAATGCAAATAATAAGGTTTTTAAAGGCAAACTGGAAATTAAAATATAAAACCATATTAATAAAAGGAGGTTTTGGTTTGAGTAAAGCTGATAATATTTTTATAGAAATGTGTAAGGATATCCTTGCAAGCGGGGTTTCATCAGAAGGACAAGTTGTAAGAGCCAAGTGGGATGATGGCATTCCAGCTCATACAATTAAGAAATTTTGTGTTGTTAACAGATATGACCTGTCAGAGGAGTTTCCAATCCTCACATTAAGACCAATAAACTTAAAAGCTGCAATTGATGAACTGCTTTGGATATGGCAAAAAAAATCAAATAATGTTAAAGATCTCAACAGTCATATCTGGGATAGTTGGGTAAGTGAGGATGGATCTATTGGAAAAGCATACGGATATCAATTGGGAATAAAGCATAAGTACAGTGAAGGTGAATTTGATCAAGTGGATAGAGTTTTATATGATTTGAAACATAATCCATACAGTAGAAGAATTATAACTAATATTTATAATCATCAGGATTTGCATGAAATGAATTTATATCCTTGTGCATATAGCGTAACATTTAATGTTAGTGGTAGAAAATTAAATGCAATATTGAATCAACGTTCACAGGACATACTTGTTGCCAATAATTGGAATGTTTGTCAATACGCCATACTTATACATATGTTGTCACATGTAAGTAATTTAGAAGTAGGAGAATTTGTTCATGTTATTGCTGATGCTCATATTTATGACAGACACATACCGATAGTTAAAGAGTTAATTCAAAGGGAACCATTCCCAGCACCAAAGCTTATCATAAATACTGCTAAGAGGGATTTCTATGATCTATCAGTTGAAGATTTCGTGTTAGAGGGCTATCAGAGTGGTGAGAAAATAAAGAAAATTCCAGTAGCGATATAGGAGGAGATGATGTGAAAGCTATTGTTGCAGTAGATTTAAACTGGGGAATTGGATGTGGTGGTAGATTGTTACAGACAATTCCTGAAGATATGAAATTTTTTAAAGAAAACACATTAAAAAAGGTAGTAGTTATGGGGAGAGAGACCTTTGAATCATTGCCAGGGAAGTCACCACTAAAAGATAGAATTAACATTGTGTTAAGTAGAGATGAGTCGTTTAATGATGATAAAATAATAATCTACCGTTCATTAGATGAAGTGTTTGACAATATAAAAAAATATAATACTGACGATATATACATAATTGGAGGAGAATCGATATATAATCAGTTCTTGTCATATTGTACCGAGGTTTATGTTACTAAAATTAAAAATATATATACTGCAGATAAACACTTTCCAAACTTAGATGAAAATAAAGCATGGAAGGTAGCATCCATAAGTGATTCAAGAGAGTTTAATCATATTCAGTATAATTTTCTAAAATACGTAAATAAACAGTTGATACATTATACAAGATAATTAGGGGGAAATCCATTTATGAATAAGCAGACTCTAATTAATAAGTTTTCTCAAGCTTTGCAAAATGACTGTGGGGCTATTTTTGTAGGTAGTGGAATATCTTTTCCATCTACTAAAATTGACTGGTTTAAGCTTCTAGAACCACTGATAAATGAAATAGATATTAAGATAGATAATGAAAAAGATGATTTGCCTCAAATTGCACAATACATAGTCAATAATTACTCAGGTAATAGGGGACCTCTTATAAACGAAATAGCTAAAGCGTTTAGTAGAAAATTTTCAATTAACAAGTATCATAGATATTTATCAACTACCAAGGTATCAACGATATGGACCACTAATTATGATACATTATTGGAAAGGGCATTTTCTGATTTTCATTTAGATGTTAAAGTTAATGATGATGCAATTTCAAGAAACGTTATGGATTCGGAGATAGAGATTATTAAGATGCATGGATGTATGGCGGGGTCAAGGCATGAAGAGATTGTAATAGCTCAAGAGGACTACGAAGATTTTTCAATTAAAAAACCTGCAATTTCTGGAAGGCTATCTAATGACCTACTAAAGAAATCATTTTTGTTTATTGGTTACAGCTATAGGGATCCCAATATAAAAAATATAATGATCAAGGCTAGAAGATTGTGTAATAAGTCTACACAGCAACATTACTTGATTTTAACAAAACCTAAAAAGTATAATAATGAAGACGAAAGCATGTATAACGATAAATTGAACAGGCAAAAACTTTGGTGTGATGATCTGAAACGTTTAGGGATATCTACTTTGCTAATTGATAAGCATAGTGAACTTGAAGAGATTTTAGAATTAATAAGTCAAAAATCAAGAGGAAAAACAGTATATGTTACTGGTTCACATGAAAAAACTAATGAAACATCACGACAATTAGGTGCTAAATTAGCAGATGAGAAAGATATTATCTTAGTAAGTGGGCAGTCGTCTGGAATTGGTGCAAATGTTGTTTCTGCTTTTATTGAACAATGTATTATAGAAAAATATGACATCAACAATAGGGTGAAAATCTTTCCTAATCCATACGCTGCTAACGAAAAATATTCCAATGACCCAAAATTATTAGGAGAGTTGAAAAAATATAGAGCTAAACTTTTTAATTCAACACAAGTTGTTGTTGTATTTAATGGGGGGATGGGAACTGAAGCTGAAGTAGAAGTAGCATTAAATCAAAACTGCAAAATAATACCAATTATATTGACTGCAGAAGACAGAAATAGTGATGTTATGAAGAAGATTCTAAAAAATGAATTAGTAATGGATCAAATTCAAAAACTGGATAAGGAGTACTATGATAAGATAATTAAAAATGAAGTAACAGTGGAGGATATTTATAGGTGTTTAATCAAACTATTAGATTAGAAAATAATGTGAGGCACATTGTAAAATTAAAAAATGGTGTTGGATTTATAGAAGCTGGTCAAAGAAGAAAGACCATAATTAACTGTTTAATTGGAGCAAATGAATTATCAGATTATGAGTATGAGTTCTTGAAGCTTAATAAAATTTTGGAAATGGATCAAAAGCCAGAAATAATCTCTGACCTAAGTACGAATAGGACTCTAAGAAACAATACTATTTGGCACAGAGTAGTTAAAGAAACACCATTTGTAGCTGCAACTGTACCTATATATTTAACTAAAAATGAAGAGGGTTTAATTGATGCTAACGAGCTGTTGGATATAATAATTGAACAGATGGAATATGGAGTAGGATTAATCACAATTCATCCTACGGCAAATAGACAAATATTTGACGCTTCAAGAAAAAGAATGACGCCAATTACTTCTCGAGGAGGCGGAATGATAATAAGGGACTTAATAAAGAGAAATTTTTCTGATGAAAATGCTTATTTAAAAATATTGCCTAAGATAATTTCTCATGCGCAAAAATACAAAGTAGCATTAAGTTTGGGTACAACATTTAGATCAGGAAATATATTTGACTGTAATGATGAAGCTCAAAGAATGGAGCTTGAGGCTCAAATAAAGCTAGCTAAGTTTATTTCTAAGCAAAATGTCGGAGTTATAATAGAATCGCCAGGACATGCAAGACCTGATGATATAATTAAAATATCATTAACTTTACGAAGTGCAGGTTTTCCAGTTATGCCATTAGGTCCTATTCCAACAGATATTGCCACAGGAATGGATCACATCTCAGGTGCAATTGGTGCAGCAATTATGGGGTTAGAAGGATGTGCTAATATTATATCTGCAGTGACACGGGAAGAGCATACAGGTGGTCTACCCACAATAGACTCAATTATTGAAGCTATAAAGACCGCGAGAATTACAGGGCATATTATTGATATACACAATATTAATGATACATCTTTGGATATGGTAGTAGCAAAAGAGAGAGCTAAAAATAATACTTGCATATTTGGGAATAATACAAAGTATTGTGACAGATGTAAGGAATTATGTCCTTTAAGTATTCATTAATTCTCAATTATTAATAACAATTAATTTAAATATATTAATCATATATCATTATAGTATTGTAGGACTTAAATTGTACGATCAAATTAGTAAAATTGTTTGCACTCGAAAATATTGAGGATGCAAGATACGTATTTCCTAATGTATGTGAAACAAAGATTGTATTTAAATTTTACTGGCACCAAATAAATAACAAGAGGTGAAGAAAATGAGAGAAGAAGGCTATGTAGAAGGTCGTAATCCAGTAATAGAAGCCATAAAAGGCGAAAGAGAAATAGATAAAATACTTATTGCAAAAGGCTCGGAGCAAGGCTCTATACAAAAAATAATAGGAATGGCAAAAGAAAAAAAAATAGTAATACAATACGTAGAGAGAGCAAAACTAGACGCAATGTCAGAAACTAAAGCTCATCAAGGAGTAATAGCATTAGTCACACCATATTCATATAAGACAGTAGAAGATATTATGAAATTAGCAGAAGAAAGAAATGAAGACCCATTTATAATAATATTAGACGAAATAGAAGACCCTCATAATCTTGGAGCAATTATTCGTACAGCAGAATGTGCAGGGGCTCATGGTGTAATAATACCTAAAAGAAGAGCTGTTGGGCTAACTCCTGTAGTTATAAAAGCTTCAGCAGGAGCAGTAGAATATATGAATATTGCAAAAGTATCAAATATTGCATCTACAATTGAAGAGCTTAAAGAAAGAGGAATATGGATATATGGAGCAGATATGGGCGGAGAACAAGATTATTTTCAAAGAGATTTAACAGGTCCTATTGCAATAGTAGTTGGAAGTGAAGGAAAAGGTATAGGAAGATTAATAAAAGAAAAATGTGATTTTCTAGTCAAGATACCTATGATGGGAAAAGTAGCTTCACTAAATGCTTCAGTTGCTGCTTCTGTAATGATGTATGAAGTGTTAAGGCAAAGAGGTTTAAAAGAATGATATGAGAGGTAGTGTTAAGGAGTACCTCTTCGTTGATGGGTACAATATCATAAACAACTGGAGCAACCTAAGAGAACTGTCAAGGCAGAGCCTAGAGATTTCGAGAAATGAATTGATTGAGATACTAGCGGAGTATCAGTCATATACAGGTATAAAGGTTATAATAGTTTTTGATGCACATCTTGTAAAAGGAAGCATGGAAAAGAAAGAAACACTTAAAGGTGTGGATATTGTATATACAAAAGAGAAGGAAAGCGCAGATCAATATATAGAAAGAACCTTAGATGCAATTGGAAGGATAAAAAAAGTACGGGTGGCTACATCTGACTGGATTGAACAGCAAGTAGTGATGGGTAGGGGAGGAACTAGGATTTCAGCTAGAGAGCTGAAGCTTGAAGTAGAGCATAATAAAGAGATGATTAGGAAAAAAAACGAAGTAAATAACGAAACAAACGACTTATTAATAGGACGATTAGACAAAGAAACCTTAGAGAAACTTGAAAAACTTAGAAAGAATAAGTAAATACCTTGACTGCAATGATAAATATATATATAATGATTGTATGCATAGAACGTTTTAACAATTTGCTGGAGGGGATGCTAGTGGGATTAAGTATATACAAGGACTTATCAAATGAAATATTGGATGACGAAAAGATAATTGATGATGCTAGAGATGGTGACCCTGAAGCGCTAGAATACCTTATTAAAAAATATAAGAATTTTGTACGAGCTAAAGCAAGATCATATTTTTTAATTGGAGCAGATAAAGAGGACATCATTCAAGAAGGAATGATAGGTCTATATAAGGCTATACGTGATTATAATCAGGACAAGCTTACCTCGTTTAGAGCCTTTGCTGAGCTATGCATAACTAGACAAATAATTACCGCAATTAAAACAGCAACAAGGCAAAAGCACATACCTTTAAATTCTTATGTATCATTAAATAAGCCTATTTATGATGAGGAATCAGACAGAACTCTTTTAGATGTACTTACAGGGGCTAAGATAACTGACCCAGAGGAATTAATTATAAGCAGAGAAGAGCTACAAAGCATTGAAAGCAAAATAGTTGAGATTTTAAGCGATTTAGAATGGGAAGTATTGATGTCATATCTTCAAGGTAAATCTTATCAGGAGATAGCAGTAGATTTAAATAGACATGTAAAATCTATAGATAATGCTCTCCAAAGAGTTAAGAGAAAGCTTGAAAGGTATTTAGAATTAAAAGATATTTAATCCTATTCAATATTTTCCCTATTGACATAAAATTAAGCTAATAGTAGAATTATTAAAGTGATGGCTATAAATGCCCACGTAGCTCAGGAGGTAGAGCACTTGCATGGTAAGCAAGAGGTCAGCGGTTCGAGTCCGCTCGTGGGCTCCAATTAGTGTTAACATCACGAAACACCCGGATGTGTTTACTAAGACTTATACTATTATCGACATTATAGATATCTAGGGTACATTTAACTGCTAATGCTAATACATATTAGCTGTATTTTAAATTTTTATTTAAGGAGGAATAAAAAATGGGAAAAGCAAAAT
>DFOH01000044.1 GCA_002376545.1 Firmicutes bacterium UBA3546 | reverse complement strand
AGAAGAATTGAAAATACCAGTAAAAAAGCAAATCTTCTCAATAGTTTTGCATATCTGTTTCTTTCTTTATTTTGTTTGTCATTCATGTGTAAAATCAATGTCCAATACCTCCCGCAGAATTTAGCCTCTATTTTAAACCTCTATTTCAAATATTTCTCCCGTATTTATCAAAACGCTTTTACAGCGCATAAAGGTTCTTTATTAACGTATATCGGCAAAATGTGGTATTGTTTTAATGAAAAGATGTAATGCAGGAGTCAGCAGCTAGTAGGGAGGTGTCAGTAGGAAATCCTGAGAAGTCAGTTAGAAAACCTATGAGCAGGGGTGACGGCAAACTCCCAAGTCACCTCAATAATTCATCCTTCTGGAGTAAGCCCATCACAACATTTTATATCTATTTGATTTAAAATTGTTGTAGACTGTTTATGCTCATGTCAGTATCATTCTTATCTAACTCCTTGAATACTATTCCATCCTTAAGGATTATAATTTTATCAGCATCAGTTATACTTGAAAGTCTATGTGAAATAATAATTACTGTATGCTTTTTAGCTAACTCCTTCATAAGATTTTTTATTATTGTTTCCGATTCATTATCCAACGCAGAAGTTATTTCGTCAAATAAAAATATCTGAGAACCTTTTAATATTGATCGAGCTATGGACAGTCTTTGCTTCTGCCCCATAGAAAGGTCAATTCCAACATGTCCAATTCTGGTATTATACTTGTTAGGCAATGACCATATAAAATCGTGAATATATGCAGCTTTACACGCATTAATAATTTCATCATCACTGGCATTAGGGTTTGCCAATAATAGATTATCCTTAATATTCCCTGTAATTAAGAAAAAATCTTGAGTAACAAAAGATATATTTTTAAATAGGGATTCCCGTGAAATATCTTTGTAATTATAATTCCCTATGAATATACTACCCTGATAGTTTGTGTATAACCCCATTATTAAATTAAGTATTGTGGTTTTTCCTACACCACTGGCACCAAGTATTGCAGTAATCTTTCTTGGAGGTATGCTAAAGCTTATGTTATTTAGAACTACACCATTTTGATCAGTATTATATGAAAAATGTACATCTTTAAAATTAATATAATCATCATATATGTAATCAGAGTTAATAGTCGAAATATTTTTCTCTTGATTTGCGATGGAATGCTGGTTTAATAAGTCGAATACCCTTCTAAGAGATACTAATGCCTCTTGAATTTCAGAGTTTATCTGAGATATTTTGAGTAATGAATTAGTAAACATGGATGAGTATGAATTAAAAGCAACCATTTCTCCTAATGTAAGCTTACCTGTTTTTATCAGATAAATACTAACAACAATTATTGATATGTATCCAATAAAGTTGACTAATTGAGATAATGTATTTGCACCTGTATTTATAAGAGATTTATTTATACCTATCTTGTATATGCTCTTTAAAATTCTTGCGTAATTGTTTCCGATGAAAGTTTCTGCATTAAAAATTTTTATTGTCTTAAAACCGTTGAGTGTTTCCTGAAGGAATGAAAAATAGTCGTCTTTACCCTCCTTCAACATTAATTCCCTTTTCCGTATTGCTTTTCCGAACTTCATAAAAATAATTAATGAAATAGGGAATACAAACAACAGAATTAAGGTAAGTATCCAACTTATGTGAAAAAGTATTACTCCTATTATTATGGCACTGGCAAAATCAATAAGTATCAAAGGTTTTGTTACCAAGATATTTGAAAAAGTCCTTACATCATGTTCTAATTTTGTTATAAATTCACCCTTTTTGCTATGTGTAAATTCTTCCATCGGTAAGCTCATCATACTCATAAACATTTGTTGGCAAATACTGATTTCCAATTCACTTGACATTTTCACCATAAGGTAACTTTGCAAATAATTCATAATAAGGCTTATGATGTAGAACATAACTACTATAATAGCTATATTGAAAATTAAACTATAACGCTCTCTGGTTATATAATCTATTATATTTCCAAATAACAATGGCTGCAAACTACTAAGTACTGTAGAAATGACTATACAACTTAAGGCAAGTATAAACTTAACTTTATGAGGCTTGAGATATTGCAAAGTAGCTAGCAGTATCTCCTTCACACTGTCTGTTTTGGGCTTAAAATAAAGATTATTTTTATCTTTTATAGTGTAATTCATATTAAGGAATGTATATAATAAAAAAGCTGCTGTTATAAGTAAAAATATCGAAATACTTGAGTTCATTTTACCAATATAATCATTGCTTCCCACAAACTGTTCTAGCTTATTTACCACAAATGAAAATGCGTAAACAAAGGGTATAAAAGATACCTTTTGTCTAAAAACAAAAACATACAATATCAAATTTGTCAGCCCTAATATTACCCCTTGAATAGCCCAAATTTTTAAATCTTTTACATTATTGTTACCAGTAATTATCAGTCCGAATGTCAAAATTATAAAAGAAGAAATTACTCGATATTTAAGCCACCTTTCTGTTAAGTTATTAATTAATGTAAATAAAAAAATATAAAAAATTGCTGTAATTAAATATGTTTGGACAAATTGAAAAGCATCTCCAATTACCGGGATATTGGTATTTAGAATTTCGATGTTTGTTAATAACTTCTCATTAGTGTCAAAACCAAAGGATATAATTTTTAACGCTGCATGCTGTATTCCTGCAAATAAAATGCCTAGCGCAATTACATTTTTTAAACTCATATTCAACTCAGGTTTTTTAATACACTTTGAAAAACATAATAGTAGTGCACTACAAACAGACATAACAAGAGCCTTAAAGAAAAAAGGCAAAAAACTATATATATATCGAGACATTGATGTTATGTCCGAAGAATCAGAAATAATACTCGAAAAATGATTTAAAAATGATGCAACAAAAATAACAAAAATTACAGCAAGTATCTTATAAAAATGGCTAAATACCAATTTATTTCTTGCATAACCAACAATACAAACTATAGATGATATAATAAGAACTAATGAAAATAAAATTGTACAAAAGAAAGTAATTATATTGGGTATAATATTTCGATTCTTAGTATTTATAAGCCATCTGTCAGGAATATTTATATGCTTATAGTAATCCAATATTTGATCTCCGGCAATATATATATGTATGAGTTTCTCACCTTTTTTTATTTTATTATTTTCAACAGAATACTCAAACTGCCAATCAGTTCTAGAAGGCATTTTAATACTTTGTACTTTGACTTCATTCACTAGATTTCGGTTTAATCTGTACTTTTCTTCTAAAAACTGCAAGGCTTTAGTTTGTGCTTGGGTTTTCGTGAGAGTCTGGTAATACTTATCTTCTGGTATTATATGCCGTATTCGAAATGGACTTTTTGATTGATTCACAGATACAATATATTCTTCTTTATAATCCTTGTTACTTACAAAGCGAATTTCCCAGTAAGGAGTCATTAAGTATTCCCCTAACAATGCGTTATATATATCACGACTATACTCTTTTAAAATATATCTATTCTCATCTGTGAAACCAGATTTCGCTTTTTTGATAACATTCCAAGTTTCACCAATCTTTATACCACCTGCCTCTAAAGAATCTCTAGCAACCGTTTCGGCAGTAGTAGATGTGACACATAAATTGCTATAGTGATTTCCGATGAATACAGTCTTTATAATTATAAAGCTCAAACTAATTACACCGATTAGTATACAAATTCTTATAAATAGTTTATTAATCTGATTTTTGATTTTTGTTTCGTCTATATACTCTTCATCACTATGCTGATTCTTATTTGGCTTCCAAGCGCTATTATAATAAGCTTCTCCCAAATCGGTGAATTTACCTTTTTTTATCCAGGCAATACTTATTAAAATAATAGGTAAGAATGTTACGAGAATTGAAATTATTATGTTTATTATTGAAATATTTTGTTGCTGTGAAAATAAAGGTAAAATATTTACAGTCAAATCATATAGTGTATGTCCTAAAAAAATTGGAACTAGTCCGAATCTTATATAAAGTAATGCGTAAACGATTGATGGTAGAAATAATTCCACCATTCTTGCATACCATGGAAACACCGGATAGTCAGCATGCAATGACCCAAAAATAACAGCTTGAATAGTAACAACAATTGGCACAAATAATCTTTTCTTGCCCCATTTATTACATAATAAATATATACCAGCAATAGGTATAACGCGGCATAGACATTCTTCCCATAAACCAGCTCTTATTGAACTTGAAATTGGGGAAAGAAAGGGTAATAAGCTAGATGATATATTTGAAATGGACATATCTCCAGAAGGAGACCACCATCCCATATATTTTGAAGTGAAAAAATACAAGACCAATGCATATATTACTTTAAGACCAGTTAATGCATATCCGATTAAAGTCTGCCTTAAAAGTTGTTTTGAGCTTAACACTTCGGTTTTCTGAATGTTCCAAAGGTATATATGATTTGGAAAGGCCCTTCTTGCCAATCCTTCAGCAACAATTAAAGTAACAATAATAAATATTGTATTAATTACAAATTGCATTATTATTTCTGAAATTTGTTGAATATAAAAATTATTTATTGTAATTGTGGTATTATAGTTTAGCCACTTATTAGGAAACTGGTTTAGTTGAGACAAACATTCCATTACAGATATTGACAATCCAAGAATAATAGGCTTCTTTAAAATTATCCAATTTTTTCTTACTAGAAAGATTAATCCAAAAGTACACCCCAGAAGAAAGTATACAAAATAAAGGGTAAAGTCCCCAATACCTGCTACTATGTTATTAAGTGACCACATTTTTTTATATTTTGTAGTAAAGGATTCTGGTATATCTATATAATGATACAATTGGGATAATTTGTCACCGTTTACAGTGATATGAATTCTAAAACTTACCTCTTTAAAAAAATTACTTCTATTTCTCTCATATGTGAATTGCCAATCAATGCGTCCATTCTGTTGCTTTTCACTTGAACTATCAATTAATTTATACTCTGAAAGGTTTATTTCCCACTCACTTGACATTTCTTTTTCGGCAATAATACGTGCAGAAGCACAATCTAGGTTTGATTTAGAATTATTTTGTGATATATTTTCTGTAAACCCATATGGTTTTCCCTGTGGTGTATAAAATATTTTAACATCACTATTTGTATTCACATTAAAATATCTTACTACCCAGATATATGGAAAATACAACTGTTCATCTATTATCTTCTTAAAAGCACTGTTACCACCTTGTTCTAGTTCAATATATGCTTTACTATCCTCATCCAATTTAAATGCGACAGTTTTGCGAAAATCGTCTGTACCCCATTTATATTTGTGTAACAGCATGTCTGATTTCTCTAGTACCTGCTCTTTATTAACTGTAGTTTTCATTTGTGATGAAGACAGCATTTTACAGAAATAATAGTAACTAAAGGATAAACTAAAAATTAATAAAACTGTGATAATATTTCGATGATTTTGTTTATTTTTCATAATTCCTCTTTTAGAAATAAAAACAAGATAAAACAGCCTATAATTAAACGCTTTTCTGATTTTTAGAATTACTAAATAGATTTAGTATCTCTACAGCATTATGCTTAATCGATTTACATTTATTGATATCATTATTTATAACTTGATATGGACACCCACCCATACACGCAGGCATAACAATACATTCCCTACAATTGACATTATCAAAAGGGTTATAAAGTAGCCACTTATAAATATTGCTGTTTATCTCATTATTAATAACAGATCCGACACTTTCTTCAACATGTCCAATATGATTCCAACACTTATATAAATCACCTTTAGGGTCAATTACAAAAGAATTTACGCAAACTGCTCCGCAAATTGATGCATTATTTGGTGGTATTGTCACACTATTAAACCCTTTCTTCCAAGCTTCATTATAAAAGTTTATCTCTTCAATTGAAAAGTCGCTTACTGATAAACATTCGGTATTTGTACAAGAATTATTTATATTATCAACTGGTGCTATATATAAAGATACTTTACCTTTTAAATCATTTTCTTCAAAGCAAATTAATAAGTCATTTAAAAATTGAACATTTGATTTATCAACATTAATTCGTATAATTATTGGAATTTCACTACATGATTCTTTTATATTACTTATAATTTTGTCAAATGTTCCAGCCTTACTGTGTAAGTATCTTCTTGAATCATGTATTTCACGTGGTCCATCTATTGTCACTTGAATTTTTTCCACTTTAAGTTCCTTTAGTTTTCTTGAAGTATCCTTATTCAAATTATATCCATTTGTAACAAGTGATGATGAATATTTGATTTTATCACCTGCTATCGTTAAAAAGGATTCTGTTAATTTTTCAATGATACCTATAGCAAGTAGTGGTTCTCCGCCATACCAAGCTACACCTAGTTTACTTATACCTTTACTGTAGTGTTTTACAAAATCAATAACCTTGTCTTGCACTTCGCTGGTCATAGTATGTTTTCTGTAGCCTTCTTCATAACAATAATTACACGCAAAGTTGCACTCCAAAGTAGGAGCAATCGTCAGTGTTAAGTTATGTGTGTTATACCTGGACAATAGGCTATTTAATATAAGACTGTTGATTTCTTCAGAATCATCATCAACAATCATTCTACCACTTTTCAATGCCGCTATTAAATCACTCTTATTACAATTATTTCTGTTTATTAAATCATCAAATTCATATGAATATTCGTTATTTAACCTTAATACCCCCGAACTATTAACATTATATATAATAGTATTCTCACTTGTTTTTTTAATAATATTGTACTTTGACTCTTTCATGGTATCTCCTCCTCATTATTCTGCGACTAATATATATATATATATATATTTATATGGCAGATTTACACAGGATCTTAAACTATTAACTAACTAATTAGGCATTCGATCCACAAAGTAAAATTACGCATTGATATCCATCACAAGCTGTTTTATCATCGCAGACTCTAACATAACAGAAACCTTCTGGATTTACCATATTATCGTTTGGTACTTTTAGCCATTCCATATGTATTTTAACCCCCAATCATTTATTAAGGCAAACCATCTTTTATAAGACAATATCTAGTGGCACACCATTGAACACCGCAAGGATCATCCGTAGTATCTTCCCTTGCCCAACATATATTTACACTACAGCTGTCCTCAGGTCTTAAAGTAGGAATATTCAACCATTCCATTTATATCGCTTCCTTTCATTTGTATTTTTAACTTATATAAACACAAACTCCTGTGTAAATCTCATATTAGAGTTAAAAATTTTCAAGATTATCCTTTTACTTTATATAATCGATGTACATAAGATATACTTAAAAATGTTATAGTTAATAGCAAATAAGCTAAAATAACAACTATATTGTTTGTGACACCTGAAAAGCAAATAAAATCAAAAGGATATGTTTTTTGAAATGGACCTATGTACCAAATCACAGCAAACAAAACTTCAAATACTTTGGAACTTTTAGTAATTCCTCCTATCATTAACGCTAAAGCCGATACAATTAGTGCACTTAAAAAAATAAACAAAATATTAAAAAAGTTATATTGAATAACTGATCTTAATATAGCTCCGCTACCAAGAGTCAAATACAAAATAACTGCTGCTAAATATGATGCAATTAATTGATACTTTCGAAAGTAAGGGGTGCTATTTAAAATCTGGTACACACCATCTTGGTATTCTCTTGAACCGATATGAGACCATAAAGGGATAGTCCATAAGTATAAAAGAGGTAACCACAAAGTATGTAAAGTAGATGTTTTTGCAAATAAGGTTAAGATATATAAAGCAACTGTTGAAATGTACCAGAACCAATGATATCCCAAAATAGTCAGCTTAATTTCTGAAATAATCAAATGTATAAAATTAAATTTGAATATAGGTTTACAAGTTAGATTCTTAATATCATTTATCCTATACTTTTTACTCATAATTTTCTCATGATTAATAATACTAGACAAACATGTTTCACTTTTACGGTATTTGCTTGAAAATCTATCAAACATCAAACTGGATATGATTAATATTATAACTGACCATAATACGAGTATATATCGTTGTATAAGTATTTCCTTATTAATTTTAATCCCATCCCAGGTAAACGTACCAATTAAATCTGAATTACCCACTATAGTAAATGAACCCTTGTAATCAGGAAATACTTTTTTTAAATCTACTATAATATTCGAAATAATTATATTTCCGCCAAGTAAATCAAAATATTGTTTTTTATAAAATATTGAAGAAAGTAGAATTATCCAAAGAAAAAAGTACACTATGTTGCCAAAACTACCTCTCAATAAAGAACTACACTCAAAGAATATAGATATGGAGGATATTAAAATTATTGTTGGAAATGTTATATAAATGAAAGGAAAAATAATATGATGTAAATTTATATTACAATCTTCCCCACGTATTATCTGCATTATAACTGATACAATAATTATAATAACCATAATAATTGTTAATAAAGTTATGTTACTCAGAAATTTTCCCGTACAATATTCAAAATTGCTAACAGGTGTAGAACCGATAATGTTTCCAACATTACTGGCAGAATCTTTATAAATCGTATTTTTTATAAGATAAAATCCGAATAGACTAAGAAATATAGAGGATAACAGAGCTACTCCCGCCCCAATCCAAGCTGAATTGTATATTCCCCTATAACCACCAAAACACAATACAGTAAAATATGAAGTTTCAGTTGGAACAAATAATGTACTAATAAATACGCTTAGACCAATAATAATTAGAAAGCTAGTATTTCTTAGCCTATTAAGAATGTCCGCATATGCAATACCGAATATTGCCCTAATTCTTTTCATTTTTTTGGTCACTCCCATTAATCAAAGTAAAGTATAAGTAGACATCCTCCAACTTTGGGGCAACCTGAGTAGCGGAGTATCCGATTATCGCATCGGAAATAACCCTGATTTTCATACCTTCGGTAGTAGTAATTGAATTAACTACTATCAAACTTTCTTTAAGTTTAAAATATTCATCAACAGGAACATATAGTTCCCATACCTTTCCCTGCATTACCTTCAATAATTTATCTGGTTTCGAATAATTTATTAATGATCCCTTGTCGATAATTGCAATTTTCGTTGCTACAGATTCTAAATCTGAAACAATATGTGTTGACAGAATGATT
>DFOH01000034.1 GCA_002376545.1 Firmicutes bacterium UBA3546 | reverse complement strand
TGTTTAATTTTCAAAGACCAAGTTTTTTTCTTATCTGTAGACCTTCACTAAGAATGTCTGCCAGAACTTTTTTAGTCATCAGCTTGTTGAGCCGACTTTTATTATATTAACATTTTTCTTGTCACTTGTCAACACTTTTTTTGAAATTATTTTTTTCTTGTTTTTATTGTCGTATAGTGACGACTTTATTATCATAACAAATTTTTCAACACATGTCAACACTTTTTTTCTTTTTCTTTTCATCTGTCTAAGCAGTCATCAATCGTCTTCAAAATTAGCGACTTGCTCAATATATCACATTATAACAGCTCAAGTCAATGGTATTTTATCCCACAAGCGCATACTATATAAATATTATCACAATCACCATTGATTTAGAATATACTCACACAACATAACTATACAATACATAATTATTGTTCCGCAGTAGGGCACGAATATACAAGCTTAATGTAATAAAAGAGCTAGATCCTAAACAGGACCACTTAAGACACGAGATTCTTCAATTTCGTTTCAGAGTGATGAACAAAAAACTGTAGCTTTTCAGTGGTCTCGTCCTAAACCTAGCTCTTTTTATCAATCTACTTAATTAAATTCATACCTATATTAAATGCTTTCAAATTAATATCTACAAACTTTTCCTTTACTTCTTCCTTAATAACACTTTCCCAATTCACTTCGTCTATACCCATTGCTTTAATTAAGGCTCCTAACATGATTATATTTTGCGTTTTAATGTTACCTAGTCGCTTTGCTTCCCCTGCGGCATCTATAGCTACAGTGCTTACTTTTTCTTTTAAATCTTCAACAATTCCTTTTGGGTATTCAGCTTTTCCAGACAAAACTGGTGCAGGTGGTATTGCATAATCGTTTAGGACCATCTTGCCCTGAGGTTTTAGATACTCAATCCATCTCATAGCTTCCATTTTTTCAAAGGATACTATTATGTCAGCCTGACCAATACCTATTATTGGTGAATAAACTTTTTCCCCGTATCTTATTTGTGTAGTTACACTGCCTCCACGCTGCGCCATCCCATGTACTTCGGACATTTTCACATCGTATCCAGCATCAATAAGACCTTTAGATAAGATTTTGCTAGCAAGTATTATCCCTTGTCCTCCTACCCCTACAAACAAAATGTTCTTCACGTCAGTCATATTATTCACCCACCTTTACTATCGCTTTAAATGGACATATTTGTAAGCATACATCACAGCCTACGCACATAGATTCATCAATTATTGAACCTAGATTTACATCAAATGATATTGCTGGACATCCACATTTAAGACACATCTTACATTTTCTGCATTTTTCTCTATCAACTACACATTTAATTCTTTCGTTTAATTTATATTCTTTTACTTCCTCAACTGGTGATTTCTTTAATACACAAGGCATTTTTGTTATGATTACCATAGGTTCTTTAGTATTAAGTGCTTTATTAATTGCATCTTCAGTTTCTTTTAAATCTAATGGATTTACTACAGCTATATTTTTAACGCCAATAGCCTCACATATCTTTTCAATATCAATGAACTGAGTTGCTTCTCCAGCCAAGGTATATCCTGTTCCAGGATTCTCTTGGTGTCCTGTCATACCTGTTATTCTGTTATCTAGTATAATAGTTGCTACATTTCCATTATTGTAAATTACATTTAGCAGCCCTGTAATACCAGAGTGAAAGAATGTAGAATCTCCTATAACTCCAAATACTTTAGTATCTTTACCGCCTTTTTCAAATGCTTTAGTAAAGCCATGGCCAGCACTTATACTGGCTCCCATACATATAGTTGTATCCATACTTTCTAATGGTGGTGCTGAACCTAATGTATAACAGCCTATATCTCCTGTTATAGCTACATTTTTCTTTTTGCTAAGTACATAGAACAAACCCCTGTGAGGACAACCTGCACACATAGTAGGTGGTCTTCCAACTACTTTCTCCGGACTGATATCTACCTTATTAGGCTTCACTCCTAACAATACCTCTGCTAATATGTCTGGATTTAGCTCTCCTATAGTAGGAATTACGTCCTTACCAATTACATTTATGCCCATTCGCCTAATTTCGTCTTCCAAATAAGGTTCTAATTCTTCTATTACATATAGCTTTTCTATTTGAGCAGCAAATTCTTTTATTTTTGCTTTTGGTATTGGAAATGTAAATCCTAGCTTTAAGAATGATGCACTGTCTCCAAAGACTTCCTTCGCATATTCATATGCTACTCCTGAAGTAATAACTCCAATTTTTTTATCATTCCATTCTATCCTGTTCAGTTCCGAATTGTTGCTTAGCTCTTCTAGCTTTGCCAATCTGTCTTCTAATATAACTCTGCGTTTTTTTGCATTTGCAGGTGTTGCAACATATTTTGCAATATCTTTTTTGTATTCTTTAACTTCAACTTCTTTTCTTTCTCCAGCTTCTACTAGACCTTTTCCATGACATACTCTTGTAGTAAGCCTTAATAGCACTGGCGCATCGTACTCTTCGCTAATTTCATATGCTATTTTTACAAAATCCTTTGCTTCTTGGCTGTCACTAGGCTCTAGCATAGGAATCTTTGCAAATTTTGCATAATATCTATTGTCTTGTTCATTTTGAGAGCTGTGCATGCCTGGGTCATCAGCTGACACAAGTACAAATCCTCCATTGACTCCTGTATATGCAAAAGTAAATAATGGGTCTGCTGCCACATTAACTCCTACATGCTTCATCGCGGCCAAAGACCTTGCACCTGCTATAGAAGCACCTATAGCTACCTCTAAAGCAACTTTTTCGTTTGGAGCCCACTCTGAATATATTTCCTTATACAATGCTATATTCTCTAGTATCTCTGTGCTTGGAGTCCCCGGATAAGCAGAAGCCACAGTCACCCCAGCCTCATATGCTCCTAAGGCTACTGCTTCATTTCCAGTCAATAATCTTTTCATTTTTTTACCCCCTTTATAGTCTTCAAATAAATTCAAAGCTACCTCCAAATTTTTTATAATTTTGGAAGCATTAAAGTCTGATTTAATTTAGCTCCGAAATCATACTGCCAAGGGCAATTGAATAAAGCTTAGCTTCATGGGAGTCGGCTCTTGATACCAAAACTATTGGAACCTTTGCTCCCATAATGATGCCTGCAGATTGACTGTTTGCAAAATAAGTTAAGCTTTTTCCAATTCCATTTCCTGTTTCAATATTAGGAACTAAAAGAACATCCGCATCTCCTGCTACTTGGCTATCATAGCCTTTAATTTTAGCGGCTTCTTTAGAAACTGCTAGGTCTAGTGCTAAAGGTCCATCAATAACAACCCCAGCTTCAAATAATCCATCATTACACATTTTCTTTAACTCATCTGCGTGGACTGTGGCAATCATTTTAGGATTTACCTTTTCCTTTGCAGCAATGGCAGCTATCTTTATCATATCATATCCAAGAGCCTTGCAAACCCTTACAACATTTTTTGCTATTTTTACTTTCTCCTCTAGGTTTGGCTCTAGGTTCATTCCCCCATCTGTTAATAAAACAAATTTATGATATGTCGGCACTTCGTATATCATTACATGACTAAGTAGGCTATCCGTCCTTAATCCATATTCTTTATTCAGTACTTCCTTTAATAATATGGATGTGTCTATTAATCCCTTCATAATAAAATCTGCCTTGCCACTACTTACATGCTTAACTGCTGTCTTTGCTGCATCAGCCAAATTTTTCACATCAATCTTCTCATATGCTTCTATAGAAATTCCTAATTCTTTTGCAATCACTTGGGTTTTTTCAATATCTCCAATTAGTATAGGCTCTACAATTCCACTTAAAGCTGCCTCATGTACAGCCTTTAATACTTCTTCGTCTTGACAGGCAGCTACTGCAAGTCTCTTCTTCGCTTGTCCTTTTGCTTTTTCGATTAGGTCTGTTAAGTACTTAAGCAAATCATTTCCCCCCTTTAGAATACGTTATTTTTTAAAGGAAATCGTTCCCAAACTTATTCTATCATAAATTCATCTGTTTCTTCAATGTGTTTACAAAACCTTAATTTTATAAAAGAAAAAAAGCATGACCTAAGCCATACTTTTCATTTTTTCAAGCTCTTGCTTGCATGAAATAGTTATATCATCTGCACTGCATTGTTCATATGCCGCATTTATATCTTTTTCAGCATTTTCAATATCATTCATTTGTAAATAGGTCATTCCCCTATTGCATCTAATTTCATAATCTTTTGGCTTTAGTTCTATAGCTTTTGTAAAGCTAGAAATTGCCTCACTATATTTCCCAATAAAAGCTTGACAAAGCCCAAGCTCGTTTAGTGCATCTACCTGTTCAGGTACAAAATCAAGCACAGTTTCAAACTCATGGATAGCCTCTATATACATGCCTAATTGTCTATAACCTAATCCTATCATGAAAAATAGATTCCACCAATCAACATACTTTTCCTTAAGAGGCAAAAGCTTTTCAAGTCCCGCATTGGGATTTCCTGATAGTACTAAGTTGTACCCTTCTTCATAAATTATATCATCCTGAATTAACTCTAGGCTTTCTCTCACTTCCTCTAGCATCTCAGTATCTTTTCCTAGCTGCATATATCTTTCCCACATTAAACTGCTTTTTACATACTGCTGACTATTTTTATAATGATAGCCTAGCTTGTAATAAGCCAAATCAAAGCTTGGAGCTTCATTAATAATCTCTTCAAAAACATTAGTCGAGCTGTTTAGAAAAATACTTCCCATTTTATTGTTTACTGATAATAATCTTCTAGCCTTTTCCTCTAAGGCTAGAGCATAATTGTATTTTCCCATTAAGTTTTGAGCATTAATATGATACAGAGCTCTAAGCCAAACAATCCCTTCTTCAAAAGCGCCTTCATTAATCTTCTTTAACCCAATATAAGATATATAGTCTTCTATTTTTTCATCATAATCATAAAGAATTTTTTTATATTGTTGATAATATGTGAACTCCGGATCTGCTCCAATAATATATATCATACCATTAATAATAGAGGAAACTTTTACTTCATCCTTAGCGGTTCCTTCTTTTATTTCGCTAATTAGTTCATCTACAATTAAAGGTAATGGAACATCAGAGCCTATTTTATAATCTTTTATAAAGATCATTGAATCAGGTTTTATTTCAATAAAAGAAATGTTTTCTGTTTTATCAAGGAAATAATCACGTAACCCCTTCATATATCTTCACCTGTCCTTCTTACAAAAACTAAAAATCAATTATTTGTACAAATGCTGCATATATGCTCTTTTTCTTCTGGTGCTTGTACTCAAAGTGTCAAACAAAATCCCTCTATATATCATGATAAAAGTAAATAATAATTGACCAATTATATAAAGTATAATACCTTTTATAGAAAAACTATAAAAGTAGCCAGAGCTTATAGCCAGAACATCTCTTATAACATTGCCCGTAACTAGATAAAAGACTCCTAACATTATTACATTAGGAACAAACCATTCTATCCAGTTTTCCTTTACAAAATTAAATGCATAGGTCACTGTCTCCCAAGCAGAGTAATGCTTTTGATATATGGACTCAGGCAAAGCATTCATGAGAATCAAAACCAAAAGACCTATTATAAAGCTTAAGGTTCCTGCTAAGGATAGATTCATGGAAAAAATTACAGGTTCTATTATTCTGCCATATAAAAAGCTAGCAGCCCAACCGATAAATAAAACCCCATACACCTTCCATAGGTACACAGTAAATCCATCCTTGAAGTCCTGAAAAGTAATCCTTCCATATCTAATAATTTGATTTAAAAGATAGAGAAAGTTTGAAATCATTGCACTAGTAGCTATAAATGAAATTATCCCAGAAAAAAATCCTAAAATCGGAATACTAAAAAGCACATTTATTACAATCATCAGGATAACATTAAGTATTGTGTAAGCAAAGCCTGTAAACACAATTGCCCAGTTGCTTAAAAATAGCTTAGAGGCTTTCCTCAGGGTACTTTTATTTACTAATAATAAATCCTTCAAAATATCCAAAATTATCACTCCTCTTGTAGAAATTCTTCGGTTATATTAAAATATTTACACCTTTCAAATACCTTCCTATCATAATCATATGCAAATAATATATAGATGTCCATAATAGTAACCGAATCTAAGTTATAATTTTTCTCTATGAATTCTAGTATATCATAATTAAACTTTTCCATATACACTTCATTGATTATCTTTTTTGCAGGCATATCTAAAAGCTCAGGTAAATATTTAACTAAATTAGCTTGATTCTTTAAAAAATCATGCTTTTTAGCTTTTGGTATATCTTCGCTTAGGCCTTTCATAAAATCAGGAATAGTAGGTGACTTAGTGTTATAAATAAAGTCGAACCTAAGAATATCCTTAAATAATTCTATATGGTTATTAATATTGCTATTATAGAATTCTAAAAGTGTCTTGTATAAGCCTACTCTACTGTGGGAGATACTAGCAAGTCCTTTCTTCTCCCAATACTCAGCAAAGGATTCAAAAAAATCAAATGGCTTATGAAAGAAATTTCTTATTATATAATTGATACTATTTTCAAAATAAAGCTCATTAGCATATTTCTCTACTAAGTCTTCGATAGTCTTGAGTTTTATCATTTCTTCATAGCTGACATAACTATTTTCCAACACCTCATAAGGTGGTCTATCTATAAACTTGTATCCATACAGCTCCTTTTTATTCCTTAGCTCAGAGCCTTTTAATAGCTTCAAAAATCCCAACTGTAGCTTTTCAGGTCTTAATGAATATATATCATTAAATGAATTCTTAAAGCTGTTAATATCTTCATATGGAAGCCCAGCAATTAAGTCTAAATGCTGATGTATGTTATTATGGCTTTTAATCCTCTTTACTACATCCATTAGCTTTTCTGTATTTGTAATTCTATCTATAGCTTTAAGCGTCTCAGGATTAGTTGACTGTACTCCAATCTCAAATTGAAACAGTCCTTCTGGTACATGCTCTAAGAAATTTAGAACATCGTCATCCAGCAAATGGGCCGTTACTTCAAAATGAAAGTTAATATTTTTTACATTCTGGGCCATGATAAATTTCATAATTTCTAAAGCATATTCTTTTTTTGCATTAAATGTTCTATCTACAAATTTTACTTGCCTAACCTTAGCATCTATTAGCTTTTTTAAATCTCTTTTTACCCTTTCAATAGAAAAGAATCTTACACCTTTAATAGTTGATGAGAGACAAAATCTACAGTTAAAAGGGCATCCCCTTGAGCTTTCAAAGTACACTATTTTATCTTTAAAATCATTAATGACATCATCAAAAGGCGAAGGTATAATATCTAGATTTTGTATTAGTAGTCTTGACTCATTTATATGTACTTCATCACCATATTTAAACATTAAACCCTTTACAGTATTAAAGCTATTTTCCTGATTCTTTAGCTTAAGTAGCAGCTCCTTAAAAGTCTCTTCTCCTTCTCCATAAATGACAAAATCAATAAAGGGATTATTTTTAATCAATTCATCTCCATCAAAGGATACTTCTGGTCCTCCTAGTATAATCTTCAAATTAGGATTTACTAGTTTCAATGCCTTTGATATGTAAAGTACGCTTTCTATATTCCAGATATAACAGGAAAAAGCTACTACATCCAGTCTCTTCTTAAATATATTGCCTACTATATAGTCCATGTTTTGATTTATTGTGTATTCTTCTATTTCTATGTCAGGAAAATCATCCTTAACAAAGCTCTTCAAATACCTAATTGAAAGAGAAGTATGGATAAACTTTGAATTCAGAGTCGTTATAAGTATTTTCATTATAAAACCTTCTTTCATGTTAATAAGTACTACTTACTAAGCTGCCCTAACAAACAAATCATATATTCCTATATTATTAACATAAATAATCAAGTTAATCTGCTGGTTTTTATCAATTCTATTATATCAAAGATATAATAATATTAGTATTGCTCTATTGTCCAAAAATTTCAAGTAATTGTTGTTAAAAAATTTGTCAATTGGTGAAGGTATTTATCGTTTTTTATAGAATAGATTACTTAACAATACATTAGAATGCACTAGAGGAGGAGATTTAAAAAAATGCAAGAATTCGAAAAAATATCAATTGCTGAAATCTCAAAAAAAGATATGTTGGTAATATTAGAGGCCCTTGAATATACAGGAAAGAACACTAATATTGATACCTTTCTAAAATTGAAAGATAATATTATTAAAGAATTAAGTGAATTAGCAGATACTAACGAAGATGAATTTATTAATTATTTAAATAAAGATTTATAGTTTAGAAAAGTGGTTAAACCCACTTTTCTTTTTTTAGCCGCTGCATATTAGAGCATAAAAGCTTTTAGTAATCTGCTAATTCTTATTCAAACTTTTTCTAAATTTATAAATCCCAGATTTTGTTCTTATAAAGCTTATTATTTTTTCGGAATCATCAATTTTCTTAACAACTTGGCATTTCTTCAATAAAGTATGAAAAAACACATCTCCCTCCTTATATTGAAACACGTCGGGCAATATGTATTTATCTATTTGAAGGCTTTCTATTGTAATTCTTCCCTTTCTTAGCTTCGACAGGAAGCTGCAAAGACTCTTAATGAATTCTTCATCTTTTATAGGAGTATTTTCATATACTGACCTTAATCCTCTAAGTCCTCCAAGAAAAAATTTTGGTAATGTGTTTTCTCCTTGACCTTCTAATATATTTAAGGATTGTTTTAAAGTATCATACTTCGAGCTAATATTTATGCTGTTTAATGTGTTAAGTAAATCAATACGTCTTCTTTCAAAATCAATAATGAAATTTCCCTTATATGTATCTAATCCAAATTTAAAGTTCACAGAATATTCTCTAATAAAATCTTTTTGAGAAAAGCAGACTATTTCTTCTTTAACTTGGCTAATTATATCATCATTATTATTCTTTGGGTTATTTATAAGAACAAAAAGCAACTTGCTAAGTGCTAAGCCTTCAAAAACAGCAAAAATATTTCCTGAAGTATGGAGTATATTCTTTAAAACCTCTCTTTTAGCCACAGTCCAATCTCCATTTGAAAAAACTATAGGTATAATTCTTGAGAATATGCTATCATCCTCATACTCCCAATAAGCTCTTTCTTCATTATATAAGCTCCCTAACAAGCTATTATTTTCACCATGTCTATAGTAATACCATAGTTTTAGCTCTTCATCAAATCTTTTATAGTCTATTACTGTGCCATGGTGAATTTCGTTAGGGATAAGAGACTTTATGGTTATAATCATAATTTCAACTATATAGGTCCATTGGTTTTTATCGTATTCTAATGAATTAGGCTGATAAAAGCTATCTCTATATCTACACACTTCTTCACCACATCCACATATTATGAAATTTTCTATATTAGATTCAAGCATACAAACACTCCTCAGTTAAGCTATATATAGTATAGCAGAAACTAATTGAATAAAAAAGAAAAAGCTAGAAATTCTAGCTTATTCGTTAACATTTTTCTTAGTTTTTTTAAGTATAAAAAATCCAATAACTATCAAGACCACTGGAAATATTGACTCTCTTATTAGCCTTATTGCAACTCTAATGGACTCAGAGTAAATATTCATTCTGTTAGTTATATAAACTATCTGGTCTAAGAATTCATTCAATAGCACTAAGCCACCTAAGATTATTAGTCCAACTCCTAAGTGCTTTACATTTATGCTTTTAATATCTACTGGAAAAATCAAATCCTCATCAATATTTTCATCATGCTCAAGCCTTTTTCTCATGTGGAAGCAATCAAAGAAGCTATAGAACCAAACAACTGCTGCAAAGAATACTAAAAAGTCCGCAGAGTAAAAGAAGCTTGACAGAGCAATAATTCCAAAAAATATTAGCATAAATTGAAGTCCCCTTTTCATCAAGCCCAAATACATATGCCCTCCACCTGGCAAAAAGGAAAAGACTATTGACCAAAAGGAACTATACTTTTTTGGAGGCCTTCCACCATAGTAATTAGATTTATTAGAATTATAGTTATTCCTGTTATTTTCATATGATGTATTCTTAATAATTGGTAATCCCTTCTTTTTTGCACATTCTATACATAATATTTTACCATTATCATTAACTGCACACTCTCTGCATATGCTTGCACTACAATCAGAGCAAATATAGCTTGATTCTAAATTCTTATGGTATTCACAATTCATACACCCTACCTCCTATTATCTATTTGTGATTATTATAGAAATCCGTTACATATTTTAAGCCTTCTGATATTTTAATAATCGGGCTAGTCACAACCTGATTTATTTCAAATGCTCCCCTATATATACTTCTTGTTATAATTTTATAATCATAATCTGAAAAATTTAGCAATGAAATCATTATTCCAGCCGCTACAAAACTAGAGCCTAGATTCTTTAAAAGCTTAATATTTCTTTTCTTAGAATTTTCAAAGCTACTTATTTTCATCATTATTTTATCTGCTAAATTATCTGGTGCACTAATGAAATGATTGTCAAGGATACTGAAAGCAAGGCCCATGTCCTCATATTCTTTTTTGCATCTATTACATTTTTCTAAATGCTTTTTTATATTGTGTTTTTCAATATCACTAAGTCTATTTTCAAAATAATTATCAACCTTACTTAAGACTTCTTTGCATTCCACTTGTATCCACCTCTCTCATTCAGCTTTGTTAGCTCGTCTTTTAATAATCTCCTTGCCCTATATAGCCTAGTTTCGACAGTTCTTTCAGGAATATCAAGAGCAATAGAGATATCTTGATAGGACATATTGTTAAAATGATACATGATTATTACAGTCTTATACTTGTCAGGAAGTCCATAAACCAGCTCGTGAATCTCTCTTTGATTTTCAGCTTGGATAAAAGCTTCATCTGGCAAAGGAGCATCGTCCTTGATATCAAGCTCCACAGTTGTATCTTCATCATTTATTATACTGGTGCTCAATATCTTTACTTTGCTGTTTTTTCTTTTCCAGTCCAGACATGTGTTTATTGATATTCTATATATCCAAGTAGAAAGCTTGCTCTCAAATCTAAAACCGTCTATTTCCTTGTATATCTTAAGAAATATTTCCTGTGATAGATCTTGAGCCTCATCATAGTTATTTGTAAACTTATAGGCCATTCCATATACCCTATTTTTAAATAACTCGACTATTTCTCTAAAAACAGAATAATTCCCCGCCTTTAGCTCACAAACTATACGTTCTTCATTCAATCGTACCACCACCCCAATTCCTAAGAAGCTAGTTTGTGTAAAGGTTTATGTTTCCATTTTTACTTCTTATATAGAATTTTGTATTAGTATTATTTATGAAATCATTTATACTCTGTTCAGTAATGCCTTCAGTTATCCTTAATCCCAATTTGCTTTTAATCTCTCCAAACTCTGTTAAAACATTGAAGCTGCCGCTTTGATCTAATGGTACTGTTATGTCTACATTTCCAAACTCATTTTCTATTTCCATGCCTTTTTCAATTATTTCATCAGTTCTAAATGATATATTTCCATTATTAGAAATTATCTTTATAAATTTATTTGCACCTTCTACAGTTATATTTCCAAATTTGTCGTAAATATAAAGGTCGCCTTTGACATATTCTACATCAACATTTGCATGTTCACTCTCTATGTTTAGGCTTCCACCTACGTTTATAGCATCTACCTTGCCGAACTGATTCTTAATGCTAGCATCTTTTTCAATATTTTCAACATATACACTGCTATGCTGATTTTCTATATCAGTATTGCCTTTAATATCTGTTACGTGTATACTGCCATGCTGATTTTCTATGTCAACATTACCTTTAACATCAGTTACTTGTATACTGCCAAAGGAATTTTTTAATCTTAAGGCGCCTAAAATATCTTCTACTTCAATATTACCATGCTGACTATTAATTTCTACATCTTTTTCTAAATTTCTTACAGTTGTATCACCAAATTCATTTTCTATATTTGCCTTAATATGTGCTGGCATACGAATATCATAACTGACACTTATGTTCCCAGCTTTATCTTTATCATATTTAGAGCCCAAATCTGTAAGCACACTGATAATTTTTCCTCCCTCATCAATCTTTACAAGGTTTTTCGATAGCTCATCAGCATATTCTTTATCATTGTAGTTGATTTTAATCTCTGTATCTATCTCAATATTGTCAGTTGAGCTTTCTATTATATCCACATCACCAAAGCTATTTATAAGCTTTAGCTCATCCTTATCCTTTGAATCAATGGTGAAGCTATATTCATAGGTCGTTACATCCTTATAATTCAATGTACTTCTTGAAAAATCTTCAAAATCAATTGATTTTATAATGGAAAAAAAATTTAAACCTTTGCCTAAGCTAAAGCTTGAATAAACTGATACTATAACTATTATTATGCTCAGCATAATTACACTTAGTGGATCAATATATGTCTTTATTTCTTCAGTATTTCTAGATAATATTAATTTAGTAATTATAATTTCTATTCCAAAAAGTATTATAATACTTGGCCATGCTATAGCAAATACTGTCTTTAGGTTAATATCCATAAAGTTTCTTATAAGTAGTAAGATACCTAGTGAAATAAGTGTTATAGCAAATGTAATGATTCCAATTTTCTTTTTTTGCATCTATGGTCCTCCTCACCGTTTACTTATAACTATAGACGGTCAATAAATTATAATCCCTTCAAAAAAAATAGAAATATTCATCCATGATTATAGATAAACAAGATTTAAATTGTTTATCTATATCTCATGAAAAATACTTCTACTTTAGGCCCTATTATTTAATCTACATTTTTTGAGGTGCATCAATTCCTAATAATCCAAGACCTATCTTAATTACTGTGGCTACACTGTGCACTATTAATAATCTTGCCTTTTGAAGTTCTTTGTCTTCTACTATTATTGGGCATTCATTATAGAACTTATTAAATGCCTGTGCTATATCAATTACATGCCTTGCAATGAATGATGGTTCATTTTTTTCCATGGCTGAAATGATACTGCCTTGGAAGTTGTACAATAGTCTAACTATATTTACAGCTTCATCATTTGCAATTAATGAATAATCTACATCTGGTGTAATGTCATGAGCTGCTCTTCTTAATACGCTGTTAGCTCTCGCATGAGTATATTGAGCATATGGACCCGTTTCTCCTTCAAAGCTAAGCATTCTATCCCAGTTAAACACAATATCCTTAATCTTCCCATTGCTTAAATCATTAAATATAATTGCTCCAATACCAACTATTTTTGCTACTTCGTCTTTGTTTTCCAAGCTTGGATTTTTTTCCTCTATTATTTCTCTTACTTTTTCTATGGCTTTATTTAATAAATCATCGAGTAAAATAACATTTCCTTTTCTAGTCTGAAGTCTACCCTCTTCTGTGCTTACTCTTCCGAAAGGAGCATGGTAAAGGTCTTTTGCCCAATCATATCCCATAAGCTCTATTACCTTCATCCATTGAGCAAAGTGAAGATTTTGGGAATAGTCAGTAATATATATGGATTTTGCAAAATCATAGGTTTCTTTTCTGTAGATTGCAGCTGTAATATCTCTAGTCGCATAAATAGTTGTTCCATCACTTTTTAATATTATGCAAGGTGGCATATTATACTTTTCTAAATCAACTACATATGCACCTTCACTTTCAACTAAAAGGTTCTTTTCTCTCAGCATATCTACAATTCTGTCCATCTTGCCTTCATAGAAGCTCTCACCTGTATTGTAATCAAATTTTACCTTTAGAAGGTCATATATTCTGTTGAATTCCTCTAAGCTTAGCTCAACAAATCTTTCCCATATATCTCTAGCTTCTTCATCTCCATTTTCAAGCTTCTTGAACCAAAGCCTTCCTTCATCTTCAAGCTCAGGGCTCTTCTCTGCTTCTTCATGAAATTTTACATATAGAGCTTGAAGAGTTTTTATAGGTTCCTTTTTTAGTGCCTCGTCATCTCCCCATCTTTTATATGCAGATATCATCTTTCCAAATTGTGTTCCCCAATCTCCAAGATGGTTGATTCCTATTGAATTATATCCCAGAAAGTTATAAATCTTATATAGTGAGTTACCTATAACTGTTGAACGCAGATGTCCTACATGAAAAGGCTTTGCAATATTTGGTGATGAATAGTCAAATGTTACATTTTTACCTTTTCCAATGTCAGCAGAGCCAAACATTTCTTTTTTCTCAAAAACCTCTTTTAGTACTGTTTCGTTAAGAGCCTTTTTGTCTACAAAAAAATTAATATAAGGTCCAACGTTTTCTATTTTCTCAAATAGCTCATTTCCTTTTATACTTTCTACTATTTCCTGAGCAATAACATTAGGAGCCTTTCTAAGTTCCTTTGCTAATCTAAAGCATGGCATAGCATAATCACCAAGCTCATAATTAGGTGGTATTTCTAATAGTTCTATTATTGTGTCTTCATTTAAATTTTCAAAATTAGCACTTACAAGCTTTCCAATTTCTTTTTTAAAGTTAAGCATGGTTTTACCTCCTATATTTTCTATTAATTATGATAATCTTTCTAAGTACCAAATAGCAAAAACTGCTACCAGTCTACATTTCGCAGTCTCGAAACACAGATTTGTTCACTTCCTACGGTAGTGCAAGCTTGGTTCTCTCCCTATTTTAACCTACCATCAATTTTCTGATAAAACCGTTCAAAAAATTGAGTTAGATCATAAAAAAATCCCGCCTCTAATGAAAGAGACGAGATTCTGTTCCCGTGTTACCACTCTAATTGGAGTACTATAGTACACCCACTCAAGCCCTTTAACGCTGGGTATCGACTAATCCTACTTAAGTTCAGACAGCTTCTCCGAGGCTCTCTTTAGATATACTTATGTATCAGCTCCCACCAGCCTGACTCGCTTTGACAATCAGTATGCCCTACTTTCCTCATCCAAGAATTTCATTTATTTTTTATTAAATATAGCATATATTGCAATTAAAAACAAGAGTAATCAAATAAGATTTTCTATTTATCTGGTATAAACTCATTGCTAAAGATAAATTCTTTTTCTAGGCTAACGCCATTAATTTCTTTTATAGTCTCCCCTTCTACCTTAAATACTACCTTTTCATTTTCTGGAAAAAATGTAATAGTGTTAACAATTGAATCTATAGCCATTTGTGTCAATGCTTTATCCTTAGGCATATTATCAATAAATTCCTTTGATAAATCTAAATACACTATAGCGTCCTTCTTTTCAAATCCCAATATTTTTGTTTTTTTAGGAACAGGAGATACATAGCTTTCCTTGTTATAATTAAATAGTCTATCCAGCGCAATCTCCTCAATAGTCTTTTCCTTAAGTATTGGGTCATCAGATTTTATTTCAAATCGTTCTCCAAAAATATACGGTAAGTCTTTATGCTTTAAATATACTGCAAAATCTATATATTTTGATTTTCCTGTGTCCTTGGTACTCTCGTCTTTCCCTTCCTGTTCCACTTGTTGCCCCGTCTGATTATCGTTACCATTAGCTGAGATAACATCACCATCATCATTCCCCTTATTCTTAGAGCATCCTAATAAACTAAATGCTGAAATAATTAATACAAGAAAAAATATCATCCATCTCTTCATCCCTACACCCCCGTATTATTTTAAGTTTTCAATATCATCTTCTTCGGTATATACCTTAATACCGTTTTTCTCAAGGAGGTCAGTTGTTATTCCGTTTCCTGTAACTAATTTGTGCCTAAATTGTCCATCATATACGCTTCCCTTTCCGCATGATGGGCTTTTTGCTTTTAATATTGCCTCTTTTGCTCCTATAAGTTTAGCGATTTTCAATGTCTCCTCTGCACCTTTAAGAAACTCTTTTGTTACATCCTTTCCTTCTATGTTTATTACTTTTTTGTTGGCATTTTCATCATAAACAATTTCAGAAGGAAGTCTAGGAGTTGTTAGTCCACCTAGCTGCTCTGGACAAACCAATATGGCTTTCTTTTCTTCTAATAGTTTGACGAGCCTAGGATCAAGATTGTTCCCTCCACTATATTTACAATCAACACCTGCTAAACAAGCACTTATTATATACATTCAACCATCCCTCTTTAAATATTCAGTGTGGCCTCATAGTATCCTACTTTATTTCCACAACTGTAACTCCTGTACCACCTTCTCCGAAATTACCTAATCTATGAGTTTTTACATGCCTATGCCCCTTTAATAGTTGAGTTATGCCTTCTCTTAGAACACCTGTACCCTTTCCATGTATTATATAAACTGTTTTTAGTCCAGCTATATATACGTCATCAAGGTATTTATCAACATCAAGCATTGCTTCCTCTAGGTTTTTGCCTCTTAAATCCAGTTCATTTTTTACGAAGGAGGATTTAGTTTTAACTATTGATTTAACCGCTGTCTTATCCTTAGTTTTTCCATCTCTATCTACTCTAGCTAGTGTGGAAATATGAACATTAAGCTTCATTATTCCCACTTGTACCATAACATTTCCTGCTTCATCTGGTTTATTTAGTACTACGCCTTCTTGATTTAAACCTAATAATGTAACATTTTCACCTGGTTTTAAGTTTTTTGGAGGCTTATTGGTCTTTTTAACTATTATATTTTCTGTAATATCCCCTTCTACCTTGTTTAGTTCTTTTCTTAGTTTATCTCTAGCTTCTTGTAGTTTTTTATTCTGTTCTTTTTCAATTTCAGTGGAAATCTCCCTGATTTCACTTATTAAGCTCTCTGATTCTTCCTTTGCTTCTCTTATTATTCTCCTAGCTTCTTTTTTTGCTTCTCGTATTATATCATCTTTCATACTATCTGCTTTTTCTTTTTTCTGAAGAAGCTCACTTTTTAGTTTTTCAATTTCTTCCTTTAATCTCTTAGTTTCTTCTCTATTTTGTTCACTTTCTTTTCTATCACTCTCTATACTAGCCAATACATCTTCAAATTCTATATTTTCCTTTGATACTAGATTTCTTGCACTGTCTATTATAAAATCGTTTAACCCTAATCTCTTTGATATTTCAAAAGCATTAGATTTTCCTGGTACCCCTATTAATAGCTTATATGTTGGACTTAAGGTTTCTACATTAAATTCCATAGCGGCATTTTTAACACCTGGAGTTGTTAAAGCATATATTTTCAGTTCACTATAATGTGTAGTTGCTACGGTAATTACATTTCTGCTATATAGATGGTCCAATATTGCCATTGCCAATGCTGCTCCCTCAGTAGGGTCTGTACCTGCCCCCAGTTCATCAAAGAGCACTAGGCTGTTATCCTCTACATTGTCTAAAATATCTACAATATTAGTCATATGAGATGAGAAAGTACTTAAGCTTTGCTCTATGCTTTGCTCATCTCCTATATCAGCAAATACATTTTTGAATACAGCCATTTTAGTACCATAGTCTACAGGGATTTGCAGACCAGATTGTGTCATTAAAGTGAAGAGTCCCAGAGTTTTTAATGTTACAGTCTTTCCGCCTGTATTAGGTCCTGTAATTACTAGGGAATTAAATTCATTACCAATATAAATATCTATGGGCACTACTTTATCTACGTTAAGAAGTGGGTGGCGGCCATTCTTTATTTTTATATAGCCCTTATCGTTTATTTCAGGCCTCATTCCCTTCATTGATAATGATAGCTTCGCCTTTGCAAAAATGAAATCAACTCTTGCCAACCTTTTTTGGTTAGCTCTTATTCCTTCGCTGGCAGATGCAACATGCTCTGTAAGCTCGGCTAATATTCTTTCTATTTCAGCCTTTTCCTTAAGCTTTAGCTCTTTTAATTCATTGTTTAGCTGAACTACTGCCATAGGCTCAATAAATAGAGTTGCACCGCTAGAGGATTGGTCATGTATCAGTCCTTGGAAGCTAGACCGATACTCTTGTTTTACAGGCACTACAAATCTATCCTCTCTAATGGTTATAATACCGT
Organism: Firmicutes bacterium UBA3546; assembly: GCA_002376545.1. GTDB lineage: Bacteria > Bacillota > Clostridia > Tissierellales > Proteiniboraceae > Proteiniborus. Next base: position 55,684 of record DFOH01000034.1, on the reverse strand, counting down.
CTTGAAGCATCTTTTTGTTTGAAGATGAGCTGATTATGGAGTTAAGCTTGCTTCTAATGGAATCATTTTTTGATGTTATTTGTTTCCTAATGCTTCTTAGGAGTGGACTTGCACTATCAGCAACCTCCTCCTCACTAATGATAGCATTAAATATAGCATCTTCTATGTCCTTATAGATGCTTAAGCCATTTATTAACTCCTGTAAAATAGGATATGATGAGTCCTTATCTCCCTTGTCTTGTCCTAAAAAACCTTTTATTCTTCTAGTTGCCCTTAGTGTATCAGCAATCTTAAGAAGTCCTCCTGGGGAAAGAACTGAGCCAATTTCAGCCCTTTTAATCTCTATCAATATATCATGTATTCCTCCAATCGGTGCACTGCCTCTTTTGATTAGAAGACTTACCCCCTCATCTGTTTCATTTTGAAAATATTCTACTTCCTTTAAGTCTGTACTTGGAGCTAGCTTTTCTGCTATCTCCCTTCCTAGGCTTGATTCTGTTTTATTTATAAGTAATTGAATAATCTTTCCATATTCAAGTACTCTTAAAGTCTTCTCGTTCATAAAACCCTCCCTGTTAGGCGTCTATAATGCCTTAATCATAAAACTCCCCTGAAAAAATGTCCTGTAGTATTACCAGTTTTCTTTTTTAATTCATCTGCAATCTCTTTCATTTCAATTTCATCAATTTTATCATTTATATAATTATAATATAATTCTTGAATTAGTTTAACATTATCTTTTTCTACGGTAAAATCCAATCTCATCATATCTATACCAGCAGAAAAAATCTTGTTAATGCTTTCTACAACAATTAAAGGCTGACTGTTATAAATAATAGTGGACTTTCCTTTTCTCTTCATTTCAAAGGTCATGCCTTTTCTATCATAAAGCCCATAACCGCTGGCAAGCTCACAGCTACTGCAATTTTCATCGTTCTTGCAGCCTTTAACAAGCGACATTGGACAATGCTTAGTTGTCATTAAAGGAAAATAACCATACCCAATAGTCTCATACTCTACATCGTTATTTTTGCATATATCTGAGATTTGACTTAGCTTTAACTCTGGTGACAGTGTCATACTGCTAACTCCCTTTTCTCTCAACAGCTCCACAGATGAGCTATTGAAAATATTGAGTCCAATATCACAATGAATATTTGTATTATATTTATTCTTAATAAACTCTAATGTGCCTATATTTGATGCGCTTATTCCATCTACATCATTGACTATTTTATCGAATGCCTTTTGAATTTTATCAAACTTTTCATTTGAAATAATCTTTTCTGTAGATAAGTATACTTCTTTATTGTATTTTTTTACCTCTTTTATCTGTGCTTCAATATTATCATTATAATCTAAGTAAATCCTATCAAGTTTATTAAGGTCAAGCTGACTAAATTGAGAATTGGAGTCTATTTTGACACTAGTTTTTCTTTGCCTACTATTTGCATTTCTAGGATAGTTAAAGACCTGATTTATGTCTTCTTCATGCTTATCTGGTGTTACTTCTATTCTATGATTAAAGCTGCTTCTCTTTTTACTCAGTGCTTCTATCCCTTTTCTTCGCAGTCCATTAAGAACACTTACAGGAATCATAGCTCCGTCTTCTAGGTCCATATCTATACTCTCTGCAATGTATGGAGTATCTCCAAGCTTATTCATTTGCTTTAATATCTTTTCTTTATCTAGTGATAGCTTTATACCTTTCTCAACAATTTCATCACTGACTGCATCGATATAGTTTTGACCTTGCCAAATCATTAGCTTTACTGGTTCGCCAATTTTCAATTCTACTGCCATGCTTATAGGTATCTTTTTAAGCATTTCCCTATTTGTATAGGTTTCGGCAGCAGCTGTGTTAAGAAACAGGTCAAAGGTTTTATATACCTTAGAACCGGCTTCAACACCTTTAATATACTTTATCTTTATAATTCTACCTCTATTTCCTCTTTCAACAGCTTCATTTCCGTCAAACATTTTATCGACTATCTGTCCATGACCCTCTCCATTTTTATCTATTATCTCTATTCCGTCTCCTTTACTTAGGTCATCCTCTAATCTCATATAGATAAAGCCCTTATCTATCTTAGTGACTTCCCCAATAAAAATCCCTCTATTATTTGGTTTATCAAATGAGATGAACTCTTTTCCATAGTCCCCTAACAGATATCCTTTTGTAAAGCCTCTGTTAAACATTTGTGCCATGTCTCTATAGTCTTTTTCTATTAGCTGTACACTATGCTTCCCTAGAATTTTATCTAGCTCTTTTCTGTATCTATTTACTATGACTGCCACATATTCAGGCTTTTTCATTCTTCCTTCTATTTTTAAGGAAACAATTCCAGAATCAATTATTTCTTCTAAATGCTCTATTGTGTTTAAATCCTTTGGACTAAGAATATATCTTTCCTCGAACTTAGGGCTTACTATCTTATTTGTTTCAACATTTACTATGGAATAAGGCATTCTACATGGTTGGGCACATCTGCCTCTATTGCCGCTTCTGCCTCCAATCATACTGCTCATTAGACACTGTCCAGAGTAGCATACGCATAATGCGCCATGTATAAATGCTTCCAGCTCTGCACTAGTCTTTTCTCTAATATAGCTTATGTCACCAGTTGATAATTCTCTAGCAAGAACTACTCTCTTAAAGCCTAGCTCTTCTAAAAATTGTACTCCCAAATAATTATTTATAGACATTTGCGTACTTGCATGTATCTCAAAATCAGGTAAAAGTCTTCTTATGAGTCTAGCTAGACCCAAGTCCTGAACTATTAACGCATCTACATCTATATTGTATAAGAAAAATAAATAGTCAGTTATCTCCTTTAACTCATTATCATCTAAGAGAATGTTTAATGTCACATATACTTTAACATCTCTTAGGTGTGCATACTCTACTGCGTTTTTCAGCTCTTCATCGCTAAAATTAGAGGCATATTGTCTCGCATTAAACATTCTGCCTCCTAAATACACTGCATCTGCACCATTTTCTACTGCAGCATAGAGAGCTTCCATACTGCCTACTGGTGCTAATATCTCTACTTTATCTATCATAAATTCATCTCCTAATTAGCAAACATAATACCTCTAGTAACTTTAAAAGCATATACTTTATCAACCTCTGATAAAAAATGCTATTGAAGCATTAAAAAATAAAGAGTAGTATTCTACTCTCATAGGCTAAACTAACTATATTATAATGTTATTAGTTTTTTTGTACAATAATATTTTATCTAATCAGATTACTATTATACATTAATTCATACCTAACATTTTTAATGCTTCTCTTAGCTCTTTTCTAAGCTGAACCATTTCGACCTGGTCTTCAAACAATTTATTTTGAAGATCATCTACAGATTTATTTGCTCTGTCTAATTCAACATCCTTTGTCTTTAAATCCTGTTCATATTGCCTGATAGTTTTATTTAGATTCTCTATTTCTCTTTTAGATTGTAATAATTCATCCTTATAGCTATTACATTCGTCTTTTAGTCCCTGTAATTTGGTATTAATATTATTTAAATTGCTTTTCATTTGTTCAAATTCCTTTAATGGCTCAACTACATTTTCATTTAATTCAGTTAGCTCTTTTTGAGTCTTAGTATATTTATCTGCCATATTAAATGCAGCTAGTATAGCGGCCATTGTTTGACTTAGCTTTTTATTCTTTTTCATAATCTCTTTTATATTATCATCTACAATCTTTGCAATACTCATTATATATTCTTCAGATTCGCTTCCCAATACAGAGAACTCCTGACCATTTATATTAACTATAACTCTTTCTTTACTCGTCATAGCTTCACTCCCTTTTTAATACATCTTATTATATTATTCTTTTTATTTATGTAAATTCCTTCTATTTTAAAAAAGTATTTAAATAATTATAGCAAAAGCTTCTATTTATGCATTTATCAAGGAAGCTTTTATTGAAATTTATTTACAGGTAGAATTTTTATATTCGTTATAAAAAATTAGCTTCATACTTATAGTATATCAGAAATAAGCTTTAATCTTAATACTAATTAATATTATCTTGACGATTTATTCTAATTAAAATGGGTTGCTGAACTAGTTCAGCAACCCAAAATTCTTGATACCTATAATTTAATTTTCTAAATCTTGAAATAGCAGTTTCTACCGTGCATCTTTTATACTGGATTATGAGTACTACCTAAGTCTGATTTTTTTGATGTCAGCAGTTTAATTATATAAAGCGTGCCAAGCATCATAGCAAGAGATAATGGAAGCACTATCCAAGCTGACTGTATCAAACCTGCAAGAATATAGCCCACAAATGACACAGCTGCTACAGTCAATGCATAAGGAAGCTGAGTCGAAACATGGTTAATGTGATTACACATAGCTCCAGTAGAAGACATAATAGTTGTGTCAGAAATAGGTGAGCAATGGTCGCCACATACAGCTCCTGCAAGACAAGCTGAAACTGAAATTACTAATAGTTCAGGCTCAAGTCCTATTGAAACTACTATTGGCAGCAGGATACCAAAGGTTCCCCAAGATGTACCAGTTGAAAAGGACATACCAACTGCAACCAAAAATACAATAGCTGGTAACAGTAGCTTAAGACCTGCTGCACTGCCTCCGAAAATACCGCTCACAAATTCTTTCGAGCCAAGAAGTCCTGTCATTCCGCTCAATGTCCAAGCAAAAGTAAGAATAAGGATAGCGGGAACCATGGCTCTAAATCCATCTGGGAAGCATTCCATACATTCGCTAAAGCTAAGAACCTTACGAGCCAGAAAATACACGATTATGATAATAAGTGCAAGAGAAGATCCTAAAGACAGTCCTAATGAAGCATCGCAGTTAGCAAAGGCATCGATAATGCTTTCACCATCTAGTATGCCACCCGTATAGAGCATACCAAATATACAGAAGACTATAAGTATAAGTACAGGGATAATAAGATCCTTAACCTTTCCTTTTCCTGCAGACACTTCGACATCCTGACCTTCGTAAGGACGATCAGGTGTTGTATAAAGATCCCCATTTAAAATAGCATTTTCTTCATGTTTTCTCATTGGTCCAAATTCAATCCCCAATAAAGAAATGAAGATAACTGTTGCAATGGTCAAAAGAGAGTAAAGATTGTAAGGAATTGCACGAATAAAAAGATCGAGACCATCATAGCCTTCAACCATACCAGTAACAGCCGCAGCCCAAGAAGATATAGGAGCTATCATGCATATAGGTGCAGCAGTAGAGTCAACAATATAGGCTAATTTGGCACGAGAGATTCTGTGTTTATCTGTAATAGGTCTCATTATGTTGCCAACTGTCAGACAGTTGAAGTAGTCATCCACAAATATAAGAACACCAAGCCCGAAGGTAGAAAGCAAAGCACCTTTTCTTGTGCGGATTTTTTGACTTGCCCATTTACCATATGCCGAAGAGCCGCCTGCCTTGTTCATGAGGCTTACAATCGCTCCAAGGACAACTAGGAAAATCAATATGCCAACGTTCCAGCCGTCGGCTAGAGAAGCTATAAATCCTTCATTAAACATCGCATCAAAGGCTTTAAGCGGATTAAAATTTGCATAAAGCAAAGCACCGCTAACTATACCTATGAATAGTGAACTGTACACCTCCTTTGTAATAAGAGCTAGTACTATAGCAATAATTGGTGGAAGAAGAGACCAGAACGTAGCATATACACTGCTCTGGTAAGTTTCCCCTGTGGTGTCCTCAGCAAAAGCTGGTAATACGAACAACATGAATACCATTGTCAAAACAAGCAGTAGCATGAGTAGCTTTTTCCTTTTCATAAAAACCCCCCTAAATATAAGTATTTTAGTATAAAAAATGAGGTATAGAAATGCCCCATATTTTATTCAATACACCATAGCCCTCCATAATTAAAAACTATTGCCCATTCTGGGTTATATTTGCCGGCTAGTACATGATTAACACTTAATATCATTTTATTTCTACACTTATAAACTTTTTCCTCTATTTTTTGAAAATTTCGTAAATTTATTTTTTCATATAAATGACAAAAGAGCAGTTGCCTGCTCTTTTTATTAGCTTCTTAATGTTGCATTCAAGTTTTCCTGTAGTTTTTCTACTATTTTATCATGAACCTTTGCTACATCTTCATCTGTTAAAGTCTTTTCGTGAGATCTATAGATAATTGAATATGCTATACTCTTCTTGCCTTTTTCTATTTGACCACCCTTGTATACATCAAACAGCTTTATAGCTTCTACTAGTTTTTTGCTATTGTCCATAATAATTTTTTCTATTTCTTTTACCATAATTTCTTCGTCAACTACTAATGCAATGTCCCTAGTAACTGATGGATATTTAGGAAGTGGAGTATATTTTCTCTCTAGGTCAGATGATAGTACTATTAACTCAAAATTTAGCTCTGCTGCATACACTCTTTCTTTCATCCCAAAGTTGTCTAATACATCAGGATGAATTTCTCCTATTATTCCAAGTACATGATTTCCTAGTGTTATTGTAGCAGTTCTGCCTGGATGGAATGATGGATCGTTTTTCTCTCTAATGTATTCATAGTCTTTAATTCCTAGCTTTTCAAATAATGTATCTACTACTCCCTTTATAGTGAAGAAATCACTGCTTCCATACATTCCTAATGAAAGAGTTCTGTTTTCATATGGCAACTCCTTAATAGGAAGCTCTCGTGGTGTAAATGTGCTGCCTATTTCATAAGCCCATGCTTTTTCTACTCCATATTTATAGTTTCTTGTCATGACCTCAAGCATATTCCCAATAAGAGTAGTTCTCATTACGCTAAAATCCTCACCTAGTGGATTTCTTATTTCAACGCTTTTTCTCTTCATGCTCTCTTCAGAAAAATTTAGTTTGTCATGCTGCTTAGGACTGATGAAGGAATATGTTGTGATTTCATTTAATCCAATGCCCGTTAATATAGCTTTAGCTTTGTCTTCTATTTGTCTAAATAATGTTTTTTCTGCTTTAGTTAGAGTTCCTACTAAAGGCTGTGGTATAATTCTATCAATTCCATAAATTCTGCCTACTTCTTCTATTAAATCAGCTTCTATATTTAAATCTCTTCTAAAGGATGGTACAGAAACTACTATTTTGTCATTTTCTAGCCTTGCGTCCAGCTCTAAAGCTGTTAACATTTCAACCATTTCATTTGCTTCAATGTCGGTTCCCAATAGCCTATTTGCTCTTTCTGGCAATATCTCTAGGGTTCTTGCCTCTGTTTTTTCGTCATATATATCTATATGACCTCCTACTACAGTACCCGCATTTATTTCCTCTATAAGCTGACACACGCGATTACAAGCAATGTCTGATAGATTTGGATCTAAATCCTTTTCATACTTTGATGATGCTTCTGTTCTCAAACTAACCTTACGTGAAGTAAGCCTCACACTTCTTCCATTGAAGTTTGCAGACTCTATTAATATGCTCTTAGTACCCTTTGTAACCTCGCTGTCTTCTCCGCCCATAACACCAGCAATAGCCATAGGTCTAGCTTCATCTGCTATGACTAGCATTGAAGAATCTAGAGCTCTCTCTACTCCATCAAGGGTTTTAATCTTTTCTTCTTCTAATGCCCTTCTTACTATTATCTTTTTACCTGATAATTTATCTAGATCAAAGGCATGTATTGGTTGACCTATTTCTAACATTACATAATTTGTAATATCTACTATATTATTTATAGGTCTTACGCCTGCTTCCATTAATCTTCTTTGCATCCACATCGGCGACTGACCTATTTTAATGTCTTTAACCACTTTTGCATAGTATCTATTACATAGCTCCTTAGCCTCTACTGTTATTCCATTTAGATATTCTTTAATATCATCTACTTGATTATTGATTTTTATATCTAAATTCTTCATTGGTTTTCCTAGTGTTGCAGCTGTTTCTCTAGCCATACCTATGATGCTTAGACAGTCAGGACGGTTTGGAGTTATTTCGAAATCTATTATCTCACCATGTAGTCCGAGGGTTTCTTTTATATCCTGACCTAGCTTATATTCACTATCTAGAATAAATATGCCATCCTTGTTTTCTTTTGGTACTACACTTTCACTTATTCCTAGCTCCTGAGCTGAGCAAAGCATTCCATTTGATTCGATACCTCTTAATTTACCTTTCTTTATCTTAACTCCTTCTGGCAGCTTTGCACCTACTAGTGCTACTGGAATATAATCACCTACTTTAATATTGTTTGCTCCAGTTACTATTTGAATCACTTCTGTTCCTACATCTATTTGGGTAATGACTAGCTTATCTGCATCCGGATGCTGAGATATTTCTAATATTTTACCTACTACTATATTTTCAATTCCCTTATCTATGCTTTCAATTGAATCAACATGAGAACCTGACATAGTCAGTTTATCAGCTAATTCCTTTGAGTCTATATCTATATCAACATATTCTTTAAGCCATTTTACAGGTACTAGCATGTTTTAGTCCTCCTTCTTCCTTAAAATTGATTTAAAAATCTCATATCATTTTCAAATAACAATCTTATATTATTTATTCCATACTTAACCATAGCAATTCTATCTACTCCTAATCCAAATGCAAAGCCACTGTAAATTTCAGGGTCTATGCCACAGTTTCTAAGCACATTTGGATGTACCATACCACAGCCTAAAAGCTCCATACTCCATCCAGTTCCATTGCATGAATCGCATCCCTTTCCCATACATTTAAAACAAGATACGTCTACCTCTGCACTTGGCTCTGTAAATGGGAAGTAGTGTGGTCTGAATCTGGTCTTCATATTGCTGCCAAACAGCTCCTTTATGAACATATCTATTGTATGCTTTAAATTTCCCATTGTAATGTTTTTATCTACTACTAATCCCTCTAGCTGATGAAACATAGGAGAGTGAGTGTCATCTACATCATCAAATCTAAAGGTTCTGCCAGCTGATACAATTCTTAGAGGCGGTTTAGATTGCTTCATAGCTCTTATCTGAACTGGTGATGTATGAGTCCTTAATAGGATATCATCTGTTATATAGAATGTATCGGATGGATCCCTTGAAGGATGATTTTCAGGTGAATTCAGTGCATCAAAATTATGATATACAGTTTCCACCTCTGGACCTTGAACAATACTAAATCCCATGCTCATAAAAATATTTTCCAGCTCTTCCATAACTCCTATTAAAGGATGTCTATGTCCTTTTTCTATACTCTTTCCTGGCATTGTAATGTCAATTGTTTCTGTTTGTAGTTTATTATTTTTTTCTTCAGCTTTAAACTTTTCTCTAGCTCTTTCAACTTCAGCTTCGATTAGCTCTCTTACTTCATTAGCTAATTGTCCTATGATTGGTCTTTCTTCTGGTGAAAGTCCTCCCATTCCTCTAAGTACTTGAGTTAGCTCTCCTTTTTTACCTAAATACTTAATTCTTATCTGCTCTAAATCATCTAATTTACTAATTTGACTTAGTTCGTTCAGTGCATTTTCCTTTATATTACCTAGCATTTCCTTCATTTTTATCGCTCCTTCCTAACTATTTAAAGAACCTTAATATTAAAATAATAATTATATAAACAAAGCTAATCACTAAAGAATTCTTAAGAATTCTACGAAATTCGCTATTGTCCTTCTGATTTGAACTATTGCTTTTTATATTTCTAGAATTTTTATTATTTTTATTTTTAGCTTTACCTCTTTGATTGATGCTTTCTGACTCTTTTATGTTGAATTTACCTTTTATAAGACTAAACATATAGGTTATACCAAAGTAAATAATAAAAAAAGCTAAAAAACTAACTACGTACTCCATCATAACCACTCCCTCGTACATTTTTTCACAGTCTCGAAACACAAATCCATTCGTTCGCTATCGCTCACATAGATTTGGTTCTCGTTGCGTTTGACCTATGCTGCAAATACCCAAATCTTTGATTTGGTGTAATTGTAGTACTCAGAAACTTGTTTTCTGAGCTTCCTTTATTTTCTGATAAAAGCACTCAGAAAATTGGGTTAGGTCATAAAAAAAAATAAGCCTCCGTCACAAAGGGACGAAGGCTTTCCGTGGTACCACCCTAATAATTTGACTGTTCGCCAAATCACTCATTATGTTAACGGTAAAAAACCGGCATAAGTCTACTACTACTTCAACCTAGCAGTTCAAGAGCGAACTTCTGTATTTTCAAACTTAGAAGTGCTTTCAGCCCGTGACACTTCCTCTCTTGAAGCAATTAAATACATACTTTCTCCATCATCACTTTTAGATATTAACTTATTAGTTCATTACAAGCGCTTTGTATATTAGATAGGCGTTAATAGATCCAGTTAGCTCAAACAGTTTCCAGAAAAACTCTGCATTCAACATAGTATAAAACACCTCTCTAAGCTATTTACTAAGATTATAGCATGAGGTGTAACAAAAAACAAGGAATATGTAAACTAAATTTTTTGATTTTTTAAAATTTTTGTCTTTGCCTTAAAACCTCGTACATTATAACAGAAGAGGCGATTGCAGCATTAAGAGATTCTGCATTCCCTGGCATAGGTATCTTAATCAATAGGTCAGATTCATCAACAACTTCCTCTGACACCCCAGATGCTTCATTTCCAATTATTAGAGCAAAATCACTTTTAAGCTCTACATCAAAGCAGTACTCCTTTGCATCTAATGATGTTGTAATTATTCTTATACCTTTTTCCTTCAGGTCCTTTATGGCATCACTGGCACTCTTATAATATAAAAGCGGGATATGAAATACGGAGCCCATAGTTGAGCGAATAGTTTTAGGATTAAATATATCAACACAGCCCTCTGTCACTATGACTCCGTTAGAGCCAAAGGCATCCGCAGTTCTGATGATAGTACCCATATTGCCAGGGTCCTGTACCTTATCTAAAAGTATTAAAAAATTTCCCTTTTTCTTAAGAATGTCATTTATATTTTTCAAGTCATATTCTACTACCGCTAATATTCCCTGTGGAGCCTCTGTATCTGATACTTCATTAAAAAGCTTATCTGAAATGTAGTTAAGCTTATAGGTGTTTTGGTCTATCCTGTTAAACAATTGTTCCCCACCTTTAATGTGAAAGAGCATATCTGAATATACTATATAAGCTATTCTAGCATTTGAAAGAATGCTTTCCTCAACAGCCCTTATTCCCTCTACAAAAAAGGCTTTTTTTATCCATCTATCTTTTTTTCTATGAAGTGACTTTATTTCTTTTATTATGGAATTTGATGAGCTTGTTATCATTTCATTCATTTTCAATACCTCTCAAGTATCTTAGTCAACCTTTTTTTCAAGTTCGCTTAAATCTATGTTACTTCCTAATACAATAAGAACATCACCAGATTTTATAACATCATCAGCTTTAGGAGAAATATTCATACTATCATTTTGCTTTATTGCCATTACATTTATTCCATATTTTGTTGGCAATTTTAGTTCCTTAAGAGTTTTATTTTGCCATTCTTTAGTAGCAGTAATTTCTGCAATGCTATAATCAGGAGATAGCTCTATGTAATCAAGAATGCTAGTAGAGACTAGATTATGTGCGACTCTAATTCCCATATCCCTTTCAGGAAATACCACTTTATCTGCTCCAATCTTATATAAAACCTTTGCATGAGCATCATTTTGTGCTTTTGCTATTACAGTCCCGACACCCATTTCTTTGACAATAAGTGTTGCCATAATAGATGCTTGAATATTTGAGCCAATGCTTATAACTGCTACATCAAAATTTCTAATACCTAAGGATTTTAGTGCGTGCTCATCCTCTACATCCGCTTGTGCTGCATAGGTGACAGAATCAGAAATTTCCTGTACTATCTCTTCACTGCTATCAATAGCTAGTACGTCATATCCTTGGTTATATAGTGTTCTTGCAACACTTGTTCCAAATCTTCCGCAACCAATAACCACAAACTGTTTCATTGTCTCATCCCCTTATCCAATCATAATCTTTCCTTCTGGATATCTAAAACTACTTTTATCCTTATTTTGTCTTCTAGCTAATGCAAAACCTAAAGTCAATGGTCCTAGTCTTCCTGCAAACATACAAAAAGCCAAGATTATTTTACCTAGATTTGATAAATCTGGTGTAATCCCCCTTGTTAGACCTACTGTTGCAAAAGCAGACGTAGTTTCAAATAGTAAATCTAAAAAAGAGTTTTCAGCCTCAGTCAAGGTCAGTACCATTGTAACCAATACTACTACAAATAAGGCTATGCTCAGTACTGCTAAGGCTCTAAAAATCAGTTCATTAGGTATTCTCTTTTTAAATACTCCTACATCTGATTTTCCCCTAAGAACTGAGATTATGGTTAATATTATTACTCCAAAGGTTGTTGTCTTTATACCACCAGCAGTAGAACCTGGTGAACCACCTATAAACATAAGTACTATCATAAAAAATGTAGTAGCTTCAGTCAATCCGCCAATATCTATACTATTAAATCCTGCAGTTCTTGGTATAACAGCTTGGAAGATAGATGCAGTTATTTTGTCAATGAACGATAGATTCCCAAGAGTATTAGGATTGTCATATTCAATAATCAAGATAAAGATAAATCCAATAATAAGCAAAGTTACAGTAGATAATAATACAAATTTAGTATTCAGAGTACTTTTTCTAAGTTTTTTATGAGTTGTTAAATCAAGATAAACAGTATACCCAAGACCTCCAATTATGACAAGTAATGCTATTGTTATATTCACCACTATATCACCAACAAAAGGTACCATACTATTTCCTATAATATCAAATCCTGCATTACAAAATGCAGAAATAGAATGAAATATAGAATACCATATCCCATCTTTCAGTCCATAAACTGGAATAAATCTTATAGAAAGAATAATTGCTCCTACAGTTTCAATAACCAAAGTTGATAGAACAATATATTTTGTAAGCTTTACTACACCCTCTAAAGAAAATTGATTTAGTCCTTCTTGTATTACAAGTCTTTGCTTCAAAGTAATCTTTCTACCAATTATTAAGGCTACTAAGGTTGCCATAGTCATAAAACCTAAACCGCCTATCTGTATCAAAACTAAAATTACTACTTTTCCAAATAATGTCCAATATGTAGCTGTATTGACAACGGCTAATCCTGTAACACATACAGCAGACGCAGCAGTAAAAAGAGAATTAATAAATCCAATGCTCTTTCCTTCTAATGAAGCAATTGGAAGATTAAGAAGAATACTTCCTATAAAAATTAGTCCCGCAAAGCCTAATGCCAAAACTTGGGCTGGATTTAATTTAACTTCTTTTAGTTTTCTCATTTGAAACATGACCGTCCTCATCCCTAATTCTCGAGTTTCCTGATAATACTAGTTATTATATCATTACATTTTGTATATTTAAAGGAAGAATATAAAAATAATATAAAAGAAAAGCTCTATGAAAGCATTAAAAACTAAAAAAGTTTTTCTTAAAACTCATTGTCAAAATTTCTCTAAATAAAAACACTAAAGTATAATTCTCCTATTTGTTACAAACTTATACACAAAAAATAAAAAGCCCCGTAACCGGAACTTTTATTTTCTAGGCATTTTTAGCAACCTCAACTAGTCTTGCAAATCCTTGTGCATCATGAATTGCCATTTCTGAAAGCATCTTTCTATTTACTTCTATGTTAGCTTTCTTTAATCCGTTTATGAAAGTACTATAAGACATACCGTTCAATCTTGCTGCTGCATTTATTCTTGTGATCCAAAGCTGTCTAAAATCTCTCTTTCTTAATTTACGTCCTACATACGCATATTGTAGAGATTTCATTACAGCCTGATTAGCTGGTCTATAAAGCTTGCTCTTCGCTCCAAAATAGCCTTTTGCAGACTTTAATATTTTTCTATGTTTTTTCTTTGCATTTACTGCTTTTTTTACTCTAGCCATCTTTTCTCTCCTCCTCGTTCATCCAATTAGTATGGTAATAATGGTCTTATTCTTTTTTCGTCTCCAGAGCTAACTAATGTTGCTTTTCTTAGATTTCTAACTCTTTTTGAAGATTTTTTTCCTGTCAAGTGGCTTTTATATGCTTTATGTCTTTTTAATTTCCCAGTTCCTGTTTTCTTAAATCTTTTTGCAGCTCCTCTATGTGTTTTCATTTTTGGCATAATGTTTCCTCCTTCCAAGTAATCAGTTTTTTGGGTTCAAATACATTACCATGTTTCTACCTTCAAGTTTAGGTTGTTTATCTATGACTCCATACTCTGAAGTCAACTCAGCAAATTTTCTGAGTACTACTTCACCTTTTTCAGTATGACCCATTTCTCTTCCCCTAAATCTTACTGTAACCTTTATCTTGTCTTCATCCTTTAAGAAATCAATGGCTCTTTTAGCTTTAACATTTAGGTCATTTGCTTCAATAGACGGTGTAAGTCTAATTTCTTTTACAGTAATAATTTTCTGATTTTTTCTTGCTTCTTTTTCTCTTTTTGCAAGCTCATACTTGTATTTACCATAATCCATTATTCTGCACACCGGTGGTTTTGCATTTGGAGCAATCATAACTAAATCTAGCTTTTTTTCATCTGCTAGCTCCAATGCATTTTTTGATGACATAATGCCAAGCTGTTCTCCATCAGCATCAATCAGTCTAATTTCTTTTTCTCTGATTTCCTCATTTACCTGAAGTTCTTTAATATTAAGACACCTCCTGAATATTTTTGATAACATTCGCAGTCTCGCAACACAAATTTATTTGCTCGCTATCGCTCACATAAATTTGGTGCTTGGTGCGTTTGACCTACCAGCGATTTCCCGATAGAAACATTCGGTAAATCGGGTTAGGTCATAATCGCAGTCTCGCAACACAAATTTATTTGCTTGCTATCGCTCACATAAATTTGGTGCTTGGTGCGTTTGACCTACCAGCGATTTCCCGATAGAAACATTCGGTAAATCGGGTTAGGTCATAAAAAAGCGGATAGTATAAACTATCCGCAATAATACACGACAATAAAGCAATAAACATGCTTGTCATTCGTCAATATTAACCTTAAGAGCATATACGCTGTAAGGTGAGAAGCGGACACTTCTACTTTGTTTTATATCCTTATTATAATTCTTAGTATATTATATGCAATCATTGGACAATTGTCAAATCTTTTTTTGATTAAATATTTTTATTTTCTATAAACTTTATTTATCTAATATTAACATAAACATTGGTTAAAATAATACTATCAAATTAAAATTTAACAACAAAGAGGGTGATTAATATCTTGAAAAAGAAAGTAACATTTATAATTGTGATAATCTGCTTAATTGTTTCTACTTTTCTAGCTTATGAAAAGTATTTTTCTAGTATAAATTTAGTCAATATTTCAAGTGGAGATAGATTTTTTGTTTGGACTATAACACTGATAGTATTAGTATACTATTTAAGACTTGATTCTAAACCATCTTTGGTTCCAGCATCTTTTAGCAGCGAAAAAAAGAAGACTGATGAATCTCCTAATGAAAATAATAAGCCCGAAGTCTCTTTTAAGGATGTTGCTGGATTAGATGAGATAAAAGAAGAGCTTCGAGAAATAACTGATTTCATTAACAACTCTGAAAAATACAATAGGATGGGAGCTAAGATTCCAAGAGGAGTTCTATTTTATGGACCTCCAGGTACTGGCAAAACTCTGTTAGCAAAAGCTTTAGCAGGTGAAACAAAATCAACCTTTTTATATGCTAGCGGTTCTGAGTTTGTTGAAAAATATGTGGGGGTAGGTGCTAAAAGAGTACGCACTTTATTTGAAAAGGCAAAAAAAGATGCTCCTAGTATAGTATTCATAGATGAAATCGATGCTATAGGCTCAAGAAGAAATTCCGATAGCAACAATGAAAAGGATCAAACCTTAAATCAACTTCTTGTTGAAATGGATGGTTTCTATAAATCACAGACTGTTATAGTTATAGGAGCTACGAATCGTCTAGACCTTCTAGATGAAGCTCTACTAAGACCAGGAAGATTTGACAGACATATTTATGTGGGAAATCCAAATGTAAAGGCTAGGAAAGAAATATTTGGAGTTCATACTAAAGATAAGCCTTTAGATGCTAGCATCAATATAGACGATTTGGCTAAAAAAACCCATGGATTTTCTGGAGCACAGCTAGCAAATATTGCAAATGAAGCAGCTATAATTGCTGTAAGAAATAAAAAGAAGTTAATAGATATAAATGATTTCAATTCAGCTATTGAAAGAGTTGTAGCTGGACTAGAAGTAAAAAATCCTTCTGTTCTAGATAAAGAAAAAAATATTGTAGCCTATCACGAAGCAGGTCACGCTCTTGTTGGAAAGCTATTAACTGTAGATATGATACAAAAAATATCAATAGTTCCAAGAGGGCAGGCCTTAGGCTATGTTCTGAGAATGCCAGATGAGGAAAGATACTTACTTACTGAAAAAGAACTCCTTGATAAAATCAAGGTGCTTCTTGCAGGTAGAGCCGCTGAGTATTCAATTTTTGGAGAAATAACAACGGGAGCTAAGGATGATCTAGTTAAAGCTACCGAAATAGCCCAAGAAATGGTATGTAGCTATGGAATGAGTTCTCTTGGAAATATATCCATAAAAGAACAGTATATAAAATATTCATTTAGTAAGGTTGATAGAGAAATAAAGAAGATTATTAATAACTGTTATGATGATGCATTGAAGCTGATAAATGTAAATAAGGATATGCTTCGCATAATTTCACAATATCTTCTAGAAAATGAAACTATGACGGGTGAAGAGCTTGATTGTATACTTAGTCAATATAATAATTCTCAAGTAGTAGCTACTTAACTTTAGTCAGACAATAATGACAAAATTCAGGGAGCAACAAACTGTGTGACCTGCAAAATTAGTTTGCTCCCTGATTCTATAATGACTATAAAAAAATCGCTAGTAATCCTTGAACTATACCGATAACAAATCCTAAAATTCCTCCTAATATTTCTATATGCTTCAACTCAGACTTAGCTATAGAAATAATTATTTCCTCAATTCTTTCAATTTCAAATGATTTAATTTTCTCTTCAACAATTTCTGATATGCTTATTTCTTTTGATACTTTATCTATATTTTTTCTTATTAAATCATTTATAATAGCATCTCCATCTTTTTCAATTAATTCATCTACATAGGAATAAATCATATTCTTGAAGATACTTGGTATAATTGATGGAAGCTTATCTTTTATCATTTCATTGATTTTATTTTTAATAGCAATTTTTATCTGTGATACGTTTTTCTCACCTAATACCTTGTCTACAAGTTCATCAAATGACAAAAGCTCCTGCTCGACAACATTACCTATACTCTTTGCTATTTCATCTCTTCGTTTTGGTATCAAGCCCTGAATACTATAATTAAATATAGGAATCTTTACTGGATAAAAGGGTCTAAATAACAATTTAATAGCAATATAATTTGTAATCCATCCTATTAATGCCCCTATCAATGCAAATGCTATAATCTTTACTAATAACATAGTCTCACCTTCTATTACATTATGCGACCTATTATAACATATTTTGTATGAGCATGAAAGTAGTGAAGAGCTTTCTGAAAAAAACGTTCAGAAAACCGGGTTAGGTCATAAAAAACATCCTTTCAAAGTTAATATCCCTTGAAAGGATGAGATGAGATATCGCTACAGCATAAATCACAGCCCTCACATATAGTGACCTTGCTCAAAAATATATTCTTGATTATGTTGATTATGTCAAAATTATTAGTTCCATTATCCAAATGAATAATAATTTTCCTAGGAGCTATGGTTATAAGGGAGCTTATGAGCAAATCATCATAATTTATATCTATCTCAGATAGTTCTTCACTTATTTCTTCTAAAAATTCATTGTTTATGGCTAATCTTTTTTCATCAATTAGTTTGTATTTATTGTTGCTAAATATGATATTTACTACTTCTCTCTTGGGTTCTTGAATTTCTACAAAATATTGGAGTATTTTAATAAACTCTCTATATTCTTTTTCTGCAAAATAATCCTCAATATTTTTATCGATGGCATCTTCTATAGTATCTAAGTAATATTTTAGTCTAAAGTTTATAAAGCCCTCTATATTAATTGAATCGTTGTCTTCTAAAAAATCGATTATGGATTTTAATATCCTAGATTTCTTGCTGATTTTATAAATTATTCCCTCTGTATTAATGTATTCATTTTTCTTAAGATAGTCTATAGTACTTGCTTTTATCTTTTCTTTTTCGTCTTTATCAAAGTAGTAAAGATTATAGTGCAATAGCCTTTCCACTATATTCTCTTGGTATATATCTATAATTACATCAGCAATACCATTTGCCATGTAATGTTTAAACACATTTTTAATGTTTTTATGTTTTTCGTTGCTTTTATTACTTAAGTTATAATCAACTAGAAAAAAGTCTCCGCATCTTCCAACATTTCTTTCTATAATTAAATCTTCTTTTTTAAATATATCAATATATTTTTCTAATATATCATCTGCCTCGACCTTTGATGCAATTGTAAGTAATTTCAATTATTTCACTCCTTTCTGCTGTAATAGTAGTATATGTTTAATATAAAGCTATATTCTTATAACTGGATTGTAATAAATGTCTTAAAAAGTAATTATTGAACCTATATCAACTATTTTATTATTACTTAAATAATGAGATTTTATTTTATGTTTTTCTAAAAATTTATTGATTTTATTAATACTAGGATGCTCTTTTAGCGTTCCAGATATGAGCAATTCATTTTTTGAAATCATACCCGTAGCCCCTCCAATAAAACCATAATTAAGTCCTGGCAGTTCAATGAATCCTTCCTTTATCATAAGCACGTCCATACTATGCTTTACTAACTCTTTATAAATTGAAGGGTCAGAAGTAATACTTGCTTCTTCACCTATTATTGCTAGTGAGCATTTTGAATACCCCTGTTTAACATTAATAAATTCTATTCCTTCTTTTTCTATATAGAATTTAAGTTTTTCGTCGGTAAATTTGGTATTGTGAATTGCGTATCTTGAAATCCTTGCTACATTATATGCAATGTTTTCAGGATAGTTTCTACTGAGTTTCTTTTCTCCGCTAATTACTTTTATCCCATAGAAAGGAAGTATGTCATTGTAATAATCATATACATTAGGAGCAACTATTACCTTATTATAGCTAATAGGGTGTATCACTATGTCAGGATGGTAGGAAATAGAATCATATAGTTCTTCGCATTTACATGTATTTATTATTATTACTCCATATTTAATTAAATTCTCTTTTATTTCATAACTGGCTCTACCATCTATAATAGCAATACTTGCCCTATTTTTAGGGAACAGCGGGTTTTTGTCCATGACATAATCTCCTTATTCCAGATTAATTATAATAATATATACCACAGTTTAAGCCTAAAAATACAAAAAATAAAAAAACCTTCTCTGACAAGAAGGCTATATGTCTTAGTATATGGAGGCGACACCCAGATTTGAACTGGGGAGTAAAGGTTTTGCAGACCTCTGCCTTACCACTTGGCTATGTCGCCGATACGTAGTTGCGCAACAAAAATTTGTTCATCCGTTTTATGGTTTAGGTTAATTTTGGAGCGGAAGACGAGATTCGNNTACCACTGAGCCACTTCCGCACTATTCTTTACTTTATTACTTTTACAGCTTTTGCTTATACTATATTCTGAGATACATAAGCAATTTGCACCAGGCTTTTAATGAAGCTGGTGCCCAGAGGCGGAATCGAACCACCGACACGGGGATTTTCAGTCCCCTGCTCTACCTACTGAGCTATCTGGGCGTAATTCCTCCCTAGCGACAGATTTCAGTATATTATATTTTAACCACAATGTCAATAGGTTTTTATAAAAATTTTCTCCAGCTTCTTTGCTACTCTGCTTCTCTCTAACTTCTCTTTATTGTTCACTAGCTTCTTTTAACAAACTATTAAGCTCATCTCTATTGAAATGATATTTTTCATTACAAAAATGGCAAACTAGCTCCGCCTCGCCATCCTCCTCAATTAACTTCTCTAATTCTACCCTTCCAATAGCTATTAAGGCCTTTTGTATCCTTTCGGTAGAACAGTCACAGGTTAATTTTACTGGAATTTTATCTTTTATATCCATATCAAAGCCACTGCATACATGAAATAATATATCTTCAGGTGTAAAGCCCTTTTCAATTAATGAAGATATTGGCTCTATATTTGCTAGATTGCTTTCAAGTCTATCTAGTGCTTCTTCAGTTGCATCTGGAAGCACCTGAATTATATATCCTCCTGCGGCCTTAATTGAAGTGTCCTTATCTACTAATACACCTAAAGCTACTGCTGACGGCTGCTGCTCAGAGTAAGCAAAATAGTTAGCTAAGTCTTCAGCTATTTCACCTGTCACTATGTCAGATTGACCGATGTAAGGCTCCTTTAGTCCAAAATCTCTAATTACTGTAATCTTTCCATTATTTCCAACTGCACCGCCGACATCTAGCTTGCCATCTTTTTTTAGAGGCAAGTCAACAGCAGGAGCTCCTACGTAGCCCTTTACTTCACCTTTACTATTGGCTACAGCTAATACTGTGCCTATTGGACCTCCTCCCTTTAGTTGGATAGATATGGTCTCTTTTTCATTTTTAAGCATAGTTCCTAGAATAGCTGCCGCTGTCAGGCAACGACCTAGAGCAGCTGAAGCAGTGGGTGTAGTGTTATGTATATCTCTAGCCTTATTAACTAAGGCTGTAGTATTAGCAACAAAAACTCTTATGTTGCCTTCCTTATCCATTGCCCTTATAAGATAGTCCTGCATAGAAGTCCTCCTATAGTATATTGTAATCTCTATATATAGATACGCAACTTCAAAAATAAATTTTATTTTTTACAAAAATCAGAATCACTTTAGCTACTTGTCAAAATAAGATGTAACTATTATCTTCTAAATAAAAGTTAAATATTGATGTTGAATATCTATAATATATATTTTACCTAATAACTTTAAATTAATCAAAAAATATGAAAGCCCCTTAAAGGGGCTGTGCTACCGTCCAAAAACTATATATAAAAAGTTTAGTATAATAGTCGATTATAGTTTTGTAACATTTGTAGCTTGAGGTCCTTTTTCACCTTGAACTATTTCAAATTCAACGTTTTGTCCCTCATCTAAAGTCTTGAATCCATCTCCTGCAATAGCTGAGTAGTGAACGAATACATCTTCTCCAGCTTCAGTAGATACGAATCCATAACCTTTTGTTGCATTGAACCATTTAACTGTACCTTTAACCATTTAAAACATTCCTCCATATACTGAAAAATTTGCAGATGAACCTCTTATGTACATCCACTTACAATTGTTAGTTTATCATATGGTTATCTCTTTGTCAATTAAAATTCCCAGATAAATCCCTATTTATTCAGCACTTAGGCATAACAAATATATGTTATTTCATTGCCAAATAAGTTAATCTTTCAGTTTCTTCATTAGGTAATTCTTTAGAATATCCATTATATACATTTATATTCTTAAAGCCTGATTTTCTAAGTGCATTCTCAATTTCAGAAGAAGTATATGCTTTCTCAACATGTATTTCTTCAAACCTTTTGTACAAGCTTTGTTCTTTAACAAAAAATGTGATATAAAACTCACATATGTTATTAACTTCATCATATTCATTTTCCCAAACATAAAACACATCTTCTTGATCTTCAACGAAGGTATTGTTGCCTATTATGTTTTTAAGTTTATAATGGGAATTCACATCAAAAATAAATACTCCACCAGGTCTTAAATGGGAATACACATTAGCGAAGGCTTTCATAAGCTCAGAATAATCTGTTATGTAGTTTATACTATCACAAGCAGATACAACCATATCAAATTCCTTATTAAGGTTAAAGTCTATCATATTCTGTTTTAGCAGTTGAATACTCCTATATGAATCTAGCTTATTGTATGCAATGGATAACATATCCTCAGACAAGTCAAATGCTATAACATTGTAGCCTTCTTTACATAGAAGCCTAGTAAGATTTCCTGTACCACAGCCCATTTCAAGCACATCATGTGGTTTTTTATCATAGGCATCTAAAATGTATTTTATAAAATCCATCCAGCTATAGTAGTCTATATCTTCCATTAACTCATCATAAATATGTGCAAATTCAATGTATGTATTCATAATTCTGTCCCCTTTTCTAAATCTCGAATGTTACTTGATTTCTATTTAATTCTAGTACAGTTTAGTAAAGTATTCAACCACTCTATTCTCATGTTATTAATTTTGTTTGTTTTTTGCGTTATTTCTAGTTCTTACTGTCATTATACCTCCAATTCTTCCAGTTTCTTTTGCAGTAAGCCCTCCCCATCCAACTTCATTAATTTTATCCATTAACCCTAATTCTTGTGCTATTTCATACTTCAATTTGTCTTGTGGTGTTTCAATTTTTATTTTTTTCTTTTTCATGAATATCATTCCTCCTTTAGCTATTATTTGAAAAAAGAGAAATTTTATTCTTATACTATTCTTAACAAAAGTATTACCTAATTTAAACAGTTGTTAAGAATGCTTAAAAGTTAACAAATTGCCTTGATTTTTTTCTAAAGTATATGCTAAACTAAGACTTGTGAGAGATACTACTTTCCCACTCCCCCTTTAATATATATTTGTATATATTAAATACATTAATAAGGACCTACTTTCCCCAGGTAGGTCCTTTTTATTTGGCTATCTACTTAAGCTTTAAAAAACATATATGTTCCATAAATAAATATTAATATAACTATAAACACTGGAATATATGAAACTATGCCTTCTTTAATACTGCCTTCCGCTCCCTCATGTATAGAGTATTCTGTCTCTGTTTGAATATTTGACTCTGGGTTTTCAACAATATTTTTCTTAGGTTCAGGTAATAGCTTTAGCAGAAAAAATACTATTACTCCGCAAATCACTGCTATGATTCCTATGCCAATAGCTCCCAGTAACATAGTTAATGTATCTGAAACTACTCCTGAAGCAACTACATCCGCAGCTAATTCTGGATCCACTTCAATTTTAGTCACTAGCATTCCTAGCAATAGAGCAAATGCATTGTTAGCTGTATGACCAATCATTGCAGCAAAAATACTATCTGTTTTATAGACCATATATCCAAATATCAGTCCTAAATAAATTGGTCCAAGTAAGTTTTGAATATTGAAATGGAATAATCCAAATAATAAAGCAGAATAGACAATACTTGATTTCATGCCTAGCTTTTCATAGGCTTTCATTACAAATCCCCTAAACATTACTTCCTCACATATTCCAGCGGATAAGGCTACTACTAAGAGACCTATTATCATTTCTCCGCCACTTTCAGGTATTGGAACAGGATTAGGACTTATTTTCCCAAAATAGTTCAAAACTATTATCATTAAATAATTGAAAAACGTTCCAATTGGATAAGAGAAGATAACTATTAGTGGAATGAGCAGCGCTTGCTTAAGAGAAACCTTATTAAGTCTAAGCACTTTTCTGAGACTAAATCCTCTCATTTTTAAATAAAACAAAGTAGGTGCAAGTATAATTATATATTCTGTAATTAATAGTCCAGAGTACACTCCTTTACTTTGTACATATGAACCTAAAGTTAATAAAATTATACCAATAAACAAGTAGAAAGAATTGGCCTCAATTATTGAAGGCCTTGAATTGTCTTTTATCATTAACTAACCCCCTGATTAAAAATTTAATTCTATTCTCTATTCTATCACTGAACCTTGAATAAATTCAATTACTATTAGTATATTCTGTATCCTTTTAATGCCCATGTTAATATATTATATTTAAAAGGGTAGAAAAACAGAAGATTTTTTGATAGTCTAATAATATTAATATAATTATAAGGAGGAATTCAATGGCTTTGTTTAAGGGCTCAGGAGTTGCTATAGTTACACCTTTTAAGGATAATCAAGTTGATTTCGAGAAACTAGGAGAGCTGTTAGAGTGGCATATTAAAGAACAAACTGATGCAATAATCATCTGTGGTACAACAGGTGAAGCTGCTACCATGACAGATAACGAAAAGATAGAAACAATTAGATTTACGGTTAATATAGTTAATAAAAGAATTCCTGTTATAGCAGGTACAGGAAGTAACAATACTCAACATACAATTGAAATGAGTAAAAAAGCTGAGAGCTTAGGAGTAGATGGATTGCTTATAGTAAACCCATATTACAATAAATCTACGCAAAAAGGTCTTATAGCTCACTATAACATTGTTGCTGACAGTATCAATATACCTATAATCGTGTATAATGTTCCAGGAAGAACAGGATTTAATATACTACCAAGTACGTTAGCTGAACTGTCTAAGCACCCTAATATTAAAGGAGTAAAAGAAGCCAGTGGAAACATAAGTCAAATAGCTGAAATAGCTCGTCTATGTCCAGAGGATTTCGCCATTTATTCAGGTAATGATGATATGGTGGTGCCTTTACTATCATTAGGGGGAGTAGGTGTCATATCTGTGGTTGCAAACATACTTCCAAAAGACACTCATGATATGGTAATTAGCTACTTAGAAAGGGATATTGAAAGGGCAAGATATCTACAGCTAAAAATGAAACCTTTAATAGATGCTCTATTCTTAGAAGCAAATCCAATTCCAATAAAGAAAGCTATGAATCTATTGGGAATGGACGTAGGTGATTTAAGACTTCCACTAGTTGAAATGTCAGAAGAAGCTACTAAAATTCTTATAAAAGAACTTAAGAGCTATAATATGCTATAGGAGGTTACCATGCTTAAAGTAATAATTAATGGATGTAACGGAAAGATGGGTCAGGTTCTAGGCTATCAGATTAGTCAAAATAATGAGCTTGAGATAATAGCTGGAATAGATAAAAACCCCGTAAAAGCTAATGCAGATTTTCCAGTATACAATAATATTTTTGACTGTAATGAGAGAGCAGATGTAATAATAGATTTTTCCAAACCTGAAGCATTAAAGGTTCTAATAGACTATGCAACAAAAACTAATACCCCTTTAGTTATAGCAACAACAGGTTTATCCTCACAGGACATGGATAATATAAAAGCTGCATCAAGTAAGGTACCTATTTTTCAATCTGCAAATATGTCAGTAGGAATAAATGTATTGGCTAGGCTAGCTCAAGAAGCAGCCAAAATAATGGGGACTTCTTCAGATATAGAAATTGTAGAAAAACATCACAGCTTAAAAGTCGATGCCCCAAGCGGCACAGCTTATCTAATTGCAAACAAAATAAATGAAAGCTTAATTGAGCCTAAAGAGTATACATTTGGAAGACATTCTAAAACTGAAAAAAGAAGTGAAAATGAAATTGGAATCCACTCTATACGTGGCGGAACAATAGTCGGTGACCATACTGTAATATTTGCTGGTAGCGATGAGGTAATTGAGATATCACATATTGCTGCATCTAAGAACATATTTGCATTAGGAGCTATTAGAGCTGCTAAGTTTATAGCCCAAAAAGAACCTGGTTATTATAATATGGATGATCTAATGAAAAACTATATATAAATTTAATTAGAGCTGATTTTCAAAATCAGCTCTTTCTAAATAAAATTTTTATCTGCTTAATCCACAAATGAAAAAATATAAGGGATGTTCCTATAATAGTCTCCGTAATTCAATCCATAGCCAACTATAAATAAATCAGGAATTGTAAAGCCTACATAATCAGATGTAATCTCAGTTTTCCTTCTTTCAGGCTTGTCTAGCATAACACAAGATTTAATACTATTTGGTTTTTTCTCTTTCAAATGCTCTAAGATTTTCTTCATAGTTAATCCAGTATCCATAATATCATCAACAACCAATACATCTCTACCTTCTATATCATCCTTAATATCAGTAACAATATTTACTTGTCCTGATGATTCTTCATCATGACCATAGCTTGCTGTAGTCATGAATTCTATTTGTGTGGGTACTTCAATCTCTCTCACCAAATCTGCTGCAAAAATAAAACTCCCTCTTAAGAGAGATACTACCACTAGTTCCTTTCCTTCATAATCCTTGCTTATCTGTTGCCCTAGCTCTTTAACTTTCTCTTTAATTTCATCAGTGGAGAATAATATTTTTTGTTGCTTATTTGTAGTCATAAAAATTCAACCCCTTTAGGAATAAATTATGAAATATTATAATAACAACCTATCTATTTAAACCTCATTCTAAACCATACATCATGCTTTGTCAATAATTTGATTAGGGCAATTTGTTTAAAGAGTTTGAGTAATTTTATTAGCTCTTTTACTGCATAAATAAATTAAAATTGAAAATTAAAAGAGGATTTTTTAAAAAAATATAGAATATATGAATGATGTATATTAATCGTAAACAACTTTACTTGCGTTTTTCTATATGAATAATCTCAATATGTATTATTTGTATTTTTTTGACCATATTTATAATATAATGAAATAAATACTTCAAATCGGAGTTGAATAAAATGGAAGATATTAAAGACATCAAAGAAATTGAAAGCAGAATATATGAACTTTGTTCATCTTTCATAATATTGTTTGAAGAACTTCAATCAAAAGGCATTATTAGCCAAGAAGAGTATGATACTCATACTATGGTTAAGAAGGACTTTTTACATAGAGTTCGTAATAAATTCTATGATTAATCTATTTCTTTATTTATAGTTTCAATTTCTTTTGAACTCAAACCAAATATCTTAAAGACCATTTTATCTAAAAGGAGATCTAAAAAATCCCTTTCTTTTTCATGCCTAGAGATGTCTGTTTCATTCCTATCTTCACTAGCTTCTATTTTCTCATTTAATAACATAATTTCATCTACTATGCTTACTATTTTTTGCTGAGTATTTTTATCAGGAATACTAATAGGACTGTATTGAATGTGAAATACCTTGAGCTGCGGAAACAACTTTCCCTTTTCTCTTATTAAAGTACTATATAAGAAATGAAAAAGCTTTGAATTTAAGAGTGCTAATACATATTTTATATCTAACGTGTTTTTATAGCTATCCCTAATTACTAATGAATAGAGGGTATTTAGAATATAATACATCTCATTATCATATGAGCAAATAAACTTATCTGCCGTTTGTCTAATAATTAGCTTTTCCCTGTTTATCATATCCTCCCTCATAAAGGTTGCATATTCACCATTATTTCTATCAATGATGTCTTTATCATTAATAAAGTATAAGCCTGACCATTCATAGTGAAATCTTTGAATATTCTTACCTTCTAATACTCTTTTAGCTTTCACTTTATTCTCGTCTCTAGTCAAGAGTTTTTCTCTAATGTTTCCAGTAGCTATTCCTGCAACTACTTCAGCTACGTCATGGATTCTTAGATTACAGTTTTTATATATTTTTTCCCTAAGCTTAAATGTCTCATAAAAAGAATCAATATCAAAAACATTCAAAAGAGTATTTTCGTAAAATCTCTGAGGAATTTCTTTATGTTCCTTTTCCATAATATCTCTTTTCTTGTCCTCACTATTAGATATATTTTTGCACATAATTAAATTATTAGGCTTAGAAGTATCTTTGCACAAACAGATAATAATCATGTTCATTCCTACATCTTCAAATATACCTTCTCCTAAGTTAATTATCCTTATAATAGATGAATTCTCTAATATAAATCTTCTCAAAGGGGAAAAATTATTATTAGATAATAAATTTCCAGGCACAACAAAATTAAGATATCCGCCTTCATTGAGCAACAATATTGCCTTTTCAACAAAGAGTCCATAAGCATCAAATCTGCCTACGGCAGTAGTAAAGTTTCTTTTAAGGTACTCTTTATCAAAGTACTTATTTAATCCCCTATTTTCTAAATATGGTGGATTACCTATTATTAGCTCGTAAGAATTATTGCTTATTGAAGACTCTGCTAAAAAATCATCTACGAATAAGTTAAATTTCATTTCTATAATTTTACCTGTTTTCATGAACATTTTAATAATAAGCAAGTACTTACAAATTTCTAATGCCCAAGAGTCGATGTCAATTCCATGTAAATTGTTTTGGATAATACATTTACATATATCTATACTACTATAGCTTGTTCTCTCTAAATATAGCTCATACAATGCATCAAATAGATACAATAAAAATGTACCACATCCACATGCAGGCTCCAGCATCCTTATGTTTTCTAGCCTATCACAATTTTTTAAAGCTTCATCAGCAGATTCTTCTGTCATATGTCTTACTATCCACTCTGGTGTATAGTAAATTCCATACTTTTCTCTTTTATCCTTTTTCTTTCCTACTATGTATTCATAAACCTTAGATAAAATTATATGATTCTGCCAAAACTCCTGTAGCTCACTACATTTCAGCTGAGAATAAGCTCTACATGCTTTCACCTTTAATAGCTTATCTGTCCCAAGCTCTACAATCTGATCATCTTTAATTCCATGAGATTTTAAAGTGAGCAAAATAGCAGAATAAATTATATCTTCTTCTATTTTTTTATCAGACATTGTAGTATATGTTTCATATATGTTATCAATTTTAGCTATTAAAGGCTTCATATTTTTTCACCTACTTTAATTATTGATTTTTTTCTGAAGTAATATTTTTTTTATTTCTTTTAATTCTACAAGAATCCTGTTTAACGAATATTGTATGCTAACTAGTATAGTTAATAGAATAAAAAAAACTATAACTTTATAATCCATATAACCACCTCAATAAGATTATATCAAAAAACAAGACCTTTTAAAGGTCTTGTTTTTTGCCGTCTCTATTATTATCTTCTCTTACAAATTCAAGCTTTGATATTGATACCTCAAATGCCACCTTGTTCAAGACTTCTCCATCGTTTATTCTCTTTTGATATTCACGGCTTTGAATTCTTCCCCATAATCTTATATGATCGCCAATTTGAAGCTTTTCACAGAATCTAGCATTTCTTCCCCAGGCGATACAGGGTATGTAATCAGATTTGTTATAAGGCCTATTTACTGCTACTAATAAATCTGTTATCTCTCTGCCAAATGGTGTTGTCCTGTAGACAGGCATTTTACATATGTATCCATCAAGATAAATTTCATTTGGTCTTTTTAGTAGCTCACTGAGCTCTTCTTCTGTTTCAGGAACCCTTGCATCTCTTGCAAATACTGTTAAGACTAATTTGTTGCTACCATTTAAATATCTGTTATAAGATCTTAGCTGTCCCTCTACTACTAAATTTGCCCCTGGCTTAAGGTCCATATTAACTAAAATCCTTTCAGAAATTGTGATTGGTAACACGTCAGAATAGTCACTTAACCTAGGAACTTCTAAATCAAAAGAATAAAAACCCTCCCCGTACATTTCGTGACTAAACTCCTTTTCACTGAGTATCTTGCCTACTACGGTTATTGAATTAGTATCAATCACCTTATCAGCCATAAAAACCCCACTCCCCTTCCTATTCTTATGTTTTTTTAATCTAAAATATGTTTATTCCGTATTGCTTAATAATATGATTTTTTTTTAGATCATTAGTAAATAAAAATAATTGCAATAGAAAAACGTTATCCCATAGTGTTAATTAGACACAAAAAGGAAAAATCCTTCTAAATAATACAATTTATTATTTGCTTAATTAAAATAACAAAAAAACAAACTTATTCCCATTAGAATAAGTTTGTTAGATATTTAGTATATCTTTTACGATTTCCTTTCCTTTATCCATACCCTGCGCACCTAACATCAATAACAAGTCATTTTTCTCTGCTATTTTTAATGCTTCTTGAAGTGAATCTTTTAAATTATCATTTATTATATATTTAATTCCCATTTTATCTAGTATACTCTTATAAGCTAGGAGCTCTGAGCTTTTCACACTATCCTCTGCACCTATTGCATCTTTACTAAGGGTTAAGAATAATATCATATTTTTCATGGTACTACACCATGAGCCTAAAACTTTTGCATTATTTCTATTAATTTGTGCTCCACGGCTTCCTCTTATAGCATTGACTATAATTAACTTATTAAAATTCAATGATTGAATAGTTTCAAAAATAACTTCATACCCCTGTGGATTGTGACAGAAATCATCAATTATCAAATAATCCTTATTGAATATTATACTAAGTCTCCTATTTATCCCATTAAAATCAGTTAATGCTTTTGCTATTGTATGAGGCTGTATGCCGATACTCAGCGCCCCACTGATGGCTGCTAAAGAGTTATATATATTATGCCTTCCTATTAATCTCATGGATATGGGTATTTCCATAGGCTCTATTTCTACACTGTTTAATGCCGTCATCCCTCTCTGAATACAAAGATTGAAGCTTATGCTGTCTTGTAGCTTTAAGCTAGAGGCTGTGATACTAGATTTAGGATTTAGTCCATAAGTGACTACTAGTGTGCTTGTATTACCTTCCATAAGCTTTAAACCATCTTTATCATCTAAATTGATAATGGAAATTCCGTTTTTCTTTAGTAAATCAAAAAGGATTTTTTTTGATTTTATATAATCACTCTTTGTTTTATGAAAATTCATATGGTCATATCCAATATTAGTATGTATGGCTATATCAAAATCTAGTCCATAAACTCTTTCCTGCTTCAGCCCATGGGATGATACCTCCATGATTACTACTTCAACCTTTTCTTTCACCATTTCGTTTAGCTGATGAAATAAAACCTCAGGCTCTGGAGTTGTTAAATTTGTTTGTATATGTCTTTCGCCAAGCTTAATTCCTAACGTTCCCATAACTCCAGTTTTAAGACCAGCATTTTTAAGTATATGTTCTAAAATATATGAAGAGGTAGTCTTACCATTTGTTCCAGTTATACCAACCAAAATAAGCTTTTTTGATGGATAATCATAGTACTCATTTAAAAGCTCAGCTAGCTTTTTTCTTGAATTTCCAACTCTTATTACAGGTATGTTGTCAATCTTAATATCATTCTCAGTATAAATAATACTTGCTCCTCTTTTTATAGCATCATTTATATATTGGTTGCCATCTTTTTTTATTCCTTTTATTGCAACAAAAGCAAATCCCTTTTTTACTTTGCTAGAATCACATGTAATACCTGTAATATTTATTCCGTCTGTTTTCATCATCTATGCTCTCCTTCTAAGGTCTAATAAAAAGAGTATGGGCAAAAAATCCTATGAATATATGTTTACCTTTACCGATTTTTTTATGTACTTAGAAACAGTTCAATATAATTGTTCCGTTAAATTCCAATAATATTTTTGTGAAATAAATCAAAGAATAATTATGAGGTGATAGAATGAAAGATAAAAAGATTTCTCCTAATGCAAGGCAAGCATTTCAAAGCTTTAAAGAAGAAATGGCTAAAGATATGGAAATTGATCTGAGAGACAGAGAAGACCATATTACAAAAATGATGGAAAATGAGAATACAGATAAGTATACTCATCTAGGAAGATCTTAATAAACAAAGCAGTAAAGTAAGGCTAGCTCCTTACTTTACTGCTTTTTAATTTGTTTTCCCGTACTATCCATATAGAAATTGTCCTTATGGATAAGCTCTGATATAGGAACTATTTCATAGCCCTCAGCTTTTAATTTTTCTAAAACAATAGGTAAATACTCAGATACATATTTGGCATTATTATGGAAAAGAACTATTGACCCATTTTTTACATTTCTAGTAACTCTATCTACTACTGGCTGTACGCCGTATTCTTTCCAGTCAAGTGAATCCACATCCCATTGTATTACATAGTATCCATTGTCCCTACAGACCCTTATTAATCTATCATTATAATCTCCAAAAGGTGGTCTAAACAATGTGGTTCTTTTTCCTGTAACCTCTTTTATGCTATCCTCTGTTGTTTTCAGTTCCTTGATTATTTGAATCTCATCTAGCTTTGACATATATGGGTGATTAGTTGAGTGATTTCCTATTTCATGACCTCTTCTATCAATTTCCTTAACTACATCAGGATATTTTTTCACCCAAAAATCTACAAGGAAAAAGGTAGTTTTAATATTATATTTATCTAATGTGTTCAATATATCATAAGTAAAATCAGTTCCCCATGCTGCATCGAAGCTAATTGCAATCTTTTTTTCGGGGGTATCAACATAGTATATTGGCAACTCTCTAGCAGGTGCAAAAACACTACTTATACCATCCTCTTTTATGATTCCAGTAAAAATAATCGAAACAGCTACAAGCAATAATACAGCCGTTACTTTTATAACAACTTCTTTATTAAATATATAAATTTTCATGTGTCCCCTCCTTAAAAATATTGTTAATATAATTTATTCTGATGTTTTTGTATTATTACCTTATAAAAGAAAAAAGCTGTGGCATTCACAGCTTAATGAATAGATAATACTCTATCCTGCATTTCTATCACTTGATCGTTTTTAAGGATTTGTTTAGTTCTGTCTCCATTTAATGCGTCTAAATAAACAATTTCATCTGGCACAATTTTGATTATATTTATCCAGTCCTTTTCTATTGTCAACATCTGTTCATAAGAAGCATACTTTTTAGCCTCATCTATATAATGTGGATGTTTTAAACTAGTATGTGCTTGACCAAATACCTGTACTCCCTTTATTTTTTTGTAATCTACATAGTCAGTGTTTACTAGTAGACATACATTAGGATTGTCTTGAATATTATTAAACTTATCTCCCCCAGATGAAATTACATATATGTCCATATTTTCTCCTGTAAAATATTGCACAGGACTACATCTAGGTATGCTGTTTCCACATGTAGCTAGTGAAGCTAACTTATTTTCATTTAAAAAGCTTTTAATTTCCTTCTTTAATTCTGTAGTGCTGAGTCTCTTATCCATTTCTCCACCTCTCTTTAGTTTTTATAATCACATTTATTATTTGCAAATGAAGAAAAAATAATCAATGTATACAAAACCAATATAGTTTACTTTATAGCTTGCTTATTTTTGTATTAGTAAAAAAAAATAGACATATACATTAAATATATACTTTTAAGATTTTTTAGGAGGAAATAGTCTTGCTACAGAATATTTATTTTGTTTCGTTTTTAGGAATTATTAGTGGTCTTACACTGTTTTTATCTGGTATAAGACAAATGTCTAAATCCTTTGAGGGAATTATATCTCACAAAATAAGACATAAAATAGATAAGCTTACTTCTAATAAGCTAGGAGGAGTTTTTATTGGAATCATAATCACTGCTCTGCTTCATAGCAGCAGTGCTGCTACAATTATTGTAATTAGCCTAGTTCATGGGAATTTATTAAGTATTTATAATGCTGTTCCTATAATAATGGGAGCAAATATTGGAACTACTTTTACCGCACAATTATTAGCCTTTGAAATAAAAAATCTTTCTATATATCTTTTTATAATAGGAATTTTTTTAATGATTGTTTTAAGAAATAAAAAGCATCATATAATATGGAAAACCATATTAGGTCTAGCCTTAATCTTTGCTGGTATGGATGTAATTACTTATTCTATATCTAGAATCAAGTCAACTAAGTTTTTTTTCAGTCTCATAAAATATCTTAGCAAAAGTAAAGGTATGTCAGTACTAGCAGGCTTTATACTGACTGCTGTTATTCAGAGCAGCACTACAGGTATTACAATACTTCAAGTAATGACTGCAAGTAACATTATAGGTATCAACTCAGCTATTCTTATTATTTTAGGTCAGAATATCGGTACCTGTGTAGATACTGTTATTGGAAGCCTTGCGACTAATAAGATAGGTAAGCAAGCTGCTTTAGTGCATATTTTATTCAATTTATTTGGAGTTATTATTTTTTATTTTATTATTGATTATTTTTGTACTTTTATTGTATATTTATCTCCTGATAATCCTGCTAGACAGATAGCTAATGCTCATACTATTTTTAATGTAGTAACCACTATTATTTTACTGCCTTTTTCTTCTGTGTTATTGTATGTTTCGCAAAAAATAATAAAATAATAAAATGGAAATACACGTTCA
Source organism: Firmicutes bacterium UBA3546 (assembly GCA_002376545.1). Taxonomy (GTDB): domain Bacteria; phylum Bacillota; class Clostridia; order Tissierellales; family Proteiniboraceae; genus Proteiniborus. The sequence goes on along the minus strand of DFOH01000034.1, from coordinate 21,779 downwards.
GTATTTCCATTTTATTTCTTAATATATAAGATTACTCCCCATAAATATAAAGCTCTCTATCTCCTAATTTATCCTTGTCCACTTTTTCTTCAAGGTTTTTTGGAACTGTTACTATATCAGGATTTCCGTCACTTATAAATCTTCTTTCTGGATTTTTATCGAATACTGCCATCCAATCATACATCCCAACACCATCTACCTTAGTTTCACTTGCCCTTACTCTATGTATTGCATAAGGGTCAAAGGCTTTATCTATAGGTGATACTGATGGGTCCCAGCCAACATTTAATACTGCAATGTTCTCATAAGATTTCCCCTCAAATTCTCCTTTTTGTAGGTATGGATACAGTGCTTTATCCTTTGGCCTTGCACCATAGCTAAGTGCATAAGTATTTACCTTGTAGCCTGGCACTAGCTTTTCTAAAAATGCTGCTTGTTTACCTATAAACTCTTGTATTTTATTAGGGTCAGTAACCTTTGACATATCATTATGCCCTAATGTGTGATTTCCAATATCAAAGCCTTTTTCTAATAGATAGTTTAGCTTATATTCTAGTAATTCTGGCTGTCTAAATGGATTTTCTCCAAACACAAAAAACGTAGCTTTTAATGGGAAGTCTGGATATTCTTTATTGAATTCCTCTAAAATTCCTACTACTGAATTAGGATCAACAATTTTTTCTCCATCTTTTTCAATAATATTAAAATTGTTTTGATTTCCATCATCAAAAGTAAGTACAACAGGAGTCAAACCCGCTCCCACATTAATGTTATTGTTAACAAAATCTGCAAGGCTAATAGGTCTATAACCTTTTTCATATAGTGTCTTTAAGTCTTTTTTGAAGTTTTCTGGCGTTCTGACCCATTCTGCCTCTTCTTCTCCTACGTTATGATACATGAGCACCATTATCTGCCCTGCCTCGTTTGGTTTAAGAGACAAATCAATTTCTTCCTTTGGATCTACATCGGTACTTTCTTCTTTGACTCCTTCTTGTTGATTTTCTTCATTATCCACTTTTCCTGCATTGTTTTGCTGAGTTTGGTCTTCTGGCTTTTGAGTTTCATCTGCATTTGCACTGTTAGTATTTCCTGAACATCCTGTTGCCAGCAATAGAAGAATTAGTGCAATTGAAACGAATTTAATTGTTTTTTTCAAAATCTTTTTTCCTCCTTTGTAATTTGTTTGTTTTTAAAATTTTTTTATATTGATAATATAATTATATTTCATATAAACTAGTTAAGCTATATTATATTAATGACAATTCGGTTACATTTGCAAGATTAAATGTAAAATCCTGTGAAGTTTTTCTATATACTGTGTTTACTTAGTATTAATTACTAGAATATTGAGTATCTCTGCTGGTTATATTATTAGTACAACATCAAAATGATGTTGCATTATTAAAAAATCTATTTGGAGGGAAAAACATGGCTAGAACAAATAGAATAGTTGTTCCTGAAGCAAGGATGGCTTTAAATCAAATGAAAGCTGAAATCGCTAGTGAACTAGGTTTATCAAACTATGAATCAATTGATAAAGGTAACCTAAGCTCAAGACAAAACGGATACGTTGGCGGTTATATGACTAAGAGATTAGTTGAAACAGCTCAAAGAAATTTAGCAGGCAAATAACAATTAAATAAATAAAAAAGAGAAGTGGAGCAATACCGCTTCTCTTTTTTTTGTGATATAATTACTTATGTTATAACTTTTAAATATGCTATTTATGATTAGAGGGTGATTAGTGTGTTTGTAGATAATAGCAAAGAATTAGCTCAAAATAAGCTTCTTATTTTATACATATTAGATAATGCTCAGATTCCCATGAATAATTCTGAAATTACTCAGTTTTTACTAGAAAATAACTATATGAATTATTTCTTAGCCCAACAATTTATAAGCGAACTTGTAAGCTCTAAATTTATTGAGTTTTCTACAAAGGACGGCCAGGAGTATTATCATCTGTCAAATGCTGGAAGAGATACTCTTAGCTTTTTTAACGATAGAATACCCCAAACTATAAAAGATGAAGTAAATAAAAGATTTCAAAAGAAAAAGGAAGAAATGGTTAAAGAAAGTCAAATCGTTGGCAACTATTATAAAAAGAGCGAATCTGAATATATAGTAAATCTGAAGGTTATTGAAAAAGATATAAATTTGTTTAGCATGTCTTTAAACGTTGTTTCAAATAAACAAGCTAAAATGATATGCAACAATTGGAAGGAAAATTCACACGAAATTTACAAAAAAATAATTGATTTATTAATAGATGAATAGCCTCTAGTTAAGCAATAGTTTAACGGTGGTTTAACGACTGTTTAACTATTGCTTAATTATAGTGCTATAACTACTAGCTCCTTCAACTGCGTTTAAAATGACAGACAAGAAAATGGACTATATTATGATTAGTCCATTAGGTTCAATACCTACATTTATGCTACATACTATTCTACATTGAATATAATTAAATATTACAACCCTATTATAAAGTGCATCTGATATAAATAACTCATCATTTTTCCTTATTATATTGTTTGGCATCCCACCTATATTGTATTTAGACTTGATTTTATATTCCAAAAGATCAATCTCATATAAATTACCGTCTTCTACATTAGTGACATAGGCAACTTCCTTATTGTCTAAGGTTACCATGTCAACTATTACTCCTGACACGTAAATTTCATTAATTGTCTTTTCTTCCTCTAAGGAATATATCACTAATCTGCTGTCTACCAAACCATTTGAAGGTGGAGATAATACAAACATAATATTATCCTCAATTTCAACATGAACAGGATTATATTTTAAATCTATTTTCTTTTCAATATTCAGCGTCAAATCAATCATATCCACACTAAATCCATTATTATTTGATATATACAGCCTGTTGTTTAACTTATCAAGCTTTATATCATGAGGTCTTTCTCCTACTGGAATATTTTCTATTACATTAAATCCTTTCTCTTCGATAACAGATATTGAATTGGAATCGCTATTTGTAACGTATATAAATCCATTATGAAGAGCTAAATGACTAGGAAAGCTGCCTACGAACACAATATCCTCTGTTTCTTTTGTGTCAATATTTATTTTGTATACACTATTATTATAGGAGTTTGCAGAGTAAATTATATTATTTTCCTTAAAGCATATGTGATGCGGTCCAACATAGGGTCCGCTGGAGGTCGTTTTATCTTTTACCTTCATTGACTCGCTGAGATGTACAGTATCTGATAAGCTACGATTATCAATATTAATAATAGATATTGAATCACTCCCTGTATTTGCAACAATCAATTTGTTTCCAAGCAGCTCCAAATTTATCACCTCTTCAAATTCACTTATATATCAGTCTATGCTTTATCTGAATTTTTGTGATGGAGGGAAAACAAAATAGATGCATTAAGCATCTATTTAAAGTCTATAAGTATATTTTTGATCATTCTATTTTCTTCTAATGTTAAGCCTCTTAATTTAATTTCTCTTATCAAGTCATTAAGTATTTGCATATGTGAAACATATATATGCTCGTTGCCCTCATAGGGCACATGCTTTATCTCGTTTATTTTGGCTACAGCTTTTTCTGTTAGCTCTTCGTCATCTAATCTTTTATATTGCCTAAACTCTAGTACAATTATGTATCCCTCCCTGCTTGAATAGAATACTACTATTTTATTCAATAGGGAGCAAATATATAGCTATTTCAATTTATTTACTATTGTTCTTACATCCCCTATTAAATAAAGGGAGCCTGAGAACACAATAAGGTCATTTTCATTCGCAATTTCAAAGGTTTTATTCACTGCTTTTTCTATATTGCTTTCAATTATTATATTATTATTATATTTTTCTATTTTAGCTGCTAATTCTTCAGCCTTCATAGCTCTGAAGATATTAGCTTCTGTAACTACTATCTTGTCTGCAATAGGAACTAATTCTTCTATCATATGGTCTACATCTTTATCTGATAGTATAGCCACTCCTAATATTAGCTTATCATAGTTAAATACACTCTCTAAAGTTCTTTTAAGTGCCTGTATGCCTTGAATATTGTGAGCACCATCTATGAGGAATGTTGGCTTTCTTCTAAGAACCTCAAGTCTTCCACTCCATTTTGTTCCCTTTAAGCCTCTTCTTATAGCTTCATCTGATAAAGATATATATCCTTCCTCTCTAAGTGCTAATACTGTTGTCAATGCAGTAGCAGCATTTTGAGTTTGATGTACTCCAATAAGCCCTATTTCTAAATCAGACATTTTTGCATTTTTATATTCAAAATTAAATTTACTTCCAAATTCAGTAGCTCCTATAACTTCTAATTTTTCTGTAGGTACAAATGAGAGTCTTGCATTCTTCTCTTTTGTAACTTGAACTATAACCTCTTCTGCATCCTTATCCTGTGGATAGCTGATTACAAATCCATTATCCTTTATTATTCCAGCTTTCTCATAGGCGATTTTTCCTATGGTATCACCTAATATATCTGTATGGTCCATTGCAATGGTTGTAATTACTGATGCTAAAGAATTTTCAATTACATTTGTAGAATCATACCTACCTCCAAGACCTACTTCAAGAACGACAAAATCAACATTTTCTTCCTTATAGTATTGCATAGCTATGGCAGTCACTATTTCAAATTCAGTAGGATGAGACATACCCTTTTTTAGCATTTCCTCAACCTTTTCCTTCACAGCTAATGTTATACTAGCAAGGCTGTCATCACTTATGTCTTGGTTATTTATTCTCATTCTCTCATTAAACACCTCTAAATAGGGTGATGTAAATAATCCTACTCTATATCCTCCTTCAATAAGGATATTAGCAATAAATGATGATGTTGAGCCTTTTCCATTAGTACCTGCTACATGGATAAACTTAAGATCATTATGAGGATTTCCCAGTAACCCTAGTAATTCTCGAATATTGTCAAGTCCAAGCTTACTACCAAACTTTTTTGTCCCATGTATATACTCTAAAGCTTCTCTATAGTTCATTTTCTCACTCCTGTAAGTTTAATCTTCTATATTGTATACCTATTTTTTATTTTATACAAGATAGAAAAACACTAACCTTACTTGCTGCGCTAGTTAATAAGACTACAATTATTATTAACCAGCACAGCAAATTAACTTAGTTAGTGTTTAAAATAAATATGGTACAAATAAATAATTAATGAAAATATGATAGTACGCTAAAAACATTGCATATACTTTGTAGCTCTGTGGCTCATCAGCTTCTTTTTTATAAATAAAAGCAACAATACCAGCTAATGCTGCAAATAGTAAAGGTATAATATATTTAACTAAACTTAAATTAAGAAATCCAGGCATGATATGAGAGTTTTGATAGTAAAAATCCATTGAGGTTATCTGGAATATTAAATGAATTATCATGCCTATGAATAAATAAAGGTTGTATTTTTTCTCCATTACGCTATACCACATGAACATGCACAATAGCCATATAATAGCAGGAAAAGTATTAAACAATCTTGCTCCAACAGATACTATTAAAAGGTTAACTATATAAGGAGCTTCTTCTGCAATTGCGCCTTTAATATCTTCAGTTGTAATGCTTGCATAATTATTTATAACAGCCTCATCATTACTTGTACCCATAATTACAGTCGAGCCAAAGCCGCCTGATTCGTTCCAAAATACATAGTCAGTATTATTGTCTCTCAAAGCCACTACTTGACTAGACCATTTGTTGGTATTAGATACTAGCTCAGCACTACTAAATCCATCCTTCGTAAGTCCAAGCTTTATAACATTTGAGCTAGTTGCTCTAACGTCTAAGCTGCTAGGTGCCGTTGTAAATACTGTTACTCCTTCTTCTGCGCTATCAAACATAACAGGCTTACTAGAAAAGTTCTGGACCTTAAAGTCTATGGCCCATTTAGCTGTTATTTCATTAAATGGCTCCTTAGTATCTTTACTATAACCATTAATTAGGTAAGTATAACTAGTCTTAACGTCTCCTTGAACAGAAGAAATAGAATAAACATAGTCTTTATCTACAGCTAATTCTATATCTTTAATCTGGTTCTTTACCTCAAGCAAGGATGTCATATAAATAGATTTATCCCATTTATTATCTCTATATTCAGTTACATAAACTTCTTTATTGGAATTCTCTTCATTAAGTATAACTGTTTGCAGATATAGAGTATTATTGTTATTTTTGACATTAACCATTTCTACTTTTTCTAAATCAGAAGGTCCTCCAATTTCAACATACCCTCCATCTTGCTCTTCATAAAGGCTTACTTTGCCACCTGAAAATACAACAGCCATATAGCTGCCATCCTTAGCAAGATGAAAATCCACAACATTTTCTTTAAACTTAACTACTTCCCCGAAGCTTTTGGTTATATGGTTTAAAGCGGATATGTATAGTGCGCTCTCATTATTATCTCTCCAATACAGCTTATTGCCTACAAATTGTATATCATCATTGCTAATTGTATTTATATCAAACTTATCTATACTAGCCTCGTATTCTTCATTATCTTTCATATCTCTACTTAATTTTGTTATCTTTAATCCTTCTTTTCCTCCCTTTATAGGTAAAATAATTGTGACATCCTCTTCACTGGTCATATCTGCAACAATTTCTCTTGTGTAGAAAGTTGTAGTTACTGGAATCCCCCTACTCCAGTTAGGCGATGGCTGTCTAGCCATGATTATGGCATTGAAGCTTATATGAATGAGAGATATAATTAAAAATGAAATTAGAAAGAATAAAAATATTTTTAAGGAAAATTTTCGTTTTTTCAATGGAACTGCACCCCCTATTTTCTATATTTTATCACACTGTAACTTTCTTGAATATTTTAAATGTTCAGAATTTGATTAAGTTTTATTAATAAATAATTATATCGAAATATTAATGAATTAAAGAAAATTAGAACTTAACTATGATCTACGGGAAAAGTCTAACAGGAAAACTCACCAGCCTTGACGAAAGCTGATGAGTTTTTGTAATTACTATTCTTACCTGCTATTTTTTCAAGCTAGCTAATCTATCTAATACCTTTTCCATCATTTGCTGATACTTAACTTCTTTTTCTTTTTCCTGTTCAATTACCTGCGCTGGAGCCTTGCTCACAAAGCCTTCGTTTGAAAGCTTGCCCTTTACTCTTTTAATTTCTCCTTCAAGCTTTTCTCTTTCCTTTTCCAGTCTCTCTATTTCTTTCTCTATATCAACTAGCTCCTCTAATGGGAGGAAAATAGTACAATTACCTACTACAGCTGACATAGCATCATCACTAATATTCTCTTTGCCTTCTACTACCTCAATATCTGAAGCAGAAGCTAAGGTTTTGAAGAATCTTTCTGATGACTTAAGTATATTTTTAAGCTCATTGTCTGTTGTCATGAATATAGCCTTTGCCTTCTTAGAAGGTACTACATTCATTTCAGCTCTTATATTTCTTATGCTTTTAACTGCTTCCATTATAAATTCTATAGACTTTTCTGCATCCTTATATTCTTTATTTTCATCATATACAGACCAGTTCTCTACAATCAGATCATTAGTCTTCCCTGGTAAGTTAGTCCATATTTCCTCTGTAATATATGGAATGAATGGATGTAAAAGCTTTAGTATATCCTTCAAAACTACTAATAGTACATATTTTGCTGTATCTTTATCCTCTTGGTCTTCACTAAATAGCCTTGGTTTAACCATTTCAATATACCAGTCGCAGTACTCATTCCAAGTGAAATCATAAATCTTTTGTGCTGCTATACCTAATTCAAACTTTCTCAAGTTTTCAGTAGCTTCTTTAATTACAGTATTAACCCTTGAAATAATCCATTTGTCTTCTTCTGAAAGCTGTAGCTTTGCTCCATCTCCAGGAATAGTAGCTCCATCTAAATGCATAAGAACAAATCTAGAAGCATTCCATAGTTTATTTGCAAAGTTTCTACTAGACTCCACTCTTTCAATGTTGAATCTCATATCATTACCAGGTGTATTTCCTGTAACTAGAGAAAATCTCAATGCGTCCGCGCCATATTGGTCTATTAAATCTAGTGGGTCTATTCCATTTCCAAGAGATTTACTCATTTTTCTTCCCTGGGAATCTCTTATAAGACCAGTGAAGAATACATTCTCAAATGGTAGTTCTCCCATATACTCTAGACCTGAAAATACCATTCTTATAACCCAAAAGAATATAATATCATATCCTGTAACTAATACATCTGTAGGGTAAAAATATTTTAATTCCTCTGTGTTTTCTGGCCAGCCTAGTGTAGAGAACGGCCATAATGCTGATGAAAACCAAGTATCTAGAGTATCTGGGTCCTGAACAATATTTGTACTTCCACAGCTGCACCTTTCAGGTTTTTCCCTAGAAACCATAACCTCATTGCAATCCTGACAATAATATACTGGAAGTCTATGTCCCCACCATAATTGTCTTGATATACACCAATCCCTTAAATTTTCTAGCCAATTTAAATAGGTTTTTCCGAATCTTTCAGGAATGAATTTTAGCTTTCCTTCTTTATACGCATCTATTGAAGGACCTATTAGGGGCTTCATTTTAACAAACCATTGCTTTGATATTATTGGTTCTACTATTGTACTGCATCTTTCACAATGGCCTACATTATTGGCATGCTCTTTTATCTCAACTAAATAGCCTAATTCCTCTAGATCATTTATTATAGCTTTTCTAGCTTCATATCTTTCTAAGCCATTGTATTTTCCACCATGCTCATTAATATGCCCATGGTCATCCATCACCCTTAGTTGACTTAGATTATGTCTTGCACCAACCTCAAAGTCATTAGGGTCATGGGAAGGTGTTATTTTAACTGCACCTGTACCAAATTCCTTTTCAACATATTCATCAGCTATTATTGGAATCTCTCTATTAACTAATGGCAGTATCAATATCTTGCCTACTAAGCTAATGTATCTCTCATCCTCTGGATTAACTGCTACAGCTAAGTCACCTAACATGGTTTCAGGTCTCGTAGTAGCTATAACGATAAACTCATCACTATCTTTAACTGGATATTTAATATGCCAAAGCTTTCCTTGAGATTCTTCATGTTCAACCTCAGCGTCTGAAAGCGCTGTTCCGCAGCTAGGACACCAGTTAATTATTCTGTCACCTCTATATATAAGTCCTTTTTCATAGAGTCTAATAAATGCCTCTTCAACGGCTTTACTAAGTCCTTCATCTAATGTGAATCTTTCTTTTGACCAATCACATGAAACTCCAAGCTTTCTTAGCTGATTTCTAATATTGCCTCCATATTTTTCTGTCCAATCCCATGCCTCTTCTAGGAATTTCTCTCTTCCTAAATCGTACTTATTTTTGCCTTCAGATTCTATTTTAGCAACTACTCTTGCCTCTGTAGATATACTGGCATGGTCAGTCCCTGGAAGCCAAAGTGCCTCATAGCCCTCCATTCTCTTCCATCTAATAAGTATGTCTTGAATTGTACCGTTAAGCGCATGACCCATATGCAGGTTACCAGTAACATTTGGTGGGGGCATCATTATAGTAAATGGCTTTTTCTCCTTGTTTACATCCGCTTTAAAGAGACCCTTTTCATTCCAATATTGATAAATTCTTTCTTCAAATTCCTTAGGATTATATGTTTTTGCTAATCCTTCGCTCATAAAAAACCCTCCTTATAATCTTAAATAGCTATTTACCGAAAATCATAAATATAGTTGACAAAATAGTTAGACCTAAGCCTATTAGCTTAGTAACTAATAGGGATTGTAACGTGGTTATCTTACCTCGCTTAAAAAGTATGTCTGAGCCAAGAACAAGAAAGGACCCTACAATAATCATTAACACCCCTAATTTGAACAACAACCTAATCACATCCTATAAAATATTAAAGGCCCTCCGTCACAAATATAAGGACGAAGGGCCGTAATCGCGGTACCACCTTATTTCCAGATACAAAAAATATCTAGCTCTCATTTAAATAACGGTAACAACCGTTCAAGCCTACTATATTTTCAGCCTGAAAGCTCAGAAGCTACCTTCAGTAAACATTGCCCAGTAAAGTCTTTCAGCCTATGGACTATACTCTCTTTGTAGGTTATCTACTTACTCCTCTTCTTCATTGCAATAGCTATATTGATTTTAATTATTTCTATGATATATAACAAAACTAAATTTGTCAATATGATTTAATATTTTTATTATCCTTTCTCACTTCTTTAAAGCCTAAAAGGTAATTAATAAAAGCAGTTAAAGTAAGTACCACTGCAACTAGAATAAATATAAAGTTTATCGTGTCTGGCAAATTAAAGGCTATTGATAGTATGGCCACATAGAAAGCTATTGTTGCAATTTTCCCAAACTTATTTGCAGGAATAACTGTTTTATCGACATTATAATAAAGAAATAATGCCCCGACTACCATTAATAATTCCTTTATGCCTACTACTATTATTACCCATATAGGCAAATATGATTTACTAGTAAAACAAATAATTACTGTTAGCTGCATAAGTTTATCTGCTAAGGGATCCATTGCAACGCCCCATTTAGTTACCATATTATAAGCTCTGGCAATATAACCATCTAATACATCAGTAACGCCAGCTAAGGCGAATACAAGAGATGCATAGAGCACATTATTCTCTAGGGATGAGTAGAATATAATTACAAAAATGGGAACTAAAAAAAACCTTATAGTTGTCAAAATATTAGGTATGTTCATATGCCACCTCATTTAAGATATTTTTAAAAAACAAGCTGAAAGTATGTGACTTTATAATACATTATATTTTTAAAATACATTTTGAGTAACCATAGTCAAATTCAATTATATAAGTATATAGTTAGAATTATTCATTAATATTATTCTACTCCATTATATGAAATTCCTGCAAACTTTCTTAATTTCCTAAGTTTTTTGAGTATATCTATGATAATACAGCATTACAAAATTCATTTTGTAACCTTTCCTAAATAAATGAATATTATAAAATTAATCTATTTATTAAATTAGGAGGGGTAAAATGCCAAAACTAAAGCTAGTTTCTATAGTTTTACTTATATTGATTCTTGCATCTACATTTTTAGTTGGATGTCAAAAGGATGATACTCTCAAGAACATAAAGTTAATAGAAGTAACTCACTCTGTTTTCTATGCACCTCAATATGTTGCTATTAATAAAGGCTTCTTTGAAGAGGAAGGCTTGAAAATTGAGCTAATAAACGGAAAAGGTGCAGATAAATGTATGACTGCAATACTCAGCGGAGAAGCTGACATAGGATTTATGGGACCAGAAGCAACAATATACGTATACAATTCAGATAAAGAGGATTATGCAATTAATTTTGCACAATTAACTCAAAAAGATGGTTCTTTCTTAGTAGGTAGAGAGCCAGACCCAGATTTTAATTTTGATAAATTGCGCGGAAAGTCTGTAATCGGTGGACGTAAAGGCGGAATGCCATTTATGACTTTAGAATATGTAATTAAGAAGAATGGACTTCAGCCAGGAGTAGACCTTGATTTACGTACTGATGTTCAGTTTGAAATGATGGCCGGCGCATTTACTGCTGGAGAAGGTGATTATGTAACATTATTTGAACCAGTAGCTTCTCAGTTAGAGAAGGAAGGAAAGGGCTATGTAGTTGCATCTATAGGTCAAGAAGGTGGATATATTCCATTTACCTGCTATAGTGCAAAGAAAAGCTATGTGGAAAAAAATCCAGAGATAATTCAAAAGTTTACAAACGCTATCTATAAGGGTATGCTTTGGGTTCAATCACATTCTGTTGAAGAAATTGCAGATGCTCTACAGCCTCACTTTATTGAAACTGAAAGAGAAATATTAATAAGTTTAGTCCAGAGATATAAAGATCAGGATACTTGGAAGCCAGACCTTGTATTAACTGAAGAAGGTTTAAATCACATGATGGATATTATGGAATTAGCTGGTGAATTAGAGCAAAGAGCGGATTATGATAAGGTTGTTAATACTGAATTTGCTAAGGAAGCTATGAAGAATATAAAATAGGGATAATTAAGCCTCGGGATATTTTATTCTCGAGGCTTACAATTGTTTATAAATGATGAAATTTAGGCTTGAATTGCTAAAATTAATTTTATTCGTTAATTATATCCAGTCTTTTAAATAGTCTGTTGTATTTATCTAATTCAGTTTTATTTTCAACCTTGATTCCTGAATTATAGAAAGTAATACTACCATTACCTTCATTTAAGATATTCATTTCTTCCAAAATTCTTTTTAGATTTTTTGCAGTACCAATGTTTCCATCGATTATATTAACATGTGATGGAAATAATTTTCTAAACATATCTTTAAAGTAAGGAAAATGAGTGCAACCTAAAACAATAGTTTCATAGTTATTTAAATTATATTTAAACAGCTGCTCTTTAAGATAAGGTAATACTATTTCTTCGTTAAACTCAAGTCTTTCCGCAAATTGAACTAATTCTGGAAGAGGTAATAAATCTACAACATGCTCATTATCTAACTTGGCAATAAGGTTTTGTAGTTTTTCTTCCTTCAAAGTCAAAGCTGTAGCAGTTACCAGAACTTGTTTATTTTTATCTTTGTTTATCTCAATAGCAGGTTTTACAGCGGGCTCCATACCAATAATTGGAATACTATATTTAGCCCTTAACTCTTCGATAGCTACGCTTGTAGCAGTATTACAAGCTATAACTATGGCCTTAACCCCTTGTTGAATAATAAAATCTACAGCATTAAAAATATACCTTTTAACTACATCTCTAGGCTTTGGTCCATATGGAACATTTAATGTATCTGCATAATATATATAATCTTCATTAGGTAACATTTTTATTGTATCATGTAATACAGTAATACCTCCGATGCCAGAGTCAAAAAAACCTATTTTCATTCCTATTCCTCCAATAGCTAAAATCTATACATAATTTTAACACGTATGAGGTTAAATTTCACTATAATGTATAATTTAAATTTCGTATAATTTTATAAATGTATGTCTAATATTACTTGAGCAAATCTTCTATGAAGGTAGAAAAAACTATAATAGTATTTACTCCTTCTCCTGCTCTATAAATCTCCCACATTTATATCTGAAATTGTATCTTGTTCATCATTCCACTTTCCTGATTCAATAATCCATTTTCCATCTTCAAAAAGACCATAGAACAATTGCTCTATGGTCTTTCTATTATTCAATGGATGATATTTTAATAAGTTCTCCATCTTCAATTATTTCTACATTTATCTCAGATATAAATACATCAGTTGGAACACTGGTTTTATAGGTAAATTTTATGCTATACAAATTTTCATCTAACTGTGTAATTTCATAACTATCTACCCATGGACTAGATACTCCAGTTACAAAGGCTGAGTCCTTAAATTCATCGTATCTCTCCTCTCTCATCTTATCATCAAATAGGGCGTATTGTACAAAACCATTTCTCATTTTTACAGCTTCTGCATACATCTTTACAGCATCTTCTGCTGTTTCAGGATTTTCATATTCACTAGCTAATCCGTAATTGCTATTTTCAATATCTGTCTTACCATATACCCTGACAATGGTTTTATCATTTCCTATGAATCCAAGGCTCACATTATCATTTAATACTTCTCTGAAATAGAATAGAGGAACATAAGTTGTACCATCTATTAATAATTGTGGTGTTATCGAAACAGCTTTACCTTCAACTATAACTCCATCTTCCTTATTCCACTCAACCTTATATCCCAATATTTCTGCAATCGCCCTAAGTGGTAATAGATAGGTATCATTACTTATTATTATCTCTTTATCGCTACTTATATCTTTTCCATTGTAGTTTATGATACCTCTAACAGTGCCGTCCTTAATTGAATTATATACTTCATCTTTAAGAATATTCTTTATATCATCAGAATCGATTATAAAATATCTGATTCCAGCAGTATATGGCGCTATATCATATAGACCAAAATAAACAACTAATTTATCTCCGTCAATATAAAAATTATAATTGCCATCTAAGGATAAATTTTTCGTGTAATTTGAAAAATACATTTCAGGGTTATTTTCGACTTCTTCTATTATATAATTATTAATAATTGAGTTGTAATCTGAATTTTCCTTAAACAAATCCTTATATTCATATATTTCACCAGTTGAAGTATTAGATGTAATGGACACTATTTGGCTTGTTCCATGAGCTCCACCATAATATGAATAAATATTTAATTGAACTGATAGTATATCTCCTAGTCTTACATAGTCATAAGTCATGTCAAGGGAAACAACCATAGAAGTAGCTAATTCACCTTTCTCTATTAGCTCTTTCTTGATAGGCAACATATATTTTGCCATGGCATTGGCATCTCCTATTGCATCTAAAGCTACATCTAACACTTTTTTGTTTACTCCATCTGAGCCATTAAATCCTTCAAAGATTGGTAGTACAACGTTAATTGTTTTTATATCATCTTCATTATTTATAATAGTATATGTAACCTTGAAATTATCCTCTGCGAAGGCATAGGGTACAGATGATATAATTAATACTAATAAAAGTATAATTGAAACTATTCTTTTCACAATAAGACTCCTCTCACTTTTTCTTGTCTTTATTGTATATCGGTTCCAGTCTTTATTAGTAACAATTTGATTACAATATAAAACCTCTGATTTTTCCAGTAGCATACTGAACTATTTTGGATTGGAATATATGGACGCATTACAGACGGAAAACTGGAAGTCTGTAAAAGCAGATAGCCAACAGGATATAAAAATCAATCCTAAGCGTATGCAACGCTCTATTAAGAAGCAGCTTGAAGTACAGGGTATTGGAACAAAATCACAACAAGCCCTAAAGCTCCAACAAGAAGAAACAAAGGTTACCCATAAGGAAAAAAGCCGCAAGCAAAAAGAAGACGAAAAACAACACCCCTAAGCATGTTAATCCTATTCAGCCAGTCTTCCTCTCAAAGATTTAATTCCTTCAACAAACTCATTTTTCCCTCCCTGAGCAGGGTGTCTTACCTTTTGGCAACTGATACCTAGCTTAGTAAGGTTTTCTTCTGCCTTGTTTCCTACAGCAACCACCATATTAATATCAAACATTTCAATCATTTGAAGAAGGGGCTTTTGTCCTATTAATAGCTCTTTTATTAGCGGTGTTCTATTGCTTTTTCCATTTCCTTCTTTGTGAGGATGGAAGGGAAAGGCATTCCAAGACAATGCCATTATGTTATACCTTATAAGTGTGCTCCATATCATTGTTGCTGTTGCCTCTTTAAGGAGCTTGTTCTTTTCCATAGCTAGCCTATATCCATTTATTTCTCCAAATAATTCTAGTCCCTCTATGTTATTCATAAGTAAATGCTCACTAGTAAAAGGAACTCCTGTAAGACGACAACCTCTATACCCCGGTGCTTCACCTACAAGTAAAATTTTAGGTTTTAATTTATACATTTGTTTTAAATAAATTAGAAGGTTGTCCCTTCTTATGGAATTTTCATGGTACTCATAAGAGTACTGATTATACACATTTGGTGTAACTTTTGTATTAGCCAACTCTTCTACAAAATTTATCAGGTTTTTTATCATATTTAATCAGTCCTTTTATCTTCTAGATATTAACAGCTAATTTAGCTAATTACATATATTATAGCATACCTAATAACATGCCTCGTCTTATTTATGTCTTATTTTTCTGTAAACATTTCTCAGGATTCAAGTGTATGTGAACCCATTTCCCATCTCTATCTTTAATATATTGGGCAATTTCTATATCTGTATCATTAGTTAGCGTAAAGAAAACTATAAGATAATCATTATTATCGGTTCCTTTAAAATATATATTTTTTACGTATCCATCCTGCTGAGTAGGATATCTTTCTTTAACAAGCTTACACCAGTTTCCATATTTAATATCTACAACTGCTTCACCTATGTAATTCCACCCATGATATGGTGCACACAAATAATTTTCACTAATGAATTTTATATTAGAAATTTTATATAGATTTTCTTCTTTAGACAAATATATAGCGCCATAATAATATGCAAAGTATGATGCGTCATTTTCTGAGCCTTTAATTGTTTCTACTTCAACAAAATACTTTATTTCATTAGGACGGTATTTATCTTTAGGCACAGACTTCATCTTGATTAGATTTATGTGTAGAATATTTTCATAAGATGCAAGATATTGCTCATAGCTAACCTTCTGCTGGTAGCTAGACGATAAGAACTTATATGCAATAGGATATGGTAATCTTGAAAGACCTATCGTACCACAACCTGCATTCTTTCCGTCTACATGATTTGCTGCCTCACGTAACAAGCTAAAGTAATTAATAATAGTATCCTGGGGATTCTTAAAAAAGTGACTAGGTAGTATGGTTGATTTATATACATCTCTATAAACAATCTGATCGTTAAGCACTGGTAGCTTTGAGGGTCGAAAGTATTTTTCTATATTGAATTTATTATCATCCATAGAGATTGCTTGAATTTCATAGGATTCTTCAAATGATTGCGAAGAAAGCTCTCCGCCCATGAAAAGAATATTAGCGTTATCCTTTCTACAGCAGCTAAGATATAGTGTTATTAAAGTCAGGAATACAATTAGACCAATTAAACATTTAACTATCCTTACTCTGCTTAGTGTAATTATTTTCATATTATCCTCTACCCTTCTGGCTTATTTATAGAGTATATGAAAAATACTGAGATAATTAGCACAAATAAAAGGACAAAAAAAGAGATATGAAAGCATCATACCTCTATGAGCTACTACTTTTGTGTATTAAATTAGAGCAATTTTCTGCTATTTTGCATTCAGGTTAATAATTATTTTACCATCACTTATTTCAAATAAATTGGTCTTTCCTGATGTTGGCTCCAATGTTTTATCGCTGACCAAATAACCTGATTTAAATACCGAAAGTAATATACCAATCTGAATCATATTTATGGTTGTAGCTATTCCACCATAAGAAATAAGGGGTAATGTCAGTTGAGAAAGTATTTGTATCCCTAGGTTGCTTGCAGCGTAAATGACAACTTGCATTGTAAAAGTAATTAATACTGAGGTAGATACCAATCTGCCTAGAACACTTTTTTGCCTTGAGCATAAAATAAAAGACCAGATAATAAATACTGTTAGTACAGCCATTATGACAATAAATGATATCCAACCAAGTTCATGAATTAAATATGTTAACAAAAAATCAGTATCTATACATGGTAAAGCACTAGTAATAGGCAATTCGCCCAATTCAAAATCACCTTGTCCAATGAATTTAGCACTAGCTATTATTTTTCTTGTCATTGTTCCAATCCATCCAGCACCTCTAGGATCAAGTGAAGGGGCTACAGAATTTATTAATCTCCTCAATCGATAAGGACTACTAAATACAATAGCAAATGAGGTAATAATTGTTGGAACGTAGATAAGAAGTATTGCACTTAATTTCTTTACATTAAACCATCCCTTTACAATAGCAAGCGTAAGTAAAATAAGACAAGCTAATGAAAACAATACTACACTAGAAAAATGTGAGCTCATAACGCCTATAAGTAAAGGGATAACCATGAAAGCACCGCTTAGAATAATCCCTAAATAACCTTTAGTCCTCATGCTATAGATTATTCCAGCAAAGACTGTAGGGAAAAGCAATAATAAGAAATGAGTATAAAAGCTTATGCCATTATACAATGGGGATACTACTGTAGCTCCAATAGCTATAGTAATAAAACTAAAATAAATTACTTTAGGATACTTACCTATAGTCGTAAAATCTAAAAAATAGACAAATGCCATACATCCAATTCCTATAATTGTGATAATTATACTTTTAGGAAGCATCAATTGTATATCAGAATCATATGTAAGAAATATTCTGATAGCTATTCCGAGTAAAAGTATAATACCAGTCATCACAATTATACTCCACTCGACTTTAGGTCTATATGTATGGTCAAGCTCTGAGCCAACAAGAACAGGATCTCCCATTTCCTTTATTGCTTTGTCGGTTGCTGTTTCTTCGTCTAATCCATTAGTTATAAATGCATTCTTCTGGTCAATTATATGATCTTCAATTTCCTTTGATATAACAAAATGTGCCTTTTTCCATCGTATCTGCTCGCAAACAGTACTTAAATATTCACTTACTTTATTAGATTGCTGCAAGATTTACCCCTCCTTCTAAGACTTGGTTAATAGCAGACGAATAAGTTTTCCACTCTTCTTTTTTTTCAATAAGTAATCCTTTACCTTTTTTTGTGATACTGTAGTATTTTCTTACTCTAGCACTATCTGCATTTTTTTCATAGGAGTTTATCATCTCTTTTTTCTCAAGATCATGTAATAAAGGATAAAGCGTTCCAGCTTTTAATGAAAAAGTATCATTAGACCGTTTTGAAAGCTCCTCAATCATCTGATATCCGTACATATCCCTGTCTTCAAGTAGCTTTAGTATAAGCATTGCTGCACTACCAGTGAGTAAGCTTTTATTAATGGACATAGTCTATCTCCTCCTTATATAGATTACCTATATATAATTATATATAGGTAATCTATATAAGTCAATGATGACTCAATTAAAATCAATAAAATTGATAACAAAAAATATGAGTAAGAGCTCAAATAAATAAAACTGTATTGATTAAGATACATTTATATTATTTAAGTTCTTCCTCATTCATATTATTTACCTTATCTTCTACGAACTCGCTCAATCCATCTGCAGCAACCTCGTTTTTATTAAATTTACTGCTTATTTATTTTTTGAGTAATTTATAGTCCTATCTAAATTTGCTTTTCAGCTACAAATAGAAGATGGTTACTTACACCTAAAAATTCAGGTTTTTCACAACAATAATAATGGAAGTTTAGCCATTGTTTATAATCTTCGTCGCTCATATTATTTATCTTATCTTCTAGGAGTTCACTTAATCCATCGGCAGCAACCTCTGAAATTATATTTAAACCTGAATCCTTTAGTAGCTTCCTGCAATCATCTACTGTGTGAAAAACAAAAGGAAAGTTTTTAACCTTGAAGTTCTCATGATCATATGTATCTCCCTGTAAAAAATATGGATTATAACACATAGTTTCCGTTACAATAACCATATCATTAGAAATGAATGCAAAAAACATCTTTCCATCATCTTTACAAACCCGCTTTACTTCAGATATACATTTCATTCTAACTTCAATTTGCGCTAAATGATACAATGGTCCAAAGCATAATACAATATCATAGCTCTTATCTCCAACCGTTGAAATATCCATTGCATTACCTTGAAATACTTCTAGTGACATACCTGGAAGTATTTTTTCTTTAATTTGATTAACATGTTTTTCTACTAGCTCAATTGCTGTTACCTCATATCCGTTTTTAGCAAAATATAAGCTGTATTCTCCAGTTCCAGCACCCAAGTCTAGTATTTTCATTCCTGGTTTAAGATGTTTTTCAATCTGTCTTATAGTTGTTAGAAATTCAACCCTAGTTGCCTTTGTAGATAATCTTGTGCTTTCATCAAAAATATTATAAAGTGCTGATATTCTCTCTTCTTCTGTGTCTATTTTTAAAATATCCTTAATCTCCAAATTAAGTACCCCCTAGTTTTTATTATTTGATTACTTCTTTATGTTATATTAAGCTATATTCTAATTGACAGTCACATGGCTCTTCAGCAACTAGTTTAGAATTATACTCTTTAGCTTCTACACAGCCTAATGTTTTATAAAATCCCTGAGTTTCTTCAGATGAATGTGCGGATATATAAAGCTTTTTAGCTCCCTTTTCTTTTGCTTCTTCACACATTATAGAAAATAATTTCTTACCTATTCTCATACCACGGCTTTCAAAGGATATATGAATACTTGATAGCTGAAGATATTCATTCTCTGCGCCAAATAATTGATTTTCAATCAGTTAATCCCCCAATGTATTTACAAATTACTTTTGTTACATTATAGGAAGTTTCTAGTTGGATAAATGGATCTATTGTTAATTACTTAAGTTTAATGAACATATAAAATTCCATATGTTCTATTGAATTATCATTATCGACTCCCCCTTTTCTCCCAGACAAGCTAGTTATTATTAATTTCATCTTTACACTATTATTTTCATCAATAAAAGTAGCATCTTCTTGATTTAATAGATTATCAAACTTACCTTTCTGAGCACCATATTCATCTAATATACCATTAGCATAAGTTTTTAAATTTCCATCAAATAGAACTTTATCCTTTCTTAAAATTCTAAATTCGTGGTTATTGCTATTATAAGAAATGCTTATACCTTCAAATTCAGTAGAGCCATCCATCAAGCTTAAACTATCAATGAAATAATCATATTCTTTCACGTCTATAATATCTCTAGCTCTAGGTTCAGAGTGATAATAGAAGTAATCCGTTTGAGCTATATATTTCACTGTAAAAGGAAAACCCAAAACTGCCTCTATATTATTTATTGCAAAATCATCTGGTAAATACTTGACATCATCTAATGAATGCCTAGTATTGAAATACTGAAGAATCATACTTATTTCCTCTTTATCCTCATAAGATACGTTTTTATTAGGTTGAATTATATCTCCTTCAAGCATTTGATTTCTTTCCAAAATGGATTCAAGTCTGTTGTTTTGGTTTAACTTAGATATACTAAATCCACTCAATGGTCCAAATACAGATATTAATGCAACAATAGATAATGACACAGGTATGACTATATTTTTCGTCTTCTTCTTTAAAGAAAAATATAGCATAATTCCTAATACCCATATCCCGAGTACAAACCCATAATATCTACTCTCTGTAATTCCATATGCGTTAATCCTAATCCACATAGCCACAAACATCATAGCTAGAATAGGTAAAATAAATTTAGGAAACAAGGATTTAAATCTTAAAGCTAATTTGTTGTCCTTCAATATTGGTGTTATGAAAAATATTACCGCTCCACTCAAAACAGAATACCATAATACTAAATGGGATACTAATCCTTGAGGCCAATTTGCTGTGATAATTATCTTAATGAAATAGACATATAAAATTATCGTATATGCTGTAATCAATGGAATAACAATATATAACAATAGAATCCTTAATACTTTTGGGTATTGTTCTTCATGGTATTCCTTGTGAATTTCAGGTATTCGTGCCAAGAATAATGAAAGAGCAAATATTCCTGCTATAATTAAAAATGCATAAAGGACTAGATTATCAGGTAACATCACATCAAATAGCTGCACAATAGTAAATAATATAATCACTATTCCAATAAAAAGCACAAAAGAATAAACTACTGTTACAAAGAAACTAGTCAAAACATCAATTATATAATATTCGTATCCTTCTTTTCTATTTATCCAAGGTATATAGAAGAATGCTAAATATAGAAATATTGAAACTCCTATGTATCTTGCAACATTTATCCAATTTATCTCATTTAAGAATAGAAAATAATATATTACTAAAGCAATTGCACCAAATATATATCCAAGTATCCTATGCAATTTTTTATTAATATTCCTTTTCTCATATATAAACCTAATACATGCTGATAGAGGTATACCAAGCGCTATTATCATATCAACTCTTAAAAGCATTTCCCTTAAACTAGGTTCAAATGTATGACCTTTTTCTAATAGTAAAATGAGCATAATCACTAAAATTGTTGACACTGCAATAGTAACCGGAAATCTTCTAATACTATTTTTAAGACTTTTACATATATTTGATATATTTATTGAAACTCTCATTTTAACTCACATTCCTTTCGCT
>DFOH01000016.1 GCA_002376545.1 Firmicutes bacterium UBA3546 | reverse complement strand
TTTAATGCAACACTAGTAAGGTTGCCCTCGTTTTTTTAGTTTGCTGGTATTAATATTTGTTGTCCTGGGAATATTAGGTGTGGATTCTTTAAGCTATTGAATTCAGCTAGCTTCTCCCAAGTCAATCCAAATTGCTTTGCTATTCTCCAAAGAACGTCTCCAACTTTTACTTCGTATGATTGTGTAGTAGCTGCTGCTGGTTCTTCTGCCTTTGGTTCTTCTACTACTGGCTCTTCTACTGCTGGTTCCTCTACTGCTGGCTCTTCTGTAGCAACTATTTCTGTAGAAAGCTTAGTCTTTAATATTTCAATTTGCTCTTCTGTCATTCCTCCTGCTAGAAGATAGCTCTTTGCACTTGCCGCTAGATCAATATTCTCTAGCTCTTCAGCACCTGAAATATACTTAAGCATTGCAAGTACATCTTCGGTGATTATATTGTATTTATCGGTACCTTTTTCAACTCCATAGTAGTTGATATAGCTTTGCATATAGTCTTCAACAATCGCATCCTTAGATGCACCCATTAAAGACTCAAGTAGTGCTGCAAAGAATCCTGCTCTGTCCTTGCCTTCTGTACAGTGGAAATGATAAGGTCCTTCATTACCTGACATAAATACAAGTCCTTTAATAACACCATCTCTAAACTCATTACTCGAATAAGCTAGACCCATATTTAAAGTTAATACCTTATTATTTTTATAAAGCTCTGCATAGTATGGTGATGTAAAGTCTTCTACAGCAGTATAGCCATCGATATTTTCCTTTGAATCTGCTAGGTTAACAACTGTATTTACTTTAGCTTCCTTAATAAGCTTATCTGAGTATGCTGCACGTCCAAGCTCATTGTTTATTGGGCTTGAGCTACGATATAGAACTCCTTCTGCTATATTGCCTATTGCAATATTACGGAAGTTAGCAAATTCTGCATCTGTTGAATAGTCTTCACGGTTGTTTGTACGTTCTAGCTTACGAATTTCATATTGAACTAGATACTCTTCAGCACCAGTTAACATAATAGTTACTTTATCTCCAACTTCTAAATTAGCTATTTCATTTAGCTTTCCATAGTTGATGCATACTCCTACATTTGTGTGTCCTGGATATGCACGAACTAGTGGAGCACCATTATCTACATAGTAGCCATCCAGATAAGGCGCTTCAAGAATGAAACCATTATAAAATATAGCTGTTACCATATCTCCATATTTGAATCCTAATTTATTAAAATCTTCAATTAGCAAATCTGTTGATGCATGACCGTATTTTTCTATTTCCGTAACTGTAGCCGTTACATTAGGAGTCTTGTAAATTGAATCTACTGAAAGTTTTTCTTTAAGAGATGCAATCTCAGCTTCTGTTAAACCAATTTTCTTAAGATAGTTTTCTGCAGCTTTTACAAGATTAACATCTGAAATATCTGAGCCCTTTTCTAGTTGAGCAAGAACTGTAGTCACAGAAGCCATGATGTTGCTTTTTGCTACTGAATTATATTGTTCACTTCCCTTTTCTACTTTGTAGTAGTTTTCATAAGTTGTCATATAATCATCAACTATTTCATCAAAGCTTGCTCCCATAAGGGCTTCTAGTAAAGCACTTACAAATCCCGCACGGTCCTTGCCTTCAGTACAATGGAGCAAATAAGGTCCTTCATTTTTTGCCAAAAATCTGAGACCTTCAGCTAATTTATTTCCAAAATCTTCTCCTGCAATATCTACATCCATATTTAGAGCCTTTACTTTACCTGCATCATATAGTAACTTATAATAGTTAGAGCTGAAACCAGCTTCTGCTATATAGCTATCAATTTCTTCTTCTGAATCAGCAAAGTTAAGCACTGTATTTATTCCTACAGCTTGAGCTAATGCATCAGTATAGGCTGCACGGTTTAGTTCATTATTTACAGGACTACTACTTCTGTATAAAACTGCTGGTTTGATTCCAGTAGTTGTTATACTGCGGAAATTTGCATATATAGAATCAGTTGCATAGTCAGAGCGTTCATAAGTACGTGCTAGCTGGCGAAGTAAATATTCTGATAAATAGCCTTCCTTTTCTAATAATGAAAAGGTTAACTTATCACCTACAGTTGCATTGTATGTAGTTGAAAAATTTCCCATATTAATGGCAACAACAAGTAGGTTATTCCCTTTGTCATCACGTACTACTAGGCTTCCTGTATCTACATCACTATAAGATGTACAGAAAGGTATCTCAAGCACGTTATCTCCTACAGTTACTTTTAGGATGTCGCCTAATTCATAGCCTGCATCATAGAGAAGTTTAGGCTCAATATCCATTGTAAGATTCCCGTATTTTTGGACCTCTGCGACAGTACCTACGACTTCAGCAGTTACGTCTTCCGCCATAGCTGTAATGGATAGTGAAAATACCATCATAAAAACTAAAAGCAATGAAATAAGCTTTTTGGATTGTTTCACAATTAGTCCTCCTTTTATAATATATTTTTATACATATTATAGTTTATTCTAGGCAAGTCCAAAAAAATCCTGCAATATTAACTAATTATATGTTTTTCGTCATGTATTTTTTGTTTTTATTGTCTGCAGATTGTTAAGACGTAAAAAAACGAGGTTGCCCTCGTTTTTTATTAGTTTACTGGTATTAGTATTTGTTGTCCTGGGAATATTAGGTGTGGATTCTTTAAGCTGTTGAATTCAGCTAGCTTCTCCCAAGTCAATCCAAATTGCTTTGCTATTCTCCAAAGAACGTCTCCAGCTTTTACTTCGTATGATTGTGTAGTAGCTGCTGCTGGTTCTTCTGCCTTTGGCTCTTCTACTACCGGCTCCTCTACTACTGGCTCTTCTATTACAGGTTCTTCAACTACTGGCTCTTCTTCTACTTCTTTAGCTATAACTGTCATTCTTGGATTTACTTCTGCTGGTATTGTCTCTAACTCCTGTACATACTCAATAAGTACTTCATCAAGACCTTGGAATTCAGCTACTAAATTGCCTTCTTTAAACATAATATAGTCGTCTCCACCAACTGCCATGAAATCGTTTGTAGCTACTTTGTATGTTTTTTCTAGGTCAAGAAGTTCTCCACCTATCTTAACGTCTTTAACTCTGCTGCCTGCCTCTGCATTTAAATCTAAAGTAAATGTCGCACCTGCTACTTGTGCAAATGAACCTGCTAATTCTGGATAGCTTTTTGTTCCATGCTCTAAAGCTGCTAATATTTGTGCTCCCGTATATTCTTTAACTATTACATAGTTACCAAATGGAAGAACTGTAATTATATCTCCCATAGTGATATCTCCAGCTGGAATAGATGCTCTAATTCCCCCACCATTTGTAATAGCCATATCAGCCTTAGTTATAGCTAGCATTGAATCAGTTATAAGATTAGAAAGATTAGTTTCTCCACCTCTTACATGCTCTCTAACACCATCAAGCTCAACGTCAGTTTTCCCTACTATTACCGATGTTATTTCTTTGTTTTCTTCTTCAATTGCAGCGATTGCTGCAGCAATTTCAGCATCTGCTTCTAAATCCGCTGCTTCCTCACTGCTAAATAATGTAGGCTCTACAGCTGATAGTTCTCCATCTGTAAAAGTTAAATTAACTATACCTAGATTGTTATTGTATTCACCTGTTGATACTATAAGTGTATCTTTACCTTCATTATCTATAGTGTCTAATGTTGAGTGACTATGTCCGTCTATTATTAAATCTATACCTTCTACACTGTCTCTTACTCCATAAGATTTATCTATACTTTCTTCATCGATTCCTAAATGTGCTACAGCTATTATAGCATCTACTCCCTTCTCTTGGAGTTCTGCTACTATTTTCTTAGTAGCTTCAACTGGGTCTGCAAACGTTAACCCTTCAACATTTAAAGGATTAGTCTTGTAAGCTGTTTCTGGAGTTGAAAGACCAAAGAAACCTATTTTAAGTCCTCCTACTTCTTTTATTACATAAGGCTCTAGAAGCATTGAACCATCTTCTTTAACTACGTTTGCTGTTATCAGGTCAAAGTTCATTAATTCTTTAAGCTCTAATAGTCTATCTTGACCATAGTTGAAGTCATGATTTCCAGGTGTCATTACATCATAGCCTATAGAATTCATAATCTTAACTATACTTTCACCCTTTGAAATTGTAGCGAAAGTCTGTCCATGTAGAGTGTCCCCTGCATCTACTACTAGAACATTTGGATTAGCCTCTTTTAGAGCTTTTATTTTAGCTGCTACTTTGGCATATCCTAAACCTGCTGAAACTCTTGAGTGTATATCATTTGTATGTACTATTGTAATCTTTACTGTATTATCTGCTGCTTCCTCTGCATACACTCCAACCATTGGAGCAAATACTAGCCCTAGTACCATTGTAAGCATAACTAGTAGGCTAAGAATTCTTGTCTTCTTAAAATTCATTTTACATCCTCCTTTTGTATTTCAGAATTTTTGCACATATTTGCACATATTAAATATTATTCTACAAAGTGAGGAAAATTCCTGCAAAAATTAAAAAGTTGTACAAGATTATCCAATTCTTATTTCTCTAAGTTTCAAGATGAAAAAAATCTTCCCTAATTCATCTTGGGCACTTCGTAAGTAAGGTTCATACTAGGTGACAAAACACATGTTAACTTATACTCCCTACCTTAGGGTGACAGTTTCTATGATTCCCAATTCTCAACTTTTAATTCTCATTTAAAAAAGGACGAGTATTCGTCCTTTTTAGTCTCTTCTATAAATTTTCGCTCCTAAGTTCACAAGCTTTTGCTCTATGTCTGTATATCCTCTGTCTATGTGATATATGTCACTTATTTCTGTGGCTCCTTCTGATACTAATCCTGCTAATATAAGTGCTGCACCTGCTCTTAAATCTGTAGCTTTTACTGGTGCTCCCATCATCTTATTGGTACCCTGTATAATTGCGCTTCTTCCATCTATTTTTATATCTGCACCCATTCTTTTAAGCTCATCCACATGCATATATCTGTTTTCAAATACTGTCTCTATCATTACACTTGTGCCCTCGGCTATGCTCATAAGCGCCATAAACTGCGACTGCATATCTGTAGGAAATCCTGGATATGGAAGAGTTTTTACATCAACTGCCTTAATTCCATTTTTAGCTATTACTCTAATACTGTCTTCCCTTTCTTCTACCTTTACTCCTGCTTCTATAAGCTTAGCAATTATAGGCTTAATATGACTTGGTATTACGTTTTCTATTAAAACGTCTCCTCCAGTAATTGCTGCTGCCACCATGTATGTTCCTGCTTCAATTCTGTCTGGAATCACTGAGTGCTTTACCTTTCCTAACTCTGTTACACCTTTTATTTTAATATTATTTGTACCGGCTCCTTTTATATCTGCTCCCATTTTATTAAGGAAATTAGCTAAATCTACAATTTCAGGCTCCATAGCTGCATTTTCTATTACAGTTTCACCCTTAGCCATAGTAGCTGCCATCATAATGTTCTCAGTGGCTCCTACACTTGGAAAGTCAAGATATATTTTATCACCTATAAGTCTATCTGCACTAGCCTCAACATATCCATGACCTACTTCTATATTTGCTCCTAATGCCTTAAAGCCCTTTAGATGTAAATCAATGGGTCTTGTTCCTATTGCACAGCCTCCAGGTAGTGATACTCTCGCTTTTCCCATCCTGGTCAATAGAGGTCCCATCACCAAAAAAGATGCCCTCATTTTTCTCATTAGCTCATATGGAGCTTCAATATTTAAAATTTTTGAAGAATTAATTTCTAAGCTATTTTTACTGACTCTATTTATGGCAACACCTAAAGATGCAAGCACCTCACTTATAACGTCTACATCATCTAAAGCTGGTATATCTTCAAGAGTACACACTTCTGAAGAAAGAAGTGAAGATGCGATAATTGGTAACGTAGAGTTTTTTGCTCCACTAATCTTAACAGAGCCCCTTAAGGCTGGACTCTTTTCAACTATTATCTTTGGCACGTTGTCTATTCCTCCCTTTATGTTCATTTGTCTAGGCAATTTCCCAATACACCCCTATCTAAAAGTATAAGATCCTTCACATTCGTTTAGGATGACAATATTCCTAGTTCTTAATCGTCTTTCAAGATTCTTAATCCTTAATTGCTTTTCCAAATGTTCAAGTTTACATTTTCAATTTTTAATTGATTTTTAGTATCCTATTGTTATAATCGGGTAACCCATAGTTATGTATGTTTTCCCCTCATATTCATTATAACTCAATGCGATGTTTAAATTCATCTTTTTATTTCCTGTATATATAATTTTATCTAACTCTGGTGAATAGGCAGATATACTTACAATATCATCCTTTATTAAGCCTTCCACCCTATTTCCATTTGCTATGGAAAGAGCTTTTGTTATTTTTTTAATCATATTACTCTTATTCAATTCTGCCTCAAATGTTCCAATAATGCAATAGGTAAATTCTGCTTTTACATTGTAATTTTTATACAAATCATTAATTTTCCTTATAATTCCGTCAATTTCTATATAGTCCTTGTCTATAGTAACATCTACTACTATACTAGTTTCTGCATTATTTTTTTCCTTATCAAAATAAGAATAAAGTATTATTGTTACATTGTTATCATCTTTGTCTTCTCCATATGCAAATAAATGTGCACTATCAAAGGTTTCAGTATGAGAACTTAGATATTCTTCCTCACTGTTTGGGTTTATTTGCGGTTCTACCAGACCTAATTCTTTTATAATATGCTTCATCATATTTCTAAGCTGTTGGTCATCCTTATATACTTCGTTAATTATTCCATTAAAATTAAGGTTGAAACTAGAAAAATTTGCTCCTGTTTCTTCAAATGCTTTTATTAACAACTCTTCGTCCTTAAGATTTTCTTTTTCTGCATATGCAGAGTTAATTAATGTAAGTATTATTATAAGTCCAATTGATATGATGTTTTTTATAATTCTCATGTACTACCCTCCATTTTAAACTATGGCTTAGCAATTGTTTAACTGCTGCTAAACTTCCGCTCATTAATAAACAAGTTGAGGAAAGGACTCAAAGAAGCAAAAATGTAAAGGGGGACAAAACATTTTTGCTGTGTTACCATCCTTCCCTCATATTCAAGTATTAACATCTAATAGGAGGTTTTATACACAGAATTTATTAAAATTTTGAAAAGAATAAGTTGACATGAAGATGTCTAAATAAAAAAAATAGAGTTGGCATGGAAGCCAACCCTTACATTATTCTTTTTCTTCTACTACTCTAATTCTATTTATTGCTTTTCTAAGAGCAATCTCTGCTCTAATTGTATCTATATTATCTCTTCTTTTTAGTCTTTCTTCAGCTCTTTGCTTTGCTTCCTTGGCCCTTTCTACATCTATCTCTTCGGGCCATTCTGCAGCATCTGAAATTATAGTTGTCTTTTCTTTGCCAACTTCTACATAACCTCCAGCTATTGCTGCTATTCTTGTATTCCCATCTTTTTTAATTTTAATTATTCCTATATCAAGTGGTGTTACTAATGGGGAACGCCCTTTTAGTATTCCTAAGTCCCCTTCTACACCCCTTACAATTACCATGTCTACTTCTTCTTCAAAGAACTTTCTATCAGGAGTTACTATCTCTAGCATAAACCCTGCCATTTAAAGCACCTCCTAATATCCCATTTTCTTAGCTTTTTCTACAGCTTCGTCTATCGTTCCAACAAATAAGAATGCAGACTCTGGTAAATTGTCATGCTTACCATCAAGTATTTCCTTAAATCCTCTTACAGTTTCCTTAATAGGTACGTATTTACCTGACATACCTGTAAACTGTTCTGCAACACTAAAAGGCTGTGATAAGAAACGTTGAATCCTTCTAGCACGTGCAACTGTTATTTTATCATCGTCAGATAATTCATCCATACCTAGTATGGCAATAATATCCTGAAGTTCCTTATACCTTTGTAATATCTCTTGTACTTGACGAGCTACGTTATAGTGCTCTTCGCCTACAACTAATGGGTCTAGAATTCTAGATGATGAGTCTAGTGGGTCAACTGCTGGATATATTCCTAATTCTGATATAGCACGAGACAGAACTGTTGTAGCATCCAAGTGAGCAAATGTAGTAGCTGGTGCAGGGTCTGTTAAGTCGTCAGCAGGTACATAAACAGCCTGAACTGATGTAATAGAACCCTTCTTAGTCGATGTAATTCTCTCTTGAAGTACTCCCATCTCTGTAGCTAATGTAGGTTGATATCCAACGGCACTTGGCATACGTCCAAGTAAGGCTGAAACCTCTGAACCTGCCTGTGTAAATCTAAATATGTTATCTATAAATAGAAGTACGTCCTGACCTTGTACATCTCTAAAATATTCTGCCATTGTAAGACCTGTTAGTCCAACTCTCATTCTCGCTCCTGGTGGCTCGTTCATCTGACCAAAGACTAGAGCGGTCTTATCTATAACTCCTGATTCTTTCATTTCGTAATAAAGGTCATTACCTTCTCTTGTCCTCTCTCCAACTCCTGAGAATACTGAAAGTCCACCATGCTCCTTAGCTATGTTGTTGATAAGCTCCTGAATAAGAACTGTTTTACCAACACCTGCACCACCGAAAAGTCCTATTTTACCACCTTTTGCGTAAGGTGCTATTAGGTCAATAACCTTGATACCTGTTTCAAAAATTTCTGTTGCTGTCTCTTGCTCTTCAAAGGATGGTGCTGGTCTGTGAATAGGGAATTGCTCCTGAGCCTTTATTGGCTCGCCTTCGTCAATAGTCTCACCAAGAACATTAAATAATCTGCCTAATGTTGCTTTGCCTACAGGGATTGTTATAGGATTTCCTGTATCTATGGCCTCCATTCCTCTAACAAGGCCATCTGTAGAAGACATGGCGATACATCTAACTGTATCATCGCCTACGTGTTGTGCAACTTCTGCTACGACCTCAACGCCATTTCCTTTAATTTTGATTGCGTTTAGAAGACGAGGCAAGTTGTCTTCATCAAATCTTATATCCAACACAGGTCCGATTATTTGAATTATTTTACCTATGTTTTTTTCGGCCATTCATTTCACTCCTTTGTTATTGCATTCTCAATTATTACTTAAGCGCTTCTGCTCCGCCTACTATTTCCGATATTTCCTGTGTTATTGATGCCTGACGTGCTCTATTGTATCTAAGCTCTAAGTCCTCTATCATCTCTTCTGCATTGTCTGTTGCTGATTCCATGGCGGTTCTTCTAGCTCCTTGCAAACTTGCAGAAGATTCAATGAGCGCTCCATATATGGCACTATGAATATATTTAGGGATCAAATAATCAAGTACCTTATCTGCAGATGGTTCATATTCTATTAGAGTCTTTGAATCTTTATCTTCTTCTATGCTTTCTGCTGGTAGAAGCTTTAATACCCTTGGTTCCTGTGTCATAACACTTTTAAATCCGGTATATATAACATTCACTTCGTCTACTTTACCGTCTTCATAAAGCTCTATAGCCAAGCCTCCAATACTGCTAGCATCCATAAAGTATGGTTCCTCAGATATATTTAAAAATTCTCCAACAACATTATATCCTCTTCTTTTAAAGTAGTCTCTACCTTTCATCCCTACAGCCAATATAAGAGTATGCTCTTTGTCGTCTATTTGGCTTTCTGCTAGTCTTATTGCATTACCATTATATCCTCCAGCCAAACCTCCATCTCCAGTTATGACAATAAAAGCTCTATTCTTTATTTCACGTTTTTCAAGTAGAGGATGCCTAATTCCTGTTGTTGATGAAAGGATTTCTTGGATACTCCTGACCAAGGTTTGATAATAAGGTCTGCTCATTTCAAGCCTTTGTCTAGCTTTTCTAAGCTTGGCAGATGAAACAAGCTCCATTGCTTTTGTTATCTGCTTTATGCCACCGACACTTTTAATTCTTCTTTTAATATCCTTCATCGATTGAGCCATGTGTGATCACCTCTCTTCTCTTTGAATCATGACGGACGACCGATGGAAACCGCTGAAACAATAAACCTCTTCAGTAGTCTCCGACCGATGACCACCTCTACATAAAGCTCTTTTTAAACTCTTCTAAACCCTTAACTAATTCTTTCTCTATTTCCTCTGTTAGCTCTTTTCTTTCCACTATACCTTTTCCTACTTGTGGATAGCTGCTTTCCATGAACGCTAAGAACTCACTTTCAAAGTCTTTTATTCTATCCAATGGAACATCTGAAATATATTTATTTGTAACAGCATAAAGTACCATTACCTGTTTTTCTACAGACATAGGACTGTATTGAGGCTGTTTTAGAATCTGCATGATTCTTTCTCCATGAGATAATCTTTCCTCAGTTTCTTTATCTAGATCAGAACCGAACTGTGCAAATGATGAAAGTTCTCTGTATTGAGCAAGCTCAAGCTTAAGTCCTCCTGATACTTTTTTCATTGCCTTAATCTGAGCAGCTCCACCAACACGGGATACGGAAAGTCCTGAGTTAACAGCAGGTCTTTGTCCTGAGAAGAAAAGCTCTGTCTCTAGGAATATCTGTCCATCTGTAATAGATATAACATTTGTTGGTATATATGCAGATATATCTCCTGCAAGAGTTTCTATTATTGGAAGTGCAGTTATTGAACCTCCGCCGTATTTTTCATCAAGTCTTGCAGCTCTTTCAAGTAATCTAGAGTGTAAGTAGAATACGTCTCCAGGGTAAGCCTCACGTCCTGGTGGTCTTCTAAGTAACAATGACATTGCACGATATGCAACTGCGTGCTTTGACAAATCATCATATATTATAAGTACGTCTTTTCCGTTATACATGAATTCCTCTGCCATGGCAACTCCAGCATAAGGCGCTATATATTGAAGTGGCGCTAATTCACTTGCAGTAGCTGAAACTATAATTGAATAGTCCATAGCTCCCTTAGACTCCAGTGTATTAACTATTTGAGCCACTGTAGATCTTTTCTGTCCTATAGCTACATATATACAGATTACATCCTGTCCTTTTTGATTTATAATAGTATCTATTGCAATTGCCGTTTTACCAGTTTGTCTATCGCCTATTATAAGCTCCCTCTGTCCTCTGCCTATTGGTATCATAGAATCTATGGCTTTAATACCTGTTTGTAGTGGAACAGAAACTGATTTTCTCTCAATAACTCCTGGCGCATTTGACTCTATAGGTCTAAATTTATCAGAGCTTATTGGTCCCTTTCCATCTATTGGCTGACCAAGTGCATTTACAACTCTTCCTATTAATCCATCTCCTACTGGAACTTCAACTATTCTTCCAGTTCTCTTTACTGTGTCACCTTCTTTTATGTTTTCATCAGAACCTAAAAGAACGCAACCTACGTTATCCTCCTCAAGGTTAAGAGCCATACCATATACTTCGCCTGGGAACTCTAAAAGCTCTCCTGCCATACAGCTTTCAAGGCCGTGAATTCTTGCTATAGCATCTCCGACTTGAATTACAGTACCTACGTCTACTACGTCAAGCTTTTTCTCATATCTTTTAATCTGCTCTTTTATAATTGAGCTGATTTCTTCAGGTCTTAGATTCATTTAGTTCTTCACCCCTATCCTATTCTTACTCTTTGCGTTTTTAAATCCCTGTAAAGCTCTTCAAATCTACCCTTAATACTTGAGTCTATAATTTTGTCTCCCATCTTTACAAGAACTCCACCAATTACGGTACTATCAATTTCATTTGAAAGAAGAACCTTTTTGTCTAGTTTCTTAGATAATTGTTTTTCTAGCTTCTTCATTTCTTTATCGTCCATAGGAATCGCAGTAATAGCTTTAGCTTCCACTATTCCTTGGCTCTCGTTTGATAATTTTATATATTCTTCGCTAATTTGGGTTAAATAGGTCTCACGACCTTTATCTATAACTATATAGCAAAGATTAATAATCTCTTGCGACACTTTGTCCTTGAAAATAGAGTTAATAATATCTTTTTTTTCATCTTTTGAAAGCTTAGGGTGCTCAAATATGGTTTTTAGCTTTGGCTCACTATTAAACACCTGTGATATGGCTTTTATTTCTTCCTTGAACTCTTCTAGCTTATTCAGCTCAAGAGCAACCTCATATAGGGCTTCAGCATATCTTTTTCCTACTAATTCTGCCATTGTGCTTCCCCTACCTCATCGACAAACTTTTTAATCATTTCCTTATGAGCCTTTTCATCTAAGCTTTTCTCAACTACTTTCTCTGCAGCCATCATAGCTATTTCAACAACCTCTGACTTTAATTCAGCCATGGTTCTTTCTTTTTCTCTTTCAATATCATTTCTTGCTTTTGCTAGTACATTACCAGCCTCTGTTTTTGCTTCTACTAAGATTTGATCCTTAAGCTCTTCTCCTCTTTTCTTAGCAGATTCCACTATACCTCTTGCCTCATTTTTAGCTTCATCTATTCTAGATTCATATTCTTTTCTTAAATTATCAGCATCTTCTCTCTGCTGCTTTGCTTCTTCTAGGTCATGTGCTATTCTTTCTTTTCTAGCAGCTAAAAACTCTGTTACTGGTTTAAACAGGTAATGTCTTATTACTAGAAATAATACTAAGGTAGCCGCAATCTGTAGAAGAAAATTGACCGGATCTGGTAATACATTAATTTGTATATCCATGCTTTAAGCCTCCCTTCCTTGCTCTGAAGTATATAAAAATGGCTTGCCATAGGTTTTTAACTATGCAGAACAAGAGATGGGCTTTTCCCCACCTCTTTATATTCTATAGTGCTCCCATTAGTGGTCTTACGAATAGTAATATAATGCCTATAACTAGTCCGTAGATACCAGTTGTTTCTGCAACTGCTTGACCAAGAAGCATAGTTTGGATAATATCTCCTTTTGCTTCTGGTTGTCTACCAACTGCCTGCGCTCCATAACCTGCAGCAATTCCCTGACCAATTCCAGGTCCTATACCTGCTATAAGTGCTAAACCTGCTCCTATTGCTGAACATCCTAATACAAAAGCTTCACTTGAAATTCCTTGTAACATTTTATATCCTCCCTTAGTTTCATAATTTATTTATTTTAATTTTTAATTTAAAAACTTACTTTACTCCTCCTGATGGAACATCGTCTCCCATTTTATTAGCTATAAATACCATGGTAAGCATAGCAAATATAAATGTTTGGATTAAACCTGAGAATAAATCAAAATATGCATGTAAAATTGGTGCTACAAATGGTGTTATAAACATTGATAAGCTATTTAAAGCACTATAGACAAGAGACATAATGATAACACCACTCAAAATATTTCCAAAAAGACGGAAAGATAAGGAAATCGGTGTTGCAATCTCTCCTAGTAGATTAATAGGAAACAATAGTGGTATAGGTTCAAAATACCCCTTTAGATAGCTCATAATTCCATTTGTTTTGATTCCAAAGAAATGAATCGAAAAAGTTGTTATTAATGCTAGAGCTAGTGTTACATTGTAATCTGATGTTGGGGGCGTAAAGCCTAATAGGCCAAATAAATTTGCACATACTAAGTACAGAACCAAGGTTCCTATAAAAGGTGCAAAGCCTATCCTACTTGGTCCCATGGTAGACTTAACTAAGGACTCAATGGTTTCTACAAAAATCTCCATGACATTTAAAAGACCAGTAGGTTTTTCCTCAATATTTGCTTTTTTAATCTTTTTATTCACAATTATAGCAAGTATTGATAGCAGAATAACTATTACCCACGAGTTAACTACACTGTCGTGAATATAAATCTCTCTACCAAGTAGTGTAAACGTAATCCCAGGTGCCATGTCTTTTACCTCCTTCCCTAAAAAAATGATTATATTTTTAAAGAATTGGCTAGAAGGTTAATGTCCAGCCTTATTTTCTTTTTTAACCCTACTAAATATCTTATCACAAAATGGACTTGAAAGTATAACAATTTTCACCATGAATAGACCTAATATGGCCGTATAAAAACTAATATAATCTGCCACAGCAGAAACAATTAGCATTATTGCGTAAATAAAGTACCTTAGCAGATATTGTGACATAATGTAAGGCATAATTCTTTTTTGTGACATATTTAATGCTTTTTCAAAGGTAATGCCCATAAGCCTAAAATTCAATACATTTATTGATGTACTAAATACTAATCCATATATGTATTGTTTAGGATTTGGAAATATTAATAAAATTATTCCTGAAAGTATCAGAGCTAATGCCAATGCTCTAATTATTATTTTTCGTTGATAGTTTCCTTCAAACATTCCCATTATATCACTTCCTATTATTGCTTCCTACTGTAATTTTAAACAAAGTTACAAAAGCTGATATTATTCCTAGAATTATAAGAATTACAAAAAAAATTATACCTGTACCTAATTTTTTGTCAATAACTGTACCCAGCCATCCCCCTCCTAAAATAGGAACTAGCATGGATATGCCTATTTGAGAAATAAGTACTAAGTTTTTTAACATATTTGATTTATCATCTGACTTCAATTTTAACACTCCAGTTCATATAGAGAAACATATACACTTTTTTTAAAGAACCAGGAAGGTTATCCCTTCGTCGCCCTGAATAGTAGGTAAAACCTAATATTTGATAAAAAAGTAACAAATATTGTTTTTCAACCCATTATTATTTTACCCTATAAAAGATACTATATAATATCTAATAATACTTTTGCAATGGTTTTGGTGAAAAAAGTCTAAAATTTATAATCATGATTATTATATAAAAAGATCAGAGGAATTTGTCCCCTGACCTTTATATTAATTATTTGATTCTATAGTATCAACAAAACTGCACTTATAATTATTCCAGCATAGATTAAGTCTATTAAGCAATAGCCCATAATATCTCTTGCACCTAATTTTGCTATTCCTAGCGCTGGTAGAGCCCAGAATGGCTGAATCATATTAGTCCAGGCATCTCCCCAAGCTATAGACATAGCAGTTTTAGCTGCTGGTACTCCAATGTCTAATCCTGCTGGCATCATAATAGGAGCTTGAACTGCCCATTGTCCACCACCTGAAGGCACAAAGAAGTTAACTAATCCTGCACTCCAGAATGAGAATAATGGAAATGTCTTTGGTGTCGATATGGCCACGAACATATTTGACATTTGACCTGCTAATGATACACCTTCTGCATT
Organism: Firmicutes bacterium UBA3546; assembly: GCA_002376545.1. Taxonomy (GTDB): domain Bacteria; phylum Bacillota; class Clostridia; order Tissierellales; family Proteiniboraceae; genus Proteiniborus. The sequence goes on along the minus strand of DFOH01000016.1, from coordinate 38,344 downwards.
TCCACCAGTCATCATACCCATTATACCTGCATAGAATGGGAATTGCAGTATAATACCGCCAGTTCCCTTAGCTGCTTCCCCTAATGCATTTAGGTATCTTCTTGGTGTTATGTGGAGTATTATCCCTAAAGTTAAGAATATTAAATTAACGATATTTAAGTTTAGGTCAAAGCCTTTTGTACTAAAATGATAAATAATAAATGAGAGCCCAAGTAATCCTGTTATCATTGAAAGCACAGGACTGTTTTCCATTTTTTCTGCAGGAGTCATATTTTCTTTTGCAACTGCTGTTTCTTCTTCAGGATCAACTAATAGTCTTGGATCTATTACAAAAACCTTGTCTGGCTCCGGATGCATTGCTTTATTTACTAATGGTAATGTAAGTATAAGAATAGCTGAAATAATTAAGTTAAATGGTGCAAATATCGTTTGAGTTGTGGGTATCACTTCTGTAACTGCACCAGAAGTTACCTTTACAAGTTCTTGAGCATTCGTAGCTAGTGATAATGGTATAGAGCCTGATATTCCGCCATGCCATACTAGGAATCCTGAGTAAGCAGCTGCAATTAAAAGTCTATAGTCAACACCTTTTACTTGCTTAGCTATTTCTCTGGCATATAGTGCGCCAATAACTAGTCCAAAACCCCAGTTAATCCAGCATGCAATACCTGAAACTAATGAAACTGCAATTATAGCTTGTCCAGGAGTTTTACAGAAAGAAGCTAATCTAGTAAGACCTTTCTTGATTATTGGTGCACTTGCTAATGTGTGACCAGTAACTAATACTAGTGCCATTTGCATAGAGAATAAAAGTAAGCTCCAAAAACCGTTACCCCAATGTACTACCATTTGTAATGGTCCTTGTCCTGTGGTAATAATACCTAAAACAAAAACTAAAATAGTAAGAATTACAGCAAATAAGAACGGATCTGGAAGGTACTTCTGAACAAGCATAACACAACCATTGGTAATTTTCTTAAACATATCATCTCTCCTTTTTTATATTAGTGAGTAAGGACAGTTTTTACCTTTATTATGCCACTCTGAGCATAGACCAAAATCTCTCCTATTAAAAATCCTTAAGGCCTAAATTAAGGTTGCAAATGAGTCTTATATTCTCCGTTAGTGCCCAGAATGGCGATAATATATCAATATTAAAATGTCTCCTCTTCACTTAACAGCTTAAATATCCATTACTTTTAAGTCCTCGGAGATTATTAGTTCTGCTTCTGTTGCTGCCATTATATCTTCAATTGTTGCTTCTGGTCCTAATTCCTTTAGAACTAGCCCCTTTTCTGTTACTTCTATTACTGCCATTTCTGTAATTATTAAATTGACTTCTCCTGCTGCTGTTAATGGAAGTGTACATTCTTTAAGTATCTTTGGATTTCCTTTAGCTGTATGCTCCATAGCTACTATAACCTTTTTAGCTCCAACAACGAGATCCATAGCTCCACCCATTCCAGGTACCATCTTTCCTGGTATCATCCAGTTTGCTAAGTTCCCTTTTTGGTCTACTTGTAGAGCTCCAAGTACTGTAGCATCTACGTGTCCACCTCTTATTATTGCAAAGGACATAGAACTATCGAAAAAAGCTCCTCCTGGTTTTATAGTCACAGGCTGCCCCCCTGCATTTACAAGATCTTTATCTTCCTTTCCTGCTTCTGGTGCTGGGCCTAAGCCTACAAAGCCGTTTTCTGATTGGAATGTTACATCCATTTCTTCTGGTATATAGTTAGCTACAAGGGTTGGTAAGCCAATACCAAGGTTTACAACGTCACCGTCTTTAAGCTCTTTTGCAACTCTCTTAGCTATGACCTCTCTTATCATGTTTTTATCCATTACTCGTCCCCCCTAACTATATAATCTACAAAGAGTCCTGGAACCATAACTACATTAGGATCTATTTCTCCAACTTCTACTATTTTCTCTGCTTCTACTATTACTGTATCCGCAGCTGTTGCTGCAAATTTATTAAAGTTTCTTGTTGCTTTATTGAAAAATATGTTTCCTTTTTTGTCTACTATGGAGCCAAATATCAAAGCTATATCTGCCTTTAATGGCTTTTCGAGTAGATACTCTTTCCCATCAACTTCTATTTTGGTTTTTCCTTCTTCTACTATGGTGCCTATCCCTGTAGGTGTTAAGAATCCACCTAGTCCTGCCCCTCCTGCTCTAATTTGCTCTATAAGAGTTCCTTGTGGCACAAGAGCAACTTCTAATTCTCCTGCATTCATTTGATTCCCTGTTTCTGGATTTGTTCCTATATGTGATACTATTGCTTTTCTAACTCTTCTATTTACTATTAGCTTGCCTATGCCTATTTCTGGAAATGCTGTGTCATTAGCTATAATTGTAAGGTCTTTAATTCCTTTAGCTAGTAAAGCATCTATAAGCTTGTGTGGGTTTCCTGCTCCTAAGAATCCTCCTATCATTACAGTCATACCATCTTTTACATGCTCTAGAGCTTCATTCATGGATACGATTTTGTTCATTTTTGCACCTCCGATTTTCTATCTTTCAACAATTACCGCTGTTCCTTGTCCTCCGCCTATACAAAGTGTTGCAAGTCCTGTTTTTGCATCTCTTCTTTGCATTTCGTAGATTAATGATATGAGAATTCTAGCTCCTGATGCTCCTATTGGGTGACCTAAAGCTATAGCTCCTCCATTTACATTTACTTTTTCTGAATTCAATCCTAAGTCCTTTACTACTGATAAGGATTGGGCTGCAAATGCTTCATTTGCTTCTATTAGGTCTAAATCTTCTACTGTTAGTCCTGCTCTTTCTAAAGCTTTTCTAGTTGCTGGCACTGGTCCGTATCCCATTATCTTTGGGTCTACTCCTGCTGATGCATAGGATTTTATTGTAGCCAATGGTTTTAATCCTAGTTGCTCTGCTTTCTCCTTTGACATTATTATTAGCATTGCTGCTCCGTCATTGATTCCTGATGCATTTCCTGCTGTTACTGTTCCGTCTTTTTTAAACGCTGGTCTTAGCTTAGTTAGCTTTTCTATTGTGCTGCCGTGTTTTGGATATTCATCATCTGCCACTACTATTGGGTCACCTTTTCTCTGTGGTACTTCTACCGGAACTATTTCGTCTTTAAATTTACCTTCTTTTTGTGCCTTTTCTGCTCTTATTTGGCTTTCCAGTGCAAAGCTGTCCTGCTCTTCTCTAGTTAGATTCCATTGCTCAGCTATGTTTTCTGCTGTTATTCCCATATGGTAGCTATTAAATATGTCTGTTAACCCATCATGTACCATGTAGTCGACTACTTTGCCATCGCCCATTCTCTGTCCCCATCTTGCACCTGGCATTAGATAAGGAGCATTTGACATGCTTTCTGTTCCCCCTGCCAATACTATATCTGCATCTCCCAACATAATAAATTGAGCTGCCATGCTTACTGTTCTAAGTCCTGAGCCACAAACCTTATTTATTGTAGTTGCAGGTACAGTATCTGGGAGTCCTGCTCCTATTGCAACTTGTCTTGCTGGATTTTGTCCTAGTCCTGCCGATAAAACGTTTCCAATGATGACCTCATCAATGTCTTCAGGCTTGATGCCTGCTCTTTTTATTGCTTCCTTAGCAGCTATAACCCCTAGATCAATTGCTGACAATGAAGCTAACGCACCGCCAAAGCTTCCTATTGGTGTTCTAGCAGCACCAACTATCACTACTTCTTTCATGTACAAAACCTCCTTTTAATTGTTATGTATATTTATATAGCAACTTTTATGCCAAGGTTAGATTCTTTATTTGAAAAAATAAAAAATGGCTTGTTTACAATGCCCTAGGAAAATACTTTCACTTTATTCTTCATTTGGAAATAGTAAAAAATTATGTTATTGTAGAAATTTTTCTACAGTTTTTGAAATAAATTTTATTGAATATTCTGAAAACGTTAGCTGTACGGGCTTTAGAACACAAAAAATATGTAGCTAAAATTCTACACAAAAACACAATTGTAGAAAATTCGCTACACTTAAATTCTTATTTCATGGACAGTCAATAGCTGACCCTATTACTAACAATTGTTGGACAATCGTTTTTGGTATTTAATTTTTAATTTTCAATTCTCAATTAAAACGACTTTATATCCATCCCATATGCGTCTATCTTCTTATATAAAGCTGTTCTATGGATTCCTAGTTTTTTAGCAGCCTCTGTTCTGTTCCCATTGGATTCCTTTAACGCTTCTCTTATGGCCTTTATCTCTACCTTGGCTACTATGTCCTTAAGTAAGAGTTCCTCTGTGTTCCTTTGTCCTTCATTTGCACTTTGCACCATATGCTCAGGCAAATGTTCTGGATAAATTATGCTTCCTTTTACTAGGTTCAATGCAGATTCTATTATATTTCTAAGCTCTCTTACATTACCGGGCCAATTATAGCTCTGAAGAATCTCCATAGTTTCATGAGCTATTTCTTTAGTACCTACTCCGATTCTATTAGACAAATCATATATCATATGTTTTGAAAGTAAAGGTATGTCATCTCTTCTCTCCCTTAAGGGAGGAATGTCTAATCTTATGACATTAAGACGATAATACAGGTCTTGTCTGAATTTTCCTTTTACTATAGTCTCTTCTAATTCCTCATTTGTTGAAGCAATGACCCGTATATCTAAGCCTATTCTTTCTGTTCCACCTATTCTTTCGAATTCTCTTTCTTCTAATACCCTAAGAAGCTTCGCCTGCATTTCAAGAGGCATAGTACCTATTTCGTCAAGTAGTACAGTACCACCATTGGCAATCTCTAGTTTTCCTAGCTTTCCCTCTTTTCTCGCTCCTGTAAAAGCACCTTCCTCATACCCAAAAAGCTCTGCTTCTAAAAGCTCTTTAGGTATGGCTGCACAGTTTATTCGTACAAAGGTTCCATATCTCCTATGGCTGGCTTTATGAATCCCATGGGCAAAATACTCTTTACCAGTGCCGCTTTCTCCTTGAATCAATACAGTTGAATTGCTTTCCGCTGCTCTTTTAGCTACTTCTTTTAGATGCTCCATTCTCTTGTTCCGAGTAATTATATGATCAAAGGAATAGGTAGCCTCATGCATCTTTTTTATCTCGCCCTTATATTTATTAAAGGTCTTTTCAAAGGTCTCTATTCTTTGAATCAGTGGTTTAAGCTCTCTAACATCCTTAAAAACTACACTTCCTATTGCACCTATTACTTTTCCATCCTTCATTATAGGGATACGAGTAGCTATCATATCCTTGCCCTGTATCTTTTGGATATCATTAATTTCTTTTTTTCCCGTCTTTATTACTATATGGAGTCTGGTATTGTCTATAACTTCATCTACATGCTTTCCTATTACATCCTTTTCTTTTATGCCCATTAGCTTTTCATAGTTAAATTTAAGTATCTTTCCCTCTGCATCAACAAGTACCATGCCCTGATATTCGTGGTCTAATATATCCTTCATGACATCTAAACTCTGTTCTAATTTTTTTAATTCGTATTGAATGGCTTGCTCTTCTTTAGTTTTATTTAAGGTATCTTTAAGCTCCACCGTATCACACCTTCTATTCGCTTATTTTAAAAGCTTGGTGTATAATATATTCTACATCTTAGGGCTAGAATCCTGCTACATTTTTGCAGAGTAGCTTTTATGATATCCATACAATCAGTAACTATTTATATTATAATGTTCATTGTTCTTATAATTATGAACATTACGATATCCTATATTTTAAAAAAAGGACCATCATTGACCAAAGCCAATGAAAAGTCCTTTTTTATAATCCTGAACGACAATAAAGAATCTCTAAGACAAGACAGGTTTACATCCCTTTATCTTACTTTTATTCTTATCCTCAATTAACTTATTTAGTTTTTAATTTCTCAACTATTATATCCACAATTCTCTCAGCCGCATGTCCGTCTCCATATGGATTTACGGCATTTGCCATTTTATTGTATTCTTCTTTGTTATTTAATAGTAAATCTACTTGAGCAAATACGTTTTCGTACTCTACACCTACGAGTTTTGCAGTTCCAGCCTTTATACCCTCAGGTCTTTCTGTTTCTCTTCTAGCTACTAGTACAGGCTTCCCTAATGTAGGAGCTTCTTCTTGTAATCCTCCAGAGTCTGTAACTACAAGATAGCATTTAGCCTGCATATTAACTGATGCTTCATAATCTAAAGGCTCCATAAGGTGTATCCTAGGATTATCATTCAATATTCTATAGGCAATCTCTCTTACCTTTGGATTTAAGTGAATAGGGAAAACCAATTCTGCATCTTGGTTTTTATCTATTATATGAGCCAGAGCAGTAAATATATCCTCCATAGGCTTGCCTATGTTTTCACTTCTATGGCAGGTCAAATATATAATTTTTTTATTTTTATAGTCTAATTTATTTAAAAGCTCGTCTTCAAATACATAAGCATCTGACACTGTTTCCAATAGAGCATCTATAGCAGTGTTTCCTGTCACATAGATTTTGCTAATATCATAGCCTTCTTTTAAAAGATTTTGCTTGCTTTCCTCTGTAGGACAAAAATGAAAATCTGCAACAACCCCTGTAAGCTTCCTATTGGCCTCTTCAGGAAAAGGTGAATATAGATTGTGGCTTCTAAGTCCTGCCTCTACGTGTCCAACTTTTACTCCATTATAGAAGGCGGCTAAAGCTCCAGCAAAAACTGTACTAGTATCTCCTTGAACTAATATCAAGTCAGGCTTGAAATCTTTTATTACGGATTCAAGACCATTTAAAGCTCTAGTTGTAATCTGACTAAGACTTTGACCTGCTTCAAATATATCTAGGTCATAGTCAGTAACCACATTAAATATATCTAAAACTTGGTCTAGCATTTGTCTATGCTGAGCGGTTACACAAAGCTTGTGTTCTATAAAAGGATTTTCATTTAATCTCTTAACTACTACACACATTTTTGTGGCTTCTGGTCTTGTCCCAAAGACAGTTAAAACTTTAATCTTATCCATAGCATTTGTACTCCTTATCATCTTTTTCCTCTATTCTTTTTCTTTGAGTCCACAATTCCAATAACACCAAATCTTGCTGCTCCAAGGAAGACTAAGGTCAATACAACACCCACAACTACTACTCCATATTCAGGCTTTAAACCAGTCATGAACACTGCTGAGGTTCCGAACACAGCACTTACTACATAAAGTATTAGAACTGCCTGCTTTTGACTGAGTCCTCTATCTAAAAGTCTATGATGCACATGTCCTTTATCCGCTTCAGATATAGGTCTTTTATTAATAAGTCTTCTAACTATGGCAAAGGCAGTATCAAATATAGGAAGCCCAAGAGCTAATATAGGTACTACTATAGTAATAGTAGCTACGCTCTTCATTACACCTTCCATGGCAATTACTGAAAGCATATATCCTAAAAATAGGGCTCCAGTATCTCCCATAAAAATCTTTGCCGGATTAAAGTTATGTGGAAGAAATCCAAAAGCTGAGCCAGCTATTATTGCACACATTATCATAACCATACTAGTATCAATGTAGCTAATGCTTGCTGCTACAAAAAATAATGATACTGCTGCTATGGCCCCTACACCTGCTGAAAGTCCATCAAGACCATCAATAAAGTTTAAAGTATTAGTAATACCAACTACCCAAAAAATAGTCACTGGTATAGAAAGCACACCTAAGTTAATAATTCCGTATTTAACAAATGGATTTCCAAGAAACTCTATTCTAACATCTCCAATAATCAAGACAACTGCTGATAATATCTGAAATAAAAACTTCCATCTTGCAGACATAGGTTTGACGTCATCTATTATCCCTGTTATTACAATTATGGTACTCCCTATCATAATAGAAACTATAGTTCTGTCAAGCTTTAAGAATATAACCATGGATATCATTGTAGCTAAGTAAATAGCAAGACCGCCTAGTCTAGGTATAGGCACCTTGTGTACTCTTCTATCATCCTTTGGAACGTCAATGGCTCCAATTTTTTTTGCTGTATATTTTGCCAATGGTGTAAGTAGATAAGATAATATTATAGGTATTAGAAAGACTATATAATAATTAGTCATAATTAACACTCCTCTTCTTTCAGGGTCAAGCTTGGCAAATTAAATATTAGTGAAAATATTTCCTAGTCAAGCATGTCTTATAACTTTGATTGTACTCTAATTAGCCTGCTTAGTCAATCCTTATTAACTCTACTCCAGCTTCCTTAAGCATATCAGTAGATAATTCATCAGGATAATCTCCATTAAAAACTACTCTCTTGATACCTGCGTTAATTATCATCTTCGCACATAGCACGCATGGCTGATTTGTTACATATATTGTTCCGCCCTTTATACTAATACCAGAATTTGCAGCTTGTACTATAGCGTTTTGCTCAGCATGTAGACCTCTACATAGTTCATGTCTTTGACCCGATGGTACTCCAAGCTTGTCTCTTAAGCAACCTACTTCCGCACAATGTTTTAGTCCTGTAGGAGCGCCATTATAGCCTGTTGAAAGAATTCTTTTATCTAAAACAATTAGTGCACCAACCTGTCTTCTAGTACAGGTCGATCTTTTTTTCACTACATTTACTATTTCCATAAAATACTCGTCCCATGATGGTCGCATATATACTCCCCCCTTTATCTAATTCCAATTGTATTCCGAGACTAGCTAAAAACTATAATTTTTTTGCCTGTCATTCTGAAACGAAGCTGAAGAATCGCGTCTTTATATCATTCGTAAGCATACCCTTCATAAGTAAGGCTTATCCCATCTATCTCAAAGTAACAACTTCTTAATCCTAAATTATTTCTATTATCTTTGACGTAAAAAAACAAAGATGGGTTCCCCCATCTTTATTTTGTTCCAAACAATCTATCTCCTGCATCTCCTAGTCCTGGAAGAATATATGCATGGTCATTTAATTTTTCATCTACTCCTGCTACAAAAATATCTACATCTGGATGCAGCTCATGCACGGCTCTTATACCTTCAGGAGCAGCTATTAAGCACATAAGCTTAATATTTGTCACTCCTCTTTCCTTTAGAAATGTAATTGCAGCCCTTGCAGAACCTCCAGTTGCAAGCATTGGGTCTAATAATATTAACTCTCTCTCTGCTGCATCATATGGTAATTTACAGTAATACTCTACAGGCTGAAGAGTTTCTGGATCTCTATAAAGTCCTATATGTCCTACCTTTGCAGCCGGTAATAAGTTTAGTAATCCTTCTACCATTCCAAGTCCTGCTCTTAATATAGGAACTATCCCCAATTTTTTCCCAGCTATTACCTGTGATGTTGTTTTGGTAAGAGGAGTCTCAATTTCTATATCCTCAAGGGGTAAATCTCTAGTAACCTCATATGCCATAAGCGTTGCAACTTCTTTTACTAATTCCCTAAATTCTTTTGGTCCCGTATTTTTGTCCCTAATAAATGTTAATTTGTGCTTAATTAATGGATGATCCATAACTATAACTCTATTCACGCACATCTCTCCTCTCATAATGTTTTAACTCATGAACACTCGCCAGACTGTGTAAATATTAACTTTTAGAACGGACTTGTCATTCTAAACGCAGTGAATAATCTCAGCCATTAGATGCCCATTCACTTCGCTCAGGATGACAGTTTTTACGCAGTCTGATGGTGCTCCCTTTTCTGGTCTGTAGTATTATATCACATACTTATCTTCTATGTCTTTAATTTTATTAACTCTTCTTTCATGTTTTCCACCTTGGAATTCTGCTTTAAGCCATGTATCTATAATTTCAAGAGCTAAATCCTTACCTGTAACTCTAGCTCCAATTGCTAGTACATTGGCGTTATTATGCTCTATTGACATCCTCGCAGAATAACAATCACCACATAAAGCACATCTAATTCCTGGAACCTTATTGGCAGAAATTGATATACCTATTCCTGTGCCGCAGCAAATAATTCCTCTATCACATTCGCCATTTTTTACCGACTCAGCAACCTTTTCACCAAAATCAGGATAATCTACTGACTCTATAGAGTTTGTACCAAAGTCTATATATTCTATACCTTTTTCATCCAAATATTTTCTAATGTACCCCTTGAGTTCGTATCCAGCGTGGTCACAGCCTAATCCAATTTTCATTTAGTTTTCCTCCTCACTATTTTCTATTAATTTTTCTAGAATAATATTAAGAGCATTTTTTATCTCCATTAAGCACTTCTCATATTCATGTACAGGAGCTCCAAAAGGGTCCATAATATCATTATGTTTTCTTGTATCATCATAGGAATATTCAGTTAGAGTGAATGTTTTATCTATTGCATTATTGCTCATGGATATTATTGCTCTTTTGTGGTTATTAGTCATTGCAATAATCAAATTCGCATTTTCAATCATCTCTTTTGTAAGCTGTCTGGATTTATGGTTAGATATGTCAATGGATTGTCTCCCCATGGCTTCAATTGCTTGTAATGAGGCAGGCTCTCCTGATACTGCAAATACTCCTGCTGATTCTACACTGATTTCGCCTTCTAAGCCTTTCTCATTAATCATATGTCTAAACAAGCCCTCAGCCATACTACTTCTGCAAGTATTGCCAGTACATACGAAAAGAACATTCATACAATTTTACCTCCTGCAGCCTTTTTCATTCTATTCATTATAGCTTTTCCAATGCCTTTTTCTTCTATAGCTTCAGCTATAATTATATCAACCTTTTCTTCATCAAATCTTCTTAAAGCACTAAACAGATTTGTTGCTATAGTCTCTGGAAGCTCCCTATCACCAACTACAAGTACATTGCTATTTTCATATCTATCACAGGTCTGTTTGGTAGCCATTATCCCTACCTTCATTCCTTGGGAGATATACTCCTTACATAGCTCCATAGTCTTTCGCACAATTTCTTCTATATTTCCACTAACTAAAATCATCCTTGCATCAGGTGAATAATGCTTATATTTTTGTCCAGGTGATTTTGGTGTTATGTCGGTAATAGACATCTCAATAGCTCTATCATACTCTACCCTTGGTAAAACACTAAATAGGTCTTCAATAGTAATTCCACCTGGTCTTAATATAATAGGTATATCTCCAGAAATATCTAGAACTGTTGATTCTAGCCCTACTCCAGCACTCCCTCCATCTATTATCATGTCAATTTTCCCAGATAAATCATGTATTACGTGAGAAAAATTTGTAGGACTTGGTTTGCCTGATGTATTGGCACTTGGAGCTGCTATAGGAAGCTGGGAATGCTTTATTAGCTCTAATGCTATATTATGAGCTGGCATTCTTATGGCTACTGTAGATAAGCCTCCTGTTATTTTGTCAGGAACTTTGTTAGTTCTATTGAATATTAAGGTCAAGGGTCCTGGCCAGAACCTTTCCATTAGTATGTATGCATGCTGCGGTATGTTTTCCACAAGGTCTTCAAGCTGTGATATGCTGCTTATGTGTACTATTAAAGGGTTGTCCTCAGGTCTCCCTTTTGCTGAATAAATTTTTTCTATGGCTTTTTCGTCTAATGCATTCGCCCCAAGACCATATACTGTTTCCGTAGGAAATGCCACAGTTCCACCACTTTTAATTATTTTTGCAGCCTCTTTAATTTTATCAATCTGTGGATGTAATGAGTCTATGGATAATATTTTAGTGTTTTTTTCTTTCATTATTGATTCCTTTCTTTTGTTTACGTCATCGTGAGCATAGTGAAGTATCTATTCTCATATTTCGTCTTTATAATTCTATTATCTACTTTCTTAAAATATATATTATATTAGCTTCACAAATAATTCAACATAAAAAGTTAGGACTTTTCTATTCGTTATAAATATAGGCTGATAAAGTGTTCATAATTATTTATATTGCGACAAGGAGTGATACTATTGACTCAAGCTTTAGTGATTACTATTATAGGTACATTGGTAGGTGTTGTTGGAACTGGCTTAGGTGGATTAATATCTTTATGTATTGTTAAGCCTAGCTCAAGATTTCTAGGAATTCTTATGGGAATTACTAGTGGTCTTATGTTAAGTGTAGTTGCATTTGATCTTCTTCCTGAAGCTTATGAAATAGCAGGTTTAGGAACAGAAATACTAGGTATACTTTTTGGGGTCATAATTGTAGTCTTTGTTGAAGGTTTTTTTCCTGTTAATAAAGGTAAAAACTTGTCTGGCTCCAAGAATCATTTCTTTAGAACAGGGGCTCTATTAGGAATTGCTATAGCTATTCACAACTTACCAGAAGGATTAGCTATAGGCTCTGGATACATGTTTACTTCTAAGATGGGAATTACAATGGCTATAATAATTGCTCTACACAATCTCCCAGAAGGGTTAGCCATGGCTGCTCCATTGAGGTTAAGTGGTTCCTCTGCCTTTAAGGTTATGATGCTTACTATCCTTGCGGGAATACCTACTGGTATAGGTGCTTTTATTGGAGCGATATTAGGAGGTGTGTCCGATTTTTTTATTGGATTGTGTTTAGCATTTGCGGGAGGAACTATGCTCTATATAACCTGTGGAGAAATGATTCCAGATGCTAAATCTTTACATAATGGCAGAGCATCAGGTTTAGGAATTGTCGTTGGGTTTATTATTGGGATTATAGTGTCAGTAAGCTTATAAACTCGCTTCGCTTAATGGAGCTATAGAAATCTTTGATTTTATTGTAACTCCTTATGTCAGCGTATGCTGACCTTACCTTAATACACCTGCTTAATGGGTTCTATACCTGCTTATAGTATTAAATCTGAAGTTCGATTAGTATTTCTATTGTATTTTCAAAATGGGTTTTTGGGTATGTAAAAAGTCGGGATTTCCCGACTTTTTCTATTCTACCTGTTGAAGTTTTTCTGCTTGAGCGCTTGTTGCTAATGCATCAAGCATTTCATTTATATCTCCATCTAAGAATGCTTCTAATTTATATACAGTTAGATTTATTCTGTGATCTGATATTCTTCCTTGTGGGAAGTTGTATGTTCTAATCTTTGCACTTCTGTCTCCAGTTCCAACTTGACTTCTTCTAGCCTCTGCTATTTCAGCATTTTGCTCTTCCATCATTTGGTCATAAAGTCTAGCCTTAAGTATCTTAAAGGCTTTTTCTTTGTTCTTTAACTGAGACTTTTCATCCTGACACGCCACAACCATACCTGTAGGTATGTGAGTAAGTCTAACGGCTGAGTCTGTAGTATTAACGCTTTGCCCACCATTACCTGAAGAACGGTACACGTCAACACGTACGTCTGCTGGATTGATTTCTATATCAATATCGTCCACTTCAGGCAACACTGCTACTGTAGCAGTTGATGTATGAATTCTTCCACTTGATTCAGTTGCAGGAACTCTCTGAACCCTGTGAACTCCACTTTCATATTTAAGCTTGCTATACGCTCCCTTACCTTTTATCAGGAATATAACTTCTTTAAATCCACCTATTCCTTGGTCGTTAGAGCTCATCATCTCCGTTTTCCAACGTTGTCTTTCAGCAAATCTAGTATACATTCTAAATAGATCACCTGCAAATATTCCTGCCTCGTCTCCTCCAGCACCTGCACGGATTTCCACAATAACGTTTTTATCGTCATTTGGGTCCTTTGGAATAAGAAGTCCTCTCAGTTCTTCAATTAGCTCATCACATTTTTGTGTAAGCTCTTCAACTTCAAGCTTAACAAGCTCTCTAAAATCGTCATCTAATTTTTCCTTAAGCATTTCCTTAGAATCTTCTAGTTGAGTAGCAGCTTCATTGTATTCTCTATATTTTAATACTATAGGCTCAATTTCAGCATGTTCCTTAACATATTTTTGCCATTCTGCAATATTGTTTATTATCTCTGGGTCGCTTATTTTTTTGCTTAAATCTTCGTATCTCTCTTCTGTAAATTTCAATTTATCCAACACGATTCTCACCTCATCACTACGGAATTGTCCAATTTAATATTATATCATAATTTTGTAATATATTCTATTATTTTTTTATCTATTCTAAGTTCCAAGCAACTATCCTAAATAATAACTGAGTAATAGTTAAACAATAACTAACTCTCTTTAATTAATTCTCAATTTTCCATTCTCAATTCTGAATTGTCTTTAAAACCACTACTCTATCATGCCCTGCTAAATCCTTTATTATCTCGATGCATTGTGGATGGTTTTGAGGAATGTTCTTTTTAGTAAGCGTTCCTTTGTCCTCTAATAGTTTTTTTACTGCTGGTCCTTGATCATATCCTATTTCCAGTGCTAGGACTCCATTATCAGAAAGGTATTTGCCACTATCACTCACTATTCTTCTATAGAAGTCTAGACCATCTTCTCCTCCGTCTAATGCAAGCTTTGGCTCATATTCTGCCACTTCCTTTTGTAGCTCTGCAATATCTTTTGTTGGAATATATGGTGGATTTGATACTATTATATCTATAGAGCCTTGTATGTTTAATCCATCTAGTGGTTTAAATAAGTCTCCCTTAAGGAAGGTTACTTTTGACTCTAAACCTAGTCTCTTTGAGTTCTCAGCAGCTACTTGAAGGGCTATATCACTTACATCTATTGAATATATATGAGCATTTTCTATATAATGTGCTAGACTTAGGGTAATAGTGCCACTTCCTGTGCCAATATCCACAATTTTAATATGCTCTTTGCTCTTAAAACATTTGCCTTTCACAAGTTCTATTATATATTCAACCAATATCTCCGTATCTGGCCTCGGAATCAGAACTCCTTCTTTAACAAAAAAATCTAAACCCATAAATTCTTGTTTTCCTAACATATACTGAATAGGATATCCACTTTTTCTCTTATCAATTAATTTTAAAAACTTATCCACAAAAAGACTATCAATTATTTCATCCTTATGTGTATAAGTATAAATTTTGTCAACATTAATCACATGGCATAATAATAGTTGAGAGTCAAGAAGGGGATTGTTAAATTCCCCTTCTCCTAAAATTTCTATGCCTTTTTTAATTAAATCTCCTATTGTATAATGGGCTACCAACGGTCAGCCTCCTTGTCTTCTACTAAAACTCCCTTTAATGCCTCTATGGCAACCTCTATTTGTGAACCGTCTGGCTCTTTTACTGTAGCTATTTGTTGAATAAATAGTCCTGGGTAAGATAGCAAATATGCTAGCCTGCTATTGCTTCTTCCGATAATTCGGTTTATTTCATATGATATCCCAGCTATTACTGGAAGCATGGCAATTCTAATAGCAAATCTCATCAATGGATTTGGCCATCCAAAAAATGAAAATACTAATATACTTATTATCATTACCATAAATAGAAAACTAGTACCACATCTAGGATGTAAAATAGGATGCTTCCTTACATTTTCCACAGTAAGCTCTTCCTCATGCTCATAGCAATGAATAGTCTTATGCTCTGCTCCGTGATATTGAAATACTCTTTGTATATCCTTCAATTTTGAAATAGCAGTTACATATGCTAGAAACATCAATATCCTTATAAGCCCTTCAATTAGATTTAAAATTATTGGAGCTTCAATTGAGCTTTTTATAAGATTTGTTATTAGTGTTGGTCCTAGCATGAATACTCCTACTGCAATTACCATAGAGATAAATACTGAAATATACATTGCTACTTTTTCAGCTTTATCTTTAAAGAGCTTATCGAAAAACTTATCTATTTTTCCTGGCTCAGTTACTTCTTCTTCCTCGTAGAACTCTACTGAGTACATAAGGGAATCCACACCTATGACCATTGCTTCTACAAGACCTACTACTCCTCTTATAAATGGCCATTTTAAAAATTTATATTTTGTAGATGGTGATTTTATGGCTTCTTTCTTAAGTTCTATTTGATTGTCAGGCTTTCTTACAGCAATAGCTATATCTTTAGGCCCTTTCATCATTACTCCTTCGATTAATGCCTGCCCACCAATAGTGGTACAGTGCTTTGGTTTTCTCTCTACATCTTTTATTTTTGGCAAAAAAACCACTCCTAAACTTTAGTCTATAATTTTTATTATAGCATAGAATTATGATGTTGGATAGAAAAGTAAAAGTCAGAGGATGCCCTCTGACCTAATAATAAGATTTATTATCTACTGAATTAGCGACTTTATTCTCACTATATCAGACCAATTATTCGCTGTTATGATTTCAACACCTGCAAGTCCTTTTTTAATGCTCTCTACGTCTCCCTTCATATGGGCTATGTCATTATTCATTTTGTCCTGCTCAGCCTTATTTACCTGTGCTGAGTGCTCTAGAGCTCTAAGTATTTGAGTATGCTCGTCTAGTATTATGCTATGTTTGTTAAGTATTTCCGAATGACTATTAAGTACTTCTGAATGACTTCTGAGTATTTCCGAATGACTATTAAGTATTTCTGAATGACTATTAAGTATTTCTGAATGCTCGTCTAGTTTTGCCTTAATAGGTTCTAGCTTTTCATCTAGTTTCTCATCTAACATGTCACTTAATAACTTTATTATCTCTTTATCCATGAATTCACCACCTTTACTATATGTATTTCTTTTCTACTTTTCGGACAATCAATATATGTTAAATATTATTATACATTATTAGTGGTGGTTTTGTCTTAATTTTATTTCATACTTTCAGAAATCTTTTTAGCATAATTCATCCCTTTACAAATGTGCTACTGCCTGTCACACAAAAATGACTTACAAATAATCCTCAAGTCGCTCAATTTCTCAACGTAGCCTTCATTCTATTTTCATTTAAAATAACTTTTATAGCATCCTTTATAGATTTGGTCACAATATCCGAGTGGGCTAAAAGCTTTCCGCTACAGCCTTCATTTTCTATAATGGCTATTGATATTTTGCATATTTTAAACATTTCTATATCATTAAATCCATTCCCTACGCAAATAGTCTTTTCTGGACCTAAATTTTCTACTATTTCCTTTTTTGAAAGGCTAGCCATTTCCTTTGGGAATTTAGCTACTTTTACACCTAGCTCAGCACACTCTTTTTCTACTGTTCCATAGGTATCAGCTGTAAGGATGTGTATATTAGCATATTCCTTAAGTTTAATTATAAGCACTTTAGCATCATCTATAAGCTTTCCGTCTACTGCTATGGTACCATTGTAGTCAAATACTATGTTATCTATTTCAATTTTACCTATGCCTGGTATGTTGTAGATTAACATCAAAAATCCTCCTAGAAAAATTATTTTCTATACTGCTTGCAAATACAAAAATATATATTTTCTAAAATGTTTACTTCTATCCAATTTGTGATATAATATGAATAAGGTAATCGGTACCGCATGGTGCGGTTGCCACGAGATGATTAAATTTTGTTAATCACTCTGCGTTGCGGGCAGGGTGATTATTTTTTATCCCTATCTAAATAGGAGATAAGCGATATTAGTAACATCCCGAATGCAAACATTAAATATATTGCTTCGTATGTACTCATACCACACCACCTCCTTCCTTCGTGAAATGAGGCAGCAACCACACCCTGCTTTTCCGATTACCTTGTCCATAGTTTACCATATTAGTGTAATTTCAGCAATTATTTTATTTTTACTTTATAAAATCAAAATTGGCTATCGACGCTACTCTCACGGCTTTTTTTAACCATATATCCCTTCGATATATTCTCTTGTTCTTTTATCATCTGGACTATTAAATATCTTTTCAGTTTCATCATATTCTATAAGCTCTCCGTCTAGTATAAATGCAGTATAGTCTGATATTCTTTTAGCCTGCTGTAGATTATGTGTAACTATAATTATTGTATAATTCTCTGAAAGTCTTAAAAGCATTTCTTCGATATTGGCTGTGTTTTTTACATCTAATGCAGAACAAGGCTCATCTAGTAGTAATACCTCAGGCTCCACTGTAAGTGCTCTGGCTATGCAAAGTCTTTGCTGCTGTCCTCCTGACAGTTTGAGTGCAGACATATTTAAATCATTTTTTACCTCTTCAAGAAGTCCAGATACCTGTAGTTTATTCTTTACTATTTCATCTAGTTTTTTTCTGTCCCTTGTTCCATAGTATATAGGAGCATAGGTAAGATTTTTATATATGGACATTGGAAATGGAGCTGGTTTTTGAAATACTATCCCTATTCTTTTTCTTATATCTTCTTTTGAATAAGAAAATATATCTTTCCCATCAAAGATTATTCCACCATGAACTTTTCCATCACTTTCTTCTAGCATTCTGTTTAAGGCTGCCAAAAGAGTAGATTTTCCACAACCAGATGGACCTATTATTGCAGTTATCTTATTCTTCATGATTTTCATATTTATATTATTTAGTATCTTTTTGCTTCCATAATATGCGTTTAAGGATGCTAATTCAATTATATTCATTTATTTCAGCTCCTTTCGTAGGAAATACAATAGAAACATCCGCTTCCGGTTTCGAATATGAATAATTCTATAGCTCATTACAGCAAAAAATTCTACAACTTGCAAACTCGCTCCGCTCAGACAGTGCAAGTTGCTTGACGGATTTCTTGCCTACATTCGCTAAGAATTATAATCATATTCTGCAAATGTTCGCTAAATATTTCTATTGTATTTCCTGTGTTCACCAAAAAAGGTGGTAGCTAATGACAATATATTTATAATAAATAAAAGCATTATCAGTACCAATGCAGTTGCATATGATTTCTCCAGTGATATTCCTTCTCCTGTAAGAATGTACAGATGAAAAGGCAGTGCCATTACTGGAGATGATAATGAGTTTGGAACAGGAGCAAATATTACTGCTGCTGTAAGTATTATCGGTGCTGCAGCACCCATTGCAAAGCCTCCTGCAAGTGTTGTGGCTGATATTATATCTGATTTGCACATAGGCAATACTAGTTTAAAAAGAGTATAGGATTTTGATATGCCAAGTGCATAGGATGAATTAACTAATGAAGAACTAATTTCTCTCAATGTTTTTTCTACCCTTACCTGTATAAAAGGAAATATCATAATTCCCAGTGTTATTCCTCCAGATAATAATGACCTTCCCAGCTTCAAATTGACCACTAATAGTGTATAGCCAAAAAGACCTAATACTATAGATGGAACTCCTGCCATGCATTGTACTACAACATGAACTATACTTTCTATTTTCTTAGATGCACAGTAAAATACTACATAAATTGCTGTACAGATAGCTAATATTGTGGCAAATATACATGCGATAAGAGTCAACAGCAAGCTACCGACAATGGCAGGAAATATTCCACCCTCAGAGCCCAATGGTATGCCCTTAGGTTTTCCAAATATGAATTCAAGATTTATGGAGCTGGCTCCATTCTTAATTATATAAATAAATATAAACGCTACGGAAGAAAGCACTATTATGGCACTTAACATAATCCATAGCTTAAATAAAATTGCACTTGTTTTTTCTCTCATAATATCGTCCCCGCTTATTTATAAGCTTAACTTTCCCTAATCTATTCTGCTTTAATAGATACCTTTTTAACATAATACACAATTATATTGATTATCAAAAGAATAATCATCAACACAAATCCTGATGCAAAAAGTGCATGATAATGAAGACTTCCTACTTCTGCCATACCCATTTCTAATGCAATAAGTGAAGGTATTGTCTGGGCCTTTCCAAGCAGCTTTGGTGTAATTGGAGCATTCCCAATAACCATCATCACTGCCATGGTCTCGCCCATTGCTCTGCCCAATGCTAGTACCACGGCTGCAATTATTCCCTTTTTACTCTCAGCTAGAACAACCTTCCTTAGAAAGTAGTTGTTTGAAACGCCTAAAGCCTGGGAAGAAGATAAATGGTTATTGTACGCCTTTTCCATGGTCTCATCACAGGTAGATATTATATATGGAAGTACCATTAATGAAAGAAGTATGCCACCTGCAAGGACAGACTCTCCACTAGGAAAATCAAATCTAACTTCGAAAAATTTTACCAGCACAAGGAGCCCTATAAATCCATATACTACAGAGGGTATCCCTCCAAGTATATCTATAATCCCTCTAATAATAGTCCTTCTCCTGCCCTTAATATATCCAGACAGCAATAATGCACTACCTACACCTATTGGTAACGCTATAACAATAGCTACAAAAGAAACATACAATGTTCCCAATATTATATTTAATATTGATAGCTTATCTGGAGATAATAGGGGGTTCCATGTTCTGCCCGATATAAATTTAAATATTGAAACCTCTCTAAAAAAAACAAAGCTTTCCTTGAATATGAATATTATTACAAAGGCTAGCAGCAATAGTGCAAATAAGGTCAGCAGCCTTATTATTATACTAAATACTTTATCTAAAAACTTATACATATGCACACCTCTAATCAAAAAATTCAGAGGATATAACCCCTGAATTTTTTAATATCTATAGATTTTATCTAACAGGCACAAATCCCATTTCTTCTATAATTGAAAGACCTTTTTCAGATGTTACTACATCCATAAATGCTTTTTGTTCAGGAGTTAATTCTCCTCTTTTAACTGCAATAAGTGGTCTAGATATTTTATATAAACCATTTACTATATTTTCTTCTGTAGCTTCAACTCCGTCAACTTTTAAAGGAACAAGTTTACCAGCATTTTGATTAACCATTCCAAATGATGCATATCCTATAGCATCTTTATTTTCAATTACTTTTGTGACTAATGCTCCCATTGAAGGCGATTGTATAGCATCTTCTCGGATCTGAGCATCTCCCATTACGCTTTTTTGAAATACTTCATGTGCTCCACCACTTAGGTCTCTAATAACCACTACTATTTCTCTATGCGGAAGACTGCTATCTATTTCATCCCAATATTTATATTCCCCTGCGAATATCTTTCTAACTTCTTCTGTAGGCAAATCATCTCTTACTTGTAAAATAGGGTTCTCAGGGTTTACAGATACTGTTAATGCATCTATTCCTAGCTTAAATACCTTTGCATCCCCTATTTTTTCTAATTCTTCGTCCTTGATTTCTCTTGCTAGCATACCGAAATCAGCGGTATTGTCTAAAACTGCCTTAACTCCTGCTCCTGAGCCGCCAGCAGATACGTAAATAGCTATATTTTCTTCTGGAAAGCTTGCATCTACATTATTCCAAGTGGTATTTCCCTCTATAAAATCAGTTGCAATGGCTGACATTACAGGTGCTAAAGTAGATGAACCATTGAATGTTATTTGAGCTTTAAATGTGTCTTTTTCATTATTGCCTTCTGTTTGTTGATTGTTTGCATCAGATGGTGAAGGAGTATTTGTAGTACATCCTGTTAACGCCAACGCAAAAACCAATAATAAACTTAGTAAAATAACTATAGATTTTCTTGTATTCATTATATGCCTCCTATGTATAGCTTGTTTTATTTGTTCCAATAGAATTCTATTATGAATACTACATTTTTACTAATAGTTTTTATCTATAACTAACGTGATGTTTATAGAAAAATTTTATAAGGTTAGTAAGAATCGTGATCACAACAGTTGAAAATTATTAATTCCAAAAATATTTAAGTAATATATAATAGTAATAATAATTGTAATAGCAAGGTAGTCACAAAATTAATTAAGGGGGAAAAAAATTGAGACCTATAATAGGACTTACTACTTTTAGTGAAACCAACGAAAAGAATATCACCTTTAATTCACTGAATTATAATTACATAAGAGCAGTAATTATGGCTGGAGGGACACCAGTACTTATTCCAGTTACCGGCTGTGATGAATGCATTGAGGATTACATTAAATTAGTAGATGGAATCATATTTACTGGCGGAGTAGACTTAGCACCTTTATATTACGGAGAGAATCCTATAAAGGAGGTTCATTCCATATCTGCTGAAAGAGATGAGTATGAGCTAAAATTATTTAAAAAAGTTTATAATGCTTATATCCCTATACTTGGTGTATGCAGAGGAATGCAGCTTATAAATGTGGCTTTAAATGGAACCCTATACCAAGATATAAATGCTCAGCTGCCTAACTCACTAGGTCATTATCCTGAAGATACAAGAGCAGATGTACTTTATCATTCTGTAAAGCTGGAGGAAGACAGTATACCATTTAAAATTTTTAAGACCCATGATATCAAAGTAAATTCAACCCATCATCAGTCTGTTAAAGACTTAGGAAAAGGGCTAAAAGCTTCTGCTTACTCACAGGATGGAATCATTGAGGCTATGGAAAGCATTTCTACAGATGGTCAATTCATACTTGGAGTACAGTGGCATCCAGAAGCATTAGTAGTTAAGTATGAGGAGTTTTTGGAGATGTTTAAATACTTTGTGAAAAAGTGTGGGGAGAAGAAGCAATAAAAAAATAGGTGAAAAATAAAGAAATAAAAAATTGTTAAATGTTTACTTTTTATTATTATGTGGTATAATATAAGTAAGGCAATCGGTACCGCAAGATGCGGTTGCCGACCAGTGGTTATATCAAGTAATTATGATCACCCTGGTGCTAGCAGGGTGATTACTTCTTTTGGTTCTTATCCCTATCTAAATAGGAGATAAGCGATATTAGTAGTATTCCAAACGCTATCATTAAAGATATTGCTTGATATGTACTCATATCACGCCACCTCCTTTCTTGTATGAAGTGAGGTGGCAACCACACCCTGCTTTTCCGATTACCTTGTCCATATCTTACCATATTATATAAAAACCATCAATAATTTTTAGCATTATCTTATAAGCTTTACCACTACAACAACCATCAACATCACAAACAGCACAACACTAATTATAAACACCTGTAAACCATATTCGGTTAAAAAATCAATGAACCCATCAAATCTAAATTTAAAATTATTTTTCATGGGATTCTCTTCAAAGCCTTCAATGTCATCAGATGGATTCTTAGTGTTCTCTATTTCATCATTTTCTTCAGCATCTGACTCATTATGAGCTACATATTCAATATTGCCAAGGATACTCCCATCTGCTAAAATCTTTGTACCCCAATCTGCTGACAATTGGTTTATAAGATTTATTGTATTTTCCCTGTCTTCTCCTTCAGAAATAATCGGTTGTCCAGACCTTATTCTGCCTGGAACTATATTAGTATTTATTATGCCATCTTTATTTATTTCCATATTAAAAACAAAAGTTTGAGTGGTTCTCTCACCTTTTGCACCAAAAACAAAGTTGCCTAAGCTGTAGACTATAGGTCTATCTCTATAAAATTCAATGCCTTGAAGTACATGTGGATGATGTCCCATTATACAATCAGCACCGTTATCTATTAGTTCTTTAGCTATGATTACGTCATTGTCCCTTGGATAATCTGCTAATTCTGTTCCCCAATGAAGAGACACTATTAGAAAATCTACCTTCTCCTTTGCCTGTTTCACTGCTTGTATTACATTTTTTGCATTGCCATCATATCCATTTACTATTCCTGCCCTGCTTTCTGTAGCATACCAGTCTACATGAGGTGTTACCCTTGAAAATCCAATAAATCCTATCTTGATGCCGTTTATCTCCCATATTGCAGGCTTAAGAGCTTCTTCAATATTTCGTCCACCACCAGTATATTTAATATTGTATTTATCAAGATTATCTAAAGTCTCTACAAAGCATTCTCTCCCATAATCAAGAGAATGATTGTTCCCTAGTGAAACTCCCTTAACTCCTGCATTTACTAGGCCTTCTAAGGTTTCTGGCTTTGCTCTATATGTGTATTGCTTGTCTTGAGGCTCCCCAGTAGTTCCCACTGTACATTCTAGATTAACTAAAGCTAAATCAGATTTTTGAAAAATTTCCTTCACACTTTCCCAAGGGTAATCTACACCATGAGTATCTATATGATTACCTACATGATCTCCTAATAATGTATCTCCTCCTAATGAAATAGTTACGCTATTTTTCTCTGCATAAGAAAAGGATAGAAGTGATAATGATAATATTAAAATCATCAATATAATCGCAGTGTATTTTCTCTTTATATTCATACTCTAATTCTCCTTTGGGCTTTCTTTATAATTGCTCTTAGAAGCTTTGCATGATATTACTTACCATTTTATCATCAATAATACAATACTATTTATTAATTTTATTAAATAGACGAGTTATTTAGGTTTTTGTTTCAAAAAATAAAATAGGACAGTTCCTATTTTTGTGCAAAAGGAACTGTCCCCAGCGCACTATGCATTTTTTTCCCTAAAATAGCATTCTCCACAGAGCGATTCGTATTCAATATTGTTCTCACGGTCTATGGCTACCTGCTCTCCTTCGAATACAAATTTACCATTGATTTTTCTTCCATTGCATATGGCTTTTTTGCCACATGAACAAATAGTTTTTAGCTCTTCTATACTATGTGCTATAAGTAACAATCTTTCGCTACCTTCAAAGCCCTTCATCTGAAAATCAGTTCTAAGTCCATAGCAAATGACTGGAATATTCATCTTTACTGCAATTTCAAAAAATTCATCAACTTGATGCTTTGTAAAAAACTGTGCTTCATCTACTAAAATACAATCTATTTTCCATTTCTCATTATTCCATTTCTGAACTTCTTCATAGGCATTTTTTTCTTTTTCTAACAGCAAATCAGCATCTCTATCTATTCCTAATCTAGATACTACTTTATTTCCACCCTTAGTGTCTATAAAGGGCTTTACTATAATGACCTTCATACCTCTCTCTTCGTAGTTATATGCTACCTGCATCAAGTTAGTCGATTTACCGCAGTTCATTGCTCCATATCTAAAATATAGCTTAGCCAAGCTCCACACCCCCAAGAATATGTACGAGAAATAAATAAGTAAAACAATAAAGGTTAGAAGCCAATGGCAACTAACCTATCAGACAGACCCAAGTAGTTATTATTCAATACCATATTTTTTCTTGAACTTATCAACACGTCCGCCTTTGTCAATAAATTTTTGACGTCCTGTAAAGAATGGATGACATTCTGAACAAATTTCTACTCTTAATTCATCTTTAACTGAACCTGTTTCAAATGTATTTCCACATGCACATGTTACAGTCGTTTTTTTATAATTTGGATGGATTCCTTCTTTCATTGATTTCACCTCTTTTCAAAAGTCTCTTAACTGTCTATTTAAAAGTAATCAGTTTTCAACTAGTATAGTATAGCATAAATTTATAAGCATTTCAATAAAATAATATGGCAGTCTATTCCCACATTTTGTTTCTAATAGTATTTATAAATTCATCATTAGTCTTTGCAAGCACTAATTGATTTATTAGAGTTTCTGTAACTTCTGATACTGGAGCATTGCTTAGTGCCTTTCTTATGCCCCATATTGTTTCAAGCTCTTTTTGGTTCATAAGTAAATCTTCTCTTCTTGTACCAGATTTATTGATGTCTATAGCAGGGAATACTCTCTTCTCTGAAAGCTTCCTATCTAGATGGATTTCCATGTTTCCTGTTCCCTTGAATTCTTCAAATATTACATCATCCATTCTACTGCCTGTCTCTACTAAGGCTGTAGCTAATATTGTAAGACTGCCGCCCTCTTCTATATTCCTAGCTGCACCAAAAAATCTTTTAGGCTTATGTAATGCACCAGGGTCTAATCCTCCGGATAACGTTCTGCCAGTTGGCGGGATAGTAAGATTATACGCTCTTGCCAGTCTTGTAATACTATCTAAAAGTATGACAACATCCTTGCCATGCTCTACTAGTCTTTTTGCTCTTTCAAGAACAATCTCTGCAACCTTTACATGATTTCCAGGCAGCTCGTCAAATGTAGAGTAAACAACATCGCCTTTAACAGACCTTTTCATATCAGTAACTTCTTCTGGTCTCTCATCAATTAGCAATATTATTATTTCTATTTCAGGATGATTTTGTACAATTCCATTGGCAATTTTTTTAAGAAAAGTAGTCTTACCTGCTTTAGGGGGAGCTACTATCATTCCTCTTTGACCTTTTCCTATAGGTGCTATTAGGTCTAGCAATCTTGTAGATAGCTCGCTGTGGTTTGTCTCTAAAGATATCCTCTCATTAGGGAAAATAGGAGTCAAATTTTCAAAATCTGGTCTTTTTGTAGCAGTTTCTGGGTTTTCACCATTTACAGCCTTTACATATAATAAAGCTCTATATCTTTCTCCTGATTTTGGTGGTCTAGTAATACCAAATATCTTATCTCCTGTGCCTAAATTAAATCTTCTTATCTGAGAAGGTGATACATATATATCCTCATCTCCAGACAAATAGTTCGCAGACCGTAAAAACCCATATCCATCTGAGTGAAGCTCTAATATTCCTTCAGCTTCGGTAGAATCTCCATTTTGCATATGTGTATGTAGCTTTTCATGTGGTCTTTTGGCAATGGTTTCAGACAATGTGAAGCCATCGTTTTCTGCTATGCTCACTGGCTTCAGAACTTGAGTCTCTTCTTTTACTGAATTCTGCAAAATAATACCAATAAGCTCATCTTTTTTGTATTTTGTAATGCTTTTAATATCCAGACTTTTAGCTATCTGGCGAAGTTCATCCAACTTCTTTTTCTGTAAATCATCGGGATTCAAACTGACACCTCCAAAAATATAAATATATAATTAAATTCCATAATATAATCGCAATATATGGGAAATTAATACTTAAGAAAAAATGAAATAACACAAGAAAAGTGAAGAGAAGTGTATTAGTCATATCAATGATACCATTATATTGGATTATAGTCAAGAATTAGTTAAGCAAATTGCCAAAGTAATTGAAAGCCGGTATTTGTGAGCTAGCTTGATTTATGTGAATTCAAGTAAACTAATGAATTTGTGTTGCGAAACTGGAAACTTTGTGCGGATAATTTGTAAGGAAGTAACTAAAAAAATTTTCTTCTGTCATCCTGAACGTCAGTAAAGAGTCTCCCACATACTAAGTTCATGAGATTCTTCGACTGCGTTTCAGAATGACAAGAAAAAAATTTAATGTTTTATTTTGCGTATTCAGGTTTTTTATCTAGTTTATGAATAGTCTCAATAAATCTAACGGTTCCAGTCTCTGATCTTGCCACCATTGAGTGAGTCTTAGCCACATTGTTTTGATGGTAAACTACTCCTCTTAATAGTTCTCCTTCTGAGATACCTGTCGCTGCAAAAAACACTTCATTTCCTTTTACTAAATCATCCATAGTAAGTATTTTGTCTATATCTCCAATACCCATATCTATGCATCTTTTTCTTTCTTCATCATTCATAGGATATAGCCTTCCCTGGAATTCTCCACCCATGCATTTTAATGCTGCTGCTGCAATTACACCCTCTGGTGCTCCACCAATGCCTAAAAGTATATCTACTCCTGAATGGTCAAAGCAAGTAGCCATAGCAGTTGCCACGTCTCCATCTGAAAATAGCTTTATTCTTGCTCCTGCCTGTCTTACTTTATCTATAAGCTCCGTATGTCTTGGCCTGTCTAGTATAGTAACTGTTAAATCAGATATGTCCTTATTTAAAGCATTTGCCACAGCATTTAGATTTTCCTCAACAGGTGCATCTATGTTTATCTTACCTGCAGCCTTTGGTCCCACAGCAATTTTTTCCATGTACATATCTGGTGCATGAAGCAGACAACCCCTAGGAGCCATAGCCACTACTGCAATTGCATTTGGAAGTCCTTTTGCTACTGCTGTAGTTCCATCTACTGGGTCCACTGCAATGTCTACCTTTAAGCTATTGTTTATGCATCTACCTATTTGCTCTCCTATATAGAGCATAGGAGCCTCATCCATTTCTCCTTCACCAATAACTACAATACCATCGATATTAAGAGTTTCGAACATTTTCCTCATACCATCTACTGCAGCCTGGTCTGCTGCGTTTTTATCTCCTCGACCTAAGTACCTTGCGCTAGACAATGCAGCAGCTTCTGTAACTCTAACCAAATTCAAAGCCAGATTTCTATCCATATATTAACCCTCCTAGGTTTAGTATTCCTTAGTATTATATAAATAGTATATTCTATTTAATATTTATTTGTCAAAAAGTATATCATATAGACACATATGCAATCTCGCAATACAAATTTATTTGTTCCCTTCCTCACATAAATTTGGTGCTCGCCTAAGTTTGACCTACTATCGTTTTTCCGATAAAAACATTCGGAAAATCTTGTTAGGTCATAAAAAAGCCAAAGGATTTTATTACCTTTGGCTATATCTACTTTATTTTGGTACTCCTTCCCAGTCTTTTAAGAATTTTTCTATGCCTATATCAGTTAAAGGATGATTTAACATAGATTGAAAAACCTTATATGGCACTGTTGCTATATGAGCACCTGCCTTTGCTGATTGAATTACATGCATTGGATGTCTTATGCTAGCAGATATTATTTCTGTTTTTATTTCATGTAAATCAAATATATCTACAATATCTTCAATTAGCTCCATACCTTCGTTGCTAATATCGTCCATTCTTCCAACAAATGGACTTACATATGTGGCACCTGCTCTTGCTGCAAGAAGAGCCTGACTAGCTGAAAACACAAGAGTTACATTTGTTTTAATTTTCTTTTTGTTAAGTATACTGACTGCTTTTAGACCATCCTTTGTCATAGGAATCTTTATAACTATGTTTTTATGAATTTTAACTAGCTCTAAAGCCTCTTCTACCATTTCATCAGCATTTAGACTAATGACCTCCGCGCTAATAGGTCCGTCTACTATTCCCGCAATTTCATCTATTACTTGTTTAAAATCTCTACCTTCCTTTGCAATAAGTGATGGATTTGTAGTAACCCCACATATTACTCCCCAGTCATTTATTTCCTTTATTTCATCTATATTAGCTGTATCAATAAAAAGCTTCACTGTATCACTCCTTTTTTTGAGTTCCTTCGTAAGTAAGGCTTATACTGCCCGTCTCAGGATGACAAAAGAGCCGTCATATTGCCTTTACTATGCTCTTCCTGCTGACCCAAACATTATCATTTTTTCGACGATTATCTTATGCATTGCTTTTCTTGCTGGATCTAAAAGCTTTCTTGGGTCATATTCCTTAGGATTATTTGTCACCACTTCTCTCACTGCATTAGAAAAAGCAAATCTAATATCTGTGTCTATGTTTATTTTATTTACTCCAAGACTTACTGCTTTTTTTATACTTTCCTCAGGAACTCCTGATGAGCCATGAAGTACTATAGGCATATTTAATCTTTCCTTTATAGCCTTCAGTCTATCAAAGTCTAGCTTAGGCTCTCCCTTATATGGTCCATGTGCAGTACCTATCGCTATGGCTAATGAATCTACTCCTGTTTCTCTAACAAATCTATCTGCCTCATCAACATCTGTGAATGTAGCATCTCTATCTGATACAGTAATATCATCTTCTGTTCCACCTATTTTCCCAAGCTCTGCTTCAACAGATACTCCTACTGCATGAGCTAGCTCAATTATTTTCTTTGTAATTGCAATATTTCCATCTAGGTCATATTTAGAGCCATCTATCATAACAGAAGTAAAACCATGTCTAATGCATTGCATTATTTGAACAAAATCTGTCCCATGATCTAAATGTATAACCACTGGTACCTTTGCATTATGTGCAGCTATTTGAGCCATTTTAGCAATATATTCAACTCCTGCATATTTAAGTCCACCTTGACTAGCTTGAAGAATAACTGGTGAATTTGTTTCCTCAGCTGCTGCTACTATGGCTTGAACTATCTCCATATTGTTTACATTGAATGCACCTACTGCGTATCCATTCTCGTGTGCGTGTTGAAGTACTTCTTTTCCTGATACAAGCATTAATAAAAACCTCCTTATATTATTTCTTTTTTATGTCATTATTTTGATTTATTGCGTCTATACATTCAAAACTGTTTTCACGAAGAACTATTTTATCCTTGGAAATGAAATTATTATAGTCATCATTATTTTCCGCATATATAAGTTTTATACCCTCACATTTCATGCATTTTAACTCTATTCTATCTGGGAATATATTCATTTCTAAGCTGTTTTCTCCACAGCTGCATCCTATGAGACCGCTATTATCTAGCTCCTTTATTCTATCAAGAGTATTCATCATTATTTGAGGAGCATTAAAGTAATCTAAAAATTCTAGGTCTTTATAGAAGCTATCTGAATTCATTTTGTATTTATCTATTAGTTCATTCACATCCCCTTGACTTACTATGAAGCAGATTTCTGCTCCTGTTTCTATACATCTAGTGATTATATTTCCTCTCAAAAGCTGTTTTAATGTATATTTAAATGTATGCTTATCTTGACATACACAGCAATCTATCTCCATCCATAAAGCTTTACAATCTTTAGCGCTTATAATAGCATTATGCTGACCACAGGTACATTCTAGCTCTATTGTCTTATTTGTAAATAGCTCGAATAGATTTGTTTCATGCACGTTAATATTATCACATGTCCCACATCTTACAGCAATAGCTATCTTGGAATCAATAAGCATGGTTTTTCCCCTCCTTACTATATATTTTAATTCTTCATTTGAATAATAATTCCTCCTTTTAAAGATATAAATTCGAAATAAAAAAGGCTTTTATAGGAGTATCAAATCAATTAAGGAAGTCTTTTCTGAAACTTATTTAGGTCAAATTTCTTGAAGAAAATCTAAAAATAGAGCTTTTCTACTGGTTATAAAAAGAAAGCAGCTAGTACAGGTATATAACCTGCTAGCTGCTTTATGTCTAAAGCTTAATATTTCTAAATTTTTCGACAAGTTCTATTTCTTTATCCCTAGTATTACCCTTGCTTCATCTGGACTGGCTACTTCTCTGCCTAGCTCTTTAGCTAGTCTTACTATTCTCTCCACAAGCTCAGCATTGGACTTTGCAAGAACTCCTTTGCTATAATATACATTATCCTCAAATCCAACTCTTACATGTCCTCCGAGAGTTATTGCAGCTGCTGCCAATGGGAGCTCAAATCTACCTATCCCAGCTACAGTCCAAGTAGAGTCTGCTGGTATGCTTTCTACTAAGTACAATAAATCTCTAAGCTCTGCTGTTATGGCACCTGGAACACCCATAACAAAGTCAAAATGCAGCGGCATGTCTACAAGGCCCTTCTTCACAAGCTTTAATGCATTGTTTATCATGCCTCTTTCAAATACTTCAATCTCAGGCTTTACTCCAAGCTCTTTCATCCTTCTTGCAAACTTCTCCATATATTCTTCACTGTTCATGAACACATCAGGGCCAAAATTGCAGGTTCCACAGCTTAGGGTAGCCATCTCAGGCTTTAGCTCTACAGGCTGTAGTCTTTCCTCTGGTGAATGCCATACTGCTCCACCAGTTGAAGGCTGGAATATGACTGGACATTTAGCTTCAATTTTTTCTTTAATTTCCTTATATACTTCATAATCTTGTGTAGGATTTCCTTCGCTATCTCTAGCATGAACATGAACCATAGCTGCCCCTGCTTTGTACGCTTCATATGCTGCTTCTGCTATTTCGTCTGGAGTTAATGGTAAATTAGGCTGTTCCTTTCTAGTTACCTCGGCTCCTGTAAGCGCCGCTGTGATAATCAATTTGTCCATTTACTATTCCCCCTTACCTCTTTGCTTATTTTTAGGCACTACACAAGTTCCTGCTGCTCTACATACTACTATGGGCTCTGCTAAAACATCACATGCAGATTCGTTAATATCTGGTCTTGGAGCTATAACCTTTCTAGCCTCAAATACCATCTTTCTTGAAGAATTGCCAACCTCAGTTATCTCTCCTACAGCTTCAATAAAATCTCCAGCATAGACAGGTGCTTTAAATTCAACGCTTTCGTATGCTACAAAGAGACCTTCGTCCCCATCATGCCTAATTAATAATTCAGTTGCCACATCCCCAAATAATTGAAGCATCTTTGCTCCATCCACTAGATTTCCACCATAATGTGCATCATGCATACTCATTCTAATTCTTATCATAGACTTCATAGTGACCCCTCCTGTTTTTCTCTTTAAATACATTATATAAGATACTCACAATATTTAGCAATTATTTTAGCAATTATGACAATTATTTAGCAAAAAACAAAAGAGAACAAATTTGTTCTCCCTGTTTATCTTTGCCTAACTTACCTGTGT
Organism: Firmicutes bacterium UBA3546; assembly: GCA_002376545.1. Lineage (GTDB taxonomy): Bacteria > Bacillota > Clostridia > Tissierellales > Proteiniboraceae > Proteiniborus. Next base: position 6,437 of record DFOH01000016.1, on the reverse strand, counting down.
ACAATTCGATGAATTTGCTACGAGCTCTTTGACACTATTTTTAATCTGTTCAATCTCAAATGGCTTAACAATGATTTTTTCAGGATTTGATTCTTTAATTTCATCAATTAAATCACTGTCTAGATATCCAGTTATCATTATTGTACCAATGCTGCAATTTATTTGTTTTATGGATTTTAGCACTTCTGTACCTTTCATTTTCGCTAATTTCATATCTAGTATCACCACTTGAGGATCAAACTTTCGTACATTTTCTATAGCTTCTTCTCCTGTTTCTGCCGTCATCACATCATAGTCAAATTTCAAGATTTCTTTAAGTAATACCCTGATGCCATATTGGTCGTCTACACATAAGACCTTAGGCTTTGCTGAAACTATTCCCCCACGAAAATTCCCCCTTGATACTTTGAATCTACTTATATTAATTCATTTTTATGTAATAAAATTCCTGCCGAATGCATGTTCTTTTTAACAAAAATTTATCAACTTTATACGACAATCTGTTACATTATTATTACTTTTATTTTATATTTATTCCATTATACCTAAAAATAATGTAAAAAATTATGATTATATGCTATCTTAGGAAAAAAGAAAAGCCAGAAAATATCTGGCTCTTGTGAAAAATATTTTAATCTTCAATATCTATTTCAACAATAACACCGTTAAGAATTTTAAATTCACCCTCGTCTCCCTTTAATAAATCTTCAACTTTAGCATTCCTTAAACCTTCAATATAAATCTTTGCATCCTTGTGAACTGGGTATGTGTATACCTTATCTGTATCTTCTTCCTTGATTTTCAGGGTAATTCCCTGAGAATTTTTTGTTATGCCTAGTATCTCACCTTCAATGTCCAATTCCACATTTTTAACATCTATAGATACTACTTCTTTATTCTTAAGCTCTAATTCAGCATACATACCAACTTGTAAATCAGTCATTTCCTTACTTTTCCCATCTATTCTCACTTTTGCGTCTGCAGCTAGAGCATATGTTTTTTTATCTATCATGATTCTTTCATATCTTCTTGTTAATTCCACATTAGTTATATAGCCTTTAACAGTTTCGACTGGCTCTACATATTTTCTTGCAGCTTCAATTTTGATTACTCTGTTTTTTCTATCAACTACTACTGTTACCTCATCGTCTTTTTGAATATCTGAAAAACTTCCCTTCTTGTCTTTGAAGCTAACTTCTACATCATCTACTACTTCAAGCATCATTATCATAGTCTCTGCCTGTATAGCAAGTTTATATGGCTTTGATTTATTTATTTCTTTCACAGTGCCGCTATATCTAGTGATTATTTTATCTTCCTCAATAGCATCTACTACTTCAATAAATACTACCTTACTATCTTTGATTTCCATCTTTACCTTTGAACCTACTTTTATATCATCAATATCTATTCTCTTGTCATCTTGATATGCTCTTACTCTGCTATCAAGGTCAAATGTTTCTGTCTTGTCTTTCGTTTTAATTGATATTTTATCACTATATATTCTAGTTACTTCACCTGATACAGCTCCATCTTTTCCTATGTCTACCTTATCGTCAACTCTTGAGAAAAGTACCGCCATTTCTGCTCTAGTCATAGTTCCCATTGGATTAAATCTTTTTTGATTATCACCCTGCATAAGTCCAAGGTCATTTACAAGATATACATATCCTACTGAGCCCTGGGGTACCAAGGAAGCATCTTTAAAAGGCAAATCCTTTTTCATGCTTTTCTGAGCTTCTTTTTCGTAGCCTAATGCTCTTATTACATATTTTGAAACTTCATGTCTTAATGCTGGATCATTAGGCTTGAAATACATCATATCTACATCGTCAAGTATTTCTTTTTCATAAGCTAGTGCCACATAACCTGTAGCCCATTTATCTACTTTGTCACCCTTATATTGCTTTGGAAGCTGTGTTATTTGTTTTGCTTCATCCTCCCAGCCCATTACCCTAAGTGACATAATAATGGCTTCAAGCTTTGTTACATCATTTTTAGGAGCATACTTGTCATTTCCCACTCCAGTAATAAAACCTTTTTGGAATAGTTTTTCAATATACTTTTCTGCCCATTTAAATGCATCAGTATCGTTAAATATTTTTTTCATTAATCCTGAGGGCACCTTTCCATTTCCCCAGCCATTAGCATGTACAGATGTCATACCTATACTAAACACTAATACTAGTGCTAATGTAATTGAAACTAATCTTTTCATTTTCATGTATTTTACCTCCTAATATTTGTTTGTAATATATATTCGGGAGATAATTGGGCTATTATAGGGTCTATATATTTTATTTGTGTTACAGTTTTATGACAATATGGTTAAATAACTTTAGTTAGGCAATTTTAAAGCCTGATTGACGAAATTTGATTTTAGGATTAAGTCCCATCTAAAGTAAACTTTATAATTTTTCTAAGTTCAATTTCATGACTCCTTATAAAATTTAATAAAGTTCTGGAAATATATTAATCTTTGCTTTTATTAATCTCGTCAATTTTCGACAAACTTATTTTTCTCTGCTATAATAACTAATGCAAAAGACATTAGGAGGCTGACTATATGGAGTTTTATGTAGAAAAAATTGAGCATAATATAAATCACTATCTTACATCCCTGAAAACCGAAAAAAACCTTTCAGACAAAAGTATTAAAGCATATCATTCAGATTTATCTAACTTTTTAAGTTGGCTCAAGGAAAAAGAATATTTAAAAATTGATGATGAAATTGTAAACATATATATTAAATACCTGCAAAATGAAAAGAAATTAAAAGATTCATCAATAAAGAGAAAGTACGTTGCTTTAAAGTCTTATTTTAAATATTTAGTACATAAAAAAGTTATATCCTACTCTCCTATTGAAGATTGCAGGATATCTTTTAGGACATCAAAGTCTCTTCCCAAAACACTTTCTCGCCTTGAGGTAGAAAGGCTTCTTAAAGCACAAATTGAGGATTTTAAAATACTTAAGTCAGAGTTTAGAAAAAACATATGCATAAGAAATATAGCTATAATTGAACTTCTGTATTGCATAGGTCTAAGGATTGGAGAATTAGTTGATATCAATATTGAAGACATAGATTTAATTGAACAAACTGTGCTGATTCATGGCAAGGGAAGAAAGGAAAGAATTCTATTTATTTCAAGTACCGAAGTTATTGATAGAATAAAAGAATGGCTTGAAATCAGAAGCCTCTTTAACCCTCTATGTAATTCTCTATTTATAAACAAGTATGGAACTAGACTTTCTATATATTCTATTGAAGATATTTTTTATAAATATAGGGAAATAGCAGATATAGACACACGCTCTACACCTCATTATCTAAGGCATACCTTTGCTACTCAATTATTAAATAATGGTGCTGATTTAAGAGCTGTTCAAGAAATATTAGGTCATTCTAGTGTAACTACTACTCAAATATATACAGAAGTCTCCACAGAAAGAAAAAAAGAAGTTCTTTTGAAGTTTAATGCTAGAAACCATATAAAATTATGATGATTACCTCCTAATAACTATTAATTATTTGGAGGTGCATTATGTGTGATTTGTTTCCAAACATACTGAAAACTTTTGATTACATAAAAAACAAATGTGGAGATGGATCATCAAATTGTTTCTATATTTATGGTAATAAGGAGATTGGAAAGACATATCTAATTGATGAATTAGTTAGTTATTTTAATTATTCTAGTGTTATTATTAATGGAAGTAATCAGGATAACTACGATTACGCAAATTTAATTGCAGCACTCAATAATGTATCTAATAGCATAAAAAAAATTAAGAAAATATTTGATGGAGCAGCTAAGGAAGCGACTACTACGGGTGTACCATTTGTTAGTGCAGCAGTTAGTTTTATAACAAATTATAAAGAAATTAAAAGAAGAAATAAATTCTATAATATTAATGATATTGAAAATGAAATTATTAATCGAATAGATTATCTTGCAAAAAACAAACCTCTTCTTATAGTACTAGATAATTTTGAAAGCATAGATGCCTCAAGTTTAAAATTGATTAATTTTCTATATGCAAATAGAAATGATTGCTTTTTCAAATTTATGCAGAATAGCATAATAATTGTTGCTTCTAGTATTGATGATAGTATTAATGACAATATTGAATATATAGGGGCCATAAAACCCCAAATGGAGAAATGTGTAATTGAGAAAAGCTCTTATAACGAATTTGAATTATATTTAAAAAAGAAATATAATTCATTATTTGATTCAAAGTTATCTATTAGAGAATTATATAATATAGTAGGTGGGAATCTAGGGAGTGCTATAAAAATACTCAATTTAGTTATTGATACTAGTGAAAAATTGTTTTATGATACTTCTAATAGTATAGATGATCTAGTATTTAATATCCTTAGTGAAAGACTTAAGATAATTGAAACAAGATTTTGCGAAATTAAAGATGTTTTAAAATATGCATCAATTATCGGAGATGAATTTGAAAAAGCCTTGATTTATTGTTTATTTAATTATGATTTTGGATTGATTGACAAAAAACTAGCATTATCTATTGAGGAAAGGTTTATTGATAAGTTTGAAGAAGTTTATAAATTCTCTTCTCATTATATTAGAAACTTTTTTTTAAACTTAACTGCCGAAAACAAAAAAGAAATTCATTACGTTATTGCTTTACTATTAAAGGATAATAGACCTTCAGAATATAATTTAAGATATTTTCATCTCTTAGAGTCTCAACAGAAATATGAAGCAAATACAGTTCTTGTCATTATGAGTATTAGGCAAATACTTAAGTTTGGACAACTCGGGAATTCTTTATCGAAAAAATTAAAAACATTACCAGAGAAATACAATGCATATTTAAAATCAATACATCATGCAATAAATTTGTATAGAAATAATGGAACTCTTTCAGAAATTGAAAAATATTTATCTCTTCATGATTTTGATATAGAAAGTGAATTGTTAGTTGAAAAAGAATATGTTTTTGCATTAATTATTTATCATTTAGGTAGAGAAAAAGAATTTTGTGAATTACGAATCATGTTAGAAGAGTATTTTTATAATGATATTGTTAATCATGACCAAAAAATAAGATTTGGTATCCTTTTAATGCTGCTTTATATCAACAGATTAGGCGATGATTTAAGTGCAAAGAAAATCCATAAAAAACTAATTCTTGAGATATCATCAAGGAGTAATATAGATAGAAGTTTAGAAATATATCTAAATAAAATTAAAAGAATATCACCAGCATTGTATAATTTAGAAACTGCGTTAGTGCAAACAAAAGAAAGTATGAACTACTTTAAAAATAACATTGAATATGATATCAATGAATATGTATACTCTCTAACTAATCATATTGGTACACTTATTGTTATGTCAAAATACGATGAGGCTTATGCTGTTTCATTAGAAGGGTTTGCACTAATTAATAATTATAATACAAATAAGAGTTATCATAAGTTCTTTAATAACTATATTATTTCTGGCTTATATAGTAATAACATTCCTATTAATGATTGTGAGTTAGTTTATGAAACATTACTTGAAACTGATGAAAATTTAAATTCAAAATCATTACTTAAAAACAATTATGCTGTGGTTTTAGCAAAAAATAATAAAATTAACGAGTCTTATCATATTTTATTAGGCTTAATGAAAGAATTTTCTGAAGGTCAAAAAAATGATTATTATAAATATTTATTCTCAATAAATTATGTATCAATATGTATAATTAATAATAATTTTCAAGAAGCACTGACAACGCTTAACAATCTTAATTTTTTAATTCCTAAAATTTGTATCAAAGAAGAAAGTGAGATTTTAGAATCATATAATGTGTTATATGATATTATTAATCTAAAATCCCACATGGAAGATTATAATCAATTTGACTCATTATATAGTATAAGAATTAATAATAATCACGGTAAGTATTGGAGAGAGCCCTTAAAATTAACAGATTTACAATATTGGTCGGAATTCTAATTATTAGCTTTAATAATAGGATCAACTACAATAATTTTTATTAAATCATTATATGTATAACCATAATCAGTAAAAGCATATGTAAAAGAAGTGTGTTGTAAAATATATGGATGAGTAGAAATGTCAATAACGTAAGCATTTTCATTATCATCAATGCGAAAATCGACTCTACTATATGAACCAAGACCTAGGACATTAACTACATTTTCTGCAATCTCTTTTAATCTATGTGATAAAGAAATTGATACATCCTGCAACTTATAAAAGGAATAATTTTCGTCAAAAGCATCTTTGTATGTAATTATGCTATCTGGTGAATTATTCAATAGTTTAATCCCAACTGGACTGAGTGCATATGGCTTTTCAATATTTAGAACGGGTACTTCAACTTCAATGCCAGATATAAATTTTTGTATAATTATTTCTTGTTCAAACGTAAGCGTATAATAATTGAT
>DFOH01000054.1 GCA_002376545.1 Firmicutes bacterium UBA3546 | reverse complement strand
TTACTAGCACAACAGGTTAATATAATATACCTATAGGGATACTTATATCTACATTGTTAAGCTTAATTAAATCATTTACTTTATCAACTTTCTGAATATAATTTGTATTGATAATATATCCTTTATGACATTGTATAAAATCAGTTGTTAATTCATGAGCCAGTTCCTTCAAAGAGTAGGTAGATACCTTAAAGTCTCTGTTACCTTTTCTCTGCTAAATGGTTTGACTATATAGTCATAACAATGTATCGGCTTAAATGCCAGCAGTTCTTTAGTGGGGATAGATGTAATAAATAAAATGGGTGTTATCTTATACTTTTCTATATTTCTAATCTGTTTAGCTAGTTTAATACCAGAGTAGTCATTTAGCCTAATATCTAAGAGAAACGCATCATAATAGCTATCAATTGCAAAACTTAATGCTTTTTCAGCATATCCTGTAATTACTATTTCTGACTCTTTATCAATCCCCCTAATAATTTCACTTAGCCCTTCACAAATTATCAAATCATCCTCAACTATTAAAATCTTTCCCATTTTTTTCACCTCTGGAAAAAAGTTAATATTAATTTCTCAAATCCTTTTTATTATTCTACATTAAATATCTGAAATCCTTTACTCAATTTCTAAGTTCTAACTAATCTCTAAATTCTATACAAATAGATGTTTCATAGCAAAATTTCTGAGAATAGCGTAACACAATTTTCTGCAATTAATATAATGTATTAAGGTAAAAGCCTAACTTGATTAATAGGAGGTTGTATGATGGTTGAAGCAAAAGGATGTTATGGAAGTGGCGGAAGTGAGTTACTATTCTTCTTCCTAATACTAGTAATATTATTTATGAACTGTGGTTTTTGGGGTTGCTAAAAGATAATACAATCTAGAAGCTAAATAACAACTACCCTAAAAAAAATTAAGACTTAGATTTGAAAATCGTCAAAAAATAGTTAGATTTGAAATTTGAATATTATTTCACTTAAAAGCTCCCCTAGAATATAAAATATATATTTCTTAGGGGAGCTTTGACTTACATAGTAGAAATCTTATATGTTATAAGAGACCAGTACTTAACTATTTCAAAGCCGTAGTAGTCAAAACCTTCTTTAATACAGATTTTTTATTTTTTGCTTTGTTTTCTTCAAGCCCTTCATATTCATAATTCCAGTGGATATTTCCTTTTAGTACACATGAATCGTAGTCATCAAGTATTGCTCGTACTTCTTTAGATAGTAGGAACAATGCAATGATATTTGGTATGGCCATGATACCCATGAACATATCTGCTAATTTCCAAACAAAAGTTGCTTCAATCATTGTACCTAATACTAATGCTGTTATAGATACAGCTTTAAACAAGTTTAATGTTCTGGCTTTATAGCTGAATACCATTTTTACATTTGATTCCGCAAAGTAATACCAGCCAACTATTGTAGTAAGCGAGAAAAATGATAAACAAATAGATAAGAACATTCCACCAAATGACCCAAATCCTAACGCAAATCCATATTGAGTCATTATAGTAGCTTTTTGGGTCATGTCCAATGCAGAAATATCAGGATTATATGAGCTAGAAGCAAGGTTTACCATAACTGTTGATAAACAAATCAAGAAAGTTGATATAAATACTCCTATCATAGCAGTGAATCCTTGTTCAGCAGGATGCTTAGTATCAGCAACTGCATGTGAGTGTGGAGTTGAGCCCATACCTGCTTCATTTGAGAAAAGTCCCCTTGCTAGTCCAAATCTAATAATATGCTGAACAGTAATACCAAGTGCTCCCCCACCAATTGCAGTTGGAGAAAATGCACCTACAACAATACTCTTTAGCGCAGGAATAAAACTTCCCATATTCATCAAGATTATTATCAAACATCCTAAGATATATGCTCCTGCCATTAATGGCACTACTTTTTCTGCAAAAGATGCTATTCTTCCCATACCTCCCATTAATATAAGTGCAACTATAACTGAAAGACCTATTGTTACACCAATAGTTGGTACTCCAAACGCCTCACTGACAGAACCTGCAACAGAGTTTGATTGTACCATTATACCTACTATACCAAGTGCGCCTATACATGCAATTGCAAAAAATGTTGATAATCCTTTAGATTTTAAACCGTTTTTAATATAGTAAGCTGGTCCACCTACTAATTCTCCATCTTTAGTTTCTCTATATTTCTGCGCTAGTACTCCTTCACTAAAAATAGTAGCCATCCCAAAAAATGCTGATACCAACATCCAAAATGCCGCACCTGGTCCCCCAGCTGCTATTGCTGTGGCCACCCCTACTATATTTCCAGTTCCGACTTGAGCTGCTACTGCTGTTGATAATGCTTGAAAAGGTGTCATTTTTCCTTCCTCTACTGATCCCTTACTTGTTAATCCTCCAAGCATTTTTTTCAGTGCAGGGAATAATCTAGTAAACTGTAGAAACTTAAGCCTTATTGTCATAAAAATACCTATACCTAAAAGTGCAATTATTAAAACGTAATCCCATAAGACTGTATTTACTGAATCAACAATGATATTAATTGTTTCCATAGCAAATCTTCTCTCCTTTTTATAGCTAATTTTAGCCAGTAATATAATGTTGGCGATCGTTTTCCTCCTTACAAATCACAACTTTCATTTTCTATACAATGATTATAATTAGCGACCTTCAAAAAACTACAAAAAGTTTCATAACTTAAATAAACTTTATAATATTTTTCTATAGTAATTTCTTGTATAATAGAAAAAGGTTGAAAAAGTTCTTCCTTTTTCAACCTTTTTATTTATAATTATTACAATAATAAACCATTCCATCAATGAATTTTTTGAGATTCACTTTTCCTCTTTTGCTACTCTTACCTCTAATGTAATCCATCTCAATTTTAATTTGTTCGAAATTATACAACCCATTAGAGTATTCAGTAAATACTTCATTCATATAGTCTTCTATGCCTAGATTAGCAAGATTAATCATCCCAATAGTGGCAGTTCTTCTTATTCTTTGCTCCATAGTCTTAGCTTGGTCAGTAAATTGGCTACATAAATTCCTTCACAGTAAAACTAGACATGTCTTGATTTGTATTAAGTAAGTATTTTATTATATTAATTATATCTTGACTTCCGTTCTCTCCAGTAATTCCGATTCTCTGCATCACTCTCTTTACTTCTTCAATATTATTTTCTGACTTCTGAATATCCTTATTTTGCCCATCTGAAAACAAGCTCTGAATCTGAGATAATTTTCGATTCATATTTAATTTGTCCTGAACTTTATGTATAACACTCTCAACCTCTATAGCATTTATTGGCTTAGAAATGAAATACTCTATTCCGCTTTGATATGATTTACCTATCATATCCTTTGAAGTAACTTGTGATATCATAATAAATTGCATACTAGGATACATGTTTTTGGCTTCCTTCACTAGTGTTATGCCGTCCTTACCTGGCATCAATAAATCCACTAATACTATATCAGGCTTTAGGTTTTGAATTTCTATAAGTCCATTAGTGCCGTCATTAGCACACCCTAATAATCTTCCTAACTCCCTATCAATTATGATTTTTTCTAATATTTTTATAATGCTATTATCATCTTCAATAATAAAAATATTCATCTCATACCTCCAGGAATTCTTTTGGTATGTAAACCCAGAAGGTTGTCCCTTTACCTTCCTCTGAGTTTACAATGATTTTGCCGCCAAAATAACTTTCAATAATTTCTTTTACTACACTTAATCCTAGTCCTCTGTTAATTTCACCAGTAGTATAATTTATTTTAGTAGAAAAGCCAGGAGAAAATATATGCTTTAAATTTTTTTCTTCAATTCCATCTCCTGTATCAGTGACTATAAAAACATGCTGCCCTTCTTTAACCTTGTGAATAAATTTGATTTCAAATTCCTCTTTAGAGTCTGATATTGAATCTATTCCATTCATAATTAAGTTTCTAAATATTGACATGAGATAATAATGCTTTGAAGTATAAAAGTTATCTCCTGCTTCAAAATGTAATTTAATATTCTTTTTTTTATGAACTACTTCTCTCCTCATAGTTTCATGTAGTATGTTTATTATTTCCTTAAAATTCATACCTTCATCTTGTAGTTTGTTTTCCGTAATCTCTCTCATCCCTCTAATAACTAATTCATATTCTTTTTTTATTTCGTGAACATCTTTAGCAATAGTTACAGCCCTATCTGCCCATTTATCCTTTTCTTCATCCAATTTTATTTTCTCAAATAGACCATAGGAATTTGACATAACCCTTTCTATGTTGTTCATGTTCTTTTCCATCCAATACATTTCTGTTTTCAGTTGTGCTGTCAGCCATAGAAGTCTTCGATATCTTTTCTCATGCTCTTCCTTTAAAAGTAGCATTTTATAATATTTGAGTCCATTTAGTACAAACCATACTATACTCGAACGTACTATAGCAACTAAAAATAATGTAGTTATGATTTCCCAGCGAAATAGCGAAACACCGACTGTTACTCTAACCCACACCTCGATTATATTTGAACTGAAATCGCTAATAATCATAGTTAATAATAGCTGATTGATATCATCTTTGGTGTTTCTTCCATTAAATAATGAATAAATAATTCCATAGAAAGTATAAAACAATATTTCTAATTGGAATGACCAAAGAATTCCGCTAAAATTGCCATTTCCTAGATAATATATTAGTATTCTAAGAAGATATACACATATTCCTGAAACTACACCTGTTTGAATTGGCTTTAAATCCTTGTAGATATAAAGAAGTATTGATAGAAATATTATGCCTCCTGAAACTCTAAAATCAGTACCTAAGAATCCAATATTAATTTGTGAGGATAATGCAACTATTATAGATACAGCAATTATTCTTTTTAGATTTTTCAATTTAGCCCTCCATTATTTGTAGCACAGACAGGTAATATCAATTTGATTATAAAATATATATTACAATAGCTTTAGTTCTACTAATTATTCGTCAAAGCATTTGTAATAGGCGGAACCACTTGTTTCTTTCTTGACAGTATCCCTTGGGCATAGAATGAATTGCCTATTAGCTTCTTTCCAAAAGCCTGTGCTATTAGCTCTTTATTATGTCCGACTACAACCATTTCTGAAGCCTGAGCAAATATATCTGTTAGCATTAGTATAAATATAGAATATTCAAGTTCTTCTGCTCTGTCCTCCATCAATAATACTAGCTCATTTTTCATATCCTTTAGGCTATCTGGGTCCATTGTATATACTTGAGCTATTCCTATCTTATCTTCGCCTATAGTGAATGTTTTAAAGTCTTGTGCAAGCAACTCCTGTGGCGTTTTTCCAACTAAAGAAGTGCCCGCCTTAAACATTTCCATAGCAAATTTCTCAACATCTAAATCTGCAATTCTTGCTAGTCGCTCTAAGACTATCCTATCAGTATTTGTAGATGTAGGAGACTTAAATAATAAGGTATCAGAGATAATAGCTGCTGCCAATACTCCTGCCATTTTCTTAGAAGGTCTTCTTCCGTTTTCAAATAGTATAGAGGCAATTATTGTAGATGTGCTTCCTACTGGCTCATTTCTAAAATATATTGGATTGCCAGTAAATACATCTGCTACCCTATGATGATCAATAATTTCTAGTATCTCACACTCTTCTAACCCATCTACAGATTGGCTACGCTCATTGTGATCTACTAAGATTACTTTCTTTTTCATACTAGATATTAAATGGTATCTTGATATTAGTCCTGCTACCTTATTATCATCGTTAATTACTGGATAAGACCTGTACCGTGTTTGAGACATTTGCACCTTTACATCATCTACTAAATCATCATATGAAAACACTACTAAATTATCTGTAGACATCACATGCTTTATAGGAACTGATTGGGATATTAACCTTGATGCTGTAAAAGTATCATAAGGTGTTAATATCATAGTAACCTCTTTTTCTTTTGCTAACTCTATTATTTCCTCATCTATACTTACATTACCAGTTATAATCATTAAAGATATATTGCTATTAATAGCAAGCTCTTGAACATCCTTTCTATCTCCACATATAACTATATCATTTTCTTCTATGTATTCAATTACAGATTTAGGCTCCATGGCAAGTACTAGTATTTTGCCATTAATAGCCTTTGTGTTCTTAGGTACATTAATTGATTTTGCAGAGAGTGTATCAATTATATTGTCTATAGTAGTGCTTGACCTTCCTAAAATAGTATTGTCCCATGCCTCTAAATAGCTCTCTACTATGTCAGATATGGTCGCAATTCCAATAAGCTGCTCATTTTCATCTACTACTGGAAGACTGTTTACGTTGTTTTTCTTCATTAGCTCCAGTGCCATACGCATTGAAACTTCTGAACTAACAGGAGCTATTTTATCAAAATTCAAGTCTTCAACGCTCAGCCTTACTGTCTCTATAAGTATAGGAGCATCAACTCCAAAGTAATCTAAAATAAACTTTGTCTCTCTATTGATTGCTCCAAGTCTTACAGGAATAGCATTCACCTCTCCATTAGTGTTTTTGTACTCTGCATAGGCTAAAGCTGCGCATATTGAATCTGAATCTGGATTTTTATGTCCAGTAATATATATTGTTTCCTTCATATTCATCCCACCTAATGATATATTTACAATCTTTGAACAGTATATACTATATAGTTTACATCTAAAAATAGAATTAATTAAATATTTTTTAATTACATCATAGCTATACAATAAACTACAAAAACCTGCAAGGGCCAGCAGGTTTTTGTAGTTTATCTCATCTCAATTGCATTCTTTGGACACTTTTTAGCACATGCTCCGCAACCAATGCATTTTTCTTCAATTATTGTATGTTTTGCTTTAAGCTCTCCCTCTATTGCATCTACTGGACATTGCTTTTTACAAATCGTACATCCTATACATTTGTCCTCATGGATAAAGGCTTTTTTTCTATTTGCAAAGTCAGCCCATATAGCTTTAGTTGGGCACTTCTCTGCGCATATCATACAGTTTGTACACTTATCATAGTTAATTCTAGCAAGGTTATTTTCAAACTCCATAGCTCCAAATGGACATGCCTTCACACAAATTTGGCATCCAATACATCCAACTGTACATTTTACCTTAACGTCTTTTCCAAACTCCTTACTATTACAGTCTACTACGACTTTTTGTTCATAAGGAACCATTTTTATAACTGCTTTTGGACATTCTGAGACACATTTTCCACAAGAAGTACATTTTTCAGGATTTATTACTGCTATTCCGTCTATAATATCTATTGCATCAAATTGACACACATTTACACAGGTTCCAAGCCCCAAACATCCATATGAACATGACTTGCTTCCTCCAGAAACTAAAACCGCAGCTTTACAATCCTTGATGCCTGCATATTCAAACTTTTCAAAAGCATTACAGCTAGTACCTCCACAAGTGATTCTAGCCACTTTTTTATCTGTTTCACTAGCAGTAACACCCATTATCTCTGCGATTTTTTCTGCACTTGAAGTCCCCCCAACAGGACAGCCGTTTACTGGTGCATTTCCACTAGCTATGGCACTTGCTAATCCATCACACCCAGGAAAACCACAAGCTCCACAGTTTGCTCCTGGTAAAAAACCTCTTACTTGTTCAACCTTTGGGTCAACTTCCACTGCAAAGACTTTAGCTGCTACAGCCAAGCCTACTCCAAATAAAAGTCCCATACTGCTTAAACTAACTACAGCCGTTACTATACTATTCATTGTCCCATTCACCTCCTATACAAGTCCAGTGAAGCCTAGAAAAGCTATTGACATAAGTCCTGCCGTAATAAGAGCAACAGGAAAGCCCTGAAAAGATTCAGGCACATCAGCTAAAGCAAGCCTTTCCCTTATACCAGCAAAAAGCACTATAGCAAGTGTAAAGCCTATAGCTGCCCCGACAGCATGGACTACGCTTTCTAATAATGATAATTCCATTTGAATATTTAAAATAGCAATACCTAATACAGCACAGTTAGTGGTAATAAGCGGCAAATATACTCCCAAAGCCTGATAAAGAGTGGGGCTAGCCTTTTTTATAAATAACTCTACTAGCTGCACTAAAGCCGCAATTATCAATATAAAAACTATAGTCTGCATATATCCTAGTCCAAAATTATCTAATATTGATACTTGAACCACATATGTTGCAGCAGAGGCTATGGCCATTACAAATGTAACAGCTGCTCCCATGCCAAGTGCGGTTTCTACTTGCTTTGATACACCAAGAAAAGGACAAATACCTAGGAATCTTGACATTACAAAGTTATTAACTAATATTGAGCTAACTAATATAACAAAGAAATTCATCTGTATCCCTCCTTTAACTATTTAAAGCTTTCTTTTTCATGAGCCAATTCTTAAATCCTATTAGTATCCCCAAAGCTAAAAAAGCACCAGGAGGTAAAATCATCAATAATGCTGGTTTATAAGCAGTACCAAAAATTGAAAAACCAAAGATAGAACCTGCTCCCAAGAGCTCTCTTACTGATGCAAGTATCACAAGAGCTAATGTAAATCCAAGTCCCATACCTAAGCCATCTGCTATAGATCTGATTGGTCCATATTTTGAAGCAAAAGCTTCGGCTCTAGCTAGTATTATACAGTTAACTACTATTAATGGAATGTATAATCCTAGTGAAGCATATAGTGCAGGTACAAAAGCATTCATGAACATTTGTATCAATGTAACAAAGGATGCTATTATTACGACAAAGGCTGGAATCCTAATTTTATCTGGTATTACCTTTCTTAAAAGTGATATAACTAAATTTGACCCAATTAATACAGCAGTAGTTGCCAACCCCATAGACATACCATCCATAGCTGTTGTAGTAACTGCTAGGGTTGGACACATACCTATTAATTGAACAAATGTAGGGTTTTCATCAATTAATCCATTTTTAAAATCCTTTAAGCTCATAGCTCCACCTCCATTATTGTAAATCTATTTTGCAAGTTTACTATTGAAAACATCTATAGCTATATTAACACCGTTCGATACAGCCTTTGAAGTTATTGTAGCACCTGAAATTGCCTGTATTTCGCTATCACTAGGCGCTGATTTCACTACAGATATATTTGAAGATGTCGACTTCCCAACAAATTGAGCTTGAAATTCTGGTTTAGCTGCATTAGCACCTAACCCCGGAGTCTCAGAATGGCTAACTACTTTCATACCAGTTACATTACCGTCCGCAGAGATTCCAGTTATTACTTCAATATTTCCGCCATATCCGGAAGCTGTAGTTTTTATAGTATAGCCAACTAATTCATCAGCCGAATTCTTCCCGATATATATCTCTTTGATCCTATTGTTTTCAAGTACTATTGCATTAAGCTCACTTTCATTCAGAAGTGTGAATTTTTCTGCAGACGGAAGGACTTCCTGTCTTGCCTTATTACTCTCCTGTTCCTGAACCTGTGCAATTAATTCACTTGTTGCATCATTTGCGAATGCAAGAAGTGTCGCAGCTATTGCCGTTATTATAAAAAGAATTAATCCGAGCTTAATAATCTCACGCATTCTGCTTCACCTCCCCAAATACTTTTGGGCTAGTATATTTATCAATCAAAGGCGCTACAACGTTCATCAGAAGTATTGAGTAGGATACTCCTTCTGGATATCCTCCTTTAAGTCTAATTATAGATGTAAGCAAACCAGCTCCAATTCCAAATATGATTTGACCTTTCTTTGTAACTGGTGAGGACGCATAGTCTGTAGCCATAAAAAAGGCCCCCAGCATTAGTCCACCTGCTAATAAGTGATAAATAGTATTTTCAATTCCACCACCAAAAGCAAGCATAATAACTGCAACCGTGCCTATATAGGTAAATGGTATTCTCCAGTTTATTACTCCTCTATATAGTAAATATATTCCACCTATTATTAGTAAAATAGCAGAGGTCTCTCCTAGACTACCACCCATGTTCCCTAGCAGCATATCAGATAAAGAAGGAATAATCCCTTCAGCCTGTCCCTTTAATATTGCTAATGGTGTAGCTGTACTTATAGCATCTGCCCCTGGAGTCACCCACTCTGTCATTATTGTCGGCCAGGATGCCAAAAGCATTGCCCTCGCAGCTAATGCAGGGTTCATAAAATTATGTCCTAAGCCACCAAAAAACTGTTTCACTATGGCAATGGCAAATGCAGAGCCTACAACTGGTATCCACCATGGCGCTGACGAAGGAATATTGAATGCTAGCAATAGTCCAGTCACCACTGCGCTTAAATCATTTATAGTTACAGTTTTTTTCCTTGCCTTCTGAAATATTGCCTCTGTAATTACTGCCGATAATACAGAAAGAACTATTAATTTTAAAGCATTAAATCTAAAAAAGTATATGCTGGCTAATGTAGCAGGAAGCAGTGCTATAATTACATCCAACATTATTCTTGAAATAGTTTCATCTGACCTTATATGTGGAGAAGATGAAGCAATTAATTTGTTATCCATTATTACCCCCCCAATCAATTAGCTTTTCTTTCTTTTTGCTAGAACTTCCCTTTTTGCTACTCTTATTGATTGTAATAGTGGTCTCTTAGATGGACATATAAAAGAACATGAGCCACATTCTATACAATCTAATACATGGTATTTTTGTGTATCATCATATTGACCCTTTAAAGACAATTGGCTAATAAATAATGGCTGTAAATTTACAGGACATATATCTACGCACTTTCCACATCTAATACATGGATTAGGCTCTGGAATCCTTGCCTCTTTTTCATTTAATACTAAAACTCCTGAGGTTCCTTTTATAACAGTTATTTCATCTGTAAATTGAGCTAGTCCCATCATTGGTCCACCCATTATTATTTTTCCAGGGGCTTCCTTATATCCTCCACATTGAGCAATAATATCTTTAAATGGAGTTCCTATCTTTACTAAAAGGTTTTTAGGTGTATTTATGGCACTACCTGTAACAGTAACTACTCTTTCAATTAAAGGCATTCCTGTTTGTATTGCATTAGCTACTGCAAATGCAGTACCTACATTATTTACTATGACACCTACATCCATTGGAAGACCACCAGATGGTACTACTCTTCCTGTAACAGCATTTATTAATCGTTTCTCATCGCCTTGAGGATACTTAGCCACAAGTGATACTACCTCAATATTAGGTTCATTTTCAGCTGCTTTAATCATTAAGTTAATAGCATCTGGTTTATTGTTTTCAATTCCAATATATCCTTTACTAACTCCTACGGCCTTCATCAATGCTTTAAGACCATAAATAATTTTTTCTGACTGTTCTAGCATAAGTCTATGGTCAGCAGTTAAAAATGGCTCGCATTCTGCTCCATTAAGAATAACTGTATCTATTCTTTTATCGGGCGGCGGAGATAGCTTCACGTGTGTTGGAAAGCCTGCTCCTCCCTGTCCAGTGATACCAGCTTCTTTGATGATACTAATAATCTCTTCCTTGCTAAGCTGTTCAATATTTCCCTTTGGTGCAACGTTTTCATGAATCTCATTAAATCCATCAGATTCTATTGTTACACACATAATCCCACTGCCAGTCGATGTATCCATAGATGATACTTTTTTGACTATGCCTGAAATACTTGAATGTACTGGTGCAGATACAAAGGCCTTTGCTTCGCCAATTTTCTGACCAATTTTTACCCTGTCACCTGCTTTAACTATAGGTTCACATGGAGCGCCTATATGCTGTTGCATTGGAATGATAACTACCTTTGGTTCTTCAGCTTTTTCAATCTCAGCTTTTTCTGAGTACCTTTTATAATGTGGAGGATGAATTCCTCCCTTAAAGGTAAAGCTCCTAATCCTAAGATTCATATTTTTCACCTCTTGCTAGTAATTTTTATATTAGTTATTATTCTATAAAAATCTATTCTTCCTTTGTATACAAAAAACCTGCATTGACAAGAAATAAACAATATTAAAAGCCGTTTCACTTGTTTTAAATAAAACATGTCGAAAAAGCTAAAATATTGTTGCAATCATTCCTACATATTCATTTTTATAGCAATAAAATTAGGACCTCTGTCGCAGGCCCCTATTTACTTATACTACATTGTAACATTTTTTTAATGTTTTGTATACCTTTTTGCGATTTATGTCATAAGATTAACGTGTACATTATTTACTTAATAATGCGATGTTATCATTTATATAGTCTTGTATCCATAAAATGACATTAGGTGTATTAATATTGACTTCTCCTAAAAATTTTCTTATCTCTTTTGTATTAAAAACAAATTGTTTGCTATTTATCTGATGAAGATATAATATATCAACTTTTTCTTCTCTGCTTAGTATGGCAGCTATAGTACCTCCCATATTCCCAATTGGTGTCCTATCAATATGGTCATGTCTAAATGTTGCCACCACTTCAGTTCCTTTTCCTTTTTCTGAAGAAATATGAAAATCTCCATCTGCTCTTAATGCAGCAGCTTTTATAAGCGACAAGCCAAGTCCTACATTTCTTGTTTTTCTTGTAGTAGTAAAAGGATTATCTGCGATACTGAGAAATTCTTCATCCATGCCACTTCCATTATCCTCTAAAGTAATCTCTAAAATGTTATTTGTTAAGTCTTCAATTATAGATATTTTTATTAGTTTAGCTTTTGCTTTTATTGAGTTTTCTACTAAATCCAATATATGTAAAGAAAGTTCCTTCAATTTTTATCACAACCTGACTTTAAGTAATCTATTACTGATTGAGCTGTAAGTGAATTAAGCTCCATATGATAAAATGCCTCGTTTATATCAGAGAGATAATGGGCATCAGAGTTCTTTATAATCATATATTTTTCTAAGGTCAATACTTTTTCAACTTCTTTTATCCTTTTTAAGTCATAGACTTCAATAGTTCTAATATCTATATTAGCAGGAATAAAACCCAATGTAGATAGTATACTAAAAGAGCTTTTATCCACATGAGCAGGAACAAGCACTCCATTGTATCTTTCTGATAGCTTAAATATTTCCTCAAGAGAGTACCTGCTACTGCCTAGAAGCATTTTATCTACTTTTCCAACTATATTATCTTCTTTGTCAAATAAAAACTGTCCTCCAAATATCTCTTCGTTATTTTTTATATTGGGTAAGCTATCATATATTAAATTCTGAAAGCACATTCCATCCTCAATTGTTGGGAAATAACACAAAACATGTACTTCTTCTCTTGTTGTTACCTCTATACCTGGAATTACTAGAATACCTTTTATATTAGCAGCTTCAGTAACTGGTTCTAAATTTAACATTGAATTGTGATCTGTAATAGCAATAATATTCAGTCCTTTTAAAGATGCCATATTTACTATATTATTGGGGGTCATGTCATTATCCCCACAGGGAGATAATCCAGAATGTATATGGATATCATATGCTAGCTTCATATCACAAACCAATTTCTTTTAATTTACATGCAATATCATAGGCACTTAAATCAGTTTTGAAAAGAGGAATTCCTACCTCTTTCGCCTTTTCAATAGCATCCTTTTCTATTTCCATTCCCTCCGCAATTATTATGCCCGCTAAATCCACCAGTGTTGCTACAGCTACTATGTTTATATGAGTTTGAATAGTAATCCATAGATTATTCTTCTGCGCCTTAGACATCACCAAACTTAACAAGTCCCCAATATATACACCATCTGCTTCTTTTTCCTCTAATTCGGAAGAATTTACAATTTCGAGGTTTAGTTTATCTATTATTGAAGAAAGCTTCATGATTTACCTCCACATTTTCCTTGTTTTTTATTTTTTCTTTTAAAATAAATATACAGTCTTCCATCTTAGCTTTTCCCCTGACTATATCTTCAGCAAGTGCATTACACGAAGGAGCTCCGCAGGAGCTACAATCAATCCCTGGCAATTCCTTACGCATTTGATTTAGCTGTTCAATTTTTTTAATGGCTTTACTGATATCATTATCTAGTGTCATTACTCCCTTTGGAGTTATCTTTTCAGTCCAATTTATAACTCCCTGAGCCAATATTTCATTCATATATTTATCATTATCTAGGTCATTTTCCTCTGGAGACCTGGCAATGTTTCTAATTCTAGCCTTAGCAATAAAGGGATTTTCAACATTAAGAGGTCCACCTACACAACCGCCTATACAGGCTAATCCCTCAAAATAATCAATACTACTCAGCTTTCCAAGTTCAATTTCTTCAAGGACTTTAATAACATTTTCAATACCATCTACTGCCATGTAGTTTTCTAGTCCAATGGCATAGCTCTGACCACCTACTCTTCCCCATCCAACTCCTTTTGGCGACGCCTTTAAGTAGCTTTCATTTTCTTGAGTTTTCTTTGCATTTTTCACAATATCTCCGTATATTGATTTAACAGACAATGCTCCATTTACATAGGAGTTTTGTATTCCTATAGGACGTTTAATGCTAGTCACCTTAGCTGGACATTGAGCCAAGTAAAAAACACCTATTTCATCAAAATTAAATCCAAATTTTTTCATGGTCCTAGTTTTAACTATTCTAGCTGCCACTTCCATTGGTGACTCTACTGTAATTATATTATCTATCAAGGAAGGAAATCTTACTTGAATAATTCTTAAAATGGCAGGGCAAAGAGAAGAAATTACAGGTTTTTGCAGATTATTATTTTTCAAAATGTCTCTAATAGCAACTGTAAGTACATCTGCTGCACACCCCTCATCAAAAACATCATCAAAGCCTAAAGACTTTATGCCTGAAAAGACTTTATTCATATCAGTATCTATACTAAACTGACCGTATAATGACATAGGTGAAATAGCTATATTGTATTTATATTTTTTTAATACGCTCAAATCATCAACAATAACATCTTGTGCATGATAGGGACATACCCTAATACATTCTCCACAGTCAATACATCTATCCTTTGTGATAACTGCTTTTCTCTCTCTAATTCTAATTGCTTCAGTAGGACATCTTCTCATGCAATTTGTACATCCAGTACACTTGTTATCATCTAATACCACAGAGTGAAAATATTCTTTCAAGTTTATCACCTACTAGTTGTTTTCTATATGATTAATGTATATTCTCATTGAAACCACTGTTTCTCGATTTCTTTCAGACATGATACTAAAATCATCAGAGCATCTTTTCATGTTTGGGATACCCATACCTGCTCCAAACCCCAGTTCTCTAACTTGATTAGAAGCAGTAGAATAGCCTTCCTGCATAGCTAATTCAATATCGCCTATTCCCGGTCCCGTATCATGTGCTATAACTTCAATTTCATCAGAGGATATAGAAACTATAATCTTTCCTCCATGAGAATGGATAACTATATTCATTTCTGCCTCATAAGTTGCTATGGCAACTCTCCTAACAATTTTAGAATCAATCCCCAGCTGATTCAATACTTTTTTTACATTACTTGATGCTTCACCTGCACTCTTAAAATCATTTTGAATAACCCTGTATTCTAGCTTAACCTTATGAGTATTTTCATTCATTTATCTTACCACACCTTCTATTTTTACTCCTTTCAAACCTCTTTCATAGAGTCTTCCACTTGTAGTATACAGAGTATATTCTGTAGTCATTATTGTAATATTTTTTTCAAGTGCTAAGTCAAGCAAATCCTTACTTGGCATCTTCCCTCTAACGAACACAATTGCAAAAAGATCTGCAATCTCAGCTGTTCTGATAACCTGAGGATTTGTAAGCCCCGTTAATAATATTGATTTTTCATTTATAAATGCAAGTACATCACTCATTAAATCAGAACCGAAAGCAGAAAAAACCTCCCTGTCTAAAAATTCCTCACCAACTAAGACATCAGCATCTAATATATCCCTAATTTCACTTAATTTCATTCTTTCACCCCAATCTTCTTCCTATAAAAGTTACAGTACTAGAAAATTATAGAAACGAAAGTAGTTATATTACAAAAATTCTATTCCGATTTAGTTATTTTATTTTTACTTGACACCACGTTAACAAATGCATCCACGTAAGTTTTTCTTATATTTTCTAAATAGCTGTATGCATCTTCTTTAATTTCAAATTCACCTGCAAATACTTTGTAAGAGTTTTCCACATTTACTATGTATCCATCTTCTATATTATTTCCCTTAAGCTCTCTAATGAAAGCCTCTGCATTTGTGATACTACTAAAATTACCTATCTGAATGCCATAGAAAGTAGTCGCAACGGTATCTTCTTCTTTTGGTTTCAAATCTTCATCTGTTAAGTCTATAGATTCTTTTCCTGATGATTCTCCATCACCAGCCGAATTTAACTCGTCTTCTAATTCGTAACTATTTTCAACCTTATCACCTAGCCCCTCATCAATTGTACTAATTGTCGTTTGTTCTTCAAGTCTAGGCAATATAACATTTTGCACTAAAGCAAATGCTAATACAATAGAAATAATAGGTGCAACTATAAAAAAGGCAAAAATAGTATAAAGCCTGTCCTTACTGGTATTGGTTACTTTTCTTCTCGGTATTCTTCTCATAAAAGCTTGCCTCCCTTTTTCTTTATATTATAGATTATGACAGTTATACTGATTTAATTAACAAAAAATCAAATAATGCCATAAATATAAGAGGGGCTTCTATTGAGATCTCAAAAATTAATGAATCTTTTCTTAAAACTCTTTAATGTCAAGTTCTTTAAATAATAATGCAACACCTGGACCTTTATATTCATTGTAAAGAAATAGTTTTAGACAGCTTACTTATAAATTCTAATTGTATAAATCATTCTATATATAGATTGTTTTTCCTGCTAACTTTTTAACAAAAAATAAAAAAAGAGTAAATTTTAAATACCATGATACACAAAAAGCTCCTGAAAAGCATTTTAAAGCCTCCGAGGAACTTTTTTGGTTTGAGGTAACTATAATAAACGTCTACCATTATAAGCATAATGTATAGTAATTTAGCTGAGCATCTTAAAATATGCGAATTAACCAATATATACTAAGATATTTAGCCAACATTGCGACAATTTTATAGCTCCATTGTTCCATTTTTATTTTCTTTATGTCAAGGTAAAGGGTATACTAAGCGTATTGGAAGCATCTAATTAAACCTAGATTCGTTTTAAAAAAATCTTATATTTGCTTATACATATCGTTGAAAATCTGAAGATGACGCTCCTCGTCCCGTATGATACGGTGTAAAATAGCCACAATGTTCATATCACAGATGGTATTCGCCTGTCTAGAATATTTGCGAATAGCCTCTTCCTCCGCTTTGATAGACTCAGCTATCAGCGCGCGTAGCTCGCGTGGATAACCGATAAATGAAGGCGACCACCACTGTGTACATTCTCGACAGTTCCAAAGTCTTGGGTCCGCCCCAAGTAGTAATGCAAGCTCGGCAAATATATTGAGGTGATGCATTTCAACGATGCTAATATAGTGAAAGCATGTTGAAATCCAGCTATAATGCGGTTTCGTCACGACAGCAATGTAAAAATACCGAGTGACATCACTCATTTCGGAAACAACATCTGCCATATTACTGAGCATCTCGCAAGCATAAACGGGATTTGGACTGATCACTTGCACCGGCGGATAAGGCTCATTTACCTTGTAGTTGCATTCATTATTTTTATTATTATTCATACTTATCCCTCTTTTCGATATCTATACTATATAGTTTATTCGTGTAGGCAAGTTAATATGACAGAGCTACCAACTTGCAGGTTTCAGTCACACTGACAATACATAGCACAAGGCTGTTGAATACTTAAGGATTTCCATTAGCCATAGCCTCATTTGATACCTATGTATCTTCATCATACAGTCCTACAAGCTGGAACCGATCAATAGTTTAATGAATATTATACAGTGAACAATATCAAAAAGATGCGTTTTACGCGCAACAAAAGGAGGTTATTTTTCTATGTCACAACCAAGCTTTCCAGCAGTAACCCCTCCCATCACAAGGGAGGATGCAATAAACATGATTCTCTCCTCTATTGCTATGGAGGAGCTTGCTCTAAGCCATATCCTTAATGCAGAGGGTGAAAAGATTCAATACGTGCTTGGAACTCTTCCAGGGATAAGTGGTCCAGCGGCGACAATCAGTGATGTTCTTGCCGTCAATGGCAGTGTACGTGAAGTGCTTAACAGTACTGTTCAAAATCAGTTGCTTTTAAAGACAAAGATGCAAAATGCCTTAACTTCCTCAGCACTAGTAGGACCTACAGGCGCTACAGGTCCTACTGGTGCTACAGGTCCTGAAGGCCCGATTGGTCCTACCGGCGCTACTGGTGCTACTGGTCCTGAGGGCCCGATTGGCCCTACTGGCGCTACTGGTGCTACAGGCCCTGAAGGCCCGATTGGTCCTACTGGCGCTAC
>DFOH01000053.1 GCA_002376545.1 Firmicutes bacterium UBA3546 | reverse complement strand
AACTACAGCCAGTGCTTCTTCTTTGTTTACTGTTAGGATACCATTTGAGTAAGATGTTTTATCACCAAACATGATATCCTTAACATAAAAATTACCTAATTCTAGTTTCATATTTACACTCCTTTCTAAATATAGGATTTTAGTAGCAATAGTTTGTATACATAAGATATTTAAACTATTAATATTGAATAATATTGAAGTCTTATAGAATACGTTTTCAAAGAAAACTATTACTATAGAAAGATTCAATAGTATGTTATCATAACCGCGATTATTTTTCAATCGCGATTTACAAATTTATTAAAATTAATTTAAATTGTATAGAAATGACATATGGCTACATCATTTATTATAGCCATATCAAAGCTTTTTATTTATTGTTTAGAATTGGAATATGTGGTATTATAAAAAAAGATTTAGAAGAGATGGTGATTATTATGTCAAGAAGAGATATTCAAAGAAAAAGAACAATGACTTTTTTTATTGACGCGGCTAGAGAAATTATAGAAAAAGAAGGAATTAAAGGTATTAGTATAAGAAAAGTGGCAGATAAAGCAGGATTTAATAGCGCTACATTATACAATTACTTTGAGAATCTTGATCATCTTATTTTTCTTGCCGCTATGAGATATATAAAGGATTACGTTCAAGCATTACCTGAGTACATTAAAGAGGCTAAAAATTCATTTGAAAAATTTTTAATGATTTGGGAGTGCTTCTGTAAATATTCTTTTAAAAGTCCAGAAATATATTATTCCATTTTTTTTGCCCATTTAGATAATAATTTTGAAAATTACGTTATTCAATACTATAATTTGTTTCCTGAGGATTTAGAAAACCTTACTGAAGATTTATCAACAATGCTTTTAAGACATAATATATATAGAAGAAATATGATTACATTAAAGGATTGTATTAAGGAAGGTTTTTTTAATGAGGAAGAGATTTCAGACTTAAATGAACTAGTTTTGCTCACATATGAGGGAATGCTTTTTAGGATTATGAAGGGTAAAGATAGCTTTGAGGAGACTGTATATAAAACTATGAAATACATTAAACAGATTGTTAAATCATATCAGCTTTTATGACCTAACCCGATTTTCTGAACGTTTTTATCAGAAAATCGATGGTAGGTTAAACTTAGGCAAGCACCAAATTTATGAAGGGCAGCGAACAAATAAATTTGCGTTGCGAGACTGCAAAAAATGACCTAACCTAGTTTCCTGATTGATAAAATAGGAATTTTCTGATAATGTTAATGGTAGGTAAAGCAATAATAAGTTTTTTAGGAGTGATATTATGGATTCGGAGCAAAGGCGAGAGGCTATAATTAAAGTTTTAAAAAGTAAGGACCAACCCATAAAAGGTACTGAATTCTCTAAGATGTTTAATGTGAGTAGACAGGTAATTGTTCAGGATATAGCTATACTCAGAGCAAAAGGTGAAGAAATATTTGCAACTCCTCAAGGATATATGGTAATATCAAAAACCCCTAAAAAGAGTATAATGAAGACAATAATATGCAAGCATAAAGGCTATGGAGAAATAGATGATGAATTAAAGACTGTTATTGATTTGGGGGGAAAGGTTATTGATGTAATAGTAGATCATCCTATTTATAGCGAAATAAAAATTCCCCTTATGCTTAGTTCAAGAATAGAAATAGACGAGTTTGTGAACAGCCTAGAAAGAGAAAATGCAGAGCCATTGTCTTCTCTTACAGAAGGCGTTCATATTCATACCATAGAGGTTCCTAGCTTGGAAATATATGAAAAAATATTGATGGAATTAGATAGAAAAGGTTATTTGATAAATGAGAAGTAAAGTGCCACAAAATTAGGAGACTTATTAAAAGTAGTATGCATAATTAAAAATCCTAAAATAGTAATACTTTCAATAATCATGTCTGCAATATTAGACTCTGTAGCTACAGCAATATTTAAAATGAAGAGAGTTTATTATTTTACCAGCAATTATTACTTTAATTATCTCAGGACTTATGAAAAAGAAAAGCTAGATAAGGTATGGGGATATTAAGATATAATGCACGAGTGAATTCAAATATATAGATAATATAGTCATACTAAAAAACTAAGAAATAAAAATTAAGATAAGAAAATAAAAGAAACAGATATAAGTCTTGAAATTAAGCAAGTTATATCTGTCTTTTTATTTTTTAGATATAATCTTTTTCTTTCTCTATATTATTGAGCACTCTTAAAACTCCCTGCACCATAGCTAGCATTTCGAATTCACCTGGATACACCATTACTCTTGCAATAAAGCTAACCCTGTCTTCTATCCATTGTATCAATTCCTGATCATATGCTAAGCCACCAGTCAGAAGTATAACATCCACATCTCCCTTAAGAGCTGTTGCTCCAGCACCAATTTCTTTAGAAATTTGATAAGCCATAGCTTGATATACCAATAATGCTTTTTGGTCTCCTTGTCCAATTCTTTTTTGAACTTCCCTGCCATCATTAGTACCGAGATATGCCACTAGTCCTCCATTACCAACTATTTTTTTTCTGATTTCTTCTTTAGAATATTTCCCGGAAAAACAAAGGTCTATAACTGAGCCTACTGGAAGTCCACCAGTTCTTTCGGGAGAAAATGGACCATCTCCATCAAGAGCATTATTTACGTCAATAATCTTTCCTTTTTTATGAACACCTATTGAGATTCCTCCACCTAGATGGGCTACTAAAAAATTATAATCTTCATAATTCCCACCCAGCTCAATAGAAGCCTTTCGCGCAACGGCCTTTTGATTTAAAGGGTGGTCCTTAGATTTTCTCTGGATTTCAGGCATTCCTGAAAATCTTGCTATATCTTCTAGTTCATCCACTACAACGGGATCAACTATATAGGAGTAGACATTGATTTCACTAGCTATTTCATATGCTAATATACCTCCTAAGTTAGAAGCATGCTGCCCCATAACTCCTATTTTTAGGTCTTCTAGCATTTGACTATTTATTTTATAGGTACCACCAGTAACGGGCTTCATGTTACCGCCTCGTCCTACTACAGCGTCTATAGTATTTAGCTCTATTCCTTTATCGTGTAAACAGTTTAGGATAAGTGTTTTCCTAAAATTAAATTGGTCATAAATACTATCAAATTTATCAATAATGTCCTTTGGATGTCTTATTACTTCTGTAAAAATATCTTCCTCATTATCAAAAACAGATATTTTTGTAGATGTTGAACCAGGATTTATTGCAAGTAATCTATATACATTTGTCATGCTATTTCCCTCCAATACAAGATATTAAAACACCTAAAGAAATTGAATTTAACTTTGATTCTACTGAGCTTGCTCTTGAAGTTAATATAATAGGCACCTTAGCTCCCATGATAATACCGGCTTTCTGGGCATTACCAAAATACTCCATAGATTTATTTAGTATATTTCCAGATTCAATGTTAGGCGTTATTAAAATATCTGCTTTACCTGCTACTGGATGATTGATACCTTTGTGTTTAGCTGCATTAATAGAGACTGCATTATCTAACGCAAAAGGTCCACCGATTATGCACCCATTTATTTCACCCTTTTCATTCATTTTAACAAGCTCACTTGCATCTATTGTGGCAGGCATTTTTTTATTTACCTTCTCAACAGCACAAATTAAAGCTATTTTGGGCTCTTCATTTTCTAAAGCATTCGCAACCTTTATAGCATTTTTAATGATGTTGACCTTTTCACCTAGTGAAGGGGCAATATTCATTGCAGAATCACTTAAGATGAAGAGTCTGTCATATCCCGATATACTTAGCACTCCTACATGGCTTAGTAAGCTTCCTTTATCAAATAAATTAACTTTCTTATTTAATACGGCTTTTAAAATTATTGCGGTGTCTACAAAGCCTTTCATTAGCATTGAAGCTTCATTTCGTTGAACAAGTTGCGCTGCTACTTTACAGCTTTCTGCCTTATCTTCAACATTAATAATTTCATAACCCTTTATGCTGATGTTGTTTTCTTTAGCTATGCTCTCAATATCATTTTTGTTGCCTATTAGGATAGGATTAACAATACCAAGCTTATAAGCTTCATTCAAAGAAAGTAGTACTTCTTTATCCTGAGCAACTGCCACTGCAACTTTTTTAGGTCCTCTTTTTTGGGCTACACTGATTATTTCAATAAAATTTTTAATCATGACAAACTTACACCTCCTTGAAATCGATATGTAATATTATTGGGTTAAAAAACTATGAAGCACCTCCAAAAAATAAAGTGTATTTCTTTTCGAGTATAATCTTATGCAATATTTGTACCATTATAGTGAATCAATAATTTATAGAAATAAATCCATAACTTGCTTGAAATAAAGATAAAAAATGAATAGCTTTTTATAGAAAGAACTGTTAGCAATGATAGTTATGTTTAAATTTTAAACCACGTTTATAAATATTTTTAATTTTATAACAAGCGCTATATGTTATATAATGTTCATAAGTAAAGCTTGGGTTATAGTAAGAGGGGGATAAGCATATGGAGTCAAGAATTTTATTTATATCAACATATCCAGAATTGACTACTTTGGCAAAGCAGATTTCTACAGAAATGAAAATTCCTTTAACAATATTTGAAGGCGGGATAATGAAAAATGGACACTTACATGCTAAAAAAAATGAAGATAATTATGATGTAATAATTAGCCAAGGAGGCACTGCTGCCATCATTAAAAGTATGGTTAATATACCAGTTGTGTCTGTTGAAATTAATATTGCAAACTTTATTAATGCGTTAATTAAGGCAAAAGAATGTAAAACCAAAATAGGGCTTATTAGCTATCCTACTGAAACTTTATACGATTTAGAAAGCTTAAAGAGAACCTTAGATATTGATTTTGAAGTGTTTCAATACTCTAATGAAAGGGAATTGAAAAAGCAGGTTGAAGAAGCAATAGCAGTAAAGAGATTAACGTTAGTTGGCATGGGAAGCTGCATAGTTGAATCTACTAAGGACAAGAATGTCAAAAGTATTTTGATAAAAAGTGACGAACGGGCTGTTAGACAAGCTATTATCTCAGCTAAAAATATAGTTGACCTTGGGAAAAGAGAGAAAGAGAGAGCGAAAACATTAAAAGCCATAATAGATTATTCTGAAGAAGGAATAGTTGCAGTAGATAAGAATAATATTATTGTTGCTTTTAATCCCGCTATAGAAAAAATACTAGGGCTTCATGACCGTCTTGTAGTGGGTAGCAAGATATCTAATTTTCTAACTAAAAGTACCTTTGCAGCTATTCTTGGAGACGGAGACCACCAGTTGGGCGAACTTACTGAGATAAACGGTGCTCAAGTAGTGATAAACAGGATACCAATTGTTGTAGATGATGAGAAGACTGGTATAGTTTTCACTCTTCAAAGGGTATCAAGGATACAGAAATTAGAGCATGAGGTAAGAAACAAACTTTATAACAAGGGACTAGTAGCAAGGTATACCTTTAATGATATTAAGGGAGAAAGCATGGCTATAAGAAGTACCATAGAAAAAGCTATAAGGTTTGGCAAAACATCAACTAGTATACTAATAGAAGCAGAGACAGGCTGCGGTAAGGAGCTTTTTGCTCAAAGCATACATAATATTAGCACAAGAAAGACAGGACCATTTGTTGCTGTAAATTGCGCTGCTTTACCCGAAAGCCTCCTAGAAAGTGAATTGTTTGGGTATGAAGATGGTGCTTTTACAGGTGCAAAGAAAGGTGGAAAGCCAGGACTTTTTGAGTTATCTCATGGGGGAACTATTTTTTTAGATGAGATTGGAGAAATGCCCCTGAGTCTTCAAAGCAGATTGCTTAGAGTCCTAGAAGAAAAAGAAGTGATGAGAATTGGCGGTGATTACGTTCTTAAAATTGATACAAGGGTAATAGCTGCTACGAATTTAGATTTATATCATATGGTAGAGGAAGGAAAGTTTAGAGAAGATCTCTACTTTAGAATAAATGTTTTAAATTTAAAGATACCAGCTGTTAGGGAAAGAAGAGAAGATATACCCGTTGTTATCAGGAATTTTATTAAAATATTCAATCAGGAGCATTCTACAATGATAGAAGATATTACGGATGAGGGAATGAATCTGCTCAAGGGCTATAACTGGCCTGGGAACGTTAGAGAAATTAGAAACTTTATTGAAAAGCTAATTATCTTGGCAAATGACCCAATAGTAGATGAAACATTTATTAGTAAGCTATTAATTGACCACGTACATGTAAAACAAAGAACAAATAAGTTAAAGGAATATACTGGGGATGCAATTACAGAGGGAATCTATATTAATATAGGCACCCTAAAAGATATGGAATTACAAATAATTGAGGCTATGAATAATATGTTTAATGATGATAAAGAAATACTTGCACATAAATTAGGTATAAGTAGAACTACACTATGGAAAAGACTAAAGGAACTAAATTGCGGAGAATAATATTTGATAATAAAAGGGCTGATGCTCAATGAATGATTTGAACTATTCATTGAGCATCAGCCTTTTTTGACTAAATTGATATGAGAACATTATAGATAAACAAGTACAAGAATGAAATTTAAAATGCTAAGTGAATTATTTGCAGGACATGGCTATAACTCCCAATTCATGTAGAAGAAAAAACCGTTAAGAAATTTGCTTGTTTGAGCGAAGCGAGTTTGCAAATTTTAGGATTTTTCTTTGGAATGAATTGATGGAGTTATCCATGTCTGAAACAAATGAACGTGTATTTCAAATTTCATTCTTGTTTATCTATAGTCAAATTTTGCAGTTAATTTTTTGGTTTATAGAAAAAAGGAATAGTAATCTGTTTATTCAGTAGATTTGCGATATTTTCTAGTTGAATAGACTGTAATTCATGTTTAATAAATTAACGTTGTTTAGTTTTTATGTCTAAAAAGTAGAAGCTACTATTTTTTAAGAGCATCAATATAAATTGTTAACTGTGAATCTTAAAAATCTTGAAGAGTTTTGTTACTGTGTTTTTAGTAAAAAAATAGCCTTGTTTTGATTTTAGCCAGAATTCTAAAATACTTTTTTTATTGTTCTTGAAGCATGGTATGCAATTTGCATTAATGAAATTTCAATTGGAAATCCAATAGAAAACAATAAAGATGGGAGGATATTTTTATAAATTGAATCACTCAGATTATGTTTATGACATGTAAATAAGGAGGTAAAAGAAATGCCAATACAATTTTTTATAATCATAGGTTATTTTTGTCTTACTATAGGGATAGGTATTTATGCTAAAAAGAAATCTACAAGCTCTGACGCTTTTCATGGAGCAAACTTAGGAATACTGATGTGTGTGGCAGCAGGAACTGGTGAATGGCTTGGTGGAACGTCAACAACTGGTGTATCAGAATATGGCTATACCTTTGGATTATCAGGAGCTTGGTATACTCTAGCTAATGGAGTGGGTATTATTTTCCTTGCGTTATTTTTTGCAAAGTTATATAGAAGCCTTGATACTGTAACAGTACCTGGAATAATAGAAAAGTTTATTGGAGTAAAAGCCAGAATTGTATCTAGCGTTCTTCTTACATTTGTAATGATAGTAGTTGGAGCTTCGCAGATTATTGCAGCTGGAACATTGGGGGTTTCCATTCTAGGATTAGACTATAATATTTCAGTAATTATTTTAGGAATAGGTTTTATTGTGTATACCTTAGCGGGAGGAATGACAGCTATAGGGTATACCAATGTGATGCATCTCGTTGCAATGTATGGAGGAGTTGTTCTTGCTATAGTTTTAACAGGTAAGGATATAGGGGGGATACAGTCTCTACATATGCAGCTTCCACAAGAACCATATTTTAATATGTTTAGTATTGGAATGCCCAAAGTTTCTTCATGGATAATTGCATCTGTACTAGGAGCATGCACAGCTCAGGCTGGAATTCAACCAATACTAGCGGCAAGAGATGCTAAGGTTGCCAAAAAAGCTGCTTTATTGACTGCTTTTGCAGTAGCGCCTTTTGGTATACTTACGGCTGTGCTTGGTATGGTGGCTAAGGTGAGGTTCCCTGAATTAGCAAATGCGAAGCTAGCCTTGCCAACATTAATGATGAACCTTAGTCCGCTAGGAGGAGGACTTGTATTGGCTTCAATCATGGCAGCAATTTTATCTACAGTAGCTCCTATTATACTTGCTGCTGGAACCATGTTTACTAAGGATATATATCAAAGAGTAATAAATTCAGAAGCATCTGACAGTAAAATCTTATATATGTCTAGAGTGTCTACAGGTATAGCTGGTGTTATCTGCTCAGTACTAGCTTTATTTATGTACGGTAGTGCCAGAATTCTTGATATGGTCTATTTTGCTTATACAATAAGGGGAGCGTTGTTTGTAGTGCTATTGCTAGGAATATACTGGAAAAGGACATCTTCAAGGGGAGCCATATATGGAATGTGGATAACAGGTGCAGTTGGACTTTTCTGGGTAGTTTATCAAGCTATATATGGTGAATTCCCAATTAATTCGGCAATAACAGAAACATATGCTGCTGTAATAGCTGCATTAGTTTCGACTGTAATATTTAGCTTAATATTTAAGGATGATGCAAAAAAGAATGAAAGCTTACAGGTTAATGAGCTTTAAATAAGAGTTATCAATAAAACTAATATTCAGATATTTGTTTAAATGATATGGCAAGAGGAGGCTAGTTAGATGGCAAAAATAAGTATAAACAAAGATTGGTGTAAGGGTTGTGGAATTTGCATCGACTTTTGTCCTGTTAAGGTATTTATTAGAGATATAGATGGAAAGCCAGTAGTCAAAAATGAAGACAAGTGTACTGGATGTATGCTTTGTTCTTTAAGATGTCCAGATTTTGCAATTGAAGTGGAGGTGAATAAAAATGAACATAAGCAATGAAATAAGGTTTGCTCAAGGAAATGAGGCTATTGCAGAAGGTGCTTTAGCGGCAGGCGCTAGATTTTATGCAGGCTATCCTATAACTCCTTCGTCTGAAATAGCTGAAATTGCATCAAAGAGACTTCCGCAGCTAGATGGTATATATGTTCAAATGGAAGATGAAATAGGAAGTATTGCTGCTATAATTGGAGCTTCAGTAGCTGGGAAAAAATCTTTCACTGCTACTAGTGGCCCTGGTTTTTCACTAATGCAGGAAAACCTAGGGGTAGCAGTTGTTGCTGAAACTCCTTGTGTCATAATCAATGTCCAACGCTCAGGACCTAGTACTGGACTTGCCACAAAACCTGCTCAAGGAGATTTGATGCAAAGCAGATGGGGTACACACGGAGATCATGGCATTATTGTAATTTCACCATCATCTGTTCAAGATTGCTATGATTTGACAATACAAGCTTTCAACCTTGCAGAAAAATATAGAACTCCAGTTATTATTTTAGCAGACGAAATAATTGGACATTTAAGGGAAAAGGTTATATTTAGAGAATTAAAGGCTGAAGAAATTGTAAATAGAAAAATACCTCAATGTAATATTGATGAATACAAACCTTTTAGAGCAGATATAAATGACATACCACCTTTAGCTGCTTTTGGAGGGGATTATGTATTTAAGATTTCTGGCTCTGCACATGGTGAAAATGGATTTCCTAATAGCAGTCCTGAAAACACAGATAAGTTTGTTAGATACTATACAAATAAGATAGAAAAAAATAAGAACGACATAGTAATGACAAGAGAATATAGCCTACAGGATGCAGAATATGTGATAATTACCTTTGGGTGTACAACTAGGTCTGCATTAGAGGCAATGGAGATAGCAAGAAGCCACGGCGAAAAAGTTGGAGTTCTACATCTAGTGACTGTATGGCCTTTTGATGAAGAAAAGGTTAAAAGCATCCTTAATAGAGCTCAAGGTGTAATAGTGCCTGAATTAAATCTTGGACAGTTAATAAGGGAAATAGAGAGAATAAACGATTCAGGGACGCCAATAGTAGGAATTAATAAAGTGAATAGCCATTCCATTACTCCTAATGAGATAGTTGAAAAGATTGGGGAGGTGAGAGAATATTATGAGAGATAGTTTTGATTATTTAATAAAAGGGAAAATGCCCTTGTTCTGGTGTAGCGGTTGCGGAGATGGGGCTGTGCTAGGTGCATTATTGAGAGCCTTTGCAGAATTAGAGTTAGATAGGAAAAATACCGTAGTTGTAACAGGAATAGGATGTTGGGGTAAAGCTGATGATTATATTAATACTAATACATTTCATGGAACCCACGGCAGAGCTTTAGCTTTTGCAACAGGTATTAAACTAGCTAATCCTGAGCTTAAGGTTATTGCTCTCATGGGAGATGGGGATGGAGCTACCATTGGTGGCAACCATTTGATACATGCTGCTAGGCGAAATGTTGATATAACAGCTATAGTAGTGAATAATTTAAATTATGGGATGACTGGTGGTCAATATTCTGGTACAACTCCAGAAGATAGATATACTTCCACTTCTGTATATGGTCACATAGAAGATGGCTTTGACTTATGTAAACTAGTTGAAGCTGCTGGAGCTCCTTTTGTAGCAAGAGGTTCAACATATGGCATAATACAGCTACAAAGGCTAATAACAGAAGCTATCAATAAAAAAGGTTTTTCTTTTGTCGAGGTAATTGCGCCGTGTCCTACTCACTTCGGACGTAGAAATCAAATGGCAAAGCCTTCGGATTTTTTAAGATGGATAAAAGATAATTCCCTAACTATTAATCAAGCAAAGAATTTATCCTTTGATGAACTAAAAAACAAGTTCATAATGGGAAAGTTTGTTGATAAGAATATAAAGGATTATAGTACAAAATATTATGAAAAAGTCATACAAAAAGCAAAGGAACTCTAGGAGGTGGATGGATTGAAAGAAGAATTAAAGATAATACTTAGTGGAGTAGGCGGACAGGGATTGATTTTAAGTGGTACTTTATTAGGTGAAGCCGCAGTAGTATATGATAATAAAAATGCTACGCTTACTTCCTCCTATGGAGTAGAGACGAGAGGAACTTTTACTAAATCTGACTTGATAATAAGTGATGATAATATTAATTATACAGAGATTGTCAAACCGGATGTTGTCTTAGCTATGGCTCAGGTAGCATATGATAAATATGTTAAAGTATTAGATGAAAATACTACTCTAATTTATGATAGTAGTTTAGTTTTTGAAACTATAGAATCTAGAGCTAGACAATGTGGAATTCCTATTACTGATATGGCTAAAGAGATGGGGAATGTAACTTCAGCTAATATAATTGCTTGTGGCATAATCGTAAAAATGACCAATATTGTTGCATTAAATTCAGTTATAGATGCTATAAAAGATATTTTTTCCCATAAACCAAAGGTTCTTGATTTAAATTTAAATGCTTTTAATAAAGGCATAGAAGTAGTTCAGATGAATAATTTCTATTATGAATAGGGAAATTCTGATTTGATATCCTATATAAAGAATTTTTAGAAATGATTCTTAAGAAAAGCTTTCTTGGTTTAAAATTCTTCGTTAGAAGCTTCTCTCTTATTAAGTTATTTGGACTTCTAAAGTGGTTACTTTAAAAGTCCATTTTTTATATAAAAGACATGATTGTAAACATGAGATTTTTACTTAGCAAAGAAAGAACAAAGAAGATTTTTGTCGAAATTATGAGAATATTGCAAAAAATTAATATAAAATATATAATATTTTATATATTCTTAACTTTTCCTTAACATTAATTACCATTTTTTGTAATTGCATGTATTTGTTTTTAATCTATCATAGGCATTATTTTATCTTCCTAATTTTATCTAAGATAATAAAAATAAAGTAGGGAAAGGGGATGTGCAAGCTTTATGGTTCAAGAGATAAACAATAACAAAGAAATTAGAAGTGATTTATTCTGGTTAGAGTCACCAAATTTTTTGATATCTGTTCTAGATGCAATTCAATCAGGAATTATAATTGCAGATAAATGGGGTAAAATTCTATACGTAAACCCTAGCTTCATTGCAATTACAGGCTTGAAGCACGAGGATAGGGTGGGGAGGAACATCTTAGAAATAGCGCCTCATTGCCCGTTATCTAAAGCCCTATTAACAGGAAGGTCAAGCTATGGCGAAAGATTCCAGCTATATGATGCACCAATGGAGATTCTGACTAATACAAAACCAATAATTGTAAATGATGAAATAGTAGGAGCCGTCTCTATTTTTCAAGATGTAAGTGAAATACAACGATTAAACAGAAAATTAAAGGGAAGCGAAAAAACCATAGAAAATTTGAGCGAAAAGCTGTCACAGATTACTTCTGCTAGGTATGGATTTGAAGATATGATAGGTAGTTCATCTTCATTTCATAAGGCCATAGAAATGGGGAAACGTGCTGCTGAAACTGATTTTATGGTTTTAATCTTAGGAGAAAGTGGGACGGGAAAAGAGTTATTTGCACATTCTATCCATAATGCAAGTAAAAGAAGGGAAAAACCATTTGTAAAGATTAACTGTGCTGCAATACCAGAAAGTCTTTTGGAAAGTGAGTTTTTTGGATATGAAAAGGGGGCCTTTACTGGTGCTAATAAAAGTAAGCTTGGAATGTTTGAGCTTGCTAATGAAGGTACCATTTTTCTTGATGAAATAGGTGATATGAGTTTAGTTCTTCAATCAAAGCTGCTTAGAACTTTAGAGGACAAGGAGATATATAGGGTTGGTGGGATAAAGAGCATAAAGGTAGATGTAAGAGTAATAGCAGCTACCAATCGGGATCTTAAAGAAATGGTAAAAAAGGACCTCTTTAGAAAGGACCTTTTTTATAGATTAGATGTAATAGATATTATGCTACCCCCTCTAAAAGATAGGAATGATGATGTAATACTATTAGCAGATGGGTTTTTACATAATATATGCAGCAAGATGGAGATAAAAGAAAAGTTTTTCACAGAATCTGCGTATGAGAAGCTTAGAAATTATAGCTGGCCAGGGAACATTAGAGAGCTTAGGAACAGCATAGAAAAAGCGGTTGTCATGTCAGAGGGAAATTTAATAATTGATGAAGATTTACAGCTAATGTCCCAAGTAAATGGGGAGGAAATCATTTTAGATAATTTATTGCCATTAGATGTTATGGAAAAACAGATGATTAAGCTTGCACTAGGTAAATTTGAAGATACAGTAGAAGGAAAGATGAGGGCTGCTAAGGCATTAAATATATCAGTGAGAACATTATACAATAAAATGAAGAAATACAGGTTAGATAAATATAATAACCAAGATTAAAATAATTTATGGAGTTCAAATGATTCTATTCCAGTAGTGGACAATTAATTTTTAAGATAGAATCATTTTTTTATTATCAAAATTATTTTTCATAGAATTCATCATTTGCAAAAAATGCAAACCATACGTAAATATTGCAAACTTGTAAAAATAGCACTTGGTGACTGTTGTTTGATTAATAACAAACAAGAAATTTGCAAGATTTTCAAAGGCTAATTTATGATAAAGTATAAATTTTGTACTGAACAAGCTATTATCAAAGGTTTTTTGTGGCTTATAATTTTGGCATGGTATTTGCTAATAAAATAAGTAGACTATATCGACAGAATATTACATATGTATGCCCTTATATGTATGGCAATATGATTTTCAGAATCAACACTATAAAAATAAATATAACTTATTTTTTCGGGGGTGAAAAAAATGCAAGAAGTAAAATATTTTGCTCCTAGCACAATCAACGAGGCGATTGAATTTTTACAGAATAATTCTGACGCCACTATATTTGCTGGGGGAACAGATTTACTGGTTGGAATGGAATATAAGAAGGTAAAACCAAGGTCTATTTTAGACTTAAAAAACATTTCAGAACTAAGCTATTTGGTAACAGGAGAAAAAGGACTAAGGATTGGGGCTGCTACCACTATTTCAGAAATAGAGGAAAACGATTACATAAGGCATAAGTTTCCTTTTCTAGCTGATGCAGCTTCAAAATTAGGCTCCTGGCAAATTCGCAACACTGCTACTATTGGAGGAAACCTTTGCAATGCAGCACCATCTGCTGAGTTGACCCCATCCTTAATAGTGCTTAACAGCAAGGTCACCATTAGTGGTCCTGATGGTGAGAGAGTATTGCCACTCAATGAATTCTTGGTAGGACCAGGAAAGACCGCTTTAAGAGATGCAGAGATTTTAAAGGAAATTGAAATACCAATACCTCCCCAAAAC
This sequence comes from Firmicutes bacterium UBA3546, assembly GCA_002376545.1. Lineage (GTDB taxonomy): Bacteria > Bacillota > Clostridia > Tissierellales > Proteiniboraceae > Proteiniborus. The sequence goes on along the minus strand of DFOH01000053.1, from coordinate 24,992 downwards.
GCCATTGGTATATATGAGTGTCGTAAATGGAGAAGAACCATGGATGTGGCTATAGTAAACTTAGCAGTATTATTAGTTATTGAGAAGAATGTAATCAAAGATGCACGCGTTTGCCTTGGTGCTGTGGCTCCAACAGCTTTTAGATCAAGCGAGACAGAGAAAGCTTTAATTGGAAATGTTTTAGATAATGACATAATAATTAAGGCCTCTGAAGCAGCAGCAGACGATTCAAAGCCAATATCAGATGTTAGAGCAAGTGCAGAATATAGAAGAGAAATGATTAAGGTTTGTATTAAGCGTGCATTGACTTCTATAAAAAATATGGAGGTGCAAGCTTAATGAAAATATCAATAACTCTAAATATTAATGGAGATGAGTATACTGTTAACGTCTCGCCTACTCGTACTTTAGTAGATGTATTAAGAGATGAATTAAGGCTGACAGGAACAAAAAAAGGTTGTGGTGCTGGAGAATGTGGAGCATGCACAGTATTAATGGATGGAAAACCAGTAGATTCTTGTATGGTTCTTGCAGTACAAGCACAGGGGAAAAAGATTGTCACTATAGAAGGATTGGCTAGTAATAACGAGTTGGACTTAATACAAAAATCCTTTGCAGAACATGGCGCTATACAATGTGGGTACTGCTCTCCGGGTTTTATTATGACAACTAAAGCCTTATTAGATAATAATGAGAATCCTACAGAAGAAGAAGTACGTACTGCTATTTCTGGAAATTTATGCAGATGTACTGGTTATCAAAAGATAGTAGATTCTATATTAAAAGTGCCTGAAATGAAGAAAGAAAAAGGGAGGGCATAAAATGGAAGACAAGAAATTGAATGTTGTTGGTAGAAGAATAGAAGCCCTAGATGTAAAAGAAAAAGCTACTGGAATGGCAGAGTATGTTACAGATATGCAGCTTCCAGGGATGCTATATGGCAAGATTTTACGTAGTCCCTATGCACATGCAAAAATTCTAAGTATAGATACAAGTAAAGCTAAAAAATTACCCGGAGTAAAAGCAGTTATAACCTTTGAGGATACATCAAAAATTCCTTTTGGCACAGGCTGTGGACGTGACGATTGGTATATATTAGCTAAGGATAAGGTCAGATTTGTTGGAGATGAAGTAGCTGCTGTAGCAGCTGTAGATGAAGAAACTGCTGAGGAGGCATTAGAGCTTATACAGGTAGAATATGAAGAGCTTCCTGCTGTTTTAAATATTGAAGAAGCACTTAAGGAAGATGCCGTGGCTATTTATGATGATTGCTTAGACAACGTAGTAAAGGTAATTGACGTAAAAAGGGGAAATGTTGAGAAGGCCTTTGAAGAGGCGGATCTAATTGTAGAAGGGACATACAGAACTAGCCAAGCCTATCAGGGATATCTAGAAACAAAGGCTGGTATTGCTCAATGGACTCCTGACGGGAGACTTACGATGTGGTTACCAGTTCAAGTTCCTATGAAATGTAGATTCACATATTCAAAGGCTTTAGGAATAAATCCAGGCAAGCTACGCATTATTAAACCTTATATGGGTGGCGGCTTTGGTGCCAAGTTTGAATACAATGCTCACTTAATTTGTGCAGAGTTAGCCAGACATACAGGAAAGCCTGTAAAGATTATCAATACGAGAAAAGAAGATATAGAAGCAGGAAATCCAAGGGTGCCAACTATTATAAATATTCAATTAGCTCTAAAAAAGGATGGTACTTTTGTTGGTAAAAAAGTAAAAACTCTTGCAGGTAATGGTGCAAGAACTGTTTATGGTCCACCTATTGCAGCTACAACTTGTTATCGTATAGATGCACTTTATAACTTCCATAATGTGCATGCACAGGCAACCTTAGTGTATACAAATACAGTGCCAACAGGCTGTATGCGTGGCTTTGGAAATTCTCAAATGATTACTACCTTTGAACAATTGCTTGATAAGGCAGCTGAACAGCTAGGGATAGATCCAATCGAAATAAGACTTAAAAATTCTCATAAGAATGGGGATGTAAATATCCACGGTTGGGAAATAAACACTTGTGGACTACCAGAATGCTTAGAAAAAGCTAGAGATATGTCAGGATGGAGAGACAAACATAGACAAAATAAAGCAAGCGGAAATATTAAGAAGGGAATTGGCGCTGCTGCAACTATGCATGTATCAGGAAACCGAGCTTTCTTCAGACCTTTTGATGGGTCATCATCACTTATTCGAATAGGTGAAGAGGGTCAGATAACTCTTGTACACGGAGAGTGTGACATGGGTCAAGGACAAGATACCGTTTTCGCACAAATAGCATGTGAAGCTTTGGGGGCACGTTTTGAAGACATTACTGTAGCTACGGTAGATACTCAGATTAGTTCTCTTGGCTGTGGCTCATTCTCAACCAGAGGAACCACAATAGGTGGTAACGGTGTTATAGCAGCCGCTAAGGATGCTAAGGTAAAGATTCTCGAAGCAGCAGAGGAATTATCCGGAAAAGATGCTTCTCAGATTGAAATAGTTAATGGAATTATCTATGAAAAGGAGACTGGCACAAAGCTTCTCACTTTTGCAGAGGCAGCAAAGCATTATATATTTAATCACGGTGGAATGCCTATAACAGGAGTAGGCTATTGGAAGCCTAAAACAGTTGTGCCTGATGCAACCTATTTTGGTAACTGCTCACCGAACTATCCTTATGGCGCTCATATTGCAGAGGTTGAGGTAGATACAGAAACTGGCCATGTACATGTAAGTAACTATTGGGCAGTGCATGATGTCGGCAGAATTATGAATCCTACTCTTCTTGAAGGACAATTAGAGGGAGGAATAGTTCAAGGAATTGGCTGGGCACTATCTGAAGATATGATTTATAACGAAAAAGGAGCTGTCAAGAATAACAATTTGCTTGACTATAGAATGCCTGGAGTCAAAGATGTTCCGAAAATCTTTACAGATTTTGTAGAGACAGATGACCCAGAAGGACCTTTTGGGGCAAAAGGTATTGGAGAGCCCGCTCTTAATCCAGTTGCTGCAGCTGTGGTAAATGCAATTTATGATGCAATAGGAATAAGATTTTATGAATTACCAGTTACACCAGAAAAAGTTTTAATGGCTTTATTAGGAAAAGGCAGTAAGTAGAAATTTCTACTTAAGTATAAAAATAAAAGGGGGAATAACAAATGAAACCAGATGTAAGTGTTAATGTCTGTGGGATAAGACATAAAAACCCAATTGTCATTGCATCAGCTACTCCATCAAAGGATGCAGACTATATGAAGAGATGTGTTGATGCTGGAATAGGCGCTATCATAGCAAAAACTGTTTCTCCTGAACCACTTCTTCAAAAATATGTGTCACCTCGTTTTACTGTTTTACACAAAAAAGGATGGCCTCATGCATTTTCAAACTATAGCTGTGAGTTTCTAGCAGAATATACACCAGATGAGTGGGCTGAAGAACTTAAAGTAACTGCTGACTATTGTCGTAAGCATGATGTTGTTCTATATGGTAGTATTTCTGGCGACACATTAGAGAACTGGAGCAAGATGGCTAAGCAAGCTGAAGAAACAGGAATACATGCACTTGAACTAAACTTTGGATGTCCACATCCAAGAGACTTAGGATATCTAAGTGGTCAAGAACTAGGAAGCAATCCTGAAGCCGCAGCACAAGTAACTAAGGTAGTATGTGACTCTGTAAAGATACCAGTTTTCGTTAAGCTCACAGCAGAGGCAGTAAATCCAATAGAAACAGCAAAAAGAGTAAAAGAAGCTGGCGCTAGTGGATTAACAGTAATTAACCGTTTCCCAGCATTAGAAACAGATATAGAGACAGGACGTCCACTTCTTCATTCAAGCTTTGCGGGAGTAGGTGGTCCATGGATGAGACCAATAATGCTTAAATGGGTTGTTAAAATTGCACGTGAATTAGATCTTCCAATATCAGCAACAAATGGAATTTGGAGCTGGCAGGATGTAGTTAAATCTATTATGGCTGGGGCTTCAACTGTTCAGACTTGTACTGCTTTAATGTATAGTCCTAAAGGCTTCAAAATGATACAAGAATATGTTGATAAGCTGTCAGATTACATGGAAAGAAAAGGCTACAATACTATAGAGGAGCTAAGAGGAATAACTATACCCCAAGTTCTTACTTGGGATAATGTAGATAGAGAAACTAAGAACGTTTCTGTTGTTGATCAAGATAAATGTAATGGCTGTGGAATGTGTCATAACTGGTGTTTTAGAGGACCAGCTATATCATATGAGGAAGTAAATGGTAAGAGAAAAGCAACTATTGATTCAAATAAATGCGATGGCTGTGGACTATGTCCATCACTTTGCCCTCAAAATGCTATCTATATGAAAGGGCCTAAGCCAGTTTTCCTTGGAGATTTTAGCTAATTCAAAGATACCACATCTGAAAGATGACTAGTGGACTGGAGTGAAATAGATGAAGGTAGCAATTATTCAACTTGGTATTAATGATGAGGAAACTAAAAAACAAAGGATAGATCGTGTTGAAAAAATAATTGATGGATTAAAGGAGACGGATTTAATAGTATTACCTGAATTATGGAACATAGGCTTTTTTTCATTTAAAAAGTACAAAGAAGAAAGCGAAGCCCTAGAAGGCTATACTGTCGGCAGACTTGTTGCTAAGGCGAGAGAAATAGGAGCAAACATATTTACTGGGAGCTTTATTGAACAAAGAGCAGGCAAGTTTTACAACACAGCAGTGTTATTAGATAGAGAAGGTAAGATTATAGGTCAATATAGCAAAATACATCTATTTGGTTATGGCTCTGCTGAGAGAGAGCTTCTTTCTCCAGGTGAAGAAGTTGAAGTGGCAGACACTGAATTCGGCAAAGTTGGTTTTGGGATTTGCTATGATTTACGCTTTCCAGAGCTTTATAGGAAGATGATTGATAAAGGAGCAGAGATTATAATCAATTGTTCCGCTTGGCCTTATCCGAGAGTAGAGCATTGGAATATTTTGAATAGGGTTAGAGCAATAGAAAACCAATGCTATTTTCTTTCATGCGGATGCGCTGGTTATAGTGATGGTAAACCGTTTATTGGTAGGAGTATGATTATTGACCCATGGGGAACTGTTATTAGCAGTGCAGCAGAAAGAGAAACAATATTGAAGACCGAAATTTATCCTGAATCTGTTACAAAAATTAGAGAAGAATTTACACCACTTAAGGACCGTGTCTTCAAATAACTGAAATGGGGGGAGAAAATGAAAGGAAATGTATTAGAGCTTTTTATTGATGGAAACCCAGACAATCCAGTTTATTTTACAGTAAAAAAAATAATAAACGCAGGCTACACAGGAAGAAATCAAGAAGAAGTACAAAAGCATATAGACGAATTAAAGGAAATAGGCGTTCCAGCTCCAGACAAAATACCCACTTACTTCCCAAAGGCTGCGGCACTATTAACTACCGATAATTATTGTGAAGTAATCGATAAGGATAGTACTGGAGAAGCAGAGTATGTTTTACTAATAGCTAAAGATGAAATATACGTAGCGGCTGGTAGTGATCATACTGATAGGAAGCTAGAGGTGGGGAACATACCTAAAGCTAAACAGATGTGCCCTAACTTTATCTCACGTAGTGTTTGGAAATTTAATGATATTAAAGAGCATTGGGACAGCATTAGAATGACCTCATGGATAGGAAAAGATAGAGCTCAGCTCTATCAAGACACAAAATTAGATGCATTTATGCGACCAGAGGAGCTACTAGAAAGAGTAAGAGTGTTATTAAAAGAGGGACTAGAGGAAGGAGCTGTTATATTCTCTGGTACAGTTGGGGCACTTGTGGAAGGGATGCCTTTTAGTGAGGTTTTCGATTTAGAGCTTAAAGACGAAAAACGAGGTCAAGCTTTAAACTGCAAATATGAGATAAAGTTAATTGACTGGATAAAAGAATGAAATAGCATTTAATTGTAGTCAATACAATTGAAAATATAATATGAAAGGAAGGATGAAAAATGGCTAAACCTGAATTGGAGTTATTTGATACCGAACTTCAAGGTGAGTGGAGACAGGTTGAAGGTGCGCAAAAGGGTATTATGGAAAAAATATTAAGCCTAGATTCAGAAACAGGCTCATACACAAGATTATTAAAGTTTCCTCCTATTGAAACAGAAGAATTGCTAGTACATGATTTTTGGGAAGAAGTTTATGTAATCGAAGGATCTCTCCATGATATTAACAAAAATGAAACTTACTTAGAAGGATATTATGCTTGTAGACCACCAGGAATGAAGCACGGACCTTATAAGATTCCCTATGGCTGTAAGACGCTAGAGATAAGAACTTTTGAGAAATAGGGAATTATAAAAAAACCATTAGGAAGTACAATCTTTCTTGACATTAGCCAATGATAAGAGCTGTACTTCCATAATGGAAGTAAAAAACAAATCAATATTATTATATGATTTTTGAATCAAAATTTAAAGTAAAATCTAATTGTTTTTTAGAAAAAGTTATCTAATATAAATTGTTTGAATAAAAGGGGGATAAAAAATGTTAATAGACTCCAGATTCAACATTGGGGAAGGAATAAAAAATTTTGGAAAAGATTCTAACATTACAAACGTAAGTACAGGAATAATAGGTGGTTTTACCATTGGGTTAGTAGCTATTCCCCTAATAATAAAGGCTGGTGAATCTGCTAATCTTGCACCAGAAATTATTGAGTCATGGGTATTTAGCACTTATTTCTTTGGAGCCTTAGTGGGTATTGTTTTAGCTTTAGGCTATAGAATTCCAATTGTAGGAGCTTGGTCTATACCTGGTTGCTTTGCAGTAACTCAGGTAATAGCAGGCTATACAATGGAGCAGGCTGTAGGTGCATTCCTAATATCAGGTATTATTGTTTTATTATTAGGTCTGACTGGCTTCATTCAGAAAATAGTAAAATATATACCATCTCAAATAATGAGTGCAATGGTGGCAGGAGTTCTTTTTGGTTGGGCACAAAAAATTATCGGTGCTTTTCAAAGTGAATTTATTATTTGTGTGGCAGGAGTTATTGGCTATTGGGTTAGTGCAAAGCTTTTGAAAAAAGTTCCGCCAGTACTAGGGACTTTTATATTTGGACTAGTTGCGACATTTGCAATAAAAGGTGTTGACTTTAGTCAGGTAACATTTGGAGTAGCTAAGCCTATAATCTTTATGCCTTCTTTTTCAGCTCAGTCAATTATGTCTATATCAATTCCATTAGCTTTACTTATTATAGGTGCAGAGAATATGCAAGCCATAGGCGTACTTACTTCAGAGGGATATAACCCACCCATTAATGTAATGACAATTTTTAGTGGTATTGGTGGACTGATTGCTCCATGGACTGGTGGACACAATGCTAATATAGCTGGTCCTATGACAGCGTTTTGTTCTGACAAATCTGCAGGTCCTAAAGAGAAACGTTATGTGGCTGCTGTATGGAATGGTATACTATTTGGTGCCCTTGGATTATTTGCTCCAGCTTCACTTTCATTGTTAAATATTTTACCAGTTGAGCTTATAAATTTACTAGTAGGACTAGTACTAATGGGTATTATTATAGGTGCATTAAATAGTAGTTTTGGAACAAAAAGATTTCAAAAAGGCGCATTTTTTTCTTTTGTAATAGCTTTATCAGGATTGACAGTATTAGGAATAGGCTCAGCGTTTTGGGCGTTGTTAATAGGTACTTTAGTTTCCCTACTTCTTGAAAAGAATCATTTTACGAAAGAATATTCAGAAGATTCTGAAGTAGAAGAAGCAAACAGATTATAGTATAATATAAAATGAAACAATAAAAAATATATAATACTGAGATTCACGATTTATGTGCATTCAGCTTACTTGATATTATAAAACTTGTGTAATTATAACTTTTAACATTGGGATACTGCATGTATAAATAGTTTTTAACAGTGATGTTACATTTAGGCGAAAATTAGCCACTAGATATATATGCACCCAATGTTATTTTACATAATAAATGGTTTTGTTGTATATATACTTTTAAAGGGTATACATAAAAATTTATTTAGAAACAATCTATCATGCCAGAAAGCCTTTTCTAAAATTATAGAATAGACTTTTTATGGAGGCACTTATAAATTTTAATGCATAAATGGCGAGTGGAGGAAGTGGTTCTATGTATACAGATACTGTAATTCAACATTTTAATAATCCACAAAATGTGGGGATATTGGAATTTGCAGATGGTATAGGCTTTGCAGGTGATCCTAACTGCGGTGATTATCTAAAGATTTATTTAAAGGTAAAAGATGATTATATTGATGATATTAAATTCCAAGTTCATGGATGCTGTGCTGCCATTGCTTCAAGCAGTATGACCACATCTTTGGCTAAAGGAAAACATTTACTAAATGCATATTCAATTTCCGAGAAAGACATATTAGAAGCATTAGGAGGACTTCCTGAAGGTAAGGAACACTGTTCCTTATTGGGTGCATTGGCACTAAAAAAAGCAATAGTAGACTATGCCAACAAGAGAAATGTGAGTGAAAATATAGAGGCTCTACAAGACTAATCAATCTACTAATGGGAGGGAAAAAACTTGGGCAATGAGTTAAGCAAGGAAAGCAGAACTAATCTCTCAACAAGATTAGGGACTGCTTTTATTATGGCAGCGTCTGCTACTGGTCCAGGATTTATGACCCAAGCTGCAAAATTTACTGGTAATAATGGTGCTAGCTTGATACTTGCAATTATTGTATCGATTATTTTTAGTATTGGAATACAGTTAAATGTATCGAGAGTCATTGGAGTATCAGGCATGAGAGGACAAGATGTTGCCAATAAAGTGATTTATGGTTTAGGTCATATATTAACTGTTGTAATTGTGCTAGGAGGATTGATATTCAATATTGGGAATGTTGGTGGTGCAGCCTTAGGACTACAAGTTTTAACTGGTATGAATATTAAACTTGCTTCAATAGTTTGTGGGATTATAGGTGCCCTTATATTCACGTCGAAAAAAGGAACAAGCTTTATTGATAAAATAACAAGGTATCTTGGCATAGCTATGATAATTATTATTGGCTATACAGCATGTATAAATAATCCGCCGATTAAGGAAACTTTTATAGGAGTTATTTGCCCTAATGACATAAAATCGCTTATGTTTCCAATGCTTACATTACTAGGAGGCTCGGTAGGAGGCTATATTTCCTTTGTGGGTGGACATAGATTAGTCGATGCAGGGATTGTAGGTGAGGAAAATGTAAATGAAATCGATAAAAGTATCTTATCTGGAATTGGAATTGTATCTATTATAAGGCTTCTTTTTTTTCTGGCGATTCTTGGGGTTGTTAGTAAAGGTATAGAATTAGATCCGAATAACCCAGCAGCCTCTGCTTTTCAATATGGGGCTGGAACAATAGGGTATAAGTTTTTTGGCTTATTGCTATGGTGTGCTGGTACTGCTGCGACAGTTGCGGCTACTTACACATCTGTTTCCTTTTTACAGACATTGAGTATTATGAAAAATAGGAGCAAGCTGCATTTTTCAGTGTGTTTTATTATTATATCAACATTAATCATGGCTTTAGTAGGTCAGCCTGCTAATTTACTAGTAGTAGCTGGAGCTATTAATGGGTTGATAGTACCTATAGTTTTAGTAACTATTCTATGGGCATCAAAAAAACAAGAAATTGTAGGGAGTTATAAACATCCCTTATGGCTTCTTTGCTTTGGAATTTTATCTGTAATTATATTAACATATTCGGGTTTACTATCTTTGAAAAGTATTTTATCCTTAATAAATTAATTTATTATGTAAATGGTAGAGAAGAAAAAATAAAAATATAGTTTAAAAATAATTAGCTGCTTAGATTTTCATAAATTTCCTAACTGAGGGTTAAAAATATTGAGTGAAAACACTTTACTAAAAAATATGGGCTTGAGTAATATTACAGATATAAGACCTAAAGAAAGATTGAAAGCCTTATATCTGTTTTAATATTTTATCAGAGAATATTGCATTATTAATACGAATTTGGTTGCTAAAAATCCAGCCTAGAAGAATTATAATTTGAAGATGCTTTTCTCATTAAATGTATTTCCTCAATTGACATTGAATCTAATTGTCTAGCCTTTATAGCAATTTCATTTCTATTTATTATACCTTTTTCGATAAGTACCTCTATTAAACTTGCTATAGCTAAGGTGTTTCTATAGTCGGTATCTTTCATGTCACTTAACTGAGCTATTATATTTACTCCGTTCATCTTTCAAATCCCCCCGTTATTTTTATCTCTATACTACTTGTTTTAATTATTAACAGAGCACAGAAATATATACAACTACATTTAGAATATTTCACCAATCTTTAGGACATACTTTTTGGGAATATAAGTTAACTGAATTTATTGGAGGGATATAAATATGACCGAAACGATTCTAGAAAAGGCTGAAGGAAGAGTAAGCTATCATGACTCTGTAGAGGAAATGGTAAAGCGTATTAGAGAAGACGGCATGTCTAATGTATTTGACAGATGGGCTTTACAAGAAAAAATAAGATGTAAGTTTTGTCTTCAGGGATTAAGCTGCCAGCTTTGTTCTCAAGGTCCATGTAGAATAAGCGATAAGGGTGGTCAGGACAAAGGGGTTTGTGGTATTGGTGCAGATGCCATGGCCATGAGAAACTTTTTATTAAGAAACATTATGGGAGCAGGTACATATAGTCATCATGCTTATGAAGCCTTTAGAACCTTAAAAGCAACTGCAGAAGGAAAAACACCATTTAAGATTAAAGAAGTAGATAAGCTTAAATGGCTGTGTGAAAAGGTAGGCATAGACACTAATCAAAGCACTGAAAAAATGGCTATAGAGCTAGCTGATTTATTGCAGGAAGAAATGGCCAATGGTCCAGACAATCCAAGTGTTATGGTAGAAGCATTTGCACCAAGGAAAAGAAAAGAGCTTTGGAAAAAGACACACCTATATCCATCTGGGGTAGTACATGAAGAACAAAATTGCGTAGCAAGCTGTTTGACAAATGTTGATGGAGATTATGCTTCATTGGCTAAAAAAGGGCTTAGACTAGGATTATCAACTATATATACAGCTCAAATCGGACTAGAAATGGTTCAGGATATACTATTTGGAACTCCAATGCCTCATGAGGTAGATGTAGATTTAGGTATAATGGATCCTGACTATGTAAATATAGTCTTTAATGGGCATCAGCCTTGGGCAGGAGTGGCTACAATACAAAAAGCTAGAACGCAAGAAATACAAGAAAGAGCTAGAGGCGCAGGGGCAAAGGGGCTTAGGATAGTAGGCTCTATAGAAACAGGACAGGAGCTGCTGCAAAGATTTGAAATGGATGGAGTTTTTGTAGGCTTAATGGGTAACTGGTTAGCCATAGAGCCATTATTAGCAACTGGTACAGTAGATGTCATGGCAATGGAAGAAAACTGCTCACCACCTGCAATTGACCATTATGCAGAGAAATATCAAGCCACGCTAGTAAGTGTAAGTACTATAATAGGTATTCCAGGATTACAGCACGAAATACCATATCATCCTGAGGAAGTTGACAAAATGGCAGATACATTAATAGACCTAGCCATTGAAAACTTTAAGAAGAGAAAAGGAAAAGTAAAACCAGTGGTTCCTAAAATCAAGCAAAAAGCCATAGCTGGCTTTTCAACAGAGGCTGTCTTAAAAGCCATAGGAGGAAAGCTTGATCCATTAGTAGAGGTCATTGCAAATGGCAGCATAAAAGGAGTAGTAGCACTTGCAAACTGCTCTACACTTAGAAATGGACCACAGGATTGGGTTACGGTAAATTTAGTTAAGGAGTTAATTAAAAAAGACATCCTAGTTGTATCAGGAGGCTGCGGAAATCATGCACTAGAAGTAGCAGGCTTATGTAATATGGATGCAGTAGAGCTAGCAGGTGAAGGGCTTAAAGGAGTGCTTAAGGCTCTTAATATACCTCCAGTTTTAAGCTTTGGTACCTGTACAGATACAGGCAGGATATCAATGCTAGTAACAGCTCTAGCAGACCATCTAGACGTAGATGTATCTGATTTACCTATTGCAGTAACTGCACCAGAGTGGATGGAGCAAAAAGCTACAATAGATGGAATGTTTGCTGTAGCCTATGGAGCGTATACTCATCTTTCCCCAACTCCTTTCGTAACAGGAGCACCAGCTTTAGTTAAGCTTCTTACAGAGGATGTAGAAGGGATTACAGGAGGCAAGATTGCATTAGGAGATGATCCTGTGCAAGTAGCTAAGGATATAGAGGCTCATATTATTAAAAAGAGAAAAGAAATGGGATTAAAATAAGTATAATAGTATTTTTGAATGCTTGCTTAATAGAATCATTATAAATCAACGTAAAAAACCTCCTTTGGTTAGTTTGTTATATAAAAACCAAATTGAGGTTTTTTTATGCCTACTTATAGGTAAGTTAATTTATAAAAATTTAAGTTACAAGATATTGATAAAGGAAGAATGAAGAGATTCAAGTGGTTTGAGCAATTGAATACTTTAATAGTAGTTTTGTATCACTTGTATTAAATATAACCTTAAAAATGAGACAATAAAGTGATAATAGATGAGAATCCAATATTTATATATAATTTTTAAGAAAAATATGTAGCTAATACTACATTGTGTTTCCTAATACTGAAAGGAGGCATGACATAAAATATACTCTTACTTAAAGAGATACAAATAAAAGAAAACTATAATACGAGGTGACTAGAATGTACAAACCAACAGGCTCTTGGGTAGCTATGCCTACTCCTTTTACAGAAGACAACAAAATAGATTTTAAAGGATTTGAAACACTAATTGAAAGGCAAATAAAATATGGAACTTCTCAGCTATTTGTTTTAGGTTCATGTGGGGAAGTGACATTATTAACAGGTGAAGAAAAAAAATCAATAGTTAAAGAAGTAATTAAAATGACAAAGGGCAGAATACCTGTGTTTTTTAACGCTTCAGCTCCTTCCACAAGAGAAAGCGTTGAATTTGCAAAGTTTGCTGAGCAAGAAGGGGCAGAGGGACTAATTTTTACAGTACCACCATACGTCCTAATTCCTCAAACAGCAGTATATGAGCATTTAAATACTTGTATGAGCTCAGTTAAAATTCCAGTAGGGATATATAATAACCCTTCAAGATTAGGTGTGCATGTTGAAGCAGAAACAATTGCAGAACTTGCGAGAAATAATAAAAACTTTATAGTTGATAAAGAGGCTATGCCAAACGTAAAACAATTAGTACAAGTAAAACGTTTATGTGGAGATCAAATTAATATATTATGTTGTGATTATCCGAACTATTCCATAGTTTTACCAACATTAGCTGTAGGGGGTAATGGTACAGCAAATATAGGTGGAAATATTATTCCAGAAGAAGTTGCTAAATTCTCAAGACCTTGGGACACGATTGAAAAAGTTGAAGAAGCAAGGAAAGAATATTTTAAATATTTTCCTCTATTGCAAGCTCTTTATTGGTTTTCAAACCCAATCGTTGTAAAAGCAGCATTGAGAGTATTAGATTTGCCAGGAGGACATTTAAGAAAACCATATTTAGATTTAACTGGTAAGAAGTATGACGAGCTAAAGAACTTAATGATAGAGTTTGGTATTGTAGAGAAATATGGAATAAAAAAATAATTAGGGTTTAATTAAATATTTCCAGAAATTCGACATAAATACAAATAATTTTACAAAATTTTTAATTCATTAATAAACTCAATCTTTGGAGTGATATAATTTATAAAGTAATATTGAAAAGCCTTATAAGCAGTTTGTATAGTTTTTAAAAGTTAGTATTTAAAAGATAAATAAAGCTTTACTTTATCATAAAGGAGGCGATGATATGGAAACTGAGAAACATCTTGTAGTCATTGGTGGAACAGCTGCAGGGCTTAGCGCAGCTTCAAAAGCAAAGAGAAACATGCCACAATTAAAGATTTCTGTATTTGAAAAAACAGGATATGTAAGTTATGGGGCATGCGGGCTACCATACTTTGTTGGGGATTTGATAAAGGATGCTGAAGAGCTAATTTCCTTAACAGCAGATCAACTAAGAAATGACAGGGGTATAGACACGTATATTTATCATGAGGTTATTAAAATTAATAGGAAAAACAAGACAATAGAAGTTAAAGACCTAAAGACAGGAGAAGTGAAAACGGTATCATATACCTATTTGGTTATTGCAACTGGAGCTTCACCAATTATTCCTAATATTGATGGAATAAGCCTAGAGGGAGTTCACTATATACGGACAGTAGAGAATGGTATAGAACTAAAAGAAAAAGTTATGAGCGGGAACGTAAAAAAAGCGATTGTAATAGGAGGCGGACTTATCGGGCTTGAAATGGCGGAAGAATTAAAACTAAAGGGAATGGAAGTAACACTAATAGAGGCCATGCCTAGATTAGCCCCATTTTTAAATGAAGATTTTTCTCAAAAAGTTAGCGAGGAATTAGAGAAAAATGGAGTTAATGTATATGTGAATACGTCAGTAAAAGAAATATGCGGTAATGGCACTAAACTATCATCAGTAAAAACAAACACAGGAAAAGAATTTGATTCAGATTTAGTAATTGTTTCTATAGGAGTAAAACCTAATTCAGACCTAGCAAGATTATCAGGCTTGGAGTTAGGCTTAAAAGATGGGATAAGAGTGAATGAATATCTGCAAACAAGTGATGATAACATTTGGGCTTGTGGAGATTGTGTTCAAATGTACAATGTTATTACAAACGAACCAACTTATGTGCCTTTGGGGACAACTGCTAATAAACAGGGAAAAATTGTTGGACAAAATATCACCGGAAAGAAAGAGAAGTTTTCCGGAGTACTTGGTTCCCAAGTAACTAAAGTATTTGACTTATATATTGCTTCTACTGGATTAACTTTGGAACAAGGGATTAAAGCAGGTTTCAAAGCTGTATCAACTAAGGTAGTTAAAAGTGATAAAGCATCCTACTATCCAGGCGGTGAAGACAATCATATATATCTAGTTTTTGACAAAGACAGTGGAAGACTATTAGGTGCACAAGCAGTAGGAAGTATAAGTGTTTCAGGAAGAATTAATGTTTTTGTTGCTGCTATAACTGCTAGAATGACAATTGAACAAATAAATGAATTAGATTTAGTTTATGCACCACCTGTAGCACCAGTTTATGACCCTATTTTAATTGCGACAGGACAAGCCATTAAACAAGTTTTGAAACGATGAAAATATCAAGAAAGGAGGATAAAATGAGCCAAACATTAGAGCTAGAAATTGGTAGAGGAGAGGACATAAAAACAGCTATAAATGAATTTATCAATGAAAAAGGTTGGGATTTTGCTTATATCAGTGGGGCAGTAGGTTCTGTAATGGACGTAAGCTTATCAAACCCTCAATCAAGAAAAATTCCAATAGAAGTCGCGATTACAAAATTAGATGGACCTTGTGAAGTAGTTGGATTCACAGGAGAAATCATGAAAAAAGAATATATGAATGAAGAACTTAAAAAAATATATAGGGATGAGAGTAGCAGTTTATTTATTCATATTCATATGTCTTGTTCTACAAAGGATGCTATGGTTTATGGAGGGGGACTTCATCAAGGAAAAACTTTTAGAGGATTGAAGATTTACGTTCAAAAAACTGATGGTATATAAAAAATATATTAAGGGGTGCTAATAATGAATAAAGCAAAAACAATTCTATGTATGTTAATGATATGTATTTTAGTTGTGTCACTTACTGCATGTGGTCCAAAAGAAGGGTTAAAAGCAGATTCATCTTCTTCTACGGGAATAAGAAAATATTCTCTTGGAAGTGGTTCTGTTGGAGGGATGTTTTACTTAATGGGAGGGGGAATATCTACATTAATTAATAATAAATTATCAGACAAGTTTATGTTTACAACAGAAACAACAGGTGGCTCAACAGCAAACATTGTTATGATTCAAAATAGGGATGCAGAAATAGGAATATCAATGGCTTCAGCTTGCTTAGATGCTATTAATGGAACAGCTGACTGGACTAAAGGAGTAAAACAAGACAAGTTAAGAGGAATGGTAGCATTATATCCATCATCAATGACTATTTATTGTTTAGCAGATAAAAATATTAATTCTTTAAGTGATTTAGAGGGAAAAGTTGTAGGTCTTGGCAGTAAAGGTGCAGCTATGGATACCACTTTAAGAGTAATATTTGATGAATTAGGAATAAAACCTAAATCCATACACAACGATGGACACTCAGCTACAGCGAATGCGGTTGCCGATGGAGTAATAGATGCCGCAATATTATTCCAAAATGCTCCTTGGCCAGGATTGCTAGAAATTGAAGGAACAAAAAATCTTAAATTTATAGCTTTAAATGAAGATGAGCAAAATAAAATAATAGAATTGTATTCATTCTACACAAAATCACAAATAGCAGGTGGACTTTATAAGGGAGCACCAGAATCTATAAATACTCTTGATGAATGGAACTTTTTAGTTGTAAATGCTGATGTACCTGAAGAAGAAGTTTACAATATGACTAAAGCAATATATGAAAATCAAGAAGAATTGCTAAATATTCACTCATGTGCTAAGTATATAGTTCCGGAAAACAACTTAAACTTTAATATACCTCTACATCCAGGTGCAATTAAGTATATGAAAGAAATAGGGATAGAAGTTCCTGAAGAACTAATTCCTATAGAATCCAAATAATCAAATAATATTTTAACCTTTAATAGAGACTTATATGACTACAGTATATATAAAATAAAGTTTATACTGTAGTCATATAAAATACGAGATTTCACCATTATCTTTAAATCAAGAGAGGGAGGTTTTGATTTGAGTACATTATTAAACAAAAAATACAAGTCATTTAAAAAATATTTTACAATAGCTATGGCTGTGATTATGGGTTTAATACACGTTTATAATTATACTGTAGCATCTATGCCTAGCATAAAATTCTATGCGTATCATTTGATGCTTGGACTTGTTATGGTATTTTTGTTTTATCCTACAAGCAAAAAAAATCCTGAAAAATTTATATACCTTGATTGGATATTTATTATGTTAACATTAGCTACTGGATTATATGTAATATTAGATTTTGAAAACTATGTTCAAATAATTCAAATGAGCGTACCTTCACTACAAATATTTTGGTTGGGGCTAATAGTTCTAGTTTTAGTTCTAGAAGCATCAAGAAGGGTATTAGGATTAATACTGCCTGCTATTGCAGTAGGAACTATTTTATATGCACTATTAGGTGCGGATCTTCCAGGGTTACTCGGTCATAGAGGATATTCATTTCAAAGAATAGTTATTACAATATTTAGTGATCTTGGAGTCTATGGAGTACCAGTAGGAGTTTCTGCATCAAACGTATTCTTATTTTTATTTTTTACTGCTTTTCTTTCAGCTTCAGGTGCGGATAAAATATTTCAAGACTTAGCCATATCTCTCGCAGGTAAGAAGCGTGGTGGACCTGCCAAAATGGCAGTAGCAGCTAGTGCTTTTTTTGGAAGTATATCAGGTAGCGCTGTAGCAAATGTTGTTAGTACAGGATCATTTACAATACCTTTAATGAAACGTCAAGGATATAAAAGAAGATTTGCTGGTGCAGTTGAAGCAGTTGCATCGACTGGTGGTCAAATTATGCCTCCTATAATGGGTGCAGCAGCATTTATACTTAGTGATATAACTGGTATACCTTATGCTACAGTTTGTATAGCTGCACTTCTTCCTGCGCTGATGTATTATATATGTTTATTTAAAATGGTTGACCTTGAGTCAGTTAAAGGAAATCATAAAGGTATAAGTTCAGACGAGCTTCCAGATTTTAAAGAGACTGTGAAAAAAGGAATGAAATTATTTGTACCTATTGCTGTATTATTAGGACTTTTACTAGTAGTACAAACAACACCAATGACAGCAGCTATATATGCTACTTTTGCAACAATAATCTGTGGATTCATTGATAAATATGAGAGGATGACATTTAGAAGCGTTATTGATGGATTTGTTGGAGGAGCCAAGACCTCAACGCAGGTTGTTACAGCTTGTGCAACTTCAGGAATTGTTGTAGGTATGTTTGCTTTAACAGGGCTTGGATTAAAATTCTCTGATTTTATTATAGGATTAGGTGGTAGCAATATTTTATTTAGTTTAATATTGGCTATGTTTATATGTATAATATTAGGAATGGGACTTCCAACAACAGCTGCATATATTATTTGTGCAACTGCTATTGCCCCAGCATTAATAAAAGTAGGAGTAGCTCCTTTAGCTGCACATTTATTTTTGCTTTACTATGCTTCAATATCAGCTATAACACCGCCTGTAGCAGTAGCCTCATATGCAGCAGCTGGTATAGCAGAAGAAGACTCATTAAAAGTAGGCATGTCTGCTGTGAGGATTGGAATAACTGGTTTTATACTACCATATGCTTTTGTTTTAAATACCGATTATTTGCATTTTGGATTTGACATTACTACGTTAATGACTTGGTTATCAGCAGTAGTAGTATGCTATTGTGTAGCCATTTCAGTACAGGGCTATATAGAGAAAAAGGTAAGCTTAATAGAAAGAAGCTTGTTTTTTGTTGCTGCATGTCTTGCTATAACCCCTAACTTTGTTCTTTCGATTATAGGAATAGGGATGTTTGTTGTACTTTATGGTAAAAGAAAACTGGAGTATAAAAAGGAAATAACGTCTAAACAAACAGCAGTAGCGTAAAATAAATTTTGTAATAAAACCTTATGGTAAAAATGACCATGATGTTTATAATGTTGTAATATAGCGCTTTTCCTGATGCTTTAGCTTGATAAGCCATTGCTTGTATGATATACTACAAAAAAGTAATAATACAAAAGCATATGGGAGATGTCTATATGAAAATAAATAAAATGGACCTTACTTTTCCAATTAATCATTGTGAAGAATTAGAAAAAATAGTTGAGAAAAATGCAACGAAAATTATCATTCCAGAGAAAAAAGTATTTATGGTCCCAGAAGAGGATTTTGAATGTATTTACTTCATAAAAGAAGGTAAAACAAAACATTATATGTCTAATTCAGAGGGTATTGAAAAAGTATTGTACATTTTAACAAGAGGATGGTTTTTTGGTGAAGTAGCTAATGTACTAGGGAACAAGAGAACAAGCTTGTATTCAACGGCGGAAGTAAGAACTGTATTATATAGAATAGATAGTGAAAAAGTAAACAAACTGTTAGATGAGAGTAAGGTATTTCGAGATGCCATATTAAGATGTTTTGCTTGGAAGACTATTGTATTGAGATATGAAATAGATAATCTAATATTTAACTCATGTAAAGACAGGATAAAAAGATTACTTTGTTCTAATGTTGATAAAGATAAGACCTACGATTTCGATTGGTATAATCTTAAAGTTAGATATACTCATTACGAAATAGGAGTTATTGTTGGAAGTTCGAGAGTGACTGTTAGTAAGTTAATAAAACAATTATCTGACGAAGGATTCATAAGAATAATCAACCAAAAAATACAAGTTAATACCTATATGTATAATGAGTATATAAATAAGCATATAGATTAATTTGATAAAAGTTTGTGAAAATGATTATATATAATTAATGAAGATTTATATGTTGTTTAATAAAAGTAAAGTCTGATGGAGGTTACCAATAGACTTTACTTTTATTATTGAGTTAAGATTATTAACTTAACTTGTTATATCAACTAGACTCTATTCCGCACTAACATAGAAATTGACTTTTTCTTTTATCTATACTATTGATAAATTAGCAAATAAGAGGAGCTACCGCTTATGCTATGTTGAAACTAATGTTATAATTTTAATCTGATTTTTATAATGAGCACTAAAGGAAGTTAATTGACTTCTCTTAATAATTGCTACAATATCAACATTATTTTAAAATATATCCAAATAAAAAAGAAAATCAGACAACTATGATATAATAATACTATACTTATAAAGTCACTATAATTATTTAGGGGGGAGAAAATGTCTCTTTACAAGATACAAGAATCAGTTCAAGAGGTGGCAGAGGCCATATCTGCTGTATTAAATGTAGATGTTACTATTATTGATGAGAATTTAAATAGAATAGCAGCTACAGGTAAATATAAAAGCAGTATAGGGAAAAAGATACCTAAAAAATGTTCTTTTGAGGTCATTATTAATAGAAAAGAGCCACTTTTCATTGACACCCCAGACGCAAATGAGATTTGTAACAACTGCTCGGCTAAAGGAGAATGTACTGAATTAGCGTCACTTGGCTATCCAATAATGAGAAATGGTGAAATATTAGGAGCCATAGGGGTTAATGCCTTTGATGAAAAGCAAAAAAAGAGGATAGAGCATAGCTATAGCTCACTTGTAGTTTTCCTAAATAAATTATGTGACCTATTAGTAGGTAAGCTAAATTATTATGACACTATAGCAGAGCTAACTATAAAGGAAGAAGAGACTAGAAAAATTATTAATAGTCTTGATGATGGAATTATATGTGTAGACGACAAAGAAAAAATTAAATTTGCAAACTTAAAAGCGCAAATGGACCTTAAGATTTCAGAAAAGGATATTATAAATAAATCATTGAAAGATATATTGCCTGAAATAGATATTGAATTTGACAATATGAATTCTCAGGAAAAAAGAATCAGTGTGCAGGATAAGAAAAAGAGCTTTATTATAAAAAATATGCCAGTAGTTATAGACGGGAAAAGGGCAAGCAATATATTAGAGATTCATAAAACCAGCGAGCTAGTCAGAGATGCTTATAAGCTTATTGAAGTACAAAATCCAATAGATTTCAATTCTATTATAGGAAATAGTGAAGGAATAGTTAGGGTTAAGGACATGGCTTATCAGATAGCAGGAAGCAATTCTACTGTTCTTTTAAGAGGAGAGAGCGGTACTGGAAAAGAGTTATTTGCTAGAGCTATACATTATACAAGTAATAGAAGCCATTCTCCTTTTGTTGCTATAAATTGTGCTTCAATACCAGAAAACCTTCTTGAAAGCGAGCTGTTTGGCTATGAGGGTGGAGCTTTTACTGGTGCAAGAAAAGAAGGGCAGATGGGGAAATTTGAGCTGGCAAATGGAGGTACACTTTTTCTAGATGAAATAGGAGACTTGCCATTGCATCTACAGCCTAAGCTATTACGAGTATTGCAGGATCAAGCTTTTATGAGAATAGGGGGAAGAGAGCTCATAACAGTTAACTTTAGATTAATAGCAGCTACAAATAGAGATTTGGAAAAGATGATAGATGAGGAGCAATTTAGAGACGATTTATATTACAGACTAAATGTAATACCTATTCATATTCCGCCCTTAAGGAACAGAGGTAAGGACATACTCATACTTTCTGATTATTTGCTTCAAAAGTACTGCTATAAGCTAGAGAAGCCACAAAAGATGTTTTCTAACGAAGTTAAAGAAGCCTTCTTAAAATATAATTGGCCTGGAAATATAAGAGAGCTTGAAAATGTAGTTGAGTATTCTGTAAACGTGACAAAGGATGATACTATAGCCTTTGATAACCTTCCAACTACATTAAAAAACTTACTTAGAGATAGTAGCACATTAAAAAATGATTCTGAAAGAACACTTAAGGATAGTGTCGAGTTATATGAAAAAGAGCTTCTTAAATCTATGCTTATGAAATATGGCGATTCTACTCAGGCTAAACAAGAGATTTCAGATATATTGGATATAAATCTATCTACACTATATAGAAAATTAATAAGATATAATTTGCAAAAATGAGAATTGATTTGCAAAAATGCGAAAACCAAGGTNNACCTTGGTTTTCGCATTTTTGGCAGCTACATAAGAGATTTACATGAAATCTTAGATTTTAGCAATCCACTTGTGGAAAATAATCTAATTATTTTTGCAATAATGCAAATTAAATTTTATTTAGATTAACAGCATTTTTATCTAAAAGGCTATAATTAGCGCTTTAATAGAATATAGATAGTTATTGTTTCTTGGCATGATAATTGCATTAATTATCTTTTAAAGTCTATAAAATTTAGCTTATATAAAGATATAATTCAAAAATAATTAATAATGAAAGGTTGTCTGTAAATGACTATTTATAAAAATACTATTAAAGAATTGTTAGATATGGTTAAAAATGAAACTATTCCTGCTATTGGATGCACTGAGCCTGTGGCAGTAGGGTATGCTTCAGCAGTAGCTAGAAAATACTTAGAAGGTGAGATAGAAAGCATTAGTGTCAATGTAAGTCTAAGTATATTCAAAAATGGAAAGTCGGTTATGATTCCCAATACTGAGGAATGGGGACTAGATTTAGCAGCAGCGCTAGGGGCTATTTGCGGGGAACCAGAAGACGGGCTTTGCATATTTAAAAGAGTAAACCAAAAATATATTGATAAAGCTCATGAAATGATTTCAAGAAATTTAGTAAAAGTCAGCTGGGCCCTAAATACACCAGACGTCTATGCAGAAGTAATTATGAGAGATTCTAATAATACCGTAGAGGTAGTACTAAAAAATAGCCATAATCATATAGAATCCATAAGAGTAAATAGTAAGCTTGTATATGAGAAAAAAGTAGAAAATAAAGAATTCTCTACAGATTTTTTAGGAGAACTTAAATTCAAAGAATTACGTGAAATATGCGAAGCAGTCAGTATGGATGAGTTAAAATTTATTGAAGATGGAATTCAAATGAATAAAATGGCTGCTGAGGAAGGGCTTAAAAGTAAAAAAGGTTTGGGCTGGGGAGCTTCGCTACTATTTCTTCAGAAGCAAGGTAAGCTTTCAGCAGATGCTTCTCAAAAGGCAAGAATCCTCACTGCGGCAGGTGCTGACATTAGAATGGGAGGCGGAGACTGTCCTATAATGACTAGTGCAGGTAGCGGCAATCAAGGACTAGGTGTTATTCTCCCAATAGTTGTAGTAGCAGAAGAGAGAGATATAGAAAAAGAAAAGCTATATAGAGCAATATTCTATGCACATATAATAAATAAGTTTGTAAAACAGTATACTGGAAAACTATCGGCTCTCTGTGGATGTGCTATTGCGGCAGGTGTAGGTGCCAGCGCTGCAATAACCTGGATGCTTGGAGGGGATGACAATCAAATTTCTGGTGCAGTGCAAAATATGATGGCAAATCTCACTGGCATGCTGTGCGATGGCGCCAAGGAAACCTGTGCACTTAAGCTTTCAACATCTGCTGGAGAGGCGGTATTAGCTGCATATTTAGCCTGTGAGAATGTAATTGCCAAGCCTAATACTGGTATTTTAGGTGGTACGGCTGAAGAAACTATTAAAAACTTAGGAACCTTGTGTAACAAAGGGCTTTCAGTTACGAATGAGGTTATTGTTGGTATAATGAGCTAGTATAATGAGAGTGATAATACCGCTAAGATAAGCAGCAATGTTTTATTATTTATAGTTAGCAGTGGAGGGCGTGGTATTTAGCATAGACACTGAATTCATAGAGAATTAGGAAAATCATAGAGAACGGGATTGTAAATTTGAAGCGTTTAAAAGACTGACAGAATAGAACACCTTTACTTCAAAGACTATAATTTCATGAAAAATTACTATCTATTGGTATAATTATCGGATATATTAGGATAATTATTTGAACGTGGATATAAGCTAATAAGAAGCTTGAAGGCTTCTATAAAAGAAATATCTTCAAGGATGTTAGAATCATCTTGCAGAGACCCTCCAACACTTGAAGATATCACCAATTTAAATAAACGTATTCAAATAAATTATTTATTAAATTGAATCACGAAGCGTCCTTGTATTTGCGACGTCCCTGAACTGGACCAAACTCATGGTGGAGCTTTGTTCGCAGCGAAGGGATGTGGCGCATTATGCATTGTGTCCTAGAATTATACCGCAGTGTACTTTTGACAAATACTATGTTATATGAAGTGCTTTATAACATGTATTTCATTATCATATCATGAATATCCCATCCTAAAGAGCCTGAACACCAGCCTTGATTTCCTAATATTACAACATCAATGTTAAGGGACGGATAATAATATAATCTACAACTAATTCCATATTCTTCTCCAGTATGTCCTCCACGAATTATGTTGTTGTTTTCATCTAAAATAAACCAATTTGCATAACCATATTTCCATATATAACCTTCAGAAATCTTATCTAATATATGTGGTATGAGCATTTTCTTAGTCATGTCTTCACCTAATATTTTTCCACCTCTTAATAATTGTATGAAATTAATAAGATCAGATGCAGTTGATGTTGCCCCACCATCAGAAGCTGCTGTAGGAGTCGTTGTGTATATATTTCTTTTCCAACGAATTACATTACCTTCTTCATTTTCCACAGGTTCATATCCCTCTGCAACATTATCATATACTTCATCTAATCTGATAAAATCTGTATCCTTCATGCTTAGCTTAGAAAATATATTCCCTCTTACATAATCAAAATAGGGTAGTCCTGACGCTTTTTCTATAACAAGTCCTAGCAAAATATACCCTGCTCCATTATATTGGAATCTTTCTCCCACCTTATACTGAGGCTCATTGTAAGCAAATAATGGAAGATAATCTGATAAAGTCTTAATCCCATAAATAGGTTTTTCAGCCCAAAGTTTCTCCCATTCATCATCATTTCCATCTTCATCAAAATAGTCAGCTATACCAGATGTATGTGTTAATAAACTATGTATAGTTACTTCTTTAGGTATCCTTGTATCTTTTAAGTCAAGATACTTAACAACACTTGTATCAAAATCAAACTTACCATTTTCTATTAGCTGCAAAATTGATACTGCTGTAAACATTTTTGATATTGAAGCAATTCTAAAACGTGCTTCTAGGGAATTTTGAATGTGCCAGCTTCTATTTGCATATCCATATGCCCCAGAAAATATTTTTTCATTTCCCCTTTGTATTAAAACAACTCCACTAAATTTATTATCATTACTTTTTTCGTTAAGTAATTTAACTTGTTGTGCTATATA
>DFOH01000049.1 GCA_002376545.1 Firmicutes bacterium UBA3546 | reverse complement strand
AAAATTTGCAAACTCGCTTCGCTCAAACAAGCAAATTTCTTGTAACCCATAGGAAAGTCCTAATTTCCTTAATATAAACTTTCCGTAAAATGGGTTTCGACAAAAGCTTCCTTATTTTATAATGCTTCGATAGAAGCTTTTGTCAACGGATTTTTCTTCTACATGAATTGGGAGTTATAGCCATGTCCTGCAAATAATTCACTTAGCATTTTAAATTTCAATCTTATACTTGTTTATCTATAATTTGCTTTTAAATTATTGAGATTACATGAAGGGGATATCTACAATGTTAACAGAAGAACTATTATGCTGTGTACTGGATATTGGAGAGCAAATGTTAGTTAGTGGAGCTGAAATCAATAGAGTTGAAGATTCTATCAGGCGTATCTGTAAATCCTATAATGCAAAACGAGTGGACGTCTTCACTATTACATCAAGCATTGTTGTGACATTACAAAGGGAGGATGGTATTTCTTTTACCCAAACTAGAAGAATTCATAAATACTCCACTAATCTAGATAAAGTGGACAAGCTTAACAATCTCTCACGATATATATGCAGCTACACACCTGAAGCAAATTATATTGTCAATGAATTAAAGGAAATAAATAATGGAAAAACCTATAGCTTACGTGTCGAATATATTATTTATGCAATAAATGCTGGTGTTTTTACTATTTTTTTTGGAGGAAGCTTAAGAGATGCAGTGGTTTCTTCAATAATTGCTGTACTTTTGAAGCTATCAATTACCTTTACTCAAAAGGTAGATCCAAACACACTATTTGTTAATATAATTTGTTCATTTGTAATTGGATTATTCGCGATTTTATCTGTTAAACTAGGAATTGGCAATAGTATAGAAAAGATTATCATCGGAAACATTATGCTAATGATTCCAGGGATTGCCCTTACAAACTCTATTCGGGACATAATTAGAGGAGATACTATAGCGGGACTATTTCGACTTTGTGAAGCAATTGTTATAGCATTATCAATTGCTGTAGGATTTGGTATTGCATCAATTTTTTTTGGAGGAATGCTTAAATGATTCATACCATTGAAATTATTATGGCTTTTCTGGGTTCACTAGGCTTTTCAATCCTCTTTAATATAAGGGGGAAAAAGTTGTGGTATGCTGCTATAGGGGGCATGTGTTCATGGATAATTTACCTCTTGCTTGGATTTTGGATTAAAGATGAAATGTCAAGGTATTTCATATCCACTATGATACTTACAATATACTCAGAAGTACTGGCTCGTATAGAGAAAACACCGACTACTACATTTTTAACATCTTCAGTTATTCCTTTGATTCCTGGACGTTCACTGTATTATACAATGAGCTATGCTGTTAACGGCACGCTTGATAAATTTGCTAGTAGTGGTGCACAGACAGTAGGACTTTCGGCATCAATAGCAGCTGGAATTATGGCGGGGTCTTCCTTGTTTAGAGTGTTAATGGTGATGCAGCAGAAGCTGAAAAGATAGTTTTTCAGCTTCTGCTGTCAGTTTTAAAGAGTAAATATTTTTTGAGATAATAAGATTAAAGACGTAGTGGAAAGATGTAATATCCTTAAGTTGCTGCTTTACTCTGGTTTTGTTTTTATTTTAAATATAAAATACCAGTATTTTGTTATTACAACAGCTATAATAAACATTCTTAGATAAAAGTTATCTATCTTTATAAAAGGAATCAATAACATAAAATCTGATATTGCCATTAGTTTCACTTTTCTAGCAAGTGTCATAGACCTATCATTTACAAAGTCTTCTGCATAG
The DNA here is from genome assembly GCA_002376545.1 of Firmicutes bacterium UBA3546. Lineage (GTDB taxonomy): Bacteria > Bacillota > Clostridia > Tissierellales > Proteiniboraceae > Proteiniborus. The sequence goes on along the minus strand of DFOH01000049.1, from coordinate 259,050 downwards.
TTTCTGTAGAGCTTAGTGCCCTTAAACCATTTATCAAACTTATGAGAACCCTTTACAAAACAAACAGATGCTAGTATCAAGAAAGGGGTTGTGGGAAGTACAGGAACTAATATCCCAATCATACCTATGCCAGCACATAGGATACCAATAGCAATAAACATATAGTTTAATAGTTTCATATTACATCTCCTCGCTATTTAAAATAATATAATTATATATACGCAATAATCATTAAAAGTTGACAGGCGTTTATGTTAAGAACATAATAAAGATAATAGCAGAACAAGAACATTATATAAAGAATTTGCCTAGGAGGTCTTTATGCAAGGAGCTTTGCAGGTCAAAAATATCACCAATTGGATAAAAATATTTACTCATATTTCAGCAACGGTATTATTAATGGTAAATAACAATTTTGATAGATTGAAATATTTACTACCTATTATTATTCTAATATTTTTTGTAGATTACTCAAGAGATTATTATTTAGTTCCTAGTGAGAAATCCCTTAAATACATATGGATAAGCATTGCAATTGAAATGATACTTATTATATCTATAGGCTTTATCGATAAAAATGACATTAATCTTCTTTTCTTTTTTGTATGCTTATCATCAACAATCATAATACACCCATACACATATTCTGTTTTCATAGTTGTTTCTTACCTTATGGCCATGTTTTCTATTTATGCAATGAGAAATGGATTTCATGAGCTAAGGAAATCATTTATACCTATGTTTTTTAACTATGGAGTATCTACTGCTTTTGTAACAGGCATGAGCCTTCTTGTAAAGCTGCAAATTCGTGAAAAAGAAAGATTTGAACGCATGAATATGGAGCTGGAGGGAGCCTATAAGAAACTAATAGAAAGTTCCTCAGCATCTCAAAAGCTTTCAATAGAGCGGGAAAGAACTAGAATGGCTAGGGAAATTCACGATACTCTGGCACATACGTTGACCACATTGATAGTTCAATTAGAAGCTTGTAAGAAGCTAGCAACCCTAGCCCCTTCTAGATTGCCGGCTGAGCTTGAGAAGGCTCAGGAATTATCAAGAAGTGGATTCAATGACGTTAAGCATAGCATTAAAGCCCTTAGACCTCAAGTAATGGAAGACAAATCATTTTCCGCTTCTATAAATTTTATTATAAATGAAACTATGGAGAATACGAATGTACATATTGTTTTCAATAATTCAATTTCTGAGAATATAGCATTAACATCTCAGGTTGAGGTTGCACTGTTTAGGGCTATACAGGAAAGCATTACAAATTCCATAAGACATGGACAAGCTAGTGAAATTCAAATCCATATGGACTTGGATAAAGAAATACTTAAACTAAATATTCTAGACAATGGTAAGGGGTGCTCCAATATAAAGAAGGGATATGGAATTCAGGGAATGCGAGAGAGGATTGAAGGATTAAATGGAAGTGTGGAATTTTCCAGTTTTCAAAATAAAGGCTTTAAAACAAAGATATTAATTCCTTACGAGGTGGCATAGATTATGAACATTAAAATAATGATAGTAGATGACCAACGCTTGATGAGAGAAGGGCTCAAGACCATATTAGAGCTAGAGCAGGATTTTAATGTAGTTCAGCTAGCTGAAAATGGAAAAGATGCATTAGATAAAATAACTGATATAGAGCCTGATATCATATTAATGGATATAAGAATGCCCATTATGGATGGGGTAGAATGCACCAAGCTTATTAAACAGAAGTATCCGAGTATTAAGGTGTTGATTCTGACTACCTTTGATGATGACGAGTTTATCATAGATGCACTTATAAATGGTGCAGTAGGCTATATTCTTAAGGACCTTTCGTCAGAGAAGCTTGTAGAAGCTATTCGAGATGCCTATAATGGTAATTCTATTATGCAGCCTGAAGTTGCATCAAAGGTAATCGCCCATATTGCTGGCAAAGCAAAGGAGCCGATACAAAACAGTGTAAGCTTAAAGTTAGACCTTACGGACAGAGAAAAGGAAATACTTAAGCTTGTGGGAAAAGGCATGTCTAATAAAGAAATAGCAAAAACTCTTTATATTTCTGAGGGGACTGTTAAAAACTATATTAGTAATCTCTATAGTAAATTGGAGGTAGACGACAGAAGCAAATTGACATTGTACGCAATAAAAAATGAATGTATATGACTCCAGTCATATTAGATTATGACTTATATATTACTACAGACAGATGTGCAATTATCTTCTAAAGTTTACAATGTAAATATAATAAATTGTAAAACTTAGGAGGTTTTTATTATGTTAATTATTATGTTTATTCTAATTGTATTGTCAAATTTGCTAGTGCTTATATGGCCATTACTACCTGTTAAGCATGTTCCAAGATTTCTTGATTTTATGCCTTTAGCATCAATTGTATTTTTAATATTACATCTTTTTATAGATAATGAATCTGTAAAATTTACTTTTATTCCGCTATATATTTTTACAATTACTATGTTTCTAGTTACAATAGTTAGGATATTCAAGCATAACCCAAATCAACCAAAGAAAAGAATTTTGGGCATAGTGGGGCGTACTTTTAGTTCATTGATATTAATAGTATGTATATTGGTTCCAACTGTGATATTACCTTTTTATTCCCTTCCTGAACCAACTGGAGAATATAATGTGGGAACTGTAGTTAGTGACTTTGTGGATGAAAATCGTATAGAAACACTTTCTAAAGAATCGGGGAAACCACGTAAAATAGCTGTTCAGTTTTGGTATCCTACTGATAGAAAGGGTTCAAGGGTTCAATATGATATTAGTGGGGCGTCAATTTCAACTTCAGAGCAAAATTATCCTGTACTGATATTCTCTCATGGAGCATTTGGAATGAGATTAAGCAATGCTTCAGCCTTTAGGGAATTGGCTAGCCATGGATACATTGTGGCAAGTATAGATCACACTTATCATTCTTTTTATACTTCTTTTTCAGGCGGAGAAGGGATTCTTGTAAATAATGATTTTTTAAATGAGGCCATAGCAGCTTCTGCAGGTGATTTAACACCAGAAAAAGAATTTGAGGTCAGCCATGACTGGTTAGATTTAAGAGCTGCTGATATAGAATTTGTGATAGATAGCTTAAAAACTGGAAAGATTGAAGTTGCAGGAGATGAGTTGAATCGTCACATGGATTTGAATAGAATTGGACTATTTGGACATTCATTAGGAGGTGCGTCTGCCGCACAGGTTTGTAGAGAAAGGGATGAAGTTAAAGCAGCAATTGTTATTGATGGCACCATGATAGGTGATATTATTGGATTAAATGGCGATAATGCGGCGATAATTACAGACCATAGCTTCACAAAGCCGATTATGTTGATGTACAATTCTTCCTTTAAGGAACAGGAGGCAAAAAAATCAAGCTATTTGCCAAATATTAATGCTTTTGATAACTCAAAGGATGCGGCATATTCTCTTTACTTAGAGAATTCAGGGCATCTAAACTTTACTGACTTACCAAGGATATCACCCTTTCTTTCAGAAAAGCTTGGTGTTGGAACTATTGATTCCTTAGAATGTATAAAAATAGTTAATGCATACACTTTAAATTTCTTTGATAAACATATTAAGGGGAAAGCTTCAGAATTACTAGATGGCTCTGACGTTTATGAAGGAGTTGAATTTCAAAAACGAGATACTGGGATATAAAACGGTAATAATAGTAGTAAGTAAATAAATTGGATGGCTTGCTGATATTAGTATTAAGACAGCAATTTTAGAAAAAATAATGCATTTTTATAAATAAAAAAGCCTAATTTATATGTTAACATATATTACAATACATATAGTTTTGTTTTTAATAACATATATATTGATTAGGCTTTTAAGTATGTAGCTATTGTATATTTTTATATAACAAGGGGGTATTAAGTTATGAGAAAAGCAGATGAGGTTGATTTCACTGTATTTGGAGATGATATGCAGTTTGTAGAAATCCAGCTTGATCCAACAGAGAGCATTATAGCTGAAGCAGGCGCTATGATGTATATGGATGATAGTATCAAGATGGATGCAATCTTTGGCGATGGCTCAGGTAAAGATGAAGGCAAGGGTCTAATGGGAAAAATGCTTAGTGCTGGAAAAAGAGTAGTTACTGGAGAAAGTCTATTTATGACTGAGTTTTCCAACATGGGAAATCAAAGAAAAGCCGTTGCGTTTGCAGGACCTTATCCAGGTAAAATCATACCTGTGGATATAGGAGACTATGGTGGAGAGCTTATTTGTCAGAGAGATTCCTTCTTATGTGCAGCAAAGGGAATAAGTATAGAAATAGCTTTCCAAAAGAAAATAGGAGTAGGCCTTTTTGGTGGGGAAGGCTTTATAATGCAAAGGTTAATGGGAGATGGTCTTGCATTTATACACGCAGGAGGGACAATAATCAAAAAGGAGCTACAGCCAGGGGAGACCTTTAAGCTAGATACGGGTTGCCTAGTAGCCATGACTAGTACTGTAGATTATGATATTCAAATGCAAGGAAATATTAAATCTGCACTCTTTGGAGGAGAAGGATTATTTTTAGCAACACTTAGGGGACCAGGAACTATATGGCTTCAATCTTTGCCATTTAGCAGGCTTGCTAACAGAATCTTTTCAGCAGGTGGAAGAAGTAAATCAGGTGGCAAGGATGAAGGCAGCTTAATAGGTAATATTGGTATAGGAACTCTATTTGGCAGGGATTAAAGAGTTTAATTCTTAAATTTAATAAGTGAAATTTAAAAGTCGCCTTTTTATTTGTGTGAAAGAGGTGATTTTTTATTATGAAACCGACTATTATGCCATTACTTTAATTCTATGCTATATTTTTCTTGACAATGTTCATTAGTAGGGATAATATAACATTAGAAATATTTAAAAACATATAAAGTTTAGAACAATTTCGAAAGGAGATGCTAAATGATACACAAGATAAATGGTAAGGAATTCAACTTTATGTTTGGTAAGCCCTTAGAGCTATTGTATTCGCTTATTGCAGTATCCTTTAAGGACGAACTTTTTATGGATATTGATGAAAAGGAAAAAAGGGAGATACAAAGCATAATTGATATGACATACAATATGAAGGAAAGGCTATCAAGCTATATAAGATGGGAACTTAGTTACTTTTTTCATGAATACACATGTACCTATTGTAATGCAATGGGAGTATCTATTTATATGTCATACCTAAAGCATAATCCTGAGATAAATGCCATTGAGGAACTATTGGAGATAATTGATAAAAGTGACGAATGCACAATGCTTTCATATGCGGTAGAGAATATATTTTACGAAAATAATAATAGAAATATTCGTGAAGCCTATGACTGGGATATGATTAAAAACAATCCTAATGAACTGCTGAATATCATCAAAAAGCTTGAGTTAACTGATGGAGATATGAAGCTGAAGCTTATAGAAAGTGTTGAAAATGCTAAAGAAACAAAACAAAGATATATTATGCTTTTAAAGCAGTTTTATGAAAAAGTATATATGCCTTTTGAGGAGAAAATATATGAAGCAATAGCTCCAACAATGGAAAAATATGAAAAGGAATTCTTATCAAATCCTGAAAAATTTTGCAGGAAATATTTTATAAAGGATATAAATGTCTTTGGACCAGTAGTTATTATTCACATAAGCATATTTAAATTCGGGGGCTCAGATTACTGGTCTTCAAGGGAAGGCATAGAATGTATTATACTTGGAAGTGAAACATGGAGGTTCATTAAAGAAGAACCCGAAAGGGAAAAGATTTTGAATTTCTTAAAAGCCATTTCTGATAAGCGAAGGATGAGCATAATCGAGCTTTTAGCCGAAAAGCCCTGGTATGTAAATGAAATAGCAGAAGAGATAGGGATGAGTGCAGCTACTACCTCATATCATTTGACAAACCTTCAAGAGTTAGGAATAGTAGATTTCGAAAGATATGAGCATAGATTCTATTATCATCTTAACAAGGATAAACTACGAGAGCTGTTTAATGAGGCAATGAAAGTCTATTTGCATGAGTAGCACAAGCTCATGCATTTTCTCAGACATAACATTCGAAATTTATGAAAACTAAGATGTATTCAAGTGTTTTTCTAAACACGCTATATCAATTATAATGGAAATTTTGTATTATCTATAGAATTAAATATGTTTGAGCTTAGGTGTGGAAGGATGTCTTTGGAAAAACAATGTCTTTATTAAGATGTAAAAGGAGGATAAGAGATGGAGAAGAAAAATGAAAACAGTTCTCTTAAAAGACTAAGCCCATTAGCACCATTTATAAAGCCCTTAAGAGGCTGGGTAATTTTAAATTGTATTGCCGCTTTTCTTGAAGGACTGATAATGATTTACTTTGTCTTTGCAACAAGAAGTCTTACTGATATGGCAATAAAAAGGCAGCTAAGTGAGTTTAAAAGCTTTGTATGCTTTACCATTGTAGTAGTAGCCGTAAGTATTATTGTCAGTTATATAAATAAGTATTCATCAGTAAGGTATAAGGAGGATTTTGCCTACAATATAAGAAATTATTTTGTTAAGCATACCATTGATTTACCATTGAAGACTAAGGAGAAATACCATTCTGGAGATATTGTTTCAAGAATAAATAGTGACATATTAACAATTACAGAGTTAGTTGGAAACATACCTGAACTTGTATTAAATCCAGTTATGTTTATTGCTGCATTTATATATATGTATTCTATTAGCTGGAAGCTGCTAATTTTAAGTTTAGCCTTAATACCACTTACAGGATATATATTCAATATAGTTTCAAAGCCTGTGGAGAAAAATTCAAGACAGATAATGGAGGATACTGCAAAGATAAATGCACTTGCCAAAGATGCCATAAATGGGGTCTATATACTAAAGGCATTTAATTTAGAAGGAGTCCTGCTCGAAAAATATAAGAAAAATATAGAAGAAATAATTGACAGAGGAATAAAAATAGAGAAAATAAATGCAAATCTAATAAGACTATTTCTCGCTCTAAGATATATCCCACAGCTCATAGTACCTCTGTTTGGCGGATATCTTGCAATTAAGGGTGAAATTACTGTAGGTCAGCTTTTGGCTAGTACGCAATTAATTTGGTATGTATTCATTCCTGTAGAGTCTCTGCTTGGTTTAAAAAAGCATATGCGTATGGTTGTACCAGCTATTGACAGAATATTTGAGATTATTAACGAAGACGTAGAACTGCATTCTGGTGAAAAATTTATAACCAAGGACAGCTATCCAGCTGTTAGATTTTCAGAGGTTTCCTTCGGGTATAATGGTGAGAATCAGGTCCTAAATAATATAAGCTTTAAACTAACGAAAGGGACTATAACGGCAATTGTAGGATCAAGTGGATGTGGCAAGACTACGATACTGAAGCTGTTGTGTAGTTTCTACAGAAACTATGAGGGAAATATTGAAGTCTTAGGAAACAATTTAAAGAGTTGCAGCCCCGCAGATATCAGAAAGAATATATCCTATGTGTCACAGAGTACCTATCTGTTTCCAGCAACAATATTTGAGAATATAGCCTATGGAAGGGATGGGGCTAAAGAAGACGAGATTATAGAGGCTGCAAAACTTGCAAATGCCCATGATTTTATAATGAGCTTGCCAAATGGATACAACACAGTAACAGGCGATGGAAACGTGAAGCTATCTGGAGGAGAGCAACAAAGGATTTCCCTTGCTAGAGCTATATTGAAGGACGCTCCAATACTTCTTTTAGATGAAGCAACCTCTGCCCTAGACCTTGAATCAGAAAGGCTGGTACAATCCTCGCTTCAGGAGTTTATGAAAAATCGTACAGTAGTAGTTGTTGCCCATAGAATGTCCACAATAGCAAATGCAGATATGATATTAGTTATGAAAGATGGAGAAATCGTTGAAAAAGGAGTTCATGAGGAGCTTATAGGAAAAGACAGTCTCTATAAGAGGCTGTATAATAAGCAATTTGGTTTTGAAGACAGTGAAGGAGGGGTAGCATATGCTTAAAGGGTTTAAGAAAAATGAATTAATAAAAACACTGTCCTTTATGAGACCTAATATTATGAGATGCATAATTTTAATGACAGTTGACTCTGGCTTTACATCCATATGCTACAATATTGTTCTTGCCTATATAATCAAGGACGTCATAAATGCAATAACCTATGGAAATATTCTTTTGATAAAAAGAGCATTTTTCATAGCCATAGGCTCCTTTTTAATAGCCTTTATATTTCAGCCACTATTCAAGTATTCATATAAATGCCATGTTAGAAAAACCATGGGCAATATTAGAATGGCTGCCTTTAAACACATGGAGATTTTGACTGTGAAAAGCTTTGAAGGACGACATACAGGGGATTTGATTACTAGGATGACAAATGACATTGATGCTATTCAAGAGGTATACATGAATCATATGCCTATGCTTACATTTGCTTTTATTCATGGGACTGCTGCTATGATTTCCATGCTTTTAATGAATTGGCAGTTTGCGGCTATAGTTATTTTTATCGGATTAGTATCTGTCCTTATAAGCTCCTTCTTCAGCAAACCATTAAGAAGAGCCGGAGACAATGTGCAGAGAAGAATGGGAGGTATGACTCAGAGGATAATTGACATATCAGATGGATTTATTGAAACAAAAATGTTCAACATAGAAGAGAAGATATTTGATGAATATGAAAATGAAAATAGAGATTTGAATGCGGCAGTTATTAAAAGAGGAAAGATAAACTCTGCATTAGATGTTATTAATAGCTCCTATGGAACTTTAAAGACAATAGGAATTTTAGCATTGGGATTATACATGTCAATGAAGGGAAAAATAGATGTTGGTACAATAGCTGCAATGCTGCACTTGCAAGGAAATGCTAGCTATTTATTTGAAAATATCGGGCAATTTATTGCTGGTATCCAAGGCTCCCTTGCGGGTGCATGCCGAGTATTTGAGTTATTAAATAGCCCTACTGAATCAAATAAAAGTAAAGAGAATGACGAAAATAACCTTTTTTCAAACAATATGATAGAGATGAAAAAAGTTTGTTATAGCTATGATAATAGCGTAAGGGCGTTGGATGAGGTTGATATATCTGTAGAAGAAGGACAAATGGCAGCAATTATAGGAGCGAGTGGCGGAGGAAAAAGTACACTGATAAAGCTGCTTATGGGATTTTATAATGCAGATAATGGTGAGATATTTATAAATGGTAGCTCAATAGCAAGTAAATCATTAAGAGAGCTAAGAGAAATGATTGCTTATGTGCCTCAGGACTCCTATCTTTTTTATGGTACTATTGAAGAAAATATAAGGTATGGAAGGCTGGATGCAACTATGGAAGAAATAATAGAGTCAGCCAAGGTGGCATATGCCCATGATTTTATAATGGAGCTTCCTGATGGATACCATACTATGGTAGGTGAAAAGGGTGCTAATCTTTCAGGAGGACAGAAACAGCGTATTGCAATAGCAAGGGCACTTCTTAAAAATGCTTCAATATTGCTTTTAGATGAAGCCACATCTGCTCTTGATTCAGAATCCGAAGAGCTTGTACAGTTAGCACTTGATAGACTAATGAAGGGACGAACCACATTAGCCATAGCCCATAGGCTATCAACTATTGAAGCTGCAGATAAAATTTACGTGCTTCAGAAGGGGAAGGTCGTAGAAAAAGGAAAACATAGAGAACTAATATTTGTGGAAGGAGCATATAAACATCTTTATGACCTTCAGAAAAAAAGTCATAATTAAAAAATAAAATAGTATCGAGGAGTATTTTCGTAAATGAAATAGCATAAGATTATTATAAGGATTAAAAATTAAATAAAATAAAAAAGTTGACAAATATAAAAAATCATAATATAGTAAGATAAACTTAATATTTATAGAATCTTATAAAGAGTTGTGGAGGGACTGGCCCGATGAAGCACAGCAACCGGAATATATTTATTCGAGGTGCTAAATCCTGCAAACCTAAGGGTTTGAGAGATAAGAAACTAAGATGGTCAATAGTGCCTACTTTCTTATCTTTAGAAGGTAGGCTTTTTAAATGCTACGTATATATCTATTTAATTGAGTAAAAGGAAACATAGATTCACCATACAACTTAAAATGTATTCTTATCAAGAGCTGTGGAGGGGCTGGCCCGATGAAGCACGGCAACCGGAATATTTAATATTCAAGGTGCTAAATCCTGCAAACTAAAGTGTTTGAAAGATAAGAAAGTATTATTTGTCATTTAACCTACTTTCTTATTTTGTTAGAAAGTGGGTTTTTTATTTTATATTTATAAGGAGGAGATATTATGTCAAACAGTAGAGGTTTAATCGATAGGACAGTTGAAAGGAAGGTAGGAACTTATCAGAGCATAGCCCTAGATATTCATAGCAGGCCTGAGGTCAGCAATTATGAGTTCTTTGCCAGCAAAGTCCTGTCCGAGCAGTTGACTAAGGAGGGATTTGAGGTAAAGCTGGATATTGCTGGACATCGAACAGGCTTTGATGCAAGATACAAAAGCAAAAAGTCAGGCCCTATAATTGTATTTTTTGCAGAATATGATGCGCTTCCAGGTATTGGCCACGCATGTGGACATAATTTGTTTGGGGCTACTTCTTCTTTAGCAGCAGTTGCTCTCAAGGAAGTTATTGATGAAGTAGGAGGAGAAATCAGGGTATATGGGACTCCTGGCGAAGAAGGGGGAGAAAATGGCAGTGCTAAAGGAAGTTTTGTACGGGAGGGCCTTTTTAATGATGTGGATATTGCTCTGGGAGTTCATCCGAGCTATGAGCATGGTTTGACGAAGCCTTCCTTGGCTAATGATCCTGTAGATGTGGAGTTTTTTGGAAAATCAGCTCATTCTTCTGGCGCCCCAGAAAAGGGAATTAACGCATTAGATGCCATTATACAGGTTTATAATGCAAGTAATGCTTTGAGACAGCATTTAACAGATGATGTAAGAATCCATGGAGTAATTACCAATGGTGGTGCTGTGGCAAATGTTGTTCCTGATTATGCAAGTGCAAGATTTTATCTTAGGGCAAAGTCCAGACCTATTTTAAGTGACCTATATGCTAAATTCGAAAATATTGTCAAAGGAGCAGCACTTCAAACAGGTGCAGATTATAAATTTGGCTTGTTTCAAAATAGAGTTGATAATATTATACCGACTCCTTTATTCGATGAAGTTTATAATAAGCATTTGAATCGATATGGAGAATTTATATCCACTGATAACACAAAAAAAGGCAGCGGCTCCACAGATGTTGGGAATATCAGTCAGGTGGTTCCAACAATTCATCCGCATATTAAAATTTCCAATGAATACATTCCTGGACACAGTGTTGAATTTAGAGAGGCAGCTAAAAGTGAGTTAGGTTTAAGTTCTATAGCCTTGGGAGCTAAGGTTTTAGCCCATACAGCCCTAGATATTATTTTGGAGCCTGACCTGCTTGAAAGAATTAAGGCACAGCACGCAGAAAATGTAAAAAATCAAGGCAATTAGGAGGAAGTAAATGATTCAATTAATCGATGTTTCTAAAACCTTCACTTCGGATGATGCTGCTGTAGATGCTGTGAAAAATGTCAGTCTTACAATCCAGCAATCAGAAATATTCGGAGTAATTGGCTATAGCGGTGCAGGGAAAAGCACTCTAGTAAGATGTATTAATTTATTGGAACGACCAACTAAAGGTAAGGTATTAATTGACGGAGTTGATCTCCTTCAGTTAAAGGAAAAAGAGCTGAGACTCAATCGTCAAAAAATAGGGATGATATTTCAGCAGTTTAATCTACTGGGATCTAGAATTGTATTTGAAAATGTAGCTTTTCCTTTAAGGTATCGGGGAATGAGCAAAAAGAAAATCAATGAGAAGGTAATGTCTCTGTTAGAGCTAGTAGGAATTGCCGATAAGACAAAGGCTTATCCTTTGCAGCTGTCGGGAGGACAAAAACAAAGAGTTGCCATCGCCAGAGCTTTAGCCAGTGATCCTAGCATTCTATTATGTGATGAAGCCACCTCAGCCTTAGATCCTCAAACGACTAAATCAATTTTAAAATTGTTGAAGGATGTAAATAGAAAGCTAGGTATTACAATAGTCATTATTACCCATGAGATGAGTGTCATCAAAGAAATATGCCATCGAGTTGCAGTAATGGAAGACGGATATGTGGTGGAATTGGATGATGTAATTTCTATTTTTTCTAATCCTCAGGCGCAAATTACAAAGGACTTTATTAGCACTACATCTAATCTGTCTCGCATTGACGAGTTGATTCAGGAAAAGTCGGACATCGTCCAGTTAAAAGAGGGGCAAAGCCTTTGCAGACTAGATTTTTATGGTTCAGATACTAAGGAACCAATTATTTCCCATATTTCTAAAAGGTATAATGTGAGTGCAAGTATTATTTTTGGAAATGTGGAAGTCATTTCAGAGACTGTGCTAGGCTCTTTAATTGTTATTTTAAGCGGATTAAAGGAGGATCAAGAATCGGTGCTTCAGCATCTGAAGAGCAAACAAATTAGAGTAGAGGTGATTAAACATGCTTGATTTATTAATTAAATACACTCCCAATTTACTTGATTATTCTGATGAGTTTATTAAAAGCATTGGCGAAACCTTGCAAATGCTTTTCTTCTCAGGTATATATTCATTTATTGTAGGGCTGTTTTTAGGAACGCTTCTGGTGGTTACCAGAAAGGGAAATATACTTGAAAATGCAATTATTTATCAAGTGCTTGATAAACTGGTTAATTTATTTCGGTCTATTCCCTTTGTCATATTGATTACTGCCTTAATTCCATTGACAAAGGTTATTGTGGGAACCTTTATCGGAGTAAAGGGGGCAATTTTTCCCCTTGTGGTGGGATGTACTCCTTTCTTCATCAGACAGGTAGATATGGCCCTTTCAGATATTGACAGTGGTTTGATTGAAGCTGCTCAGTCCATGGGGCTTTCTCCAATAGGAATTATTTTCAGGGTTTATCTTAAAGAGAGCATTCCCGCATTGGCAAGGTCAACAACCATTACAGCTATTAGTTTATTGGGTTTAACAACCATGGGAGGTGCAGTGGGTGGAGGTGGACTTGGCTCCTTCGTAATTCGATACGGTCATAACCGATTCTATCAGGATATTACCTATGTTTCGATTATAGTTATTCTCATTTTTGTTACATTAATTCAATTTATTGGCAACATCATTATTAAAAAAACATCACATTGAAAGGGGAATTAATAAATGAAAAAAATATTTTTAACTTTAATCTTATCTTTACTATTGGCTGGCTGTGGTGCTAGTAACACCAATACAGATAAACTAATGAATGAGGAAGAAAAGGGAAATGAAGCACCTGTTGTGGTGAGAGTAGGGCTGACTGGTAGTGATTCTAAGGTTTGGACACATGTTAAGGAGGAAGCGGCAAAGGAAAATATTGACATTCAACTTGTTTTCTTTGATTCCTATCCCCTTCCTAATGCAGCTTTAGCATCAGGAGAAATAGAAATGAATGCTTTTCAGCATTACACTTATCTCAACACAGAAATTGAGCAGCATGGATACAAAATATCAGTGATTGGTGAAACTATTTTTGCACCATTGGGTCTTTATTCTAAGCAGCTTAAAGGTATTGAAGAATTACAGGATGGGGCTACCATTGTTATTCCTGACGATGTCACAAATGGAGGAAGGGCACTTTTATTACTTCAGGAAAATGGTTTGATTACAGTAGATCCAGCTGCGGGGAAAGCGCCTACAATAAAGGATATCGAAAATCCTAGAAACTTTAAAATTTTAGAGCTAGCCGCTACTAATATTCCTGCTTCATTAGAAGAGGTTCCATTAGCTGCAATCAACTCTGGAGTTGCTAGGGATGCTGGGTTTATTCCAACACAGGATTCAATAGTGTTGGAAAAAGCTCAACCAGGAGAAAATCCTTATATTAATATTATTGCTGTGCGTACAGAGGATAAGGATAACGAAATATATAAACGTATTGTAGAGATTTATCAGACAGATAAAACAAAGGAAATCATAGATGAGGATTCTAAAGGCTCATCAATCCCGGTTTGGTAAAAGTAAGGTATTGGAGGACTTGAAGTTTATCATAATATAGAGTTCAGTTTACAATAGACTACACAGGGTAACGGTCTGACGTGTGGTGTTCTACCCGTCAGATTTTCCATGTGTCCAAGTAACCGGAAATCTACCGCTTCACATAGCCGCTATGGAAAATATCCGCTTCCAGCAGCAAGACGGCCCTTCTCGTATATCTACAAGGTTGGAAAATAGTCTGGCAAAAAATTCACGTTTGTGGAAAGGTATGATATAATAGAAACAGGGAGAAATCCGAAGCTGGGAAAGGGGAGCATAGCTATGAATGTGGCTTTGACGATACAGGAACGGTTAAAGGATTTTCGGGTGGAACACGGCTTGACGATGGAACAGTTGGAACATCGAACAGGCATTTCAAAATCCGCTTTGTGAAACTATGAAACAGAGGATTACAAGGACATCAGTCACACCGGCATTGTGACGCTGGCGAAATTCTACGGTGTGTCCGCTGACTACCTGCTAGGACCGACTGATGTAGAGTTTGGGCTTAAATAGTAAAATGAGTAATAGCAAGTTAGAATTTATGGGGGTGCACCCATGAAGACATGTGAAGAGTGTTACAGTGCGAAAAACAGAATAACACCACTTCTTAATCCTCTTGAATGCCTACAAAACCACACGCAGTATATTTGTGGAACCTGTGGACGGTATATTTGTATTGAGCATGATGAAAGGCGAGGACTACAAAGATGGAATTTCCCGTTTAAGACATTGGAAATAGCTAAATTATATTTAAGAACCGCCGATTTTACAATGAAAAAACCTTGTGGAATATATGAAATCAAAAACAATAAGGGGCGTATTTCTTATAAAATATTTGCTGACATCGAAGATTTGCAGCTATTCTTGAAGAAGACCAAAGATAAAACTTGCGAAAAAATGCGCCCGATTTTTGAAGTGGTAGAGTACAGAGAATTTCCGAACACAAAGATCAGAAAGCTGTCCTCTGAAGAAATAGAAAGATATATGTCTGAACGTAAAATTTAGAGGGTGGAACAAAGAAAGCTAAACGGTGAAAGGCGTTGTCAATGGGAATGTGGAATAGCGGACGGGGCAGAGCGAGGGAGCATATGCCGCATGAATTAATAAATTAATGAAAATTAGAAATTCCCTATAGATTATAATAAAAAGACATTTGTTCAAAAGCAAATGTCTTTTTATTGACATAACAAAACAAAAGTGATAATATAAATCTGTATCGGCACTTTTGTAATAAACGTTTACTTATCTCCAATTATATTATATATTTTTTGAAAAACAATGTCAATAGGGTTTTAAAAATTTTTTTAGGAATTTTTTAAGAATATTTTACTGAAGTATTTATTACAAGGAGGTTATATTTATGGACAGAAATAGTATTGAATGGAAGCTTGAAAGTGAATGGCTGAAGGATGTGCTTAAAGAGATTCAGAAGCAACTGGATAAAAACAAGGAGCTTAAAGAAAAGATAAAAACAGATGCTATTGAGACACAAAAAGAGTTATGGGAAGGTACAGGCTCAGTTTCCATAATAAATGGTATTGATCAAATTGTAGACTTTATGCAATTCATAAATTTCATGAAAATACAAAAGAGAAGCCATGAGTCAACCAGAAGGTTTCAAGAAAAATATGAGAGAATGCTTTTGTCGGCTTACTTTGGAAGAATAGATTTTATTGAAAGTGGAGAGGAGAAGGTTGAAAAGTATTATATTGGAATCTCAAACCTTATTAATGATGACCTTGATTTCTTCATATACGATTGGAGAGCACCGATTTCAAGCATGTTTTATGATTGGGAAATAGGAGAGGCAAATTATAAATGTCCTGATGGAATTATAGATGGGCAGCTTACACTGAAAAGACAGTACAAAATTAATAATAGCGAAATTGAATATATGTTTGATAGCAATCTAAAGATAGATGACGAAGTGCTTCAAGGTATTTTGAGTAAAAGCACTGATAGCAGGATGAAGACCATAGTTACAACTATTCAAAGAGAACAGAACAAAGTAATTCGTAATGAAGAGCACAAAAATCTCATTGTTCAGGGTCCTGCAGGAAGCGGAAAAACTTCTGTTGCTCTTCATAGAATTGCCTATCTCTTATATAAGCATCGAGAGACAATAACACCTGAGAATATAGTGATATTCTCTCCTAATGAGATTTTTAATGACTATATATCTAATGTGTTGCCAGAGCTTGGTGAGGATAATATGTACCAGACAACATTCAAGGAATATATGCATAGGGCTTTGGGAAACGAGCTTATAAAAGAAGATTACTGCGAAATGATGGAATATATTCTGGATTCAAAGGAAGAAGCAAGCTATCAGGATAGAATCAATAACATTAAGTATAAATCTACTGTGGAATTTACAGATATATTAAAGCATTATGTGACCTACCTAGAAAAAATAGATAGAAATTTTACAGACATCATTTTTAGAGACAATTTAATAGTCTCCTCCGAAGAGCTAGAAGAGCTGTTTTTTGAAGAGTATATAAGACTTCCGTTGAAAAGGAGACTTAAAAAGCTAAAGGAAAGAATTTTATTCCTTATAGAGCCTTATAAAAAACAACGGATAAAAGAAGCTGCTGAGGAGCTTGAGAACTCAGGCTCTTATCTAGATAAAATGGAGATTATGAGGGATAGTATAGCCATTGTGAGAGAGGAAATGAAGGAAATATACAATGAAATCAATAGAATAACAGAATTTGATTTACTAGATATCTATAAAAAGCTTTTTGAAAAGCTAGAGTATTTTTCTACTGGTCTTAGCATTGAACATTGTGAGGAAAAAATTGAGAAAATCAAAAAATATACTTTAGAGAATTTAGAGGCTCAAAGGCTTAATTATGAGGACCAGCCACCTCTTCTATATCTGAAAATTGCACTGGGAGATATTCTGAAAGCTTCAGAAATTAAGTATGTCATCATTGATGAGGCTCAGGACTACACACCGCTCCAGTATGAAATATTTCATAAGCTTTTTGAGTCTGCCAGTATGACAATATTGGGTGATTTAAATCAATCCATCAACGCATTTATGAATGTAGGAGACTATAACAATATTTCTCATATATTTCCTCAGAGCAGTACTTGTATAATAAATTTATCTAAAAGCTACAGATCCACAATGGAGATTACTGAGTTCTCAAGAAAACTGCTTAACAATGAAATAGCTGATGAATGCGTACTAAGAAGTGGAGATAAGCCTTTGCTCATTGGCTTTTCAGACGAAGAAGCTATAGAAGGAAGGCTGCTTGAGGACATAAAGAAATATAAAGGCAAAGGTTACAAATCTATTGGAATAATAACAAGAACCATAAAGGAAGCTAATAAAGTATATAGCTTCTTAAAAGAGCATATTCAAGTTAAGGCAATAATGAAGGATGATGATGAGTATGTCAGTGATACATTAGTAATACCGTCCTATCTTGCTAAAGGATTGGAATTCGACGTGGTACTCATTTACAATGCAGGAAGTGGGAATTATTGCCGTGAGGAAGAAAGGCTGCTGCTTTACACTGCTTGTACTAGAGCACTTCATGTTTTATGTGTGTACTACACGGGAGGATGTACACCATTGCTTAAAGGTATTTGATGTATAAGGATATAACAAATCAAAAGTTTAATTTGAAATATAGAAATTATTTTTTAAAGGCATAAAGCTGAAAAAGCTCAGTAAAATTATCTTCTGAAATTTCTCAAAAAATACTTGTCAAAAGCAGAAATCTGTATCATAATATATCATATAGATATATCTATATGATATACAAAAAGAAGTGTTAAAATTATAGAAGAAATACATAGGGAGTGTTTTGATTGGCAAAGGATAATGTGAGTAGGTATATAATTTTAGGATTGCTTGCTAATAAGCCAATGTCTGGATATGATATAAAGAATTGGATTCTAAATGGAGTAGGACATTTTTGGTGCATAAGCTATGGTCAAATATACCCAGCTCTCAGGAGCTTTGTAGATGATGGATTAGCAAACTTTACAGCTGGTATAAAAAATGAAAGACCAGAAAAGAAAGTATATACAATTACAGACAAAGGAAGAAGTATTATAGAGAAATGGCTTAGGGAGCCTATAGATTTTCAAAGTGATAGATATGCAAAATTGCTTACTGTTAAAGTTTATTTTGGAGCTATTGTAGGAAAGGAGGTTACGGCTAAGCATGTTGCAGAAGCACTAGACCATGAGAATAAGAAGCTACAGAATCTGCTTAAAGTACATAAAGAAATGACTGTATATAGAAAACAGGCCATTGAAATTGGCGATAGCTCATATACATATAGAATGTGTACTCTAAATGAGGGAATCATCATGGTGAAAGCGCAGATAGAATGGTACAAAAACACTATTGAATTGCTAAAAAATGAAGAAAGTGTAATATGAGTAGAGAAGTAATGAGTCTTATATAAATTTAGAGGGAGATGGGTAATGTGAAACGTAGTATTAAGATACCAATCATAATTGGCATAGGATTTATTTTAATACTAACGACAAGCTGTAGCAGTACTAAGCCTGACATACAAAGCCAAAGCGACTCTGTAATTGAAGTTGAATCTCAAAAAGTAAGAGTTTTTGCCACTGGCTTTAAGGGAGCTGATGGTATAACCATTGATTATGCAGGTAATATGTATGTCGGAAACCGTAAATCAAATGTAATCTCCAAGGTAAATAAGGAGGGAGAGGTTCAGGACTTTGTTGCTCTTCAGTGTTCCGAATTGCTTTGTATGACAGCAGATAATGAGAATAACATTTATGCAGCAGGAAAAGATAAGGTGTTTAAAATAACCTCCCAAGGGAATGTTACAGTGCTAGCTGAAGATTTCACTTGTGCAGATGATTTGCGCCTGGATCAAAAAGGCAATCTTTATATAACAGATTCCTTTGAGAACAGAGTTTATAAGCTTACTCCTGATCTCCATAAGAGCATTTTTATTGATAGTGATATAAGCCAAGAAACTCTTGGAATAGGATGGCATATTACAGGAATAACCTTTGATAATGAATTTAAAAGCTTATATATTGCAAAGATGAAAGAAGGAAAGATATTAAGATATCCAATAAATGATGATGGCATTGCAGGCAATCCTGAGATAGTAGCAGAAGGTTTAAGAGAGCCAGATCATCTGGAAATAGATAAGCAAGGTAGAATTTATGTAACTTTATTCAGAACAGGTTCACTTATAAGAATCGATAATACAGGTAATATTGAATACCTTTCTGAAAGAGAAATGGGTCATGCTACGGGAATCATATTAGGAAAAAGCGGATTTGATGAAGCATATGCATATGTTGCTGATTATGCAAAGGACATAGTTTTTCAGATTAAAATCAATTAGGATATGGAAGGAAAGACTTTGTGGCAATCATTTTCGGTGAGGTATGATAGCTTCAGCTTTCAAAAATTTTGTTTTATAAAAAATTATACATAAGTTTAAAAACTCTCGTCCTTAAGGCAATTTATTTTCAGGTTGAGAGTTTTTTGCTGTTCATTTCTGAAAATATAGATTGGTTTTAAAGCCTAGGCTTTTATGGCAATCTACAGGCGAAGAATGAAATAGTTTAATGGGAGCTTATATGCATGTATCTAGAATTATATGGGAATTGTGGAATAATGAAGTTAACACAAAAGACAAATTTTCTGATAATATGTATGTAATCAAAAAATAGACATATCTTCAGTATATTGCTTTCACGTACTGACTTAACTAAGAAAGGATATGATAACTAATGAAAAATCGATTTGTAAAGTTTAGGCTAGTTTTTATGCTTATGGTTTTAGCTATTATGACACTCCCTCAAATTACCTTTGCTGATTCACAAGATCCTAATATTCCAAGCAATTGGGCTAAAGCAGATATTGATAAGGCTAAAGGAAACAATCTTATTCCAGATGCTATACAAGCAAAATATAGAAGCAATATTACGCGAGAAGAATTTAGTCAGGTTGTGGTGAAGCTATATGAGTCATTAAGTGGCAAAGAGGGTATACTGCCGAAAGCGAACCCATTTACCGACACTAAAAGTAATCAGGTTATGAAAGCATATCAGTTAGGGATCGTAAATGGTAAGGGAAATGGAAAATTTGAGCCCTATAACACCATAACTCGAGAAGAAATCAGTGTAATGTTGTATAACACATTAAAAGCAGTAAAGCCTGAATTTAATTATTCAAAATCACAGGAGTACATATTTTCTGATTACGATATAATTTCATTATGGGCACGAGAATCTGTTAGCTATCTGTATAATTTTGGAGTAATAAGTGGAATTGGAGATAACAGATTTAATCCTAAAGGGAATACATCAAGAGAGCAGGCATTTATCTTAGCAGAAAGACTGTACGAGAAGGTTTCAGAATTTGAAGTTGCCTTAAAGAGCAATTCAGATGTATCACGAGGTAGCTACCGCAGACAGGAAAATGATAATAAAGCTAAGCTAGCAAATCTCATATCTCAAGAAATGGGGAAGCCCTATCAATGGGGAGGTACAGGACCTAATAGCTATGACTGCTCTGGCTTAACATATTCTCTATATGGTAAGCTCGGTATATCATTACCAAGAGTATCAAAAGATCAAGCAGCAGCAGGAACTTATGTTTCCAAAGAAAATTTAACATATGGAGATTTAGTGTTCTTTGCCCGTGATGGCAAGAATATAAATCACGTAGGAATTTATGTAGGAAGTGGACAATTTGCACATGCTCCTAGTTCAGGAGATGTAGTAAAGGTATCTACTCTTACATCAGGATATTATGCAAATAACTATTATACAGCTAGGAGAGTTCTCCCTTAATATAGCTGCAACTATTGCACCTTAAATGTTGGACAAGCATTCCAATATTTAAGGTGCTTTTTATATCTTAAGCAAGTATCAATTAATCTATTTTTGTTTTTATGATTTTGTGGTATTGTATTAGATGAATAATAGCAATTTTTGGCTACATAAGCTATTGATTTATATCTTTAGTTTATTTTTGTATGGTGAAATTTAGATATTCTATAGTATTCAATCCTATAAATGAATGAAGCCTATAAATTAGCGAAACAATAAAGCAAGAGAGAAAGCTTATTAAGAAAGGAATTGATAATATGACAAAGACCTTTTCACAGTTGGGAATAAATGCTAGGTTAGAAAAAATATTAAAAGAAAATCAAATAACAAAGCCTACTCCTATACAAGAACAGACAGTCCCGCTGCTTTTGGAAGGAAAAGACGTAATAGCTCAAGCACAAACAGGAACAGGAAAAACATTTGCATTTATGCTGCCGATTATAGAAAATATCAATGTTACCAAACCAGATGTTCAAGCTCTGATAATCACACCGACTAGAGAATTAGCAATCCAAATTACGAATGAAGCAAAAAAATTAATACCTGCAAATGGAGCTAAAATATTAGCAGCTTATGGTGGACAGGACGTAGAAAGCCAAATAAGAAAGCTAAAAGGCAATATACATATAGTTATTGGAACACCAGGAAGGCTGTTAGACCATCTAAGAAGAGGAACAGTTGAATTTTGGAAACTTAAATTTCTAGTGCTAGATGAAGCTGATCAAATGCTTCATATGGGCTTTTTACCTGATATTGAGGAGATACTATCTAAAACATCTAAGCACAGACAAACCATGTTTTTCTCCGCTACGATGCCGCCACAGGTGCGAACCTTGGCTGCTAGATATATGAAGAACCCTGAACAAATACAAGTAGAGAGTGAAAATATAACACTAGATGAGATAAAGCAGATAGTTATGGAAACTACAGATAGAGGAAAACTAGATGCTCTTATACTAGCAATAGAGAAATATAATCCATTCTTATCAATAGTTTTTTGCCGCACAAAAAGACGTGCGAAGGCTTTAAATGAATCTTTACAAAAGCATGGCTTTAAATCTGATGAGCTACATGGAGACTTAAGTCAAGCCAAACGAGAAAAGGTTATGAAGACTTTTAGAAAAGCGCAAATTCAAGTTTTAGTTGCTACAGATGTGGCTGCACGTGGACTAGATGTAGAAGGAATAACACATGTTTTTAACTATGATATTCCACAAGACCCAGAGAGCTATATTCATAGAATTGGACGTACAGGAAGAGCAGGTGAAAAGGGCATAGCCGTTACATTTGTTTCGCCTAAGGATAAACAGGCTTTAATGGATATTGAAAGGACAATCAGAACTAAGATAGAGAGACATAGGACAGAAATTGAAAAGAATGAAGAGAAAGCTAAACAGTTAAAAGAGCCTAAACTGCATAAGGGAGAAAGAAGCAGTAAAGCAAACAGTAAAACAAATAGTAAAACAAGCAGAGGTAACAAAGCCCATAAAGAACATAAACAGTATAAGGATAATAATAAAGAAGATAAAGGCAGAAGTAAAAATAATACAAGAGCAAGAACACATAAGGGGTTTAAAAATAAATAGAAGATAATTAGTAACAAGAGAAATACAGTATAATAAGACAAAAAACCTCGTTAACTAGATGCTCTTTTCTGGTAATAATCAATGCTAGAAAGGAGTATTTCTTATAAGTATTTTTTAGAAGAAAGTCTTAAAAAGTATTATACACATGGTATCTCAGATTTCTAGTCTATAAAAGAAATATTTGCAAATAATAAATATATATGGTATAATAACAAAGTTAGGTTAATAGTTGGAAGAAAGCTGAAGTATCATAAAACATATTTTGTAATAATCTTATCGTTATTTTAAAATTTTGTAATTGTGGTATTCATATTTACCACTTATTTTATATTTATAGGAACTTAAAAGGATTAGGTTTATTCAATCTTGAACTTTTTATATATAGATCATTTAAATAAGTATACGACTAATTAAATACTAACTAGCATACAATTTGTATGTTAGTTTTTTTGTTATGAAAAAAAGAAGGAGGTGTGGTGCAATGACAACAAATGTTATGTTTGCACTTATAGGTTTGTTTTTAGTAACCGCTTTTACAAATATTTTAGCAACACTGAAAACAATATTAATGTCTAAAAAAATAATGAATCCGGTATATTTATTAGTTTTTATAGACGCCATGATTTTTGCAACTACTGTTAGTAAGGTTACTAGCTCGGATGGGATTCAGTTTACAATAGCATATGCCTTGGGGAGAACTGCTGGAGTTTTTATAGGTGGTAAAATTGAAGATAGATTGGCTCTTGGCATTTTAGAAGTAGACTTATTTTTAAATGATAAGAATAAGGCGACAGAGATAGCTAAGAAGCTTCGTGAAACAGGATATTCAGTTAATAATTCTCTTGTTAGAGGAAATAACGAGGAAAAAAGATACCAGATTGAAGTTATTATCAAGAGAAAAGAATTTAAAGTACTTGAGGGAATTATAAAAGACTTTGGTATAGTAAATCCAACCATGAAAATAAAAACCCTAAGTAAAGTAGATGGCAAAATCACAACTACAAGATTAAAAGAAGCTTAAAAATCTTGTTAAATATAAAATTTACTATGATGGGCTGCTAGCATTGCTAGTAGTCCATTATATTAAAGAGACAACTAATAATGAAATAATTGACATATAGATGCAAAAATATTAAATTTAATATATATTAAAGGAAAGTTATACAAATACGGGGGGATTCACATGAAATTAAAAAATATTGGCAAGAGAGGTACACTTTTTACCTTTGATGATTTAGGTATTCCCACAAACGTTTATGTTATCAATGGAAAGAACTATATTTATATTGTAGATACTTATCTGGGACCAGATATAATGGAGCAAGTCAATGAATATATTGCAGAAGCATATGATAAGAAGCCTATAATAGTAGTAAATACTCATAGTCACTGGGATCATGTATGGGGGAATTGCCTATATAATTCTTCTCCTATTATAGCCCACGAAAAATGCAGAGAGAAAATGGAGATAGATGGATTACAGCAGCTCGAAAAGCTTGAAAAATATCAGAGAGGACAGGTTACTATAACATATCCTACTATTACATTTACTGATAAAATCTGCTTTGAGGAAGATAATATTCAAATTTATTATACTCCTGGACATACAGATGACGGAATATCCATACTAGATAAGGAAGACAAGGTATTATTTGCAGGTGATAATTTAGAGAGACCCCTGCCATATATAATGTCAAAAGACCTCAATCGATATGTACTTACGTTAGAGGAGTATCTAAAAACTGATGCTGATATCATAATAGGAGGACATACTGACTGTGAGGACAAAAGCCTAATTATAGATAACCTCGATTATGTAAAAAATATGGCATCTAAAGAAGAGATAAAAATAGAGTCTACGGAATTTGAGCAAAGCCATAAAGCTAACATGAACTGGCTGAACAAGCAAGATTAGCAAAAAATAGCGGCATATAAATAGTTATGAAAAAACAATAGAGGTGGTTAGCATAAAGGGTAAGACAGTTAAACAATCAGAGGTAAGCTTAAGAAACTTAATGGAGCCTATCCATGCTAATATAGCTGGAAATGTTCACGGCGGTGAAATTATGAAGCTAATGGATAATGCAGCTGGAGTAGCAGCGGCACGACATGCTAGGACAAATGTAGTAACTGTAAGTGTAGATAAGCTAAAATTTCATTTTCCTGTACATATCAGCAATTTAGTGACATGCAATGCAAAACTAAGCTTTGTAGGCAACAGCTCTATGGAGGTGTTTGTTAAAGTTATAGTAGAGGATATAATAAAAGAAGAACCTGCTAAAGTAGCTGCAACTGCTTTCTTTACCATGGTGGCATTAGGCCAAAATGGAAAGCCTATAGCCGTATCTCCTTTAGAAATCACTAATGACGAGGAGCAGAGGTTATTTAACGAAGGAAGGGAGCGCTATAGAACGAAGTAAAGGGTGAGATTAATGAAGGAAATTAATTGCAGACATAATTGTTATTTTACGTACTCCATTGTTGCCGACTTGGTCTCAATTTTAATAGATATTTTTCATGATTCTAATAATTCCAATAAGTACATGGATATCTATACAGAAGAGCATATTGAAAGTATAGAGAGGAAGTATAGATTTTTAGGAGAGCTAATAAATTCTCTACCTATGCATGGCTATGGAATGCTGGAGTTTCTTCTGCTTAATAAAAGTTTTAATGATATAGAAGCTTATAAAAGCTATATACTTAGTTTAGAGGACGAAGATTTTTTCTATATTTTTTATGGTCAATATATAGATAAAGAGCTTCTAAAGCATGCGCTACAAGATGACGAAAGCTTGAACAACCTATATTCTGAGTATGACCGTATAAGTACCAACTATTTGGCGTTAAAAGGATTATTTTCTAATAAGGATTTGTTTCTACAGGAGTTATTCTCCTGCTTAGACAGCTTGTATACAGAAAAATTCAAAGAAAGCTACGAAAATATAATTACTAAGGTTCATGAGGAACTGCCAAAGATAGAAGCTTCTCTCCTAAGTATGGAGCCCTTGGAATTATCCCAAAGTATTATGGGCAAAACCTTCAAGAACAGAGGACCTTATGAAGAATTTATTTTCATTCCAAGCTGTTTTTTAAATATAAAGGCTATTAGGTTTTTTGAAAAAGACCAGATACTAATCTATTCACTTAACCACAATGAGCTTACTAAGAAGGATATAGTCAATATTTTAAAAACAATATCAGATGAAACTAGATTTGAAATAATAGAGATATTATTTAGAGAAGAGCCTATGACTGGCAAGGACTTAGCTAATAAGCTTAGTCTTTCAACACCGACTATCTCTCATCATATTGAAAAGCTAAAAGAAGCTGGCTTTGTTAATGAAGAGCGAGTAAAGAATTCTAAATATTATAGTGTAAATTTTAATTCTATTGAAAGGCTTATAACCAACCTGTCAGCAAGATTTAAAGAAGATTAGAATTGAATATACAAAGGACTATAGAGACTGATAAAGGCAGAGCAAACTCTACCCTTATTGGTCTCTATTTTTGTGAATATTCATTGACAAAAATATACACACAAATTATAATATAGCTATCTAATTAGATGAGTATAAAATTTATTTTATTTAAGGGGGCCATAAAATGAGTGTAGTTATAGAAGTAAATAATCTAAAAAGAACCTATGATGGAACTCTAGGAATGACAAAGAAAAAAACTATTGAAGCTTTGAGGGGAGTATCCTTCACTGTAAATGAAGGAGAGATATTTGGACTATTGGGACCAAATGGAGCTGGAAAAACCACCACCATTAAGGTGCTAACCACTCTTTTAGCACCATCATCAGGAGAGGCAAGAATATTTGGCTATGATTGCTTTGGAGGAGAAAAATACATAAGAGAAAAAATCAACTTTATATTTGGAGGAGAAAGAGGACTATACTGGAGACTTTCTGCATATGAAAATCTTCAATACTTTGGTGATATTTATAAAGTTCCAGGAAAAATCTTAAAGGAACGCATTCCCAAGTTAATTAAGCTAGTAGGCTTAGAGGGAAGAGAGCATGAAAAGGTAGAAAGCTTTTCTAAAGGTATGAAACAAAGACTTCTAATAGCAAGAGGATTAATAAATGAGCCAAGAGTTTTATTCTTAGATGAGCCAACTATTGGATTAGATCCTATAGGTGCTAAGGATTTAAGAAATATTATACTTAAGCTTAAAGAGGAAGGAAAAACCATCCTTCTAACTACACATTATATGAATGAAGCAGATGAGCTTTGCGATAGAATTGCCATAATCAATAATGGCGAAATAATCGATGTAGACACCCCTAAACAATTGAAGCTAAAGCATCTTAATAATGAAAATAGCTCCCTTGAGGATGTTTACATAAAGCTTATAGGAGGGGATAAAAGTGCTTAATTTTAGAGTGGTGTTTTCTACTTTTAAGCTTCATCTATCGCAATCATTTGCTCGAGCTACTTTTAGATTTTGTATAATAGTGCAGCCCTTAATATATACTTTCATTTTCTATATGGTATATCGGGAATCTCCTTATGCAAATTATGTAAACTATGTTATCTTAGGAAGCGGGCTTACTAGCCTATGGAGCTCTATTTGTTTTTCCTCCGCAGGAGACATAGAAAGAGAGCGCTATATGGGGACTTTGGAAAACTTAGTTTCTAGTCCCTCGAAATTTACTACTATAGTTTTAGGAAAGGTTTTAGCAAATACTTTTTTGGGCTTGTCTGGAATGATACTAAGTCTATTATTTACTAGAGTATTTTTTAATGGCTCATTATATATAGAGCACGGATTTTTGTTTACAATAAGCTTTATTTTAATGATTTTTTCCTTTATATCTATGGCATTGCTTATTGCACCAATATTCACTCTTTCTAAAAATGCAAGAGCTCTAATGAATTGCATGGAATATCCAATATTTATTTTATGTGGTTTTGTATTTCCAATAGATATATTGCCATCATTTATAAAACCCTTAAGCTACATATTGTCACCTACTTGGGCAGTAAAGATATTGAGAGAAAGCTCCTTAGGGATTGATGATTTTTCTATATTTTATAAGAAAATGCTTATACTGTTCCTTATATCCATTGTAAATATTATAGTTAGTAAAATTCTGTTCTTAACCATAGATAAGCGAACAAGAATAGAAGCGACCTTGGGGGTGAGCTAATATGGATAGCCTAGTAAGACTATTTAGAAATGGACTATATTCATTTAAAGGATTGTATGGATATTTGAGACCAGAGATATATGTACTGGTTAAGGTTATAAATCCAATATTTCAAGTGTTATTTTTCTCTTTAGTAGCCAGACACGCCTATGGAAACATAGATATAACTCCTTTTGTCATAGGAAATGCATTTGTGCTCTGTATGTATAATGCCTTTTTTGGAGTAGGAGTAAATTTAGTTTCTGAAAGGAGCATGGGGACTTTAAAAATTTTAATAGCTTCTCCAGCCAATAAATTCAAGCTATTTGTATCAAAATCCACTTTTCACGTATTAGATGGTACTTTAACAGTATTTATAGGATTACTAACAGGAATTATTTTCTTAAATATAAGATTGCCTCTGCATATTATGCCTCATTTCCTGCTAGCATTGATTGTTGCCATGTTTACCGCATGCTCCATGGGACTACTGATTGGGAGTATAGGGCTCATAACGAGAGACATAAATCTATTATTAAATGTGTCATCTATGCTATTAATGGCTTTAAGCGGCGTTAACTTTCCTACAGAAAAGCTTCCATTTTTTCTAGAAAAGCTAAGCGGCATACTACCCTTAACCAATGCATTGAAGGCATCAAAGCTGCTTATTAATTCTACTATAATACCCTATGAGATTGTGGGCATGTATATATTGAAGGAGCTGATACTTGGGGTATTCTATTGTATTATTGCCTATATAACCTTAAAGATAATGGAAGGTCTAGCTAAACATAGGGCAACTCTTGATATTTACTAAAAAGATGAATTTAAACAACCTACTTAAATAAAATCCATACTATGGGTTTTGCTTAAGTAGGTTTTAAATTACACTTGACCTTAGTCTTAGACTAAGGTTTATATTATATATAAGATAATAATAAAAGGAGGACATTAAATGGATAAATTTTATTCTATAAAGGAAGTATCTGAATTGCTTAAAATATCTACTAACAAAATTAGGTTTTACGAAAAAAAGGGTCTTATTAAACCAAAAAGAGATGATGCAAATGACTATAGATATTTTGGTGAGGATGATTTAATCAAGCTGCAAACTATTCTCATGTATAGGGAGCTTAACTTACCCATAGAAACTATTAAGGATATATTCAAGGATAAGAGCAAAGATAATGTACTGAATCATTTCTATATTCAGTGGAAGGTCATAAATAATCAGATTCATAAAATGAATTTAGTTCAAGATTCCTTAGAAAATATTATGGATAACATATATGAAAGCGATAGTATAAGCTATAAGGAAAAAGTCATAGAAACAATACAATCAATGAATGAAGTTTGGAAAATTAAAAGTGAATGGAAGGATAAATGGAATTTCAATAGTTGGGCAAGAACCTATGATGAATCAATAAAAAAAGATATTGGCAGTTTGAAGTTCTACAAAAATTATGATAAGTTATTAGATACTACGTTCAATAAAGCAATTGCAGACAAAGAGAACACAATAAAGATACTAGAAATAGGTGTTGGCACGGGAAATTTAGCAAGTAGGTTTTTAAATTGCAATTATGACATTGTAGGTGTTGACCAGTCAAGAGAAATGCTGAATGTAGCCAAAGAAAAATTTCCTAAGCTAAAGCTAAGACTAGGTGATTTTTTGAACATACCATTTGAAGACAATAAATTTGATGTAATAGTATCAACTTATGCATTTCATCATCTAAATGATGATGAAAAAGAGATTTCTATAGATGAAATGCTTAGAGTATTAAAAGATAATGGCAGAATAGTTATAGGGGATTTAATGTTTAAAAATGAAGCTAAAAAAGAAAAGATAATGAAAATTCTAACTGAAGAACAGATTGAAGAGATAGAGGATGAATACTATTCAAATATTGAGCTCTTAGAAGCTCAGCTTGAAAAGCATAATAGAGAGCTGCATTCTACCCAAATAGACGAATTAGTTTTTATAATCGAAATAAATTAACTGGATTGGAGATTAAATTGCTAAGTAAATAAGAGCTTTTATGATAGAATAAAGTGAGTATCGTTGAATTAGGGTTAGAAAACAGGGTGGATAGATCCTTATTTTTTAGAAAATAGCACTTATAGTAAAATAAGATATCACTTACGAGGGAGAGATTTATATGAATCGAGCTGAAGAGATATTGTTTAAAGAAGGACTAAAGGAAGAAAATCTTTTGAAGCTAAAAAAAGTGTCAAAAGGAGAGGTACATAATCATTGCAGTACAGGCATGAGGTTTTCTGCCTTTAATAAATGGGCAGGAGGTAATGCAATTCAGGCGCCTAAAAGAATGGATGGGGTCAGAGAACTAAATGAATATATCTTTAATGAAGTGAATAAACGCATTAGGAATGAGGAGGATATAGCTTTCTTAATTGAAGAAACAGTAAAGGAAGCTATAGAAGACGGAATAAAGATATTAGAGACTAGTATTGACTGTCATGAGCTAATGAACTTCACCCAGCATAATAACTTTTTTCAAATAATTCTCCATATTAAAGATAAATATAAAGAACATATAGATTTTAGACCAGAGGTAGGAATGGCTATAACCACTTCTAGAGAGGATTTAGATAAATACTTGATACCTTGCATAGAAAGCGGAGTATTCATGTCTATAGATTCATATGGTGAAGAAACTACAGATGGCTACAAAAGATTAAAAGAGTACTATAAGTACGCAAGAGAGAAAGGTCTTAAGCTAAAAGTTCATGCGGGGCAATTTATGGTGGCAGAAAACGTAAGAACAGCTATAGAACTTTTAGAAGTAGATGAAATTCAGCATGGCATAGGTGCTGCTTCAAGTGACTATATAATGGGTCTAATAAAAGAAAGAAAATTGAGGCTTAATGTTTGTCCAAGTAGCAACTACATACTAGGAGCTGTTAAAGACATTAGAAATCATCCAGCTAGAAGGCTATTTGATAATGACATTACTATAACCATAAATTCAGATGATTTATTATTATTTGATAGTGGAGTTTCACAAGAATTTTTACTCTTATATAAGTTAGGACTATTCGATGAAGACGAGCTAAATGAAATAAGGAAAAATGCACTTGCTCTATAGCATTAAAGGGCTATCTCTACAAATTTTGTTTGAGACAGCCCTTTAGAATTCATTTTTTACCTTATATATCCATTGCTAACTAATATTTCAGAAATCACATCTGTAGGGATTTCAAATTCTACGACTCCCATATATCCTGGAGCTACCATATACTTATCGAAGGAAATGACTAATTTACTCTCTTCATTGATATAGAAGTTTTGTTCAGCAGATATCTTTTCAAATACCTCTGTTAATCCTTCTTCTACATAACCCTCAACCCAGTAAATTTTTTCTTCATCAGCCTTCATTTGCTCTATCATTTGCTCTAAAATATTAGCGCTTATAACATCTACATAACTGTCATTCTTAAATAAGCTTGGTAGAGTTATTAATACTTCATTTTTCTTATCTATAGTATCAAATTTATACACTGTCGATGAAGAGCCTACAGTATTTACTATATAACGACCTATTGAAAGTATCCTATCGTTATCAGCCTTTATTTCATATCCACTATCTACACCTAGATGTCCTCCGCCATTAGCCTTTAAGTCCTCTACTTCAGCTAAAAAATCCTCATATAATTTTTTGTTCTCTTCAATATATTTTTTATTTAAGCTGCTTTCCAAATCTTTATTTTCCAAACCTTCAATAGCTGGAACTTTAATATCTGCATTATAACCATCTTCATTTACCTTGTATTCTCTAAAGGTAAGCACTTTAGCTATACCGTTTATTACTGGTATTTCCGAAAGAGTCTCTGCAAATGCAGGACTTAAATTAACACTTGCAGTAAATATCATAGCTGCGGCAGTAGCTCCACCAATCCATTTATACATATTATTTTTTTTCATAGTCTTTCCTCCATCTCTCAAAGCTTTTTTTACAATAAAATCTAATTCATCAGGAATAGGTACATCCATATATTGTTTTTTTAACCTTTTCATTTCTTTATCATTCATAAATTTGCCTCCCCAATATTATTCTTCTAAGCTTAGCCGTAGCTTTTTAAGTGCAGAATATAGCCTGGTTTTTACTGTATTCACATTCAATTCCAATATCTCTCCTATTTCTTCAATTTTTAAATCCTCAAAGAATCTAAGTACTACTATGCTACGGTAATTAGGGGGCAAGTCTTCCAAGGCCTTTTGTAAGTCGATATCTTTATAATTGTCATCTGCCCCAGGACTATAAAACTCTAAGGTTTCATCATCTGCTACTACAATTTTCTTTTGTTTTCGTAAAAAATCTAAGGAGGTATTGATTACAATTCTATAAAACCAGGTCTTTATATACTCAGAGCTTTGAACTGTATTTAGAGATGAAATGGCCTTGTATATAGATTCTTGTACTATATCTAAAGCATCATCCTGATTTTTCACGTAACTATATGCTAGCCTATAGTATTTTTCTTTATTTTCAATAATGAAATCTGAAAACAATTCCTTCTTATCCTTAGCTTTCTCTTTAGTTTTCATAAAATGAGGTCCCCTTTTTAGATACGTATCTTAATTGTCTCACACTTTATAGACGGATAAACATAGCAAAAAGTTTTAAATATATTTTTTATTTTACCAAGGGGAGTAAGTGGAGTTTGCAAGTAGCAGATCTACTAATGCCTTTAAGGCGTTGCTAGTAAATTAGAGCCTTGTGCCTGAAAAGAAAAAACCACCGGCTATACCAGTGGATATCTGTTTTTCATTTTACATTAAACTAGTGTGACAAGCATTGCAGGTATCAAGCTTTTATTTTAAGCTAACAATTTTTAAGTCTAGCTCTTGTAAATATTCTATTATGCTTGGCAATGCATCAATAACCGCTTGAGATTCATGAAGGAGAATAATAGAGCCTGAAACATTGGAGCTTTTAATATCACTAAATATTTTATCTGGATTGCGGGTCTTCCAATCCATAGGATCATTGTTCCATAGAACCATTTTATACTGATTTTCAGTTAATATGTCTTTCAAGTTTTTATTATAAGAGCCATAAGGTGGTCTAAACAGTACTATTTCTTCGTTTGTTAGTTCTCTTAGTAAATTAATTGATTGAATAAGCTCTTTTTCTTGCTCTTCATGAGAGAGGGTTATCATATTAGCATGATTAATAGAATGGCTTCCAATAGAATAACCTTTTGCGTGAATATGTTGAACATAGTCTGAGTATTTTTTTACATTATACCCTATAAAAAAGAATGTGCCTCCAACTTCGTATTTTTCTAGTACTTTCATAATATCTACTGAATACTCTGAAGGACCATCGTCAAAAGTAAGGGCAACATATCCCTCTGGAATATCATATGTAATTGTTTTTTCAAGCTCTAAGAAAGGGACTTTGTGCTGTATAGAAGAAGCCCCTTCAGCGGATATAGCTTTGTCAGCCGCATCATTCTTAAATTCTAAGATTTCACCTAGATTAACAGCAATTTCATTATTTAATCCAATTATTTGGACAGGCATTTTTTGCCTTGCTTCATTGACCAGTTCAATAGCTTGGATAAGTTCTTTTTCGTTTGCTTCATTATCTTGTTGAACTGATTGAGCAAGAGCTTCATAATTAAACGATATTTTATTAAAATAAATACAACTCAAAGAGCTAAATAATATAATGAATATAATGGCTACAGCGGTAATAAGCTTCTGTTTAGGCCTGCTAATATATTTATTATGTACATTATCTTCATCAGATTCTTCTCTATTTTCTTTTTGAATGCTAGCTGACTCTAAATTCTCAAAAGTAAAGCCTAGTCCATCTAGCTCATTAATATGTTGGATATGTCCCATAATAGTTAAAGCATCTATGTATTTTTTTGAGCATAGAAAACATAGTGGTTCACTATGATCACGATATGTCCTTGTCAAAATACCTGCATATTGAGTCTGACTTAAATCATAGGAACTATTAAAAGATAATCTGTATCTATATTTTTCGTCAAATTTGGTAATCATTTTTAAATTTTCAGCTGTATATTCATCAATTTCCCAGAGCATCTCCGTATTCTGTCCAAAAGAGAAATTGACATTCAGAAAATACTTGCCTGATTTATTCTCAATTGATTTTAGCTCCAGCAACTTTCCACAATAGGCTGACATAGCTCCTACCTCCTTCCTCTAGATGAAAAGATATTCTAGATATTTGGTTACTTTGAATCAGGAGAACCAACAGCTGATTGCTTTTGAGAGAAAGAGAAAGACATTCTTGCTGTAAAATCATTAATAGTTTGTATTAATTGTGATTTTTCATCAAGAATTTGCTGATACTGCTGTGCATATTGCTGATTTTCTACCTTAAGGCTTCTAATAGTTTCCTCAAGCTCATTTGTTTTTAATATATTTTGGTGCTGGAAACTGGTAAATTCTTCGCTAAACTTATTGTATTTATTAATTTCAGTTTCAAGCTGGTTCGAAATCCGTTCATATTCAATGTTTGATTTGTTTTGAAAATCTTTATAATCCTCAAGTAATTGGTCATAACTCATCTGTTTGCTTGTGAGGAGGTTCTCTAATTTGCTAATCTCTTTACTATTTTCCTGTAACAGCTGATCCTTCTTCATTAATTCCTGTTTCATTCTACTAATGGTCTCAGTAGCAGTATGTAATTGGTCTTCAAGTCCTTTACTTCTATATAAAATTAATTGGCGCTCCTTAATCATATTTTCTAAGGATACAATTATATCCAATACTACCTTGTCCTGATTATCTTTAGAAAATAGGTAATTATCATTTTGTGTATTGGCTTGCTCATGCTTGTTCTCATTAGTTATTTGCTCTCCATCTACAATCTTGGTTTTTACTTCTTGTTGTTCTATATCATTTTCATATGAGCTGTTTTGGCTATTATCAGCAGGCTTAAACCAACTAGCTCCCTTTTTCTTCATACCTTCCCAATCCATGATATCATCTCCTATGCAAAAAGTGGAAAACTAATCCCCTTATTCTTATATCGACAAAAATAACCAAAGCAGAATAGTGTTATAGTCCTATAAAACCTAGCACCAAAACACTAAATAAATCCAACACTATTGAAATCTATGAAAAACTATATAAAAAATTCTAGGATTACTTTAAAGCTTATATGACTTGGCTAAATCTATGAGTTGAAGTGTTGTCATCAAATAAAGTTTATGTTAAGCTTAACTTGAGGTGATAACTCATGGCGACTAACGATATAAATACGGAAGAAAAGATCCTGTCAGCTGCAATAGAGCTGTATCCTTTAAAGGGAGATATAACAATAAGAGAAATAGCTAAGAAGGCTAAAGTAAATGTGGCAGCCATTAACTATTATTTTAAGAATAAGGACAATTTGATGAAGGCAGTTGAAAAGCATTACTCTAATATACTTTATGATATACAAAGCAAAATCATCAACGACCCAAATACAACCTTAGAGGACAAATTGATTATTTGGGCAAATAACTTAATAGAGTACATGTTTAAATGGCCAGCACTTATAACATTGGTAACTAATTTAATAATGCAAAATAAGGACTATGAATCAGAAATAGTCAATAAATTTTTTACAAATATTGAATTTATGACTAAGGTGCAGCAAATAATATCTGAAATAACAGGAATAGAAGACAAGGATGTGCTCAACCGCAAATACATACAGCTGTTCTCAGGTGTATTGGGACCTATTCTATTTCAAGTGATACCCTTAGTTTCAGGAAACAAGGGAATTATTATAGATTTTAGTATAAAGGAAGAGAGAATGAAATATATAGAAAGCCTAGTAAAGACTATTTTATGACGAATAAGAAATTTCTATTTATTAATTTTTATATAAATTGCCCGAAAACCACCGTTGCTTGTCTCCGTGGGAGTTTATAATAAGGGACTTTTCAGCAATGAGCTTCAATAAAAGCTTTTCTTAATTGACTACTAAGTTTTAAACATAAAAAAGTTTCATGTGTAAAAAGCATGAAACTTTTTTTTTATAGTATTGATTTATTTTCAAATAGATAATAGAATATATTTAAACAATTGTTTAAATCAAATGTTTAAATATTTCTTTGGAGGGGGTTCTGTGAAAGGAATAGGGAAATATATAGTAGAGCATAAGAAATCTATAATCTCAATCTACATACTGCTGATAGTATTATCAATAATAGGCAGCTTTTTTGTAGAGGTCAACTACGATTTAAGTACTTATCTACCAAAGGACGAAAATTCAATTAGAGGTAAGGAATTGCTAGAAAAGGAATTTGGTATTTCAGGTATGGCCTATGTATTGATAAAGGATAAAGATATTCATCACGTCGATGGAATAGTAAGAGACCTTGAAGCTATAAAAGGAATAGATAAGCTCATCTGGTTAGGCTCTGGAGAAGATATTTTTAAACCAGAAGAGTTTATGGATGAAAGAATTAAAGCAGAATTTACAAGAGAAAATTCCCATCTGCTTCAAGTACTATTTACCGATTCTAATGATGCTGAGGAGACTATTAATGCTATTGATAGGATAAATGAATATCTTGAAGATTCAGGGATTATAGGAGGACCAGCATCTACTTCTTATGATTTACAAAAGATTACCTCAAGGGAGATATTATATTATTCAGTAATTGCTTTTCTAATCATATTCATAGTCCTATTCGTATCCATGAAATCCTTCATTGAGCCGATACTGTTCTTTATATCCATAGGCGTAGCAATTATATTGAATAAAGGAACAAATTTAATCTTTTCCAGCGTATCCTTTAACACAAATTCCGTAGCAAATATTATTCAGTTAGCCGTATCTATGGATTACTCAATATTTTTAATCCATAGATATATGGAAGAGAAGAAACTCTATAATAGCAACGATAAAGCCATGATAGCTGCCATTGGAAAGACATTTAATTCAATACTATCCTCCTCATTAACTACTGTAGGCGGCTTTTTAGCATTGACTGCTATGAAATACAGTATTGGAAAGGATATAGGATTAGTCTTAGCTAAGGGAGTATTACTAAGCTTAATTTCAGTTGTTACTCTCCTGCCAATACTAGTGTTAGCAGCTGACAAATGGATAGAAAGATATCAGCATAAAATTTATCTGCCTAGCTTTGAGAAGGCTTCAAAATTTATAATCAAATTCAGATATGTATTTTTAATCTTAGCTATTTTAGTTGTAGTTCCATCAATATTAGCCCAGTCTCAGGTGGAATATTACTACGGGAATGAGAAGATATTACCTGAGGACTTCAAGTCTAATGCGGCAAATGCAGAAATTGATAGATTGTTCTCAAATAAAAATCAAATCACAATAGTTATTCCTAAGGAGGATAGTCTAAAGGAATTTGAGCTGTTAAAGAAGCTTGAAAAAGTCGAGGGAGTAATAAGGACTAATGGATTATATTCTATGGTAGACATAGAAATGTCAGAGGAGTTCTTGCCTGCTGAAGTAATAGAAAACTATCAGAGCGAGCACTATTCCTTAATAAACATAGGCTTAAGCCTTCCAATGGAAGGAGAAGAAGTGGGAGAAACCTTAAAGAGCATTAAGAGTGTTTTAGCAAATGAGTACGACGAATGGTACATTACAGGAGAATCAGCCATATATTCTGAGCTAGCAGAAATCACATCTAAGGATTTTACAAATATCACCATTATATCTATAGTAGTTATAGGTATTATAATCATGCTAGCCTTCAAATCAATTATCATACCAATAATCCTAGTAGCTGTTATTCAATTAGGAATATGGATTAACTTAAGCATACCATATATGCAGGGAATAAGCTTAAACTTCATTAGCTTCATAATAATAGGGGCCATACAGCTAGGAGCAACAGTTGATTATGCCATACTATTCACATCAAGATTCTTAGAAAATAGCAGGAGCCTTAGCCAAAAAGAAGCGGCTATAAAGACAATAAAGGATACAGGAAGACCTATTTTAACATCTGCCCTAATATTGTTTACGGGCACCTTAAGCGTGTATATGATTACCAGTATGCGAAACACTGCAGAATTGACATTACTTATAGGCAGAGGAGCAATTATCAGCTTTGTACTAGTACTCGTGCTTCTGCCACCACTACTAATGATATCTAGTAAATTGATTAATAAGACAACTTTAGGAGCATCTAAGGAAACAAATAATTAATTGGGGTGATAGGGTTGAAGAGAATTGTTAGCTGCTTATTAATCTTTATATTTGTGCTTTCATTACCAATGACTAGTATGGCAGAAGTCGTAAGGAATGAAACGGTATATGTAAACTTAAATCATGATGGAAGTATCAAAGGAATAAAGATTGTAACACGTCTTTCAGGAGATAGTAAGGAACAATATTATATGGATTATGGAAGATTAGAAGATATGAGAGTTTTAACCCGAGGAGTAGAGCCTATTATTGAAAATGGTATTCAAAAGTGGAATACTTCTTACTTAAAGTCTCAAGACATATATTATGAAGGCAGACTTGAGAAGAACCTGCCTTTAGATATTAAAATTCAATACTATTTAGACGGGATGCAGATTAATGGAGAAGAGCTAGCAGGTAAATCTGGAGCATTAGAAATCAAAATAGATATTGTGAATAGCAATGAGCTCACTACCCAAGTTCAAGTGCCTTTAAATTTAGACATCTTTAAAAATATCGAAGCTAAAAATGGAGTTACTTCTGTTGTTGGAAAGACTATGACAGTAGTGTTCACACATTTACCTATGGGAGATCAAAGCTTTTCAATTAAGGCAGATGGGAAAAACATTGAGCTAGCTCCTATTACCATATCTTCTACAAAATCTAACATGTCACTGGGAGAAGAGCTAGACGGGGATATTGGAGCATTGATAGAGGGTATGGGAAAAATGTCTGGTGCTGCAAATGAGCTTGAGAATGGTTCCAAGGAATTGAGTAAGGGCACAAATCTATTAAAAGATGGACTCGAGGTACTGAGCTCTGGCATATCTAAATTTGTAATTGGTCTGAAGGAGATAGGTACAAATCTAAAATCACTAGTTGAAGGACTTTCTAAATTCAATGTAGGCTTAGGTCAGCTAAACGAAAATATACCTGTATTGTTAAATGGAGTAGAAGACCTTAACAGTGGAATAAGTACATTGAGCCTACAAGGTCATAATATTGAAAACGGAATTAAAGAATTAGATAGTGGAGCTAAGGAATTGGCAGGTGGATTAGGACAGATAACGAATGGATTAGAAGCGTTAAATACTGGTCATAGTAATCTAACTGGGCTGGCCCAAGAGCTCCTCACTAGCAGTGACCCTAGAGTAAGGGCACTAGCTGAGGGGGTTATTTATGAGGCTCAGGCAATAGAAGAACTAAGCAAGGGTGCAATAAAGTCTAAGGAAGGTATGGATATGCTCAGCCAAAGTACCAATAACCTGAACTATAGATATTCGGAATATAATAAAGGATTAGAAAGTATATCCCTAGGATTTGCTCAAATGAGTAATGAGGTAAAACAGATACCTGAAAAGCTAAATGAAATGTATCAGGGGCATAGTCAGCTTGTAGGAGGACTATCTTTACTATCTGAAGGGCTAGATGCAGCAATTATCGGCGGAAATGAATTAAATACAAATGCTGCAAAAGTTCCAGCGGAGGTTAAAAAATTAGCAGAAGGGCAGGATAAGATAACTGATGGAATAGTTCTGTTAAATCAAGATGGTCTTAACAAGATTACAGAAGGAATAGATAAGTTCTCTATAATAGATGTCTTCAAAGATGATACAGCTTATACCTCCTTTATAGATGAAAGAAACGATGAAAACTCAAATTGTCAGTTCATAATGCAGACTCCATCTATTAAAGCCCAGTTAGCTAAAGTAAGGTCTGAAGCTGTTATAGAGGTGAAAAAGAATATTTTCCAAAGATTTATGGACCTATTTGTCAGGTTCTTTAAATAGTAATGTATGCAGTGTAATATGTCTATTCTAAACGGGTGTTGCTATAAATATGGCGACACCCGTTTTGAAATAATTTTTACCAACAATATTGACAAAAAACATCAAGATATATATACTTAGTTACATAGGTAACTAACTAAGCAAGTAATGGAAGATGGAGGTGACAATTTGCTTGACTTAAATTCAGATAAATCAATTTATGAACAAATTGCAGAGATAATAGAAAATGAAATACTGTTAGAAAATCTTAAGGAAGAGGATCAGGCTCCTTCTACTAATCAGTTTGCAAAGGTATATCAGATAAATCCTGCTACTGCAAGAAAGGGGCTCAATATCCTAGTAGATGAAGAAATATTGTATAAGAAAAGAGGGCTGGGGATGTTTGTGGCAGAAGGTGCAAGAAAAAAAATACTAAAAAAAAGACAGAACACATTTTTTCAGGAAATATTGCCTGATATAATCCAAGAGGCAAATAGACTTGAAATACCTATTGAAGAGATTTTAGAATATATATTAAAGCTTAAGGGGAGGGAGCAGGATGCTAGAAATTAAAGACTTAAATAAATCCTATGGCAATACAAGAGTACTTACTAATGTTAATTTGGAATTAGCAGAAAACAAAATATATGGATTACTAGGCAGAAATGGCGTAGGGAAAACCACATTGCTGAACATTATTTCCAATCAAATAAAGAAGAGTAGCGGCGAGTTAAAGCTATATGGTGAAGAAATATGCGAGAATTCTAAGGCTTTAGAAAATATATGCATAGTAAAGGAAAAAGGAATCGGTGTAGTTGAAATTAAGGTAAAAAAAATTTTTGAAATAGCTAAGATTCTTTATAAGAACTGGGACGATGAATATAAAGAGTTCTTAATAAAAGAATTCAATCTTAACATAAAAAAGCAATACCATAAGCTGTCACGTGGAAATCAAACTATTGTTGGGCTTATTCTAGGTCTAGCCTCGAGAGCGAAGCTAACTATATTTGATGAACCATCGTTGGGATTAGATGCTGCTTTTAGATATAAATTTTATAATTTGCTTTTAGAGGATGTGGAGAAGAATCCAAGAACTGTGATTATTTCTACTCATCTGATTGATGAAGTAACAAATTTATTTGAAGAAGTAATCATACTAAAAGATGAAAGGGTTTACGTCAAGGATGAAGTGCATAATTTAACAGGAAAAGCATACTTTCTAAATGGAAAATCCGAAAATATCCTTCCACTAATAGAAAACAAAAACATAATTCACAAGGAGGACTTTGGCTCATCTGTAATAGTCGGTATATTTGACGACTTGAAAAATGAAGAAAAACAAATTCTTAAGGAAAAAAATGTAGAGATAAGCTCAATACCTCTTCAAAAGCTATTTATATATCTTACTGAGAGTTCAGCGGCAAAGGAGGTAATCTAAATGGAGAGCGTGAAAAGAATCATAAGATTTCAAAATAAGGATGCTAAAAAATCCATAATATATTTTTGGATGGTAATATTAATAGCTGACATTGCCTATTATATTATAAATTTATATGGAGGAGCAAGCTTCCATATAGGCATAAGTGGGAAACTGGACGGCATAAGGGTTGTTTCTGTAGTAGGAGCAAATCTTATGGCAATAATGGTGTATTTTA
Organism: Firmicutes bacterium UBA3546; assembly: GCA_002376545.1. Classification (GTDB taxonomy): domain Bacteria; phylum Bacillota; class Clostridia; order Tissierellales; family Proteiniboraceae; genus Proteiniborus. The sequence continues at coordinate 217,820 of DFOH01000049.1, read as the reverse complement.
TAGTATACAGCTATGAAATGTATTATGAGACTTTCCCCATAGCCATAAGCTTTAGTGTAACCCGTAAGGATTTCTTTAAATCTGTAATAGTCAATAATTTTCTAGTTGCACTTCTATTTGCATTAATACAAGGAATACTATTGAAAATTGACCCAATACTTGTCAGAGTAATTGGCAGAGAGCCTATGTTAGACTTTGCTTTTTTTAATGCTAGTGCAGACAACACAATTTTTATTGTATTTTCACTTTTTATGGTGAGCTTGGCCTTTGTTTCTGTAGTAAATGCGCTGGCAGCCTTAAACTATAGATTTGGATTTAGGATATGGATAGTGTTAGGCATTATTGTATTTTCATCTATGCTTACCAAAACAGGAAGCATTATAGTCAATACCATAGTAGATTTTGCATGGAAAATGTTAGGTACTAGAATGGATTTGCTTCAGTTCATAAAATTCCTTGCAATTACTGTCATTGGTTATATACTAGGATACTTTTTTACTATTAATAGTAATATTAAGGAGAAAGCAGTATAAGCATTGACCTAGAGAAAGAACTGTTTATAATTATATATAAAGCGTGGCAAAGAGAAGTATTTGACTTTACATCAAGTGCTTTTCTTTGCATTTATAGACCTATATTCTAATCGTTATGTTCTTCTTCATAAGCTTGAAGTATTTCATCCCACATTTCTTCTTCAGCTTGATTAGACAATATATGTTTAGATAAATCTTCGTATAAAATCTGTTTCATTACGCGGAATATAGATACTATTTGTAAATTAGCATTTATTATATATTGCTAATGCTTGCAATGTGCTTAGCTTAGCAGTATAATAATGCCAATAAGTTTTTTAGGTGGTGTTAGGCGTGAATTATATGACCGTGAAGGAAGCCAGTAAAAAATGGGATCTTGGAATCAGGATTGTGACTCTGTACTGTACCGAGGACAGAATAGATGGTGCAGTGAAAAAGGGTAACCTATGGCTTATTCCCAAAGATGCTGTTAAACCAGAGGATAGAAGACGAAAAAAAGTCCCAATTCAAGAGGAAAACGGAACAGGGATATCTAAAGACATATATGACCTATATAAACAAAGAAAGCACGAAGGGCAATGGCCTTTTCAGTCGCTGTATGAAAACAAAGAACTGTTTGGCCAGATCGTGAAATATTTTCCTTATCCTATACACATATGTGCACCAGATGGTACGATGCTTCTAGCGAATGAAGAGTATTTAAAGTTTGCTAAGATATCAAATCCTGAAAGGCTATATAAAAAACATAATATAATGCTCAATCCTAATCTTGAAAGGTGGGGAGTAAAGGACTTTGTTTTGCGTGCGTTTCAGGGAGAAGCCATTTACGCATACGATGTTAAAGTACCGCATCAGGAAATCGTTGAACGATTGGGAGATGACAAGGAGTTAGTTTACGGAAGTATGTTCCACAACATGACTGCCTTACCTATACGCGACAGCAATAATCAATTGTTATATGTTGTGTTTATTTTTATCACATCTAGGTATTATCAGGACAGAGAAGAAATTATAAAAGGCAAGGAATACATAGACGACCATTGGAAAGAAGAACTTGATATAGATAAGCTAGCGGATATTGTTCACATGAGCAGATATCACTATACCCGTCTGTTTAAACAGCATACGGGCATGACTCCCTATAACTATTATCAGAACGTAAAGTTTGACAAGCTCAAGGAAATGCTATGCGACAATAATCTGTCCATAGCCCAAGTTTTTGACGAATGTGGTGTGGATTACAATGGAAGTTTGGCGAAAAAATTTAAGCAAGAAATAGGGATGACTCCTTCACAATACCGAACTATGATGACTCAAAAATAACAAATTTAGTAAAAAGGCTTCCGGCTGTAATGGTTTCGGAGGTCTTTTTTTATTTACAACATAGCAATAATAACAGGAATTTTAGCACTATATTGACTATCCTGCTTATCATTATTTACATATGATTAAATTACAGAATACTTGGTGAGGGTTATGCTTACCAACCCTTTTATCAAGCCCGTCAGAATCACTAAACATATTCATAAGCTTAAAAATGGGCAGGGAAAGATTATCCTCTGAATATCGCGAAGCTGTTTCTTTACCAAATACCGAAGATTAGGGGAAAGCCACCCAAGGAACAGTAATATTTTTGAAGGAGGGATGTACGGTAAGTATTTCTGTAATTTAATAGTATATGCAAAGTTTTGAAGAAAAGAGGGATCGTTATGAAGAACAAAACAATCTACAAAGTGCTGTCTCTGCTATTAGTTTTTACACTCATGCTGAGTGTTGTAACTGCTGGGCGGATACAAGCATATGCAGCAGAGGAAACCGCAGGAGATAGGGTAGCTGAGGCTAACACAAATGGAGAAATCATCGCTTTTGGAGAGTTAGCACTGGAAGTTGTGGCACAGAATGTACTCCTTGGCACTGAAGAATCCGAACTGAATCTTCCGGGTATGCTAACGGCAACTGTACGTATTGGGTCGGATGAACAAAATTTCGTGCAGGAGGAAGAAACCTCAGTCACAGATTTTGTATATAATTTTGAAGCCATAGACGTTGCATTAAACATCAGCGAAGGAGATGATTCAGAACAGGACGGACAGCGGGAAATAGTGAATATCTCCGTTCCCGTAATCTGGACATCCTTACCAGAATACGATGGCAATACGGCGGGAGTATACACCTTCACTGCACAAATTGAAGGCTTCAAGGTCAGTGCCCCACCGCCGTTCATCAGCGTGACTGTGGGAGAAATCACCAGCACAGTGACGGCCTTTGAGGAATTGCCGGACGAAATCCGTTGGCAGAACACCGCCATGCCCACATTCCCTGAAACGGTGGGCGGAATAGTGGTGGGTGAAGCCGTACAAGTCCCAGTGACATGGCAGACTGAGCAGGACTATGGCGAGAACGCCCCCGAATGCGGGCTTTATGTGTTTGATGCTGTGCCAGACGGGGGATACACCCTTGCAGGCGGCGTGGAAGCGCCCCGCATCACGGTGTATATTCCTGAAACAGTCAGTCGTTTTGCGCCGTTTCGCATGGGGGGCGGCGGTACAGGCACAAGCCCGTTGGAGATCACCACCGCCGACCAACTGGTGGAAATTGCCGTGTTGGTCAATGCAGGACGGTTGGAGAGCTTTTTGCTCAATGGCGTAGGGAATGTATCACTGAAGCTGATGAACGACCTCGATCTCTCCGCATATGGTCAAGACTACAACGGCGGCAAGGGCTGGCAGCCGATTGGAGGTTATATCAACAACAGGGTGATGCCTTTTAAGGGCAACTTTGACGGCGACGGCTATACGATTTCTGGACTGTACATCAACGACAGCTCCCGTGACTACGTTGGCTTGTTCGGCATGATCGAATCAGCTACGATACAAAATTTAAACCTGACGGAAGTCAGTGTCTCTGCGAAAAGCAATGTCGGCAGTATTATCGGAAACGCCTCCGGCTCCGGTGAAATCACAACTTGCCGGGTCAGCGGCTCGGTCAGCGGTGTCAGCAATGTCGGCGGAATCATTGGCAGTACCTACTCAATGACGCCCAAGTACTCCATGAGTCGTTGCTCGTTTGAGGGAAGCGTCAGCGGCGACGTCAACGTATACGGCAACTTAATAGGAGGGCTTGCAGGCACCGCGAAGGATCTAACCATATTGAACTCATACGCTTTGGCCACAGTCAGCGGTAACGAGAATGTCGGCGGATTGGTCGGTAAGCTGGAAGGTGGTAACGGCAAGTTGCAAAACTGCTATGCCGTCGGCAATGTGATCGGCAAGTCATCTGTAGGCGGTCTGGCGGGGTTGCCCTACAGCAGCAGCATAGAAAACTGTGTTGCATTGAATTCCGGCGTGGAGGCAACCGGCACCTATGGCGGACGCGTGACGGGGCAAAACTATAATGGCACACTTTCTGGCAATGCTGCTTTTTCGGGCATGGTGGTGACGGTGAACGGCAGTGCGAAAACGATCACAAACGATGCAACAGGTGTTGACGGCGTAGACATGACCGCTGCTGAAATCAAAGCGGACGGTACCATCGGTGACCGCTTCACCGAGGAGAACGGATGGAAAATCAAAGGCGGCAAACTGCCCGGCTTCGGCGCAGCGGTGGATGTGCCAGATTATATCGCGGACAGTAGCGACCTCCACTTTCCCGGTGAGGGTACGGCTACAAGCCCCTACCTTATTGCCACAGCAGAGAAGCTTGCCGAGTTGGCAGAATTGGTGAATAATCCAGCAACCAACGGCACTTACGGAGGGCCGGGCATACACTACAAGCTTACCGCCGATATCGACCTTTCCGGATACGGGAAAAACTACGAAGACGGCAAGGGCTGGAAAACGATTGGAAGAATGAACCCATTCCAAGGGAGCTTTGACGGCAATGGCAAGGATATCACAGGACTGTATATTAACCGCCCCGATGAAGATTATCAGGGCCTATTTGGCTACATCTATTTTAGCACGGTGCAAAACCTTAGGCTTAAAGATGTAAGTATCGTCGGAAAGAATAATGTCGGCGGCGTGGCGGGTAAGATTTATCAATGCTTGGTGCAAGACTGTTATGTAAGCGGCAGCGTCGGCGGCGGCAATACCATAGGCGGTGTAGCCGGGTTAATTATTGAGAAAAGCACGATGAAAAACTGCTATAGTACCGGCAACATCAGCGGCAACGAATATGTGGGCGGCGTGGCAAGTTTTGTTGGAAAAAGCGTGATGGAAGACTGCTATAGCACAAGCGGTGTCAGCGGCGGTAAATTTGTAGGCGGCGTGGCGGGTTGGATTGAGTACGGCGGGGCGGCCAACTGCTACAGTAGCGGCAGTGTGAACGGTACGGTCGACTATATTGGCGGAGTGGCCGGTTATGTTTATACGCAAGGCATTTTGCAAGGTTGCGCTGCACTGAATCCCGAGGTTAGTGGGCCCAATAATGTCGGACGTGTGGTGGGAGACATAGCGATGGGCACTCTTGGCGGAGTGGCGTTTTCCGGCATGACTGTGAACGGAGCTATCGTCACTGACGGCGGCGTGAACGGCGCAAGCAGAACCGCCGATGCGTTGCAATCGGCAAGCGGCTTTCCGTCTGCATTTACCACTGATCCGTGGACATATGCTTCCGGTTCCCTGCCCGGATTGTTCGGCAAGACGGTGGAAATGCCCGCGCATATCACCGACAAGCTGACGAGCTATTTCGCAGGAGGTGATGGTTCACAGGGAGACCCCTACCAAATCGCTACAGCTGCACAGCTTGCCAAATTGGCGAAACTGGTGAACGCAGGAGATTACGATTACAAAAGAGCCTACTACAAGCTTATCGACAATATCGACCTCTCTGGCTACGGCACATCGTTTAATGAAGGTAAGGGATGGGTACCGATTGGAAATAACACCAATTATTTCACAGGTAATTTTGACGGCAACAGAAAAATTATTATCGGGTTGTATATCAGTGACCCTACCCGTGATTATGCAGGTTTGTTCGGACATATCGCTGGTGGTAGTGGCCTGCCTGATGGTGGCATGGTTTATGATTTAATCATTAAGGGTGCGTATATCAAAGCGGGAGGAAGTATAGGTGGCATCGTCGGCTACACCGACTTTAGCGCAAAGATTGAAAAGTGCTTTGTCAGCGGTACGGTTAGCGGAAGTGGCAATGTCGGAGGTGTAGTAGGCCGTGTGAGTGGCCATTATAGTAGCGACGTTGTCGTAAGCCAATGTGCATCTGATGTTGAGGTCAGCGGTTCAATTTATGTTGGCGGCGTTGTCGGACATATAGAAAAATCCGTGGTAAAAAACTGTTATGCTACGGGCACTGTCAAGGGGAGTGGCAGTACAGTCGGCGGTATCGGCGGTCAAGCAGATACTTTTAACGCCCGCCTGCAAAATTGTTATGCTACTGGAAGCGTCAGTGCTCAATCAGGAGTGGGCGGCATCGCCGGCGCAGGCCCCGCAGTGAACTGCGTCGCTATGAACCCAAGCATAATGAGCACACAATATCCATATTATATCAACCGAGTTACTGGCAGTGCTACAGAGAGCAAAAACAACTACGCCTTTTCCGGCATGGCTGATGGTGGATCAAAAGGACTAAACGGACGGGATGGTGCAGATATGAGCATTGCCCAAGCGAACTCCGCCGCGTTTTGGACAACGGCGGCTAATTGGTATGGTGGTGCGTGGGATGAGAGTATTTGGAATCTTGCAGACGGCAAGTTACCTACGCTCAAAAGTCTCCCCGCCAATCTTCAATCCGGCGACGGCGGGATCTACCTTACCGAGCGGGATATCGCAAACGCAACGGTGGAGATAACAGGCAGTCCATTCACCTACACCGGCAGCCCCATTGAGCCGATCTTGACCGTCACCTTTGACGGTGCAACATTGGAGAAGGATAAGGACTATACCATTGAGGTTGTCGTTGGGGGTGCAAGTGATGGAATCAACGCAGGAACTGTTACGGCGAAGCTCGTTGGAAAAGGCAACTTTAAGGGTGAAAAAACCGGCTTAAGCTATACCATTCAACCGAAAACTCTGACAGCAGATATGCTCGTAACCGCGGGGCTTACCTACACTGGCAAGGCGCAGAAACCCACTGTCACGGATGGGGTAAAAATGCTTGCAGAGGGCACGGATTATACTGCAATCTATACCAACAATATAAAAGCAGGAACGGCGAATGTAAAGGTCACCGGCAAGGGCAATTATGCCGACACTTTTGACATAACCTTCACCATCGCCAAAGCACCGCTGACTATTACAGGCGGAACAGTGTCGGCAAAAACCTATGACGGCACAAATGCAGCGCCTGTAACCGGCGTGAGCTTTGGCGGCCTGCAAAACGACGAAACACTGACGCTGAACGATGATTACACCGTTACCGATGCACAGTTTGACAGCGCAGACGCAGGTGACAATAAGACATTAATCGCTACGGTGGTACTCGAAAACACGGAAACAACCAACAACTATACCCTAACAAACACCGGTTTGACTCTGACGAACCAAACCATCAGCAAGGCAAATGCAATCGGTGTCAATCAAACGATGAATGTGCTTACTAATCGTGCGGAAAACTATGACTTTGCCCTAACCACCCTGCTGCCGACTATCAGCAGTCCGCGGTCTATGGGTGCTGTGACATACGACCCTGTGATCACTGCTAACAGCGACGGTGTGCTGGGAATACTCAGCGATACTTCTGGCAATATGCTGACGGTTCCCGTGCAGTCGGTAGCTACTGCGGGCAAAACTGCCATCATTACGGTGACAGTTTCCAGCACCAACTACAAGGACTTCGTAGCGACTATCACTGTAAAAACCATTGAAATTATCCCGCTCACCGTCACAGGACTGATGGTGAACACCAAAACCTACGATGGCTCCACTGTTGCCACCTTGAGTGGAACGGCTGCCCTTGTCACAACCAATGTGCAAGACGGAGATGAGGTGACGCTTGCAGGAACACCTTCTGCGGCATTTGATAATGTCAATGCGGGAACCAATAAGATTGTCACCATCACGGGTCTTTCCCTTATCGGCAAGGATGCCGCAAAATATACTTTAGATTTATCAGGCTTTACTGGCACAATCACAGCTAAAACATTGATAGATGACATGGTTACGCTGTCAGGTGGTCCGTTCATTTATACGGGCTTGAAGCATACCCCTACCGTGACCGTGACAGACGACGGCAAAGCGTTGGAGCCAGGCACGGACTATGACATAGCCTACTTGAGTAATATTAACGCAGGAACGGCGATTGTCAACGTTACCGGAAAGGGTAATTATACTGGCATGGTCAGCAATAATTTCACCATCGCCAAGGCACCGTTGACCATTACCGGTGGGACAGTGGCAGCAAAGACCTACGATGGGACAACAAATGCTATCATCAGCGACGTAACCTTCAGTGGACTACAAAACAGCGAAACCTTTACACTAGGTACGGATTACACAGTAACGGGAGCGGTGTTTGACAGTGTGGATGCAGGTAAGGGAAAAACTGTAACAGGGACTGTGTTACTGAGCGATACTTTAAAAACTGCTAATTATACCTTGAACAACAACCTGAGTATACCCGACCAGGACATCACCAAGGCAGCTGCACCGGTTGGTGTCAATCAGGAGATAGAGGTATCTGAAAGATACGAGGCTGACTATGAAGTAAGCATGACAGCCCTTTTACCAAACGTGGTAGGTATGCTTGGAACAGTCAAATACTCCCCAATGATCACTGAAAACAGAGAAGGTGTTTTAAAGGATCTCATTTATACTTCTGGTAACAACTTTACGATTTCAGTGCTGGGAGTATCTGGTGCGAATAAGACCGCAACCATCACTGTGACGGTCGAGAGCACGAATTATGACAATTTTACCTCAGTTATTATCGTAAAGACCGTAGAGAAACAGCAGCTGGGTATTTCCGGAATAATCATGACAGGTGGAGTATATAATGGCAGCCCTTATGCCCATACAGGAACACCGGTATTCACACTGAGCTTAGATGGCTCGCCTGTGAACGTTGAAAATTATGAAGTGTTATACGAATCCGTAGACAGCGGAGGATATTACGCTAGGATTGCTCCAGCAAACGCTGGTGAGTATCAACTGACGATTTCCGTTCCCAACGGCAATATGACCTACACCGGCAGTCAAAGCTATAGTTTCACCATAGAAAAACGTCCAGTTACGGTGAAGGCAGATGACAAGAGCATGACTAGGGGCGGTACACTGCAAGCCTTTACCTATACTGTGGATGGGCAGCTTTTTGGAGAGACTGCATTAGTAGGAGCGCCTACTTTTACTTGTAAGGCTGACGGGAAAACAGCGGGTAACTATCCTATTACTATAGATTTAACAGGAGTTAGCTATACCGCAAACTACAAGGCTGCAACCCCAAGTTTTGTAAATGGCACACTGACGGTGAATAATCCGTCTTCAGGCGGTTCAGGTAGCGACAGTTCATCAGATGTCAGTACTGCTGCACAAGCACTAAAATTAGAAATAAGTGTTTCTGAAAATACAATTACTGCTACCATGACAGTAAAGGCCGCTGTAGACAGCAATGGAAATGCAGCTGTCACAGTTAACCAGACACAGATAAGTGACGCCATCAGTAAAGCTATGGAGAAAGCTGAAAAGCAAGGAAAGGGCACAGTAGCTAGAGTTGAAATCAAGGTAGAAGCTTCTGTAGATACCATAACTGCGGAAACAAGTATCCCTAAAGAGGCTATAAACCAAGCTTCGGAAGCTGGAATTGGCGCGTTGACTATATCAACCCCAGTTGCCACTATTACCTTTGATGCTAATACCCTCTCAGCTCTTTCGGAGGAAGCAACAGGCGATGTGAAAATTACGGCATCCAAAGTAGAAGTATCCTCTCTTTTGCCTGAAGCGCAGAGGATGGTTGGCGACAGACCTGTATTTGATTTCAGTGTTACCAGTGGAGGAAAAACCTTATGGCAGTTTGGAGGAGATGTCACAGTATCGGTGCCCTACATGCCAAGAGCAGGGGAGGACACAAATGCTATTGTTATCTACTATATCAATGAGACAGGCAAACTCGAAGTAGTAAGTAATTGTATCTATGACCCTGCAACGGGAAGGATTAGTTTTAGCACAAGGCACTTCTCAAAGTATGCAATAGGCTACAATAAAGTGTTCTTCAAAGATGTGGTTGAAAGTGCATGGTACAGCAAGGCGGTAAGCTTTATTGCCGCAAGAGAGATTACTACAGGAATCGGAGGTGGCAATTTCAGTCCGGAAGCAAAGTTGACCAGAGGACAATTTATCGTTATGTTGATGAAGGCATACGGCATAGCCCCTGATGCAGATCCAAAAGACAACTTTACAGATGCCGGAGTCACCTATTATACCGGCTATCTGGCGACAGCGAAAGGCTTAAGTATATCTAACGGTGTTGGAAACAATATGTTTGCGCCAGATAGAGAGATTACTCGTCAAGAAATGTTCAGCCTTCTGTACAATGCACTAAAGGTCATTGGAAGGCTACCAGAAGGGAGTGGCGGCAAGGCGTTGTCAGCCTTTACCGATGCGGATGGCATCGCTTCTTGGGCAAAAGAAGCAATGACGCTTCTGGTCAAAACAGGAACTATCAGTGGAAATGGAGGTAAGCTCTCTCCGACTAGTACAACTACCAGAGCGGAGATGGCACAGGTGCTTTATAATCTACTGTCAAAATAAGAAGCTTATCCATTACAGCTATCAAAGCTTACGAATGGATCATGGAAACCTTGTTGTTTCACAATAGATTAGAGTTACAAAAAGACCTGCTCTTTTTACAGGGGCAGGTCTTTGTCATTTTTGAATTAGTAAACAGAATTAAGGTATGTCAATAGTGCTATGAACTACAAGACATTTACTCCTTCTTTTATAAGCTGAACAACCTTACCTTCAACGATTTCTAATAAACCTAACATTTGCTTTGAGAGAGACTCGGCTTCATTGTATAACCTTTGTACAGAGGCTTTGTCATTTCCCTTAACGGCATTGATGACTTTATCACCCATACTATGAAAGGTGTGATGAACTGTATCTATTTGTTCCCATTCCTTTAATATTGCAGGATGCTTCATATTAATAGCATGATAAAAATGACCAAAGGCACACCGCTTTGAGTTTGTTTGGAGTGGGTATGTACGCATTTTTACTACCATTTCCTTAAGACCTTCCATCCATTTCATATGGGCATTCATTGCTTTTTTTATAACTCCTTGCAATTCCTCATTTGTAATAGAATTAGAACCGCCTTCAAGTCCTCCAAACATAGACTGAACTATTGCTGAAAGCCTGTCATCTATTTGAGTTATTTGTCCAGCAAACTCTACACTTTGTACTGCTTCTTTATGTATATTTTGAGTCATGTAGCTAAGCTTTTCTGCATCACTGCTTGATGCTTCCATAGCTTGATTTATTTCGCCAGCTGAATGCTTTATTCCCTGCATGGACCTATCGATTAAGGCTACATCCTTTATGACGTTACTGAGCATTTCTACATTTTTACTCATGGTGTCTGATACCATCTCTATTTTCTCACTCATCTGACTGGTAGAGCTGATTGTATTGTTTAAGCTTTCTTTACCATCGCTTGCTGCAATATGAATATCATTAACAAATTGCCTCATTCCTTCAAGATTTTGCTTAGTATCATCTGATAATTTACGCACTTCTTGAGCTACGACTGCAAATCCACGTCCGTTTTCACCTGCTCTTGCAGCTTCAATAGCCGCATTTAAAGCTAAAAGGTTAGTTTGTTCCGCTATAGCCTGTACACTGTCAACTATTTTGCCGACCTCGCTGGCTAGATTGACTAGCTGCTGAATTCTTTCGTTCATTACCGAGGTGTCTTGAATAACATTATCCTTAAGCAATTGAACTTCATTAAGAAGGTTTATACTCTCATCATTTTTGCTTGATAATGATTCAGAACCCTTTGCGAGGTCACTTAAAGTCTCTGAAGTTGCTTCTATAGTATCGCTTACCTGGTTCATGCTTGCGGTTGTCTGCTCGACAATTGCAAGGTTAGATTCACTTACTACTGCCATCTCCTTTGCAAAATCTGTTAATTCGCTTGAGATATGGGTCATTCCAACATCAAAGCTACTTAATGAGCTAACAATATCAAGTATTTCCTTCGCAGCTGAAGACATTTTTGCTTCATTATCAAGTAACTTATCAAAATGAGATAATACTTTACTGTGAAGAGGATACTTAACATCGGGACTATTGATTCTATTGCCTTTCAAAGAATCTTCTACATACTTAACTATACATTCTGCTTCTTCGCATGGTGCTTTACGAAAAAAACCTCTAAGCACTATATATCACTCCTTAAATTTACATTTTTTAGATTTACTATTAGTTACGAAATAAGTAATATTCTAATTATACCAAAAATAAAAAAATCATAACAGGTATGGGGCAATAATTTATCAATACCCCGAAAACTAGATATTAATCCTACTACTTTACAGTACATATGAGATTTTTGCAAACCCTTAGGATGAAAAAAATTCACAAAGACTAATATGGAATACCCATTTTATTTTTTCAAAAATGTGTTTTGTATTGACTTTCTTTAAATATATCTATATAGTATATNNATATACTATATAGATATATTTTTTATAAATGTTAGAGAGGATGATACATATGATAAAGTTTGTAATTTTAGGTTTATTAACTTATGGAAGCTTTACTGGATATGATATAAAGCAAATAATGCTTCGAAGCACTTCGAACTTTATGAATGCAAGCTTTGGGAGTATTTATCCTGCACTTAACAAATTAGAGAAGGAGGGACTTATACGCTCTACAAAAGCTATAGAAAATGGAAAATACAAGAAAGTCTACACTATTGATGAAATTGGGGAGAAAGAATTTATGGGATGGCTGGAAGAGCCTATAGAATTCATGCGGTCCTATGAGGATATACTTGCTAAAATATTTTTCTATGAAAAATTACCGAAGGAAAAGGCTTCAAAGCTTATTAAACAATTGATTAGCGATATTAATAAAAAAATACAAGAGCTTGAGGAGCTTGAAGTCGAAGTAAAGCCTGTAGCAGGATACTTTGAAGCATCTACACTTAATTTTGGTATAGATCATCTAAAATTCATGGCTAGCTGGTATGAAAAATTTTTAAATAATTTTAATAATATATAGGGGAGGTAGTGCTAATGAAAGCATTAATACTTAACGGGGAGATAAAAGGGGATATAAGCCTTGCAAAAGTAGACGAAAATACTAAGGAGCTACTTATAGAGCAAGGATATGAAGTGGAGTCTATCCTGCTTTATGAAAAGAAAATTGGAGAATGCTTAGGTTGTTTTGGGTGCTGGGTAAAGACACCTGGCATTTGTGTAATAGACGATTATGGAAGAAGTCTTATAGAGGAAATAATTAAAAGCGATATTGTAGTTTTTCTTACTCCTACAGTATACGGAGGATATTCGTCTGAAATGAAAAAGGTCTTAGATAGGATTATACCTTTAATGCTTCCATTTTTTACAAAGGTTAATAGAGAAGTCCATCATAAGAAAAGGTACCAAAAATATCCAAAGGCTATAGTATTAGGCATGATGATAGATGAAGATAAGTTGACAGAAGAAGTATTTAACAATCTTATTAAAAGAAACGCTTTAAACTGGTATAATTCATTTACAGGAGGCGTCATACAAAACAGCACGGAAGAGGCTATTAAACATCAGATAATTGAAAAATTAAAGACTATGGGGGTGGCAGTATGCTAGATGAAAGAAAGGCTTTATTATTAATAGGAAGTCCAAAAAAGAAAAATAGTACATCTGAATCAGTCGGAGGTTATTTACTCGAAGAGCTCCGTAAAAAGGGTTACATATGCGACCGACTTCATGTGCTTACTGCCCTCAAAGACGATATAGAAGAGCTTCTATCAAAAGTGAATGATACTGACTTGCTTATTATTTCCTTTCCTTTATACGTAGATTGTCTGCCATCATCATTAATTAGAGCACTAGAGCTTATAGGGATAAATAGAAGAGAAAAAAATATTACAAAAAAACAGAGCTTGATTGCCATTTCAAATAATGGATTTCCAGAATCCTTTCATAATTATACAGCACTTGACATATGTAAGAACTTTGCAAGTAAATCTGGATTTAATTGGCTTGGAGGATTTGCAATGGGTTCCGCTGGAGCAATAAGTGGTAGACCAATTGAGCAATTAGGCGGTATGACGAGAAATAAAGTAGCTGCACTAAATATGACCGTAGAAGCTATAGTTAATAATAACAGCATACCTTCTGAAGCATTTGAATTGATGTCTAGCAATCTTATGCCAACACTCCTATATACCTTTGCAGGCAATATGGGCTGGAAAACTCAAGCGAAACAATATGGTTCAGCAAAGGAGCTTTATGCTAAACCCTATCAATAGGATGAAAAGTACCCACAGTCATATATTCTAGAAAATATCTATGATAATTGACTGTGGCTTTTTTATGATTATATGAATTATTTACATCCTTATTTAAAAGACTAATACCAGACTTAATTTTACAGGAGAGATTTAATGAATATTTTACTAACTGCAGCAATTATCCTACTGGTATGTGTCATTTCAAGCAAGGTTCTATATAAATTTGGAATACCCACCCTTATAATATTCCTTGCCATTGGAATGTTTATGGGCTCCGATGGACCAGGAGGAATATATTTTAAAGACCCAATTCTTGCTCGTGATTTATGTAATATTGGGTTGTTGTTTATTATTTTCTCTGGAGGATTTGGAACTAGCTGGGAAACAGCTAAACCAGTGGCATTTTCCGCTGGAATACTTGCAACCCTGGGAGTAGTACTTACTGCTTTTGCCATAGGTGCATTTGCTCACTATATTCTTGGCTTTCCTTGGGTGCATGGGATGCTTCTTGGCTCCATTGTATCATCTACTGATGCAGCAGCAGTGTTTTCTATTCTGCGCTCTAAAAAGCTAAATCTTAAAAATGGATTGGCTCCCATGCTAGAGATGGAAAGCGGTTCCAATGATCCTATGGCTTATATGCTGACCACTATTTTTTTAGGGATAATAACTGGAGAAGCACATAATATATGGATACTTCTAGCTAATCAGATTGTCATAGGAGTACTAGCAGGAGCTATAATAGGAAAGCTAGCAGTATGGCTGATAAACCATATCAATTTAGATATTGATGGACTCTATTCTATCATTGCCATAGCTATAGTGCTATTATCCTATTCTAGTGCAGACCTACTTTCTGGAAATGGTTTTCTAGCGGCTTATATCACTGGATTAATTATGGGGAATAGCAGGATTGTACATAAAATAAGCTTAGTTCGTTTTTTTGATGGAGTATCTTGGCTCATGCAGATTTTCCTATTCTTTATACTAGGACTGCTAGTGTTTCCGTCTATACTACGGAGTATAATTTTACCTGGAGTTGGAACAGCATTATTTATTATCTTTATTGCTCGACCACTAGCAGTATTTCCTATACTATCTTTGTTCAAGAGAACTAAAGAAGAGAAGCTTCTTGTTTCATGGGTAGGTTTTCGTGGAGCTGCATCTGTTGTCTTTGCTACATACCCTTTAACTAAAGGACTTATGATGGCAGATGAGATATTTAATATTGTATTTTTTGTAGGACTTCTATCTGTTTTAATACAGGGCACTCTATTTATTCCCATTGCTAAAAGATTAGGCTTAGTAGAGGATGGAGAGAGTGTTCTTAGAACCTTTACAGACTACTCAGGAGAAATATATGCTGAATTGCTTGAAATCAAGATTTTAGAAAATAGTTCATTTGCTAAAAAAGCTATTATGGATATTGATATACCTAAGGACATATCATTTGTTCTGATTCGAAGAATGGGCAGAATGATTACACCAAGAGAGACAACTATAATCGAAGCTGGAGATATCATAATGATGGCAGGAGATCCGAAGGCCCTGTTACAAATTGAAGCTGAGGCAATCCAAATAAAGAAATAGAGGGAGCTAAGTTATATTGGAAGTGTATATGACATCAGTTTATCAAAAGAGGTGTTGCTATAGAAACAGCAACACTCTCTTGCAGACTTTTTATTTTTATTTCTATATTTCTATAGTGTTTTGTTTGACTAAAATTCCTTTCTTAATTAACATTCTTATCAGAATAATAATAGAAACAGATAAAATAAATGTTACAATTAAGCCTCCTTCAGGACCAAAGTTACCGCCAGTTATCCAAGCAGGCCCTGTAAGCTTGGTTTCAATAAGACTAGCATTACCAAAAATCATACCGCTTACTGGCAGACCTAAGATATTACCCATAAACCAGTTCCATATAGAATGCTGTGCAAAAATGCCCCATAGACCTCCATCATTTAAGGAATATAAGGATGCAAATATTCCATAGAGTATCAGATTGATGATAGATAGTACACTTATATTGGGATTTAATATATGCAAGAAACCAAAAAATACTGAAGACAGTATAATTGCTGTAGAAACCCTATAATGTCTCGACATTACAGGTAGCATCCATCCTCTAACAACTACCTCTTCACTTGCTCCTTGAATTATAAAACCTGTTAAGAATAAAAGTATGAAACCAATAGCAGATGTTCCAAATGCAGTAGTTGCATAGATTGGTTCAGCTGCAATCTCTCCCCAGCCGAGGAGCAACACAACTAAAAAATAGAATAACTGCATAACGATAGAAACGGCAGCGCCTATTAAATATTTTTTCACCTTATTATTGCTTGCAAGACCAATAGACTTAAAGGGTCTTTTTTCAACTAATTTGATATAAAGAAAAAATGATAAAATTACTATACCAGTTGAAGTTGCTGTGGAAGCCCACTGAACCCAAGGACTATTTTGAATAGACATTAAGCTTTCAATGTTACCAGAAGCAAAGGCCATTATTCCTAAAATAATACCAAAAATAAGGGTTACGATAAGTGTTGGAATTATTTGAACTGCAATAGCTATTAGAAAGATAATAAACCAGTAAATATATTTCTTGCTGCCAATTTTATCATAACTACGTTTTGTGGTTTCATTAAATTGCTCTAGGAAAGTTTTTTCCCTTCTAAAAACATACATAAATTTTCCTCCTAACTTAATTGTTTAGCCTAAACTAATTTTTTAAAATCACACATACTTCCATTATAAACCAAATTAGAATATTTTCAAGTAATAAGAAATTGTTCTTATTGTATTTCGTGTGTCTAAATAATATAATAATAGTATATTTCATAATGAGGAGAGCTTAGACATGAGTTTTAGTTATTTGAGAAAATACATACATAGATATTGGAAGCAGTTTTTTATAGCCCTTGCCTTTCTAATCCTTGAGACTACTGGAGATTTAATACAGCCTACAATCATGTCCAAGATAATTGACAATGGGGTAGAGCAAGGGGATATGGATTATGTGCTTAAGCTTGGAGGACTCATGCTTTTGATGACTGCTCTAGGAGCTGCTTGTGCAGTCATCAGAAATATAGTATCCTCTAAGGTATCCCAAAGCTTTGGAGCAGATTTGAGAGAGGATTTATACATTAAGATTCAAGGGTTTTCCTTTGACAATGTTGACCAGTTCCAAGATGCATCGCTTATTACTAGGCTGACTAATGATGTGAATCAGATACAAAATTTTTCTCATGGAATGATGAGAGTGTTTGTAAAGGCTCCTGTATTGGGAATAGGAGCAATAATAATGGCATTTTTATTAAATCCTAAAATGGCTCTTATACTTTTGGGAGTAGTTCCAGTAGTGGGGATAATTATAGGAATGAATCTCAAAATATCCTATCCTATTTTCACAAGAATTCAAAAAGCACTTGATAGAGTCAATGGTGTAATGAGAGAGTATTTAGCTGGTATCAGAGTAGTGAAGGCTTTTAACAGATTTAATTATGAAAGAGAACGCTTTAAAACAGTAAATAGGGAATTAAAGGATGTTACTCTTAAGGGCATGAGAATAGTAGCAGTTTTCCATCCTTTAGTGGCGCTATCAGTGAATATAGGAATAGTATTGGTTTTATGGATTGGAGGAATTAGGGTCAATATAGGTAATATGGAAGTTGGGAAAGTTATGGCATTTATTAACTATATGACTCAAGTGCTTTTTGCCCTCATGATAATGACTAGGGTGTTAAATATGTTTATTAGAGCAAAGGCATCGGCAGAGAGGATAGGAGAGGTATTTGCAGCAGAGAGTACCATATTCACAACAGATAACCCTATTCAAATTAATAATGAAGAAGGACGTCTAGAGTTTGAGAATGTATATTTCAAATACTATTCTGATAGTGAATATGTCCTAGAGGACATTGACTTTTCTGCTAACCCCGGAGAAACTCTAGCTATTATAGGGTCTACAGGGTCAGGCAAATCTACCTTAATAAATCTAATACCTAGATTTTATGATGTAGTTCAAGGAAGTATAAGGATTGATGGCATAGATGTAAGAGACATTAGTCTCAATGAATTAAGGGAGAAAATAGCCATAGTACCTCAAAAGGTTTTATTATTTACAGGTAGCATAAAAGATAATATAAAATGGGGAGATGAAAATGCAACAGATGAGGAAGTAGAAAGAGTCGCTGAAATAGCCGAAGCACATAGCTTTATTACTTCCTTTAATAAGGGCTATGATACATATTTAGGACAAGGCGGAGTAAATCTATCAGGTGGTCAGAAGCAAAGAGTCTCCATAGCTAGAGCCTTAATTAAAAAGCCTCCAATACTTATTTTAGATGATAGTACATCCGCCGTTGATTTAATAACTGAGAGGAAGATAAGAAAAGGGTTGAAGGAATATTTAAAGGATACTACCATCATATTAATAGCTCAAAGAATTACCTCTGTAATGGATGCTGATAAAATTCTTGTAATGGATAGAGGTAGAATAGTAGGCATAGGAGCTCATGAAATGCTTATGAAATCTTGTGAAGTATATCAAGACATTTACAATTCACAGATAGGGAAGGGGGTAATTAGCCTTGATGCCTAGACAGACTCAAGGAGGTCCAGTAGGAGTTGCAGGAGGAAGAGGTATTATTATGCCTGGAAAGAGAGCAAAGGACCTTAGGTATACCTTAAAAAGATTATGGGGATTTTTTAGGCTTGAGAAAGGACAGCTAATCATAACCTTTTTATTGATATTTTTATCAGGACTTTTAGGACTATCAGTACCATTCCTTATTGGTAAGGCCATAGATGCCATATTTCCTGGAATGTATTCAGTTGAATTTGATAAGCTAAGATTCATAGTATTGGCACTGCTATCAGTATATATATTTGATAACATCCTCACCTTTCTACAAGAGTATATTGTAGCAGGGGTAGCCCAAAGGGTAGTATTTAATTTAAGAGAGAAGCTATTTGAAAAGCTTCAGTCCTTGCCTATTATATTTTTTGATACACATACTCATGGAGAGATAATGAGTAGATTGTCTAATGATATAGACAATGTAAGTACGACTATATCCCAGTCAACTGTACAGTTTATGGCATCAGCAGTGAATATTTTAGGTTCACTGGTAATGATGCTTTATCTGAGTCCTCTTATGACTATGGCAAGTATGATTACTATACCTATGGTATATTTGCTGACTAGATTTATAGCTAAGAAGACTAAGCTATTATTTAGAGAGCAGCAAAAAACTCTAGGAAGACTGAACGGACATATTGAAGAGTCCATAGCAGGAATCCATGTAGTAAAAGCCTTCAATAATGAAGAAAAGGTTATAGCTGAATTTAAGGCACAAAATGATGTATTAAGAGATGTAGGTGTTAAAGCTCAGATTTGGTCTGGATTTATCATGCCTCTTATGAACGTAATAAATAACTTTGGCTTTGGAGTTATAGCTGTATTTGGCGGAAGCTTAGCAGTTAAGGGGATTATTTCTGTAGGAATAATAGCTAGCTTTATATCTTATTCAAAGCAGTTTACAAGACCATTAAACGAGCTTGCAAACACATTTAATACATTACAATCAGGCATTGCAGGAGCAGAAAGGGTTTTTGAAATATTAGATGAAATAGAAGAAAGAAAAGACAATCAAAATGCCATAGCTAAAGAAAATATAAGAGGAGAAGTAGAATTTAAAGATGTGACCTTTGAATATAAAAAGGATGAGCCTGTCCTAAAGGATATATCCTTTAAGGTATCACAGGGAACTAATATAGCTTTAGTTGGTCCTACAGGAGCTGGGAAAACTACTATAGTAAATTTACTAACCGGATTTTACGAGATAAGTAAAGGTGAGATATTAATAGATGGAATTAATATAAAGGATTACCAAAGGGATAGCCTAAGAAAAATATTTGGAATGGTACTTCAGGATACCTACTTATTTTCAGGAACCATAAAAGAAAATATAAAATATGGAAACCTAGAGGCGGGAGATGATGATATAGTTAGAGCAACTACCTTGGCAAGAGCTGATGACTTTATTAGGAAGCTGCCACATGGCTATGATACCTTTTTAAATGAAGGAGGAACTAATTTAAGCCAAGGTCAAAAGCAATTAATAGCCATATCGAGAGCCATCCTAGCTAATCCATCTATACTGATATTAGACGAGGCTACATCCTCAGTAGATACCAGAACGGAGTTAAAAATCCAAGAAGCTATGGTGAAGCTTATGGAAAACAGAACTACATTTATAATTGCCCATAGACTATCTACTATAAAAGATGCAGATGTTATCATGGTAATAGATAATGGTGAAATAGTTGAAAAGGGAAGTCATGAGGAGCTGCTAGAAAAGAAAGGGCATTATTATAATCTTCATCAGAGTCAGTTTGCTAATATAAATATATGAGAAAAGTGACTTAGAGTTAGGAGCGGCTGCTGCAAAATGAATTTGCAGTTATAATTTACACAGAGAAAAATACTTATAATACAGAAATAGCGCTTTCTAATGGCAGTAAGAGCCACAAAAAGCGCTATTTTGTACATTTTTCAAAAAGCTGTTTTGGAACAGTTCCTCAGAATTAGTTTCTTAGGTAAATATAAGTCTAGCAGCAAATAGTATTGCCAGTATATAGATGACAGGAGACACTTCTTTTCCTCTGCCAGTAAAAAGCTTTATTGCCGCAAAAGACATTATACCAAAGGATAAGCCTTCTCCAATACTATAAGTAAGAGGCATCATAATTATTGATAGGAAGGCAGGAAATGACTCTGTAATATCATCAAAATTAATATGGAGTACAGATGACATCATAAATAAGCCAACTATAATAAGTGCTGGTGCAGTTGCAGCAGCAGGAACTATAGTAAATATTGGAGCTAAAAACAATGATATTATGAATAGTACACCTACTACCAATGAAGTCAAGCCAGTTCTTGCACCAGCAGCTACACCTGTAGCACTTTCTGCAAAGGTAGTAACCGTACTAGTTCCTAGACATGAACCTAAAGTAGTTCCAAAGGCATCAGCAAATAGTGCTTTTTCAACTCTAGGAAGTTTTCCATCCTTATCGAGCATACCAGATTTCGCTGCAGTACCTATCAGCATACCTATGGTATCAAACATATCTACAAATAAAAATGTTATGAGTATCATGAACATATCAAAGGTAAGAATCTGATCTAAGCCAACAAATTTAAAAGCTATAGGTGCAACTGATGGCGGCATAGCAAAAACACTATTGGGAATAGGCGTTACACCTAGAGGAATGCCCACAAGTGTACTTACTATAATACCTATTAGCATAGCACCCTTTACATCCTTTGCCAGTAGAATAGCTGTTACGATTAACCCAATTATTGCGACTATTGCATTAGGGTCCCTGACGCTTCCTAGTCCTACTAAGGTAGCATCGTTATTTATTACAAGTTTAGCATTTATAAAGCCTAAGAATGCTATGAATAGTCCTATACCAACTCCAACTGCATGCTTTAATGTCATAGGTATAGCATTTACAATAGCTTCTCTGACTTTTAGGAAGGTAAGAAGTATAAAGATAATCCCCTCTAGAAGAACTGCAGTTAAAGCAAATCGCCATGAATGGCCCATTCCTAGAACCACAGAGTAAGTAAAAAAGGCATTAAGTCCCATACCTGGTGCTAATGCAAATGGATAATTTGCATAAAATGACATAACTAGGGTAGCAGCAGCAGAAGCAATGGCCGTAGCAGTAAATAACGCACCTCTGTCCATTCCTGTATCAGATAAAATAAGAGGATTTACTACAAGTATGTATGACATAGCCATAAAGGTAGTAAGCCCAGCGACTATTTCTGTTCTAGTGCTAGTTCCATTCTCTCTTAGCTTAAATCTCCTCTCTAAAAAACCTGTATTATTGTCCATTATATTCCCTCCTGAATTTTTTCATAGTGAGAAAACTCAATTATGATATAGTTTTTCTATATGACTAGCTTAATAAATTGAAAGCAGCATATAATAATCTTAAGATTTCCTTAGTAATATGCCACAGACTCTGAAAAGTTATGCAAAATATATAGTGAGCTAAATCAAAGCAAATTTCTTATAGCGAATAAGAAAGTCCTACTTTGATGCTGTTTATATAAAGGGACTTTTTGTTAATGAGTTCCAATAAAAGCTTTTTTATTAGTGCTTAGTATAGAAGCTTTTGTAATATGTCATCTATCCTACCAATATTAGGTTAAAATAACAGGCAATTTAATTTAATAAAATTCAAAGTATGTAGATATCTAAAGAATTAACTAGATATTTTGACCTATTACCCAATTAAATAAATAGATTAATGTAGAAGGGAATTATCCTTTGTTAAAAAAATCAAAAATTATGATATAATATTTAGTGTCCCTAAATTATTATAGAAAGAAGAGATATAATGACTAGTTCGGAATGCGAGAAAAATGATAAGAAAACTAAAGTACTTAATTGGTTGAAAGCCCCCATAAGAGCTGATGTTCTTAATATTGCATGGCCAGTTCTTGTAGAGCTACTATTAGGCTCACTTTTTGGTATGATAGATATGATGATGCTTGGTAGAATCAGCGATAAACCGCTAGCAGCTGCTTCTGTTGCTGCTGTAGGCATGACCAACCAGCCATTATTTATAGGAATATCCCTTGTTCAAGCTTTAAATGTAGGTGGAACAGCTATGGTCGCCAGATATTTTGGTTCTAATCAAAAAGATAAGATAGAAACTACTTTAAAACATGTTATGCTATTGAGTTTATTTATGCTTGCAATTCCTTTATCAATACTTGGAATAATATTTACAGACTCTATTTTGAATTTCATGGGAGCAGAAGCTGATGCTTTGCAAGCAGGCAGAGTGTATTTTAAGGTTGTTATGATAGGATTTATGTTTCAATCTCTTAATATGTCTATGTCCGCAGCCTTGAGAGGTATCGGAGAAACTAAAACACCTATGAAAATTAATCTGAAGGCAAATGGTCTTAACGTTATTGGAAATGCACTTCTTATTTACGGCCTTATAGGCTTTCCTAAGCTTGGAGTTACTGGGGCAGGTATATCAACTACTTTATCAAATATAGTTGCAAGTGTGATGCTATTCAGATATGTTATAAAAGGCAAAAGTGTTGTTAAGCTTAATCTAAGAAATCGCTTTAAGTTTGATAAGGATATTATATTTAACCTAATAAAAATTGGATTACCAGCATCACTAGAACAATTAGTCCTAAGAACAGGAGTGCTTCTATTTGTGAAAATAGTTGCAGGTCTAGGAACTGTTGTTTATGCATCACATCAAATTGCACTAAATATTTTGGGCCTGTCATTTCAACCAGGTCAAGCCTTTGGGATTTCGGCTTCATCCTTAGTTGGAAGGAGCTTGGGGGCACATGAGCTTTCAAAAGCAGAAGCCTATGCCAAGGAGACCAGAAAAATTGGGTCTATGATATCTACATTTATGGCAATAATATTCTTTTTCTTTGGGCCACAGCTTGTTGGTCTGTATTCAAATGATCCAGCCATTATTGAAAATGCCTCTTTAGCATTAAAGATAATTGCATTAGTTCAGCCTTTTCAATCCTCTCAATTTATTTTAGCAGGAGGACTGAGGGGAGCAGGAGACACCTTCTGGCCCTTAGTAGGCACATTTACTGGTGTGCTATTGGTTAGAGTTGGATTAGCATATGTGTTTGTCAAAGTCCTTGGCTATGGATTGGCAGGAGCATGGATGGCAGTGTTTGTGGATCAGTTTGTTAGATGGCTATTTGTCTATGCAAGATTTAAAACTGGGCATTGGAAGTATACAAAGCTAAGATAAATACTGAAAACTATTAGAGTATCCCTTCTGAAAACTTAGAAGGGATTTTATTTTTTCGAAAAGGGAATAGTATTTATAACTCCTTTAGTGGTAAACTATACTTTTAAAAGAGCTAAAAATGTTATAAAATCTATTTTAGAAAATAATTTAAAATGGACGCAATTTAATTAGATATAATTTCAAAATAAAGGAAGGAGATGAATACAAAAATGAAAAAAATCTTTAATAAAGTTACTCTAATGCTAATAGTACTAAGCCTCACACTAATTTTTGGCTGTACTGCTGATAAAAATACAGTAAAAACAGAAGATGAGGTATTAGTGTCTGGGTATGTATTGGAGAAAACAATAGAAGGGGAAGAATATCATATTACTTTACATATACCTAAGATTTCAGATGAAGATGCACTAGATTTAGAACTAAAAGCAGCCAATAAAGAAGATTATGATTACTTTGTTCAAAACAGTTATTATCTGATATCCTATGGAAAGGATTCTTTAGAAATCAAAAATATTCAATTAAATAATCCTCTTGGAGAAGCAATTACTAAAGGAGAAGCTCAAGGAACTGATGCTCCAAAAAGCAAACCAATACTTCCAGGGAAGAAAATTGATACAGAAGACTATTCTGTACTTGACTCCTATAAATTTGATTTAAATGAAGACGGAAAAGAAGAAACTATAGCCCTATATACTACTGCACAAAAGGATTCAAATGGAAAAATCATGTGGGATGATGGACAAATATGGGTTCTAGCAGTCCATGGTGATAATAATGATTATGAATTATACAATAACTATGTCCAACTAGGCTCAATTCAATTTTATATATTCACAGCCGATGACACGTTTCATGTAACTACTGTTGAGAATACAACTGCTGGACTGAAGCTTATAGACTATGTTTATAATAATGCAGAGGATTCTTTTATTCCTGAAATTCATTATGATGTTTTAGGTAATGTTAATATGCTTCATATTTCTAGAGGATATTAGTCTAAAATGCCCTTTTATGAGGGCTTAACTGAATATCTTGGACAAGCTTCTTTAGAATAAAAAAGTATAAACGTACTTTCTATAAAATAAGTATAAAATACAATTAATCTTTGTGGAGGGATACTATATGGGAATTATTAAAGCAGCTTTCAGCGCTATTGGCGGAGGATTTGCAGACCAATGGCTAGAGGTTATTGAGCCTCAAGAAATGAGCGACACTACAGTTATGACGCCTGGTGTAAAGGTGAGAGCAAAGGACAAACGTAATGCTAATAAGAAGGGTACTGATAATACAGTTTCAAATGGCTCCATTATTCATGTATATCCAAATCAGTTTATGCTCCTAGTTGAAGGTGGCCAAATAGTTGATTATACAGCAGAGGAAGGCTATTACAAAGTCAGCAATTCTACTCTACCCTCAATGTTCAATGGTCAGTTTGAAGATTCGTTGGAGGAGACATTCAATCGTGTTAAGTTTGGCGGTGTAACTCCTTCTGTGCAAAAGGTATATTACATAAATCTTCAAGAAGTTAAAGGAATAAAGTTTGGGACACGCAATCCTGTGAACTACTTTGATAATTTCTATAATGCGGAGCTATTTTTAAGAGCACATGGTACATATTCCATTAAAATTATAGACCCAATTAAATTTTATATGGAAGCAATACCAAGAAATAAATCTCAAGTAGATATCAACGATATAAACGAGCAATATTTATCAGAATTCCTAACGGCACTACAGTCTGCCATAAACCAGATGTCTGCTGATGGAATACGAATCTCTCTAGTTACATCAAGAAGTATGGAGCTAGCAAAATATATGGCAACTGTTCTTGACAATGACTGGAGCCAAATGAGGGGAATGGAAATTCAATCTGTGGGAATTTCTAGTATCTCATATGATGAAGAATCACAAAAACTAATAAATATGCGCAATCAGGGAGCTATGCTATCAGATGCTACAATAAGAGAAGGCTATGTTCAGGGTTCAATTGCAAGAGGAATAGAATCAGCTGGCTCTAATGCAAGTGGAGCTATGACAGGCTTTATGGGGGTCGGTATGGGACTACAAGGTGCAGGCGGTTTTATGGATGCAGCCTCCCAAACTAACAGACAGCAGATGCAGCAGCAAGAGCAGCAAAGGGCTCAGGATAAACAAGAAACAATAGCTTCTAAGGATAATTGGGAATGTGATTGTGGTCAGACTAATACAAGCCGTTTTTGTATACAATGTGGTAAGTCTAAATCAGATAGTGAGAAAAACACATGGAACTGTAAATGTGGCGCAGTAAACACAGGAAACTTCTGCTCCGAATGTGGTTCAAAAAGACCAGAGACTCCAAAAAATTTCAAATGCAATAAATGTGGTTTTGAACCTAAAGACTTTGACAAATTACCAAAATTCTGTCCTGAGTGTGGAGACCCCTTTAATGAAGCTGATATAAAATAATTTTTCAAGGAGAAGGTGACATTAGTGGCTGTAGTTACGTATAAATGTCCAAATTGTGGAGGAGCACTAGAATTTAATGCTGATTCACAGGATTGGAAATGTGAGTTTTGCTTAAGCAATTTTAACAATGAAGAAATAAAAGCCTTTGAGGATAAACTGAATCTTAATAATGACTCTTTTGAACAGCATACAACTGAAGAGGATGCTGAATTTGCTGAGAAGGCAAGAGTATATATATGCAAAAGCTGTGGAGCTGAAATAGTAACTGATGATACAACTGCTGCAACCTTCTGCTACTATTGTCACAATCCTGCTATTATACCAGGTCAGCTATCAGGAGAATACAAGCCTGCTAAGGTAATTCCCTTTAAATTTAAGAAGGAAGCAGCTAGAGATATGTTTATAAAGTGGTGTAAAAGAAAGCCTTTACTTTCAAGGCAGTTTATATCAAGCTCTCAGCTAGAGCTGCTTTCAGGTATATATATTCCATTCTGGCTATTTGATTGTGATACAAGAGGAAGGATAATTGCAGAGGGAAGAAAGGTTCGTTCATGGGTAAGCGGAGATAAGAAATATACTGAAACAAAGTATTATGATATTACTAGGGCTGCTACGGCTAATTTTAATGGAATACCTGCGGATGGCTCGAAAAAAGCAGATGATAGTCTTATGGAAACTCTAGAGCCATATGACTATAGCCAAATGGTAGATTTTTCTATGTCCTATTTATCTGGCTATATGGCAGAAAAATATGATGTAGACAAAAAAGATGTCTTCGGTAGAATATCAGAGCGTGTTAATGAATATACAAGCACATTGCTTCGTAATACTATACAAGGCTACAGTAGTGTATCAATGAGAAACAGCAATATAGATATATATAAATCTAAGGCAACTTATGTTTTGCTGCCTGCTTGGATATTTACTTACAACTATAAAGGCAAAACCTATGTATTTGCAATGAATGGCCAGACAGGAAAGATAGCAGGACGTCTCCCTATAAGCAAGGCAAGAATGGCGGCATGGTTTGGAGCTATTTCAGGAGTAGTTTTTAGTATCCTTTCTATAGGAGGTATGCTCCTATGAGAAAAGAATCAAGAAATGCCTTTATAATTACTATGATTTTAATAATTCTACTTGGTATAAATGCTTATGCCATAGACCAAAAGGTTTACGATGAAGCAGATTTATTTTCTGAAGCTGAAGAAGATGCATTGCAGATGAAAGCAGTTGAGTTAAGTGAGAAACTGAGTTTAGATATTGTCATTCTTACAATAATGGATAACAAGGGAAAAACCTCTCGTGACTATGCCGATGATTTTTATGATGAAAATGGCTTTGGATATGGAGAAGGCTACGATGGTTTGATTCTACTTATCAACATGGAGGATCGTGAAGTCTATATTTCCACATGTGGGAAGGCAATTGAGTATTTCACAGATGCAAGAATAGATGGTGTTTTAGACAAGGTTTATATTTACCTTACAGAAGGAAATTATAGTCAAGGTGCCGAGGCTTTTTTAACTGAGGTAGAACATTATGTTCAGAAGGGCATTCCCTCTGACCAATATTCATATGATGAGAATACTGGAAGTTCTAGTAAAGGAAATTCTAGTAAAGTAAATGTAGGGACACCTTCTAGTGAGGGCATAGATACATCTAGGTCGCAAAAAGGTGACTTGGGAAATAGATTATTAACTTATCTGGTCATTTCCCTTGGAATTGGAGGGATATCAGTCGGAATTATGGCAATTAGTAACAAAGGAAGAGCTACTACTAATCAAAATACTTACCTAGAAAGCAATTCATTTAGGCTTATTAATAGTCAGGACCGACTCATAAATACTAGAGTGACCTTTGTACGTATCAATACTGATTCTAAATCTGGTCATAAATCTAGTTCTAATACAGCTGGAAGAAGTACTATTCATAAATCTAGCAGCGGCAGAAGCCATGGCGGCGGCGGACGAAAGTTTTAAGCTTTTGCTGTCGCTTATAGTTTAAGACCACTGAAAAAGTCTTTTTCTGTCATTCTGAATGTCAGCGAAGGAGCTCTGGTGTATTGGGAACACGAGATTCTTCGACTGTGCCCAAGGATGACAAGCAAAAAACGTTAGTTTTTCAATACTCTCAAATAGTCCCTATGACATAAGTTGGTGTCACAGGGACTATTTAGTTTCTTTTAAATTTAAATTAATCATACACCAATAAGCCAGATGTACATTGATAACCAGATTTTATTAATTAGCAACATAATATGACAAAATTCTATATTATTTTTTGTTATAATTTTATCATGTTGTTAAATTGAAAAAATAGCGTAAGGTAGGTGTTTGTAGATGGAGGGGATAAAGGATGTAAATATACGCTTAAGCTGGCAAGGCTTGAAAACAACCTTTAAATTGATTAACTATACAGTAGTTATAATAGTTGCTTTTTACTTAGGACTTAAGAATTTTCTAGTTTTTCATACTGCTGTAGAAATGGCTTGTATTATTATTGCCTCAACTATGACAGTCATATCTATAAATACCTACAAAATTAAGGATGACAACAGGATAATATTTCTAGGAATAGCTTATGGGTTTATAGCTATTTTTGATTTAATACATACATTCACATACAAGGGGATGGGTATTTTTGCAGATGATTCAGCTAACCTTCCGACACAGCTATGGATTATGGCAAGATACATGGAAAGCCTATCACTGCTTATTTTTTTTATGTTTCCTAATAAACGCTTTAAACTGAGACAAGTGCTCTCTATTCTTCTAGCTATTTCAGTTATCTTATTGCTCTCAATATTTATTTGGCATATCTTCCCTAGTTGCTATTTGGAGGAAACAGGATTGACAAACTTTAAAATTATAAGTGAATATGTTATTTGTGGAATTTTATTAATAGGAATGTTTTACATAATAAAAAGGAATTATAATAGCTCAAAGAAAACTAAAGTATTAATATTTTTCTCCTTATTAACTACATTTGCATCTGAGATATGTTTTACTTTATATATTAGTGTATATGATACAGCAAACATTCTAGGACACATTTTTAAGCTGATTTCCTTTTATTTTGTCTATTTAGCATTAGTTGAAACTAGCTTAAAGGAGCCTTACTATGCCCTAGACGAGGTAAATAAAGTTTTAAATATTAGAAATAAAGAGCTTGAGAATTTGATTGAACAGCTTAAGCTGGAATGTGAAATGAGAAAGAAAATAGAAGCTGAAAGTATAAGAAAAAATGAGATGTTGAGCATCATATTAGAAACATCTCCAAATGGTATTTTAGTATTAAGTCAAGATAAGGATATTATTCATGCGAATAATAGATTTATTGAAATGCTGGATTTTTCCTATGAAACATTTATAAATATGCATCACAGCCAAATTTTTCATAGAGTAAGAGAGCTATTAACTAATTCTGATGAAATTAAGGAACAAATAGCTAAAGGACTCCATATAAAAGATGATTATCCCTACTATTTGAAGTTCAAAGATGGCAGAACAATTGAACTTATAGCATCATCATTTATAAATAGCGGAGTGAATTCTGGAAAGGTATTAAGATTTGTAGATATAACAGAAAGAAAGGTAATAGAGGGGCTACAGAAAAAGGTAGAGATAAGACAAGCATTATTGGAAAAAGCTAAAGAATACGATGAGATGAAAGATGTTTTCTTTTCAACAATATCTCACGAATTTAAGACTCCTTTGAATATCATACTAAGCTCAATACAGATGATAGAAAGGTTGTGCAGTAAGGATTCACATAATTGTAATCTTATCTTTTTTGAAAAGTATATAAAAATGATGAAGCAAAACTGTAATAGACTTCTTAAGCTAGTCAATAATATTGTTGATATTACAAAGTTAGATTCTGGATTTATGCAGACTAGCTTAGAAAACGTGAATATTGTTTCTGTTATTGAAGATATTACATTATCTATTGCTGAGTATACAGAAAATATGGGGATTTTATTAATTTTTGATACGGATATAGAAGAGAAGATTGTTGCCTGTGATGCTGATAAGCTAGAGAGAGTTATATTAAATCTTCTTTCAAATGCTCTAAAGTTTACAGAGGAGGGAGGAAGTATTCGCGTATATATTAAAGATAAAAAGGACAGCATTATCGTATCTGTAAAAGATACTGGAATTGGTATACCAGAGAATATGTTAGGAGTAATATTTGATAGATTTAGACAGGTAGATACATCCTTAAGGAGAAAAAAAGAAGGAAGCGGAATAGGATTATCTATTGTAAAATCAATAGTAGAGCTGCATGGCGGAAAGGTTAGTGTGTGTAGCGAATTAGGAAAAGGTAGTGAATTTATTATTGAACTTCCAGCATTTCAAATTGATGATATAGATGCACACAATGAAACAGCTGTAACTAGGGAAGTAAATGTTGAAAGAATAAACATAGAGTTTTCGGATATTTATATGTAAGACAATACAGGACTACTAGATTTATAGTGAGAATATATTGTGAAAATTCAAGGACTGAAATGATTCTTAGGTAGATATTGTCTATTTTTTAAGTAAAAATTTGTTTGAATTTTAAAAAATAACAAAATATTTTTCAAAAAACACTTGTAATATTTTTTATATAGGATATACTAATAGAGAACCTTAATTCAGAAGTAAAATGATTATGTATGAATATTTTTCGAATTATCTAAGTTAGTAGGCAGTAAAGAAGTAGATTTTCGAAATTTTTATTAGTATTTAATTTTACCGAGAATTAAAGGAATAAAAATTTCGGAGGTATGTAAAATGAATGGTACAGTAAAATGGTTTAACTCAGAAAAAGGATTTGGATTTATCACTACAGAAGAAGGAAATGACGTATTTGCTCATTTCTCACAAATCAACAAAGAAGGATTCAAAACTTTAGAAGAAGGTCAAAAAGTATCTTTTAACGTTGTTAATGGAGCTAAAGGACCTCAAGCTGAAAACATTACAATATTATAATTTTACTAAGCTAACAAGAAACCTAGGGATGTAATTCTCTAGGTTTTTTCTATTGCTCTCCAAATGCTTTCTTAACATTTGTACTGCATTTTTCTATGGACAGCCACATTTTTATTCTACAGCTATAAAATGTAGTAATAGATAAAAAGGTGGGATAAAAATGGAGACATTAGCTTTAGGCTCAAGAGGTCCAAATGTTAAGCTAATTCAAAGTCTTTTAAATAGAATTGGATATAATGCAGGAGCAGTAGATGGAGTATTTGGAGCACAAACCCAGAGGGCAGTTATTGCATTTCAAAGAGATAATGGATTGACAGCCGATGGAGTAGTAGGACCAGCTACATGGAGAGTAATCGATAGACTTCTTTTAGGTTATGATACCTATACTATTAGAGCAGGAGATACCTTATATAGTATAGCTGTTAGATACTATACAACAGTTAATGCCATATTAACTGCTAACCCAGGAATCGACCCCAATGCATTAGCTATAGGGCAGAGAATAATAGTGCCTTATGGTATTGATATAGTGTTTACAGATATTGATTACACCTATGACATTATGGAAAGACAAATAAGCGGATTAAAGGCAAGATATCCATTTATTGAAACTAGTACTATTGGAAGCAGTGTTATGGGGAAAAACTTGTATTGTATAAGGCTTGGTACAGGCTCTAATGAAGTTACCTATAATGGCTCTCATCATGCAAATGAGTGGATTACTACACCTTTGTTAATGAAATTTATAGAAAACTTTGCTAAGGCATATGCCAGTGGACAAAACATTAGAGGATATAATGTGGCTAATATCTGGGAAAGCAGCAGTATATACATTATACCTATGGTAAATCCAGATGGAGTGGACTTAGTGACCTATTGGCCCAATTATCCTAATGCAATTTATCAGCAGGCTTCTCGTATAAATACAACTGGATTTCCGCTACCTAGAGTATGGAAGGCTAATATTAGAGGGGTTGACTTAAACTCTAACTATCCAGCAGATTGGGAGAGAGACCGCGAGCTAAAAGAAAGTATGGGGATAACTGGACCTGCTCCTAGAGACTGGGGAGGACCTGCGCCATTATCTGAACCAGAATCAAGAGCCATGGCAGATTTTACTTCTCAACATAATTTTAGATTAGTAATAGCATATCATACACAGGGGCAAGTAATATTCTATCAATACCAAAACTTAGCTCCACCTGTATCACGAACAATTGCTGAGATGTTTTCCAGAGCAAGTGGATATAGTATAGCAGAAGGTCCGGCTGAAGTATCCTATGCAGGATATAAGGACTGGTTTATTCAAGACTTTAGAAGACCTGGTTTTACAATTGAGGCTGGTATTGGGGTAAATCCATTGCCATTATCCCAATTTCCTGAGATATATAATCAAAATGAAGAGATAATGCTATTAGCAGCTATAGTATAGAAAACGCTCTTAAACAACAAAGAAGCTATCAGTTTTATCTGGTAGCTTCTCTTAGTGAAGTATGTTAATAATAAAACTAGATTGATTTTATTTCCCCTGCGCCGACTAATGCTTTTTTAGTAATCAAAGGTCCAAAAAGCTCATATATAAAAGTCGCGGCAAGAACAATAGTTCTAATCTTAGCGCCATAAGAATCGGGTAAAACATTTTGAGCAACTATAGATAGTCCAATTGCAACACCTGCTTGAGGTATTAGAGTAAAGCCTAAATATTTTCTTATAGTATCCGGAGCATGTGAAATTTTCGCGCCTAAATATGAGCCGTAAACTTTTCCAATAACTCTGGAGAGAATATAAGCAAACCCAATCATGCCAACACTCTTTAGCATAGATAGATTTAGCTCAACTCCAGCAATAGTAAAGAAAGCTACATATATTGCAGGCGTAAACTTATCTACTGTAGTAAACACTTTCTTGTTGTTAGGAGTTATATTTGTCAAGGTAGCTCCCACCATCATACAAGATAAAAGTGATGAAAGGTTAAATCTCAAAGAAATTGCTGCTGTTGCAAAAATAATAGCAATTATTATGGACAATAGTTCATCCTCACCCTTAACTCTTTTAGAAATTGGAATAATTAAGATGCCCATAATAAGTCCAAGAGCTAGAGCACCAAAAATCTCTACTATGGGTAGTATGATTAGACTAGTCAATGAGACTGAGCCTGCATTATTTAACAAAGTAGCAACTATAGAAGTAGAAACACCAAAGGCCATAATACAAACTGCATCATCCATAGCAACAACTGGTATAAGGGTATCTACTACAGGTCCCTTAGCATCATACTGTCTAATTACCATTAAAGTAGCTGCAGGTGCTGTAGCTGCACCAATAGACCCTAAAATCAGACCAAATGAAAACGGTTGCTTAAAAATCAAAATCATAGTAAGCGCTATAAATAACATTGCCATTAATGCTTGTAGAAAGGTTATTAAAACAATGCCCTTGCTCATTCTTTTTAAATGGGCTAAATTTAGCTCACTTCCTATGCTATAAGCTATAAAAGCTAATGCGACATCTGAAACAATAGATAATTTATCTGTAATTTCTTTAGGTACTATTCCTAGAATAGAAGGTCCAATTATTAGACCTGCAATAAGATATCCTGTTACGTTTGGTAATTTAACCTTGTCCAATACCCTTGCCATAATCATTCCTGCAAGTATTATTATGGCTAAATAAAATAAAATACTCATTTTATTATTCCATCCCCTTTATTTTGTTAAGCCTTCCACATGAGCTACTGGTAAAGTAAACATGATACCAACGCCTTCTTCATTAATATTACCTACTATTTTTCTTACACAATTCATTGCTATTGGTACTTTCTCATCTGGTAAAACCATAAACATAGTTTTGTTGATTGGTCTATTCTCGTTTAGCAAAGTCTTTAACGAGCCAAACAGCGGGATATCAGAATGCTCGTCAGCTAGGGCTCTAACCATTCCCATACTGTCTATAATAGTCCCTCCTCTAATACCATTGCTATTAAGCTCCATTAATAAGCTATCCAGCTTTTCAATTTTATTAAGAACTACTACCAATGCTTGCATAAAACCACCTCCATTTTTATAATACTCCTATGAATCTGATTTTTCAACTTGACCGTAGAAAATTAACAGGTAAGAAAGCTTATTCCTTCTGAATAATCTGGCAATTTGCAAATATATCTAGTTGTGTTGAGATGATTTTAAATTTTTAAATTATAGAAACATTACTAATATTATGATATAATATTTAGGGAGTCTAAATAATGTCTGACGGAAGGTGTGAGAATAGGACAGAATGAATGGGCAAAAAAGAGTTAAAGTAATTAATGATTTTTTAAGAAAATATTGGGTGCATTATGTAATAGGTATTGTCTTTTTAGTGCTGACTACGTATGTACAAAATCTTGCACCTAAGCTATTAGGTATGATTATTGATGAATTACGCCTAGAAAATATTCAAAAACAGCAGATATTGCTTTATTTAGGAATGATGGTAGCCGTTGCTGTAGTAGCATTTATTACAAGATACATATGGAGATATTTTATTATAGGAAACTCTAGAAATCTTGAGTGCTACTTAAGAGAAAGGCTGTTTCAGCACTTTCAGACTCTTCCAGTACAATTCTACCACCAAAGAAAAACTGGAGATTTGCTAGCTTATGCTATTAATGATATATCCGCAGTTAGAATGTCATTTGGCCCAGGAATGGCTCATATTGTAAATGCCATTGGAATGTGTACTGTATCTATTTTATCCATGGCCCAGTCTGTGAATTTTAGACTGACTATATTATCTCTTTTACCTATTCCTATAATTATATTTCTTATGATTAAAATTGGTGGGCTGGTCAGAAAAAGATTTAAAATTGTTCAAGAAAACTTCGCAGCTATATCAGACAGGGTACAGGAGAATATTTCAGGAATCAGAGTAATAAAATCCTACGTGCAGGAAAAAGAGGAAGTTCAGAAATTTGATGAGCTGAACGAGAAGATGCGAGAATCAAACATAAAGATGGTAAAAATATCTTCATTGCTTTCGCCTATGATTGAGCTGTGCTTTGGAATGAGCTTTATGATTAGTCTTATCTATGGCAGCAGTATGGTAAAGAATGGTGTAATTACATTAGGAGATTTTGTAGCATTTAACGGATATCTTACTATGATTATAAAGCCTGTAGCTTCCATCGGTAGAGTTATCAACATTATACAAAAAGGCATCGCTTCTTTTAAGAGACTAGGTGAAATTTTTCAAGTTCGTTCAGATATAACAGATGAGCTAAGTGATGGCTCTCTAACTAATATAAATGGAGATATAGAAATAAGAGATTTGACCTTTAAATATCCAGATACAGAAGAAGCAGTTCTGAAGAATATTAATATCAAGATTGGAAAGGGAAAGACACTGGGTATTATCGGAAAGACTGGTAGCGGAAAAACTACTTTAGTGAATCTCCTCTTGAGACTATATAATGTAGAAAGAGGAAAGATTCTAATTGATGGAAGAGATATTATGTACTATCCATTAAAGGTTTTAAGAGAAAATATAGGGTATGTTCCACAGGATAACTTCTTGTTTTCAGCAACTATAAAAGAAAATATACACTTTTTCAAGGATGCATATTCAGATGAAGAAATTGAAGCTTCAACTAAGCTAAGCTGCATTTACGATAATATCATGGACTTTACACATGGCTTTAATACAATGGTTGGGGAGAGAGGAACAAACCTATCAGGTGGACAAAAGCAAAGAATTTCTATAGCTAGGGCAATTATAAAAAATCCTGCTGTTCTTATTTTAGATGATGCACTGTCAGCTGTTGATACAAAGACAGAGGAAAAGATTATAAATCATTTTAAAAATATTTTAAATGGAAAGACAGGTATAATTATTGCCCATCGTATTTCAGCTATTAAGCATGCTGATGAAATTATAGTTATGGATCATGGAGAAATTCTGGAGAGAGGAAATCATAAAGAGCTTCTAAATAAAAAGGGACTGTATTTTGATATATACGAAGAACAGTTTAGAGAAGAAATGAGAAAGAAGGTAGACAATGAAGCGTCATAGCGTTGCTAGATTATTAAAATTAATGGCTCCATATAAAAAAACTGTGATTCTAGCTGCTTTAAGTGTTTTGCTAGTAAATGGAGCAGAGCTGATGAAGCCCATTATTTTAAAGATAGTTATTGATGATTTTCTTATTCTCAAAAAACCGGAAATTGGATTTTACTCTATTAAATTTATGGGTATCTTATATATGGTCATTATTGTTTTAGGTTCTCTTTTTACATTTGCTCAAATAAATCTTATGAATCATGTAGGTCAACAGATTATTAGTGGTTTAAGGAAAAAGGTTTTTAACCATATACAGCATTTACCCTTGTCATTTCTTGATAAGTTCTCTACTGGAAGACTTATCACTAGAGCTACTAATGATGTGGAAGCACTGAATGAAATGTATACAGATGTGCTGATTAATCTTTTTAGAGACATTTTTTTATTAATAGGAATAGTATTTACAATGATTAGTATGAATGTTAGATTAGCTTTAATAAGCTTTGTTGCTTTACCAGTAATCTTTTTAGTAACCTATTATTTTAAGAATAGAA
Source organism: Firmicutes bacterium UBA3546 (assembly GCA_002376545.1). Classification (GTDB taxonomy): domain Bacteria; phylum Bacillota; class Clostridia; order Tissierellales; family Proteiniboraceae; genus Proteiniborus. The sequence goes on along the minus strand of DFOH01000049.1, from coordinate 181,034 downwards.
TTAAAGAAAATTTTAAAGCAATGAAGAGTTTGATTGGTCATATAAATGGATTTGTTGCAGAGAATCTATCGGGGATGAAGCTAGTACAAGTTTTTAACAGAGAGCTTGAAAAACGAGAGGAATTTAAGGAATTAAACGCTAAATATCAAGACACAACCTTATTTCAAATAAAGATGAATAGCCTGCTCAGACCTATAATAGAAATCTTGCAGACATTGACTATTGCAGCACTAGTGTGGTATGGTATGGGAAAAGTAATGAATCAAACTTTGGAGCTAGGAGTCCTATATGCATTTACCAACTATATAAAGCAGTTTTTTGCACCAATTAATGACTTGGCTGAAAATTATAATACTGTTCAATCAGCTGTTGTATCAGCTGACCGAATATTTGAGCTATTAGATCAAGAAGAAATATTAGAAGAAATAGATGCAGGATTGTCTGTAGATAAATTTATGGGAGAAGTTGAATTTGAGAATGTATGGTTTGCCTATAGAGAAGAAGAGTGGATATTAAAAAATGTAAGCTTTAAAATAGCTCCTGGAGAAACAGCTGCTTTTGTGGGAGCAACTGGAGCTGGGAAAACTACTATTATCAATCTAATATCTAGATTTTATGAGATACAAAAGGGTGAGATATTAATAGACGGAATAAATATAAATGAATACAAGCTCAGAGACCTTAGAAGAAATGTTGCAGTAGTGCTGCAGGATGTATTTCTTTTTTCAGGAGATATTAAAAGTAACATTCGTCTTAGCTCTCCTATTTCGGATTATGAAATCAATGAGGCACTAGAACTATCCTGTTCAGAGGATTTTATAGAAGAATTGCCGGCAGGAATCAATGAGCCAGTAAGAGAAAGAGGAAGTACATTTTCTGCAGGACAGCGTCAATTATTATCCTTTGCACGTGCCATAGCTCATAATCCTTCAATTCTTGTACTAGATGAAGCCACCGCAAATATTGATACAAAAACAGAGCTTTTAATTCAGAAATCTATTGAAAATGTTTCTAGCAATCGTACCACATTAATTATAGCTCATAGATTGTCTACAATACGAAATGCAGATAAAATCATAATGTTAAGTAAGGGTAAAATACTTGAAATAGGGAACCATGAAGAGCTGATGAAAAAGGGAAGTTATTACAAGGAGCTATACAAGGCACAGTATGTTTAAACAATACAGATGAAATAGTACCTTGTTCACCTTATTAAGACTTCTGATAGAAATTTTTATTGCTTAATTGTGTAATATAAGGAACAATTGTTATATTCGTACCAATTTATTTGATATAATATTTATGTACAAAATTACTATAGAAAGGTTGGCGATATTATTTGAATATTTTAACTCAGAGAATTAAAGAAGTCATATTTTCCATACTACCCATCACAATAATAGTTCTTGTGTTGAATTTTACCATAACACCTATCGGAACAAATATGATTTTAAGATTTGTAATTGGAGCAATTTGTATAACACTTGGACTTGCCATATTCCTATTGGGAGTTGATATAGGAGTACAGCCAATAGGTACTCTCATGGGCTCATCACTTACAAGAAAGAAGAGCCTATGGATGATAATAATCTTTGGATTTATTCTTGGCTTTTTTATAAATGTTGCCGAACCAGATTTATTAGTATTAGCAAGGCAAGTAGATAGAGTAACATCAGGAGTTTTATCCCAGGTAAGTGTCGTAGTTGTGGTTTCTATAGGGATAGGGCTACTAGTGGCAGTAGGCTTGACTAGAATTGTATTTAAGATACCATTACACAAGCTATTAACTCTATTATATGGAATAATATTTTTGTTAGTACTACTAGCACCGGGAGAATTTCTTGGCATAGCCTTTGATTCAGGTGGTGCAACTACAGGATCGATGACAGTACCCTTTATTCTTGCTTTAGGTATAGGGGTGTCTTCAACACAGGGAGGAAAAGCCTCCGAGGAAGACAGCTTTGGATTAGTTGGAGTTGCTTCTACTGGTCCTATGATAGCAGTTCTTATGATGAGCTTGCTTTCTGGAATAAAATCATTAACAGGAAGCTTACCATACGAAGCTGCTAACACATCAGGAGTGATTATTCACTTCCTTAAAGAAATACCGATAATGGCATATGAGGTAGTAATGGCAATGGTTCCATTACTAGTATTATTCCTTATATTCCAGGTACTATTTTTTAAACTATCGAAAAAACAGTTAGCGAAAATCTTGAAAGGGTTAGTATATACATTTATAGGCTTTGTATTATTTCTTACAGGAGTAAATGCAGGCTTTATGGAGGCTGGAAGTGCTATAGGTCATGCTCTAGCATCACTTTCAAATGACTGGATTGTCGTATTAGTAGGGTTTATTCTTGGATTTGCTGTAATATTAGCAGAACCAGCTGTATATGTTTTAAATGAGCAAATACGAGAGGTCACAAGTGGGCATATTAGAAAGAAGGCGATTTTATATACATTATCAATAGGAGTTGCAATTGCAGTATCTCTTTCTATGGTAAGAATACTAGTACCTAGTATTAAGCTATGGCACTTTTTAATCCCTGGATATTTAATAGCTATAGTCTTAACCTACTTTACACCAAAATTATTCGTTGGAATTGCCTTTGACTCAGGCGGAGTAGCTTCAGGACCTATGACTGCAACATTTATCCTAGCATTTGCTCAAGGCGTGGCGGATGCAATAGAGGGAGCAGATGTATTAATGGATGCCTTTGGGGTAATCGCCATGGTAGCATTGACACCACTTATTGCCATTCAGATTTTAGGCATAATTTATGAACGCAAATCTTTAAAAAGGAGTTGATATAATTTGGGAATAGAAAGTATTGATAGAGCACCAGTTTTATCTATTGCTGTTGTTAATATGGGAATGGGCAGTAAAATATTAAGTGAAGCTAAGAAGGTAGGAATTTCAGGAGGAACTATTTTCTTAGGCAGAGGCACGGTTAAGAAGCCTATTCTTGAACTGTTAGGTCTTGATGAAGTCAAGAAGGAAATAGTATTTATGATTTCAGATAAAAAACTTGAAGAACGATTGCATGAAGATTTGACTGAAAAATTTCATTTAGATAAGCCTAACAAAGGGATTCTATTTTCTTCACCTGTAAATAGAACTGTAGGCATAAGAAATCGTGACAATGCGGACAATTGGAAGATGGGAGGGAAAGTAAATATGGACTATGAGGTGGTATTTACTGTAGTTGAAAGAGGACTTGGACAAGAGGTTGTAGATGCTGCTACAGCTGCAGGCTCAAGAGGAGCAACTATAATAAATGCAAGGGGTTCAGGAATTCATGAAAACACAATGTTTTTTTCAATGAATATCGAGCCAGAAAAGGAAATAGTTATGATAATAATTGAAAAAGAAAAATCAGATAAGATAATTAAAAGCATAGAAGAAGCCATGCATATAGATGAGCCAGGTAAAGGGGTAATGTTTGCTATGGATGTTACCAAGGCTTCAGGACTAGTTAAAGGTGACAAGTAATTGATTATTCAGAAGCTTGCAATGGGGATAGTCTCCATTGCAAGCTTCTTTCGATTTATCTATTTTTAAGTTATAAAATAAGCTAAGGAGGGATGATATAAGATGAATAGAATCATTTTAGGACATACAATTAAAGAATGGACAGAAAAATATCCTTTGATAGAGGATATGATTAACTTGAAGGAGATGCTTTGGATTAATCCTAAATACACTTCATTCCAATCAGTAGAAAATAGCTTATCTATAGTAGAAAATGATATAAAGGAAGCAGAAGAAAGGCTGAGTCGCTTTGCTCCTTTAGTAGCAAAGCTTTTTCCTGAAACAGAAAGCTCAAATGGAATCATAGAGTCACCCCTAGTAGAAATACCTACTATGAAAAAGGAACTAAATAGATTGCATAGCTTAGAATTAGGAGGGAAAGTTCTACTTAAAAAAGATAGTCATTTACCTATAGCAGGGTCAATAAAGGCTAGAGGCGGGATATATGAAATATTGAAGCGTACAGAAGATTTAGCCTTAGAGAATAAATTAATTTCCTTAAAGGATGATTATTCTAAGCTAGCAGATGAGAAATATAAGGATTTTTTTAATCAGTATACTATTCAGGTGGGCTCCACTGGGAATTTAGGACTTAGCATAGGAATTATGAGTGCGAAGATTGGATACAAAGTCATTGTACATATGTCATCAGATGCTAAGGAGTGGAAAAAAGAGCTACTAAGAAGCAAGGGAGTAACCGTTATAGAATATGAGTCTGATTATAGCAAAGCAGTTGAAGAAGGTAGAAAGCTATCAGAACAAGATGAAAGAAGTTATTTTGTAGATGATGAAAACTCTAAAAATCTCTTTCTAGGATATAGTGTGGCTGCAAAAAGACTTAAGAAACAGCTAGACGAGATGAAAATAAAAGTAGATGAAGAACATCCTCTATTTGTCTATCTACCCTGTGGAGTGGGTGGAGGGCCAGGTGGGGTTGCCTATGGATTAAAGCTTTTATTTAAGGACCATGTACATTGCTTCTTTGCAGAGCCAACACATTCACCATGTATGCTCTTAGGAATGTATACAGAAAAGCATGATAAGGTTTGTGTACAGGATTTTGGTATAGATAACAAGACAATAGCAGATGGACTGGCAGTTGGAAGACCATCAGGGTTTGTAGGTAGGGTTTTAGAAAATCTCTTGAGCGGAATTTATACAATAGATGATGATAGTTTATATAGGTATCTGAATGTATTAGTAAATACAGAAAGTATTGACCTAGAGCCCTCAGCATGTGCAGGCTTTTTAGGACCAGTTGTTATAAATGAAGACCAAGGACAAGAATATTTGCTAAAACATAACCTGAAAGATAAAATGCATGATTCGACGCATATAGTCTGGGCAACAGGCGGAAGCTTAGTGCCAAAGGAAGTTAAGAAGGATTATTATAGGGAAGGTAGAAAGCGGTTCTCTTAGCAAAATAATCACAATTCGCCCTTCTTCTCATAATATATATTAAACTATATTGCGAGTAGGGGGGGATTTTTTGTTATCAAGGGAAGCATTTATAAGAATTTCTTTAGAAATAAATCTTTTTTTCCAGAGAATCATGAAGGAGCATTTGTTTTTTATAGAAACTAATTTACAGCCTGTCGAAGCTGCCAATATTGCGAAAGCCAATGCCCTAAAGCAGAGTTTTGAACAACTCCTAGCTGAAACCGTAATCTATGCTAATGGAGCTGTATCGGAGCAGTCTATTAAGTCTAATCAATTTGTAACTCCGTATACTTTAAGAGCAGAAGAAGTAAATTCAAGGTTAACTGGAGCAAGTCTTAATACGGCAATTACTAAGGCTGAACTTGAGTTAGTTGGTAATCTAAAGTGCAATTATGAAGAATGGTTAGAGAGCATAGTGTGGGATTTAAATACTAGGTCATTATGTCTACTTGAAGATGTAATTGCATTTCAAAAGAAACTAATGGCTTTGTCACTACAGTGTAAAATATTTATTGCCTTGTATGATGAGATGTTAGAGCATGATACACGTGAAGCAGAATACTATTTGGAAATATTAAAGTCTCTTCAGAATAGAAAGGTTCTAAAGAAAACTTTATGTAAAGAGCTTAACTTTTGGAATAATATAATGGGAGAACATGCACAGTTTATTGACGGAATGTTAGATCCAACAGAAAAAGCTCTTAAGGAAAAAGCCGAAATTACTGCAGAAGGATTTGAAAAATTAGTAGATGAATGTATTAAATTAGCCGAAAAGCAAATACTTCAAAAAAGCTTAGAGGACACAAGAGGAATCATAGATTATAAAAGGACTGCCACAGAAGGATTATTAGAATGTGAGATTAAATCCATTATTCCTCCACTTCTAGCAGATCATGTACTTCGTGAGGCCAATCATTATTTCAGATTATTGAATATGTTAATCAGGTTGGAACAAAAAAAGTAGCATGTTCAAATTAAATATTCATTGAAGCTAAAACACAAGGGTCCATATTAATATCTCTTGTGTTTCTTTATTTATCTACAATAAACTTCAGAATCTACTTTATATTAAAATTTTATTTACATTAACAATTTTTGTTGTGATAGAATATATATAAGTTCTAGTTCATGCGAACTTTGATGACCTTTTATAATTGCTGGAGGAAGGGTATAAGGAGGTATCGTGAGTGAATTTTCACTATTTGAGGCTGTAAAATGAAAATGATATAGAGAAAGTTATGTAAATAATAGGACAGGTAAAAATTCACTTGTTCTATTATTTTTGTAAGCATAGTGAAATGTAAATTGATATATTATATAATTGTTAGTACATAGATAATTACGATAGGAGATGAGGACTTGACTAAGAATATTGGAAAAGAGTTCATGGAAAAAACAAAGCATAAGTATGCTGAGCCTTCTGACCAAGAGAAGGGACTGCTACAACCACCGCTAGAATTAGAATGGGATGAAGCTGGAATGCTAATTGATTTACCACCTGCAGAAAAGCTAGAAGTGAAGAGCATGGATTTAAGGAAAGCCATAGAAACTAGAAGAAGTCTTAGAAAATATGATAATATTTCTCTGAAATTAGATGAGCTTTCATATCTTTTATGGTGTACACAGGGAGTACAACAGGTTCTGTCTAGACCTTCAACCTTAAGAACAGTTCCTTCAGCAGGAGCTAGACATGCATTTGAAACATTTCTATTGATAAATAATGTGGAAGGCATAAAGCCAGGCTTATATAGATACATAGCTCTTTCTCATAAGCTTATGGAGATAACAACAGAATCTGAAATAGCTCAAAAAGTGACTAATGCTTGCCATGAGCAGGAATTTATTAAAAATAGTGCAGTGACTTTTATTTGGAGCGCCGTAGTTGACAGAATGAAATGGAGATATGGAGAGAGGGGATATAGGTACCTTCATTTAGATGCTGGGCATATATGTCAAAATCTTTATCTAGCAGCAGAATCCATTGATAGTGGAGTCTGTGCCATAGGTTCATATGATGACGATGCAATCAATAGCTTACTTGGATTAGATGGAGAAAATCAATTCGTAATATATGCTGCTACAGTAGGGAAGAGAATAGGCTAAGGATAGAGTCATCAGACTGTGTGAAAATTCGTTTTCTACAATTCTGAATAATAGTGAAGAATTTTGCGTTTAAAGCTATTAAAGGTCCATCCGCAGCTTCAATTTCTACCTGTAGAGTCAATAATAATGAGCACCTTTGGACTATGCTTAAAGTGACAATTTTCACACAACCTGCAACTTTTCTTAGGACTATCCTATATAAATAGTAAGCAATATATTGAAAAAAATTACAAGAAGGTAAAGAATGCTATGAAGAGAATAAATGAAATATTTAGTGATTATAAGGAATTAGGAAATATAAATACTGCGATTGTTGAAGGGGTAACTCTAAGAAAAAATATAAAAACCCTTGAACTAAGACTCCGTTCTGACAAGCATATCGGAGCAGATGAAATCGAACATTTTAAAAAGTATATAAGAGAAAGATTTGTATTGGAATCCTCTAAGATAAATGTAGAGTATACTAAGGATTTAGTGGAAAAACCTATAGAAGAGAATTTGAAAGATATAGTGAGCTCTATGTCAGAAAAATATCCAAGCTTAAAAGGAGTATTAAACAGCTATGAATTTGAAGTAGCTGAGGATATTATTAATTTTAAATTCAAAGTTGCAGCATCCAGCCATTTAAAAGCTATGGGATATGATAAAAAAATTATTAAAGCCATAGAGAATCTATACGGAAAAGAATACAAGATAAACCTAATAGATGATGTAAGCAGTGAAGAGCTTATAAAGCTGCAAGAGGATGCACGAGTTAAAGAAGCGAAGCTAGCTCAAAAGGTAGTCAAAGCCACATTAGGCAATAGTACACCTAATTCATCCAATAGCATTGAAACATTTGGAGGAAAAAAGCAAAAGGGTAAGGCTGAATCCAATGGAAAGGGCGACCCATCCTTAATATTAGGCAGAAGCTCTAAAATAAAAGACCCTATAATAAAGATTATTGATATTACTCCAGATGAGGGAAAGGTGGCCATAGAAGGAGAAATATCCAATATAGAAACAAGGGAATTAAAAAGTGGAAAAACATTGATTTCCTTTGATTTGTATGATGGCTCAAGCTCTATGACCTGTAAATCCTTTGTGAAATCCGGTGAAGAAGGAGAGGCCTTATCCAAGCTAAATAAAGCTAATGCAGTAAGACTTTCTGGGAATTCAGGTCAGAGTAAATTTTCAGGCGAAATCGAAATTATTGCCAATACCATAGTAGAAGCGGAAGGGATAAAGAAAACTAAGAGACATGATAATGCAGAGGTTAAGCGAGTAGAGCTCCATATGCATACACAGATGAGTCAGATGGATGCTATGACCAGTGCTACTGATTTGATTAAAAGGGCGATGAGCTGGGGAATGAAATCTATTGCCATAACTGATCATGGAGTAGTTCAGGCTTTTCCCGAAGCTCATAAGCTCTTAGGAAGAGACAATCCTGATATGAAGGTCATATATGGAGTGGAAGCCTATTTAGCACCTGATAAGAAGCCTTCTGTAACTAACCCTATGGAACAATCTATTGACACGACCTATTGTGTTCTGGATTTAGAAACCACAGGCTTTTCACCAGTAACAGAGAAGATAACTGAAATTGGTATTATGAAGCTTAAGGATGGGAAAGTGATAGATGAGTTTAGCTGCTTTGTAAATCCAGAAAAGCCTATTCCTGCAAGAGTCGTAGAGGTTACTAATATAACTGATGACATGGTAAAGGATGCAGAAACTATAGATAAGGTATTTCCTAAACTATTAGATTTTATTGAAGGGTGTGCTTTAGTTGCCCATAACGCTGCTTTTGATATAGGCTTTTTAAAGCATAATGCAAAGCTATTAGGCTATGAATTCAATTTTACTTATATAGACACATTGTCATTAGCACAGGGGCTTTTCCCTGATTATAAAAGCTATAAGCTAGGAAGAATTGCTAAAAATCTTGGCATAAAGGTAGATGTTGCTCACAGAGCATTAGATGATGTAGATACAACTGTTAAGGTATTTAATGTAATGCTTGAAAAGCTAAAAGAAAGAGGAGTAAAGACCCTTGAAGAAATAGACAGCTACAGTTCTGATGAAGAAGCTAAAAAGGAAGAGTATAAAAAGCTAAGAACCTATCATGCAATAATACTTGCAAAAAATAATGAAGGATTGAAAAATTTATATAAGCTAGTATCTTATTCCCATTTAGATTATTTTTATAAAAGACCACGTATATTAAAGAGTCTTTATAAAAAGTATTCTGAAGGCTTGATTCTCGGAGCTGCCTGTAGCGAAGGGGAGCTTTACCAGTCCATTTTGCTAGGAAAGTCTGATGATGAAATTGAAGCCATTGCAGAGGATTATGACTATTTTGAAATTCAGCCTTTAGGAAATAATGACTATTTAGTAAGGTCAGAGCAGGTGCCTAATAGAGATTACTTAAAAGAAATCAATAGAAAAATTGTGGCTTTAGGAGAGAAGTTGAATAAGCCTGTAGTAGCAACTGGAGATGTTCACTTCATGGACCCTGAGGATGAGATATATAGACGTATCCTAGAAGCAGGTCAGGGCTATAAGGATGCAGATAGTCAGGCTCCCTTATATTTGAAGACTACTGAGGAGATGCTTGAAGAATTCTCCTATCTAGGAGAAGAAAAGGCTTATGAGGTAGTAGTAACTAACACTAATATGATAGCTGATATGTGCGAACAGATTAGTCCTATTTCATCAGAGAAGGCTACACCACATATAGATGGCTGTGAACAAAACCTTAGAGATATTACCTACGGAAAAGCTCATGAGCTATATGGAGACCCACTTCCTGAGCTTGTTAAGGAAAGACTTGACAAGGAACTGGATTCAATTATAAAAAATGGCTTCTCAGTAATGTATATAATAGCCCAAAAGCTAGTATGGAAGTCAAACGAAGACGGTTATCTAGTAGGCTCTAGAGGCTCAGTTGGCTCCTCAGTGGTAGCTTATATGACAGGTATTACAGAGGTTAATGCCTTACCTCCTCATTATAGATGCCCAAGCTGCAAGTATTCTGACTTTGCAGAGCATGGACATCAAATTGGATTTGACCTTCCAGATAAGGATTGTCCTGTTTGTGGAGAAAGCTTAGTAAAGGATGGTATTGACATACCCTTTGAAACCTTCTTAGGTTTTAATGGAGATAAGGAGCCAGATATAGACCTGAACTTTTCAGGAGAATATCAAGCGAAGGCGCATAAGTATACGGAGGTTATATTCGGAAAGGGTACCACCTTTAAGGCAGGAACTATAGGTACAATAGCGGAAAAGACAGCATTTGGATATGTTAAAAAGTATTTTGAGGAAAAAAACATTCCAGTGAACAAAGCGGAGATAATGAGGCTTTTAAAGGGCTGTACAGGTATAAAAAGAACTACAGGGCAACACCCCGGTGGAATAATAGTTGTACCCAAGGGTAGAGAAATATTTGAATTTTGTCCAGTACAGCATCCTGCGGACGACCCGAATTCAGATATTATAACAACGCATTTTGACTATCACTCAATTGACCAGAATCTATTGAAACTAGATATACTAGGTCATGATGATCCTACAGTTATAAGAATGCTTCAAGACATAACTGGAGTGGACCCAAAAGCTATACCTATGGATGATAAGAAGACCATGTCTATATTTTCATCTACAGATGCTTTAGGTGTAACACCAGAGCAGATAAATTCCAGAGTTGGAACATTTGGTGTGCCTGAGTTTGGAACAAGATTTGTAAGGGGAATGCTTTTAGATACAAAGCCTAAAACCTTTTCTGATTTAATATGTATATCAGGACTATCTCATGGCACTGACGTATGGCTGGGAAATGCCAAGGAATTGATTGACCAAGGAATAGTCACCAGCATAAGCGATGCAGTATGTACCAGGGATGATATTATGGTGTACCTTATCAAAAAGGGTCTGCCGCCAGACAGTGCCTTTAAGATAATGGAGTTGGTTCGTAAAGGCCTGGCATTAAAGAACCCAAAATGGCCTGAATATGAGACTATGATGAGAGAACACAATGTGCCAGAATGGTATATAGATTCCTGTAGAAAGATAAAATACATGTTTCCGAAGGCTCATGCTGCTGCCTATGTAATGATGGCATTTAGAATTGCATGGTTTAAGGTGCATATACCTGAAGCCTACTATGCGGCATATTTTTCAATTAGAGCAAAGGCCTTTGACGCAGAATATATGATATTTGGAAAGGAAAGAGTTAAGGCAAAGCTAAAGGAAATAGAGATGATGGGCAACCAAGCGGCTCCTAAGGATAAGGATATGTATGATGACCTTGAAATAGTTTTAGAAATGTATGAAAGAGGCTTCGAATTTCTCCCAATTGATTTGTACAAATCTCATGCTACAAAATTTTTGCTAGAGGAAGGTAAATTAAGACCGCCTTTAAACAGTATAGCGGGCATGGGAACAGTAGCAGCTGAAGGTATATACAATTCAGCTAAGGAAGAACCCTTTAATTCTATAGAGGATTTAAGGAAGCGTGCTAAGATAGGAAATGCAACTGTGGATTTGCTTAAAAGATTTGACTGTTTAAATGGTCTTCCGGAAAGTGATCAAATGAGTTTCTTTGATATTATTTAAAAGCATGAAGGGGAATTGAAGCTATTGTTGAGGTAGCTAGAGAAATTTAGACCAATTAGTCGTGGTTTTTAATTAGAACTGTATAAGGAGTATTATGATAATAGAAAAACTTCATAATACTCCTCATATAATAGATAGGGACTGTTGTAACAGCCCCTTTGTTTTTATAGATAAGAGTAAATTATGCTCTAGGTAGTGAATGTTTTATGGAATTCTCCACTTTTATATAAAGCATATAAATCGTCACATCCACCAATAAAGCTTTCTCCCACAAAAATCTGGGGAACAGTATCAATCCCAGTTTTCTTTTCAAGCTCAATTAACTTGTCCTCATTATCAGTAATATCAATTTCTTCAAAATCAATATTATTTTTAGACAAAAGTCTCTTAGCTCTAATGCAATATGGACAAGTTTCAAAGGTATAAATTAACACATTTTTGCTCATAGTATCCTCCTCATAAATATATATATTTAATTATATCCATTACCTAACGACATATCAAAAATTATATAATAAAGCGTAAATAAAAGCTATTGACAAAAATACTTTAGCGCTTATCATTTAGAAAGCAAACAAAAATAAAGGTATTATGATATAATAAAGTGGTATTATGCAGAGGAAATATACATAAATTAAAAGCTTAGTAAACAGGAGGAAACATTATGGGAAAGACCTTTGATATAGAAAAAATAAATGAAACAATAGTCAATATGATCCATGACCATATTCTAATTTGTAATATGGGAGGGCAAATTATTTTCGCTAATAATGCCATAAGATTATACTTAGGCTTTGATGAATTGGAGTTAAAACAAAAGACCTTTTTAGATATAATCAGTGATAATTATAAAAGCAAGGGCAAGTCCTATATTGAAAATATATCAGAAGACCCTTCCAATGTAGATGAGTTCTTATTTAAAGGGAAAAATGATACTGTAAGACTTCATATTAGGTTTTTTGAAAAGAACAATCTCATATATATTTATGGTAATGAAAAATATGTAGAGTATGAGAGAATAAGAAAAAAGCTGGATAATGAAATTACAAATGCCATGAAGATTCATAAGCGCTCCCTTCCTGAAAGTCTTCCTCATACTGAAAATATTTCTTTTTCATCCTTGTATATTCCCGCAGATAAGCTGGGCGGAGACTTATTTGATGCATTTAAGATAGACAATGGATTGCTAAATGATTATTTTGAGCAGTATGTATGCTTTATATCTGATGTTTCAGGACATGGACTTGATAGTGCAATGCTGTCTATTTTTATAAAAGATACTATAAGAAGCTATTTCAGGCTTAAGTATGCACCAGGACAATTGGTATCCCCTAAAGAAATTATGCATTTTGTACTTGAACAATACACAAAGGAAGGGTATCCAGAGGAATATCTGGTCTGCCTTTTTCTTATTGTTATTGATTTAAAGACAAGTGAGCTGACTTATTGCAATGCTGGTTTTCATAAATGTCCTTTACTAGTCATGGATGGAAAAGAGATAATAGAACTTAATAATGGGGCTTTTCCAATTACAACAGCAATAGATACTGAGCTATTTAAATATGAGGATCATTCCCACCGTCTATCCATACCGATGACCTTGTTCATAATGTCTGATGGATTAATGGAGCAAAGGTCAAATAATGAATATTATGAAGAAAGATTAAAGAAGCTTGTTACTGAAATTCATACTATGAAGCCTGATAATATTGTTGGGAGAATCCACGAAGACTTTACTGACTTTTTAAGACATGAAAAAATCAGCGACGATATAACTTTAGTTGTTGCGAAGCTATTGTAGATATTAAATTATGAATTAGAGGAGGAAATTACATGCAGCAGATACTGGATGGTATTTTAGAAGCTATTGAAGATGAGATTAAAGCCCAGAAGCATTATCAAATGCTATCTGATAAGGCAGAGGAGTCAAAGGTTAAAAAGTTCTTTGAACAATTACGAGCAGATGAAGAATATCATGAGAAGATACTTCGTTCACGTTATGAAGCTTTTGTAAAGCTATCAAGAGCACAAAAAGATAAAATAGATGATAATGGAGTAAATGATTAATTATATAAACACAAGAGGACAATTGCATTATTTTCTATTACGATTTCCTTTATGAAATTTTAAAATAGGCAAGAGGTTCCTCTTGCCATATAAGTTATTAATTACTTCCACACTCTATTTAGTCCCAATAATTCCTGTACATAGCCTATGACAGATATAGGGCTCATAATCATTTGATAAAGTAATATATATGCAATATATCCAAGGTAATTCTCTCGAATCCTTAAGCCGAACTTTTGAAATACTTGCTTTTGATATTTAAGTAGAACTAAGTTTTGCATTAATGCTAGTGGAATTACTAAAAGCGTCATAGGTCCTACTATCCAAAACTTACCTATTAATGCAAGAATAAGTCCAGGCATCCAACAAAAAGTATATACAACATCTAAATATGGCATTATTAAGTTAATACTAGTTAAGTATCGTACATATCTAATTGGATGCTGCCAAGGCTTTACCATATGTAAGGCCTCAATCATGCCCCTAGCCCAGCGACTTCTTTGACGAGCAAGATGCTTAAGACTTTCTGGCACATCTGTGAAAGCAATTGACATTGGTTCAAAATACACTTTAAGGTTTTTTCTTAAAAAGTTCCATGTAACCACAATATCTTCACCAATTGCATTTGGCCATCCGTCTATTGCCTTTAATTCCTCTGTTTTATATAGAGAATATGCCCCTTGAGCTACTAGAGTCCCCTGATATAGACCTTGCATACGCTTGATGCTGGAAATGCCAATAAAATAATCCCATTCCTGAAGCTTAGCAATAAAGCTTGTTCTGCTATTTCGAACTAAAACTGTACCTGCTACTGCACAGACTTCCTTTGGGGAAGAGTACATTCGTGATACTAGATATTTAACAGCTTCCCTATGAAGCAAAGTATCTGCATCTAGTGTAATCAGGTATTCAGTTTCTATATATTTTAAAGCCTTATTTAAGGCATTGAACTTTCCTGGGTTTTCCTCATATATGACATCTAAATCAAGATTATAATCCTTTCCTGCCTGTCTTGCTATATCAGCAGTTCTGTCACTAGAGCAATTATCAACTACAATGATTTTTATGCTTCCTTTATAATCTTGTGCTGCAACATAGCTTATAGTTTCTCTCACCCTCTTCTCCTCATTATGGCAGGCAATAACTATAGTAATCGGATCATTAGGGTTTTTAATCTTAAATTTAGGCTGCTTGTCCAGCAATAGGCTTACCAAAATAAAAGCATTTATATATCCAGGAATATATGCAATACCTGCAATAATAAATATTGAAACAGGTAAAGAGACTACATTAGAAAAGTCCATGACCCAAGGCTTAGATAGATTAATAGAAAAAAACATCCATATTGCAGCAACAAAATGGGAAATCCAGTACTTCACTTCAACTCTTATATATGGTAATTCAAATTTTGTGCTCAAAATATATACCTCCCAGCCTAATTATATTAAAAATAAAAAATTGAATCCATTGAAAAAGATGTAATATAAGGTATTACATACCATGTAAAACTTTATCTCATAAATAAATTAACAAATATTTGATTCTATTAGTTAATCCGGCATGTCCCGTGGGTATAAGTTTAAAAACTATGTTAGGAGGGAAAGAATGAACACAACATTATCTGTAATCATTAATGTTATCATTATGCTTGCCATTGTATACGGACTGTATATAATGCAAAAGAAGCATGTTTCCTTTACCAAAAGAGTAATTCTAGCTCTAATAGTAGGTATAGCATTTGGAGCTATTTTACAAATGATATATGGGTCTGCATCTCCTATAGTTAAGGTGTCAAATAGTTGGTTTGCAGTTATGGGTACAGGATATGTAAGACTACTAAGAATGATAGTAATTCCTCTTATCTTTGTATCCATAACCAGTGCCATTGTTAATCAAAAAACTAAAAACCTAGGTAAAACGTCAGCTCAAATAATAGCAGTACTTTTAATAACTACTGCTATATCAGCTTTAGTAGGAGTTGGAGCATCAAGTATATTTGGACTAAGCTCAGAAGGACTTCAAATAGGCGAAAGTGAGCTTAAGGCCAGTGAAAATCTAGAAGTAAGGCTAGCAGATTTTCAATCAAAGCCAATTCAAGAGCAAATTGTTGAAATCATACCTACAAATCCATTCTATTCAATGACTGGTCAGGGAAGCTCAGCTACATTATCAGTAGTCGTATTTGCAGCATTTATAGGAATAGCAACCATAGGAATACGAAAGAAAAAACCTGAATCAGCAGAATTTTTTGGGCAATTAATAAGCTCATTACAAGACGTTGTAATGCGTATGGTAACTCTAATACTACGTCTAACCCCATATGGAATATTGGCATTAATGACTAGAGTAGTATCTACAAGTAACTTTGGTGAAATATTAAGACTGCTTGAGTTCGTCATAGCGTCTTACGCTGCTATAATAGTGATGTTTATAGTTCACTTCATAATACTAGCAATATTCGGATTAAACCCAGTAAACTATTTAAGAAAATCTGCAACAGCATTAACCTTTGCATTCACTTCTAGATCAAGTGTAGGGACTTTACCATTAAATGTTGAGACTCAAGTAGATAAGCTAGGAGTACCAGAAGGTCATGCAAACCTATCTGCATCCTTAGGAACAAGCATAGGCCAGAATGGATGTGCAGGCATATATCCTGCCATGTTAGCAGTAATGATAGCGCCAACAGTTGGTATAAATCCATTGGCACCAGCATTTTTAATTAAGCTAATTGTTATCACAGCCCTAGCATCCTTTGGAATAGCAGGAGTAGGAGGAGGAGCTACATTTGCAGCATTGACAGTTCTTTCAGCAATGGGATTGCCTGTAGGATTAGTGGGGCTGCTAATAGCAATAGAGCCACTAATAGATATGGGAAGGACAGCGCTAAATGTAAATGGGTCTATGCTATCAGGAGTAATTTCTAGCAGACTCATGGGCGAATTAAATTTGGAGACCTATAATAGCAGACTTAATGCAGAAAAATAAATAAATGCTCCTTCTGGCCCGAACATTGTTCGGATTCTTGCCAGAAAGGAGCATTATTTTTCACAAAAGTATAGACTATTTTATTTAGTCATCGAAAGCTTCGCTGACCTTCCATTCCTTCCATACATTACCTACAAGCTGTGGTCCTGGCTTTAATACAGTTTTGCCTGGCTTCCAGCCTGAAGGAGTAACCTCTCCTCCTTTTGTCGCTCTAACGTGCTGGAAGGCTTTTACTTGTCTTATAGATTCAGAAACATTTCTACCTACTGGTGGTGTAAGTACCTCAAAGCCTTGTACTATTCCATCTGGATCTATAATAAAACGTCCTCTTGTCTCTACTCCGCTTTCTTCGTCATAAATTCCAAATAGCTTTCCTATATTTCCATTTTGATCTGATAACATTGGGAATGGAATATCCTTACCTACCATCTTAGATAGTTCAACGTCATTCCACATTTTATGTACGAAAGTAGAATCAACACTAACAGAAAGAACTTGTACACCTAATTCTTGCAATTCATCATACTTTTCAGCAACTGCTGAAACCTCAGTAGCTCAGACAAATGTAAAATCTCCTGGATAGAAGCAAAGCAGTACCCATTTGCCTTTGTAGTCTTCAAGATTTATATTTGTGAATTTACCTTCAAAGAAGGCTGGTGCGTAAAATAATGGTGCTGGTTTTCCAACTTTTATCATTTTTTGTTTCTCCTCCTTTACAATTTGTTTTGGGTTTTCAATAATTTCTTCCTCTGGTAGCTTCATTAGTTCTGGTCTTGTGCAGCCTACGCTGATTTCCTCAGTCATCTAATCACTCCTCATATAAAATTTCTCTATAGTTATAGCAAAAACTATTTGCTTTTTCTATGATGACATTTACCCACAAATTTTGACATTAAAACAAAAAATAAAATGTATTTAAGAAAAGCTGGGAGATGGCATTTGAAGTAAAGTAAGAGAGCCTAGACTTTCTGCAATTTTATTGTTAGTATAAAAATAAGAAATCAATGTTATAAGAACCTTTATTTTAGGGGGAAAATAGATGGATATTTATCAAGCGTTAAAGACGTATTTTGGATATGATGAGTTTAAAAACGGTCAAGAAAAGCTAGTTAAAGGAATAATAGATGGTAGAGATGCCTTAGGCATAATGCCTACTGGAGGGGGTAAATCGCTATGTTATCAATTACCAGCTATTATTTTAAGTGGAATAACAATAGTGATTTCACCGTTAATATCTCTAATGAAGGATCAAGTAGATTCCCTAAATGAAATGGGTATAGCTGGAACTTATATTAATAGTACCCTTGAGCAGAAAGAGCTTATAGATAGACTCAGAGATATAAGAGAAAATAAATATAAAATAGTATATGTGGCTCCGGAGCGCCTAAACACTAGCTTTTTTAAGGAGCTTATAGGAGACATTAATATCTCGCTAGTAGCCATTGACGAAGCTCACTGTATAAGCCAGTGGGGGCATGATTTTAGACCTAGCTACTTAGAAATACCCACCTTTATTGACTCACTAGAAAGAAGACCCGTAGTTGCTGCATTTACGGCAACAGCTACTAAAGAAATAATTGAGGAAATAAAGTATTTGATTAGGTTAGATACTCCACTAGAATCAATAATTGGATTTGACAGACCAAATCTATTTTATCAGGTTGTGAAGGTAAGTAATAAATTCTCATATTTGCTTGATTACCTAAAAAACAACTTTCAGGGTGAATCAGGAATAATATACTGTGCCACAAGAAAAACAGTTGAAGCATTGACAAAAAAACTTAGAGAAGAAGAAATCACTGCCACTCCATACCACGGTGGAATGGAGGCAGATGAACGACAGAATAATCAAGATGACTTTATATATAATAGAGCTAGAATAATTGTAGCAACTAATGCTTTTGGTATGGGAATAGACAAGCCCGATGTTAGGTTTGTAATTCACTACAATATGCCTAAAAATATGGAGGCATATTATCAAGAGGCAGGAAGAGCAGGTAGAGATGGAGAAAAAAGTCATTGTATTTTAATGTATTCACCGTCAGATATAGTAAAGCAAAAGCTTATAATACAAAATGAGACATTATCACATGAACGAGAGGAAATATTATATAAGAATCTCCAATATTTAGTTGACTACTGTCATACAAATGAGTGTTTAAGGAATTTTATACTTAACTACTTTGGTGAGAGCACAGAAGAATCTAGCTGTAGCAATTGTGGGAATTGTCTGGATCAATCAGAAATGATGGATGTAACAATAGAGGCACAGAAAATATTATCCTGTATATATAGAACAAATGAAAGATATGGGTTGAGTACTATAATACAGGTTTTAAGGGGCTCAAAGAATAAGAAAATACTGGAGTTTAATCTTGATAGGGTGTCTACCTATGGAATAATGACAGACTACAGTGATACTGCTGTAAGAGAGATTGCAATGACATTGGTATCAAAGGGATATATTCACATAACTCCGGATAAGTTTCCTATTTTAAAGCTAACCTCAAGCTCCCTGGAAGTGTTAAGAGGAAAAGTAAAAGTTCATCATAGGAGACATCTAGTAGAGAGAAAGGACTTAACAAAAGAAAAAGAAGAGCAAAGAAAAATAGATGGAAACCAAAACTATGACAATGAATTATTTATTAGGCTTAAAGAACTAAGATATTCAATTGCTAAGGAAAAGCAAGTGGCTCCATTTTTGATTTTTCATGATTCAACTCTAAAGGCAATTGCATCATATTATCCTCAAAACAAAGATGAGCTTTTGTCAATAAGTGGGGTAGGACTGAAGAAATATGAAAGCTATGGAGAAGGCTTCATAGATTTAGTTAATGATTATTGTACTGAAAAAGGATTAAATGTTCACGAGATTAGAAAAGATGAAAGAGTCCAATCGAGACCAGAAAAATCAAAACAGGACAGTACTGAAGATAGATATATAGCCACCTATAAATGTTATCTAGAAGGCTTGTCTCTGGAAGAGATAGCTAAAAAAAGAAACTTCACCATAAACACTATAATTGAACATCTAATAAAATGTGATAAAAATGGGCGACTAATTGACTGGTCAATATTCTTTGATGATTCTTCAAAAGAAGAGAAAATATTAGATGCAATAGAGAAAGTAGGCTTGGAGAAGCTAAAGCCTATTAAGGAGTTAGTGCCTGAAGAGATTAGCTATGAGGATATTAGGCTAGTTATTGCAAAAAATGGGTTAAGCTAAAAAGAAGTAAAAGAAATTAACATCATATGCTGCAAAAATTCCTGTGGAAAGTGGAGGAATAGCTCCTGATTACAAACAAGCTGGCGGGAAATTATTATACTATAATATTAAAGAGATAATGATATAGGATAAACAAGAGATACAAACTTAAAAAAACTACAGTGGGATTTAAGTTAAAAACCCTGCTGTAGTTTTATTTACTTCTTTTATCTTTTTTTTATCGGAATATAAATATCCATACATATTTTTTCATATTCCCAAGGGTGACAACGTTCATCATAAAATTCAAAGTCTAGCTTAGAGTCATCAATTTCATAACAGGAATTTGGAAACCATTCTTCAAGTATATATTTCCAAGTGCCTTGGATTGAGCTTACAAAGCTGCCATCATCTGAGCTTACATCAGGAGTAGTAAAGACGGCATAGGTTGCAGCAGGTACTTCAAGAGTGTACATATCTTCTTCTGAATGCTCAAAGCTTGTAACTTCCACCCCTAATATATAAGAAAATTCATCAGTCTCCATATTGGTATTCACGCAAATTCCATATTCTCCATGCTTAGGAGGGCTTTGCGTCTTATATAAATGTGCCTCTTTACCTTCTATGTTGCACTTATCCCAAAAGGCGGGAATATCTCTAGAATGGACGCTATTCCTTAGTGTAGTTTTAAATTCATATCCAACTAACTTGAAAGAATCTTTTTCTATTATTTTAGGTTGCATTATAATACCTCCAGTTTTATTTGCTCTAATTTTTCTTAAATCAATCTTCTGTGGGGGACCCATCGGTGCATGCAGTTTATAAAAGCTTGGGGTATATCCAAAAAACTTTTTAAAAGCTTTAGTAAATCCAGCATGAGTTTCAAATCCAAAATCCAATGCAATATCAAATATCTTTTTATTATTAAGTTGAGATAGAGCATATTGGAGTTTTCGTCTTGTTACATATTCCATTACAGGAATTCCAACAAAGCTATGAAATACCCTATAGTAGTGATAGGTAGAGAAGCCCGCAATTTCTGCTAGTTTATCAACCGTTATCTTTTCGCCAATATTATCTTCGATATAGTCTATAGTTTTTTGAATTAAATCTATATAGTCCAAAGTTCCCCCTCCTTTAAAGGCTTACTTTCCGTACGGTAATTATATATTAACATATTTTATAATTAGTTCCTTTTCCTACTTTGCTAAGATATTTAAATCCTAATCTTAAAAGATACAATACCTATTTTGAATCTCTAGGGCAGGAGATAAGATAAGTTATATGAATGGTGAGCATATATGAATAATGAAAATGTTAAAAAAGGCTTACATCAAGAGATGTAGGCCTTTTCTGGTTATTTTTTGTTTTCAACTGAATCCTCTTTTTTAGCTTCTTTACCAAAGTATCTATCTAAATCATTTTTCATATTATCCGGAATCTTCTTTTCTATTGGGAATACTACTGAGTTTACAATGGATTCGCTGAACTCTTTAGTTATTATAGTAGTTTTTTCTAAAGCATCAGCACTTAAAAAGTCCATAACATCATCACGAGTATGGATGAATGCACCACCCCTAGGAGCAAAACGGCAGAACGTAACAGAAGGAATTCCTGAATCAGCAAAGGCTGTGGAATCACTTGAGTATATACTCTGTTCCACTTTAAGCGGGAAACCTTTAATTTTAGCCATATGCTCAATATAATTAACTAAGCTTTGTTCGGCAGTAACTAAAGCCATCTCTTTTCCAAGGATGGAGCCTCCAACATCTACGTTAATCATTAAAAGATGATTTTTTAGCTCTTCTTCATGAACTGCTAAATAAGCTTTGCTGCCAAGAAGGCCAACTTCCTCAGAGCCATACCATATAAATTTTAAAGTCCTGATTGGTGGATTTTCTTTAAAATATCTTAGCAGTTCCATTATAATAACTGAACCAGCACCATTGTCATATACACCTGTACTGAAAGGAACACTGTCATAATGAGCACCGAAAGATATTATCTCATTAGGGTATTTAGTGCCTTCCAAGGTTACAATAACATTATGAGAAGTAAGCTCTATATCCTCCGTAATTAGTTCTACTTTGACTTTGGAAGCTTTATTTTGAACCATATGGAAGCAGTCTTTCATACGCATATTTATAGCAGGAACTTTTCCGTATTGTGTATTCTTTTCACGCATTCTAGCTACAGTAATATCCGTTTTATCCTCTTCATCCATGGCAGTACCACTCATAGTTATATAGCCGGCGATACCAGCTTCTATAAGTTTTTTATAAAGCTTTGGATCTGGACCCATATTTATAAGTACAAATTTTCCCTTAAGGTCAACTAAATTTGCATCAAGCCCATCCTCTATATATACAAAATCTGTAGTTATTCCACCCTCAGGAGTACTAACTGAGCAGTTATATGGTGTAATCTCATATTCTTTTTCATAGGGCTCAACTACCTTTAGTGAAGTTTTTATTATTTTGGAAGTAGGAACTTTAAAATCTTCTAAATCACCCTTGCAACCTATTAAAGATATTTCTTCTAGTAGGATGTTTGCAGCTCTTAATTCTTCTTCTGAACCACTAGTCCTTATAAAACCAATTTTCTTTAAAAGTTCAAATTCTCTTTGGCTATTGATTAACATAATATTACCCCCTGTTTATGTACTTGTATATAGTATACTAGAGTTAATAGAAAAAGAAAATTAATAGTATAGTGTATCTATTAGAAAAAGGGTTATACTCATAAATTTCAAAAAGTATTTTTGATAAATCAATTTGTAAGTTTTGCATAATTGTATATATAATACAACTAATATATGTATTTTAAGAGCATCAACATGTATTAGTTGTGTGAATATACTAAGAATACAGAGTTTTTAAGCGTATACATTTTTTAAAATACAGACTCAAAGGATAATGAAAGGTGCTGTTAAAAAAATAATTGTAAATAATTAACTAAAGGATTTTATATAATTATATAGAAATACTTATAAACTTATCAGATATGTTGACAACTATCCAATAATATTTTATTAATATTCTAATACAGCTATATTTCCCAATATTTGTTATACTGATTGATTATAAAATTTGATATTTACTCATTAAACCCTTGTAAACTAAACTAGTATTCAGAGAGGGAAAATTTCTCTGAATACTGTGTTTAGAAGCTTTTTTAAAATTCGGCTCTACAAGCTACTTAGCTTATATTTTATATAATGGAGCATTCTTTATGGTTGTTTGTTAAAAATAGATTTTAGTCTATCAAATAACAAACAATATCAAAAAAGATGAAGGGAGTGAAGTAAAAAAGACTTGCTAAGGATGAGAAACTATATAGTTTTGGAAAACGTTTTCTGAAAGTATTTAAAAAAAGTATTCTGTCTTCATTTTGTATCATAGCTTTAACATAAAAAATTATTATTGGAGGGGTAGTATGTTAAAACTACTGGGTTACAATGAAAAAGAAATAAGCAGATCTAAGTATGAAGTAGATGGGATACCGCCACTAGGTGAGGCTATACCACTGGGATTACAGCATATTTTTGCAATGTTTGCAAGTAATATTGCTGTAGGCATTATAGTTGCTGGAGTGGCAGGCATTTCAGGGTCAGATTTGACGATTATGATACAATGTGCTATGTTTATTGCAGGTATAGCTACACTGAATCAATGCTATCCTCTTTGGAGATGCGGGGGAAAGCTTCCTATAGTTATGGGTACGAGTTTTGGATTTCTTCCAACTAATATTGCTATAGCAAGTGGGTACGGTATATCAGGATTATTAGGCGCTACTCTTGTAGGGGGAATATTTGGAGCAGTATTAGGTTTCTTCTTAAAGCCATTAAGAAAATTTTTCCCAACAATAGTTACTGGTACTGTTGTACTTACTATAGGCTTGTCTTTACTTCCAACAGGCATTACATCAATGGCTGGTGGCAGTGGTTCTCCAACCTTTGGCTCACCAAAGAACTGGATAGTTGGAATTATAGTTTTATTTGTAGTATTAGCATTGAATCAGTTTACAAAAGGATTCACTAAAACATCTTCAATTTTACTCGGAATTATAGTAGGCTATATAATTTGTATACCATTAGGAATGGTTAACTTTGATGCTGTAAAAGAAGCAAGTTGGTTTGCTTTACCCAAACCATTTCACTTCCCAATAGAGTTTAAATGGGGTGCTATAGCACCTATGCTAATAATGTTTATAGTTACTACAGTTGAAACTGTGGGAGACGTTTCAGCTATAACTATGGGTGGTGCTGGCAGAGAAGCAACAGATAGAGAGCTATCAGGCTCAATTATAAACAATGGATTAAGTAGTGTATTCGCAGCTATATTTAATGGACTTCCAACTACTTCCTTCAGTCAGAATGTTGGAATGATAGCTTTCACAAAAATAATGAGTAGATTTGTAGTAGCTATAGGAGCTATATTCCTATTACTTGCTGGTTTAATACCAAAGTTAGGCGCATTAGTGTCTACTATTCCATCAAGTGTTATAGGGGGAGCTTGCCTTGTAATATTCTCTCAAATAACTCTTACTGGTATAGGCATGTTAACATCTAAGCCACTAACAGACAGAGATAAAGTAATTATAGGATTATCACTTGCATTTGGAATTGGTCTGACTCAAGTACAAGGTGCAATGGATAACTTCCCGCAATTCCTTAAATTAATATTTGGCGGTTCTGGTATAGTTATAGCTTGTGTAATCGCAATCATCTTAAATATCGCAATTCCACAAAAGGAAGATGAAGTAGAAGAATCAGCATAATGTAAATACAATCAACTAATATAAAATAAATGACCAGTAATGGATATCTAAGGATATCCCTTACTGGTTTAATAGAATATACATGTATCGCAGCAATACTAATAATAATGAAAACTAATTGAGGTGAGCTCATCCATGAATGAAAATATTCTGCCAAAGATTCAAAAACATACTGCTGTTCAGCAGGTCATAGAGTACCTAAGAAATTATATTCTAACTAACAATAATAATGAAATAACAAAGCTTCCTTCTGAAGCCAAGCTTGCCAGCGAAATGGGGGTTAGTAGGTTAACTATAAGAGAAGCCCTTACAGTATTGGAAAATGAAGGACTAATTACAAGGAGTCAGGGAAGCAGTACAATGATTACTACTTTTGCTAGGAAGCTATCAGAAGGAATCGATTATGCTGGAGAGTTAGGGAAATTTATTAATGATTGTGGCTATGAATCTACGGTTGATATTATTTCATATTCGTGTGAGAGTTGTAACGACGAAGCTGCAAAAAATTTAAGGATTGAAGCAGGAGAAGAAATTTTGGTAGTAAAGAAAAGATTCTTAGCAGATGGTGCACCTGCTGCTTATTGTATAAATAGAATACCAAAAGTATTCTTAACAAATAAGGAAATAAACGAGAAGGATTTGGGAAAATCCATGTTTGATTTTGTTGAGGAAGTCTGCAATTGCCAGCTTAGCCATGATTTTATGGAGATAATACCTAGTTTAGTAACTAGAGAGATAGCTGACATTCTAAAATTGGAGGAGAGCTCTCCTATTTTACGGGTTGATGTTGTAAAGTATTCTATTGAAGGGCATCCAGTAATGTATAATACAGAATACTATGTAGATAAGCTCATAAGATTTACTGCATGCAGGACTAAATAATATTTTAAATAACAAGTGTTCACTTTGACTTTTGAATAGATGGGAGTGATGAATTTGATAACATTTGGAGATTATATAAAGCCTAAAAGTATAGATGAAGCATTTGAGGTTTTTAAGCTTAAGAAAAATGCTGCCATAATAGGTGGTGGATGTTATCTTAGGATGGGAAATAGGAGAATTGGGCTAGCTATTGACTTATGCGATGCTGGTCTTAATTTTATAGATGACAATGAAGATACCATAGAAATAGGTGCAATGACTACACTTAGAGAATTAGAGACAAGCCAGATATTATCAGATAGCTTTGGCACAGTGGTTTCAGACTCTGTAAAGCATATTATAGGGGTTCAGCTAAGAAACATAGCTACTATTGGTGCTACAGTGTTTTCTAAGTATGGCTTTTCAGACCCAATAACTGCTTTGTTAGCTCTTGATGCAGAGCTAGTACTCTATAATAGTGGAAAAATTAAGCTAGAAGAATATCTTAAAGAAGATAGCAGAAGAAGAGATATTCTAGAAAAAATAGTTCTTCGAAAAAATATTGATGGAGCAGCTTTTCAATCCATGAGAAATTCTCAGGTTGACTATGCAATATTAAATGCAGCAGTTTCAAAAAAAGATGGAGAGTATAGGATAGCTGTTGGAGCTAGACCGAGAACTGGTGCTCTAGCATACAAGGCTATGGAGTATATAAATAGCACTGAAATAAATGAGGAAACTGCATTTAAAGCCGGACAAATAGCATCACAGGAGCTAGTTTTTGGCAGTAATACTAGAGGCTCCGCGGAATATAGAAAAGAGCTATGTAAGGTAATGGTAAAAAGAGCCATCATGGAGGTGGAAGCATGATTATTAAGGTTAACATTAATGGCGCAAATAAAACCTTTGATATAGAGCCTCATGAGTATCTATTAGATGTACTTAGAAAAAATGGATACTTAAGTGTGAAAAAAGGTTGTGATACTGGGGCATGTGGAGTATGTACTGTTTTGATAAATGGGTCACCTACATTATCCTGTTCCTTTCTAGCAGCAAGAGCTGATGGAAAAAGCATATTGACCATTGAGGGCGTAGAGGAACAGGCTAAGGAAGTAGGGAGCTATTTAGTATTAGAGGGAGTAGACCAATGCGGATATTGCAGCCCCGGTTTAATACTGACTACCATAGCAATGAAAGCTCAGCTAGAGGCTCCAACTGATGAAGCTATAAGACACTTTTTAGCGGGAAATCTTTGTAGATGTACTGGCTATGTAGGGCAGCTTAGGGCAATAAAGAAATATATGGGGGTGGAATAATGAATAATAATCATTCTGTAGGAAAATTTATTCCAAAAGTAGATGGCACACAGCTTGTAGCTGGAAAGCCTGTGTATACTGACGATATGGCTCCCAAGGAGGCATTAATAATAAAAATATTAAGAAGCCCCTATGCCTTTGCAAAAATCAAAAGCATAAATAAAGAAAAAGCTGAGAAAATTCCTGGAGTAGAGTGTATATTGACACATGAAGACCTGCCTAAAATACTGTTTACTAGAGCGGGGCAATCCTACCCAGAGCCATCAACCTATGATAAATATATATTAGACGAATACGTAAGATACATTGGAGATGAAGTGGCTATAGTAGCAGCTGTAAGTGAAGATATAGCTTTAAAAGCAATGAAGCTTATAAAGGTGGAATATGAAGTATATGAACCAGTATTAGATATGGAAGAAGCAGAAAATCATCCATCTAAAATTCACTTTAGAGATAGATGCTATTCAAATATGAACATTGGTTTTGACCCAGATAAAAATCTAGCAGCAGTTTATAACTTTGATTATGGGAATGTTGATGAAGTATTAGAAAAATGTGATGTAGTAGTCAATGGAAGCTATCGCTCGCAGGCACAGGCTCATGCCATGATGGAGACCTACAGAGCCTATTCATATATAGATCAATATGGAAAGCTAGTTATAGTTTCCTCTACTCAGATTCCTTTTCATATCAGAAGAATGGTGGCAAAAGCTCTTGACCTGCCTATTAGCAAGGTGAGAGTAATCAAGCCTCGTATAGGAGGAGGCTTTGGAGGCAAACAAACTGCACAGGTAGAGTTTTATACTGCTGCTGTAACTATGAAAACAGGAAAACCATCTAAAATTGTATATACAAGAAAAGAAACCTTTGAATCTACCACAACACGACAAGCTATGAAAATAAAAGTGACAATTGGTGCTGACAAAGACGGCAGGATTAAAGCAATTGACATGGAGGCACTTTCTGATACTGGTGCATACGGAGAGCATGCCTATACAGTCCTTGGTGCAGCAGGATACAAATCATTGCCACTATACAATAAGGTTGAGGCAGCAAGATTTAGAGGGAAGTCAGTAAACACAAACCGTACTCCAGGAGGGGCTTTAAGGGGATATGGTGTAACTCAAGGAGCTTTTGCTTTAGAATCAGCTATTAATGAATTAGCTCACAAGCTGAATATGGACCCTACTGAATTAAGAGAAAAGAACATGCTCAAAAAAGGAGAAACATCTCCCATATTTAATATGACTACTGTAGGTGCAGGAAAAGAACCTATAATAATGAATAGCTGTGAACTAGAATACTGTGTGAAAAGAGGCAAGGAGCTAATAGGCTGGGACAGTAAATATCCAAGACAGCAGATATCCCCTGATAAGATACGTGGAGTAGGCATGTCTATTGCTATGCAGGGCTCAGGGATACCTGGAATAGATACTGCAACTGCAACTATTAAGCTAGAGGATAATGGATGCTTTATGTTGCTTTTAGGAGCTACAGATATAGGTACAGGAAGCGATACTATTCTAAGACAGGTAGCGGCAGAGGCACTGGGAGTAGATGATGATACTATTAGCGTATATTCCTCGGATACTGATTTAACTCCTTTTGATGTAGGCGCATATGCTTCAGGAACAACTTATTTCTCAGGAAATGCAGTTAAGAAGGCTGCATCTAAAATGAAGGAGCTAATTGTACAGGAGGGAGCCAGACATTTAAATATAGATATTGAAGATGTAATATTTGATGGAAAAGAGATTAGAAATAAATCAGGAGATGAAGGAATTAGCTTGGCAGATTTAAGCAATAGGCTAATCTATAAAAATCCAACTAATCAACTGACCTCTACAGCATCTTTTGGGACTAGCGATGTTGCTCCACCTTTTGTATCAGGCTTTGCTGAGGCAGAGGTAGATATAGAAACTGGAAAAGTAGAGCTAATAAACTATGTAGCAGTAGTAGATAGTGGAACCATAATTAATCCTACTCTGGCAAGAATACAGACAGAGGGAGGGGTAGTTCAAGGCATAGGAATGGCGCTATTTGAAGAAGTAAGGGAAGATAATAGAGGAAGAATGATAACTAATGAATTGATGGAATACAAAATACCTTCAAGATTAGATATCAATAATATAATAGTAGATTTTGCAGAAAGCTATGAGCCTACTGGTCCCTTTGGAGCAAAATCAATTGGAGAAGTAGTGACCAATACACCTTGTCCTGCAATTGTAGATGCAGTATATAATGCAGTTGGAATTAGAGTCAGAGAATTACCTATAACACCTGAAAAAGTAAAAATGCTGTTAAAAAATAAAAAAGAAGGCTAAGATATTTTGATATGATACTTCCAAAGTAGACAGTCTAATTAATAAAAATTAGATTATCTACTTGGAGGTGTTTTTTATGTTACAGCTTAAATCCTTAAGAAAGCTATCGTTAAATTATTAACAATAAATCAATATAATAAACATACAAAAATGCTATTATTTTTCTACAAATTTTACAAAGCAATTTATAGTAATGTAACAAAGGAATATGTCGAATGTAAGGAGAAATTTTACGAAGTTACAATATGCAATAAATCAAGCTAGTTTAAGGAAGCTTTTCTTGAGACTCATTTACGGAAAGTTCTTGGTTATAAAGATTATAGAGCAGAACTTTCCCTTCGTTATAACAAACAAGATAGGGGGAATACCATGGAGCCAATTTTAAAAATGGTCTCAATTTCAAAATACTTTGGGACATTTGCAGCCAACGAGGATGTTAGCCTAGAGGTACAAAAAGGCGAAATCCACTCTCTTTTAGGAGAAAATGGAGCTGGAAAATCTACTTTAATGAATGTGCTATATGGACTATATAAGCCTGAAAAGGGAGAAATATTCTTTGATGGAAAGAAGCTCAATCTAAATTCTTCAAAAGATGCAATAGATATGGGTATCGGCATGATTCATCAGCATTTTATGTTAATACCGGTTCATACAGTCTTGGAAAACGTTATCATGGGCATGGGTAAAGAAAAAGGATTTGTAATAAATGAAGAAAAACTAGAGAAAGAAATATTAGAAATTGCTGATAAGTATGGGATGAAAATTTCTCTCAATTCCAAAGTATCCGATCTTTCAGTTGGAGAACAGCAGAGGGTTGAGATTGTTAAAGCATTGTACAGGGGAGCTAAGCTCCTAATAATGGATGAGCCTACGGCAGTATTGACTCCTCAAGAAACTGAGGAACTATTTTCTACTTTAAGAAAAATGGCCGATGGCGGTATGTCCATAATACTTATCACTCACAAGCTTAATGAAGTAATGTCTGTTTGCGATAGAGTTACAGTACTTAGGGATGGAAAAGTTACTGGAAGAATAGATATCAAAGATACAAATGAGCTTGAATTGACAAAGGCAATGATAGGAAGAGAGCTTTCTCCAGTATGCAAGGAAAAGGAATGCTGCAAGGGAGAAAAGGTACTGGAATTAAAGGATGTTTCCTATGAAGACGCTGCAGGAGTAAGGACCTTAAACAATATAAACCTACATCTTTGCTCTGGTGAAGTATTGGGTATAGCAGGTGTTGACGGAAATGGTCAAAAAGAGCTTGCAGAAGTAATAGCGGGGCTGATGCATGCAACCTCGGGAAACGTTCTCCTTGGAGGAGAAGAAATAACTAACAAATCTATACCAGAAATAATCAACATGAGTGTTGGATATATTCCAGAGGATAGACATAAAAGAGGATTGGTTTTAGATTTTTCTGTTAGCGAGAATTTAATAATGAAGGATTACTGTAAGAGTCCCTTTAGAAAAAAAGTATTCTTTGATTTTAATGTGATTAATTCTCATGCTGAACAAATGATAAAAAAGTATTCGATTAAAACCCCGGGGAGAAATGCTGAAGCAAGAAAGCTATCTGGAGGTAATCAGCAAAAGATAGTCGTGGCCAGAGAGGTTGATAAACAGCCAAGACTGTTGATAGCAGTACAGCCAACAAGGGGAGTAGATATTGGGGCTATTGAATTTATACATAAACAGATTGTGAAAGCCAAGGAACAAGGGACAGCGGTGTTATTAATATCTACAGAGCTTTCAGAAATAAATCTCTTATCAGACAGAATAGCAGTGATATATAAAGGCGGAATAGTAGGAGAAATAGACCAAAGTGAGTTTGAAGAAAGCACAATTGGTCTAATGATGGCAGGCATACCTAAAGAGAAAGCCATGAAATCATAGTAGAAAAACGAATTTTTATTAGGAGGGTGAAGAAACAGTGAATAAGGTAGTCAACTCTTTAGAGAAAAAAGCCATAAATAAAACTGCCAATAGAGATAAGCTTCTTTCTATAGGGGTTCCTATAGTGTCAGTGCTATTAGCCTTACTTCTAGGCAGCATACTTTTATTATTTATTAAGGTTAATCCATTACAGGCATATAAATATTTAATTTTTGCCAACTTCTCTAATCCTTACAACTTAGCAGAGGTTTTTGTTAAGGCCACACCTATTATATTAACAGGTCTTGCATTTACATTTGCTTTTAGAACAGGACTTTTCAATATAGGGGGAGAAGGTCAGATGTTTGCGGGAGCCATTGCTGCTGTATTCATTGGCTTAAAGACAGGTCATCTTAGTCCATTTATTACGATTCCCCTCTGTTTATTAGGAGCTATTGTAGCAGGAGCTATATGGGGGATTATTCCGGGTATTTTGAAAGGAGTATTTGGCTCAAGCGAAATTATAGTGACTATAATGTTTAACTATGTTGCACTTTATCTTGTAAGCTATGTAGTTGATAAACCTTTGAGGGAAGCCAGTGGATTTTATCCGCAAACAGATTTAATTGGAAGCAATGCATTTTTACCATATATAATTCCAAAAACACGACTTCATATAGGATTTTTAGTAGCAGCAGCACTAGTTTTTATTGTATATCTTATATTATGGAAAACTCCATTTGGATTCAGACTTAGAGCAGTAGGATTTAATCCTGATGGAGCAGAGTATTCTGGAATAAATATTAAAAAGAATATTATTATTTCCCTAGCAATAAGTGGTGCTTTAGCAGGGGTTGCAGGCTTTACTGAAATAGGAGGTATACATCATAGATTGCTTGATAACTTTTCAAGAGATGTAGGATTTGATGGTATAGCAGCGGCATTATTAGGCGGTGCAAATCCATTTGGTGTTTTTATTGCCTCATTGCTATTAGGTATGCTTAAGACAGGTGCCAATGCAATGCAAAGAGGTGTAGGAGTTCCAGCAAATATAGTCAATATAATTCAAGCACTTATTATTATACTTGTGTTGGCTGGAAACATGTTAAAGCCCAAAATTATGATTATGCTTAAGCGTAAAGAAAGGGGGCTAGAATAAGATGGATAATATTTTAAATATTACTTTTCTTACAGCACTTTTATCTGCTTCCCTTAGACTTTCAGTTCCAATACTATTTGCTGCACTTGGGGGAATGTATTCAGAAAGGTCTGGAGTGAACAATATAGGCTTAGAGGGTATGATGCTAGTGGGAGCCTTTGCAGGGGTAGTTGGCTCATATTTCTCAGGCAGCCAATGGATAGGAGCCTTAGTTGCAATATTGGCTGGAATATTTATGGGAGCTTTATTTGCATTGACTACAGTAAAGATAAAAATAAATCAAATAGTAAGTGGTGTAGCAATAAATTTACTGGCTGTTGGGCTCACAAGCTTTTTCTATAGAGCATTGTTTGGGATAACTACTACACCTATTACAGTTAAATCATTTGAACCTATAAACATACCGTTTCTTTCAAAGATACCAGTTATAGGTGAAATATTCTTCAGCCAAACAATACTTGTGTATATAGCATTTGTACTTGTACCTGTGTCAGCTTTTATATTATATAGAACCTCTTGGGGCCTAAGCATTAGGACAGTAGGAGAACACCCAATGGCTGCGGACACTGTAGGTATACCAGTAAATAAAGTTAGGACCATATGTGTCATTATTAGTGGGGCATTGGCTGGACTAGGCGGCAGTTTTTTATCACTTGGCCAATTCAATATGTTCGTTGACAATATGGTATCGGGAAGAGGATTCATAGCAGTTGCAGCGGTTATATTTGGAAAATGGAATCCAAAGGGAGTCTTAATGGCATCTTTAATTTTTGGAGTTGCTGATGCTCTTCAAATAAGACTACAAACTGCGGGAGTTGCAATACCGTATCAATTTTTACTAATGTTCCCTTATCTACTTACTGTAGTTGCAGTTACTGGAATAGTTGGAAAAACAGTATCTCCAAGAGCATTAGGAAAACCATATGAAAAATAATTTTATTTAAAATAAGAATAAATTAAGGGGGTGATGCTAACAAGAACTATAGCTACAGTGGTTTTTATAAATCAAATGTAACTAAAATTTAAGGAGGAATAAAGAATGTTTAATAAGAAAAGACTTTTTGCATCTCTTTTAATAGCTGTGCTTTTAATTGCTACATTAGCAGGATGTACAGCAGAACCAGCTAATACAGGTAATACTGGTAATACAGGCAATTCAGCTAACACAGGGGATACAGCTGATGGCAAAAAGGATCATAAAATAGTATTAGTATTACCAGGACCTATAAATGACCAAGGTTGGAATGCAACAGCTTATGAAGGATTACAGCTAGTAGAAAAAGATTTAGGAGTTAAAATGGAATACCTTGAGAGCGTTCAACAAGCTGACTTTGAAGCTGTATTCACAGACTATGGCGAAAAAGGATATGATTTAGTATTTGCTCATGGAACACAATTCTATGATGCTGCTATAAAGGTAGCTCCACAATATCCTAATACATTTTACATGGTAATAAATAGTGAAGAAGGACAAGCGCCAAATGTTGGTGGGATAGGAGTTAGAGAGTGGGAAGGCGGTTATGTAGCAGGTGCACTAGCTGCTATGTACACTGAAACTAAGCAAATGGGAGCTATAGGCTCATTTCCATTCCCAGTTATTGCAGGAACATTAGATGCATTTGAAGCAGCTGCACAAGAATATGATCCTTCAATAAAAGTTACTAAAACATATGTTAACTCTTGGGAAGATATACAAAAAGGTAAAGAAACAGGACTTGCAATGGCAGAAGCAGGAGCAGACATTATTTTCTGTAGTGCTAACCAAGTTGGTCTTGGTTCAATAGATGCAGCAAAATCAAAAGGGGTTAAGGCTATTGGATATATATCACCACAAAACGAAGTAGCACCTGAAACAGTTATTTCAAGCGTTACATACAACACTCCAGGATTATTTAAAGCAACAGTTCAGCAGTTGTTAGATGGCGAGCTTAAGGCAGAAGGTAAATCACTAGGATGGGCAGACGATGTTCTAGACATGCAATGGGCTGATGGAGTAAGTGATGAAGTAAAAGACTATGTAAACAAAACCATAGAAAGACTAAAAAATGGTGAAATAAAAAACCCATATAAAGGGGAAAATTAGAATTTATATTTAAAAATTGAAAGTTAATAAAAAGACAAATCTATGCCATTATTGCATAGATTTGTCTTTTTATTGCTATTCATTTCTATGGACTCCCCTATATCCAGTTAATCTAACTGCATTAATTATAACCAATAATACACTTATTTCGTGGACAAGCATCCCAATAGCCATGAATACATTTCTTGTGAGTACGCCTGCTAATAGTGTAAATACTACAGCTACTGCAAAGTATATATTTTGCTTCATGTTTCTCATAGTGGCACGGCTGAGACCAAAAGCATATGAGAGCTTATTTAAGCTATCTGACATCAATACTATATCTGCTGTTTCCATTGCCACATCTGTTCCAGAGCCTCCCATGGCTACTCCTAAATCAGCTAATGCTAATGCTGGTGCATCATTGATTCCATCTCCAACCATGGCAACAGTATTATTCTTCATAAGCTCCTTTAACTTATTAACCTTATCCTCAGGCAATAGTTCAGCATAATATTCATCGATGCCTAAGTTGTAAGATACTGCATTAGCTATTCTTCTATTATCTCCAGTTAACATAACTACCTTTTTAACTCCAGCTTTTTTCAAGTCTGAAACTATATCATGAGCATCGTCTCTAATTTTATCTGCTATGGAAATGGCACCAAGTACACTTAAGCTATCTGCTACAATTACTGCTGTTTGTCCGTTATTTTCTTCATTTACTAAGTATTCTTCAACTTCATTTGGAATCACAATATTATTGTCTCTTAGCAATTTTCGAGTACCAATATAAATTTCTTTTCCATGGACTACTGCCTTTACTCCTCCGCCTGGGAATACATCAAAGTCGGTAGCCCCTTCAATCTTTGTGTCTAATCTTGATTTTGCTTCGTTTATTATGGCCTTTGCTAAGTGATGCTCTGATGTCATCTCTACTTTTGCTGCTAAATGAAGAAGTTCTTCCTCTGTCATATTGTAAGCACGAATATTTGTTACAGTTGGTTTTCCTATTGTAAGTGTACCTGTTTTGTCAAATGCTACTATATCAATTTTTCCTGCTTTCTCTAGGTGCTCTCCACCCTTAATTAAGATTCCTTTTTTAGCACCATTTCCTATACCAGCAACTATAGATACGGGAGCTGATATTACCATAGCACCAGGGCAGGAGATAACTAATAATGTAAGCGTAAGCTCTAAATCCCTAGTAATCAGATAAACTATTACAGACAACATCATTATTCCAGGAGTATAATATTTAGAAAAACGTTCTATGAATTTTTGTGTTGAAGCCTTTGATTCCTGTGCTTCCTCAACCATTTCTAGTATTCGAGCAAAAGTCGTGTCATCTCCCACTCTTTCTGCCTCTAGCTCAAGATAACCTGTTTCTATAACTGTTCCACTAAATACATTATCACCTATTTCCTTATCAACAGGAACAGATTCACCTGTTATAGCTGCTTGATTCACAGAAGCTTTTCCCTTTAGAACAAGTCCATCGATTGGAATTTTTTCACCAGGTCTAACTAGTACTGTTTCGCCTTTTTCCACATCATCAGGGGATACTTTAACTTCATGACCATCTCTGATAACAGAGGCTGTATTAGGTGCTAGCTCAAGTAGAGATTTCAAAGAGGAACGAGTCTTTTCTAAGGTTCTAGCTTCTAAATAAGCTCCAAAGATAAACAAGAAGGTAACTGCAGCAGCTTCCCAGTACTCACCTATGAAAATAGCTCCAACTACTGCCACAGTAACAAGTGCTTCTATACCTAAGGTTTTATATCTCAATGCTCCAATTGCATTTTTAGCTATAGGATAGCCTGCAACCATTGCAGATAATATCATTAGTCCATTAAATATTCTAATATCTAGTCCCGCATACTTAAAAATATATGCCAAAACTATTAATGCTCCAGATACTATTACTATTTGACCTCTTTTTTTCATCATAACCTTCACCCTCAGAGGGAGCTATGAAAGCTCCCATTATTTTTTACTTAATACATCAAAGCCTAAGTTACTAATAATCTTTTCAATTGCATCTGCACTTAATGCACTTTCATCATAATTCACTTTAACTTTACTTGAATTAAATAATACTTTAATCTCTTCAACTCCATTTTGATTTGATAAAGCAGTCTCAATTTTTTTCACACAACTTGGGCAAGTTAATTCCTCTAATTGTAAAGTAACATTTTTCATTAATAACTCCTCCTTCAAATTTTGTTTTCTATTGTTAGCTTCATTATAGATTAGTCTTCCATTTTTGAAATTGATTACAATCAAATTTAAAAAATATTTAAAATAAAACAAGAGTACAGTTTTTCTGCTTTACTTAAATAATGACACAGAAGAACTGTACTCTTATGCTATACTGTATAAAATATGGAGACTTCATACTGCGTAAAAATTCCCCTCAGGGTCTATTAGACTCTAAAGGATTTTAAATTTACTGAACACTGTTTAGGCCATATTTCTTTATTTGATGAAAATTTCAAATATCTTCAAAATTATATTGCTTACTCTTGGATATAATTGCTTTACTTCTCTGACAAAGGTTTCTGTATCTGCAGGAATTTTCATCAGCACATCACCGGTACCTTCTGTCTTATAAACGCCTAATATTCCTTTAACTGTATCTCCTAATGCAATATTAGCCTGAGCATAAGCTCCAATTGCAAAATGTTTTGCTAAAGCATATGCTCCCATTGCAAAATAATAGCTTATTGCTGCACCACCTATAGCTGCCCCTAGAGAAGCAGCAAGGCCTCCCAATGCAAGTAATACGCCTAAAGCAACCCCTCCCAAAGAAATTATACCTACAGAAATTCCTCCTAGGCTTATAACTCCTACTGATATTCCTCCTATTGCTATAATGCCTCTTGCAAATCCATTTCTTCTGTTATTTATATGGACTAACGGCCATCCGAAAATTCTGGTT
Organism: Firmicutes bacterium UBA3546; assembly: GCA_002376545.1. Classification (GTDB taxonomy): domain Bacteria; phylum Bacillota; class Clostridia; order Tissierellales; family Proteiniboraceae; genus Proteiniborus. Next base: position 143,780 of record DFOH01000049.1, on the reverse strand, counting down.
TCTGAAATGTATTCATATCCATAATATCCTAAATATTTATCTTTTATATTTAAGTTCTCTCTAAATTCATTTGCTACCTCATAAGGATCTCCCATAAGCTTCCATGGATCATTTTCTCCCGTTTCTAGAGATTTTACCTGTATGTGGCTTAATAAATCTTCTTTTATCTTCCTTCTGGTTTTACCATCACATTTGATGCTGTTAACAACAGAATTTATATATCTTTCATAGTTAGACTTAGACATTTATTTTTCCTCCTTATCCAAAATACTTTTAGTAGCATGTAGAAACTCATTCCATTCATCAATATAAACATTCAAAACTGCACTACCTTTTTTAGTAATTCTGTAGTATTTTCTTGGAACTGTTCTTTTATTAGAGTCTTTATTCCAGTAGCTCTCAATCAATTCTTCATCTTCAAGCCTATACAAAATAGGATAAAGAGAACCTTCTTTAAGCTTAAAGTATCCTCCGCTTCTATCCTCCATAATCTGAATTAGTTCATATCCATACATATCCTGATGGTTTATAAGCTTTAATATGATTATTTCTAAAACACCTTTTTTCAACTGTTTATCAATTTCGCTCAATCCTATACCTCCTATTACATAGTACTTAGTATTACTAAATATATTATTACACTAATTATTTAAGAATGCAAGTATTTTTAATAATTTATAAAAAAATAAAGTTATCCAAGCTTTAACAATTTATTGACAAAATTTTAACACTATGATAGGATGTAATTGTCTAAGTTAAGAGTTTTTTCTCTTGGCAAAGTCAAACATAATTGTTACTGACACTGAAATTATTTTGAGGTGGAAGATACAACAATCTAAGTGTAAATAGGATAGTTGCGTCTTTCTAGGCGCTTTTTTTTATACCTAAATAGGAGAGTTCTACTTTTAGATTTTATTTAAAGAGCTTTCCATAAATGAGTTTTAATAAAAGCTTTCTTGTTAATGCTTTAATAGAAGCCTTTGTTATATGGAGGGAAAGAATATGGAGAATAGAGTAGCTGTAATAGGAATAATTGTTGAAAATAAAGAGTCAGTTGAAAAACTCAATGCACTTCTTCATGAATATGGTGAATACATAATCGGAAGAATGGGCATACCTTATCGTGAAAAAAAAATCAATGTGATTAGCATTGCTATTGATGCACCACAGGATGTAATTAGTGCTTTATCTGGCAAAATTGGAAGATTAGCCGGTATCAGTGCTAAAACTGCATATTCAAATATTATAACAGAAATGGAAAAAACACTATGATATCATTGATTGATAAACTTTATCACGAACGTGCCCTATCATACGATGAATTGTATATGTTGGTTGAAAATCGTAATAAAGAACTATCAGAGTATCTATTTGAAAAAGCAAGGCAGGTACGAATTCAATACTATGGTCATGATGTTTATATGAGAGGACTTATTGAGTTTACGAACTATTGCAAAAACGACTGCTATTACTGTGGAATTAGAAGAAGCAATTGTAATGCTGATAGGTATCGCCTTAATAGAGAACAAATACTTAATTGCTGTAATATAGGATATGCTCTTGGCTTTCGCACCTTTGTGCTTCAAGGTGGAGAGGATAGTTATTATAAAGATGAGCTCATTGCTGATATAGTAAGCACTATCAAGGCAATTCATCCAGATTGTGCTGTTACTCTTTCTATAGGTGAGAAGAGCTATGAAAGCTATAAGATGTTTTTTGATGCAGGAGCTGACAGATATCTTCTTCGCCATGAGACAGCAAATTGCAACCATTATTCAAAGCTTCATCCTGCAAATCTTTCACTTGAAAACAGGAAACAATGTCTTTACAATCTTAAAGAAATAGGATATGAGATAGGCTGTGGATTTATGGTAGGTTCACCATTTCAAACCATAGACTGTATTGTTGAAGACTTGCTTTTTATAAAAGAATTAGAACCTCATATGATAGGCATAGGCCCGTTTATACCACATAAGGATACACCCTTTGCAAATAAATCTGCTGGTACACTAGAGCTAACGCTGTTTTTACTAGGTATTATACGCCTTATGCTGCCCAATGCTCTTATTCCTGCTACTACTGCTTTAGGCACAATTCATCCTAAAGGCAGAGAGCTAGGTATTCTTTCTGGAGCAAATGTAGTGATGCCAAATCTTTCGCCTACCGATATCAGAGAAAAATACATGCTTTACGATAATAAAATATGTACAGGAGATGAAGCAGCAGAGTGCAGAATGTGTCTTCAAAACCGTATAGAAAGTATTGGATATAATTTAGTTATCTCAAGAGGTGACTGTGTATCAATATAAAACAAATTACTAATGGGGAAGATTGTCTTGCTTTAATGAGGAAGTCATCTGACTCAAAAGAAAGGAAGTCTTTTATGTATAATCCAAAATCATTAAAAGCAGAAGAATTTATCAGTCATGAGGAAGTATTATCATCACTTGAGTATGCAGAAAGAAACAAAAATAACATTGAGCTTATCAACAGAATTATCGAAAAGGCAAAGCTTCATAAAGGGCTTAATCACAGAGAAGCTTCTGTTCTACTGGCATGTGAAATTCCTGAAAAAGTAAAGGAAATTTATGCACTTGCTGAACAGCTCAAAAAAGACATTTATGGAAATCGTATCGTATTATTTGCACCTCTTTACCTATCAAATTATTGTATAAATGGATGTGTTTACTGCCCCTATCATCTTAAGAATAAGCATATAGCAAGAAAAAAACTTTCTCAGGAGGATATTGTTCGTGAGGTTGTTGCTCTTCAGGACATGGGTCATAAACGTCTTGCAATTGAAGCAGGAGAGCATCCAATAATGAACCCTATTGAATATGTTCTAGAATGTATAAACACAATTTATAGCATCAAGCATAAAAACGGTGCAATTCGTCGTGTAAATGTAAATATAGCTGCTACAACTGTTGAAAATTACAAAAAGCTAAAGGAAGCTGGTATCGGAACATATATATTATTTCAAGAAACCTATCATAAGGAAAGCTATGAAAGACTTCACCCAACAGGACCTAAGCATGATTATGCTTACCATACTGAGGCAATGGATAGAGCTATAGAGGGTGGAATAGACGATGTAGGACTAGGTGTACTATTCGGTCTTGAACTATACAAATATGAGTTTGCGGCGCTCCTTATGCATGCCGAGCATCTTGAAGCAGTACACGGAGTTGGTCCTCATACTATAAGTGTTCCAAGAATCAAGCCTGCTGATGATATTGATCCCAATGCATTTGACAATAGCATCAGTGACGAAATTTTTGCAAAAATATGTGCATGTATTCGTGTATCAGTTCCTTATACTGGAATGATTATTTCCACAAGAGAGAGCAAGGCTGTAAGAGAAAAAGTTATCCGACTTGGCGTTTCGCAAATAAGTGGGGCATCGAAAACCAGTGTAGGTGGATATAGTGAACCTGAGCCTGATGACGAAAAATCTGAGCAATTTGATGTAAGCGATCAAAGAACTCTCGATGAAATAGTAAAATGGCTTATGGAAATAGGCTACATTCCTAGCTTCTGTACAGCATGTTATCGTGAGGGCAGAACTGGAGACAGATTTATGAGTCTCAGTAAAAGCGGGCAAATTCAGAATTGTTGTCATCCTAATGCACTTATGACATTAAAGGAATATCTTGAAGATTATGCTTCATCTGAAACTAAAGCAATAGGAGAAGCTATTATACAAAAGGAAATCAATAACATTCCTAATGAAAAGGTAAGAAAAATAGTTCATGAAAATCTTATAAATATCAAAAATGGTCAAAGAGACTTTAGATTGTAGGAGAATAATATGGGACTTAATGATACACCATCTGCAAATAGAATACACATAGGATTTTTCGGAAAAAGAAATGCTGGAAAATCAAGCGTAGTGAATGCTATTACAGGTCAGGAATTATCTGTAGTGTCAGAAATTAAGGGTACAACTACAGATCCTGTATATAAATCAATGGAGCTGCTTCCAATTGGACCTGTTGTGATAATTGATACTCCAGGCTTTGATGATGAAGGTACACTAGGAGAGCTACGTATTAAAAAGACAAGACAAGTACTTAACAAAACAGATGCTGCTGTGCTTATAGTTGATGCCACCATTGGGAAAACAGCTCCTGACTACGAGCTTATCAAACTATTTGAAGAAAAGGATATTAACTATATAGTAGCATATAATAAAGCCGACCTTGTAGAGAGACCTTCTAATACAGGTGATAATGAAATATATATCAGTGCAAAGGAAAATACTGAAATAGAAGCTTTGAAGGAGAAAATTGCAGCTCTTGCAGTAACTGAAGAGGCTAATAAGAAAATTGTTGCTGATTTGATTCATTCATTGGATTTCATAGTTCTTGTTACTCCTATTGACAAAGCTGCTCCAAAAGGAAGATTGATTCTTCCACAACAGCAAACAATACGTGACATACTTGATGTTGGTGCGGTCTCAATAGTTGTCAGAGAATCTGAACTGTCAGAAACTCTCGCAAATCTAGGTAAAAAGCCTGCTCTTGTTATCACAGACAGTCAGGTGTTTGAAAAGGTATCAGCAGATACGCCTATGGATATACCTCTTACATCTTTTTCTATTTTAATGGCAAGATATAAAGGCTTGCTTGAAACAGCTGTAAAGGGAATCGCTGCAATTGAAAAACTAAATGATGGAGATACTGTTTTGGTTTCTGAAGGGTGTACACATCATCGGCAATGTGGTGATATCGGAACCATTAAGATACCAGAATGGATAAAAAATTATACTAATAAACAAATTAACTTTGAGTTTTCATCTGGTACGGAATTTTCAGAGAAGCTATGGAAATATAAGCTTATTGTACACTGTGGCGGCTGTATGTTAAACGAACGTGAAGTAAAATATCGAATGAAATGTGCTTTAGACCAAGGTATTCCTATAACAAATTACGGAATTACCATTGCATATATGAAGGGTATACTGAAGAGAAGTATAGAAATTTTCCCAAATATCTTGGCAGAACTAGAGAGATGACAAAATCTTATTGAATATTGCCATAAAGAACAATGCCACTTTAAGCTATATATTTGAGTAAAAAATAGCAGCAATACTTCTTAATAGTATTGCTGCTTTAGTGTCACTACTCATATAGATAAACAAGATCGAAATTTAAAATACACGTTCANNGACCTTACCTTGATTTGATTTTTTAACGGATTTTTCTTCTACATGAATTGGGAGTTATAGCCATGTCCTGCAAATAATTCACTTAGCATTTTAAATTTCAATCTTGAACTTGTTTATCTATAATATTTTATTACATTATAAATTCGACGATATTAAATTTAAATTATATTTTTATATAAGAATCTACTATACGATTTTCAATGTCCAGGACTCACAGTTCCATACATCAGTTACGATGTCACTATAGAATTCAGGCTCGTGACAAATTAGAAGTATAGAGCCTTTATATTCCTTAAGAGCTCTTCTAAGCTCTTCCTTTGCATCTACATCAAGATGGTTAGTAGGCTCATCCAGAATCAGTATATTAGTATCTCTGTTTATTAGCTTACATAATCTAACCTTTGCCTGCTCTCCACCACTTAATACTGTAATCTTGCTTTCTATATGCTGTGTAGTTAAGCCACATTTGGCTAAGGCAGCACGGACTTCAAACTGAGTTAGAGAAGGGAACTCCTGCCAGATTTCATCTATGCAGGTATTTGTGTTTGATTTCTTAATTTCCTGCTCAAAATATCCTATATGAAGATAATCTCCAAGCTCTACGGAACCAGAGAGTGATTTTATTTCTCCTAGAATACTTTTTAACAATGTAGTTTTACCCAGACCGTTTGCTCCCACTAAAGCTATTCTTTGTCCACGCTCCATTCTAATATTTAATGGCTTTGAAAGTGGCTCATCATAGCCTATTACTAGCTCCTTTGTTTCAAAAATTAGCTTGCCTGATGCTCTAGCATCCCTAAAGTTAAACTCTGGCTTAGGCTTTTCCCTAGCAAGCTCTATTACTTCCATTTTATCCAGCTTCTTTTGCCTTGACATCGCCATGTTTCTAGTAGCTACTCTAGCCTTATTCCTTGCAACAAAGTCCTTAAGCTCTTCAATTTCCTGCTGCTGCTTTTTATATGCTGCTTCTAGCTGTTGTTTTTTAGCTTCATAAATTTGTATGAAGTCATCGTATATGCCTACGTAACGATTTAACTCTTGATTTTCCATATGATAAATTAAATTTACAACACTATTTAGGAAAGGAATATCATGGGATATGAGAATAAAAGCATTTTCATAATCCTGCAAATATCTCTTTAACCATTCAATATGCTGTTCATCAAGGTAGTTAGTAGGCTCGTCTAGTAAAAGAATATCTGGCTTTTCTAATAATAGCTTAGCTAAAAGCACCTTTGTACGTTGCCCACCACTTAAATCATTTACATCCTTATCTAGACCTATATCATTAAGACCTAAACCTCTGGCAATTTCCTCAACCTTAGCATCTATTACGTAAAAATCGTTGTTAGTCAGTATATCCTGTATATTGCCTAAGTCCTCAAGCAATACTTCAAGCTCCTCAGGAGATACATCCGACATTTTTTCACAAATCTGATTCATCTCATTTTCCATATCAAATAGATATTTAAATGCACCCTTTAGAACATCTCTAATAGTCATTCCCTTAGTAAGAGTCGTATGCTGATCTAAATAGCCCACCCTTACACGCTTTGACCATTCTATTTTTCCTTCATCTGGCTCAAGCTTACCTGTTATGATATTCATAAAAGAAGATTTGCCCTCACCATTAGCACCTATAAGTCCAATATGCTCTCCCTTTAGCAATTTAAAGGAAACATTATTAAAAATAGCACGGTCACCATACCCGTGACTTAAATTGTTTACTGTTAAAATGCTCATCATAAACCCCTTTCAAATTAACATACAAAAATAATTATATATGAGATTCTCACTATTTTAAAGTAAAATTTTCAACAAAAAATGACCACCTATTGGCAGCCAAATACCTTTAACTAGGAAATATAATAGGAATATACGCTCACGGTTTCGGACACGAATAATTCTATAGCTCACTCCAGTAAAAAATCCTACAGCTTGCAAACTCGCTTCGCTCAAACAGTGCAAGCTGCTTAACGGATTTTTCACTTGCGTTTGCTAAGAATTATAATCGTATCCTACAAATGTTCGCTTAATATTCCTATTATATTTCCATCATTTTAGTTTACAGTCTCTTTCTTTTTCATCGTGCTTCTTAAACCAATTTCCTTCTTCTGAATAATATTTACTATATTTTTTCTGTGATTATAAATACTTAAAGCTGCTAAAACAATAGCAATAATTATGCACCCTTTACTGTATCCGAAATAAAAAGTAGATGCTACAAATAATATAACAAGACTTATAGTACCTAAGGCAATATAGTCAGTAGCAAGCGTAATAGCTACAATAGCCACTATTCCTAAGAGCGCAATACGATAATCTACAGCAGAAAGCATACCAATTAATGAAGCAGTGCCTTTTCCGCCCTTAAAGCCCATATAAAAAGGATAATTATGTCCCAAAATAACGGAGAGTCCATTTAGATAAAGGAAAAAAGGTGTTTGCTCTGGAGAGAGAATATTTCTTAATAATAATCTAATGACAATAACAGATAGGATTGCCTTGCCTATATCTAATAAACCTACTGCAACTCCATATTTCCACCCTAGGACTACTACAGTATTAGAAGCTCCGGCATTTCCATTTCCCAAGGTTCGTATATCAACTTTTTTTAATAGCCTTCCCAGAATATAAGATGCTTGAAAGCACCCAAATAAATAACCAAGCATAGTCACAATAACATAATTTTCCATAACTAGTCTCCTCCAAAAATTATATAATCTATTATATCAGAAAACAATTAATTAAAGTATCTTTATATAATCTATGCTGTTAATTAAAGCTGTAAGACTCCATAATTGCCTTTTACCTATAGCACTAGTATAATTAAAGACTTCATATAAAATTTGCTTAGATTGTAGCTCAAAATAAATTATTGAAGTAATGGATGTATAGAATGAGACTAAATAGGAAGAGTCAAAAATCATTATAAATATATTAACAATAATCATCAAAAAATGGTAATATATATTTGTACAAAGACATTTAAAGGATAAAATTATCACTATATAACAAAAACTGTAGGCTAGGAGCTATTATATTGAATACGAAATATTGGAATTATAGAAAAATAGGAGTGAGAACATGAAAATATTATTAACTACAGATACCTTTAGACCATCTATAAATGGGGTAGTAATTTCTATAAATAATCTATATAAAGAGCTGACTAAAAGAGGCCATGAGGTAAGGATACTAACCCTTTCATTTACAGGTTACTCGTATAAAGAAGGAGATATTTACTATTTAAGATCCTTTAACGCTAGAATATATCCAGGTGCAAGAGGTACGCTTTCATATAAAAATAGATTTATAAAGGAAATTATAGAGTGGTCACCTGATATAGTCCACTCTCATACAGAATTTTGCACATTAATACATGCAAAGTATATAAGAAAAACACTTAGAATTCCACACATACACACTTATCACACTATGTATGAGGATTATTTATGCTATATTTTCAAAGGAATGCTAATATCTAAGAGAAGAGCTATGAATATAATTAAGGGATTAATAGGTTCAGTTGATGAGATTATAACACCAACTCAAAAGGCTAAAGGCTCTTTAACAGCTTATGGAATTAATAGACCTATTAGTATAATACCTACAGGCATTGACCTGTCAAGATTTGCAATAGGGTCACAGCATACAGAAAAAATAAAACAGTTAAGAAATAGTATGGGAATTAAAGCAACAGACAAGATACTTATATTCCTTGGAAGGATAGGAAAGGAAAAAAATATAGACGAGATAATAATGAATGTAAGGGAGCTAAATGAAGAGCAGGATATTAAAATGCTAATAGTGGGTGGAGGTCCCTACATGGATAATTTAAGAGCTCTAGTAGACGAACTAGGACTTAATGAGAGAATTACATTCACTGGAATGGTGTCACCTGAAGAGGTCCCTCTATATTATTCCTTGGCGAATATTTTTGTGACAGCATCTACTAGTGAAACTCAAGGATTAACTTATATTGAAGCATTAGCAAGTGGGCTTCCTGTAGTATGTAGATATGATGAGGCCGTAGAAGGGCTGATAAGTAACGGATTTAATGGGTACATGTATAGAAATAAAGATGAATTCAAACAAAGCATTAAATCACTAATAAACAAAAGCGACGATATAGGGGAACTGAGAACAAAGGCTAAAAATTCAGTTGAAAGATTTTCACTTGATGTCTTTGCATCTGAGATTGAAAAGCTGTACCTAAGACATATAAGATAGGACATAGTTAATATAATTAAATGAAAGGGAGTGTTGGAATGTTTAAGCTTAAAAGCAAAGAAGAGGTGTTAAAAAACTATGTAAGCAGGTATCCAGAGCTAGATCAGCAATTTATTGCCAATCTTTCAGAAGAATATGACAGATATGCAAAGCTGCTTAAGGATTGCAATACAAAGGAAGAGGCTATTGAGGTTTTTGATAGCGAAATAAGAGAAAACGAAAACCGATATAAGGATAATGCATTAATAAGAGGGCTAGAAGATTCTCCGTACAATCAATATATGGAAATACTTGCACACTATGGGCTTATCGTATTTTTTAGAGACAACATTTTTGAATAAAATAGACTTTAAAATCCTTCGCCAAAGCACAGGACGACTTAAGCTTAAGTCATCCTGTACAGCACACTAGTTAATATCCCTTTGGAGTATAATTAGGTGGCGAAGGTTTTGCTTTAGGCTCCTGTATAAGCGACTTGCACAAAATCAAAGATTTTGGCAATCTGATTATACATGAACTTCAGGTGGTAAACAGATTCTTCTTCCAGCTACGAATTCACTTGGAGCCATAGTTGGATTGTATCTTAGTATATCAGTTGCTGATACAGTAAACTCTTCAGCTATACTTGATAAAGTATCTCCTTGCCTAATAACGTATGTTCTTCCGGTTGGACATAGCTCAGCAGGCTCATAAGGAGGAATACATATTTCCTGACCTATTTGAAGATTTTCTACGTTGATGCCTGGATTAGCATCGACTATAGCCCTAAAGGAAACATCGTATCTTTGTGCTAATCTGTAAATCGTGTCTCCAGTTCCTATTACATGTATTCTGCCTCCAGGACATCTCTGTTCTCTTGGTATACAAATTCTTTGACCAATTGTTAGTCTAGCAGGATCTACACCAGGATTTGCCGCTTCTAATTCCCTGACTGTTACTCCAAACCTAGTAGCAATACTAAAGAATGTGTCCCCTGCTTCTATAGTATAATAAGCACCACCAGGGCAAGGACGTGTTCCAGGTGGAACTACTTTCGTAGGTATACAAATGATTCTACCAACTACTAGACTATTAGGATTAACAGTAGGATTTGCTTCTTGGAGCTGTCTAATTGTTACATTAAATCTATTAGCTAAACCAAAGAATGTATCTCCAGGTCTTATAACATAATAAGTTCCGTCAACACATGGAGGAATAGCAGGTGGCTCAGGTGGAGCTGGTGGAGCTGGTCTCCTAGGTATACAAATCCTTTGCCCAACTACTAAATTAAAAGGATTTACTAATGGATTTGCTTGCTGCAACTCTCTTACTGTTAGATCAAACTCATCAGCGATTCTATAGAATGTATCTCCTGACCTAATTGTATAGATGGTCCCATTTGGACAAGAAGGAGTCACAGAAATTCTAGGAACACATATTACTTGACCAACTTGGATACGGTTGATGTCGATAGTAGGATTCAAAAATCTAATAACTGCAACAGTTGTATTGAATTCCGCAGCTATTCTGCTAATAGTGTCACCTCTTTTCACTGTGTAGGCTTCAGCAAAAGGAGGGCATGTTCTTTCACGCATATTACATATCACCTCACTTAGATTTGTAATATATAATATTCATAGTGAGGATTAAGTGTGCATAAAGACATGGGAAAGACATGATTTTCCCATGTCTTATTATCTAACTAAACAGACTTCTATCACTGACGTCCTTAAATAGTGATAGAAGTTTTTCTTTTGTAAGACTGGCTTTTTCTTCTCCTGATACATCTATTATCATTTGACCTCTATGCATCATAACAAGTCTATTTCCGTACTTTATTGCATGGTCAATATTGTGAGTAACCATAAGGGCAGTTAAGCTTTTATCCTTAATAATCTTATTTGTAATTTCCATGACTATTTCAGATGTTTTAGGATCTAGAGCAGCCGTATGCTCATCTAACAACAATAGACGAGGCTCTGTAAGTGCAGACATTATTAAGGCTAAGGATTGCCTTTGACCACCAGATAACTTAGATACAACTGTACCTAGCTTTTCTTCCAGACCTAAATCAAGTATTTTTAGTTTTTCCTTAAAAAAGCTCTCATTCTTTTTACTTACTAAAAAAGAAAAGTCGAATTTTTTTCCTTTATTATAAGCCATAGAAAGGTTCTCTCTAACTGTCATAGAAGGAATAGTACCTAATACTGGATCTTGCAAGATTCTAGATATTTTTTGGCATCTTATATTCTCAGGCTCTTTAGTGATATCCCCATTGTCTAGTACGATTTTCCCTCTGTCTATTCCTAGTTTTCCCGATATTATGTTCAGAAGAGTTGATTTTCCAGCACCATTGCTTCCGACTATGCAAATGAAATCACCTTTGTTTACTTTTAAGGAAGTTCTATCAAAAACTTTTTCTTCATTGATATGACCAGGATTGAATGTTTTACATACATTAGTTAGTTCAAGCACTTAAATCACCTGCCTGTCCTTTTTCTTTAACTAGCTGCAAACTTTTGGGTTTAAATGAAGATTCTTTTCCTCCTATATAGAGTGCAATTATTACAATTATGCAGCTTACAAGCTTTAAATCACTTGGATTAAAGCCTATCTTTAGACTCAAGGAGATACTAGCTCTATAGAGAAAAGCCCCTATTATACATAAAAAACTAGGGCTTATCAATCTCACATTCTTAAATATTGAATGGGCCATTATGATAGAAGCTAAGCTTGTGACTATAGTACCTGTTCCCATATTTATATCACTATAGCCCTGATACTGGGCAAAGATACTTCCAGACAAGGCTACCAGACCGTTAGACAATGCAAGACCTAATATTCGGATGCTTCCAGTATTTATTCCCAGAGAAATTACCATTCCTTCGTTGTTTCCTGTTGCCCTTAATAGGTAGCCAAGCTTAGTCTTAAAAAATACTGTAAAAAGAATAGCACAGATAAGAGAAAATCCCAAGGCGATAAAAAGGCTGCTGCTCATATTGCTTTCAGAAAAAATAGTAGAATTATTGAACATAGGTAAATTAGCTTTTCCCATAGTAATTCTTAGATTAATTGAGTATAGTCCTAGCATTATTAAAATTCCTGAAAGGAGGTCCTTTATTTTAAGTCTTACATTTAGAACTCCTGTCATGGCTCCAGCTAGGGCTCCTCCTAGGACAGAGAGTAAAAGAGCTACAAGAGGGTTGCTCCCTCTTGTAATTAAAGTTGCGGATATACTTGCTCCCAATGTAAATGTTCCATCAACAGAAAGGTCAGGAAAATCCAAAAGTTTATAGGTTATATATACACCCATTACCATTATTGAAAAAATAAAGCTTTGTAAAAGGATACCTAATATAAAGTCATTCATACTATTCAGCTCCCTTCACTAAAACTGCTTTTTTCAACATTTCCTCAGGAATATTAACACCAAGCTCTTCTGCCACATCTTTATTTATTATTAATTCAGTTTCCTTAAGCATAGACACAGGTATGTCTTTTATGCTTTTACCCTCCAGTATTTCAACTGCCATTATACCTGTTTGATATCCTAATTTATAATAATCAAGTCCTTCACAAGCTAGAGCTCCATTTTTTATCATAGGCTCATCTACGCCTATGATGCCGATTTTGTTGTTCATAGCTATTTTGGCTATTATTGGCATATTTGAAGCTATTAAATTATCAGAAGGAAGAAATAAAAAGTCTATATTCTTTATCTTAGCATTTAATGCAGGCTCAAATTCTGATGTATTAGTAACAGGAATTTCTATTATTTCTATATCCATTTCCTTAGCTAATTCTTTTGCTATATCCACTTGAAGCTGTGAATTAAGCTCACTAGTATTGTACAAAATCCCAACCTTGCTGGCATTAGGAAATAATGCCTTTCCAAGCTTAAGCTGCTTAGCTACAGGAGTAAGATCGCTAGTACCCGTCACATTACCCTCTGGTGCATCAGGATTTTTAAGCAGCCCTGAGTATATAGGGTCAGTTACAGCTGTAAATAATATAGGAATATTTTTAGTAGAGTTATGGGCTGATTGTGCTGAAGCTGTGGAAATAGCAAGAATTAAGTCCTTCTTCTGTGATACAAAATTCTGAGCAATAGTAGTTGTTAAAGGAATATCTCCTTGAGCAAACTGAGTATCTAGCTTTAAGTTTTTACCTTCCTCATAGCCTTTTTCCTTTAAAGCATCAACAAAGCCAGCCCTAGCACTGTCTAGTGCAGGGTGTTCAGCAATCTGACTAATTCCTATGGATATTACCTTATGAGAATTGTTAGCGCTACCAGATGAACAAGCGCTTAAAAATAAAGTGATAATTAAAAGAAATGAAAATAAGCCTAAGCATTTACTTAGACCGGTGGAATGTGTTTTTTCTACCATACTACCGTCCTCCAATTTTTAGTTTTTTGTTTAAAGCTTTTCTACATTTTTCTACCTTGCTTCCATAGCCACTAGGGGCTGCTACAATAAAACATACCTACTAAAACAATAATTAAAGATGATTCTATAACCCCATTGACAAAAAGTCAAGGGAAATTTTTAATCACCTATATTTGGTATTGATCTATGACCTAACCCAATGGCTAAATCATTAAGATGAAGTAGTCCGATACTTATAAAGAGACAGACGCTAATATGCTCATCGTATCTTGCGATACCTATTTTGCCACCGAAGTTAAAACCAGTAGCCTTTGGACTTACCTGAGTAATAGCCTCCATTATAGCTCCAGCTACAGCCCCTTCGTGAACATGGTAATCCTTAATTATTCCAGTTTTTTTAGAAGCCACTAAGGTCCTTTCAATAATTTTAGGTATTGAACTTATCAAATCCCCACCTATATCCACAGCTGCGGCTTTAAAGTCTTTTTTATTAAGCTCTTCAATAATAGCTCTTTCTTCATCTCTAGTGGAAATTGCCAACCTTATAGCAGCTTTAGCTACATCTGTACTACCATTTTTCATTTAAATCACCTCTTATGTTTATTGTAACATTAAATGTAGAAATAGACATAAAAAAAGTTAATATTTTAAGATAGGATAAAAAACTATAAAGCAGAAACGAAAATATGACAAAATTAAGCCTATATTATAGCAATAAAAGGAATGATGTGTTTAAAAGTATAGTATAGAATAAATTAGATAGGCTTAAAAAAATGCTATAAAAGCTATTTTAAATGTAATATTTGTTTACAGGTTAAACTGCATTATAGAAGGGTATAGATTGATGGGGATTTTAGATATTAGAAGTAGATAAGTATAAAAAATGAGTTTGGATTAGGTAGTTGAATATTTAATAAATAAGAAGGTGATGGAATGAATGCCAACATAAAACTTATAGATAAACGGCTAAAGGAAAGAGAGAAGATTAGCCTGACTTTTAGTTGCGAAGGAACAGCAGATATAAGAAATAGGCTTTATGCTTCCTCAGTAGTATATAAGGCTTATGAAAAAACAGATAGAAAAGTTTCATTGAAGCTAAATGAAAAATTATCCTGTGTAAATTTTATTAAAAAAGATGAATACATAAAATGTGTACAAACTAAAATAGAAGCATTAGATAGGATTCTAATAGTAGATGATGATGCCGTAATACTAAATGTACTTAAGGATATTTTTAATAAAAGAGGATATCATGTGACTCTTTGCTCAAATTCCTTTGAAGTAAATGAGAAGATAAAAGAAAACAAAATAGATATTGCCATTATAGATTTAATTTTACCTGAAATAGATGGAATTGAGATAGTAGAATCTATTAGAAAAACCGAGCCAGAGTTACCTATTATTATGCTATCAGGAAGCGCTGACACAGGAAACAAGATAAGAGCATTGGGGATAGGAGCAGATGATTATATTACCAAGCCCTTTGAGGAGAAGGAGCTAGTAGCTAGAGTAGAGAGAGCATTAACCAGAGCTTCAATCTTCAGAGCTGCATGTATTGAGGACGGGTTAACTGAAGCATATACTAAGAACTATTTATGGAGAAAAATAAAGGAATATATGTGTGCATATCAAAGAAACAAAAAAGCATTTTCCATTGCATTCATTGATATGGACAACTTTAAGAATATAAATGATACTTATGGTCACCTGATAGGTGATGAGGCTTTAAAATGCTTTGTATATGCGCTTAAAGCCTCCTTAAGACTTACAGATTATGTATTTAGATTTGGAGGAGATGAGTTTGTAGTTTTATTTCCTGAAACAGATGAAAAGAATGCTTATAATAATTTAGAAAGATTTAGGAACAATTTTGCTCATGATAGGATTAAGAAAAATAGTACTAGCATCGTATTTGATGGCACCTTTAGTGCAGGTATTACTGAAGTAAAAGGCACAGATGTTGAAGTCGAGGATATTATAAGAAGAGCAGACATGGCTCTATACGAAGCAAAAGCTCAAGGGAAGAACAGGACTTGCATATATTTATCTATAACTTAGGCTAAATAAAAAAGGAGATATTGGCAGTGCTGATGAATAGAAGTGAAGGAGGTGGCTTAATGGGAAATTATAGATATGAGATAGTAAAAAAGCAGGAGGGCTCTCCTATAAAAGCATTTATTCATAGCATTAATAGATTTGAGATGCACTGGCACAATGAAATAGAGATACTGCTTGTTTTACAGGGCTCAGTTAATATTAGAGTAGGAAATAATAGGTTTATACTTAAAGAAAACGAATTAATACTTATAAATAGGAATGAAATACACAATACAAGTAAAACTGAAGAGGATAATATAATATTAGTCTTGCAGATTAATATTGATTACTTCAGTTCATATTATCCGCAAATAGGGAAAATGATATTTGACTGTAGGTCTTTTATTCATGGAGAAAACGAGCAAGAAAGATTTGATACAATTAGATGCTATTTAGCCCAAATAGTTTGGGAACTTAACAAGAAAAAAGAGGGATATCAGTTAAGAGTAGGAAGCGTAGTATGCTTACTTGGGGCTCATTTGGTAGATAACTTTGACCATACATTGATGGAATCAGAAAACATAGCAGCTCTTAGTAAGGACGCTGATAGGATTCACAGCATTATCAATTACATAAATGAAAATATAGAAAGAAAGATAACTTTAAAGGAAATAGCAGATAGTCAAAATCTTAGCACATACTATTTATCTCACTTCATCAAAAAGAATATGGGCATGACATTTCAAGAGCATTTAAATAACATAAGGCTAGATAAAGCTGTTAATTTATTATCAATATCCAATAAAACAATAACAGAAGTATCATATGAAAGCGGCTTTTCTAGTACTAAATCCTTTAATAAGCTTTTTAAAAAAACATATGGCTGCACTCCATCAGAGTATAGAAAACAATATTTAGATAAAACAGATATTGTAAATAACGGAGATGGAGAGTTAGAAGAATTAAAGAGCAAAACCTATTTAGATATTGATAGAAGCACAGCTTTCAAGAAGCTATTTAGCTATCTTAAGCCATTAGATAAAAAAATGTCAGATGACAATATATTAGCTATCAGTAAAGAAACCATAGTTGCTGATATAAACAGCCAGGGAGAACAATATAAACCATATTGGAAAAAGCTAACTACCTTTAGCAGAGCTTCTGAAGGGCTGAGGAAGGTTTGGCAAAATCAGCTTAAGGAAATGCAAAAGGATATTGGATTTGAATATATAAGGTTTCACGGGATTTTTTCTGATGATATGATGGTATATAATATTGATGAAAAAGGCAATGTAATCTACAATTGGTCGTATATTGATGAACTGTTTGATTTTTTTAAAAAGGTTAATATCAAACCCTTTGTTGAGCTAGGATTTATGCCCTTTGAAATAAGAAACTCAGATGAGGTTATGTTCTGGTGGAAAGCAAATGTATCTCAACCAAGAGATATAGACTTATGGACTGATCTAGTAAAAGAATTTATTAAACATTGTATAAATAGGTACGGACTGAAAGAAGTGGAAACTTGGTATTTTGAAGTATGGAATGAGCCAGATTTAGAATATGTTTTTTGGATTGGGGGTAAGGAGAGCTATTTTGAATTTTATAAAGAAACGGCACTAGCTATTAAATCAATTTCTTCTAATTTGAAAGTAGGAGGTCCTTCTATCACTCATCAAATTACTATGGATAGTACTTGGCTTGAAGACTATTTAATATATTGCAGTATCAATAAAATTCCCTTAGATTTTGTTTCCCTACATATTTATCCAGAATCCTTCTCATCAAAGGAAGAGACTCAGAACATAATGATTGAAGCAAAAATAGGAAAAGACCCTGTAGAGTTAATGACAGCTTGGCAATTGTTGACAAGGGTTTACTATGATAAGCACCACACTTATGATATATTAACTTCAGCAAATGACAAAGTAAATAAGTCTTTGCCTTACAGACCTGAGTTCCATATAACAGAATGGAATGCTTCATCATACTGCCGAAATTTGATTAATGACACATGCTTTGTAGGCACATTTATTATAAGCAATATTTTAAAAAACATAGGAAAAGCTGATTCTATAGGATTTTGGACCTTTACAGATATAATGGAAGAGTTCAAGGCTGGAATTTCAGAATTTCATGGTGGTTTTGGACTAATCAATAAAAATGGACTCAAAAAACCATCTTATTTTGCATATTATCTTCTATCGAAACTAGGAGACAGAATAATTAAACAGGGTGAGGAGTATATCATCACAAAGAAAGATAAGGATATTCAAATACTGATCTACAACTATGCATACTTTGATGATTTGTTTTTAAACGGAGATACCTCAGCACTAGGTAATACAGAGAGATATCTGGTCTTTGAGAACAGGCCATCCAAGAAAATAGAGCTAAACATAAGAGGTATCTCAGGATATTATAAAATAACAAGATACCAGCTAAATAGAGAGAATGGTTCAGTAGTAGATGCATGGATAGATATGGGTGCGCCAGAGAATATGGTAGAAGAAGAGCTTAAGTATCTTCGAGGAAAAGCTTATCCTAAAATCAATGTAGAATATTCAGAACTAGATGGAGATTATAAAGAAAGGTTATATTTACCAGTACATGGTGCAGAGTTAATAGTACTAGAGAAGAAAATAAAATAGTCTAAGGTACTATAACTAATTCTATTTGGATAATGAAGACAGTAATTGTTAAATTAATAATTATCCAAAATAACAAGAAAGGGGGTGATTATTAACAAAAATGGCATAGATTCATACTATATAATTCAAGATAATTATATAATAGCTATGTATCTATTAAAGGCATGCTATTTATATTAAATTAACACAAAAATCATGGAAAGGGGGTAAAAAATGAGAATTTTTTACAGAAAAACTAAACATATGATGATTTTAGTAGTTGTGCTAGCCATGTTGGTTCAGATGTTGGCTCCTGTAGCAGAATACGTCCATGCTGAGATGATGAATGGGGAAGAAGGCGAAACAGTAACAGAAGCAGTCTACGAGATACCTAGTAAGATGATAGGTTTTAGCTTAGTAGTAAATGAAATAGACCTTGCAACAGCAACTGAACAAGAGATTGAAGATTTAGAGTTAGAACAAAATCAGGAAGCTAAGTTTACAATAGAATTTGAAGTGAACTTAGAGAATGAATACTTTCTGTATAAGGAAGGGGATTATTTTGAATTTGATTTTCCAACAGCTATAAAAGATTTTGGCAACCTTTCTGGAAAGACAATCCCATCTTATAGAGAACCCATATTTAGATATGAGGTAGTTAATAATAAAGTGAGAGTTTCGTTAGATGAAAATTTAGATTTGGAGAAGCATGATATTAGTAGTCAAGTTAAAGTAAAATTAAACTTCAATTCAGAGTTTGGATTTAATGATGATAAAGTGGATCAAGAAATAGAGATACCAGTTCCAGGAGAGACAGTTGGCACCAAAACAATAACCTTAACCTTTAAGCCTAAGACATCAAATGAAAAAATGTCAAAGGAGAGCCTAGGAATAATCATCGAAAATGGTGAAAGGTATATTGAGTGGGTAATTTGGGTTAATAGAGCGGGTAAGGACTTACAAGATGCAACTATTACAGATGTACCTAGTGGAAATCCAGCTCATGAATTTGAGCCAGGCTCACTTGAGGTAAGAAAATATAATGTTGGACTAAGTGGTGTACAGGAAGAAGATGAGGCTGGCAATGATAAGGGAGAAAAAATAGAAGGCATTGACCAATTCGCAGATATAAAAATGGATGGCAAGTATGCTTACAAAATAACCTATAAAACAAAGGTAACAGCAAAGAGCCCTTCTGGACAACAAACATTCAGAAATACAGTAACACTTAAAGAAGAAGAAACCATACTTGAAACATCTAATGGCTCACAAAGCATTACCTATGGTAAAGCCCTTGAAAAAGTGAAAACTGGCACTAATAACAACTATGAATCAAACTGGGAGATTAAATATAACTATAATCTAGCGAGCATACCAGCGCCAGAAGACGGTAAATTTAACATTGTAGACACTTTATCAGGACCACATAATATTGATGTAGATACTATTCAAGTATATAAAATGGATACTGATGAAAATGGTAATGTAGAAGATACAGGAACACTTATTGGTGGACTTACAGTTGGAGAAGAGCCTAACGGACCAAAATATACTATTACCACAATAAATACTGGTGATAAGGTAAAAGGCTTTAATTTAAAATTTGATGGAATTGTCACAGGTGCGTATAAAATCATATATTCAGCTAAATACGACAAAGATTTCTATGAAGAAGAATCAGGTACTGTAGTAAATAAAGTAAAGGCAGGAGAATATGAAGATTCTAAAAGCCATTCTGTAGGTCAAAACATTTTGAGTAAATCATATAAATTAGACTTAGACAAACAAGAGTTGACATGGACAATTAAGATTACAGCAGACAATGGAGATATCAATGATTTAACACTTACAGATGTGTTTGCTGAAGAGAATTTGCCAAATATGGGTGAACAAACGCTTACTGGTGATATTCTAGACTATTATGGGATAACAATAACTGGAACAATCGGGGAGCCTCCTACCATAGAGGTTGTTAACCCAACTAAAGGTTTTACAATAAAAGATATAAATATTAAAAAAGGCAATACTGCAACCATAAAGTATACGACCAAGTATGCTGTAGGAAATAACGGTAGTGTTGCTAAAGAGTACAAAAATACTGCAACAGCTAGTTGGGAAAAAGATGGTAAAAATTACTCTATTGATGTATCAGAAAGCTATAGACCAAAAACAACAACAACTAATAATGGTAGTAAATCAGGAAAATTCAATTACGATACTCAAGAATTTACTTGGGGTATCAAGGTTAACTTTAATAAGAAGGATATACGAGGTGCAGTTTTAACAGATACTCTTGGGCCAGGTCATGAAATTATATATGATACTCTAAAAATCTATGACTTTACTCCTACAGGTGGAGATGACACTAAAGGTACAATAGGAACTGTAGTAGCTCTTGAGGAACTAAATGATTATGTAGTTGAATATATCGTGGTAGAAGGCAAAAAGGTAGGCTTCACATTAACTTTTTCAGGTTCTTTAGATATTAACAAGAACAACAAAGCTTATTATGTAGAGTATAAAACAAAGGACATTGACAATATAATAGGTCTAAGTGAGGAAGAACAAAAAGATCAGATTGCTGAAAATAAAGGCAAATATGCAAACGCTGCTACCTTTGAGACTGTGGAGGAAAAAACTCACATTTTAGAATCCGCACCTGTAACAGTAGAAAATGAAAATCATCTCATATCTAAAGGTGTACAAAGCAACAGTAATAAAGGAACACTTACTTGGACCATCGATATAAACAAGTCCCTTTCAGATATAGGAGAAGTTACACTAACAGATGAACCATCCCTTAATCTGATGCTTATTCCAGATACTATTGAAGTTCGAGAAATGATATCAGTAAATAAAGATAGTGGTGCTATAACATACAGCTCTTGGACTAAACCAAATTCTAATGATTTAACAATAGACCATGAAAAAGGAAGCTTTACTTTAGCTTTAGGGGATTTATCTAAGAAGGCTATTCAAGTACGGTATGAAACTTTAGTGCTCGGTAAGAAAGATGATGAATACTCAAATAAAGCTACTATAGTATATGCAGGCTCTGGTCAAGAGGATGACGATGGTAATAGTGGCTCGGAAATAAAAGATAAGTTCCAATTTAGCAGTTCAGATGCAACATCTTCGTCTGCTAGAGGAAATGTAATATTCCAAAAAATTGGTTATGACGAAGCTACTGATAAAAAAATATCTTTAGAAAATGTTAGATTTAGTTTAATTAAAAAAATAGGAAGTAATGAATATGTAATTAGAGAAGCTACTTCAAATGGAGAAGGTAGTTTTGAGTTTAATAGCATTGGATATGGTACTTATTATATCAGGGAAGCATTAGCTCCGGCAGGGTATATAAGAATGGCAGACTACTCATTTAGAATGGGGTCAGATACTGACATTTCTCTAGAAGGAAATGTAGCTAAGGTTATTGAGTTAATTAATATCAAAGTTAACCAAGGTTTCAAATTAATCAAAGTAGATACAGATGATGAAAATGTAGCATTAGAAGGAGCGGTATTTAAACTATACAGGGGCAATGGAACACCTGTTACTGTGGATACAAAAGGAAAAGATATAACAGGAAAGCTTACGACAGATACTAATGGTGTAATCCTTATTGATGATTTGTCGGTAGGGGATTATTATCTTGAGGAGATCTCAGCGCCTAATGGCTATTGGCTAGACAACACCAAAATCTTCTTTACTGTTAGTGAAGATAATCCAAATATGATAGAACTAAAGATGACAAACACAAAACAAGGCGACCTAATCGTTGAAAAGATTGATAAGGCTAACAATAATCCTTTGGCAGGGGCAGTTTTTACACTTTATGATTCTAATAATAAAGAAATATCTACTGCAACAACTGGTCCAGATGGAAAGGCTAAGTTTGCCAATATAAAATACGGCACATATAAGCTGAACGAATCAAAAGCACCAATTGGTTACGTAGCTTCAGTTGATATTGATATAATAATTGAGTCACCTACAACAAACAAGGTGGTAACAAACGAAAAAATCCATCAAGCAGTTGAGCTGATAAAGGTAGACTCAGCTGATGATAGTATTTTGCTAGAGGGAGCAGTATTTACATTACACAAATCTGATGGAACACCTGTTACTAAAAATGCAAAAGGCGAAGATATAGGAGAGATAAAAACAAACAAACAAGGCATAGTTGCAATAAACAACCTAGAGCCAGGTGACTATTATTTTGAGGAAGTAACAGCACCAGAATATTACTTACTACTATCAGATACTAGAACTACTGAATTTACAATTGAGGATGAGCAAACAACTATTAAAAAAATAACAGCAGCAAACGCACGTGGCAAGGGCAGTATCATAATCAAAAAAGTAGATGTAGAGGATGATACCGTACTGTTAGAGGGAGTGGTATTTAAGCTTACCGATAAAAGTTCAATTGAAAGAACAGGAGCTACTGGTGAAAATGGTACTATAACATTTGATAATTTACCATATGACACCTATACCATAAAAGAAATAACCCCACATCCTGATTATGTACTAAATCCTGAATCATTAGAAGATATAGTACTGGATGGGGATACAGATAATATAACAATAGAAAAAACAGTTACAAATACAAAGAAAGATCATTCTGTTATCCTGACAAAATATGGTGGAGCAAACAAAGCTTTAAAGCTTAAGGGAGCAATCTTTGAGCTGAGAAAAGCGAACGAAGAGGGCGAATATGAAGTTGTTGTAGAACAACTAACTACAAATGAAAATGGCGAAATTAAGCTAGAAAACTTAGAGGTTGGTAAATACCAGCTAATTGAAACCAAAGCTCCTGCTGGATATAGATTAGATAAAACTCCAGTAGAGTTTGAAATCGAAGATGAGCAGACAGCACCAGACGAAGTTGAAAAAATAAATTATAAAGTTCCACCAGTGGACCCAGGTCCAGGACCAGAGGAACCAGAAAAGCCAACAGAGCCTGAAGAACCAGAAAAACCAACTGAACCGACTGAACCAGAAGAGCCAGAACCTGAGCCAGAAGAACCAACAATAGTCACACCACCAGAAAACGGAACAGTTGAGTTTGACGAAGATGGCAATTGGAAGTACACTCCAAATCCTGGATTTAAGGGCAAGGATAAATTTGTTATAAGACATCCAGATGGAACAGAGGAGCTTATAGAAATAGATCCAGAGGATATTCCATTAGGCACAGTGCTTCCTAAAACTGGGGAAGGCAGCAAAATAGGATACTATATAACAGGGTTACTATTAGTGCTTTTAGGATTATTCCTAAGAAGAAAAATAGTATAAAAAAAGTAGAACTACAGCAAAAGGGTGCTATACGAAGTAAAGGGAAATAGTATGAAAGGCAGAGACTAAAATCTCTGCCTTTTAAACATAAAACTACTAGTATTGAAGGATATATAAATGATAAAATTATCATTAAGAAGATGATTTAAAGGCAGGGTAAAGAATGAAGAGAAAAATGATACCATGGATAATAATCATCACAGGTTTAATCATAGCTGCATATCCAAAAGCATCAGAGCTATATGCAGACTACAAACAATCTAAACTTATAGAAGAGTGGCAGCAAAGCCTCTCCAGAATAGATAGTGTAGATATGGAAGAGGAAGAAGAAATTAATAGCTTAGAGTCATATGGCGAGGAGGAACTAGAAATAGGCGCGGTCGAAGAACTAAACTTCCGTGAGCTAAGAGAAAGAGAAAAGAAAAAGAAAGAAGAAGCAGATAGGGAAGAAAAGAAGAGAAAAGAAGAAGAAAAAGCAGCAAAGCAAAGAGAAGAGTATATCCAAAAGCATATGGAAGGTATGCTTATAATAGATAAAATCGAATTTAGACAGTCCATACTCAAAGGAGCTACACAAAATAATCTAAATATATCAGTAGCCAGCGTAGAGAATACAGGAAAAGCAGGAGAAATCGGGAACTATGCCATAGCAGGACATAGAAACCGTAGCTATGGGAGAAACTTCAATAGACTAGAAGAGATCGAGACTGGAGATACAATAGTAGTAGATAGCGGAGAAGCTCAATTTGAATATGTTGTTACGGAGAAGCTATATGTTTATCCAGAGGAGGTATGGGTACTATATAGTAATAAGAAGGACAAGGAAATAACCCTAATAACCTGTCATCCTATGAAAAATCCTACCCATAGGCTGATTATTAAAGGGAAAATACCTCAATAATATGTGAACTACAATCTATGTGAAATAAAACCATAGGACTAAAGTGCTATATAATATATGGACAAGCTATGGTAAAATTAAGAAAACAAATATATTTTTTATCAGTGACTTTTCACCGATAAAGGCAAACCTAGTGAAAGCTAGGGACGCAAAGCTAAAGGGCCTTCCTTAAATATAAGATGGCAGCCAGTTACCGAAAGGAGAGTTTTTTATGTTAAAGAGAAATCTTGTACTCTTCTTACTAACTATTTCAATATTGTTATCTTCTACAATAGTTTTTGCTTCAAGCTCTAATATTGATAAAAGTCAATTGGAGAATGGATTAGTAAATATAACTTATATGCCGAAAAAGGATGTAGCAGTAAAGGTAATAATCACTAAGGGTCATATAAAATATACTTACGATTTAAAAGAAAACAATAGCTATCCACTACAGCTTGGAGATGGGAAATATACTGTTTCTATTTTGGAAAATGTAGAAGGTAATAGATACGCACAACTAGAAAAAGAAGAGATAAATTTAAAGCTATCAGATCCTAATAAAGTGTTCCTACAATCTAATCAAATAGTAAACTGGAACGAAAATATGGAAGCTATAAAGAAAGCTAAGGAATTAACTAAGAATGTCAAAAGTGACAAGGAAAAAGTAATAGAAATATATAAATTCGTCATTAACAGCATTGACTATGATAATGATAAGGCTGTAAAGGTACAGTCAGGCTACATACCTTCTATAGATGGTACATTAACAGACTTAAAAGGAATATGCTATGATTATTCAGCGCTATTTGCAGCAATGCTTAGAAGCCTAGATATACCTACAAAGTTAATTATGGGAAGAAAAAACGATATAGATGGATACCATGCATGGAACCAAGTATATTTAAAGGATTTTAATGAATGGGTAACTATAGACACAACTTACGATGCAGCACTTAAAAAAGGAAATGCAGTTAATTCAATGATAAAAGAAGAGAAAGAATATAATATTGAAAAACAATACTAGTATATTGCTAGCATAAAACCCACTGACTTTAAGCCAGTGGGTTTTATTAAAGCTTTAATAAGCCTATAGAATTTAAAAAGATGATTACTAAAAGTATCGGAGTAATATATTTTAATAAAAGCCTAAATAATCTCAGATAGCTGCCATTGTTCAATGTCCCATTGTTAGACAATTCATCCACCAAATCGTCTTTTCTTACAAAATATCCTACGAAAATTGAAATTAATAGTCCTCCTATGGGCATCAATAAATTGGATGAAATATAATCAAATGAGTCGAAGAAGGTTTTGCCTAATATTGTAATATTTCCTAAAAGACTACTTGGATGAACAGTCAGTATTCCTATTAAAAAAACTACTCCTCCAGTTAAAAGTACTGCCTTTCCCTTTTTCATGTTTAGAGACTCTGTAAGTACAGATACAGGTACTGCAAACATGGATGTCATAGCAGTAGTAGCCGCTATAGAAGCTAAAAAGAAAAATGCAATCAACAATATATTACCAAAAGGTATCCTAGAAAAAACCAATGGAATTGTGTTAAATAAAAGTCCAGGACCATTTCCAGGCTCAAGTCCAAAGGTGAAAACCACAGGAAATACAGCCAAACCTGCAAGCATAGATACTCCTACATCAGATAATGCAACCTTTGCTGAAGTAGCAGGCATATTATTATCACTAGTAAAATAGCTAGCATAGGTCATCATAGTACCCATACCTATAGATAGCTTGAAAAATGCAAGCCCTAAGGCTGATAGTAACACTGCTGGAGTGATAGCTGAGAAGTTCACGCTAAATAAAAAGTCAATTCCCTGTCTGGCACCTTCAAGTGTTAAGGCTCTTATGGCACATACTATGATTAAAATAAATAATACTGGCATTAAGGTCTTAGTCACCTTTTCAATGCCTTTCTTAACTCCTGCATATATTATAATCGATACTATTGTGACGACTATTAGCTGCCATAGCATAGGAGATAAAGCTCCTCCTACTACAATATCAAATTCCCTCGTCACAAATTCTCCCGCTTCTTTTATAGGTAAATTAGCTATACCTGAAAAGTCACCTTTTATGGCTTTAAAAGTATAAAGATATACCCAGCCTGCTACAGATGAATAGAACAGCATGACGAATATACTAGTTATTACGCCTAAATAGCCTACTATCTTCCAGAAAGGGCTGGCTTTCAGCTTATCAAATGCTTGTATAGGATTTGAGCGAGTTCTTCTCCCAATATAGAATTCAGATATTGCTACAGGCATTCCAACTAGTACAACACATATTAAATATACTAGGATAAAAGCTCCTCCTCCGTTTACACCAACTAAATAAGGAAACTTCCATATATTTCCCAAACCAACAGCGGAACCAAGGGTAGCAAAAAATACTGCAAGTCCTGAAGAAAATGTCTCTCGTTTTGTTTCTGGATTTAAATTTGACATGGGAGCCTCCTCAATTAAAATAGTTTTTAAAAAGCTTTTACATTATTATTCTGTCCTTAATGTGAACATCATACATATTATTTTTTGATATTCAACTATATTATAATGGCTACAGTAATCTGTCAAGAGTATGGGCATATATAAAATTGAAAATAAGTGATATAATGTTCACAAGAATAGAATTTAGATTGTTAATATAATTGGGGGTTGTTACTATGATGAAAAAGTATGCTAAAGCCATTATAATTGCTGTTCTCATCGCCCTGCAAGTTGTATCTCTTGCCCGCATAGGCGATTTGCAAAAGGAATTAATAGACACAAAGCATCAGCTTGCTAACTTAGCGTCTGAGCAATCAAGAAGCATAAACAATATTTACACTAATATAGATTCCATGCTTAAGCGTCAATCAAGTATTATAGATAGCTTTGATTATTTACTTGGAGAGCTTGATGCTGATAAGCTTACTATTCCTGTGACATTTACGGTTACACCTAAGGAAATAAAAGAGGATACTATTGCGAAAATATACGTATCAGGAGAAAATGCTGTAATGAGCAGAAATGGCACAAGCTTCACTGCTACTATTCCAGTAGACATATTCAGTACATTTGAGGCAAAGGTTATATTGTCAGACAGCGAGATTGAGAGAACAGAGGGGTTAGAGGTATATCAAGACCTGCGTGAGAGTGTGTTGCCTACAATATATGCCCAATTTGAAGGTCATAGTGGAAGCAGCTATAGGAAGAAACCAAGTGAATTATCTGGCGAGTATTATAGAAAAGGCAATCTGTACGTAGAGGCAAAATCAGCAGCAAAAAATACTATTAAAGAAGCTAGCCTAGTTATAGATATAGACGGAGATGTTATTTCAGAAAAGCCAATTGAAAACAGGGATGAGCACACAAATGGTTTTTTTGCTGATATTGAGGAAAGATTTACTCTTTCTGCTGGACAGACACTTACAATGTCAGTCGTAGCTAAAGATAGCTTTGGACTAATTCATAAGACAATTATAGAATTGTACTCTCTTGATGAAAATGCTGATCCCATGCATGGAGATGAATGGACGTGGATGGGACACGTGACCATAATGGACAAAGACGGCAATATTCTCTATGAGCCACGCATAATAGAATAAAGGATAGAAGTTATATATCAATCAGGCTGTTGAAAAAGCATCTTTTTTAACAAAACACAAAATAGACCTCTTGAAAATCAAGGCTTCATGTAATGGTATTTTGGATTTAGGGGTTGAGATAATTAACAGGAGACAAACTATCTCCTGTTAATTACTATCCAATAATCCTACAGAAATGACCATTTCCATATTCGTGCATAGTTAATCTCCCACAACCTCTAGATATTTTCTTAAATAAATTTTCTTTACAGTCCTTCTTAAATTCAATTCCACTTATTGCAGTTATTCCACTAGCTTTATAGGCCTCAGGATAAAATGGGACTGAGAAGCCTACAAGAGCTATTTCACGAGCATTTGTGCACATTTTAAGTATCTCATCAGTTGTATGATTAATCATAGTTGTTCCAGTTATTATAACTACATCACATTGAGGCAATAATTCAGCTTGCATTGAAACTGGATATATTGAGGCACCTTCAACACTTCCTTGAATATCTATTGCTCTATCGAAGGAAATATATTTTCTTGCCTTTGATGCTAGATTATTAACTAAGGGAGGCATATGTCCTATTACACCCACAGTATCTTCAGATGTTATTTTTTCATATAATGTATCCATATTCTCAGTAGACTTAGTAGTACGTATGTATTTATTTGCTGCATTTATTACAGCGCAGCCCAAACCTCTCTGCAAATCCTCAGCTCCTGTAATAGCCCATTTAGCGCAATCAATGGCTTTCATACCTATCATTTCTTCACCATATGAAAATATAGAGCATCCTGAAGGAAGCTTTTCTCTCATTAAGTATATAAAAGCAACATTATCATTTGATAGCTGAACCCCTGCAAAAGATATTCCTATGATAACGTCTTTAATAAAAAGACCCTCTAAATCATTTTTTGCAATATCAAAGACCTTTTCAATTAACATTTAACAATATGCCCCCTTTTCATAATAAATCATGATACATTAGGAAAATTATAGCACATCAAGATAGATATTTAGTATAGTTATTAAACATTTCTATTTAACCCTTCATACCGATAGAAATAATCAATAGGAGGTTTATTGAATGATTACAGGACATACCATATAATTGGATTGTACATAAAAAAATTAAGGAATTTAGCAATTAATGATTATTTAAAACAGGAGGAACTGTAAAATGAAAATGGACTTTTTAAAGAAAATTCTTGCATTATCCATGGCTTTAGTAATGAGCATAGGAATTGTTAGCTGTGGACCAAAAGCACCTGTGGATAACCCTGCTATTGAAGACGGTGCTTCTTCAGTTGAAGAGGATATTCCTTCGACTAGAGAAGAAAAAATAATTAGAATGGATTTAAGTGATGTAGGCTACCCATCTGTTTATACAGTGTCCAAAAAAGGACAGGGCTATGTTGCGCTTCAATTTATTTTTGATACACTTATTTGGAAGGATAGCACAGGAGAAGTTCCATATCTTGCAGAAAAATATGAGGTTTCTGAAGATAATAAAACCTATACTTTCTATTTGAGAAAGGGAGTTAAATTTACTGATGGAGAAGAATTCAACGCTGAGGATGTTAAGTTCACATTTGACTATACTAAAGAGCATCCTTATCATTATGCTTCTACTAGTATGGTTAAGGAAACAAGAATTGTTGATGACTATACTGTAGAGGTAGAGCTTTCAGATGTTTATGTTCCGTTTATAAGTGATGTTGCGGGCTGTCTGCCAATACTTCCAGAGCATATTTGGAAGGATGTGACTGAGCCAGAAACATTTACATCTCCTGAGGCAGTTATTGCTACAGGACCATTTAAATTAGAATCCTATGATAGCGCTGCTGGAGTATATGTATATACTAAAAATGAAAACTACTTTTATGGAAAGGTTGCTGCTGACAAGCTTATAATAAGCAACTATGATGATGCGAGAGAAGCTTTTGTTGCTGGAGATTTGGATGTTTCTGCAACCATGGGATATAAAAAAGCTACTGGCTTTAAAAGCGACGATAAATATAAAGTATTAGAGGGTCCAGGTCTTTGGGTAAGCAGATTATACTTTAACTTTAATGAGCCAGCCCTAAATTCAAAGGAAGTAAGGCAAGCTATTCATCATTCCATTAATTTAGATGAAATAGTTGATAAGGTTGCAGGCGGAGCAGCAATAGCAGGTAGTGCAGGACATATTCAGCCAGATACACCATGGTACAATCCTAGCGTTAAACAGTATCCTTATGATGTAGAAAAGGCAAAGGCACTGCTTACAGAAGCAGGAGCAGTTGATTCAAACAATGATGGAGTAATGGAGTTTAACGGAAAAGAAATGAAATACGAAGCAATATTTGGGGAAAAGGATGTTCAATACGCAGAGCTTGTAGTGAATTACTTAAAGGAAATAGGAATTGAGCTTGAAGTGAAAACATTTGACGACAATACTGTTAAAACTCTTATAGGCGAAGGAAGATTCACTATAGCTGTTAATGGACATGGCTCCTTTGGTGGAGATCCAATTCTTCTAGGACGCTTTGCTTCTGATTCAGATGGAGCACCACAGGTTACAGCTCAAGGTGGAAAGGTTTGGTATAATGAAGAATATAATAAAATTTTTGCGCAGTCAGCAATGGAATTAAACAAAGAAAAAAGACATGAGCTTGTAAACAAATTACAGGAGATTATAGCAGAAGAGCTTCCTACTGTAACTATGTATTACAATCTTAATGCTACAGTTTATAATCCGGCTGTTTATGACGGCTATTACTATACTCCAGATGGGATAGGTATTGCAATTCCTTTTGCATACAATAAGCTTTGTTTCGTGGAGTAATTAGATGAAATCACTAATTAAATATTTTGTTTATATGTCATTAATAATAGCACTTTCATTTGCACTGCCAAGGTTAATCCCTGGCAGTCCTTTGTTTGCTATGGTAGAAGATATAAGCTCTATAGATATGATGACAAAGGAGGCTTTAAAAGCCTTTGAAAAGTATTATTCTCCAGAGCTTCCTTTACTGGAGCAATTTGTAAAATATCTTAGAAATCTCTTTAATTTAGATTTTGGTTATTCTTTTTATTATAAAATGTCTGTACTTCAATTGATAAAGGAGAGAGTCGGGTGGACGCTTTTGCTTTCCTTTTTATCTATTGGAATATCGTCTTTGATCGGAATTTTTCTTGGTATACGGTCTGGACTCAAGGACAGAGAAAGTAAGCTGCTAGTTAGTGCTTTCATAAGTATTCATGCTACACCTACTTTTCTTATAGCAGCTATTTTTCAGATAATAATAGCCTATAAACTTAGGCTGCTACCAGCCACAGGCGCATATACCACAGGAGCCAGATTCGGACAACATGGATATATTGCTGATGTTATAAACCACATGATATTACCCTTATTTGTTCTGGTTATATCACAAATACCACCTATATATTTATTTGCAAAAAATAGTACTGCAAATGTTAAGAAAGAGCAGTTTGTTAAGATGGCAAGCTACTTAAAAATTAATAAAAGGGATATCTATTTAAAGTATATTTTCAAAAACATTATGCCTGAGCTTTTGGGCAGGATTAATATACAGTTTGTTTTAGCAATAACAGGATCAATTTTTGTAGAAGCTGTTTTCTCCTATCCTGGTCTTGGACAGCTTCTTAGAAGTGCGATATCATACAGAGATTATCCATTGCTTCAGGGAATACTCCTAGTCTGCTGCACATATGGACTAGTCGTAAATTTCATTTTTGAGCTGATGGCTTTAAGAAATATTAAGAGGTGTTAAATGCTACATTCATTTAAGAAATTAAGTAAAACAAAAAAAGCCAGTATAATTATTCTGATATTATTTCTGCTGGTCGCTGTTTTTTCTAATTTGTTAATGCCTTATTCGCAGGAGGACATAAGTCATCCTAGATTATTGGAGCCTAGCTTAAGCTACTTACTTGGTACAGATGAAATAGGTCATGATATTTTTTCGCTCTTAATATATGGCTTTAGAATAACGATTTTTACAGCGATTATATCAGGATTTTTCACTACACTTATAGGAGTCTCTCTTGCATACATAGCAGCTTACTATGGAAGAGCTGTTGAAACCATTATTTCTGAAACGGCAAATTTGTTTGTCATAATTCCTGAAATTGTAATGATTATGTTCTTTTCATCCTTAGCAAGACCTAAAATAATTTATACTATTATGGCCATTGTGTTTTTTTCATGGCCTAAGGTCTATAAGATTGCACTTTTCAAAGTCATGAACTATATGGAAAAGAGTAAACTAAAATACACATTATTGATAAAAGGAAATTGGCTTGATGTATTAAAGAAGCTGTTACCTGATATTTTGCCAGTGATGTCAACCTTCTTTGTTCTTCAATGCAATAAGGCAGTTATGTATGAGGCTTCTCTTTCCTTTTTTGGTATAGGTGATCCTCTTAAGAAGACATGGGGAAAGCTTATAAGAGCAGCCTTAGACTATGATGAACTATATTATGACAGTACATTCTTATGGTATTTGGTTCCACCTGTTTTATGCTTGGTTTTGTTTGTTATATCACTTACTCTTCTCTCAAGTGAAAATAAGGAGCTTTAGAGGTGTCTTATGATAATTATTGAAAACCTTAAAATATACTACAATAAAAAGGCTATCAGCTATCCTGATATACATATAGAGGATAATGAATTTGTGGGGCTGTTTGGTAAAAGCGGCTGTGGAAAAACCTCATTGCTGGAGGCTCTTTTTGGCTTGGATTTTCAAGGGGAATTGAAATATGACAAATGTACCATAAATAATGTGGATATCAAGGAGATTGGTAGCAATAAATATGACTATATAAGCTATTGTCCACAGTTCTCACAAAACGCCTTTAATCCAAAGCTGAGTGTATTGGAGCATATACATCTAACACTTAAAGGAAATGGCCTGAAATATAATGAAGGAGAAATAGCTAATCTCATGGAAAAGCTAGGATTGGACCCAATTCTTCTAAAATATTACCCCTATATGCTATCCGGGGGACAAAAACAGCGTTTGATTTTACTTATTTCCATATTGAAAAGACCTAAGCTACTAATTCTCGACGAGCCGTCTTCAGCAATAGATTTAATTACATTAAGGAAGATAGTTGAATTTTTAGCTTCATTTAAAGGCAAGCTTACCATAATAATGGTTGCTCATCAAAAAGTATTGCTTGAAAAGGTAACAGATAGAATAATAGCGCTTGAGGGGTATGACAATGCTGAAGGTTAGAAATATAAGTAAAAGCTTTGGAAAGCTTAAGGTTTTAAAAGACATAAGCTTTGATTTGGAGCTAGGAGAAAGTCTCGTTCTAGCAGGAAAATCTGGTAGTGGAAAAACCACTCTGTCAAAAATAATAATTGGACTTGAGCAATGTGATACGGGAGATGTCTTTCATCTTGGCAAAAGGCTGAAGGATAATTATCGGAAAAGAACATTTTCTGATTTGGCAAGGATTCAATATATATTTCAAGACCCTTATAGTGCATTAGAGCCGAGCTTTACCTTAGAGCAGACTTTAATTGAGACAGTTAACATATGCAGGAGAAATAGCTATAAGCCTATGGATATTGACGATGCTCTTGCCATGGTGGATAGAAGACTTTTAGAGCAGAAAAAACGTAGAATAGCAACCTTCAGTGGCGGTCAACAGCAAAAAATTTGTATAGCAAGAGCCCTGCTTACTCATCCAAAGCTAATAATTGCAGATGAAGCAACATCAATGCTGGATTATGAAAACAGAATAGAAATAAATGCTTTATTGAATAAAATAAAAAGCAGCTACGAATTGTCTATAATAGCAATAGTTCATGATATAGACTTTTACAATGACAGGTGGGATAAGATAGCAGTGATAAACGATCACAAGCTAGCTGATTTAATGGAGTTTAAAGATTTTTTTGAATATGCATCAAGTGATTACTCAAAGGAATTGATTAATAGTCATAAATATTTCTATGGATAAAGGAGTGTGGCTAATGATTGAAGATATGACCTATATCGCTAAGAAAAATTCTCGTAAATTTGCATCAGTTGAAGGAGAGCTAAGGAGTAGAATTTTGCTTAGAATGGCAGAAAGCATTGTGGCTAGAAAAAATCAAATTTTGTTAGCTAATAAACAGGATGTTGAAGTAGCATATAGAAATAATTTAGATGAATCTCGACTTTCTATACTTACGCTGAATGAAAAAAGTATTGAAGCAATGGGAGAAAGCTTAAAGAGAATGTCAAGACTAATAGACCCTGTAGGAGAAAGAATTAGCTATGTTGCTAAAAAAGATGGGCTAATTATTGAAAAAAAGCATGTGCCGCTAGGAGTTATCTCCGTTGTTTATGAGGCCAGACCTGATGTTGTTACAGATGCTGTGGGTATTTGTATGAGAACAGGAAATTCAGTAATTTTGGCAGGAAGCAGTCATAGCACTAATACCGATAAATGTACTTCCGAAATACTTCGAGATACATTGAGTGAGTTTGGAATATGCCCTGATAATATTCAATACCTATCTGATTGCTCTCATAAAAATAAAATTGCATTGTCAAGACAAAATAGATGTGTGGACCTGATGGTTATACGAGGTGGAGTAAAGGCCGTAGAGGTGTTAAGGGAAAATGCTCTTGTGCCTATTATTGTTGCTGGTGAAGGAAATTGTCATATCTATGTTGATGAAGATGCTTTCTTCGACATGGTATGTGATATCGTAGTTAATAGTAAAGTTCCAAGACCAAAGGCATGTAATGCTGCTGAAACAGTTTTGATACACAAAGACTGGAGCTCACAATACTTTACTGATTTTATAGCTAAGCTGCTTAGGAATAATGTTGAGATATTTGGCTGTGAAAAATCAGTACAATTATATTCAAGCATTAAAATGGCTGATGAGCATCACTTTGAACATGAGTTCTTCGGTCCTGCCATTGCAGTGAAAATAGTTGAAAACATAGATGAAGCAATTAATCATATAAATAAATATAGAACACCACATACAGAAACCATTATAAGTAATGACCTGCAAAACGTAACTTATTTTATGAATTATGTAGAGGCAAATGTTATATGCCATAACGCTTCAACAAGATTAACAGACGGCATTGAATTTGGCCTCGGTGGTGAAATCGGCATAAGTACTCAGAAATTTCATGTAGGTGGTCCCATTGGAATATATCATTTAATGCATCAAAAATATTTTCTATCTGGCAATGGGAATTTAAGATAAGCACAAGGGGTCAGATAAGCACAAGGGGTCAGGCTTGAATTATTTACTTATTTTGAATAAGTCTTCTCCTCATTAATTACTTTCCTTGAATTAGTTACTTCTTCTTTAACACCGTAAGCTTTTTAGTAAATTCAACATATAAGAGGATATGCAAAAATATTATTCGCACTTAACTTATTTATTATGGTAGGATAAGATTAAGAGCTGTTATAATTGGACTAATCTATTTGAAATTATTAATAAAGTATAGATTAGATTTATTGAGGATACAAAGTAAGATAAATTTTTAAAGGAGTGAAAGCTTATGAAATACAAATTGCTACACACATGTATAAGAGTAATAGATTTGGAGAAATCCTTAAAGTTTTATGAGGAAGCTTTAGGGCTAAAAGAATCAAAGAGAAAAGATTTTCCAGACGACGAATTTACATTAGTATTTTTAAGTGATGAATCAGGAGAATATGAAATAGAGCTAACCTATAATTATAATCCAGAAAAGCCTTATGAAATTGGAAATGGGTTTAGCCATATAGGTGTTTCAGTAGAAGATTTAGAGGCTTCTAGAGAAAGACATTTACAAATGGGATACAATGTTACTGAGCTTATTGGACTACCAGGAGAAGCACCTAGATACTATTTTGTAACAGATCCAGATGAATACGATATTGAAGTTTTAAGAAGAAAATAGAACAAAAGAGGATGCAAAAGAGGATGGGGTCAGGCTTGAATTATTTACTTATTTTGAATAAGCCTCCCCCAAATCAACTAATATTCAATTATCACTTTTTTTGAATTAACCACTACTTCTTTAATACCCTAAGCTTCTTAGTGACCTCAAAATATTCTTTCTCTAAATCAGATTTTTCGTCATTCTTGCATCCCATAAGCTTAAAGGATATGTGGGATAATTGCATTTCTAGCTTAAGTATTTCTTCTTTTATATCAATATTTTCCTTAGAAAAAGATTGCCTTTTCTTATCTAAATAGTAAGAATACCCTCCTAAATATTGAATAAGCTCATTATTATAAAGCTCCCATATTTCTTCAGCCATTTTTTCTGCAAAATATCTATCATGGCTTACAAAGAGTATTGCACCCTCATAATCAAGAAGAGCGTCTTCAATTATTTCTCTTGTAGGTATATCAAGAAAGTTTGTAGGCTCATCTAATATTAATAGATTATTTTCTTCAAGAATTAGCTTTAAGAAAGCTACTCTAACTCTTTCGCCATAGCTTAAGCTTTCAATTCTTTTATATACATCATCTCTTCTAAAAAGCATACAACCAAGTAGAGTTCTGACATAGCTTTCGTCATTGTTGATTTTTTTAAGCTCCTCCAAAATTGTAGAGCCTAAATTTAGCTCCTCAAGTTCCTGAGAGAAGTACCCTATTTTTGTAGAAGGGGAAATACTTATATCTCCATCTAATATAACTTTTCCCATTAGACCTTTTAGTAGTGTACTTTTGCCAACTCCATTTTTTCCTACTATTCCAGTTTTAGTATTTCTGCATATATTAAAGCTTATATCCTTAAAAAGTGTTTTGTCGTAGGTTTTTGATAGACCTTGGGTCCTAATTAAAATATCACTAGTTTTATCATTACTGCCTTCAAGCTTAATATTTATATTCCTAGAGACTTTAGGTTTTTCTTTCTCCTCCATGTTTTCCAGTCTTGATATGATTGCCTTTGACCTTTTAGCTATTTTGTTTGCCTTACCTCTTTGAAAATCATTCTGAGACATATCATTATACCTATTTGCTCGTTCCATATGCTTTCTAGCTGCAAGCTCAAGCTGTTTTTTCTTTTTTTTGTATTCCCCATACTCTAGTCTTGCTCTATCAAGCTCAACTTTTTTCTGAGTTGCATAGAAGGTGTATCCGCCGCTATATTCTTTAATGGTTTTATCTTCTAGCTCAAATATTTTAGATACAGTTTTGTCTAAAAAATATCTATCATGAGTTACCATTAGAACAGCACCATTGAAGTCATTGATAAATTTTTCTAGCCATTCAATAGTCTCATAATCTAAATGATTTGTAGGTTCATCAAGTATTAAAATATCTGGGTTTTGGAGTAGAAGTCTTATAAGGTACAGCTTAGTTTTTTCGCCGCCGCTTAAAGATTCAACCTTTTGCT
The DNA here is from genome assembly GCA_002376545.1 of Firmicutes bacterium UBA3546. Classification (GTDB taxonomy): domain Bacteria; phylum Bacillota; class Clostridia; order Tissierellales; family Proteiniboraceae; genus Proteiniborus. The sequence continues at coordinate 106,204 of DFOH01000049.1, read as the reverse complement.
TTTCAGTATTACTCAAATTAAACCTATTAAGTAATTCTAAAAATTCTCCATATTTCTTTGTTTCCTCCATTAACTCATGCAAATATAAATTGTTTTCTATAAATAGATTTTGTGGCAGATACCCGTATTTGCCGTAGAATTTTATATTTCCAGAATCAGCTTCCAGCTCTGATGTGATTACTTTAAGCAATGTAGTTTTCCCGATACCGTTTCTGCCTACTATTCCGACCTTATCCTTTTTATAAAGCTTAAAGGAAATATCCTTCAATATTTCTTTGTCTTCAATAAACTTAGATACATTATTTACATCTAATAACACACGCTCAACTCCTTTTTACAAAAAAATAAAGCCATAGGCTTATAAACCTATGGCAAAACACAAAAAAGCCATAGATATACAATACCCATAGCTTTGTTTACAATTTTTAATATAGATTATTATAAAAAATAAGCGACTTAAACACTAGCTCCAATTGAACAAGGGGTACTATAAACCTGACAAAAAAACACTTGTATAGAATTTTGCTGAGTTAGGTTTAATTTTATTTTCACCTGAGTGTACCTCCTGTTTGTGATACAAATAGTATATCACATTATCCAGAAATTATCAATATGAGTTTATGAAAAAGAATTGACTAAAAAATAAATAAAAGAAAAACAGGTGGGGCACACCTGTTTTTCTTTTGGAGTCCTATGTGCAAATAACTAGTCAAATGAAATATCCTCGTGTCTTGCTATATATACTTCACATCCAAATTTAGAACTAAAGCCTTCTGTCCTAAGAAAGCCTTATCCTCAGAACGACCAATAAAGTCTTCTCCAAACATTGTATAGACCTCGCCTGAAACAGTAAGCTCAGGAAGTCTTCCAATTAGCTTTTCACCATCTGTTAAGAAAGCTAATTGGACAGGTGTACCAAATACTCCTTCTGCTGTGAAATCTCCCCCAGAAGCTATGAGAACTGCCACTGCCAGCTGACCATTTAGAAGCTCCTTTAAGGTTTTTCCGCTTGATGCTACTTTAAAATATCTAGCAGCTAGGGAAGGAACCTTGTCATATTCTGCTGAGGCGCTGCCTGTTAGAGGTAAATTAAATTGAGAGGCAGTCTTTTTGTCAGTATATGGGCTAATTATTTTCCCATTTTCGATTAAGGCATATCTATAATTTTTGTTTACCACACCTTCTGCATCGAAAAATGCATACCCTGATATATCTTCTTCTTCCGCACTTTGGTATAGTGTAAAGCTGTCATTAAATCTTTTCTCACCTATATAATCTTTAAATAAAGAGGCTCCCGTACCTACCTTGTAACCATTTAATTCACCTATTATCTTCATAAGTGGCAGTCCATCATTAGCCATAAATACTACAGGCAGCTTTCCTTCTGCGGGTAGCTTAACTTGATTTTTATAGGATGTAAGTGTTTCTCTAATTATTTCCAGTATTTTTTCTCTGCTATATTCCCTGTCCCCAAAAGCTGCAAAGGCATCAAAAACATTGACAGATGATTTTTCCTTTATTACAAATTCTGTTGATACAAATCTGTCTTTATGAATTAAATCCAATCCTTTATCATTGACTATTCTAGTATCCATTTCTTGAATTGATATGTTGTTGGAGAAAATAAAGTCAGGGAATTCATCTCTTAATATGCTTAGAAGCTCTTCCAATTCCTTTACGAACTCTTCATCAGAAAGAATTTCTTTTCTATAGTCTACTTGTTCAGCATGATTGCTTGAAGGCTCATAGGAATATGGTATTTGAAGCTTTAAATTCTCTATTGCCCTTTTTTCAAGCTCAGCATCATCTGCTTTACCTATAGCTCCCGCAACTCCTATATATCCATTATCATAGATTCTAAAGCCTGTTTTAGTTATGTCCTTTTTTCTTATTGATTTTATTTCGGTCTGAACAATATTTATAGTGATTTCCTTCTCGTTATTAATATATTTTTCTTTTATCACGTTTACACCCCCTATTGTACCGTAATATTATTAACTCTTATATATGGTCCACCAAAACCGACTGGCAGAGGATATTGCTCAAATTTACCACAGCCTCCTAAGGAGAAGGATAGGAGTTCAATTTCTTTTGAAATTCCATCTATATTATGAAGAGTCTCCATTACATTGCCACTAACAACTGCAATATTTACAGGCTCTGCAATCTTGCCATCTCTAATCATATAAGAAACCCTAGGAGCAATAGTAAATGTAGACATACCAGAGCCGTGATTTATTTCCTCTACTAGTATTCCTTCCTTTACTTCAGAAATAAGTTCCTCCTTAGTCTTATCTCCAGCTTCAATGTATGTAGTAGTCATTCTGACTATTGGCTCAAATTCAAAATTCAATGCTCTAGCATTACCAGTAGTACCTTCATTAAGGGATTCTGCTGTAGTACTGCTATGGAGTCTGCCTGAAAGAATTCCATCCTTAATCAGATAGGTCTTGTTAGATTTAGTGCCTTCATCGTCAAATGGGATAAATCCACCGCCTAAAACATCTCCTCTATCAACTATAGACAGATTATCTGACCCAACTTTTTTGCCAATTGTCCACTCCTTCATCATAGCCTCGTCTCCGACCATGAAATCTGCCTCGCTTTTATGCCCGAAGCTCTCATGGGTAAACACTCCTGTAGCGATAGGAGCAAATATAACTGTATATTTTCCGGGAGTTATAGGCTTAGCAAGCCTTGTATACTCAATATCCCTGTATAGAGTTTTTTCAATATCTTCACGTAGGGCTTTCAGCTCGTTAAAGTCAGTAGTTGTCTTGTCATAGCCGCCATTAAAGGTCTTACCCTCTATGTTTAGCGAATATCTATACACTACTGCACAGGTTTGATAATCAAATTTCAGATTAGCTCCCTTGCTAGAATAAAACTCCTTAGTAATTTTGCGGTCAATGTATATAGCCTTCCACATTTTTATCTCTTCTTTATTTTCTACTAGTGGAAAATATGATTTAAGCAGCTCTAGCTTCTCTTCTTGGCTTACCTTTAAAATATCGTTTTCACTGAACTGAAAAAATTCCCCTTTGTTAACCTCAAATTTTTTAACAACTGGATGCTCTATTATATTTGTATTTTCCTTAGCCATAAGTGCTAATTTTTCTATCTCTTCCTGTATATGGTCTACATCTGTTGTAGAGCTGTAGTACCATCTTTTGCCGTCAAAGATTCGGATAAATCCACCCCTGTAATTTCTCTTTAAGTTTTGCATTAACTCCCCGTTCTGATAAGCGATTTCACTTACAGAAGCGTCCTCCAATCTAACATCTGTGTAAAGATTTTCTGGAAAAGTGTACATATAATACCCCCTAACATTTTTGTATTTTTGCACTAAATATGCATTTGATTATTCATATGAAATCTAATTCATAGTTTAGTTCATAAACTATATATATTAATGCCATAGAATAATATGCTCTTGATTTCATACTACTATCGAAAATTAATAATGTCAAGTTTAAATTTAATAGGATTAATATAAAATGTAAAAATATTAATAAATCAATACAAAAAATTTTAAACCTACTATGAAGAAAATTGAAACGGATAGGAGAAAAAATATACGAACATATGTTTGCAAATGTAAAAATTAGTGGTAAAATATAGATAGTAAGGAAACAAACAAAGGTTTGGAGTTGATGCCGTGGAAATGCTTAACAAGCTTAAAATACTATCAGATGCTGCCAAGTATGATGTGTCCTGTTCATCTAGTGGAAGCAATAGGAAGGGAAAAAAAGGAGAGATAGGCAGTACTAGTGAATGTGGAATATGTCACAGCTGGGCAGATGATGGAAGGTGCATATCTTTACTTAAAATACTCTTTACTAACTATTGTATATATGATTGTGCGTATTGTATAAATAGAGCCTCAAATGATGTACCTAGGGCAGCCTTTACACCTGATGAAGTAGCGGATTTGACCATTAATTTTTATAAAAGAAACTACATAGAAGGACTTTTCTTAAGCTCAGCTGTATATAAGAGTCCAAATTATACAATGGAGCTTTTGACTAGTGCAGTTAAAAAGCTTAGAGAAGAGCATAGATTTAATGGATACATTCATCTAAAGGCAATACCAGGTGCAGACAAGACCTTAATAGAAAAGGCAGGTATGTATGTAGATAGAATGAGTGTAAATATTGAGCTACCCTCTGATGAAGGGCTCAAGCTTTTAGCTCCTCAAAAAAATAAAAATGCTATTATCAAGCCAATGAATTTTATCAATTCAAGAATACATCAAGCTGTAGAGGAGAGACAGAAATTTAAATATTCTCAGAGCTTTGTCCCTGCTGGGCAAACAACTCAGCTTATTGTAGGTGCTACAAAGGATAGTGACCTAAAGATTCTTAGGCTCTCAGAAGCATTATATAAGGGCTTCAAGCTTAAAAGAGTGTATTATTCTGCTTTCATACCAGTATCCGAGCATCCTAATCTCCCCGTGCTTGCTTCTCCGCCTTTAGTTAGAGAAAATAGGCTTTATCAGGCCGATTGGCTATTAAGGTTTTATGGCTACAATGCTGGTGAGATTCTAAATGATGAAAAACCTGATTTCGACTTAGCTCTTGATCCTAAATGTGATTGGGCCTTAAGAAACATTGAATTGTTTCCTGTGGAGATAAATAAGGCGGATTATTATCTCTTATTAAGGGTTCCAGGCATAGGGGTCAGATCTGCTAGACGAATAATAGCGGCAAGAAAGTTTGGAGCACTAGACTATGAGGATTTGAAAAAGCTTGGAGTAGTTCTAAAAAGAGCTAGATACTTTATAACCTGTAGCGGAAAACATTATGGCATAAAAAGCATGAATTCTTTAGATATTAGAAGCAGCATATTATCTAACTCTAATAATAGTTCTGCCCAAGCAGGTGAGCAGCTTTCTATGTTTTCCATTTATCCACAGCTGCTGCCTGCCAGTGACATCGTTTCAACAATAACGGGGGAATTTTAAAATGCTTAAGTACATATTTGATGGAAGCTTTGATGGGCTATTAACTGCCATATATGAAGCCTACTATAGAAGAGAAATACCTGATGAAATAGCATCAGGGGATAGCCCTCAACAAAGCTTTCTTGTAGAAAAAGTACATATCGAAACAGATGAGGAGAAGGCAAGAAAGGTCTATATGTCAATAAAGACAAATATTTCTGAATATACATTGAAGAATTGCTTTTATGTTTTCATATCAGAAAGAGAAGACAGGGGAACCTTAATCTATAGGTATCTAAGGTTAGGATGGAAAATCGGAAGTAAAATAGATGATAATTTAAAGAATACAACGGTTTTGGCGATTAATAAGATTCGTCAGCAAGTAAGCAAGGAAGTGCACTTAATGCTAGGACTCATTAGATTTAGTCAACTAAGCAGTGGTATATATTATTCTCAGATAGAGCCTGATAATGATATAATAGGCTTATTAGCTCCCCATTTTACAGAAAGACTGTCTGATGAATACTGGATTATCCACGATGTAAAAAGAAATATTGGAGTAATGTACAATAAAAAAGAGTGGATAATAAGAGAGCTAAATAGCTCTGAAAATATTAGCCTTCAAGACGAGGAAGAAGATTATCAAAGGCTTTGGAAGGAGTATTTCAATACTATTTCAATAAAGAATAAAATAAATCCAAGGCTTCAAAGGCAATATATGCCCAAAAGATATTGGAAGCACTTAGTAGAAAAGTAAACTGATTATAGATATATTTAATGATAATATGATATATTATAGTAAGATATATTAAGTCGGGAATATGATTAAATATAGTTGAAAAAATGTTAGTTACACACTAAGTACATCTAACAAATACTTTTATTTTTGAGGGGGAATTCATATGCAAGTGAATGAAAAGCTTCAAGCTCTAAGAGAACTAATGAAGGAAAAAGGAATGAATGCTTATGTAATACCTAGCTTTGATGCACATCAAAGTGAATACGTACCAGAGCATTGGAAATCAAGGGCATGGATATCTGGCTTTACAGGCTCAGCAGGTACAGTTGTAGTTACACTGGATGAAGCTGGATTGTGGACTGATGGTAGATATTTTATACAAGCTGAGAAGGAGCTTCAGGGCTCAGAGATTAAGCTGTTTAAAATGAGACAGCCTGGCGTACCTACATACTCAGAATGGATTAGAGATGTGTTGAAGGAAGGGGGCTGCCTAGGCTTTGATGGAAAAGTATTCTCCTACAATCAAGCTAAGGAACTGGAAGGAAAGCTAAGGGATAAAAACATCAAAATAGATGATAGATTTGATTTAGTAGATTTGATTTGGAAGGATAGGCCAGAACTACCTCTAGAAAAAGTTTACATTCATGAAGTAAAATATACAGGAAAGTCTACAAAAGAAAAGCTTAGTATTGTCAGAGAAGAAATGAAGAAAAATGGTGCAGGGTATTATATATTAAGCAGTCTTGATGATATAGCTTGGCTTTTTAATATAAGAGGAAATGATGTAAGGAATAATCCTGTAACTATTTCCTATGGACTTGTATCCATGGATGCTGCTACACTTTTTATAGATTCAAGAAAAGTAACTGATGAGGTGAAAAATTTCTTAAAGGAAAATGATGTAGAGCTAAAGGAATACGAAGAAATAGCAAGTACACTAAATGGCATTGATGAAAATATTAATGTATTCTTTGATCCAAATAAAATAAGCAGATGGCTATATGGATGTATGCCTAAAGCCAATAAGAAAATAACAGGAAAAGATATTGTCATGCTGCTTAAGACCATAAAAAATGAAGCAGAAATTGAAAATCTTAGAAAATGTCATGTAAAAGACAGTGTGGCAATGGTTAAGTTCTTGTATTGGCTGGATAATGCTATACATGGAGAAGAAATAACAGAAATATCTGCTTCAGATAAGCTTGAAGGTTTTAGAAAACAGCAGGAAGGCTTTATTGGCACTAGCTTTGACACCATAGCAGGCTACAAGGACCATGCTGCTATGATGCACTACAAAGCAACAGAGGCAAACCAATATACACTAAAACCAGAAGGTATGCTTCTAGTTGATTCAGGTGGGCAGTATTTTGACGGTACTACAGATATTACAAGAACAATAATTTTAGGTCAAATTACAGAAGAAGAGAAGAGAGACTTTACATATGTTCTAAAGGGACATATAGCATTATGCAGAGCAAAGTTTCTACATGGAGTAACAGGAACTAATCTAGATATATTAGCCAGACTTCCATTGTGGGAAAAGGGCATAGATTATAAATGCGGTACAGGACATGGAGTAGGATATTTATTAAGCGTACATGAGGCTCCTCAAAGATTTAGCATAGAATACAATGATACTATATTAGATAAAGGCATGGTAATAACTAATGAGCCAGGTGTATATAAGGAAGGAAAGCATGGAATACGTACTGAAAATACACTTTTAGTAGCTGAAGACCAATTAACTGATTCAGGACAATTTATGAAGTTCGAATTATTGTCCTTTTGTCCAATAGATTTAGAGGGAGTAGACGCCAGTCTGCTGACTGATATAGAAAAAGACTGGTTTAATGATTATCACAAGAAGGTATACGAAAAATTATCTCCATACCTAAATGATGAAGAAAGAGAATGGCTTAAGAAAGAGACCAGAGAAATTTAAATAATATCATGAAAAATTATTATTTTATGGGCTGTTGGCAAATATATTTTGTCAGCAGTTTTTTTATTATTGGCATTTGACAATAATAAAAAATAAGAGTAATATATAATTAGCAAATGCCAATAATGAAATGAAAAAGGAGGAAATGCAGATGAAAATAGGTATCTCTGCAAAGGGAAAAACATTAGACAGCTTGCTTGATGAAAGATTTGGACGCTGTGAATATTTTCTTATTTACAACACAAAAGAGCAGAAAGTAAATATCTTAGAAAACAAAGGGCAAGTAGCTGCGGGTGGTGCAGGCATTAAAGCAGCGCAACAGCTAATAGACGAAAAAGTAGACATAATTATTACAGGACATTTAGGACCAAATGCCTATGAGTTAATAGACAGGTCAGGAATTAAAGCATATGAATGTAAAACTACCACTATAAACTCGGCTATAAAAAAGCTAGAAAACAATGAACTCTTAGAAATAAGAGAAGCAGGGGCAGCTCACCATAGTATATAAGAATCGTAAGGAGGAATTGGCTTGAATATTGCAATTTTAAGCGGCAAAGGAGGTACGGGTAAAACTACAGTTTCTACAAACCTAGCATTAGCTCTAAAATTCAATTACATTGATTGCGATGTAGAAGAGCCAAATGGTTTTCTGTTTTTAAAGCCTGAAATACATATTATCGAAAAGGTTATGGTAGGGTATCCAATCATAGATGATGATAAATGTATAGCCTGTGGGGCATGTATAGAAGCTTGCCAGTTCAATGCACTAGCAAAGGTCAATGATGACATTTTATTGTTCCAAAAGCTATGTCATAGTTGTGGTGCTTGTAGGATTGCCTGTGGTTATGATGCTATAACCTACCATAAGAGAGAAATAGGTAAATTAGAAAGTGGGAAGACCAGTGGAATTGAATGTATAAGAGGCATACTCAACATTGGAGAGCCTATAGCAGTTCCAGTAATTAGACAGCTGCTTCAAAATCTACCTGATGGTGGGAATATTATAGACTGTCAGCCCGGCACATCCTGTAATGTGGTCAATTCCCTAAGATACGCAGATAGTGCAATATTAGTTACAGAGCCCACCAAATTTGGATTACATGACTTAAGACTAGCAGTAGAGCTTGTGAGGATGTTTGAGATTCCCTTTGGTGTAATCATCAACAAAGATGATGGCAGGGAAAACGAAGTAAAAGAATACTGTGATAAAGAAAATATATGTATATTAGGAGTTATTCCATATAGAAGGGATATAGCACGGGAGTATTCAAAGGGAGATATTCTCTATCATAATCCAGAGCATAAATCTATATTTGATGAACTAGCAAGTAAGGCAAAGGAGGGATTGAAATGGAGCTAGTAGTATTAAGTGGGAAAGGAGGAACGGGTAAAACTACTATTGCAGCGTCTCTATCTGAGCTTGCTAAGGATGTATTGCGAATAGATTGCGATGTGGATGCATCAAACTTCTATCTCTATTATGAAGGTACAGATATAGAAGCAGAAGAATTCTATGGTGGGAAAAAGGCAGTAATAGATGAAGAAAAATGCATAAAGTGTGGAAAGTGTGAAGAGATTTGCAAATTTGATGCCATACATAGCTGTGAAGTTGATACCTTTGCCTGTGAAGGCTGTGGTGCATGTGTCCTCATTTGTCCAGAAAAAGCTATCGCTCTCATAGAAGAAAAAGCAGCATATGCATTTATTACTGAACTAGATAATGGAGTAATTTCCAGAGCAGAGATGGAAATTGGAAGTGATGGCTCTGGAAAACTAGTAGCTCTGCTTAGAAAAAATGGCAAAAGATTCTTAAATAAAGAAAGACTCATCATAATAGATGGCTCTCCTGGCATAGGCTGCTCAGTAATAGCTTCAATTACTGGATGTGATGCAGTATTAATAGTTACAGAGCCAACAGTTTCGGGGGTAGAGGACCTTATGAGGGTCGTGGCTCTTTGTGAGCGATTCGGCTTATATACAATGGTCTGTATAAATAAATATGACATAAATGAAGAAATTACTAAGACTATACGTAGTTTTATAGCACAAAGACAATTAAAACTAGTAGGAGAAATTCCATATGATGATACTGTTATGAAATCTATTAATGAGTTAAGACCAGTCATATATTATGAGGACAGTATAGCAGGAGAAGCCATTAGGGATATGTGGTTAAATATTAAAAATATAATATTTTAGGAGGAATGAAGATGAAAATAGCTATAGCTAGTGAAGAAAAATATGTAAGCGGACATTTTGGACATTGCGAAGGTTTTACAATTTACGAATTAGAGGACAATAAAATTCAAAGTAAAAAATTCATACCAAATCCAGGTCATAGACCAGGATACCTTCCTGTATTTTTGAAGGAGCAGGATGTAAATGTAATCATATCAGGAGGCATGGGAGAAACAGCACAACAATTGTTCAACGAAAATGGAATAGATGTAATTGTAGGAGCACAGGGGCTTTGTAATGCTATGATTCAAAAATACATAGATGGAGAACTTAAATCCACAGGTAGTATTTGCCGAGAGCATCAGCATGAGGGGCATTGCGATGAATAATTTAAAAGGGTGATTATATGGATAGAGACTTAGTACCATTTAAGAAAATGATTGAAGACAATGGTAATAAGTTTACGATTCAGAAACGAACAATTTTGAAGACTATCATGGAATCAAGTGTTCATTTGAATGCTAAGGAGATATATGAAAAAGTAAAGGGTGAAAATATTGGTCTAGCCACAGTATATAGGAATTTAAAGGAATTTCAAGAGCTAGGAATAGTAAAAGAACTCAATGTCAATGGAATAAGCTATTATGAAATGAAAATATTTAGTAAAAAACCTCTCCATATACATTTGAAATGCTATGAATGTGATAATATAATAGATATGGACAGCAGTGGAATTGATATAGAATATTTAAAGCTGAATAAAATGGTTGAAGAAAAAAACAATATGGAAATATTCGATATTGATATCATGTTTATAGGATTATGCAGCAGATGTAAGGAGGAGAGATATGGCGAGACCAACAAAGTTTAGAAGAGTAGAGTTTCTTCCAGAAGCAACCTATTTTGTGCCCATGGGAAAACCAAAATGCGAAATACAAGAGGTAGCTCTGAATGTAGAGGAGCTAGAAGCCATGAGGCTTAAGGATATAGAAAAGCTAACACAAGAAGAATGTGCTGAAAGCATGAATATCTCACGGCAGACCTTTCAGAATATAATAGACAGTGCAAGAGAAAAAGTTGCAGCAGCATTAACAGAAGGAAAGGCTATAAGAATAGGCGGAGGATTCTATACTACAAATCACTGCAAATATATATGTATGGACTGCAATGCTCTTTATCATATAAATTTTGAGAGAGATAAAAACAATTGTCCTAATTGTGGGTCTAAGGATGTAGTATGCAGTAAAAAGACAAAAGCATGTAGAAGATGGTGCAGATAAGACAAAAAATGAGCGTTCATGAACGCTCATTTTTTGATGCCATCAATTTTTGCAGCAAGAATAAAGTCATTTTCATGGAGACCGCCAATCTTGTGGGTCCATAGCTTAAGAACAACCTTACCCCATGACAGATAGATGTCAGGATGATGACCCTCCATTTCTGCAAGCTCTCCTACTTGGACAGTAAAATCTAATGCTTCCCTAAAATTTTTGAATCTGTAGGTCTTTTCTAGCCTCTGAAGCTCTACTACCTTCCACTCTTTATCTAAGGAATTAGAGTATTCAATTATTTCATTTTCTTTTAAAGGCTCGTCTCCGATGCTACAAGGAATACATTTCTTAGCTAATAAATTATCCATTATAATTCATCACCCTTCTATAATAATCATATATATTATGTATACCACAAAAATACAGGGTATAACTTATCCACAAAAAGTTAATAATTATAACAACTATTTAGTGGGAAAGGGGTATAAATGTGGATAATATTAAAAATAAGGAGGTAAGGGCTGCAGGATTGAATAAAAATTTTAGTCAATTTCTAAACAAGTTGAAAAATAATTTTGCAGCAAACGAGGTTAATGAGGATGAAAAGTTCTTAGAACAATTAAGTCAAGCTCATGAGGAATGGCATAATGCAGAACTATACTTTCAAAGCGTGACAGAGCCTGATTTAATTGACTACGCAATATACAAAATGGAGGCTTCAAGAACAAAATACATTTATTTATTAAAGCAAGCAAGGGAAATGGGAATTAAAGCTGAAAATGTAAGCAATAGCTTGTAATATTTGTCCCTTAAAGCCTATATATTAGTTAGTGTAGAACATAATATCTAATATAGAGGTGATTACTATGGGTTTAGATATAGAACTAGGAGTGATACTTGCTTATGCAGCAGGTCTAATACTTTTGTATTTTGTAGGATGGATTCTCATTATTCCGTTAAAATACCTAGTGAAATTAATAATAAACGGTATAATAGGTGGGATTCTGTTGTTTTTAATCAACCTATTAGGAGGAGCTATAGGTTTACATATAGCCATAAATCCGTTAACAGCTATTATAGCAGGAGTTTTAGGTGTGCCTGGAGTTATATTACTTATAGTCTTACAATATATATTATAGGAAAAGCTTTCATCTAAGTATTAAAAATTATGGAAGTTTTTCTTGAAATCTACTTTAAGGAAGTTTCATGCTTAGAAAAATAAATAATTTCCTATAGTTTATAAAAAAATAGAAAATTTGAAATTTCCTCAATTTTCTGGTTTAATATATATAAGGACAAAAAAACCAAGGGAGGAATAATAATGAATGAGCCAAAATTAAAAGCAGAAGTTAGAAACAATGCAGGGAGAAGAAATAGTAACAAACTAAGAAATTCAGGATATATTCCAGGAGTAATATATTCTCATGGCGAAGAAACCCAATCTATCAAGCTAGAAGATAGAATGTTAAACAAGGTCCTAAATAAACATGGCAGCACTGGGACACTTGAATTGGAAATAGCAGGAGAATTAGTTCCTGTATTAATTAAAGAAGTGCAAAGAGATCCGATAAAAGATATTGTACTTCATGCAGATTTTCAAAAGCTATCAGCTGATAAGAAAGTTAGACTTCGTATACCATTAGCTATTCAAGGTAGAGAATTTGTTGAGGCTAGAACCTCAGGGGTTATAGAGCAGCAGCTAATGGAAATAGAGCTGCAATGCTTACCTAAATTTATCCCTCAATATTTTGCAGTAGACGTTTCTAAGCTTGAATTTGGAGATGTAATAAAGATTTCAGATCTTGACGTGACAAAAGATGAGAATTACGAAGTATTCACAGATTTAGATGAAATAATAGTGTCTTTAACAGCAAGCAGCAAGCATGAGGAAGTTGAGGAAAAAGAAGTTCCTATTTATGAAAGTAACAAAAGTATACTAGATGATTAATTAGGAGATGCCAAAGCTGCATATTTTGTGTAAGCTACTTGTGCAGATGCTAATAAACAAGACCCAGGATAGTGCTATCCTGGGTCTTGTCATGTTACCTTATTACTTTTAAATTAGGTTTTCTTGAGACTCTTTTAGTACTACTTGGCATAGACTCCATGCCTGTGGCTGCTTTGCCAGCAGGCACTCTAATAGTACTAATGGTGTTAACACAAATGAATACATGAAATGCAAAAATAGGAATAAGTAGTAAAACTAACAGGATGATTCTCATACTATCATCTCCATTACATATATTTACAACAAACTACAAAAGATACAAAATAAGTTCCTATTCTTACATTATACCAATAAAAAATACTTTTTTCTACTATTCTTCTATTATTTCTATCTCCACAATAACCATTTGCTCATATTCATTTAGATAATAAGAGAATTTAACTTTCTGGTCCATCTCTATTTTACTTGCGGCTTCTTTTACTTCCTCAGAAAGTCTAAATGGAGTAGCTTCATCGTCTACTATTATTTCACAGGAGTTGCTGTCAGCAAGACCAACAAATATTCCTGTTTCTTCAATGGTATTTGTTGAATCTTCCTTCTTTATGTTTTCTTCTGCATCAACTAATAGCTCTCCAAGCTCCACATTCCTTGAATCCTTTGAAATTCTTATTAAAGCACTTGGATAAGTTATGGCGTCAGTAACCATTTCATCAGCTTTTGGAGCATTTACCTTGGCGTCGACTAGAATAGAATCCTCCTTACCAACTACTGATGTCACCTCTACAGAATATCCTCCAGTAGGCCTTTCTCCAGCACCTATTAAAATATATTTATGCTCCTTAAAATCGAAAGAAGAGAGCCCCTCCTTATTGTTGTTTTTATTGTACCATTCTTCTAGACTGCTATCAGTTAATGCATCTGAGCCTACTACCTCAAAGCTAATATCTCCAATTACAGCCTGTGAGTTCTTTGATGAACATGCAGTAAACAATGATAAACCAAGAACTGTTATTAGCACTAATCCTATTATTTTTTTCATATTCATTGTTTTACCTCCTTAAAAAATATTTTGTTTCATATTAGTTAGACGCAATACTATTATAATAGTTCCAACCAAAAAATAAAAGGCTTGTTAAACGAAGGAGAAGAAATAATAGTTCAACCCCTAAGCTATAAAAATAAGAACAATGGCCATGCAATAGGAATAGAATATAATATAGGGGCAATAATTAAGATAACTGATTTAAGGAGTTGGTCTTGTGAAGCCTATTTGCCAGATATGTAATGGTACGGAAAATAGTGGAATAAACCTGTTAGGGCTACAATTGTGTAAAGAGTGCTTAAATGCAATATCAGAAACGGAGATTGGCGATATAAGGTACGAATACTATAAATCTGTAATTAAGAAAATTTGGCTTGATTACATAATCGAATACTGCTAAAACGAAAGGTATAGGGGAAGCTCTATATCTTTTTATGTATTTATACCACTATACCCTCTTCGCATAAATTCATATTTCAAATCAGTGAGTAGCTATTTCTTTATTCCTATCTCTTTATATAATTTCTAGAGTTTTTTATCAGTAAGCTTTACTAGCACAACAGGTTAATTTATGCTATATAAATAAAAATAAAGGATTATGACTTCTATTAGTAGAAATAATACATAACATTAAAAAGTTCAAAAAACATACCTATATATACGTATAATTGAATATTATAGATATAAATAAAGTTATTTTGTGTATACTTGCAGAAATTAATATACAAATATTAGGGTTTTTAGATTATAATAAAGAAAAGATAAGAATCCTATACAAATAAAGGCAGCAATTAGGAGCAGGACGAAAGGATGATTTAAGATGAGAGGACTATTTATAACACTAGAGGGACCTGATGGCTCAGGTAAAAGTACAATAGCTAGACTTTTAGCAGACTATTTAAAAGATAGAGGCTACGATGTGCTCACTACTAGAGAGCCTGGTGGAACAAAAATAAGTGAGGATATAAGAGATATAATACTTGATAATAAAAACACCAACATGTCTTATGTAACAGAGGCGCTTTTATATGCTGCTTCAAGAGCACAGCATGTTTCTCAGAAGATACAACCAGCAATAGACGAAGGCAAAGTTATAATCTGTGAAAGATTCGTTCTGTCAAGTCTTGTATATCAAGGTATAGGCAGAGGTCTTGGTATTGAAAAGGTTAAAGAAATCAATGACTTTGCAATCCAAGGAGTAGAGCCTGACTTAACACTATTTTTTGATATCCCGCCAGAAATCGGGCTCAAAAGAAAAACTAAAAGGAATCAAGGAGATAGGCTAGAAAGAGAAAAAATAGAATTTCATAGGAAGGTATATGAGGGATACTTAAGTTTAACTAGGCTTTACGAGGGTAAAATTACAAAAATAGATGCAACTAAAACTAAAAATGTTACTTTTATGCAAGTTAAGACTGCTCTAGATAATTTACTAGAAAAATCAAAGGAGGATTAGCCATGAAGCTTGTTATTGCCATAACTCAAGATGAGGATACTGCTAACTTAGTATCTAATCTAACTGAAGAGGGATTTAGAGTAACTAAACTAGCTTCCACAGGAGGATTTTTAAAATCTGGAAATACAACCTTATTGATAGGAGTAGATGATGATAAGATTGAAGAGCTAGTGAAAGTCATAGAAAAGGTATGCAAACCAAGAGAAATAACAACTGCCGTATCACCAATGCCGCTAGTAGAAGAGGCCTATATGCCATACCCTTATAATATTAAAGTAGGGGGCGCAACAGTATTTATTTTAGATGTAGACAGATATGAGCGAATCTAAAGGGCTACAGCAATCTTTGATTTTGCCGTAAGCTCTTTACTCAGCAAAGACAAGTTAGATTTTGAGAGTATATCTTATTATATTTCGTTACAAATTGAAAGGAGGTAAAAAAATGAAGCTTGTTATAGCCATTGTTCAAGATGAGGATGCTCCTAGGCTAGTTGATAAATTAATGAAAACAGGATATAGTGTTACTAAGCTTGCATCCACAGGAGGCTTCCTAAGGTCTGGAAATACAACTATATTGACAGGAGTAAAAAAAGAAGAAGTAGATAATGTTATTAACATTATTGAAGAACTATGCCGTTCGAGAAAGATGATTACAACTCCTCCGCCACCTGTTGCATGGTCATCTGGAATTTACATGGCATATCCAGTGGAGGTTCAAGTAGGGGGAGCAACAATATTTGTAGTAGATATAAGTAGATTTGAAAAGGTTTAGGAGAGAGCAGCCATGAAGATAAACGATGTGATAAACAAATCGGCTCAGGGTATTGATTTATTAAATTCACAAGAAACTAAAAAGAGAGATATTCATCGGTCAAGATTTACTGAAGAATTGAAAAGAGCTGATGAATTAACTGTAAAAGAGAGATTAGAAAGGCTTCTTGAGAAAATAGACAAGCAGGCTGACAGACTGTCGAAAAATATTACTATTAAAGAAGTTCTTTCATATAAGGCTTTAATCTCTGAATTTTTAAAGGAATCAGTAGATTCAATGGTTAGATTTAAAAAGAGCAATTTTTTAGACAGTAGAGGAAGACATAGGGTTTATGGTATTATTGAAAGAGTAGACGAAGAATTAGAAGGGCTTACAAAGGATGTACTGTCAAAAGAAAAGGACAACATAAAAATACTAAAGAGATTAGATGATATACGGGGATTAATTTTAGACGTATATATGTAGTGAGGGTTGATTATGAATTTTAATGAAATAGTAGGGCATGAGAATATTGTTGAGAGTCTTAAAAATGCAATAAGGAATGACTCAGTTTCTCACAGCTATCTTTTTGAAGGACCTAAATCTATTGGCAAAGAAAAGCTGGCTAAAGCTTTTGCTAAAGCATTATTATGCCAAAAGGGTGGAGATAGTCCATGCAATACATGCCCATCTTGTATGAAAATTGAATCAGGCAATCATCCTGATTTTTATATGGAATATCCAGATAAAGATTCATTTAAGAAAGAAAAAGTGGAAGAGCTTCAGAGGACTGTTAGGAAGCTTCCACTAGAATCAAATAGAAAAATTTATGTAATAGATGATGCAGAGAAGATGACGCAGCAGGCGCAAAATAGCTTCTTAAAAACTTTGGAAGAACCCCCAGTATATACGGTTATTATTTTATTAGCTACTAATAGTTATAGCCTACTTCCTACTATAGTTTCAAGATGTCAAATAGTAAAGTTCACTCCAATAGAAAGAGAAAAAATTGAAGAAGCATTGATTAAGTACTACAATAGGTCAGAGGAGCAAGCAAGGTTCATAGCCGCATTTTCAAATGGAATAATCGGAAGGGCTATAGAACTATCAAAATCAGATGAATTTAGGCTACTTAGAGATGAGATAATAGAAAAACTAGATACAATTATGAACGGAGATAAATTAAAGGTTTTTTCTGTTAGCGAGTTTTTTGAACAAAATAAAGATATTATTGACGAAATCATGGATATTATTCTATTATGGAACAGAGACCTATTGATATATAAAGAAATAAAAAATATAGACTTGCTTATAAATAAAGATAAGGTTGATTTGATTTCTAATCAATGCCAAAAATTATCTAAATCCAAAATAATGGATATACTAGATGTAGTGAGAAGAACTAAAGAAGACATCCACTCCAATGTAAACTTTCAGCTTGCAATTGAGGTAATGCTTTTAAATATTCAGGAGGTATAAATTATGGTAACTGTCGTAGGAGTAAGATTTAAAAAGGCCGGGAAAATATATTATTTTGATCCCGATAATATAGATATTAAGAAAGATGATTTCGTTATAGTGGAAACTGCAAGAGGCATAGAGTTTGGTCAGGCCGTAGTCGGAATTAAGGAAATAAGAGAAGACGAAATTGTTCCTCCTCTTAAAAAGGTATTAAGAGTAGCAACTGATGAGGATGTTGCCATCAACCAGGAGAATATTAGAAAAGAGAAGGAAGCATTTGAAACCTGTTTAAAAAAAATTGAAGGGCATAGCTTGAACATGAAGCTAATAGATGTAGAGTATACCTTTGATAACAACAAGGTTATATTTTATTTTACAGCTGATGGAAGAGTTGATTTTAGAGAGCTTGTTAAGGACTTAGCAGCTATATTTAAAACTAGAATAGAGCTTAGACAAATTGGTGTTAGAGATGAATCAAAGATGATAGGCGGTCTAGGACCATGTGGTCGTACTCTATGCTGTTCAACCTTCCTAGGCGAATTTGCACCAGTATCTATTAAAATGGCTAAGGAACAGAGTCTATCATTAAATCCAACTAAAATATCAGGCATATGCGGCAGACTAATGTGCTGTTTAAAATACGAACATGAGATGTATGAAAAAATATTAGAAAGGCTTCCAAGTGTAGGCTCAGTAGTAATGACGCCAAACGGCAAGGGAATAGTTGTAGAGACAAATACACTTCTTGAAGCAGTAAAAGTAAAGGTAAGGCTTCCAGATGATACTGAGGACGTAATTCCTTTTGTAATTGATGAAATTAAAGAGGTAGAAAGACCTGTAGTACCAATGGAAGAAAGCACCCATATAGATATTGAAGACATCGAAGATATAAAGAAATTAGAGGAGCTAATGAGAGAAGAATAGATTTTATTAAATATTTTTTAAAATGCTTTAATTAAAAAGAAATAAGTGGTACAATATTAAAGGATGAAAGTAAAGCCCTTATTTCAAGGAGGTGAACTTTGATGTCATATAAAATTACAGATGCATGTATTAGCTGTGGAGCATGTGAACCAGAATGCCCTGTAGATGCTATAAGTGCAGGAGATGATAAATACGTAATTGATGCAGAAACTTGTATTGAGTGTGGAGCTTGTGCAAATGTTTGCCCAGTAGATGCACCTATACCAGAATAATATTATATGTACTTAAAGAAAAAGACCTGAAAGGGTCTTTTTTGTAATTCATAGAGAAATTCTACATACAGTGACTCAAGAAAAGCTTCCACAATTTTTAGTGCTTCGTTGGAAGCTCCTCTTATTTTATAGTGAAAAATGGTATAATACTAGTAGATTAACTGAAATTATAGCAATATAGATTCTTCAAAGATATTTAGAGTGGCAATATCTTGCCATCCTGAGCCTCTGACGAGGGATTTCTCTATTAAGATTTAATGATATAATGAGGAGAGGTTTTATGGAGCAGCTTATATTAAAAGACAATGAAAGAATAGATGACCTGGGGTGCAAGAGACTTAAGATAATTCAAAATACAGAAGGCTTTTGCTTCGGAATGGATGCAGTGCTTTTATCTAGCTTTTGTGATATTAGGAACGGCTCAGAGGTAGTAGATTTAGGCACAGGTACTGGTATAATACCGCTTCTAGTGTGGGCAAAAAATAATATAAAGAAAATATATGGAGTAGAGATACAAGAAGAAGTTGCAGAGATGGCTGCAAGAACCATGAAAATGAATGGTATTGAAGAGCATATCCAAATAATCAATACAAATCTTATCCAAGCACCAGAAATATTAGGTGTAAATAAATTTGATTCTGTAACCTCAAATCCACCCTATATGCTTCAAGGTGGAGGACTAATAAATCCTGAAGATAAAAAAGCTATATCGAGACATGAGATTACCTGTACACTAGAAGATGTAATACGGACTGCCAGTAGGCTATTAAAGCATAATGGAAGCTTTTTTATGGTACATAGACCACATAGAATAGTAGATATTTTTTGCTTGCTTAGACAATATAAGCTAGAGCCTAAAAAGATTAGATTTGTACATCCGAAGATTGGCGACAAACCAAATCTATTACTAATAAAAAGCGTAAAGGCATCAAAGCCAGAGCTTAAATTTGAGCCTCCCTTATATGTGTACAATGAAGACTTAACCTATACAGAAGAAATATATAAGATATACGGCATGGAAGTGAGGTGAATGACTATTGGAGAATCAAGGGAAATTGTACGTGTGTCCAACGCCTATAGGAAATCTGGAGGATATTACATTAAGAGTATTAAGAGTGCTAGAAGAAGTAGATTTAATAGCAGCAGAAGATACAAGGCATACAATTAAGCTATTAAATCATTTTAACATAAAAAAGCCTCTTACTAGCTATCATGAGCACAACAAAAGAGAAAAGGGGAAAATACTCGTAAACAAATTATTAAATGGAGAAAACATAGCATTAGTATCAGATGCAGGCATGCCTGGGATTTCAGATCCAGGAGAAGAGCTAATAAGACTAGCCATAGAAAATGACATTGAGGTTACAGCCCTGCCAGGACCGACTGCATCAGTTTTAGCATTAGTAATTTCTGGATTACCTACAAGAAGATTTGTATTTGAGGGCTTTTTACCGTCCAACAAAAAAGATAGAAGAGAAGCCTTGCAAAATATTAGAAATGAAGAAAGAACTATTATACTTTATGAATCACCATATAGAGTAAAGGCTTTGCTTACTGACATGCTGGATGTATTTGGAGAAAGGGACATAGCAGTGTGCAGAGAGCTTACAAAAAAGTACGAAGAGGTTTTTAGAGGAAGCATAGAGGAGTCCATAGATAGATTTACAAAGGATGCTCCAAAGGGAGAGTTTATAATAATAGCTGATGGCTCAGATAGGGTAGAAAATAGCTCCCAAGTAGAAGAATGGGACGGCTTGCCTGTAAAAGACCACCTGCTCAATTACATAAACGAAGGCATGACTAAAAAGGATGCAGTAAAAAGAGTGGCAGAAGATAGAGGACTATCCAAGAATGAAGTATATAAAGAGAGTATAGACATGTAAAAAAAGAGATTCTATATAATATAGAATCTCTTCTAATAAGTAAATATGTAAATTATTTACTTAGTTCTTCTAAGCATGCAGGACAAATGTTTTTGCCTTTAAAAACAGTTATGTCTTTAGCTTGTCCACAGAAGATACAAGCTGGAGCATATTTTTTAAGTATAATCTGCTCTCCATCTACATAGATTTCAAGTGAGTCTCTTTCAGCTATGTCAAGAGTTCTTCTTAATTCTATCGGAATAACTACTCTGCCAAGCTCGTCTACTTTTCTTACAATACCTGTTGACTTCATTTTACAACCTCCTTTACTTTACGTCAAAAATCGACTAATTATTACATCTAAAATTGTACCATATATTCCATTTAAAGTCAACTTATTATGGAAAATAATTTTTTTATATTTTTATTTGTTGTAATAGCTATTTCATCAAAAGAAACGCCTCTAAGCTCTGCAATCATAGCGGCAACATATCTAACATTTAGAGGTTCATTTCTTTTCCCTCTTTTAGGTTCGGGCGCCAAATATGGAGAGTCAGTTTCTATTAATATTCTATCCAAAGGTATATTTTGAGCAACTTCTTTTGAAACACGTGAATTCTTAAAGGTTATTGGGCCAGCAAAGGATATATAAAATCCCATCTTCAAATATTCCTTTGCCATTTCAAGACTGCCAGAATAACAGTGAAGGACGCCTGTGAGACTGCCATCAGCCTCTTGCTTTAAAATATTATACATATCCTGACTAGCTTCTCTTTCGTGAATTATTATAGGAAGATGAAGCTTTTTAGCAAGGCGTATTTGCTCTACAAACCATTTTCTTTGGATATCTCTAGGTGAATTATCATAATGATAATCTAAACCTATTTCTCCAATTGCTACTACCTTATCATTGTTAGCGAGGGAGGATAGCAGCTGCAAGGTCGTATCATCCATTGTCTTCGCATCATGAGGATGTACACCTACAGCTGCATATATGTTTTTATATTTTTTAGCCATAGATACTGCCTTCACAGACGATGCAATATCCGCTCCGGGATTTATTACAAGCTCAATACCTTGATTACCTAGGTCATTGATTATTTTATCTCTATCCTTGTCAAATCTTTCATCATCTAAATGTGCATGACTATCAATTAGCATTTCTGAATCCTCCTTACTTAACCTTTGCTCCGCTTCCAATGTCGTTCATTGTAGTAACTAGCGTAAGCTTTTTATTCTTATCAGCAGCTAGTATCATTCCGTGTGATTCTATTCCTCTAAGCTTAATTGGCTTAAGATTATATACTAATACCACATTTTTACCTATTAGCTCTTCAGGGCTGTAGTACTTAGCTATACCTGATACTACCTGTCTTCTTTCGTTTCCAACCTCCAGCTGTAGAACTAATAATTTATCTGCATCAGGATGTTTTTCTGCCTCAACTACCTTTGCTATTCTTAAATCCACTTTATCAATGTCATCTATAGTGATAAAGCTCGCATCTTCTTCTTTTGCATCAGAGCTTTGTTCATCATTATTTACTTTCCCATGTCTTTTAGCAATAAATAATTCATTAGCCTCATTAACCTTTACAAGCTCTTGCTTTACATCAAGTCTTGGGAACATAGGAGCTTCTTTTCTAACCTTAAGACCTGTTGGAAGCTTACCCCATTCTGAAATGTCATTCCATGATGTACCTTGCCCATGGTCCATTCCTAGCTGTCTCCAGATGCTATCTGATGTTTTTTCCATAAAAGGTCTAACTAGTACTGATACTATTCTAAGAGAATCTGCCAGATTGTATAAAACAGTATTCAGTCTATCTATTTTATCTTCTTCCTTAGCTAGTATCCAAGGAGTAGTTTCATCAACATATTTATTTGCCCTGCTTATTAGCTTCCATATCTCTTCTAGAGCATTTCCAAAGCTTAGGTTATCCATATGCTTTTCAACTTTTTTAGCAATAGAAGTTGCTAGAGATATTAGACTGTCATCCACATCTTCTTTAACCCTACCCTCAGGAATTATCCCACCATTGTATTTGTCTATCATAGCCACAGTCCTGCTGACGAGATTTCCCAAATCATTAGCAAGGTCTGAATTTATTCTATTTAAGAATTTTTCTTTAGTAAAAGAGCCATCCTGCCCAAAGGAAAACTCTCTCAGTAAGAAATATTTCAACGCATCTACTCCATATAGCTCTATTAATGGTTCTGGATAGACTACATTGCCCTTAGACTTTGACATTTTATCATTGTCAAACAATATCCATCCATGACCAAACACTTTCTTTGGAAGCTCAATATCTAAAGACATTAGGAGTGCAGGCCATATTATTGCGTGAAATCTGACTATTTCCTTGCCTACGAGGTGAATATCTGCTGGCCAGTATTTTTTATATTCATGATCATTGTCTGTAAGATATCCTAAGGCAGTTATATAGTTGCTTAGTGCATCTATCCATACATAAATAACATGTTTTTCATCAAAAGGAACCTTGATTCCCCAGTCAAATGTAGACCTTGAAACACACAAGTCTTCTAAACCAGGTCTTAAGAAATTATTTAACATCTCATTCCTTCTTGATTCAGGCTGCAAAAAATCTGGATTTTCTTCATAGAGCTTTAAGAGTCTATCCTGATACTTTGATAATTTAAAGAAATAAGCTTCTTCTTTTGCTAACTTAACTTCTCTATTGCAGTCCGGACATTTTCCATCTACAAGCTGGCTCTCTGTCCAAAAGGATTCACATGGAGTACAATAATGTCCTTCATATTCGCTTTTATAAATGTCGCCTTTTTCATAAAGCTTTTGAAATATTCTTTGCACAATTTCCTTGTGATCCTCATCAGTAGTTCTTATAAGCCTGTCATAGGTAATATCTAGAGTTTTCCATAGCTCCTTAATGTTCTCTACTATTCCATCCAAATATTCCTTTGGAGTAACACCTTTATCATGTGCTACAGTTTGAATTTTTTGGCCATGCTCATCTGTTCCAGTAAGGAACTTCACATCATATCCAAGTAGTCTCTTAAATCTTGCAATTGTATCTGCGGCAACAGTACAATAGGTATGACCTATATGAAGATTATCACTTGGATAATAAATAGGCGTAGTCACATAAAAAGTCTTTTTCATAGCAAAACCTCCTTATCATTAATTAATTATTGAGCTTAGTATTAGCATAACATTAACTTTACATTAAATTAATTTCTAATTAACATAAAAAAGCCCTCATCTCTACATACATAGAGACGAAGGCATATCCTTCGTGTTACCACTCTAATTTATCTAAGCCTCGCGACTTAGAACTCAGCAAGTTACTTTCATAACCTTGTTAGATTAACGGAAACAAATCCGACATGGCCTACTTAAATGTTCAGCTACATAGCTTAGGGTCCATGTTCAGCTCAATATCTAACGCTAGCTTTCACCTAATCTAGCTCTCTAGTAGATAGACATAGAAGCGTACTCTTCCCTTCATTGCTTTTCAATATTATCATTATATTAACAAAAACTATACACAAAATGTTTAAATCTGTCAAGATACTATGTTCAAAAATGTATGATAAAATTATAAAAATTTTAAATCCACATTTTTTGTATATATTTTGATTTAATACAGCTATTACACGAAAATAAAAGCATTTCATAAGTTGCTTATAGTACAAGCTAGGTGATATAATTTGCTTATAGAGGGTATAAGAATAGACAGCTTTGTTAATAAAACTACAAGGAGTGCCATATGAGAGATAAAAAGCTCCGCACAATTAACAAAATAAATACATATAAAAGTAAATTTCTAGAAAAAGTAGCTGAAAATAACGCTATTAGGAATGAAGTTGCTTTTTACAATATAAATCGGCTATATTATACAGCATTGATTGCTATACCAGTGGAATTAGCCCATATTATCATATTCTGGTCTGATAGCTCTCTGAAGACAGATGCCGAACTGAAATGGAGAAATGGAATCATCCTATCTCATATGCTCTTAGTTTCCATAATGATTTTTTTTAGCTTCTTTTCTTATTATTCTAGAAAGAAGAAGGATGCAGAACTACCCATGAATATTATGACAAAGGTAGCTATCATAGCTATTTTACTGTTTGGAGTTTCTATTACCACCATAGATCAGCTTATTACCCCAAATGTTACTCCCTTTTTAGTAGCCTGCACCATTACAGCAGTAATTTTTCTAATGAGACCTTTCTTTGCAGCAATAGTCTATGCTGGTACTTATATTTTATATTATAATGCTTTAGCTATAACACAGTTTAGCGGCGAGATACTCTTATCCAATAGAGTTAATGGTATTACTGCCATAGGAATTGGATTTTGCTTATCAATTATCCTGTGGAAAGGTTACTCTATTAATCTCAAGCAAGAAAAACATATAAAGCAGCAGCAATTAGGATTAGAGGAAAAGAATCAGCAGCTTGCTGAGCTTAACAAGTTAAAGGATAGATTATTTGCTATAATCACACATGATATTCGAGAGCCATTAGCCACAATGGTTAGCCTAATGGAACTGCTGGAAGAAGATATAGGTGACCTACAAAGTGATAGCAGTAGGATTATAAAAGAAGTTAAGCAGCAAGTAAATCAATCCTACGCCATGATAGATGAAGTGTTAGACTGGTTTAAGCATAATAGAGGCTTGGAGTTTAACCCAAGTAATTGGCAGTTATCTGAAATTGTACAAGAAGCCATTTATTTATTTCAAAGTAAGGCTAATTCAAAGAATATAGACATTATAAATAACATCAATAAACATATCCATATATATGCTGATAGAGAAATGCTTGATTTAGTTCTTAGAAATATTGTTAGCAATGCAATAAAATTCACTGACAGCCAAGGGGTCATTACAATAAATGGGAATATAGATAAAGAAAAAGTGATTACGACTATTCAAGATACTGGAATAGGAATTAGTCCATTAAAAATGCAGCAAATTTTTAGTGGAAAAAAGATAGCTCCAGAGTTAGGTACAAGAGGTGAAAAAGGCATAGGATTAGGACTTCAGCTATGTAAGGAGCTAGTAGAACGTAATGGCGGTGACATATGGGCAGATAGTATTGTTGGAAAAGGAAGTATTTTTTATGTTTCAGTGCCATTAAATATAAATGTCAAATATCCACAAGGGGAGCGTGGAGAAATAGTATGAATGTAATTTTAATAGACAATGATGAGCCAACGTTGATTATTCTAAAAAGAATGCTGGGGAAAATTGATGATGTACAAGTTATTGGAGCTTTTCAAAATACGGAAAATGCAGAAGCCTTTCTAAAGACCAACAATGTTGATATTGTATTTATTGATATTAACATGCCAGGGGAAAGTGGTATTGACTTTGCAAAACGAATCTTGAGACAGATGGATTCTATAGAAACTGTTTTTGTTACCTCCTATAAGGAATATGCTTTGGAAGCTTTTGGTGTGTATGCCTTTGATTATATAGTAAAACCAATTAACCATGACAGAATATATGAGACAATTGCCAAAATCAGAGGTAAAAAACTACATCTTAAAAATGCATCACACGATGAAGATAAGAAATATAAGTTGTTTATCTATTGCCTAGGAGGATTAGAAATTCGCAGTGCAATTGGAGAATTTATAAAATTGCCTTCCTCAAAAAGCAAGGAGCTGTTATCCTACCTTTTAGTGAATAGTGAAAAACCTGTATGCAAATGGCAAGTAATAGAAGAAGTCTTTCCAGGAATGCCAGAAGACAATGCTGAAATATATCTAAATACTACTATATACAAGTTGAGAAAAGCCTTACAGCCTTATGGGTTAAAGAATATAATAATTAGTGCAAACAGAGTCTATAAATTAGAGACTAAAGATATTTACATAGATTTTATTGATTTTGAAGACCGAATAAGCTTGCCAATTAATATCAGCAGGAGTATGGAAGAAGCTGTGGAAATTGAAAATATGTATACAGGAGATTTGTTTGGCACATTAGGATACCTTTGGGCGTTGCCTGAAAAGGAGAGGCTAGCAACAATCTACTGGAATTTTGCTAAGGAACTGATAAGATGTTTTTTAGAAGAGAAGAACTATTATTTAGCTTTAAAAATATTAAAAAAGCTAGAGTGCATAGATGAATTAGATGAGGAGATAAATTTGCTTTTAATGCAAGTCTATGCTTCGAATAAGGATAAGGTCAATCTAACAAGACAATATAAAAGATATAAAGACAGATTGCAAAAAGAGTTGAATATTAAGCCAGATATTAGATTTATTGAACTTTATAAAAAATTAAATGACTCTCTTTAGATTAGCTGTATTTTTTTAACCCTCTGAAAATATTGAAGCAGTTTATTTTTATATATAAATCCTAATAGATAAAAAACAGAACAACCTTTTTATAACAAATGGAGAAGTCTTATTTTTGTTTTCTTTATATAATGGACTTTCCGTTAATGAGTTTCAACAAAAGCTTCCTTGTTAATATTTCGATAGAAGCTTTTGCTTGAAAGAAAAAGGTTGTTTTTTGTCTTCCCGTCATAATTTAGTCATAAAGTCCTATTATAATTACATTAAACTTCATTTGTTCGCTAAAAAAACCATAAATATGACTTCTTAAGCTAGGGCGTATTGTTGATATAAGCATTAGCAATATTAGTTATGAGTTTATATATAATTAACTACAACTATGAAGAGTTAATGTGCTATATAACTTAGAAAAAAATTACAAGAAATGAGGAGATGCCAATGAATATATTAAAAAACAGAAGCATACTAACCAAGATTATTGTCGCTACTACAATAATTTTTGTTTTTGTATCTATCATGACACAATCTTTCTTATATAATTATATTGGAGATATTATTTATAAGATGGAATTGGAAAAAGTACAAAATGCGCATGACACGGTATATGATGTCTTTACATCTGCAAGTAAAACTAACCTAGCTGCTAATAAGGGAATGGATGAATATGCTGTGGTTATAGCTAAGGCTATTTCCAATTTTCTAGCAAACAGCGATTATTCTATAGATGAAATCGCAAAGGAAATGGGAGCGAAGGAAGTTTATGTTGGTGATGAGAATGGAATCATAGTAGAAAGTACAGAGCTAGATACTATTGGACTCAAGCTAAAGGACAAGCCACAACTAGCTTCAGGACTGAATGCATTGGATGGAAAAATTGTGGTTGAAGCAGCACCAACGAGGGGAGATAATCTAATGCAATACATTAGTGTACCTCGTATTGGTGAAAAGGGCGTAGTTATTACTGGATTTAGTTCCGTACCTAACAAGACAATATATGATGAATCAAATCCTCAATATGCCATAGAACAAACTAAAATAGGAAAAACTGGTATAGTTATGGCTATTAATGAACAGGGTACTATCAAGGTACATTCTGATGAAACATTGGTAGGAACAAGCATTGAAAACACAGAGTTACTAAAAGAGATCATAGGAAATCAATCTGGAGAAATTACTTTTACTGAAAAAGGTGTAGAATACTATGGAATATATGAAAAAAGGCAAGGACTATTTATAATTGCTGCAATGGGTATTCAAGAGGTTCATGAAAAGGCTTGGGCTGTGCAGAGAATTTCTATTATTTTTGCTATAATAAGCCTTCTTGCGATTATTTTTAGTGTATATGTAATATTTAAAAGATTGGTTTCTAAAAAGATAAAAGTATTAGTAAATGAATTAGAGGCTGTAAGCTATGGCGATTTAACAAGGAAGATACCTACTAAATCTACTGATGAAATGGGAACCATATTTACTAGCTTTAATAATTCAGTAGCTAAGATAAAAAAATTAATTGAAGAAGTAAAGATATCAGCAGAAACAGTTTCCTCCAGCAGTGAAGAATTAACAGCTAATTCCTATCAAATTGCAGAGATTACCCAAGAAGTATCTGCGGCTATAAATGAAATAGCTATTAGTTCAACAAATCAGGCTGGAGATGTTAATATTGGATTACAAAAATCCATAGATTTACAGGAGAATACTGAAAGTCTAAGCAATCTTGCAAAGGACTTAAATAATATTTCTGATAAATTAGAATTATTGAAAGATCAAGGAATGAAAGTTAACGAAAGTCTTATTGAAAAATCAACAGTCAGCAATATGTCTATAGAAGAAGTATTTGAGATGGTTGATAAGACAAATGAAAGTGCCAAAAAAATAAATGAAATAATTAGTGTAATTGATAATATTGCAAATCAGACAAATTTGCTTGCATTAAATGCAGCTATTGAATCTGCAAGGGCGGGTGAAAGCGGGCTTGGATTTGCAGTAGTAGCAGAGGAAATTAGAAAGCTATCGGCCCAATCCTCTGATTCAGTAAAAAATATCCAAGGAATTATTAAGGATTTACAACAAAAATCAAATATATCTTTAAATACTATGACTAAGGTAAAGGAACTAACCTATGATCAAACAATATCAGTAGAGGATACTAAAAAAATATTTTCATCTCTATCTCAAGAGATTGATGATACAAGAGATAAGATTGAAATGTTGATTTCATTAGAAGCTCAAATTTCAAGTAATAAGTCTGAAATTGTTAATGCTCTTAAGCATCTTTCGGATAGTGCTGGAGATAATGCTGCTAGTACTGAAGAGGTATCGGCTTCATCAGAAGAACAATTAGCCTCTATAGAAGAAGTGGCGAATTTTAGCAATACATTATCTGAACTGGCTATACGACTCAAAGAGATGATTAATCAATTTAAGATCTAAATGAGCTGATTATTATATATAGGCATCCAACATGAAACCATAATAAAAAATCCACGGATTGCGGTTTCAAATATGGATAACTCCTACAATTCATTCCAATAAAAAATCCTAAAATTTATAAACTCGCTTCGCTTAAACATATAAATTTCTTTACGGATTTTTTATCTCCATTCATTGGGAGTTATAGCCATATTCTCCAAATGCATTCCTTAGTATTTTTTATTATGATGTTGGATGCCTATATAGTTATAAAGCTTGGAGTTTATCCTCACTTATACCTAATTTTGCAAGCTAGCATTTAGTGAGCTCATTAGGTATAAGTGAGAAATAATTGAGACTGCAATAAAAGTAATCTACATACTGTTATCAAATAATTGTATAATCCAGACTATACTCATCCAAACACAATATTGCATATAAGCACAGATGCAATTATAGAAGCCAAATGAGACAGCAGTGCTGCAGGAAGTGTATGTCTGGAGTTTTTAATGCCAATAATTCCAAAATATACAGCCATAGTGTAGAATATGGTTTCAGCAGAGCCCATCATAGTAGACGCAACTCTTCCTATAAAAGAATCAGGTCCGTATTCAGTTATTATCTCATTTACAACAGCTAAAGCACCACTTCCAGAAATTGGTCTCATAAGTGCAAGAGGTATTACTTCCTTTGGCACACCAGCTAAGCTTGCAATAGGATTTATTATATTAACTAATATATTCATAGCTCCTGATCTCTTAAATATTCCTATAGCTATAAAAATGGCTATTAAATAAGGCATTATCCTTAAAGCTGATTGAAAG
The DNA here is from genome assembly GCA_002376545.1 of Firmicutes bacterium UBA3546. GTDB lineage: Bacteria > Bacillota > Clostridia > Tissierellales > Proteiniboraceae > Proteiniborus. The sequence goes on along the minus strand of DFOH01000049.1, from coordinate 75,886 downwards.
CCTTCCTTAGCGCCTTCTACAAAAGCATCGTATAAGCTAACTTTTTTTATGTAGCCATGAATCAAAATAATGGTCATTATTGCAGGAATAATTGCTATAGACAATATTTTTAAAGCTTCAATCATAAAATCATTCCTTTTTCTCTAATATTTTCACACTTAAGATACCTACAATAGTAGAAACTGTAGTTGCAACTATGGAAGTACCTATAATTTCTGTAGGATTTAATGAGCCAGCATCTGCCCTAATTTTTATAACCGTAAGAGGTACTAATTGTACAGATGACATATTGATAACTAGAAACATACACATGGCATTAGTAGCTTTTTTTTTGGTCCTGTTTAAACTATTCATTTCCTCCATAGCCTTAAGTCCTATTGCAGTAGCAGAATTTCCAGCGCCAAACATATTTGTCACCATATTCATCACTATAGCACTCATAGCAGGATGACCTTTTGGTATATCAGGAAATAAAATACTCGTTATAGGAGTTAATAATCTGCTAAAGCTCTTTATTAGCCCAGATTTTTCAGCAATATTCATTAACCCAAGCCAGACTGCCATTATTCCAGTTAGACCAATTGCAAACATAACTGCATCAGAAGCATCATCCACAATAGCAATATTTATCGCATCAACATTGCCTGTAGCGACTGCAGTTATAATGCCTATGATTATCAAAAAAAACCAGATATAATTTATCATTATACAGTCTCCTTCTAATTTTTTATTTTACTAGTTTGTATTCTACAACGAATAAGAAAGCTCTACTAAGTTTCATCAAAAGCTTCTTTAATTTAATTTCTAGTACTTTGATAAGAGATTTTCTTTATATGTAGATAATCAGATATTTATTAAATAGAGAAATTGCTACAATTAGATTATATGCTTATAAAAAGCTCAGAATTACAATATTGTATGAATTCAAATGACTCTAAATTCATATAATATTGTCGCATTTCCCAGGAAATAATAACTAATTGTAGATTTGTGTGCGAAACCGTGAGCGTGTATTTTTACTGTATTTCTCTCAATACAACAAAAATAAGACCAAGTGCAAGCACTTAGTCTTATTTCTGTTTTCTAATGTAGGCTAATTATTACTCTTCATCCATGTATATTTCATCATCCATCATTGGCATAATTGGATACATGGAATCCATTGCTTCCATTGTAGGATACTTAGGATTATTAGGATACATAGGGTTGTTAGGACCAATAGGGCTAACAGGGTATATAGGGTTGTTAGGACCGATAGGGCTAACAGGGTGCATAGGGTTGTTAGGACCGATAGGGCTAACAGGGTACATAGGGTTGTTAGGACCGATAGGGCTAACCGGATGCATAGGATTGTTAGGACCGATAGGGCTAACAGGGTACATAGGGTTGTTAGGACCGATAGGGCTAACAGGATGCATAGGATTGTTAGGACCAATAGGGCTAACAGGATACATAGGATTATTTGGAAGCTTAGGGTTATTCGGCAATGCAGGGAAAACTGGGTGCATTGGCTCCATGTAGTCTTCTTCTCTACCAGCTATAGGTTTTCCCATATTGGACATACACATCATCATGCATCTCATCATCATAGGATTCATCATTAGACAATGTTCCATAGATGGAAAAATCGGATATGCTGGATAAGTTGGATACTTAGGTTGTTCTGGACTTACTGGCTTTGATTCAACTTCTTCAGGTTTTCTTGGAGGCGCACAGCGCTCTCTTGGTCTTCTAAACAAATCTGCTCAACTCCTTTATTTGAAATAAATTAAGATAGTATTTTATATTAGCTATTATCATTATATGAACCATATTTTTAACCGTTACTCCTTTGTTCTATGAATAGCAAAAGAAATATAATGTATAAATCTATAAAAAAGGTCAAAACTAATAGCTAGTACAATAAGGACAATCAGTGTCTTAGCTTAGTACCAAATAAACTATTGTTAGGAGGAAATTGTTAATTTTTATGTAAAAATTGCCTATAAATTTGACAAATTATTATATTTAAAATAGAATGATAAAAGGTTTTCCAAAATGCAGGAAATAAAAAAGTATATATATACCTGCATAAAACATACTATATTATATTATATAAAATTTAGGAGGTTTCAAGATGGAACAGAAAAACAGGGGATATAGGCTTTTAACTGTTATAGCCATTATCCTGACTGGAATTACTGTATTCACACTGACAATATATGAGGCTTTAATAAAAGATATTTATATTGCAGTTGATGGCAGAGAAATATCTGTGAATACTAGTAAGAAAACTGTGTCTGAAGTACTTAAAGAGCAAAATATATCGCTAGGCAAATCAGATGATATAAATATACCTGTAGAGAGTACCTTAAAAGATGACATGAAAATAGAAATAATTAGAGCAGTACCAGTAGCCATTAATTACAGAGGCAATATCCTAGAAATAAATACAACTAAGAAAACTGTAAAGGAGCTATTGGATTCATTAGATTTAGACTATAGCCAAGACAAAATAGAACCGTCACTCAATGAGAAGATAAAATCAGATATAGAAATAAACATTGTAAAAGTAGATGAAAAAATAGAGACGATAAATGAACCAATACCATATGAGACAGTGACAAAGAATAATATTAAGTTAGATAAAGGGAAATTATTAACTGTACAGGATGGACAAGAGGGAATTAAAGAAATTAAAATTAAGAAGGTATATGAAAATGGAGAACTTCAGACTTCAGAAATAATTGAAGAAAAAATAGCCAAAGAGCCTATTTCCAAAATCGTGGAAAAGGGAACAAAGGAAGTCGAATATACTATTGCCACGAGGGGTAACTTTGCAGGTAAAAGAGAAATAACAATGGTTGCAACAGCCTACGATTTATCCTATGAAAGCACAGGAAAAAAACCAGGAGACAAATGGTATGGTCTTACTGCATCAGGAACTAAAGCAAGACCAGGTGTAGTAGCAGTAGATCCTAAGGTAATTCCTCTAGGTACCAAGCTTTATATTGAATCATTAGATGGTACCCCAGACTATGGCTATGCCATAGCAGAAGATACAGGAGGAGCCATAAAAGGAAATAAAATAGACCTCTTTATGGAAGATGCTGAAAAAGTAAGAGCATTTGGCAGAAGAAAAGTAAAAGTTTATATCATTGGAAAATAGAGCAGGCAACTGCTCTATTTTAATTATATCTTAATGTAAGAAATATAATAGAAATATAAAGCGAACATTTGCAGGACATGACTATAATTCTTAGTGAACGCAAATTAAAAATTCGTTAAGCAACTTGCACTGTTTGAGCGAAGCGAGTTTGCAAGTTGTAGGATTTTTAATTGGAGTGAGCTATAGAATTATTCTTGTCCGAAACCGTGAGCGTATATTTCAATTATATTTCGGTAACGGAGAGCTATTTTTCTAATAATGAATATTCACTTACCAATAAATAAAAGTTATAATATATAAAGTATTGTTACTATGATTGCGAGGAGAAAAGATGATAAAAGAAATAATAGTAGTAGAAGGACGAGATGACATATCGGCAGTAAAAAAAGCAGTAGATGCAGAGTTAATAGCTACAGGTGGCTTTGGAATTACAGAAGAAACAATAAAAAGAATACAAAAAGCATCTGAAAGAAGAGGGGTTATAATATTCACAGACCCAGACTTTGCAGGGGAAAAAATCAGAAACATCATATCTCAAAAAGTAAAAAATGCAAAGCATGCATTTTTACCTAAAGATAAGGCTATGAAAGATGGGGATATAGGTATAGAAAATGCAAAGCCTGAAGATATAATTGAAGCCTTATCTAAGGCAAGAGTAGAATCATCAGAGCCAACAATAGAATTTACAAAAGATGATTTAGTAGAGACGGGTCTTATAGGCGCTCAGGATTCAAGTATAAAAAGAGATATAATAGGAAGAATGTTAGGAATAGGCTATTGCAATTCAAAGCAGTTTTTGAAGAGACTAAATAATTATGGAATAACCAGAGAAGAATTTAAGGAAAGTATCAGGAGGTTATATGATGAAGGGAGAGAATAGAAGACTATATTCACCTGTTGTCGTAAAAGAAATCATTGAAAAGCATGGCTTTAGATTTTCCAAAAGCTTAGGACAGAATTTTTTAATAGATGGAAATATAATAGACAGGATAATAGAAGGCTCAGGCATTGGAGAAGATGATGGAATAATTGAGGTTGGTCCAGGAATAGGAACCCTTACTCAAAAATTATGTGAAAGTGCTGGAAAAGTAGTTGCCATAGAATTAGATAACAATTTACTTCCTATTTTAGAGGAAACCTTAGAAGGCTATAACAATGTAGAGGTCATACATGGAGACGTGCTAAAGGTTGATTTAAATCAAATAATAGAAGAAAGGTTAAAGGGCAAGGAAATTAAAGTAGTGGCAAATCTTCCCTACTATATAACTACCCCTATAATAATGAAGCTTTTAGAAGAAAAAATTCATATAAACAAAATTGTAGTGATGGTTCAAAAAGAAGTTGCATTAAGAATGAAAGCAGCACCAGGAAACAAGGACTATGGAGCTTTATCCATTGCAGTACAATATTACTCAAAGCCTGAAATAATAGTAGACGTGCCTAAAAATGTATTTATGCCTAGACCTAATGTGGACTCAGCAGTCATAATGCTAGATGTATACCATGAACCAGTAATAAAGGTTAAAGATGAAAAGTTATTTTTTAATGTTGTAAAAGCAGCATTTGGTAAAAGAAGAAAAACTCTTTTAAACGCATTGACTGGTGGTGTAGAGCTGAAAAAAGAAGAAATAGAGGAAGTATTGAAAAGAAGTGAAATAGACCCAGTAAGAAGAGGTGAAACCCTTAATATTGAAGAATTTGCAAGAATTGCAGATGAAATATATAAGGAGATGAACAACTATTAGTTCACTATTTTCCACTTTATACATATATTAATAACAAGATGTATAAAGGAGGGAATAATTTGAGCGCATTTATGAGAAAGTTCGTCATATTGGAGGAGCAGCCTAGTTACTATAAGAAAGTGCAAGGAATAACTCCTAAAGGCCATATGAATATTGAAATTAGAGACGGTAGAGGAAAGCTTATTATTAATGTAGAAAATCTTAAAGCAGCTCCAAATGAAGAAAAGCTCTATAAAGCTTGTTTAGTTGGGGTAAGTGATAAAGGTTATGTAGATGTAGACCTAGGAGTTATAGTACTAAATGACAAAGGAAGAGGAAGCATAGAATGGAAATTTGACCCGGTATCAGTAGGAGGTACAAGTCTTTCCATAGATAAATTTAATAATATACTTGTAAAAGAAGTAGACATGACCAATGATAGTAATGACGTAATTGTTCCTTTATCAGGATATATTTACAAAAAAGATGGCAGTCTAGTAAAATTGATGAAGAAGCAATCAGAAAAGGAGTTTCCTAGAAAACAGGAAATACAAAAGCAAGACACAGAAAAAATTCAACTAGCAAAATCCAAGGTTGATAATAAAAAAATAATAGAAGAAGTAAACACCGAGAACGATTTACAGCAGCCCGAAATAAGAGCAGAGCAAGTACAAGAAGATACATACGTACCTTCAGCAGAAGAATTTAATATAGAAGAAGCAAGCATAGAGGAAGAAAAAATAGAACCAGCTAATTTGGACAGTACTGTAGAAGAAGAGCAAGAAGAGCTTGAAGAAATTAAAAAGGATATGTACGAAGAAGCGAAGGATAGCTTTAAGCCTTTTGAAGCTGGAGTAAATGGATTAAATGTAGAAGAATTATATTTTGATGATATTATTCCACTTAACTTAGCAATAAACGATTTTGAACAGGTCAATATGGATATTGGATATGACAAACTAGAGGAGCAAAACTTTCAGGAACTAGATGATATACAGAAGGTCCAAGAAGTTTTTGAAACTCAAGAGGAAAATGAAATACAAGAAATAGAAGAAGCACAAGGATTCCAGGAGGAAGTAGAAGAGCAAGCTGAAGCCACAGGTACCATTTGGATAGACCTAGAAACAGGAGAAGAAGTGGAGGAAGAGCAAAGCTTAATAGAGGAAAATTTTATAGAAGTAAATGATATTCTTCAAGATGATTTTCAAAATGACGATTTCATAAGAATGGGAGATGACCTTGAAAATTACTTTATGCACCTGCAAAACAATCAAGTCACCTACAATTATGGAGACTATATAGATAATACCTATGGCAATAAAATAAATAAGATAGACCCATACATGGATACTGCGAAGAACTATAGTATGCAAGTAGCAAATTATACAATGGACATATTAAAATTCTTTGACAAGGTAGAGCCTTTTAGCGAAAATCTAAGAGATTGCACCTGGTGGAGAATAGAGCATAATAGTGAAGACATTAATAGGGGATTTCTGCCATTCTATAACTATCTAGTTAATGTATATTATCCATATCCGCTGACATCAAAAACCACTACCTGCCAAAGCATGATAGAGAAATATAGCCACTATATTTTTGGTACTGTAAAAGAACAAGAAGAAGTAAAATATTATGTCTACGGAGTACCGGGAAGATTTACTATAGCAGAACACCCATATAATGGAGCCACAGGCTTTAATACATGGCTCAAGGATAAAAACTCCACAGAAGATTTAGGATATTGGCTCATATATATAGATGCATTAAGCGGCAAAATCGTGAATCCAGTGAATCCTACAATGCCAACAATATAACCTCTATTATTAGGGGTTATTTTTTTTTATTAAGGTAATACTTTAAATATGCTATAATTTAGTAAAAGCTAATTAAGGGGGAATGAAAATGCCAGATATTGAGCAAGACGGAATATGTGAAATAGCTGAGGTAAATAAAGATATTGTGGATAGGATTAAAAAGGACATTCTTCCAGATTTAACAATAATAAGATTATCAGAAATTTTTAAGACATTAGGTGATCCTACAAGACTTAAAATTATCAACGTGCTCTCTAAACAGGCTTTATGTGTTTATGATATTTCAGACATACTTAATATGAGTCAATCGGCCATATCCCACCAGTTAAGAGTTCTTAGAGGACTGAGACTAGTGAAATTCAGAAAAGAAGGGAAGCATGTAATTTATTCACTAGATGATGACCATGTGCTTCAATTATTTAGTCAAGGTATAGAACATATATCCCATGAGTAAATAATTTTTAAAAACTATAGGATTAAAAAGGGTTTTTTAAGGGTAGTATAGAAATAATCTATAATGATGCTAAATATAATAAGATAAATCTATAGTGGGAGGCGTATTTCAATGGCAAATGTAACAGTCTACACAAGTAACACATGACCACATTGTACAACTGCAAAGCAGTACCTTTCGGAGAAAGGTGTAAGCTATACAGAGAAAAATATTCAAACAGACCCAAGTGCTCGAAAAGAGTTAATGCAAAAAGGAATTATGGCAGTGCCTGTAATAGTAGTAGATGGGCAAGATATAGTAGGATTTGATAAGACAAAATTAGAAGAATTGTTATAGGTACATAACAAAAGCTTCCATTGAAGCATTGAAAGGTAGCTTTTGTTGAAACTCATTACGGAAAGTTGTTAGAATAAATATAGAAAAAGTTAAAGCTTTCCTATTCGTTATAAAAAAACCTTGGCGCATTGCCAAGGTTATTTGTTTAGCTCTTCAAGAAGTTTTTCTAAGTCAATTCCATGTACCATTGCTGCTTGCTCTAATGATTCCATTTGAGAAGAAGGACATCCAACGCATCCCATTCCAAATCTTAAAAGAGTTTCAACAGACTCTGGTTTCTCTCTTAATATTTCACCAATAAGCATATCTCTAGTTATAGCCATCAAAAATTCCTCCCTAATTCTATTTAGTTTAATGATACCATAGAATAAAATAATTTATGTGACTAAAATCACATATAATAATTATTATCCCACTGCTATCACAAATTATAATATATCAATTAAGAGAAAATAACAATATGTAAATAAAAAATGAATAAAAAATAATAAAATAGCCAAAATACTTATGAGGAGGGATTAAAATGCCAGATGATGAAAGAAATAATGAAAGAAACAACGAAAAAACAAGAGACAACAACAACTTTAGCATTACCGAAATGATAGTTAGAGTAATAATCACAGCCATAGTTGTAGGCTTAACTGCATTTTTCACACCAGGCTTTAGCATTGATGGTTTATGGAGCCTAATAATCGCAAGTATTGTCATAGGAGTTTTAGATTACTTAGTGGAAAGATTTACAGGAATGGATGCTTCTGCGTTTGGTAAAGGTATCAAAGGATTCTTAATTACAGTAGTTATCCTTTATGTAACAAGACTTATTGTACCAGGATTCCATGTAACTTGGATAGGAGCAATTATCGGTGCAATAGTAATAGGAATTATTGATATGATAATACCAAGCAAAGCAGCAATATAGACAAAATATAATTTGTCTTAAATTGAAAGAAAAGTTTAATATAAATAGAGCCTTGNNCAAGGCTCTATTTATATTAAAATATTATTGTAATTTTACATGTTTTTTTTGCATATTAATAATAATTTGAAAAATATACCCCTATATGGTATAATTTCAGATATAATATAACTAACGTTTAAATTTCATAATGAAGGAGTGAAGTATATGACTGATATCTCAATATCTGCATCCTTTGCAGCAGGACTATTATCCTTTTTTTCACCCTGTGTACTTCCGCTAATACCAGCATATATAACATATATAACTGGTACTGCATTAGAGGAAGAATTGGAAAACAAGAAATTTCTTGCACTCACTAGAACTTTAGGTTTTATATTAGGCTTTACAATTATATTTATGATAATGGGAGTGTCTGCAAGCTTTGTTGGAAGAGCATTTAGAGTATATAATAGACAGTTTTCAATAATTAGTGGAATACTAATCATTGGTTTGGGACTTAACATGATGGGTATATTAAAATTAAATATACTTAGCAAGGGAATAAAAATCAAGCTGCCTAAAATATCTAATTGGTTTAGCTCTGTTCTAGTAGGGATGGCATTTGCGGCAGGCTGGACTCCATGTGTTGGAGCAGTATTAGGAACTATACTTTTGCTTGCAGGAAACACAGGAACAGTATCATCAGGTTTCTTTCTGCTACTGTTTTATTCCCTAGGTCTAGCGATTCCATTTGTTTTAACGGCATTACTCATAAGTAGATTCGGAAGGTTTCTAACTAAGTCTGAAAAAGTACTTCCTTATATAACAAAAATAGGAGGACTAATTATAGTACTTTTAGGAATTCTAATATTATTTAATAAAATGTATTTATTAACTAACTTGCTATTATAGAATTAATTATGGGAGGGTTTTATGAAAAATAAAAAAGTACTTATTATTGTATCAGTCATTGTCGGCATAATAGTTTTATCTATAGGAATAGGAGCTTTGGCAATTAGACATTTGGCAAGAACAGCTATAGAGAAACAAGAAGAAATTGCAAATGAAATTAAAGATAATAATACTTCAAAAATAAAAATTGATGATATTGTTGACATAGGAGAACCAGCACCTGATTTTACCTTAGAAGACCTAGAGGGAAATACAGTATCTCTCAAAGACTTTCAAGGTGAAAAGGTCGTTTTCTTAAACTTCTGGGCTTCTTGGTGTCCCCCATGTAGAGAAGAAATGCCCGACCTAGATAAGCTGCATCAAGAAAATAGCGGCGATGATTTTATAGTTCTTGCCATAAATATAGGGGAATCTGAAAAAGTCGTTAAAGGATTCATAGAAGAAAACGGGTACAGCTTTCCAGTGTTATTAGATAAAACCCAAAAAACAGGAATCGCATATAATACATTTTCCATACCTACATCAGTATTAGTGGATAAAGAAGGAAAAGTAAGAGCATATAGAGTCGGCCCAATGACATACAAGCAAATGGTAGAAGAATTGGAAAATATACAATAAAGGCTTCAAATTTAGAAATTACTCGTTTAATATATAATAATTACAATTATGAGCAAATTGAAGCAGGAATAAATATAAACTATTGACCCTAAACTAAATATGTAGTAGAATTGTTTTGGGATACCCTTATGGGGTATATGTAGGATAAGAAATTTATTAGGAGGGTTAACAATGAATGTAAATATAACAGAAAAAGCTCAAGAAGAATTAAAAAGAATATTAGAAAAGAAAAGTTCAAATGGTAAGGATGTAAGAATATATGTTGCAGGCGTAGGCTGAGGTGGTCCATCCTTTGGAATAGCTCTGGATGAGCAAAAAGAAAATGATGATGTAACTAAAATTGGTGAATACAATTATTTAGTTGATAAGGAGCTTATAGAAACCTATGGAACATTCAATGTGGATTATACAAATGATTGGTTAAGGAAAGGGTTCCATATTGTACCGAATAGAGGCGGGTCATCTTGCAGTTAACTATATTAAGGGTAGAGCATAATGCTCTGCCCTTTATTGTATATACAACCTAAAATTAGATAATTATTTCATGATTAAAGGGAAAAATTATGGATATATATAGACTAGCATTTTAGGAGGAGAGGTATGTATAGCATTAGAAAAGAAGATATACGAAATGAAATGATTAGCCTAAGAAATAAACTAACAAAAGAACAAGTGGATACCTTGAGCGAAAAGATTGTTTCAACATTAACAAAATTACCAGTATTCATAAACAGCAGGAGAATCATGCTCTATATGAGTTTTGGCAGCGAAGTTGATACATTTAAGTTAATTGAGTATTGTAAAGAGCTTGGAAAAAGTGTAATAGTTCCTTTTTGTGTAAGTAAAGATAGAAGGTTAGTTCCTACAGAAATAAAAAGTATAGAAAATGATTTAGTCAAAAATAGAATTGGATTTTTAGAGCCAAAAAAAGAGCTTGTAGAAGCCGCAAGTACAGAAGATATTGACATAATAATACTTCCAGGTCTTGCTTTTGATAGAGGCTGTTATAGGGTAAGCTATGGCGGAGGCTATTATGATAGGTTTTTAGGAAAATTAGACTTTTCAATACCAACTATAGGACTGGTATATGATTTTCAGCTAATAGATGTAATCCCAGCAGAAGAACATGATATTCCAGTGGATTATGTTATAACAGACAAGAGGATAATAGTAAGATAAGATGTAATGGTCACTTTGAGGGGGAATTTTGATGGAAAACCAAGGAAACAAAAATAATGAGGAAAAGAAAACACAAAAGAATATTTGTGAAGAATGCGGCAGCACAATGAAGCCAGAAAGCGGTTGTTTCATCTGTCCAAACTGTGGATACAGCCCATGTGATATATAGTATAAAAATAAGACCGTAGATTTTAGATATCTACGGTTCTTGCTATTTTTTGCCTGTCATACTGAAGTGCTATACTGTATGAAAATTACAACTGTGTCATACTAAGACATCAGACTACATGAAAACTACAACTGTAGTATGATTTTGGTTTCCTGCTTATATGAACGAAGTGAAGAGCCTACTTGACCTATTCAATACCATGTGAGTTTCTCCACTACGCCCAGCATGTCAAGAGAGTGACATTATTTCCTAAATATCTTATGAAGAAATCCTTCTTCCTGTCCTATATTTTCAGTGCTAACCTGATACTTGAAATCAGGATTAGCAGCACTTACAAAGCTACTGATCCATGTAGTCCTTAAGTCATACATTACCTTTGGGTCTGCCCCAGCATCAGTCCAGTATCCTTTATGCAGACATCTAGATTCACTGTATTCAAGATAATCCTCTTCAGCTACCCTAATTGAATTCACATTATCACAAGGCATCCCATTTAAGATATAATTATTTAGCACATCATATATCTCCTTAGGAGTAGATACATCGTATTTTGTCTTTGCATCCTCGCCTAAAGCAGCTCCATTTTGCTTATAGACATTTTTTGCAAGTAGAATTCCTTCATTTTTATATTTTGCAAATAAGTTTGCTAGTATAGAAGCCTGCCTAGTTTCTGCAATAGTGATTCTTTCTTGAAGCCAACCATGAATATTATTAGTGTCGATTAATTCATCTAAAGGCTTATTTGGAATTCTATCACCATATTTTTTAATATTTGCATCTTCTATATTAACTGTGTCTTCTCCAAGGCTTTCCCTAAATCCTTGTATAACCTCTTTTTCAAGGTCTTCATGGTACTTAATTTTATTAAACAACCAAAAATGTATCGGAGCTAAAAACCTACTCATTTGAAAAAACCTCCTATTAAGATATAATATAATTATCTAATTATGTTTATTGTCAAGCTCAAGCTCAATATTTATTCTAGAGCTGGCTAATTATATAAATAGTATATAATAATACTAAAATTATTAATGCGGCTAAAATCACATAGTCATGTGACAAAGCTCACATTTATTATAAAAGGGGGAGAATCATGGATGGTATTATAGATACTGAAAAAGAATATAAAATTTGTAATCTATGTAAAGGGAAGTATTGTGCTCATAAGGTATCAATATTTTCAGTTCTTACAGAGGAACAACTAATAAGATTAACCGCAAAAATATCACACAAAAACTATAAAAAGGGACAGATTATATTTTTTGAGGGAGATATTTCAGACAAGCTTTATGTAATAAATAAAGGGAAAATTAAAATATTTAAATATACTAGAGAAGGAAAGGAACAAATACTCTATATTTTGTCAGAAGGCGATTTTGTAGGAGATTTAAGCCTGCTTAAAAAAGACGAATTTAAGTTTAATGCAGAGGCATTAGCGGATACTAACATATGCGTATTGACGAAAGATGATTTTGACGAAATGCTAAAAGAGAATCCAGAAGTGGCCATCGAAATATTGCAGGTAGTATATGATAGAATAGTTAAGCTAGAGAATCTTATTCAAAATTTAAGTACAAAGGATATAGAAGCTAGAATAGCTGGGCTTCTACTTAGCTTTGTAAAAGACTTTGGAGTTCGTAAAGGTGAATTAATAGAGCTTGAGCTGCCACTAAGCAGAGAAGATATAGCTAACTATATAGGTGTTACCAGAGAAACCATAAGCAGAAAGCTGGGCAGCATGCAGGATCAGGGAGTAATAGACCTCATAGGAAGCAAGAGGATAATCATTAAAGATATTGAAGAATTGGAATATATGACAACATAATATATACCTATTATTTTTGATTGAAATCACTTTACTAGGGGAATAATGGGTGTATAATTATATTTGTAGTAAAAGAAAACCCTAGGAGGTATGAAAATGGATTTAAGAGAAAGGGTGCTAGAATCCCTAAAAAATGTATTAGATCCAGAAATAAAGAAAAATCTAGTAGAGCTAAACATGATAAAAGATATAGAAATATCGGGACAAAATGTACTTATAACTGTAACTCTCACAACTATGGGCTGTCCATTAAAAGATAAAATAAGAAAAGATATAATAGACGAGGTTAAGAAAATAGAAGGTATAGAAAATGTGGAAGTAGCCTATGGCGAAATGACAAAGGAGCAAAAACAACAGCTGATTCAAAAGCTACAGGGCAAGGGTGAAAGAAAGAATCCTTTTATAAACACTAGAATAATAGCTGTAGGCAGTGGAAAGGGTGGAGTAGGCAAGTCAACAGTAACAGCAAATTTAGCAGCTGCAATGAGCAGCCTTGGATATAAAGTAGGTATTATAGATGCAGATATATTAGGCTATAGTATCCCTCAAATAATGGGAATAAATAAAGAAAAGCCAACATTTATTGAAGAAGGCATAATAATGCCAATAGAAAAACAAGGAGTAAAGGTCATATCAATGGGAAATCTTTTAGAAAGAGATGAACCCCTTATTTGGAGAGGCCCCATGCTAGGTCAGGTATTATCACAATTTATATATGATTTTTACTGGGGAGAGCTAGACTATATGTTTATAGACCTTCCACCGGGAACAGGAGATGTACCATTAAGCCTAATGCAAAGCCTTCCAAAAGCCGAAATTTTAATAATCACAACACCACAGATAACAGCAGCAAGTGTAGCCAAGAGATTAGGCTTAATGGCAGCAAAGACAAATAATGAAATAGTAGGAGTCATAGAAAACATGTCTTACTTCATCTGTGACAATTGCTCCGAAAAACATTTCATATTTGGCAAGGGAGAAGGAGAAAGACTAAGTGCAGAGCTTAATGCAGAATATCTTGGAGATATACCACTAATGACAAGCATTAGAGAAGGAAGCGACAAAGGAAATATACTAGCTGGAGATACTAATACAGAAATAGGACAAATATATAATAGAATTGCAAAAAAACTAGGACATTTGAATTAACGAGAACACTGAGAAAGTCTTTTTCTGTCATACTGAACGTCAGTGAAGGATTCTGATCACCTTGCAGGACATGCAGGGTGATTATTTTTTTGTAATTATATTTTTCTAAAACTTATGGAAATACTATTTACAAAACAAAACTCCAGTGCTATAATAATATTATCCTACCCCATATGGGGGGGGGTTGAGAGTGAAAGGAGTGAAATGGATGGCTATAAAAAAATCAACAATAAAAGTGCTTGGAATGACCTGTGCGGCCTGTTCTAGGAGAGTTGAAACTGCTTTATCTAAGCTAGAAGGGGTAAATATTGCAACGGTTAACCTAATTGCAGAAAAAGCAACTGTTGAATACGATAGTGAAAAGCTTTCTATAGATAATATTGTAAAAGCAGTTGAAAAGACAGGATATGAGGTGCCAACAGGAAAGGTTAGCTTAAATATAGAAGGCATGACTTGTGCAGCCTGCTCAGCAAGAGTAGAAAAAGTACTTAACAAAATAGAAGGAATAACATCCGTAAATGTAAATTTAGCATTAAATAAAGGCACAATAGAATACATTGAGGGAGAATTAACAGTAGAAGATTTTAAAAATGCTGTAAATAAGGCAGGATACAAAGCAATTGAAGAAATTGATGCAAGTGTAGATAGAGAAAAAGAAGCTAGAGAAAAAGAAATTAAAAACCTAAAATATCTTCTTATAATATCAGCTATACTGGCTCTTCCTCTTTTTTCAGCAATGTTCTTCCATATGGCAGGCATCCATACTATTTTAGGCAATGGATATTTTCAACTATTATTAGCTACACCTGTTCAATTCATTGTAGGATATAGATTTTATAAGGGTGCATACCATTCCCTTAGAGGTGGAGGAGCTAATATGGATGTACTAGTTGCCATGGGTACATCAGCTGCGTATTTTTACAGCTTATATAATGTATTGGCAGGAGTAATGGACTATTACTTTGAAGCCTCAGCAGTTATTATTACATTGATTCTGCTAGGTAAATTCTTAGAGGCAATAGCAAAGGGCAGAACATCAGAAGCCATTAAAAAGCTAATGGGACTACAGGCTAAGACAGCTAGAGTAGTCAGAAATCAAGAAGAAATTGATATACCTATAGAAGATGTGGTAGTAGGAGATGTTATAGTAGTTAGACCAGGGGAAAAGATACCAGTAGACGGAAAGGTTGTAGATGGTAACTCCTCAGTAGATGAGTCAATGCTAACAGGTGAAAGTATACCGGTAGATAAAAAGGTAGGAGACGAAGTAATAGGTGCTACCATAAATAAATTTGGAACATTTAAATTCTCTGCTACAAAGGTAGGAAAAGATACAGCATTAGCACAGATAATAAAGCTGGTAGAAGACGCTCAAGGCTCTAAGGCACCAGTTCAGAGATTGGCTGATAAGATATCAGGCATATTTGTACCAATAGTGGTGGTCATAGCAGTCGTTACATTTTTATTATGGTATTTCATAGCAGGAGACTTTACACAGGCACTAATAAGTGCAGTTGCAGTATTAGTGATAGCATGTCCATGTGCACTAGGTTTAGCTACTCCAACAGCTATTATGGTAGGTACAGGAAAGGGTGCAGAAAATGGAATCCTAATCAAAGGCGGAGAGCATCTTGAGAGAGCTCATAAGCTAAACTCCATAGTATTTGATAAGACTGGAACAATAACTAAGGGAGAGCCAGAGGTTACAGATGTAATAGCATTTGACTATGAAGAAGACCATATACTAAGGCTAACTGCAACTGCGGAGAAAAATTCAGAGCACCCATTAGGTCAGGCAATAGTAGATAGGGCAAAGGAAAAAGGAATTACATTAAATGATGCAGATAAATTTGAAGCCATACCAGGTCATGGAATATACGCGTCCATAGAAGGAAAAGAGCTATATGTAGGAAATAGAAAGCTTATGAAGGATAAAAGCATAGAAATATCTCATGTAGAGGAGAAGATATCTTCTCTAGAAGATGAAGGCAAGACAGCTATGCTAATATCTGTAGATGGGAAAATAGGCGGTATAATAGCTGTGGCAGATACAGTGAAGGAACACTCAAAGGAAGCTATTAAAAAGCTTTCAGATATGGGTGTAGAAGTCTATATGATAACTGGAGATAATGAAAGAACAGCAAAAGCCATTGCAAAACAAGTAGGCATAGATAAAGTATTAGCAGAAGTTCTTCCAGAGCATAAGGCTGAAAATATTGAAAAAATTAAAGCAGAAGGAAAGGTTGTTGGAATGGTTGGTGACGGAATAAACGATGCACCAGCTCTAGCAGCAGCAGATACAGGCTTTGCCATAGGAACAGGAACTGATGTAGCCATGGAAGCAGCAGATATAACCCTTATAAAAGGAGATTTAAGAGATATTGTTCATGCCATAGAATTAAGCAGAAAAACTATGAGAACAATAAAGCAGAATCTATTCTGGGCATTTGCATATAACACAGCAGGTATTCCTCTAGCAGCACTAGGCTTCTTAAATCCAATGATAGCAGGAGCAGCCATGGCATTCAGCTCAGTGTCTGTAGTAAGCAATTCCTTAAGATTAAAAAGGTTTAGACTTAAATAAAATATACAAAGTTTATACCAAATTTAAAGGAGAGTGTAAACATGAAAAAAACATTAACAGTAGAAGGTATGAGCTGTCAGCATTGTGTAAAGGCAGTAAAAAATGCATTAAGTGAAGTAGAGGGAGTTAAGTCTGTAGAAGTAGATTTAGCTGCAAAAAAAGTAGAAATAGAAGGAGACAATCTACAAGACTCATTGTTAAAAGAAGCCATAGAAGATGCAGGCTATGAAGTAGTATAAAAATAGAATGGAGAATTAAAATGAATGAAGGCAGAAAAAAAGCTTTAAATCTTCTTAAAACCTCAAAGGGTCAAGTTGAAGGTATCATAAAAATGATAGAAGAAGAAAGATACTGTGTAGACATATCTAAACAAATACTATCAGTAATAGGACTGCTTAAAAAGGCTAATTTGCACATACTAGACCAGCATATAAAAAGCTGCGTAAAGGATGCAATTTTAGAAGGACATGGAGACGAAAAAATCGACGAGATAATAAATGTAATAGACAAATATGTGAAATAAAAAAGGCACTTGAGCTTCAACGATACCACTAAAAAGTGGTCTCGACTTTGGCTCGAGTGCTTTTAATTACATCTTATATTTTTCAAGGTCTTCCTTAAAGGCTTCAGATACCTTCTTAAATTCAACAATGTTCTCCATCATTTTTTCAAGCTCTGAAGCATGAGAAGTCATATTAGCACTTACCTCTTCAGAGGATGCAGAGTTTTCCTCAGCTATGGCAGCTAGAGATACAATGTTTTCAGATACCTTGTTAATATTTTCAGTTTCAACATTAAGCTGCTTAATAGCTTCAATTAAAGAATATGATACTTCTTTTACAGTAACTACAATAGAATGATTTATATCTGCCACATTTGAAAGCTTAGTATTTTCATCATTTATTACTAAATATTGATTTTCAATTTGCGACACCACAGAATCGATTTCTTTAATAAAAGATAACAAATTAGAATTAATATGCTTAACCGCATCCTTTGATTCTTCAGCAAGATTTCTTATTTCGTCAGCTACTACAGCAAATCCCCTGCCCTGCTCACCTGCTCTTGAAGCCTCAATAGCAGCATTTAAAGCAAGTAAGTTAGTCTGGTCAGCAATATTTTCAACAGTTTCAACTATTTTAGTAACATCCTTAGCTCTTTTTTGAAGGGAGAGGCTGTTTACCTTAACCTTTTCAAATTCAGCTAACATATTACTTAAGTTAGAGGAGGTATTTTTCAATTCATTGTAGCTGCTTCCTATTCTCTCTACTACATTCTCAAGCTCGTCCTTGCTTTGATTTTCATTATCAGATATTTTGTTTAATGCTACTATATTATTGTTTAGCAAATATGCAGCATTTTCAGTCTCTTCAGCTTGATTTACTGCACCCATAGCTACCTGCTCTACAACAGCAGAGATTTCCCTAGAAGTAAAGTTCATGTTATTGGAGATTTCATTAAATTTATCACTGAATACATTTAGCTCATCAGTCATACCCTTGAAGCCAACAAAGTCTTCCTTCAAAGTATCCTTATATTCATTAATCAGCACATTTATGTCCTCGAAGAAGTCCTTAGTAGATATATCATGCTCCTCAGAAAAGTTATTCTCTTTTAAATTTCTTAGCTGGTACATAATACTTTTAGTAGGCATTAGAAGTAGCCTTGTGCTCACTGCTGGAACTATGAAGCTTAAGCCTAAAATAACTCCTGCTAACACCCATCTATCTAAAAAGCTAGACAGCAATATATAAGGGATTCCGATTAAAATTAATGAAGCAATGGCAACTTTTATTTCAAATCCTTTAATAAAACCTAGGGACAATAATTTATTAATCCTGTATTTTTTATATTCATAGATTTGCTCAGTAAAAGTGATGTGTATTTTAGTGAAGGTTTGAGTCTTTTCAACGACTTCTACATTTATGCTTTCATTAAAATATTTAGCAGCACCCTTGAGCATACCGTGGAAATATCCAAACATACCTCTTTGTGATTCATAGGTCATTTCTGCAACTCTTCCACTTATGGCTTTCATACCTAATATTGGAGGCTTGGCACCAGATATTCTCTCAGTTACAACTACATGTATGTCGTACATAGCCTTTAAGAATGAGTATAGATTTTTGTACTTAAAGAAACCTGGATAGTCCTCAGAAAATGTAAGAATATTATCCATACCAATCTCTTCCCATATGTCATTGGCAGACTTTCCAAGTCTTTTTGCAATAACATCGACAAATCCTCTTGCATAAGAATCCTCAATATCTTCAGTAGGCTTGAATATTTTTTGGGGATTCATTCCAACTGCTGACAGAGCTTCATCAACTAAAGAATCTCCGAAAAGCTTCCTTGAAGTTTTTATCCATGCGGATACAATAGTTCCTTTCATAATCCAGGGTTTTACCCTTTTCCCCCTTTGCGCTTGACCTTTATATACAAGTTCAACAAGAATTGACATAATCCTTCTTTTTATCAAAAATTATTCAACCGGGTACATGACCACTAAAAGGCTATGCTTTTTAGGTGTGTCCATTAACCTCATTATTCACAAAGACAGCTTTATTTTCATACTATATTATATATATCTATAATAATGGGAAGTCTTTGCAATTATTGAAATATATTTTAGGGGCATTTCCAAGCATACGTTGGGGGCATTCCATGCTTTTGGGTGTGTCCCCTGACCCTATAAAATATTAAAGTAATTATCATAATTCTTTTAGTCCGACTGTTGGGAGGTATTTTCATGTTATCTAATAACATTATATATATAAATGTTTTTTTCCATAGAGACAATAAGGTAGTATGTATACCATTGGAAGAAGTTGTAGCAATGGTAGCTTTAACACAAATAAAGCATGAATTTCATTATGAAATGATTAAGGTCCAAGGAATAGTGGCGAGAACACAGCTAGTGAGACTTATGAGGGCATATGGTGGTACAGGATGCTCAAGGCATCATGGGTGTGACATATGTGATGGGGAACATTGCATACAACTGCCAGACGATAATCAATTGAGGGAGACTTGGGGAGATGAATATAAAGCCAAAGTAGAAATAGTACAGAAAGCCGTAAATGAGACAGAGGGATTAATTATTGCATTTGATAAAAAGCCAATAGATGCTAAGTTCCATGATACCTGCGGAGGCTCTACTGAAAATTCGGAAAGCGTCATGTCAAGAGAAATAGTCTATCTAAGGAAGGTATTATGTGACTATTGTACTGAATCACCTAATTGGGATAGTAGCAAATCCATATCTATAGAAGAAATTGAAGAAAAATTAAATGTTAGATTTCCTTCTTTAAAGCATACCTTAAAAACTAGCATTGAAAATTTCTTTGATGATATAAAAAGAGATGAAAGCGGTCGCGTTACTAGTATAAAAATATCTGGCAAAGAATTTAAGGGAACTGAAATGTCAAAATTATTAGGATTGGATTCTACAAGGTTTAGTTTCTCACCTACAGTGATTACTTTTGTCACCAGAGGAAAAGGAGAAGGATTAGGACTGTGCCAATATGGTGGAAATCAAATGGCTATAGAGGGTAAGAACTATTTAGATATACTACATTACTATTTTACAGGCATTGAAATAAAGAAAATTGAAGCTCCATGTATAGAAAAACCCTTAAATGGAAGAATAATAATGCTAGACCCTGGTCATGGAGGAGAAAATAGCCATGATTATATTGGAGCAGGTGGAACTAGGGAAAAGGAATTGGTTCTTAAGATATCCCAAAAGCTCAAGCTATCCTTGGAGGAGCTTGGAGCAGAAGTTGTATTGACTAGGAATAAGGATGAGTATATTTCATTATCAAACAGAGCGCAAATGGCTAATAAATTAAGGCCAGATTTTTTTATTAGCATTCATTTTAACGGATATACAAATCCTTCAATTCACGGATGCGAGATATATTATTATAGAAGCGACAAGGAAAGTGAAATCCTAGCTAAATCAATAATGACAAGTCTAACTAAAGATAAAGAAATACTTGATCGTGGGATAAAAGTGGCAGATTTTTACTTGCTCAGAGAGGTTAATGTAGGATCATTGCATTTAGAGCTAGATTATATAACTAATCCTGACAGAGAATTAAAATTAAATGATGAGACATTTATTGACATGATAATAGCGCGAATTACAGCTGGATTTGTAGATTATTATAAATACTAGAAAAAGAGTCATTTTTTCATGATAATTTGTAGCAATTTTATATTTGACAAGAGGTAGTGTTGTGTAGTACAATGAAAAGTTATATTTGACAAATGGTCTCATATATGATAGTATTATATATGGATAAATGGAAAGAAGGTGATTGTTTGTTGGAAAAAAACACTCTGGCTAAAATTAGAGCTAATGTTGAAAGCTGCGTAGGACAGAAGGTTAGATTAAAGGCTAACAAGGGAAGGAAGAAGACAACAATCAGGGAAGGAATTATTGAGAGCGCATACCCTAGTATTTTCGTAGTAAAGATTGACGGAGGATATAATTCTATAAGAAGAGTATCTTATAGTTATTCCGATATATTGACAGAAACAGTTGAAGTCACTCTCTGCAATGAAGAAACAAAGATTCAAATAAGCTAGCACAAGCCACCCATTGGGTGGTTTGATTGTTTTTTGAACTTCTAATCTTCCCAGTGTGGACATAGAATTAATTAAATAAAACTTTTTATTAATTTAATTAGTAATTTTTTTGGACATTACAACATATTATTTTGCATAGGAATATATTAGTGTGATGTTTTAAAATTACCTAAAGTCTCAAACAAAGGGAGGAGGAATTGCATGGCAGTTGAACTTATCAAGGATTTACTTAAGATAGACCAAGTGATAGGAAAAGATGAGATACAAGCACTAGTAGAGGGCGAAATAAGGGTGCCAGATGCCAAGCCAAAAATAAAAAGAGTACTGAAAATAGATGGGGATGTAGAGGTAACAGGCACGAAAACTGCTAAAGGAAAAATCACAGTCAACGGAATAGTAAACTTTAATGTCCTATATAGTGCAGACGATGAACTGCAGTCGGTACATAATTTAGATGCAAGGACAGATTTTAGAGAAGAAATAGAGATTGAAGGGATAAACGAAGGAGCAGTAACAGACATAAAGGCTAATGTTGAGCATATTGATTATGATCAAGATGGGGATATATCTATATCGGTAAAAACAGTAATTTCCCTTACAGGAAAAGCAACTCATGATAATACAATAGATATTATCAAAGATATCAAGGGCGCAGATGGAATACAGGTTCTAAAGGAAAACATAAGATACAATGATGTAATGGGCGTAAATACTTCATCTACATTAGTAAAGGAAGCCTTTGAGCTAGAAGAGCAAATGCCAGACGTCATAGATGTACTTAGAATCGATACAAAGGTATATGAAAAAGAGACAAAGGTGGTAGAAGATAAGGTTATCGTAGCGGGTGCAGTGGCATGTTCAATTATGTATTTTGGTGATGACGACGAAAACAAGGTGAATTATATTAATCACGAAATACCATTTACGCATTTTGTAGAGCTGCCGGGTGCTCAAAAAGATATGGACTGTGGTTTGAAGCTTAGTTCATATGACACAAACTTTGAAGTAAAAGAAGATATCAATGGAGCCATCAGAATCATAGACATAGAATCTACAGTAAAGATTAATGCAAAGGTATACAGGCAAGTAGAAAAAGAAGTAGCAGTAGACACTTACTCTACTAGCAAAATTCTTGATATCAAGAAGCAGGAAGTAGTAGTATTAGAAAGCATAGGTCAGAGTACTTCAAAGGAAACAATAAGAGGAGTTCTAGAGGTAGGAAATGAAATCATCAAAGGTATCTACAATATAAGCGGAAAATCATTAATCACAGACTATAAGATAATGGAAGGCAAAGTGATTATTGAAGGACTATTAGAGGTAGATATGCTGTATCAAGCAGAAGAAAATAATGAAATAAAAGACACAAGATATGAAATCCCATTTAAGACCTATGTAGATATAGAACAAGTAAATGATGAGCTTGAACTAGAAGTTGAAAATATTCTAGATGATATAAGCTACAAGAAAATAAATAGCCATGAAGTAGAGCTAGAAGCAGCTATAAATAATTATGTGTCTGTAAATAGAATAAAGAAAATCAACATAATTACAGAGGCAATAGACACTGGGGAAACAATAGATAGAGCCTCCAGACCTAGCATCACTATATATATAGTACAAAAAGATGATACAATATGGGATATAGCTAAAAGATACAATACGACGGTAGAGGAGCTTATTAAAACTAACGATATAGTTTCTCCTGAAAACATAATGCCTGGAGAAAAGATAATAATCGAAAAAAATGTGAGCTTTGAATTTTAAGCAGAGTAGATAAAACCAAAAATAGCCTAAGGGAAATCTTGAGGCTATTTTTTTGTGTATTTTGTATGTAGAATATATTATACTATAATATATAGAAAGGGTTTGAATGAAATAGAATTATAATCATAATCATGCCCTGAAAATGTTCACTTAATATTTTATTTAAAACCTAAGACTGTAAGTGGAAGAGATAGGAGAACACCATGAAAAAAATAAAAGTAGACGCACATGCAAAAATTAATTTATCATTAGATGTACTTAAAAGAAGAGGAGATGGCTATCACGAGCTAGAGATGATAATGCAGCAGTTAGCCCTTAAGGATGTCATTACAATAGAGGAGAGAAATTCAGGATTTACTATAGACTCAAATTCTGAGGAAATACCTCTGGATACCTCTAATCTAGTGTACAAAGCCTACAGCATAATAATAGAAAAATTTAATATAAATAAAGGAATTCACATATATATAGAGAAAAATATACCAGTAGCTGGAGGACTTGCAGGCGGAAGTGCGGATGCAGCAGCAGTATTAAAAGGACTAAATGCCTTATGGCAGCTAAACCTTAAGGAAGAGCAGCTAATGGACATAGGGCTAAAAATTGGCGCAGATGTACCATACTGCATCATAGGAGGTACAGCACTGGCTAAAGGCATAGGGGAAAAGCTTACTAGGCTTAATAGCTTCTCTGATAGACATATACTAATTGCAAATCCGGGCTTTAATATTTCAACCGCGTATGTATACAATAATCTTAAATTAGATAAAATATCAGATAGACCACAGACCCCTGCTATGCTAAAATACATAGAGAGTGGAGATACAAAGCTTGTAGCTGCAGCAATGAAGAATGTCCTAGAAACGGTAACGCTCAAAGAAAATCCGATTTTAAATGGAATTAAAGAGCAAATGATAAAGCATGGAGCTTTGGGAAGCCTTATGAGTGGCAGCGGACCAACTATTTTTGGTATATTTAACAATCTAATAGATATGACTAAATGTGAAGAAAACTTAAAGCACAGTATTAAAACAGTTTTATCAACAAAAACTGTTTGAGGAGGAGTACGGATGGATATTGACTTAGATAAACTAAACCTTCATGACTATAAGCCCCTTAGAGAAATAGTCTTTGAATCCATAAGGGAGGCCATATTAGATGGTAGATTAAAGCCCGGGGAGAGGGTTATGGAAATTCAGCTAGCAGAGAAGCTTGGAGTCAGCAGAACACCAGTGAGAGAAGCCATAAGAAAGCTTGAGCTTGAAGGACTGTTGATAATGGAGCCTAGGAAGGGAGCGTATGTAGCAGATGTATCACTAAAGGATGTAATAGATGTATTGGAGATTAGAGCATCCTTAGAAGGCTTAGCTGCATCACTTGCAGCTACTAGAGCTAGTGAGGAAGAAATAGAAATACTAAAGGAAAAATCTGCTCAATTTAAAGAATGTATAGAAAAAAACGATGTCCAAGGAATGATTAGCAAGGATACAGAATTTCACGAAGTCATATTGCATGCTGCAAAGAATAAAAAGCTAACCACCATCATAGAAAGCCTAAGAGAGCAGGTGCAAAGATTTAGAGTAACCTATTTTACTGAATACAATATGACAGCATATCTTGCAAGTGAGCATCAAAACGTTATAGATGCAATAGAAAGCAGAGAGCCAGAAAAAGCAAATGAATATGCACAGAATCATATAGAAAATATTGAAAAGTTTATAGTGTCTCGTGTAAAAGATGGTTTCAAAAATGATAGCTTAAATAATATAAAGGAATGAAAGACATGATAAATTGTATAATTCTTGCAGGAAGTGAAGGCAGTCAGCCTGGGAATATAAACAATAAAGCCTTCATTGAGCTAAAAGGCAAGCCTATGATAACCTATGTAATAGATGCACTGAGAGCATCTAGCTCTGTGAACAAAATAGCAGTAGTAGGCGATAAAAGTCAGCTTAGAGGTCTAGGTGAGCAGGTAGATACTATTATAGATCATAATGGCAGTATGCTTGATAATATAAAGGCTGGAGTAACTCATTTTAGAGAAGACCAAATGCTTCTTATATCCACCTGCGATATTCCCCTTTTAACAGGAGAAGCGGTAGAAGATTTTGTGAAAAAGGCCTTAGAAACAGGAGCAGATATCTGCTATCCAATAATAAACAGAACTACTTGTGAGCTAGTCTATCCAGAGTCTAAGAGAACATATGCAACTCTAAAAGAAGGACAATTTACAGGTGGCAATTTATTTATGCTAAATCCAGCTGTTTTAGACCGATGTATGCACATAGCTGAGCAAATGATAAGCTATAGGAAAAGTCCAGCAAAAATGAGCAGAGTACTAGGCTTACCATTTTTAATAAAGCTTGCGACAGGAAGGCTTACCATAGGAGAGGTGGAAAAAAGAGCAACTAGACTTCTTAATATTCAGGCAAAGGCCATAATATCAGATTATGCTGAAATAGGAAATGATGTAGATAAACCAGAACATATACAAACAATTCAAAAATACATGCAAAAAAACACAGGGTACATTTAGAAAATGCACCCTGTGTTTTTTTGCATAAAATGTATTCTGTTGGCAAATATTATACCTATAGTTCATTTACTGGGGGTTGATTAATAAATGCCATTTAAATATGTTTTTGATTATAGCATAAAGCCCTTATTAACAAGTTACCTAATAATCTATATTATCTTAGTTGGATTATTTGTTTTAGTAATAGATAGGAAAGAGCTAAAAGGCTCAGGAAAGAAAAAAGATGAAAAACTAGCAAAGGGCATAGGCATTTCATATATAATTGTAGGACCACTTCTTTATCTAATAGCAAAAATCATTTAAGGAGGCATGCAGCGTGGGTCTTTTTGATAGATTCTCAAAAAAGAAAGCTGAGGAAAAAGGACAAATGAAGAAAGAAAAAAGTAACACACAAAACAAGATTCTGCCATCAACATATTTAGCAGAGAATATAAAAAAATTAAAAGAA
Organism: Firmicutes bacterium UBA3546; assembly: GCA_002376545.1. Taxonomy (GTDB): domain Bacteria; phylum Bacillota; class Clostridia; order Tissierellales; family Proteiniboraceae; genus Proteiniborus. The sequence continues at coordinate 49,732 of DFOH01000049.1, read as the reverse complement.
ATTTTCAAAGACTGCGATGATGTAATCTTTAGAGATTTTAAAGTGGGAGTAGAGCAAATTGAGGAGTTTGTAGCCATACAAATAGATGGATTAGCAAATAAGGACTACGTTAATGATTATGTTCTACAGCCTCTTATGCTTGAAGTTAGAGAAGTGGAGCCTGAAGCTGTTAAAGATAGATTGTTTAAGATTACCAAAGAAGGAGCAATTTCATCAATAGAGATAAAAGTTGTACATGACTTACAAGAGGTCGTAGTCAGCATACTATCAGGAGACACGGCTTTACTAATAAGTGGCTATGACAAGATACTCATCATAGGCTCAAAAGGACCGCCAGTAAGAGGTGTGGGGCAAGCCGAATCAGAGACTGTAGTCAGAGGACCTAGAGACGGATTTGTAGAGGTTGCTAGATTCAATTCAGCATTAATAAGAAGGAGAATACGCGATCCAAAGCTGAAGCTTAAAAACATGCAAGCAGGAGAACGGTCAAAGACAGACATAGCGATATTATATATAGAGGATATAGCAAATCCTCATTTAGTAAAGGAAATAATGAAAAGAATAGAAAACATTAAAATAGATGCCGTATTAGAAAGCTCGTACGTTGAGCAGCTTATAGAGGACAATCACTTTTCGCCCTTTCCGCAGATGGAGAACACAGAAAGACCAGATATGGTTGCCTCAGCTCTATATCAGGGGCGTGTAGCCATAGTTGTAGATAATACCCCATTTTGCCTTGTAGCACCAGCTACACTAATGACATTCCTACAGGCATCAGAAGATTATTATCAAAGATGGCCAATAGTATCATTAGCAAGACTAGTAAGATACTTAGCGGTACTAGTATCATTATTAGGACCTGCAATGTATATTGCATTAGTGTCATATCATCCGGGCTTGTTACCTACAAGACTTGTATTATACATAGGGGCCAGCAGAATAAATGTTCCTTTTCCAGCTTTTATAGAAGCATTTATGATGGAAATTACTATAGAGCTTTTAAGAGAGGCAGGCTCACGTATGTCGGGACCTATAGGCACAACCATAAGTATTGTAGGTGGACTTGTAATAGGTCAGGCGGCTGTAGAAGCAGGCGTAGTCAGCCCTCTTATGGTCATAGTAGTAGCGGTTACAGCAATAGCATCCTTTATGATTCCAAACTTTGGATTTGCATCGGCCTTTAGGATATTGAGATTTATCATGATGGTTTTTGCCTCAATTTTTGGTTTATATGGGATAATGCTAGGACTGATTATTATAGCTACTCATTTAGTGAAATTAACTAGCTTTGGAGTCCCCTATATGACTCCTTTCACAACATTAGGCAAAACAATATCTGACTTAAAAGACACAGTTATAAAGGTACCATTAGTTAAATTACGAGAAAGAGAAAAAATGACAAAATTAAAGGATGAAATTAGACTTGCATATGATGAGCAGAATCATAATGGAGATGATAAGGAATGATAGGTAAAGATAATAAAATATCTAATTTACAGGCTGCCATGCTTATGTTCCATACAATAATGGGAGTGGGAGTGTTGTCATTGCCCAGTACCTTAGCAGAGATGCTCGGAACCTCAGGGTGGATTGCATTAATAATAACAGGAGCTATAGCTATTATACCAGTAATTATGATAACAAAGCTAATGACCATGTACAAAGGAAAGAACGTATTTGATATTAGCAGTCAACTTATTGGCAAGCCACTTACATATGTATCTTTAATAATAATAGCTATACATATGCTAGGGCAGGGGGCTTTTGTTACTAGGATATTTGGGGAAGTTATAAAGATGTTTTTGTTGTTTACCACACCTATAGAAGTAATTATTGTAACTATAATTTTAACAGCTGTCTATACAGTTAGAAGTGGTATAGAGGGAATGGCAAGGTTTTCGATTATAGTAGTGCCATTTATAGTAGTTCCCCTATTAATTTTGAGTATTGTGTTAATACCAGACTTGGATTTTAGTAATCTATTACCCGTCTTTAAAGCTAGTCCTGTACAGGTACTTAAATCCATACCTCCTGTTTTCTTTTCCTTTGGAGGAATCGAATTTTTACTAGTATATATGTACTATACCAAGAATCCCGGCTCAGCGATGAAATATAACATTGGAGCAATTGTTGTAGTAATAGTATTATATTTATTATCCTTCTTCTTGACGCTTGCCAGATTTGGAGAAAAAGGGCTTGCACTACAGCTTTGGCCACTTTTATCTCTATCAAAAGCAGTACAATTTCCTAGTGCCTTTATAGAAAATGTAGAAGGTGTAATTATGGCTATCTGGGTAATCATAGCTTTTACCACATTGATGTCAACAATATTCTCAGCATCAATAATAATAGGAAAAATGTGCAGAGTAGAAGAAAGTAAATACTTTGCACTGCCACTATTACCGATAATATATTTTATTTCCTTAGTCCCTAGAAATGTGATACTAGTATATGATTATGTACAAATATTTACTTATATTTTCGGAACTTTTGCTTCATTACTCTATCCTATACTGTTATATATGATAGCAGTGCTTAAAAAGAAAGGAGAAGCAAAGAAAAATGAAAACACCATATAAGCTAATTATCATATTATGCATGTCAATTTTACTAACTGGATGCTGGGATTTAATAGAAATAGATCAGTATTTTTTTATATCTGCTATGGGAATAGATATTTATAAAGCCGAAGAACACGCAACTGATGGAGCTGAACAAGAAGCAGTAGGAAACGAATTGGCGCAGCAAGATAGATTTATAGTTACATACTCTGCTCCAGATTTAAGAGCAATAGGGAAAAACGCTACAAGTCAGGAGCCAAGAATTGTCATGGCAAGTATAAGCAACAATCCCTATGAGACAACTAAGGAATTAGCAACTAGAACAAACAGAAACTTTACATTTAGACATACAAAAGTAATTCTTATAGGGGAAGAAGTAGCTAGGAATCAAGAGTACATGAAGGAGATTTTTGACAATCTGGGTAGGCATGAACAATTAAGCAGAAAAATTAATGTACTTGTAGTAAAAGGAATGGCAAAGGAAGTAATGGAAATAGAAGATCCATTTGAGCCTGTGACAGGGTATCTTATAAATCAAATTATTGACAAGAAACAAGGAACATCTAGATATAATAGTATGGTTTTAGAAGAAGTGTTAACGGAGCTTTATTTCAATGGCAATGTACTTCTTCCTAGAACCATGCCGGGAAAAGGAGAGGTAAAGGTGTCTGGTTCAGGAATAATAAAAGACTTTACTCTTATAGGGTGGCTAGGAGAGATAGAAAATATATCAGCCATGTTTCTGATGAATAGAGTAAATAATGCCGTAATTAACATAGAATATGATAATGCTATAGTGCCATATGTAATTACAAGTTCTAAAACAAAGCCTCATATAACAGTAGATGGAGACAAAATAAAATATACAGTAAATATAGTGTCTGAAGGCTATATACAGCAATATAAGCTAGGAGCAGAGAAAAGCATAACGGAACAAAATACAATAATGGGTATAGAGGATAAATTGGAGGACACACTAGAAAAACAAATACAAGCCACCTTTAATAAGCTACAAAAAGAGTTTAAGGTCGATGCTATAGGTTTAGGGAGACATATAAGTAAATATGAGCCTGCTATATGGGATGATATAAAAGATAACTGGGAAGAAATATTTACTGCTATAGAATTTGAAGTAAATGTAGATGCAAGATTAAGAAGAATAGGAATGACTAAATAATCTATAGGCTACAAAAATGTTTAAAATAATCAATAATTGCTAATACTTAGCTATGAAGAAAACAATTGAGAATTAAAAACCTAGGAGCGGGGGAGAGGAGAGTATGAAATTCATTAAGAAGAGAAAGGAAATTTTGTTTGCTAGTGCTATAGTTGTAATAGCAGCAATGTTGGTAAATTACATATTTTCAGACAATAGTAGCTATGCATACAAGGATAAGCTAATAAGGCTGCATGTATTAGCTAACAGCGACTCACCGGAAGACCAAGAGCTAAAGCTTAAAGTAAGAGATAAGATAATCGCTGAGATGAATGACAAACTAGGAAATTCAAAGTCCATAGGGGAAACCAGAGAAATAGTACAGAATAGTATTGAAGAAATAAAGGAAGCAGCTTTAGAAGAAATAGAACTCAATGGAAAAGAATATGAGGTGGCAGTATCATTAGACAATCAGGACTTCCCTACAAAATCATATGGAGGGTTTACATTACCATCAGGGGAGTATGAAGCCCTAAAAATAGTTATCGGAGAAGGAAAAGGACAAAACTGGTGGTGTGTTATGTTTCCGCCATTATGCTTTATAGATATAACAAACGGATTAACAGATGGCAAAACAAAAGAAGAGCTTAGAAAGGTCCTAACGGAAGAAGAGTTCAATATAATAACAAGCGCTAAAGACCAAGGAGAAACACCAATAATACTAAAATCAAAGATACTAGAGCTATTTGAAAAAGGAAAAATACAATTTGCAAAGATTTTTGTAGCTGACAGACAATAATTGTTTGTCAGCTTTTTCTTTTATGACCTAATACGATGTGAACCAAATTTGCATGACACGACTATAATCCTTAGTGAACGCAGATGAAAATTCCTTAAGAAATTATATTAAGAAAAGGTCAGTATACACTGACATAGAGAGTTAAGATGAGTTCAAAGATTTCCATGACTCCATTAAGCGGAGCAAGTTTATAAATTGCTTGCATAAATATAAATACTTTTACAGAAAATAAGACCAATCTCAATTAATTCTACACAACACTGGAGAGGAGGATAAGTTTGAAGAAAGCAGTTTTAATACTAAGTATCTTAATAATAGTAACATTTACTGCAGGCACCTTTTATATAAACGAAAACATACACTCAGTGCAGGCAAAAGAATATTCAGCATTACAAGAAGGGTCTTTATATTGGGGCTCCAGAGGAGAGAAAGTAAAGCAGGTACAATCTAGACTTTCTCAGTGGGGGTACCTAACAGGTGCTGTTGACGGAGTATACGGGGCAGACACATACAGAGCTGTAAGAAGATTTCAGAGAGCTCATGGTTTAAATGAAGATGGAGTAGTAGGACCTGCAACAGCAAGAGAAATAGGAGTTTCACTAGCCGCACCAGCAGCTCAAGCTAGTTCAGGGCTTAGCAGAGAGGGAGATGTATATCTATTAGCTAAGGCCATACACGGTGAGGCAAGAGGTGAGCCGTACATAGGAAAAGTTGCAGTAGCAGCAGTTATCCTTAATAGAACTAAAAACCCATCATTCCCTAACACAATAGCAGGTGTTATTTATCAGCCTTTAGCATTTACAGCAGTAGCTGATGGCCAGATAAATTTAGAACCAGATTCAGAATCATTACGAGCAGCAAGGGATGCATTAAATGGCTGGGACCCAACTTATGGATGCAACTACTATTGGAATCCTGCAACAGCTACAAGTAAGTGGATATGGTCTAGAAAAGTAGCCATAAAAATAGGCAAACACTGGTTCGGAAATTAAGGAGGTGATACGAATGAATAGAAGAGGAATAACTTCTGCTATACTAGCAATAGCACTTCTAGCAGTAGGTGTCTGGGGTGCTTATCAATATCAGCTAAAAAATGATTATAAAATAGCCTTAAATAATGATTATCAAAGACTATTTCATGATACAAAGGCTCACGTGGCCAATGTTCAGGTTGCTATGTCAAAGGCCCTTTTATCTGATTCAAGGGAGCAAAATGTACTATTGCTAACACAGATAATGCAGCAGGCTACTCTAGCTCAAGATAAGCTTTCACAGCTTCCAGTTAGTCATAGTGATATAAGTAAAACTCAGAAGTATTTAACCCAAGTAGCTGATTATAGCTATTCTCTTATAAAAGATCATCTAAATGGAAGCGAACTAGATAACAAACAAAGAGAATCAATGTTCAAGCTTCAAGACTATTCTCAATATCTAACAAGGGAGCTTACAACAGTACAGGATAAAATAATGACAGGTAATGTGACACTAGGTAGAGTAGAGAAAAAGCAAAGAGAAGGACTAAGAGAAGCTAATGAAGATATGTTAAATACGAGCCTAGTTAAATTTGAAGAAACCATGACAGAATATCCAGAGCTAATTTATGATGGTCCATTTTCAGATCAAATCATGAATATGAAGCCTAAAGGATTAGGTAATAAAAAAGTAAGTGCAGAAGAAGCGAGAAAAATAGCAGAGGATTTTTTAGGCAATAAGCAAAGCTGGAGCCTAACACTATTTGAAGAAGGTGAACAGTTTGATGATACTGCTAAAATACCCTCACATACATTTAGTGTATCAAAAGGAAGTAGGACAAATGATGTCAGCGGGTATATTAGTGTAAGTAAGCAAGGAGGACATATTGTATGGATGAATAATACAAGAAATGTAGGCAGTATTAGTTTATCCATGAAGCAGGCTCAAGATAGAGCCTTAAAATTCCTAGAGGAAAAAGGCTTTAAAAACATGGAGCCAAATTATTCATTAAAGTATGATGGAATAGGATTATTTAATTTTGCAAATACAGAAAATAATATTACCATATATCCTGACTTAATAAAAGTTAAGGTAGCTCTAGATAATGGAGAAATAGTAGGCTTCGAGGCAGCAGCATATCTACATGCTCATCATGCCAGACAAATACCAGACCCAAAACTAACACAGGAAGAAGCTAGGGAAAAAGTCAGGTTAGATTTCAATATAGATAGCATAAGACTCACAATAATTCCAAAGGGTTCAAGAGAAGTACTATGCTATGAATTTAAAGGAAAATATAAAGAAAATGATTATATAGTATACATCAATGCATTAACTGGAGAAGAAGAGCAAATTTTACAGATAATAAAAGACGAAAATGGAACGCTAACATTTTAACAAGAAAACCAGAGAGATAGTTTTTCGTACTGTTCCTCTGGTTTTCTGATTTTTTTATTTTCCATATATTTTAAAATGGTCTTTTCCATCTTTTTATCATATAATATATATAGCATATTTTTGTATCAGGCAAGGGGGAATATTTTTGGATAATAGACCGATAGGAATATTCGATTCAGGTATAGGAGGGCTTACAGTACTGAAGGAAATAGCAGAGCAGCTACCCTATGAGGATATAATATATTTTGGAGATACAGCTAGAATACCGTATGGTACAAAGTCAAGAGAAACAGTAATAAAATACGCATTTCAATGTGCAAGATTTTTATTAAGCAAAAATGTAAAAGCAATAGTAATAGCCTGTAATACGGCAAGTGCATTAGCCTATGAAGAGGCATTAAAAATGTTTGATATTCCAATACTAGGTGTAATACAGCCTGGGGCAAAAGCTACAGCAATTACAACAAAAAATAGTAAAATAGGCGTAATAGGGACTACAGCAACTATAAACAGCGATGCTTATCAAAGTGCCATAAGAGAGCTAAATAAATCCGCAGAAGTAATTGGAGTCGCATGTCCATTATTTGTTCAAATAGTAGAAGACGGCTGGGAGGACACAGATGTAGCTCTCATAACAGCAGAAAAATATCTCATGGAGCTAAAAGAACATAATGTAGACACATTGGTACTGGGATGTACCCATTATCCAATATTAAGATACACACTTTCAAAGGTAATGGGAGAAAAAGTATCATTAGTAAATCCAGCCTTTGAAACAGCGAAGGAAATCAAAAGCCTGTTAAAGCAAAAAAATTTATTGTCAGATAGAAAAGAGAAGCCCGTATATAAATATTATGTTAGCGACGACCCAGAAAAGTTCAGAAGAATAGGCGGAAATATAATGAACAGAAATATAGTAAATATAGAGAAGGTTGATATAGAAAATCTATAGGGGGGAAACCATTGAGAAACGTAGTACTTAAAATAAAAGGAAAGCAGACAAATGTAGAAGGGGAAGAGAATGTAATTGAACTAATCACACAAGGAAAGCTATACACTAAAAACGGCTCATATTATTTAGTATATGATGAAACGGAATTATCAGGAATGGAAGGCTCTACAACAACATTGAAAATTCAAGAGCACAAAATTTCAATGAAGAGATTTGGAAATAATTCATCTAGCCTTATTTTTGAAAAGGGACAAAGACATAGGGCCGAATATATTACAGCCTATGGTGACATGTCATTGGAAGTGATGACAGACAAGGTAGATATTAATATATCCGAAACAGGAAAAGGGAATATAGATCTTTTATACAGGCTTAATTTATCAAAGGACATGGAAAGCAACAATCACCTTACTATAGATATAATGTAGAAATTATCCTTGATGGTATCACACAGCTTGCATCCCAATATGACAGAGTAGACAAGAGAGTTGGAAAACTCGAAACAGGAATACTTGAAAAAGGTATTGTACTACCTAGCGAATATTATATACAGATACTAAAAAAAGTAGATTAGGCTAAAGTAATTTTTTAGCCTTTATTTACAACAATTAAGCCCAATTTTAGGCATCAGTGCCCAAAAATAAGCAGGAGGTATACTATGATAGCTAAACTCTTGGTAGAAAACATTTCACAAATACTTGATTATGTACAGGAAGGCATTCACATCATAGACGATACAGGGAAAATAATATACTACAACAAATTTGCTCAGAAAATAGATGAGATAGACAGGGAAAAAGCAGTAGGAAGGCATATACTAGAGATATATCCCTCCCTTTCTCATGATACTAGTACCCTGTTAAAGGTAATAAGAACAGGAAAACCAATATTTGACGTAGAGCAGACCTTTGTAAATTATAAAGGAGATAAGATAACTACCGTAAACTCATCTATTCCACTAAAATCAAAGGGTGCTACGGTAGGAGCTCTAGAAATATCAAAGGATATTACAGAGGTGAGAAAGCTATCAGAAAAAATAGTGGAATTGCAAAATGAGCTCTATAGTGCAGATAATAATGGCAAGCAAAAAGAAAAAAGAACTGCGGGCTTTACATTTGTAGATATAATCGGACAGAACTCCCAGATGCTAAAACTTAAATCCCTTGCACTAAAAGCTGCTGGTACATCCTCGCCAGTTATTATATATGGAGAGACAGGAACGGGAAAAGAGCTATTTGTACAGTCAATACATAACGCAAGCCCAAGAAGAAATAAGCCCTTTATTGCCCAAAATTGTGCAGCATTACCAAGCAATCTTCTCGAAGGAATACTATTTGGAACAGTAAAAGGCGGCTTTACAGGAGCAGAAGACAGACCAGGATTATTTGAAGTAGCGGATGGCGGTACACTCCTACTAGATGAAATCAACTCAATGCCTTTAGAGCTTCAAGCCAAGCTTTTAAGAGTAATTCAGGATAAAACAGTCAGAAGAGTAGGAGCAATAAAAACCACTAAGGTAGATATAAGGATAATTGCAGCCACAAATGTGCATCCAGAAAAAGCAATAGAAGATAAGCTTTTAAGAAAGGATTTGTACTATAGACTAAATGTGGTATCCATAAGTATTCCAGAGCTTAAGGATAGAACTGATGATATCCCAAGACTTTCTGATTATTTTATACAAAAATACAACAGACTTCTAAGTAAGAATATAAAGAAAATAGATGAAGAAGTCATGGAGCTATTCATGGAATACAGCTGGCCAGGCAACGTAAGGGAGCTAGAGCACCTAATAGAAGGCATAGCAACCATATACGATACAGACATCATAAAACTAGAACACCTCTCATCACAAATCCTAAGCCAAGTAAGCCAAGGGGACGGTTCTCCTGGTTCAAATTGTCACCCTGAGACGAGCAGGATAAGCTTTACTGACGAAGGGTCTTTATTACACAATCTAAATAAGAAATTCCTTATTAACGCTGAGAATGACAAGAACAAGGCTACTATATCAGTATCGCTAAAAACAGCTTTAGAAACCATGGAAAAAGAAATGATTCAAGAAGTGCTTACTGCTACAGAATGGAATATTACCCACACAGCAGAGCGACTGGACATACCTAGACAGACCTTGCAGTATAAAATAAAGAAATATGGATTAAAAGAAAAATAAAGCATACATAATTAAATTTTCTTTTCTATCTACAACTGCCTAATATTCGGCATTAGATTTCTAAAAGAGAGTATAGTATTAACTGAGCTCTCTTTTTTTATGTTAATTTTAGACATTATGCAACAAAATAATTATAAAAAGTGGGAAAAAACGGCTGTTAAAAATTTGGCATGGTAATTGCAATATAATATTTAGTACTTAAATTATGTAGATGCGGTAGATATAATCAATTATTTAACAATCTAAGACAATATAAAAGTCTCATAAATCTAATCATTGATTATTTAAAATAAGTAAAAAACTTAAGGGAGGAATTATTAATGAAAAAAGGATGTCCATATGGAACACACAGAGTTATTGAGCCAAAGGGAGTATTGCCACAACCAGCATTAAGAATTGACAATGATATGGAAGTTTACGACAATGAAATACTTATAGACGTTCAGACACTTAATGTTGACTCGGCTAGCTTTACGCAAATAAAAGAAGAAGCAGGCGGAGATATAGAAAAGATTAAAGAAATAATGAGAAACATAGTTGCTACAAAGGGAAAACATCAAAATCCTGTAACTGGCTCAGGTGGAATGCTTATAGGTACAGTTGAAAAAATAGGAACTGCATTAGAAGGTAAAACAGACTTAAAGGTAGGGGATAAAATAGCTACTCTAGTTTCACTATCACTTACACCACTTAGAATTGATGAAATTCTTGAAGTAAGAAAAGACATAGACCAAGTAGATATTAAAGGAAAAGCAATACTATTTGAAAGTGGAATATATGCAATTATTCCAAGTGATTTACCAGAGAACCTAGCGTTATCAGTACTTGACGTAGCAGGAGCACCAGCCCAAGCAGCAAAGCTAGTAAAGCCTGGTGACTATGTAGTAGTAATAGGTGGAACAGGAAAATCAGGAATGCTTTGTCTGCATGAAGCAAAGAAAAGAGTAGGGGTAACAGGAAAAGTAATATGTGTAGGAAGCACAGATAAGAGCGTGGCTAGAGCAAGAGCAGCAAATCTAGCAGATGAATACATTAAAGTAGATGCAACAGATGCAGTAGCATTACATGATAAAGTAAAGGAACTAACTAACGGAAGAATGGCAGACATTACTATAAATTGTGTTAACATACCAAATACAGAGATGACAAGTATATTAGCCACAAGAGACGGAGGCTTAATCTACTTCTTTAGTATGGCAACAAGCTTTACAAAAGCTGCTCTAGGAGCAGAAGGCGTAGGCAAGGATGTGACAATGATAGTAGGAAACGGATACACAAAGGGACACGCAGAAATAGCATTACAAATAATGAGAGAAAGCGAAACTCTAAGAAAGCTCTACACAGAGCTATACGCATAAAAATACAAGGACGGTTCTTCTGCACAGAAAGGGGAGGGGACACGGGGGGGACACGGGGACAGGAACCTTGTCCCATACCAAGTGACAAGAGCAAGAAGCAAAAAGAACCGTCAGACTGCTTACTGCTTAAAAATTCAAAGGGAGGTTATGTGAATGAGATCCTACAAAGATATTGAACTATGGAAAAACGTTTCCCAAGAAGCCTGGGACGATTGGAGATGGCAGGTTAGAAACAGAATTACTACAGTAGAGCAGCTAAAACAGGTAGTAAATCTAACAGAAATAGAAGAAAAGGATATAGAAGAGACACTGGTGAAATTCAGAATGGGAATAACACCATATTATGCATCACTAATGGATAAGGATGACCCAGAATGTCCAGTGAGAAAGCAAGCAATACCTACAATATTGGAAACGCATTTAGGCTCAGCAGATATGGAGGACCCATTACACGAAGATACAGACTCACCAGTTCCAGGACTTACACATAGATATCCAGATAGAGTGCTTATGCTAATTACTGACCAATGCTCAATGTACTGTAGGCATTGTACGAGAAGAAGATTTGCAGGACAGCACGACTCAGCCATGGGGATGGATAGAGTAGAAGCATCAATAGAATATATAAGAAACACGCCTCAAATCAGAGACGTATTGCTTTCAGGGGGAGATGCCCTATTAGTTTCTGATGAGAGATTAGAAGCAATAATAAAGAAGCTAAGAGAAATACCACATGTTGAAATCATCAGAATAGGTACACGTGTACCAGTAGTATTGCCTCAAAGAATTACAGATGACCTAGTAAATATGCTTAAAAAATACCATCCAATATGGCTAAACACTCACTTTAATCATCCAAAGGAAATAACAGAAGAATCAAAGAGAGCAATAACTAAATTAGCAGATGCAGGGATACCATTGGGAAATCAGTCAGTTTTACTAAGGGGAGTAAATGACTGTGTTCATATAATGAAAGAATTAGTTCATGGTTTAGTTAAAATGAGAGTAAGACCTTACTATATTTACCAATGTGATTTATCCATGGGAATAGAGCATTTCAGAACTCCTGTATCAAAGGGAATAGAGATAATTGAGGGACTTAGGGGACATACATCGGGATATGCAGTACCTACTTTTGTAGTAGATGCTCCAGGAGGAGGAGGAAAAACTCCAGTAATGCCTAATTACGTAATATCAATGTCACCAAATAAAGTAGTACTGAGAAACTTCGAAGGGGTTATAACAACATATACAGAGCCAGACAGCTACAAAGATAGCTGTAACTGTCCAGTATGCAGAGGAGAACGTGAACACAAGCTAACAGGTGTAGCAGGCTTATTACAAGGTAATAGAATAGCATTAGAGCCAGTACAGCTTGAGAGAAGGGAAAGAGCCCTAGAGGCCACAATTGATCATCCACAGCAATAGAAGTACAGGCTGGCTTACATGCCAGCCTGTATTAAAAGGGGAGAGGAGGTAAATACCATATCCATAATAGAACTTCTATACCCGCAGTATAAAATAATTTCCATTGTAGGTATGGCAAAGAACTCGGGCAAAACAGTTACATTAAATAAAATAATAGAGGGTGCCATAGATAACTCAATAACCCTAGGGCTAACTTCAACTGGTCGGGATGGAGAGAGCCAGGATATTGTCACCAAAACAGAAAAACCCTCCATATATGCAGAAGAAGGGACTCTTGTAGCAACAGCCACGGAAACACTAGAATTGGGAGATGCTAGAATAGAGATTTTGGACATTACAGACTATAATACTCCTCTTGGAAGGATAGCCATAGGCAAAGTAAAAGAAAGCGGATACCTGCAAATAGCAGGACCTCAGACTAATAAAGGCATAAGAGAAGTGTCAGAAATTATGCTAAAGCTGGGAGCTCAGTTAGTCCTAATAGACGGAGCCATAAACAGAGTTTCATCAGCCTCGCCCTCAGTATCAGAAGGGGTGGTTTTAGCCACAGGTGCAGTTTTAAGCAGAGATATGAACAAGGTCATAGAAGAGACTATTCATGCCATAAACCTTTTTCAGCTGCCAGAGATAAAGGATAACAGAGCAAAAGCCATAATAGAAGAATTAATTGAGAACGGAAAAGCAGCAATCATAGACAATGAGTATAATATTACTCATCTTAATATTAGAACAGCGTTAAACAGCGGAACCACCATAGCACAAAATATAAAAGATGACTCAAAGTATGTAGTTCTACCTGGCTCTCTAGTAAAAAAGACAGTAGAAGATATAATAGACACTACAGACAAGTACAAGTATATAAAGCTCATAGTAAATGATGGTACCAAAATATTTATAGAGCCTAGAGAGTGGCTTATATACAAAAATAAAGGCTTGGATGTCCAGGTTCTTGAATCTGTAAATGTATTACTTGTAACTATAAATCCTTATTCACCTGAAGGCTACTATTTTGATCAAGAACAATTCCTATTACAAATTAAGGAATATCTAAGGGAAACAATTGTACTGGACATAATGTACGGTGGTGGTTTGATGTGAGGACTTTTATAGATAACAATATAGCTGAAAACATTGGTCTCGAATATGTATTGGGAAAAATAGAAGCCATAACTCCATATGGAAAAGAGCTAAAGGGAAATATACAGCCTTTTAAAATAGGAGAGGAAGAGCTGCTAATCAGGGAGTTTAATCAGGTAGAAAAACTAGTTAACCTAATAAATGAAAACAAGTTTTTCTTTAAAAATATAAAAGACATACTGCATAACATAAAGGATATTAGAAACTCCATTACAAGGGCGAAGGAAGGATATATATTAAGTAATGTGGAGCTATTTGAAATAAAAGGCTTTGTATTAATACTTGCAGAGCTATGCATAGAGCTAAAGGTCATAGAAGGCAAATTAGATAACAGTATAAAAGTTAACAGAGTAACAGAGCTAGAAGCTCTATTAGATCCACAGCATACTAAAATTAAGGCTTTTTATATATATGATGAATATTCAAATGAGCTAAAGCTAATAAGAGCTCATAAAAGACAAATTGATAGTAAAATAAAAACAGAGAGAAAAAAGATAAAAGATGAACTAGAGAGTCAACTATCAATAAATCTAAGACCAGATAATTCAGTTCTAGTATCTAAAAATCATACGGACCTTTTAGAAAAAATCATAAATAATTCTAATCTAATATACAGCTCCGAAACCTATATGGATATTAAATTCACACTAAAGCCTACACAAGAAGTAAATGAATTAGAAAAAGAGCTTTCAGTTTTAAAAGAAAAGGAAGAAGAAGAGGAGCAAAGAATTAGACAACAGCTATCAGAAAAGATAGGAGGCTACTATGAACATATAGCTCAGAATATGCAGGCAATAGGACGGCTGGACTTGACACTAGCAAAGGCGTATTCAGCCATAGACACAAACAGCGTAAAGCCAGTAATCATCCATGAGCATAGAGTCAATATAGTCAATGGAAGATATCTCAAAGTTGAAGATGTATTAAGGGCAAGTGCCCAAGATTTTACCCCCATAAGCATAGCGCTTGAGGAAGGTGTAGCCTGTATTACAGGTGCTAATATGGGAGGAAAGACAGTATCACTTAAGCTGGTAGGGTTATTATGTGCCATGGCGCAATACGGACTTTTTGTACCATGTACTAGCATGGAAACGGGACTTCATGGATTTATATATGGCTCCATAGGAGATATGCAATCTACAGACAAAGGCTTAAGCACCTTCGGCTCAGAAATAAGCAGCATAAAAGAAGGTCTTAAAAGAGCAGATGAATGTGGACTTATACTAATAGATGAGCTGGCAAGGGGAACAAATCCTGATGAAGGTTATGCTATATCAAAAGCCATAGTTAAATTTCTAAAGAATAAAAGGTGTATAACTCTCATAACTACTCATTATGACAATGTGGCTAATGATGATGTGGTACATTACCAAGTCATAGGACTTTCGAGGATTGACTATGAAGAGCTAAAAGAAAAAATATCTCAAAACAAAAACACCATGAACATAGTAAGTAAATATATGGACTATAGACTAAAAAAGGTTACAAAAGACACTTTAGTTCCAAGAGATGCTATAAACATAGCTAGGCTCATGGGACTGGATGAGAGCATAATAGCAGATGCAGAAAACACGTTGAATAAAAATAAGATAGAACTTAAATAAAATACTAATTCAAACGAGTTTGCAAGGTGTAGGGTTTTATATCAGAATGAGTTTTATAATTGTTCATGTCCGAAACCGTGAGTATGTATTTAATTTAAGTTCATTCGCAAAGGAGGTAACAACATTGAATAGCAAGCTCAATCTTGACCCTAAAAAAATCCAAAGCGCCCGTACCGCAGCAGCAAACATAGCAGAGGATGTTCAAGGGTTTATAGACAGACATACTACAGTAACAGTAGAAAGAGCCATAGCAAGGCTTCTAGGAATAGATGGCGTAGATGAAATAGATAGACCACTTCCAAACATAGTGGTAGATAATATAAAAGAAGGCAATGGACTAGGAGAAGGCGTAGCATACTGGATGGGAAATGCCATGCTTCACACTGGAGATACTCCGCAAATCATAGCAGAAAAAGTAGCCAGAGGAGAACTAAGCCTTACTAAATTACCATTATCCAATGAAAAAGATATAGAAGTAAAGATAAATGAAATTGCCCAAAAAACAGTAAATAGAATAAGAGACAATAGAAATAAAAGAGAAGATTATATTGAAAGACTAGGAGAAGGAAGACAGCCATATATATATGTAATAGTTGCCACAGGAAACATATACGAAGACGTAGTTCAAGCTCAGGCAGCAACAAGACAAGGAGCAGACATCATAGCAGTTATCAGAACCACAGCTCAAAGCCTGCTAGATTATGTCCCTTATGGAGCCACTACAGAAGGCTTTGGAGGAACATATGCCACTCAAGAAAACTTCAAAATAATGAGAAGAGCACTAGATGAGGTAGGAGAAGAAGTAGGCAGATACATTAGATTATGTAACTACTGTTCAGGATTATGTATGCCAGAAATAGCAGCTATGGGAGCGCTAGAAAGGCTTGACGTAATGCTAAACGATGCACTATATGGAATTTTGTTTAGAGATATAAATATGCAAAGAACTCTAGTAGACCAATATTTTTCAAGAGTAATAAATGGCTATGCAGGAGTCATTATAAATACTGGTGAAGACAATTACCTAACAACAGCAGATGCAGTAGAAGAAGCACATACAGTATTGGCATCTCAATTTATGAATGAACAATTTGCTAAAAAAGCAGGAATTCCAGAAGAACAAATGGGACTTGGCCATGCCTTTGAGATGATGCCAGACATAGAAAACGGATTCCTGCTAGAGCTAGCTCAAGCACAAATGGCTAGAGAAATATTCCCTAAAGCCCCACTTAAATATATGCCACCTACAAAATTCATGACAGGGAATATATTTAAGGGTCATTTACAAAATGCAATGTTTAACCTAGTATCAGTATGGACAAATCAAGGCATACAATTATTGGGAATGCTTACAGAGGCTATCCATACTCCTCATCTTCAAGACAGAGCCCTAGCAATAGAAAATGCAAAATACATTTTTAATAATGCAAGGGATATAGGAGAAGAGATTAACTTTAAAGAAGGTGGACTTATACAGATAAGAGCCCAAGAGGTCCTTGAAAATGCTGAAGAGCTATTACTAGAAATAGAAAAAGAGGGCTTGTTCTCTACCATAGAAAAGGGCAAATTTGCATCAATAAAAAGGGCTAGAACAGGTGGCAAAGGCTTAGAGGGAGTAGTACAAAAGGGAGATAAATACCATAATCCATTCATAGAAATGATGCTTGGGGGTGAAAGATAGTGGACAATATTCAAAAGGTAGATTTAACGAAAATAAAACCCTATGGAGACACATTAAATGATGGAATGGTTCAGCTTTCTTTCACACTTCCAGTACCCTATGGAGATGAAGCCAAGGAAGCAGCTAGAATATTAGCCAGACAAATGGGCTTTGACGAGCCAAATGTAGTCCATGCATCGGATTTAGGTGTGGGATATACACATTTTGTAGTATACGGGAAATGTCAGCATACAGTTGATTTCACAAAAATAGAAGTTCCAAAGGTAGAAGTAGAGTCCATGACTATGGAAGAAGTAGAAGAATATATAAAGCAAAACATAAAACGTGAAATAACAATAGTAGGTGCATGTACAGGGACAGATGCCCATACAGTAGGCATAGATGCTATCATGAACATGAAAGGCTATGCAGGACATTATGGACTTGAAAGATATAAAGGAATAAATGCAATAAACATGGGAAGCCAAGTACCAAATGAGGAGCTAGTAGCAAGAGCAATAGAAGAAAATGCAGATGTAATACTAGTATCCCAAGTAGTCACTCAGAAAAATGTTCACATACCAAATCTGACACAGCTAGTAGAGCTTCTAGAAGCCGAAGGAATCAGAGATAAAATAATCCTATGCTGCGGTGGACCAAGAATAACACACGAGCTAGCAAAAGAGCTAGGCTACGATGCAGGCTTTGGAGCAGGCTCATATGCAGATGACGTAGCTACATTTGTAGTGACAGAATTAGTAAATAGAAATCTTGCGTAGAACACAAATTAAAAATGAAGCAAAATCATTATACGAAAATGTTGTTTACTTTTAACGTTTTTGTGTTATAATATAGATAAAAGGTAATCGGTACCGCATGGTGCGGTTGCCACACAGCGAAAAGTTTTACCTAATCACTCTGCGGTCGAGGCAGGGTGATTATTTTTTTGACCCTAATATTGCCTTAACTATGGCAATAATTAAGGAGACTAGTGTTATAACAAACATAGAAAACATTACCATCAAAGATATTGCTTCATATGTAGTCATACCACACCACCTCCTTTCTTTTACAAAATAGAGGTGGCAACCACACCCTGCTTTATCCGATTACCTTGTCCATATAATATCATAAGAATGGGCAAGTCTGCAATACATAAAAATGTTTGAAAAGAAAGTGCATATACGCTTACAATCTACTAGCCGCTTCCTTATCCACAATAATAACCACATCAGGATGAAGCTGAAGAATGGATGCAGGTACTCTTGGTGTGATAGGACCCTTTACAGTATCATAAATGGCATCTGCCTTTCCAGCGCCACTTGCAAGAAGCAATATTTTCTTAGCTCTCATAATGGAACCTACTCCCATACTAATAGCTTTTGTAGGCACATCATCCATAGAATCAAAAAACCTAGAATTAGCCTCAATAGTATCCTTATCCAACTGAACAAGGTGAGTATTAGGCTCAAAGTGGTCAGCAGGCTCATTAAACCCTATGTGTCCATTTCTGCCAATACCAAGTAATTGAAGATCTACACCGCCAGCATTCTGCATTTTCTTTTCGTATTCAGCACATTCCCTTTCAATATTATCTGTCATACCATTAGGTATATTTATTCTGTCATCATCAATATTAATATGATTAAATAGATTCGCTCTCATAAAATAATCATAGCTTTGTGAGTTATCCTTTGGTAGCCCAAAGTATTCATCTAAATTAAAGGATGTCAATTCAGAAAAATCAATAACTTCATCTCTATAAAGAGCAATTAATTCCTTATATGTATCTATTGGAGTACTACCAGTAGCAAGACCTAAAACGCTGTTTGGCTTTAAGATTATCTGACTTGCGATAATATGAGCAGCCTTTCTACTCATTTCCTCATAATCATTAGCAACTATTATTCTCATTCACAATTCCTCCTAGATAATAAAACTTTTGTATTAGGACTTCAAGATTCCATTTAATTATAGTTATATTTGCAATTTTTGTCAAACTTTAATGCTATTTAGGATGGCGGCTTGCTTCCATAGCAATGCCATTGGCAGCATTCATACCAGTTTGCAAAGAGCCATTTATCCAGCCATGAGTAACCGATGCATGGTCTCCAGCAAAGAAAACCTTGTTATTGTACTCAGGTAAAGTCATAGCATACAAAAACAATCTTCTTTGCTCAGGCATAAAGTAGCAGAATCCACCTAAAGACCAAGGTTCTTCATTCCAATTGATATATCTCCAATCTTCAACTATTCTATCTAAATACCCATAAGGAAGACCATGTACTCTCTCAACCTGATTTTTTCCTTCCTCAAGCTTAAGGAACCTAGGCAGATTACCGAACCTAATAGAATCTATATCAAGGTTATACGATGCTAATAGGACTCCAGGCTGCTCAGCACTTTTTCTATCTGATGGATACCATATAGTAGATATAGGTAAGTCAGTAACAGAGCCACCACCTTCTATTCCTTGCTCCTGCCAAAACCTTTTATTGCATAAAAATAGAACTTTTTGAGCTGATGTATAACCAGCCTCCATAATAGCTTCCATTTTTCTATTGCTGAAAAGTGGGTTTATATCCACATTCCTTAAAGTAGACAGAGGTATAGCACATACTACATAGTCAAAGTCCTCTTTTTTAGAACCAAGCATCTTTTTATTATTGTAAATAACTCCCACCTTATTCCTTTGCTCAAGCCTGCATATACCTTCAACCCAAGTACCCATTTTAATATTTACTTTACCCAGCTCCTTAGGATCTATACCAACATATTCTTTAGGAGCGGGCTTAACTAAAGAGTTATAGAAAGTAGCTGGAAGTAGAGAAGTTCCCCCAATAATCTCATACATAATACTAAAGGAAAAACCACTAAGCTCCATAAGGGTTTCAATATAGCTATAATAAAGGAGGAGACGAGTAAAGGGAGATAGGCTATTAAGCATGTTTATAGCGCCATTACTTAGCCCCATTTTCTCCATTACCTGCCTGTGATTAAAATAGTCCCAGTAATTAATTACACTATCAGTTATTCTTCTGATATGAAGCGACTCTATACGCTGTTCAGGAGTCATTTGAAGTAATGGAGTGTCCATGGCATAGCTTAAAAGCTCAGTCCAAGGAAGCTGTCTTTCCCAGCCTCTCAATCTAAATTTAGGGTATATTTCACGCATAACACTTTCTGGGTCATTTCTAACACGAGTGTTTTTCACATAAATAAAAGCATTAGGATTAGACTGAACAAATGGGCGAGTATTTAATCCTAAAAGATTGATATAATGCCAAACAGTTTCATGAGATACTGGGATTCTCATAGCACCAAGCTCTCCGTAGTTTTTGCTATCAAAATAATAGGTGTATATTCTTCCGCCAATACGGTTTTCTCTAGCTTCAAATATTGTAATATCGAAGCCTAGCTTCCTAAGCTCAAAGGCAGCAGACAGCCCTGCCACACCCGCACCAATTATAGCAACCTTTTTATTCTTAAAGGAGCCTGGCTTAGCTATAGTAGTTATATCTGCCGGAGGACCTAAAGCGTTTATAATGCCTGGCAGCTCCCTAGGATCTCTTCTTGAGTTTATGAGCATTTCTTCTACTATACTATATCTCTCCAAGTTAGTAGGATTGTTAACATTATCTTCATGCAAAAACATCAACTCCTTCATGTAAATACATTAATGTAGTAACATCAACTGTACAAAAATAGCCTAATATTCCCTTAATACTAGATTATATTAGTCAGAAACTACATTAATGCACACATAAAAGAGAAGTGAGCCGATTACTTTCGACTCACTCCATCAAGCTTAACTACAAGACTTTTATCAACATATACCACCACATCTCCCCTAATAGCATGAGCAGAAGGGTTTACATCCTGTGCCATGTCAATACCTAATTCTTTAGCCTTGTCAACAAAGTTTTGAGGCCATTTTTTATTTGGGTCTACAGCTTTCTCATATCCAAGGAGTCTGACTAAAATAGTCAATATCTCTCCATGAGTAATCTTGTCACTTGGAGCAAATGTGCCGTCACCACGACCTACTATAAGCCCTTGATTAACTGCTACATTAATATATCCAGCGGACCAGCGTTCCTTTTTTACATCCTTAAATATAGAATCCTCTTTAGATTTTTCAGCTTCACTTTCCTTACCTAATAGTTTAATAGCCAAAGTAGCAAACTGCTCTCTAGTTATATTTTCTTCAAGTCTTAATGAGCCATCCTCAAAGCCAGTCAGTATTCCCATAGCTATTAATCTCTCAGCAGCCTCCTGCCTTTGCTTATTCACATCAGCAGCAAAAGCCATAGAACTAAATAAAATCACGAAAACTAGCATAAAAACAGTAGTCTTTTTAAACAAGTCATCACCTCCATATATTCGTCATTTTACCCTCATTATATCAAAGTAAAGAGCATATTTTCATTTCATTTATGTTACAAAACCTTTATTAAAAGACTATTACCTCTCTCAGCCTCAAATTAAGCCCATAGTATTGCAGGAAAAAAGAGAATTTTGTTGAATAATAGAAAAAATAGCAATCAAAATATTTTTTCACACGAACCAAATATTGTAATCATATTGTAACTTACGAATGTCATTAACTTTGCCGATAATATTTAGAACGCAAATTAAAAAGAAATCCTTATTTATAGATATATCTGAGAAAGGAAGGGAGCATATGAAAAGCATCAAAAAGCTAAACACAGCAATATTAGTTTTAACCCTACTACTCGTTTCAGTTTTGAGCACTCCTCAACCCATATTGGCAGCAGAAGGAGAGCCTCAGCCAATAACCGTTCCAGATAATAGGAAGCCATATATTTCTAGCATTTACTTTGGAGCAGGCAATCAAGCTCAAAGAACATTGCTTAGAGGCACATTGACTACAGATGTGGAATATTCTCAGTATTCAAATACACTGAGAATCACATTTAAGCATCACAAGGATGACAAGGACAATATCGTATTAAATGAAGGAGTACTACAGGGAATTACCTTTTATGCCCTAGGAACCTCAGAAAACCTAATAGATTTTGAAAACACTGATACAGACCTTATTAGAGGAGATGGAGAATCTACCTTAACTATGAAGACACTAGGACTTAGCTCTAATGCAGAATATTACCTAAACATAGGAGAAGGGCTAGTATCTTTGACAATTACAGACCAAGAGGACTCAAGCAGAACTGCTACAGCCTACACTCCAGCTGTTAGCAGACAGTTTAAGACCAGAACATTTCCACAGGTGGATTCAGTCATAGTTGGAAGTGTGACAGAAAATTATAACGAGAGAGAGCCTATAATTATAAAAGGGAATTATTTTAACGATATAGTGGCAGTATACTTCAACGACATACCAGCCTATGATGTCTATTTAATTGAAGGAAACAGCATAGATGAATCATATTTAAGAGTGTATCTTCCCAGAGGAAGGAACAGACTAGATGTGGGTACATATGATATTACAGTATCCAATGGAAGAAACCATGAGACCATATTGTTATCAGCCTTCAGCGTAGTTAAGGAAAGAGAGTACTTGCCAAACGAGGCAGAAAGATTAGAGGGAAAATTGAGAATAGGCAATATAATAGAAGCCCTAAGCAATAGTGACACTACCTTGACCTTAAATCCAAGATACTCAGATACATCAAGCCTCCAAATAGATTCAGATGATATATTTGGGCAGACAACATTAATTAGAAGAATTAAATACACAGCTAATAGAGGAGATGTCATAAATAGACTTGAGACCAAATCCATATGGGCAGATATAAGCCTTAGCTATGTAAGACCTATTTCATACGACAGAAAAAATGACATAGAAATAATAACAGGAAGACCAGACCCTTATACAACACAGCTTTTAAAAGAAAAGCTAAAGGGTATAAATATAAAATCCGAATTTATCAATATATCAGGCAGTGGCTACAGTACATCTGGTATAACCCTGTCTATCCCATACAAGGACAGCAACGGAACAGGTCTGACAGTTTTAAGATACGATGAAGCCGCTAGAAGATGGGAGATAGAACCATTCTACATAGATGAAACAGAGAATAGAGCAAACATATACACAAACGCTCAAGGAATTTTTGTAATAGTAGAATATGAAGACTAACAGGTGGTGAGAAGATGAAAAAACATTTTAAGAGAATAATTTCCTTATTTATTATAACTACAATGCTCGTATCGAATGTAACCTTTTTAAGCTCGATTGCCAATGCAGCAGCTAATTCAAAAGTGATTATAACCAGAAGCTTTAACCTGGCACAAGGAGGAACTACGCCAACTAGTATCAAGGTCTCCATTGAAGATGCAGAGCTTTCCGAAATTCCATACGGACAAAAAAGAGTAAGTGTAATACCTACGCCAAATAGTCCCCATCAGGGCACTATATTTCCAACGGTTGTAGAACACTACACTAGCTATATAGAGTTTACAATAACTCAAAATGTGGATATAGACAGAATAGTAGTTACTAACATAGCAGACCCATCAAAAAGTATAGTTTATAATAATATTTCAGAAAACACTCTAGCTAAAATATCCACAGTAGTAAATACTTTAGCGGATGGAGTAGGACCAATATCCCTAAATGGAACAAAGCTTGCCAGTTCAATGGAGGGAAATGAAGAAGGTCTAAACATAAAAGTAGGAAACAAGGGGGCAAAATTTGAGAAAAAAGGAGAAGATGAGGTAGACCTTACTCCTTATAATGATACATCCTTTGACCCTGGAGTACAGAACATACTTCTTAGCTTAATTAAGGATAAAACTAATCCTGCTAAAGGCATTGCCGGCGGTACATATAATTATACTTTAGAGTTTAACGATGTGTACATTAATGCAGTTGAAATTATGGGTAAGCTTGCACTAGACGGAATAGCAGTCATACCAGCAGTAGGACAGCCTGGAGACCACATAGTGTTTAAGAGAAATCCATTAAGCGATTATGATGTATATTTCGTAACAAATGTAGCGGATAGAAATCAGTTTAATCAAGCGCACAAAGCTAAATATATTAGCTATGGAAAAGATGAAAACGGACACGACCAGCTAATAGTAGAAGTTCCTAAGCTTCCAGAGGGACCAGGCCAATATAAAATAGTTATAACAAATAAAAACTCTCTACAAACAGGAATAAAGAACAGGTATATATTAACTCAAGAATTTACCTATATAGAAGCTACGAAGACGCCTAGAATAAGGACAGGCATCACACCACTGCGGGCACCACAGCTTATATCCACAAATGTGACTATACCAGTAGAATTTGTGCAGGTATTAGAGCTACAAGGCTATGGCTGGACCCAAGACGATGGAGTAGTACTAGTTTCATATAAGCCAATAAAGGACATAAAAAGTGGAGTGGAAAATGGGGTTTTACAGATTGACTATGGAATACACCCACTAACCTTTGGTGGAATAGATAAAGGAAATGCTAGGGTAACTAGAGAGATTAGAGTATATATAGGTGGTCAAGCCTCCATAAGAGACAAAAATAATAATAATGACCCAATAGCTTTTCCAACAAGTGGCGAAAACGAATATATTTACGTAAAAACACCTGTAATAAACAACTTAACACAATTTACACATAAAGTAAGTATATCCGTAGATACAAAAATAGAGATATTAGATGATGAAAATAAAGTAATAGAAACCATAAATCTACCGACTAAAAGCTTACAAAGTCCTGAAACCTTTACTTATATACCTAGTACAGAAACGCCAACGGTGCAATCAGTAATACCAGAAATAATTCCAGTAGAAGAAGGTATGACAGGACAGTATTTCATATCCTCAAGGGTAAAAAGTGAAGGAGATGGAACAGATATACCAACCCTAGAAGTAAACATAACAGGAAGCAACTTCCTAGTTACTAGGGTAAATAATCAAGTTAGATATCCAATAGTTCAGCTTGGAGATAAGATAACCATAAATCCAAATGACCCAGATAATAAAAACATAATCAGCTTTGAAGTATTTAGGGGAAATACTAGGGTGGATGGTACAGCCTCCAATGAAGTAGGAGATAGAATATTGCTGAAAATAAAGACTGGTATAGACTCCCATACACCATTAGATATCAATGACTTAGGCAAAAACAATATTAAAATAACTAATCCTATGAGAAATAATGAAGGATTTTCAACTACTATTACATTCCCAGAAATGTTCGAATTTGTAATAGTAGACTCTAATGATTATCCTGTAATTACATCAGTAGAGCCTACAGTAGTGGGAGCAGACAGCAAGGAGTCTGTTACCATAATAGGCAGCAACTTTAAAGAAGGTGCAAAGCTATATATAGACGGCAAAGAAGTTACAGGCATTAAAATATCACCAAACAACGACAGAATAAACTTCAATGCACCTATAGGAAGACCAGATTCTACAGTACAGCTAATTATACAAAACCCAGGTGGAGGTATAGCCACTTGGCCATTTACATTTACTTCAACCTATACTAATCCAGAATTTATAGACTTAAACCCTAAAAAAGGAAGTGCAGATACAGCAGTAGTAGTCATAGGAAACAATCTAAAGGGCTTTGATCCTACCATAGATGCATCAAGATACGATAGCTTAGAAGAGCATCTAATATACAGGCTAATAGGTACCAGAGTGTTTATGGATAACAAGGATATCAATAGGTACAATGTAGTCAATGGAAGGATTGCATTAACTGAGTTTTCAGAGAATAATAATTATGTAATTAAAGAAGACATGATAATAGAAACAGATGATTTAATACATCCATTAGCAATAGCAAATGACTATAAAAGTACCATATTACTTGAAAGAAATTTAGATGGTACTGCTAAAAAATTTTATGCCATAACCTATGATATAAACTCAAGGCGCATAAAAATGCACGATGGCTATGGAAGGAACTATTATTTCAAGCTAGCAGGCGACAAAATAATAGCTCAAGAGTATGGAAGCCTTGACCCTACAGTCACAGGGAATACAGCATATGCACAATATACAGTAGAATTTCCTGAAAAGGGAAAAATGATTCTCAAAAATGTAAATAACAATGAATCAGACATAGAAGTAACAGCCTATACACCCTTCTATATATCTAAGGAATATAGTCAGGAGGATGACAAAACCTATGATGTAATAACAGGAAACAGAGTATTCTACAAAAACTCTAATGAATTAACCTTCTATGTACCTGATTTAGGTGAGACATCAAAGATATGTGATGTGAAAATAGTCAATCCTGATACAAAGAGTGTAGAAAAGAAAAAAGTATTTGAATATATAGGCAATCCAATCACAACACCAGTAGCTGTATACTTTAGTCCTACATCAGGCTCAACAAAGGGTGGCACTACAGTGACTTTTATAGGACCGGATGATTTAGATGCCAAAACCACATTTATAGATGATGGAGCTAGAAAAACAAGAGTCTGGATAGGAGAAAAGGAAGTAGCAGCAAGCGATATTTTAGTCAGCAATGGCGGTAAAACTATGGTAATTAAAACTCCATCATATGAAGAGGTCGCAGGCATAGAGACTAAAAACATAACCATAATAAACCCTGACGGAGGTCAGTTTAAAATAACCCAAGAGTACCCACTAATATTAGATGACGGTACTAGAGTAACAGGCTTCACATATATAAAAACATCCAATGACCCAAATATAACAGCAATGATGCCAAGCACAGGTCCTGCATCAGGGGGAAATATGGTAGATATTTGGGGAAGCAATTTCAAGGATTGGGAGCCATTTACAAAGGAATCAGGTAAAGAAATAGCCACTATACAGATAATAAAGGATAGAAATGGACTAGACTGGATAGGCAGCTTCTATAAGGATGAAAATAATAATGGAGTATTCGACCCCGATATAGATAAAATATACGATGGCAGTCTAATACAGTCCAAATATGACCCAACAAAAAGGTATATAGATTCTCCACTACTGCCTAAGATATACTTTGGAGAGAAACTAGCAGAGATAATTAGCTTTAGACCAGAGCCTAATGGATATATGCAGGTAATAGTGCCGCCAGGAACAGGCACAGTAAAAGTAACCGTACTAAACAACGATGCAAGTATATCAACCGGGTATAACTATACCTACACAGTAAGCAAATCTACAGTAACTAAAGCAGTACCAGAAGTAGGAAGAAGACAAGGCGGAACTCCAGTAGAGATTATAGGAACAGGATTTGATAAAAATGCAGAGGTTCAGTTTGGAAATCCTACAGCCATAACAAACAAGCACATAAGAAGAAATGATACAAACTCAGGGCTAAATGGAATAGTAAGCCTTGGCAACATGAGATTTGAGTACAACCCGCAAGGAAAACAGCTAAAGGTCATACTTACAGAAGGTGAACGCTCCTATGAGAAGACATTTGAATTTGATGGAAGGCTTTCAGATGGCAAAAAATATATTAGCACAACAGAGCTGTTAGATAGTACAGGAGTAGCCTATGACAAGGAACAGCTTATAAAGGCAGCAGTTAATGACGAAATTTCAAATAAAGAGCTATTTGGAAGACTAATAATAGAAATGGGGTACTCACCAATTGTAACATGGGAAAGTGAAAATATATTAAAGGTAGTCACACCAAGCTATCACGAATCTGGCAGAGTCTCTATTATAGTTACAAATCCAGACGGGGGACAAGCAACAGGTAATTTTGAATATCGAAACCCTGATAGTAAGCCATTAATAAAAAATATCACAAAAGACGGCAGAGCGCCACAGCCTGGAAAGATTAACAATGAGGACATGCTAGTACATCAAATATCCTACAGAGGAGGCAATATTCTATCCATCATAGGAGAGGACTTCAGAGAAAATGCCATCATTCAAATAGGAGATGTACTTACATTTACACCGAACCAAATAGAATACGAGCTTCCAAGCAGATTGAGAGTGACCATGCCAGCACTAAATGAAAATACAGTCGGCAGACTATATAGAGTAACAGTAGTCAACGAGGATGGAGCATCAGCATCATCTGATAGATTAAGCCCTCCTATATATATACAGATAATAAAAGGAGAATCCAACCCAACTCTTGAAAGCATAACACCAGATAGTGGGCCAGTAAAGGGTGGCACAGAAGTCATTATAAGAGGAAAAGACTTCAGAGAAACCATGGATGGCTATGAGGGCAAGAGAATATCAGTATACTTTGGAGAAGTAAAAGTACCAGATGAAGACGTAGAATTTATAGACTATAAAACACTAAAAGTCATCACACCACCAAATGTACCAGGCAGAGTAGCAGTCAAGGTAGAGAATCCAGACGGAGAGATAGCACAGCCAATAGGCAGCTTCACATATCTAAGCTCACCTACTATATCAGCAGTAGTAGACCCATTAGATACAAGTGAAGCCACAAGAATAACTACCATATCAGTAGAGGGTGGAGAGGTTATCAAGCTTAAGGGCTCAAGCTTTGCTCAGGGGGCCAGAGTAATATTTGGACCTGTACTTAGAAAAGCAGGAGACAATGAAATAAACAGTGCAAATGCACTAAACATCAAGGGAGAATGGTATATACTAGAATCAGGTACAGCGGGTACAGAAGTAAATGTCCTAAACTCTGAAACCCTAACAGTAAAAACCCCTCAAGGAAAGGAAGGCACAAAGGGAATCATAGTCATCAATCCAGACAAGGGGGCAAGTGATATATATCAGGACCTAATATATGGACTACCGCAGCTGAAGCCACCAACTAGAGTAGATGCTGAGCTAGTATATGACAGATATATAAAGGTTCACTGGTCTCCAGTAAGTGGTGCTAGAGGCTACGAGATATATGTAGTCATCAATGACAGAATTACAGAATTCATAGGAAACACTGACCTGACCTCCTTTGTATATCAGGACCTAGAGCCTAATACAAGATATAGATTTATAGTTAAGACCATAGGAGAATATGGACTATCCATAGCCTCTGATGAAAGCAACACAGTGAGAACTGGAAGAGTAGTAGGACCTCCAGATACAGACGGAGAGCTAACAGAAAACACTCAAACCACTAAGACTGGAGATACAGTAAACATAACCATAGGAACAAAGGACTATAACAAAAGAGATATAATAATAGACCTCACAAAGCTAGAATATGCAGGCACCAATAAAGCCGTAGTAACTATTCCAGCGGAAATAATAGCAGCATATGATGCAAAAAATATAACCATAACAGCAGGAGACTACAGCCTAGTATTTAATCCAAATGTCTTTGCCCATTCAAATGTAATATCAAACAAGGACAAAAAGGATGCAGGAGTGAGATTTACCATAGAAAACAATAAAAATGATACTAAAACAGGAACCGAAGCCGCATTTTCAAATCAGTATTTACTATATGCAGATTTCTTCATAGGAAAGAGCAGCACTAAAATAGAGAATCTTAAAGCTAATATGAACTTTACACTTGACTATGACAGTGCAAAGGCAGATTTGAGAAGAATAAAAGAAGTGTATCTAGGAAGATACGATGACTACAGTACAGCATGGGAAAGTCTAGTATCTGAAAAGAGAGGCTTTAACAGCTCCATAAAAGCTACAATCAATAAACTAGGAAGATACACTATATTTGGAAAGAGGGAATAGAAGCCATGAGGAAAAGAACAATGAATAGAAGAACAATTACATTTATGCTTATTCTAGCCCTTGTATGCACTGCCGTATCCTTTGGGGCAGAAGATGGAGCACAGACTAGTACAAATACACCATACAGAGCAGGGTATATAGAAGGCTATATAGTGGATATAAACTCAGAAACCATAATCATAGAAACCTACGAAGGCAGAGTATATGAAATACCACTACTAACCACAGCAAATTTACAAATAGACGGACATCAGGCAAACAGAATAGACTTTAAACCAGGTATGGAAGTATATGCAGAGATAAAGGGAAGAAGCATCCAGTACATGGATAGCTTCTCCACCCAAAACCCAGGCTACATAAAGCTAGGCAGCAAAATAAGGACAGGCACCATAAAAGCCATAGATAGAAACCAAATAACCATAAAAACACTACTAGGCAATGATGAAACCTATTATCTATCACCAGCAACCATAGCATTAAAGAAGGGACAAAACGTACCTCTAAATGTACTTTATGTAGGAGATAGAATAAAGCTTCACTTTGATGACATAAATACAGACATAATCAGCAGAATATCCATAGAAGGAGATTCCATAAAGATTCAAGACCTGTATAAAGGAAAGCTGACAGCAGTAGATGAGCTAGAAAACACAATATTTTTAGAAAATGTAAAGGTTCTATCAGAAGGAAAATGGCAGGATATAAAGGGAGGACTTAAAATAAGCTATTCCTCAGACTTTCCTATATATATAGAAGGCTATATGATACCTGCAAATAATCTGAAGTACTATAAAGGAAAAGAAATATACGCAGCCATTAAGGACTTCTTTGGGCAAGTAAAAATAGAAAGGCTAGTAGTAAAGGGAGCTTACGAAACCACTTACTCAGAAAAAATAAAAGACATCAATTGGTTTTCAGAAAACCTAGAATTAGGCAACAAAAGAAACATTACATTTAATGATGGAACCATAATAATAAAAAGTGGCAGACTAGTAGACAAGCATTCACTGAACACAGAGTCAGATGGACTTTTTATAGCAAACGGAAAAGGTGGAGCTCTTACGGCAGACGTCATATACATATACAACGAGGATATCAATAATTCCAATATTGGACAAAACAATGTATATGCAGCAAGACTAGATGAAATAGTAGAAAACTCAGTAAAGCTCAAGAATCCTTTCCTATTAGTGAAGAATCAATGGGAAGGCTTTGAAGAAACCAAAGAGCTTTATTATGATAATGATACCTTTATATATGATTTAGAAGAAGGCAAGCTAATAACTTCTAAGGAGTTCTACTCAAAGAATTATGCAATAGATGAAAACAGCAGATACGCAAAAGACAATAACCTAAGAGATTGGCACGGCTACATCTACACAGATGGAGACCGTATCAGTGTAATAGGGGTACAAAAAGAATTAGACTCCTTAAGGAGACAAAGAATGACCATAGGTACAGTAGTATCAGCTGTAGACAATAGCCTAGTAGGCAAAGAGCTGACAATAAGAGAAGCCAAGGACTGGAGTGCTAGGCATGAGGAGTGGACACCAAAGGAAATGCAGCTAAAGCTCAACCTAGACAAAGCAATAATAATCAAGCAAGACAAGCTAATAGACTACCAGGAGCTAAAACCAGGGGACAGCCTATACATAGTCAGAGACGATTATAAAGGCAAAGTAATTATAGTGAAGGAGTGATAGCCAATGAAGAAAATCATAGCAGCATTCATAGCAATAGCAGTACTTTTCACATCCTCCACCATATGGGCAAAGGCCCCTGACTTTTCAGGAGGAGTAAATAACGAATACCTATACGAAGAAATAGTGTTCATAACAGGAGAGCCAATAAAATTCATCGGAGAAGTTAAAGTAACAGAGAAGGAAAAGGAAAAAGATAATACACTAACAGTAACATATAAATTTGACCTACAGCCAGAGGATAAAACCATAAAAGGCTCTCTGAAGAGAACAATAAACTATGAAACCCTATTCACCCCAAAAAACGAAAAGGGTCAAACCATAGGACAAACAGAGGTAGCCAAATACAGTGAAAAAATAGAAATTGGTACAGATAAATATGAACTAGAGAACTATCAGTTTTCAAGGTCTGAGGTCATAGACCAAAGACCTGCATCAGACTTTTATTCTGGCAGTATAAAAGGCAGGAAATACTATACTCTAAACAAAAACCAAGGAAGTGTAACCATAGATATCACAGGAGGAGATGTAGGCTACGAAAACTTTTGGGGAAGCACAGATACCCAGCTGCTTACATACTTGCTCAACTCTACAAGAAATGTAGCAGAAGGCTCTAATGAAGCTATCACTTGGGAAGGAACAGTAGATGTGCAGGTATCTGACAGCTTAACTAAAAACCTTAGATACTCAGATAATCAAGCCAGCTTATCTAGCTTTGACGGTGGATATATAAAGACCACAAGCAGAGAGCTAGTATCTAGATATGAATACAATCTTCCAAGAATGGATGGTATAGAGCCAGATAGATTAAAAAGAGACAGAGGAACTATCAGCCTTTCAAAAGCCATGGTGCCAAAGGTAGAGCGGCTGGTAGTACCTAAGTTCAGAGACTTAGGAGGACATTGGGCTGAAAGTCAAATAAGTAAGCTATACTCATTAGAAGTATTTGACGAGGTCTCTCAGTACTTTACACCAGATATACCGATGACAAGACTAGAATTTATAAAAGCAGTCATGCAGGCATGCAATATAAGACCAACTATGACAGAAGAGAAAAGCTCGAGACTCAGCAGAAAAAACAGAGTAACAGAAGTATCACCTTTTGTAGATGTATCTATAGAGGATGAAAATTATCCATATATAAAGGAAGCATTTGAAAAAGGAATCATTCAGGGAGATTTATCAGGAAGGTTTGAGCCTAATAAATCCCTTACTAAAGCACAGGCTATATCCATACTAGTAAGAGCACTAGGCTTTGAAAACAGAGCGCCTGCACCAGGCTACTATCTCACATTCTCAGACAACTCACAGATACCAGTGTGGGCAAAGGACAGCATATACGTAGCCAGAGAGCTGGGCATAGTTAGTGGAGATAATGCAAATAACATCCTACCAAACAAACAAATGACAAGAGCAGAAGCCTCCTCCATGCTAGTCAGGTTTCTAGAATTTCTAGAAAAGGATTTACAAAGAGACTATAGAGAAAACATATTAAACTATTAAAAAAATAGAGAGCCTAGCACAAGTCTAGGCTCTCATTATTGAACTTTTTTCAAATCTCTAGAGAGTTCAATTATCTTATTTTCATTATGAGCAGTTTTTGCGGTGAGAGTATTTAATTGTATCTGCAGTTCATCCGTTTTGCACTCCACTCTAAAGATATCTTCTTTAAGTTCAGTTCTTAAGTTTTCAATGTCTCCTTTAAGCTCAGTTCTTAAATCTTGAATTTCGGTTTTTAGCTCTTTTTTAGTATCCTGTAGCTCAATATAAACTTTTTCTAGCAAGTTAAATATTTTCTCCTCATTATTCATCCTGTTCACCTCCTACAATTTTTTCCGCCTTAATCCTTAAATATATTCTAACATAAAAGCATCTAATGTAAACATAAAAAAAGTGACATCTAAATTTGTAATATTAATGAAATATTAGATTATCTCCCCAGTGATATAATATAGGTGGGAGGGATGTTAATGAAAAGAAATATTACAATTATATTACTCATTGCCCTCTTCCTAAGCTCATTAACTACATATGCAGACATAAACATAGACCTTAAGGGGCATTGGGCAGAGAGCATCATAGACAAACAATTTTTACAGACTCATTTTAAGTATGTATTAAAAGAAAATACAAAAGCATCGGATTTAATGGGGCAAATAGACAAAAAACACTTTTTGCTGTCACTTTATACAATACTAAATGCTCATCAAAAAGAAGATATAGACAAAAACTCAGAAAAAACTAACATTGAAAATGCAGCAAAACATCTAAGAAATAAACAAATATTTGAAAAAGATGGCAGTATAGAAGGAAAGCTCACAAGAAAAGAAGCAGTAAAATACATTATTAAAACCTTAGAGCTTTCAAGAGAAATACAATTGTCAAATACTAGCTTTATGCCATTTAAAGACATGCTAGGCTTAAGTGATGAATACAAAAAATATGTTCAAAAGGCAAGTATGATTGGCATAGTAAAAGGATATGGGGACAGTACCTTTAGACCAGAAGAAAATATAACAGCTTTAGAAAGTATAATTTTCTTACAGAGATTGAAAGGTGAGATAGAAGAAATGAATAAAAACATACCTTTTAAAGTAGTAGAAGAAAAATGGTCAGGAACAGGCACCGACAACCTAGTGACAACTAAGCAAAACAGCGGCAAGATATTAGTCACAGCCACTAAAAAGTTTCCTACATCAGGATATAACTTTACAGTAACTAGAGTAGAAAAATATGCCCAAGGTAAATACAGAATGTATGTAAACATAAAATCTCCACCTAAAAATGCCATACTACTCCAAGTCATATCATATAAAAATGTAACCATAGAAATAGATAAAAAGCTGTTAGATAGCGGAAACTATACGTTTGAAATAGTAGGATCAAGTCCCGATGTCAATTTGAAGTAATAGAAACCTAATTTAAGGAGAGAAAGCAAATGAATATAAAAAACATTCTAAAAAAAGGAATACTCTTTATACTAGTATTCACACTCATCATATCAGCGCCAAGTACATTAGTTTTCGGTCAAGAAGTAAATGTACAACAGCAACAAGAAATAGACCTACAGCAGGAGTTAGAGTTTTTAGGTAACTTATTAAAGCTCATAAAAGCTAATTACGCATACGAAGTAACAGAAAAACAGCTCATAGAAGGAGCTATGAAGGGATTATTTTACAACCTTGATGATTATAGCAACTACTACACCGAAGAAGAATTCAAAGAGCTTAATGAAATAGTCTCTGGAGACTTTGGAGGTATAGGTATTCACATAATAGAGAAAAACGGAAATATAGAAGTAGTGACACCTATAAAAGACACTCCGGGCTTTAAAGCAGGTATACAGCCAGGAGATATCATAGTATCTGTGGATGATGCAGATATTAAAGGTATTACGTCAAAAAAAGCAACTGAGTTAATGAGAGGAGAGCCAGGCACAAAGGTTAAACTAGGTATTGTTAGAGAAGGAGAGCCTAAAGTACTTTATTTAGATATAGTCAGAGAGCTTATAACCATAAACCCTATAGAATATGAGATACTCAAAGACAATATAGGTTACATAAAAATAACTGAGTTTAATAACCATACACTAGAAAACGTGCTTAAAGCAATGGGTCACTTTAATATAAACAAAGTAGACAAGATTATATTCGATGTACGCAACAACCCAGGCGGCAGCTTAAGTGAAGTAATTAATGTACTTAGATTTCTTGTACCAAGAGGACCTATAGTTCACGTTAAGTATTCAGATGGGGAAATTGAAACCCATTATTCATACAATGATGAAGTAAACTTCAAGCTAGCAGTATTAGTTAACAAAGGCAGTGCCAGTGCATCAGAAATATTTGCAGGGGCTATACAGGACACAAAGGTAGGCACTATTATAGGAACTACTACCTTTGGAAAGGGAACAGTACAGACAATTGTACCCCTAGTAAATGGTGGAGGCATCAAGCTGACTATAGCAGAATACCTCACTGCAAACCAAAACCCAGTAAATAAAATAGGTATAAAACCCGACATAGTAGTCGAAAATACAACAAAGGAAGACCTACAGCTAAAGAAAGCAATAGAAGTGCTAAAAGCAATTAAGAATTGAGAATTGACATACACATACTCTTAAGATAAACTACTATAGTTATTTAGATGTTAAAGAAATACAATAAAATACTAAGCGAACATTTGCAGGACATGATTATAATTCTTAGTGAACGCAAGTGAAAAATCCGTTAAGCAACTTGCACTGTTTGAGCGTAGCGAGTTTGCAAGTTGTAGGATTTTTTACTGGAGTGAGCTATAGAATTATTCATGTTCGAAACCGTGAGCGTGGATTTTATTGTATTTTGACACAACGTTAAGACAAGGAGGTAAAGTACAATGTCCACCAAATACATTTTCGTAACAGGAGGAGTGGTATCCTCACTAGGAAAAGGTATCACAGCAGCAGCACTAGGACAATTATTAAAAGCAAGAGGAGTAAAAGTAAGCATCCAGAAATTTGACCCATATATAAATGTAGACCCAGGCACCATGAGCCCCTATCAGCACGGAGAAGTTTTCGTAACAGATGATGGTGCAGAAACAGACCTAGACCTAGGACACTATGAAAGATTCATAGACATTAACCTAAGCAAATACTCAAACGTAACCACAGGTAAAATCTACTGGTCTGTACTCAACAAAGAAAGAAAAGGTGAATACCTAGGGAGGACAGTACAAGTCATACCTCACATAACAAATGAAATAAAAGAAAGAGTATTCAGAGTATCAAAAGACAAAGAAGTAGATGTAGTCATTACAGAAATCGGAGGAACAGTAGGAGACATAGAGAGCTTACCATTCCTAGAAGCTATTAGACAGATTAAATATGACATAGGGAAAGAAAATGTCATGTACATTCACGTTACATTAGTCCCTTATCTATCAAAAGCAGGAGAATTAAAGACAAAGCCAACTCAGCACAGCGTAAAAGAGCTTATGAGTATAGGTATCCGTCCAGATGTACTAGTATGTAGAACAGAGCATCCTATATCACAAGAAATGAAAGATAAAATAGCCCTATTCTGTGATATGGACTCACAGCATGTAATACAAAATATGGACGCAGAAACACTCTATGAAGTACCTATGCTATTAGAGGAAGAAGGGTTACCGAATTTAGTCATAGACCATCTAGGACTAAAATGTAACGAGCCAGATTTAAAAGAATGGACAGACATGCTCCAAAAAGTTAAGTCTCCAAAAGGGCAAGTAAATATAGCCCTAGTGGGCAAATATATAGAACTAAAGGATGCTTACCTATCAGTAGCAGAAGCCCTTAGACATGCAAGTATAGCCAATGAAGTAGATATAAACATAGAATGGGTTCAATCAGAGGATATGGACGAGGACAGCTGTGTTAAACACCTTAAAACAGCAGATGGTATACTGGTACCAGGCGGCTTTGGAGACAGAGGAGCAGAAGGCAAGATATGTGCTATAAAATATGCCAGAGAAAACAAGATACCATTCCTAGGCATATGCTTAGGTATGCAAATGGCAGTAGTTGAATTTGCAAGAAATGTAGTAGGACTTAAGGGAGCTCACAGTTCAGAGCTAAAAGAGGATACCCCTTACCCAGTTATAGACCTTATGCCAGAGCAAAGAGACATAGATAGTCTAGGAGGCACAATGAGACTAGGTTTATACCCATGTAAGATTCAAGAAGGCACTAAGGCAATGGAAGCCTACCAAGATGAGCTCATATATGAAAGACATAGGCATAGATATGAGCTTAATAACGAGTTCAGAGATAAGCTGCAAGAGCAAGGACTCATTATAAGCGGAGTATCACCAGATGAAAGACTAGTGGAAATCATCGAGCTAAAAGACCACCCATGGTTCGTAGCAGCGCAATTCCACCCAGAGTTTAAGTCAAGACCTACTAGAAGTCATCCACTATTTAGGGAGTTCATAAAGGCAGCAAAAGCAGATGTAGACGGCACTAAGGCCTAGCCACACAACTGTAAACCAAATGTAATACAACTGTAATGTTAATTTCAGTATTTATGTTATATAATAACTAATGTAATAGAGAGTTAGGTAATAACCCAATATTACATTTTCATTACAAACATACTTGTCTAATTGACGGACAAATATGTTAGTGCTATAATTAGGAATAGAATGCAGGTAATATACATATTGCCTAATTCTACAAGAATAAGTCAGATTGGTTTCCGAAGGAGTTACAACCTGACTGAAAAGTTTCCGAATTCCTTCATAAGAAAAAATTAAATTATATTATAGGGAGGTTTTATTTAATGAAGAAAGTTTTATCATTAGTACTAGTTCTTACGATGGTACTAGGAAGCTTCAGCATGGCATTCGCAGCACCAAGCGATGTAGTTGGTACTGAATACGAAGATGCTGTTGAAAGACTAGGACAACTAGGCGTATTAACTGGCTACACAGATGGTACATTCAAACCAGAAAACACTATAACAAGAGCAGAATTTGCTGCTGTAGTAGTTAGAGCAAAAGGCTTAGAAGCTGCAGCTCAAGCTTCAGCAGGAGCAACAACATTCAAAGATGTTCCAGCAGGACATTGGGCATCAGGATACATTAACATAGCTACAAAAATGGGCTTTGTTAAAGGTATGGGAGACGGAACATTTGCTCCATCAGCTCCTATAACTTACGAACAAGCAATCACTCTAGTTACAAGAGCACTTGGCTATGAGCCAGCTGCAGAATCTAGAGGAGGATATCCATACGGATACCTAATCGTAGCTAACGAAAATGGATTACTTGATTCAGTTAAAGGAACTCAAGGCGCACCAGCTTCTAGAGGATTAGTAGCTCAAATAGTTGACAATGCATTAGAAATTCCTCTAATGGTTCAAGTAAGCTACGGAGACAGAGTAGAGC
Source organism: Firmicutes bacterium UBA3546 (assembly GCA_002376545.1). Taxonomy (GTDB): domain Bacteria; phylum Bacillota; class Clostridia; order Tissierellales; family Proteiniboraceae; genus Proteiniborus. Next base: position 11,322 of record DFOH01000049.1, on the reverse strand, counting down.
ATATCGTATCTGGCTCAAGAGACGGGGTTGCAGAAAAAACTTTATTAAGCGAACTTGGCTTTGTTAAATTTACAGGTAGAGTTATTGAAGCTAACGCAGGTAAAGAATTCATAAAAGTTGAAGACAGCAAAGGTAATATAAAAACACTATACGCTGATGAAGACTTTGACTTCCAAAATGCATTTGGTCTTAGACTAAGAATTTGGCATGACGCACTTGCAAATGTAAAACTATATACTGCATTAGATACTCCTATGTTTGATGCTGTAGAGCATTACAAAGGTGGACTTTACTTCTATGGCGAAAATGATGTTTATGATTTAGCAACAGATACAAATGATAAAGTAATAGCTACGTTATTACTTGATGGTAAAAAAGTAGACGTTGAGAAATTCAACGCTGATTATGCAAAAGTAGTTCTTGACACATATGGCGATGTTATATGGGCAGAAGGATTTACTCTAGAAGGAAACGTAGTAGTAGAGAAATTAGATGGTAATGTAGTTGAAAGCTATGGCTACGAAGAATTATCACTAAAAGGATACACTATAGTTGATAGAGATGGAAAAACTTTATCAGTTGAAGATTTAGAGAAAAATGATATTGTATTCTACAATAGCAAAGTTAAATTTGCTGTAGTTTATAACGAATCAGTAACTGGAACAATAGAAAAAGTATACCAAAATCCAGATTCTTTCATCTTAGATGGCGAGAAATACGAAGTAGGTTACACTAAATATCTAGATGGAGAAGTACTAGGTGACTTAAATTATAACATTGTTAACAGCATTAAAACAGAAGACGAAGAAGTAACAGCTTACTTTGACTTCTATGGTAACTTAGTCCTATTAGAAGGAACTAGAACTGCAGCTACTCCAGCTAGCGTAGCATTAGTAATTGACTCAGTAGAATATACTAGCAGAGGAACTCAGTACTACACTTTAGATGTATTAAATTCAGAAGGTAAAATAGTAAATTATGATTTATCTCAAAAAGAAATATTTGACATATTAAAAGCAAACAAACTAACTGAAAACGTAGCAACTTGGAGTACGTTAGTAGGGGTAAATGATGTTACAGATGTGAGTGCAACAAGAGAAGCAAGTGATAAAATAGTTCAACTTACAATCAACTCAAGTGGAAAAGTTACAGGAGTTACAGCTATAGCTGGAAGAGAAACTATTGTGGACAGCAGTTCAACTTGGTTATCAACAACTGCTACTTATGTAAACAATAGAGCAAAACTTCAAGGTAACGCAGTAGTATTTAGAGTAGATGGAGAAACAGAACACAAATATTACTCAGTTTCTACATGGGATAAAGCAGACGAAGAATTTACAAGAGTAGAATCAGGTATAGCATACTACAACAGCTCAAATAACGTTGTTGCTATATATGCAGTTAAGACAAATGCAAAAGCTGCTACTACTACTTACAGAGGTTTAATTACTGATGTTAGAGTATTAAGAGGCGGAGCAAAAGCAGATGTAACAATGGAAATTAAAGGCGAAGAAAAAGTAATAACAGTACCAACAAGCATAGCAACATACGGTAAACTTGTTGAAGATACAATAGTTGAAGTAACTGTTGTAAATAAGACTGGTGAAATAAGTGTTGTTTCAGATATCACACCTGTAACTGGTAAAGTAGTAAGCACTACTCCAGGAAACAGAATAATTAAAGTAGGAAACACAAACTACGAACTAGAAAAAGAAACAGTTATTTATCAAGACAAATCATTTGCAACATTAAGATTTGCTGATCTAAAAGTTGATGATGATGTAGCTCTATATCCTATATCTTCAGGTAGTCCATATGTGGATTATGTTGTCAAAGGAGCAGTAGCAACAGCTCCAGTAGTTGACAGCGGTTTAATAACAGCTATAAACGGTACTGGTGGAGCAAATGGATATATTGTTGTAGATGGTAAGACAACTTACTTTACAACTGCTCAAACTGTTGTAACTGACAAAGATAATAAAGTGTTGTTTATAGGTGGTACTGCAGTAACTGCACCAGCAGCAGATAATTTAGCTATAGGTGACAAAGTGGATGTTGAACATACAGCAGGTAATATAGCAACTACAATTAAGAGAGATAAGACTGTAGCTGAAAGAACTGCAGCAACAAATCTTGATACAGCTAAGTCAGATGCAGCAGCGTTAAAAGAAGCTGACTATACATCAGCAAGCTGGGCAATATTAAAAACAGCTTTAGCAAAGCCGGAAACAACAGTTGCTGAAAAGAATGCTAAAACTTCTGCAATTAACAGTGCAATCTCTGGATTAGTACTTGCAGGAGAGGCTGACTTAGCTACAGTAAAAACTAATGTAGCAACAGCTAAATCAAATCAAGCTAATTATACTACAGCTAGCTTCACATTATTTAGTGCGGATTTAATCGTAGCAGAAGCATTACCAGAAGTAACAAATGCTGAAATAGTAACTAAAACAAATGCACTTAATGCGGCATTAGCAAAATTAGTTTTAAAACCTGTAGCAGTAACAATTTCAGCAGCAGATGCAGAAGAAGTAACAGGTGATGCAGCTGTAACAACAGTTAAGTATTCAATAGTAAGTGCAGAAGCTGCAAAGACTGGAACTACTTATTCAGCTCCAGTGGATGTTGAAGTAGGAACTACAATCTATGTTTATGTAGTAACAGTAGATGGTGGTAACAGTTCATCAGACAAGACATTTGAAGCGACAGCTTCATATAAGGCTATTGTTGGTGATATAGTTGCTGGTAAGACAGTATCTATATTAGGTAGCGATTATACTGAAGTTCAATAATAAAAATGCGAAACGTTACTCTATAAGCTTATAAATAAGTGAAAAGGGTGAAGAATAAACCCTATACCAATGGTATGGGGTTTCTCTTCAACTATACGATACCAATTGTTGGGTGAAATGCCTAACCTATGTAATAGCTTAATAGCATAGAGTCTAATCCTCCTGCATATTGTTTAAGGTTACTCCCTTAGCAGTGTGAAGCCAGGTGAAGTCGTAATACGTGTGAGTCGTATGCGGGGCTCCTTAAAAGATGACTATGGTTAAGTACATGAATCCATGCTTTTAAAGTGAAGTAAGCTAGTTGGTGATATAAAGATACCTTGGGCTTGTCATCAACCTCTATATCTGAAATGATATAGTAGAATCAGATACAATTCAGGCTATTAAATCTGATTTTCTTACTGTACATAGTGGAGACCTAAGGTCATCAAAAAAAGGGATGGTATGTATGGAACGTTTGAGGTCCTATATGTGGAGGAGGAGTAACTCCATTGATATATATAGGAAGTNNTAGTGTAGATCACTTGCCGTTTGCATCTGTATGGTAACATGCGGAGAGGATAAAACAAGTGGGAGCGAAGGAACCTAGTCGTTAATAATATGTGTGAAATAAAATAGTATTATAAAGCCAATATGTCCCCCCAGACATATTGGCTTTGTTACATTTATAAAGATAAACTTCAAAATTAACTTAATCAAATCAAGCATCTGATTTTTATAAATCAGGTGCTTGATTTTTTGTTTATAAGTTTTAATGGTGAAAAGAATAAAATTTCTTAAAATGGCAAAAATTATATACATAAATAGTAATAAAATTACAAAAAGTTCAAAAAGAGTTTAGGATAAAAAAATATAAGATGTAAAATATGCAATTGAAGTGTGGAATTAAGTAAAAAAATGACAGAATTTTCTTGTAAATTATAGAGCAACTTCGACTAAATATTCCTTTAACTATATTTATAATAAATAAAAAAGGGGGTTGTCTATGATATGTGAATGTACTGTAATGGGGGTTATAGTACATGATATTTAAGTAAAGTATTTCACACAGCTATATTAACGATGGAACGCCGTATGCGATGAAAGTCGCACGTACGGTGTAGACCTGCCGAAATCTCTAAAGAGATAGGTAAGGAATGGTGGACCACAAGAGCCAGTTGTTAACAAAACTGCATTAAATTCAAAGATATCAGAAGCCCAACTATTGAATGAAGAAGACTATACAGAAGAGACATGGGAACCATTTGCAATTGCATTAGCAAATGCTATAGTGGTAGCAGCTAAAATTAATGCAACTCAAGGAGAAGTAAATAATGCATTAACTACATTGACAGCTGCCATGGGTGCATTAATAGAAAAGCCAGAAGAGCCAGTTGTGGACAAAACTGCATTAAGCACAAAAATAGCAGAGGCAGATGAATTAGAGTCAGAAGACTATACAGAAGAAACATGGGAACCATTTGCAACTGCATTAACAAATGCTAAAGCAATAGCAGCTAAAGAAGATGCAACTCAAGAAGAAGTGAACAATGCATTAAGTTCACTAACAGCTGCAATGGGAGCATTAGTAGAAAAACTAGTTGTTAGCAAAACAGCATTAAATGAAAAAATAGCAGAAGCTCAATTACTGAATGAAGAAGATTATACAGAAGAGACATGGGCAGCACTTGAAGCAGTACTAGAAAGTGCTATGCAAGTAGTTGCAGACGAAAATGCAACACAGGAAGCAGTAGATACTGCATTAAATGAATTAGCAGCCGCAATACAAGGACTCGAAGAAAAGCCAGAAGAAATAAATTATACAGTTGCACAAATACAAGCTGATGCAGTAAAGGATATTGGTGGAGCAAATGGATTATTAGGGTATACTGTAATTTTCAACAAAAACAATATATTGGATAAGTTTCCTACAGCTACTGATGATACGGTGTTTGAAATAATGGTAGAAGGAAATCTTTATGAAATAGCTATATATACTGACGGGCAAACTTACAGGATAACAGTTGGATCTGGTGGTATCTTTGTCTCAGACAATGGACGAGCAAGAGATATTATTGGTTCAGCAATCGTTACAGTTAAATTGCCAAGATAGGCAGTAAAAGGGTAAGCTATAAATTTAGTAAATTATTCCTTGATGGGCTTAGCTCATCAAGGAATAATGCTATAAAGTAAGATAGCTATCTTTTAGTAACTGGCTAGAAGATAAGCTTTCCACACTAAGCTTAGTATTAAAAGGAGGAGAATAATTTGATAGGTACAAAAAAAATAATTTCATCAATACTAGTAATAGTGATGCTCATATCAATGATAACAACAACGGCTTTTGCCCAGGAGAATGAAACATCTGGGAAAATTGATCATGTATTAGTAAGGATCAATGAATCTACTATAGTAAGAGTTTCTCTTATTGAATATGCTAATGGATTTTTTGATGGAAGTGGACAACTTTATGATTATTTAAAAGGTTCAAACTCTTCAATAGCGTTATATGGAGTAGTAAGTGGTCAAAAATACATAGAGCTTATTGCCTATGCAAATGTTTTTTTTGATTATGATGGAAATGTAGCAGAAGCGCTAGAGAATTCACCATATATTGACACATCGATAGTGCAAACATTTAACATATTTAAGGGATTCGATACGGAAGGTAATGCTATTTTAGAGCCAGTAATTCCTAATATTCCAGAAGTCGATAAAACCGCACTAGAAGCAAAAATAGCAGAAGCAGAAGCACTAAATGAAGAGCAATATAGACAAGATACTTGGGCAGCTTTAGTACAAGCACTAGAAGCAGCAAGACAAGCTTATAACGATGTAGATGCCACTCAAGAACAAGTAGATGAAGCATGTCAAGCACTAGTAGAAGCAATAGAAGCATTAGTAAAGCCTACGATTTATGCTACTTTCAAAAAGGTAAGCTTTCCACCGAAATTTGGTTTTGTAATAACAGACGTTGATGGACTACCCGATGCAGCAAAATTTAGTGTAGAGTACTATATCAAAGCAGATGGTCAACCAGATTTAAGAGAAACTACTATAGTTAATATAGGAGAAGAAGCCGGCATGATATTCTATGAGCCAGGTGTAAACCCATATGATAAAGTAAATATAAAAATATATGATGAAGCAGAAGAAATGATATGGAGATTTAACGATGTTATGTTGATTGTACAAAATAGCATAAGCAATATGTCAAGTCAGTTTGAAATACATTTAACCATAACTAACTAGTCCAAAAACTTACTATCCCAAGGCATATCCTTGGGATATGCTTTCATATAATTAACAGTGGACAGTCATTCATTCTAACCTGAATGATGAGAATAAAAAATAAAGGAGGAAGTAGCTTGAGAAAGTTTAGAAAAATTTTGTCAATTCTACTAATCTTGACTTTGACAATGCCTGGATTTGTCTATGCAGATAATTCAAGTAATCTAAGTCCTGATGAAGTAGCAAAGTTCCAAAAAGTTAGAAACCATTTTGGAACAGAATCAGTAGCAAAAATTGATCGGGAGAAGCCAAATGGACTCTTCAATGATGATGAGGAAGTAAGAATTATCGTTGAGTTGAAATCAAAGCCTTCCATAGTTTATGCTACAGAAAGAAACATGAGCTATAAGGAAATGTCAAGAAGTACAATCGAGGAGCTCGAAAGAAAAATTGAAGTTGAGCAGGAAAAAGTAAAAGATGCTATTTTATCCAGCAAAGTTAATATGGAGTTTATAAATAGCTTCAAAACGGCTTTAAATGGATTTAGTGGTAAGGTGAAATATTCAGATATTAAAGTAATCGAAAGACTGCCTTCAGTAAACAAAGTATATATAGCAAACGAATATGAAAGACCAATAGCAGAGCCAGATATGGATTCATCTCATGATATGATTGGTTCGGTACCTACTTGGGATTTAGCAGGATACAAAGGTGAAGGTACAGTGGTAGCTATCATAGACACTGGCATTGACCCATCTCATAGAGATATGGTGCTTAGTGAAGATACAGAACCAGCTCTAACTGAAGATATGATAGAAGAAATGGACTTACTAGGTAGATACTATACTGAGAAAGTACCTTATGGTTATAACTACTACGATTTAAATTATGAAATTCGTGATCTAGGACCAGGCGCATCTATGCATGGTATGCATGTAGCAGGTACAGCGGGTGCAAATGGAGATACCGAAAATGGCGGAATAAAAGGGGTTGCACCAGAAGCACAGTTGCTTGCAATGAAGGTTTTCTCAAACGATCCAATATATGCAACTACATTTAGCGATATTTATTTAGTAGCTATAGATGAAGCAATAAGACTTGGTGTAGATGTATTAAATATGAGCTTAGGTTCAACTGCAAGCTTTTATATTCCTGAATCTGCAGAGAATGTAGCATTAACAAATGCAACAAATAGTGGAATAGTATGTTCAGTATCAGCAGGTAACTCTGGACAACTAACCTATGGCTGGTCAAATACAAATCAGGGATATCCTTGGAAGCAAAATCCTGATATAGGTGTAGTAGGAGCTCCAGGACTTAATAAAGATACAATACAAGTAGCTTCAATAGAAAATATTACTACCAAAGTAAACTACCTAACCTATGAAAAAGAAGGAGAAGAATATGATGTACCAATGGCAGTAGCAGGTTCCATTGACCCATCATCTATATTACAAGGACCACAGGAATTTGTAGATGGCGGATCAGGTCATCCATCCGAGCTTACTAATGTAGCTGGTAAAGTTGCATTAATAGTACGTGGAGGATTAACATCTAATTTTACTGATAAAATAACAAATGCTCAAAATGCAGGGGCAATTGGAATAATAGTACGCAACCACGAAGCTGGTGGGGAAGACTTAGTAAATATGCAGACGCCATCTGTTCACACTATTCCAGCAGTATTTATAGGGTACCAAGGTGGATTAGGTCTAATGGAACTAGAAGAGAAGCTTGTAACCTTCTCTGATGATATAATGACTATACCTAATGTAAATGCTTACTTAATGTCAGACTTTAGTTCATGGGGAACAACTCCATCTCTAGAACTAAAACCTGAAATTACGGCACCTGGTGGGCAAATTTATTCAACATTTAATGATGATGAATATGGAATGATGAGTGGTACTTCGATGGCTGCTCCCCATGTATCAGGCGGTTCAGCACTTGTAATGGAATATATAAAAGAGCATGAAGTATATGGTAATTTATCATTATCAGAACAAGCAAGATTAGCTAAGATTCTTTTAATGAATACGGCTAATGTTTTGATAGAAGATGAATTTGATGGCATTGGGTATCCATATTCACCTAGAAGACAAGGTGCGGGTATCATGAATCTTTATGGAGCTGTAACAACTCCAGTAAGAGTGGTAAATTCTGAAACAAATGAAGCTAAGGTAGAACTAAAAGATTTTGAAAATACAGAATTCACAATGAGATTTACTGCAATAAATGATTCAGACGAAGATGCAACCTATGAGGTTAATGTATCAGTTTTGACAGATTATATATATCCATATGGCGGAGCAGAACTTAATCTATTATCAACTGATCATATTTATGATGTAATAATAGATGCACCTGAAATTATAACTGTTCCAGCGAAGGAAAAAAGAGAATTTGAAGTGACAGTAGACTTAAGTGAAGATGATACAATCTATAGAAATATGTTTGTCGAAGGTTTCATTACTTTAGTAGACCCAGCTGATGAAAACCCAGAGCTATCTATACCATACGTAGGATTTTATGGTGAGTGGGATGAGCCAGCTATACTAGATAATATGAGATTTATCGATGAAGCAGGTACATCATACTTTAATGCTTCAGGTATGTTATATGTGGATATTGCAGGCTCTGCACGTTATTATGCTGATCCTGGGCGTATCTATATGAGCCCAGGAACACTAGACGGATTTATATATGGTACAGATAATGTACTTCCTTATTTATCCTTCTTGAGAAATTCTGAAGTTGTCAACTACAAAATATTAGATGCCACTGGTAAAAACTTGAGGACTATTTTAACACAACAGTATTATAGAAAAGATTATGTTGATGGAGGTAGATATTCACCTGTTGGCATGATAATGGATGCATGGTGGTTTGGAGATGTAAACGATGAATATGTACCAGATGGTGACTATTTCTATGAAATAGAAACAAAAATTCACTATGCTGGCTCTAAGTATCAATCTAAGCTAATTCCTATAACAGTTGATACTGTAGCACCACAAATAACAGACTTAGCTTACAACCCAGAAACTAAAAAGGTTACTTGGAAGGTAGTCGAAGATAGAGCTGGTCTTATGGGACTCATCCTTGATATAAATGGCGAAGCGATGGATGATACTCTAATAACCTTATTAGACGATAAAGAAACCTATGAATTCGATGCTAGTAAATTTGTGAAATTAGGCTCTAATATAATTTCTTTACTGGCAGTAGATAATGCCTTTAATATAGGAGAAGGTGAAATAACTGTTGGTCTTGATAATCCAGATCCATATATTTATATACTAGAGCCAGGCTTGTTTGCAGTATATGATGAAAGTGAAGTGGCAGTTCAAGGCTATGTAGCAAGATATCAGCTATTAGAAAGTGTACTTGTAAATGGTGAAGAAGCTGAAATTCAGTTTTTTGAGAATGTGGATATAGGTCATCCAGATGACCCCGCTACAATCATTTACTCTGGACCTGCCTATAGCTTTACTAAGATTTTAGCTTTAGAAGATGGATATCAAGAAGTTAAAGTAGAAGCTGTTTCCAGTACTGGGGTATCAGGAAGTATTACAAGAAGATTTTTTGTAGATACTACAGCACCAGAGCTAGATATATTAGTTATAGATGTTGATCCAGAAAATCTAACAGCTGAACTAGAGCTTACAATGTTTGATAACCTTGGAACAATAACCTTATATGAAGGGGACAGCCAAATTTATCAATATGAAGAGCCACTGGTGAAACCAGCTCCAGCTGAAAAGAGATTTAGTTATACTGTAGATATTGTAAAGGGAGAAAATATATTTGAATTTACATTAGTTGATATGGCTGGTCATGAGACAAATAAAGAAATTACTGTTACGGATGAAATTATCACTAATGTTCAGCCAGCAGAGGATATTGAACTCAGAGCAGGAGAAACATTAGAGGTAAGCTTCAATGCACTGACAGGCGGAAGTGGTTCATTTGTAATACTACTGCCATTTGGGGCAATGGGAAATAATCTTAATGGAATTAGAATGTTTGAAGATGAAGAAATTCCTGGTTTATATATCGGAACTTGGACAGTAACTTCTAATCTATTAGCTAGTGACCTAATGATTGAGGTAACATATCAAGCGACTAATGGAAATATCTACAGGAAAATTGCCGAAGGAAAATTAACAGTTGTAGGAGATGTAAATGATCTTCCTAGCAATGCAGTAATTATAAATGAAGAAGCATTTGATATAAGATATCTAGAAACTGGCGGAGAATTACAGAACCTAATGAGACAATGGCAGACAGAAGGAAATCAAGTTTACGTTAAACTTGATGCAAATACAATAGTTAATGCCGATGGTGAACTTGTAGACTTAGAATTACCTGATAGAATAATTTACTACGATGAAGATGGTAATGTGAAAATTTATGTAAAAGGCGAGTAAACCTACTTTAAATTACCCTTAAGATTAATCTTAAGGGTAATTTTTCTATTTAGCAAATAAAAAAAGTTGCTAAAAATTAAGACAAATTTGTTACTTTATTTGACCTAAAATGTTGGAAAGTTACAAAAAAAGTGGAGCAAGCTTACAATTAACACCATAATAAAACACAAAATCACAATACATACATTTATCTGATTATTTTCAAATAATTGACATAAATATAATAATAAAGTTATAATATTTATAAGGCTTGGCAAAATCTAACCTACAACAAAAATAATACAAGGAGGTGCAAACAGTATAAAATTCATCAAAAAACTAAAGGAGGTAAAAGCTTAATGTTAAGTAGCAAAAAAGCCAAAAAAGTACTATCCCTATTTGTTACCATTCTAATGGTATTGGGATCCTTTACATCATTTGCTTATGCAGAAGGCAACCAACTTAGTTCAGCAAAATTAGATTTACGTGAAGAAGCTTTAAAGAAGATTAACCCTGAAGTAATGATTGACCTAGAAGATGACGACGTAGTTGAAGTTTTAGTTTATATGAAAGAGCAAGTTGATACAGAAATGGTAGCTTATGCTACTAGAAATGCTGTATCATCATACATGACTCCATATAGCACTAAACTTGAAGTAAGAAAAGGAGTAGTAGAAGCTCTAAGAGATAAGGCAGAATTAACTCAAGCTAGTATCCTTAACTACCTAGAGCAAGAAAAGGAAAATGGAAATGTAACAGAATATAAACCTTATCATATAGTTAATATGTTATACGTAAAGGGAACTAAAGATGTAATTGAAAACATTTCATACATGGCAGAAGTAGAAAAGATATATAAAAATAAAACCTATCAAATGGATATTTCAGTGACTGGTGGAAGTGATGTTGAA
>DFOH01000021.1 GCA_002376545.1 Firmicutes bacterium UBA3546 | reverse complement strand
CAATTATTATACGCTTACGATACTTTAGAACCAGATATATATGTAACTTATACTAGACAGGATATTATTTCAAATAATGATCCGATTATTGAGTGGATAATAAATTGTAACTACCTAGATATAGACCAAGGTGCCTGTCCCCTTGGTTTCATGTGCTGGAGCAGGGCAATGGGAAGATAATAAATGTTTCCTCAATCCATGGATTAGGTGGCGGCTATAAAGTTACCAGCTATACTGCTAGTAAGCATGCGGTTATAGGAATTAATAAGGCTTTGGCTAATGAATGGGCAGATAGGGGAATAAATGTAAATGCCATTGCCCATGGATATATGATTACTGACAATACCTTACTCACACTATGTATGCTACTACAATAGCATGCTTAAACTGGACACTGCCTCCAGTTCATTATATGGTAGCTTTAGCAGGACTAGATGTAAGATGTGCTAAATATGCTACTTTTGGAACAAAGGAATTGGCCGAAAATGCTTTTGAAGCCATGAAGGATGGAAAAGCAGTTCTATTAGCAAACCATGGACTTTTAGCAGGTGCAAATGATTTATTAAATGCATTTAATGTTACTGAGGAAATAGAATACTGTGCAGAGCTATACTACAGAACAAAATGCATAGGAGAACCTGTTATACTTCCTGAAGAAGAAATGATTTTAATGTTATAGGAATTTAAAACTCACGGACAGAAGAAATAAAAGAGAAAAGGCTACTTACTGTAGATTTATTTTTATAGTGAGTAGCCTTTTCTATACCCAAAGAATTAATTAATGAGTTTTTAACCAGAACCATTCTTTTAGTTAATTCCAAAAAGGCTATTCATAAAAACCCTTGATAATTAGAGTTAAGTGATATGGCAGAAGTGTTAATTTGAATTATAATGGTACAATAGTCCTATTTAAACAATATTGACAAATAACAGCAGTAGCATTACAATATAGTTAAGTAAAAGGTTAAATATATAAAACAAATGATGAACGGGGGAAAGATATGGAAGTATGGGCAATAGGCGAAAAAATACAGAATCTAAGAAAAGAGAGAAGCATGTCTCTAAGCGAGCTAGGTGGAGATTATGTTTCAAAAGCACAGTTAAGTTATATTGAAAACGGCAAAGCAAGTCCGAGTATTGAGCTGTTAAAATACCTATCTCAAAAGCTAGATGTAGATTTAGAATATCTTCTAGAAACAGAAAAGGATCAAGTAAAAAGGTATTGCAAATTATGGCTGGAGGAAATGAAAGTTTATGTGAAATTAGGAGATGTAGCTAGCACACAAAAAAACTATGAAAAAATTAACGGGTTAGTACAAGAATATGGTTTAGCAGAGATATTAGCAGAAAATAATTTGTTAATGGGTGAATTATACACAAATAAAAAATTATTTGATGAAGCTTTAGATTATATACAGAAAAGCTTTTACTACTATTCAAAAATAAATAATATTGAAAAGTTAATTAAAGCAATAATTAGAGAAGGTAATATATACACCTTAAGAGGTATGTACGAAATAGCTCTAAATAAATATAGACAAGCCTATCATTCATTTTATAATCAATTATCTATTAAGAACTTAGAACTGGAAAGCAGTATATTATATAACATCTCAACATGTTACCACATTTTAAAAGATAAAGAAAATGCAAAAAAATATGCAGAAGCAGTCTGTGAAATAGACAAGCAGTTAAGTGAAACAAAAAGATATGCTCAAAGCCTGTTAAAATACGCATCAACCCTTATATTAAACGGAGAATATAGCGAAGCAGAAGATGTTCTAATAAAGGCAGATAAATTGCTAAAAAAAGAAGAGGATAAAAAAACTGAATCTTTTATAGAAAATAACTTTGGATGTATATATTTAAAGTCAGGAGATTACCAAAAAGCTTATGAGCATCTAATAAAAGCAAAACAAATAAAAGAAGAAATGGACTTAGACGAGCTACCAACAACATTATTTGAGCTATATAAATATTACATAAAAACAGGAGAAGAAGAGAGGGCTCTTCAAGAATTAGAAAAGGCTATAGAATTTAGTAGAAGCAGAGAACTTAAAGATTACATAATAAAAGGATTAGACTACCATATTGAATATTTTTTAGATAAAAAATCATTCAACGAAGCAATATTAAAAATCCAAGATCAAATAGTAATATTAGAAGAAATACAAATGAAGAGGGCACTACTAGATGCGTACTTGAGGTTGGGAAATGCTTACAACTTAATAGGAGAAAGTGAAGAGGCAATAAAGGCTTTTACAAAGGCCTATATGGTAAGTAAGTAATCAATGAAAGGTGGTGATACAATGAAAAAAATATTAGCATTTGTCACAACTGGAATGTTGATATTCAGCTTATTGACGGCATTTGAATCTCCAAAGGAAATTGACGAAAGTATTACAGCTAGAGGTATCGGTATTGCATATGAACTAAAAGATGAAGATCATGGTGGATTAAGGGAGTAGTAGGCTCAATGAGTGTTATCTTATTAAAAGGAGAGGAGTGATAAAAAATATCGAATAATTCTAAATAGAAAAACTTTTCAATTAGATTAATGCTGGCAAACGGATTTAGTAAGGTCAATGACTGGGTTCCCAAAATAACTGCATAGATAATTTTTAAAATTCAATGATTGGGTTAGTTTACAGTGTTACTAAATGTCTAAAGGTTACCTAGTAGAGGGGAGTTTCAAATGAAAAAAAATAATATAATAGTCATTTTATCTTTGCTAGCCTTTTTTCTATTAGTATTTAACGTATATGAAATATTTTATAAGTACAATGTTATACAGACCTATTTTGACGATATTTACAATAATTTTAGAAACTTAGAGACGGTAATCAATAGCGCGAAAGATATTAGCAAAAGAAATTCAGAAAGCACAGATGATACATTAACTGACTATGTTCTTATTGCTCTGTATGAAGAAACTAATCTATTAAAGCAATTGTTAGAATCAGGAGAAAAGTACATTGATAAAAAAATTGTTAAGAGTACTAGATTGCATCAGATTAAGACAACTGTTGTAAATATATTGAAAAATAATAAATTGACTGAAGGTGAACATATTTTTCTAGAATTTTACTATGATGCAGTTTTAAATGCGCTTGATGATATGACAGAAGGGGGCAAATATTTTATAAAATTAAACGAAAATACTCATAATTTAAGGGCTAAAAGATTATCACTTTATGAATTCAATAATATTATTGAAGAATTTGATAATCACATAAAAGAGTTTTATTTTTCTATTAAAAAATAGAATAAATTTAGTTAAAATAGATGCTATCTTTATAAGTAGGGATGATAGTAGGTGCTTTATGTAAAATTCGACATGTTTACGAAAATGATTAATTGAAAATTGATCAGCAATATTGAAAAAATACTTGATTTTAGGAGGGTAAGTGTGAAAAAGAAGGGCTAAAAAAGGGCGACTTTAACTAAAGGGTCGATATAAGAAGATGTTGAAATTAATAATACATTAGCTTTCGTTGCAAGAAAGTTTTAATACCGAAATATCAATACCTTGTTGAGCGATAAATTTCAAGGCATTATCTAGAGTTAGTACAACTTTAGGTTGCTGATAATTTAGATTCTTTAATTCTTCATAATCACTAGGATTAAATGATTCTCCATTTGACAGCATATGATAGATGCAAAACAGCATCATACGAGCAATGGCTATAATAGCTTTTTTATGTCCTCGGCGTTTTTTAAGTTTTTCATATTTAATTGCAAAATAAGGTTCTTTTTTACTCCTAATGGCTGCTAGAGCACATTGAACCAAAAGTGGTTTGATGTATTGACCCGCATGAGAGATTCTAACTGATTTCTTTTTGCCGGCACTTTCATTGTTGGCAGGAGCTAAACCAGCCCAGGATGTCATATGTTTAGCACTATCAAAAGTACTCATATCATTACCAATCTCTGCTAGGATAAGAGTTGCTGATAGTTCTGTGATACCTGGTAATTCTGCAATTAATTTAACCATAGGCATATAAGGGCTAATACGAACATAAAGTTCAACTTCAGTATTCAATATCATTTGCTCTAAATAATTTAAATGTTCTCTAGCTAAATTCATTTTCAAGGCTTGATCAGATTCGATTTTAAAACCTTGAATAGATTGAATAATTTGATCCGCCTTCTTTTTAGCCTGACCCTTAATAAGTTTTCTGCAGATTTCTTCATTAGGTGAATTAGTAGAAAGAAGATATCCGATTACTTGGGTTGCGGTAACGCCAAAAGGATCACTAAGAATATTTGCTATACCAATATTGGATACAGTCATACTGTTTTGGATGCGGTTTTTTTCAGAAGCTTTCATACAGACTAATTTAAATCTGTAACGAGCAATTTCTCGTAAAGCACGGATATCCTTAGGGGGAATAAAAGAGTTTCTAACCATGTCAAACTTAAAAAGGTCGGCAATCCATTTAGAATCTTTTTTATCAGTTTTCTTACCCTTAATAGCTGCAACATACTTAGGGTGAGTAAGTATAACATTAATATCAGATTCTAAAACATTAAAAATAGGAATCCAGTACTTTCCAGTGGATTCCATACAAACATGATAACAGTTGTTTTCAATAAGCCAATAGTGAAATCGCTCAATATCACTATTAATAGTTAAAAAGCTCTTTTGCTGATAGGTAGAGATACCTTTCTTATCAGTAAATACAATCGTTGCAACAAAAGTTTTTTTGTGGACGTCAACTCCACAGCAGATGGGGTAAATCAGTTTCATCATAAGAAACACCACCCTTGAAAATTAAAAAGTAAGAACAGCAACCTTGACTGTCATCCAGCATCTTATTAAATGGCTTAATAACCAAAGATAAGTGTACGGGCTCAATGTCCCACTTGTTTGTGCTTGTAAGGATGACGGCACATATAATTATGCGGGTACGAAATAAATTTCGCCACTCCTCCTTCCGTGCTCTGTAGTATATTGCTGTTCTATAAGAATATATTAAAACAAAAATTGGAGGGGTACAACAACTATTTTTCATAACGTGTTTGTGCCTTGAGCGAAGCGAAAGGAATGGGTAAAATTATGAAGAAAAAGGTAATAAGTATTGTTTTATCGTTAGTTTTTTTACTTGGTGTATCTACTCCTATTTTTGCCGGATCGATACATTTACTAAAGTTGGATACTACTAATGGGCTTACGGCTTTAAATGGAAACATTAATGAACTGTTTGCTGAAACGAATATCAATAAATTAAAGAGTCAGACAAAAACTCAACTCAGTGAATCGAACATTTACTTCCAAAATGGACAGTTATATTTTCAAGGGAAATTGGAAACAGAAGATGCTGTTGAGACATTTATTACTTCAGGTGAAGTTTATTTAGCGCAAAATGCAACTATGAAAGAGAAAGTTTTACTTGCTGACTTTGAAACTTATGGAAATATTAGTTTCACCAGATTTTGTATTTACCTAAACGAAGATGAGACTTCTACTATATCAATAACAATGGAATTTATAGACGGAGGACAACTTTTCCATTTTGAAATTAAAGAGTCATCTGATGTATTCTACGTTATTAAAAAATTTGCAAATACCAAACTTAGTGGTGAAGAGTTGGATGCAAAAATTATTCAATTATACAGCTTAGGCAGGAATATAATAAACTATGAGGATGACGAAAGTATGGAACTCGTAGAGTTTGAAATTGAAGTTGATGAAAATGTTGTAGAACCAAGCTATGATTATAGATCATGGGATGAATTCTTTGATGATTTGGAAAGATATGGAGAAGTGGAATTGTCAGATTATAACGTTCCATACTCAATGTTCGTAGGTAATGGTTGGAACTATCAGACAAAACCAGGAAATTGTAGAGTTGATGCATATAGGTATGAAAATGGAATAGACATGTATCTTATTCATATTGGATTTCTTAGTTTAACGAACAATATTTACAATTCTAAGGCAAACAGCCAAGTAGAAGTCGTAAATGGCATGATTTTAGAATATGATGAATACACTGATATAGTTAGCGTTAAATACTATGGATATCCAATTAGTTATAAAAACCTTAAAATTGGTATCTATGATTTAAGTGGAGATAATATTTTTGTAACAAGAACAGTTAATTACAACTTGGGTTACGGAGGTTCGTTGATTAGGGCACTTATTGCTTATGTTCCTTATCTTAACGATGCTGTAGATACTTTTGATGAATTAATGCCCGACTATAAACATAATAATACATATATATTCCCTGCGACTGCATCAGAACAATATGCTCGTTATGGGGAATACATTAAAGCGATAGGTGCAGACTCTGGAAATGGATATATGGATAGACCAGGAAATTTATTTGCCGTAGATGGGGAGATAGTTGGAAGTGTACAGAAAAGAGCCACTTTCCATTTTAGTTTTACCCGTTCGCACAGTATTTAATTCAAAAGCAGTTTTTATATTTTAACAAAAATAATTAAAAACACAATACACTTTAGTGTATTCTGTAAAAGAGTTAGCTCACTAGCGTTTATTAAAGAAATTTTTATAGATTGATATAGCAAAATTTAAATAATGAAAAAAGAGCCTTCTTTTAATTATTTTATCTACAAAAATTAAAGGGAGGTTCTTTATTATCTTTAGTTCTGCAATTTAAGAGGTTATATTGCTAAAATTAGATTAATGTTGCTTAGCATCAATATCTATCTGATATGTTTCTTGAAACATCCCTATAGTAGACTTTTAATTTTAGCTGATCACAAGGCAAAAACATGAATGAAAATTTTAGCACGGAATAAGTTACAGCTAAAAACCATATTGACTATGTAGTAAACTATTAATAGCAGGAGATGGTTCATTTGACCCCTATTTCAAAAATGATACGTTGTAGTATCTCGAAAAGTAACTGAAAATACCTAAGGATACTTTAACAAAGGATAATACTGGTAAAATTAGCGGTAATATAAAAATTAAAATAATATGAACTTTGAAAAACGCATATTGTAGTGATTGGATAACCTGAAAAGGGCATAACAAACTAAGCCTCATAGGCGTGAGACTTTAAAACTGTAGAAATTAGAATATTACAAGTAAATGCTTATGCTACCTGTTCTAATGTAGTTAAAAGGCTGAAGCTAAGATGTTTTATCCATGCATCTAGATGGATATTGATAACAGAAAAAGTAGCCATGCTAAATCTTAGCTTAGAACTTTGTGAGCGCATACTTTCAATATTGTAGTCAACAAACATCCTTTTATTCGAACGTTCTACTGATGTTCTGGTTTTAAATTTATCTTTAAAAGCCTGTGAATATCTAGGTACAGGTGGAAACATTCTAAGATCATAATCAGGTTTTAAATATACCACTTTACCATATTTGCTATCAGAACATTTACACTCCTTTGGTGGTTCTTCTCCATGACAAGCAAACCAACAACGATATTTTATGCCTTATCCCCAGTTGTAATATGGAATTCCACCAGGGCATATGGGTCTTCCCTTATCATCAAAGCAAGAAATACTTGGATGTCTGTAATCAAACTTTGCCTTTGTTCTTGAATCTATAGGGATAAAGGGAATCATGTTATAATGTTTTAATAGCTCATAAGTTGGATAATTATCCATAGCTCCATCAGCTAAGAAATTCTTAAATTTTAGATTAGGATACAATTCAAATATATCTCTTAAAGCAAAAACAGTAGTAACACTATCATGACGGCTAGCCTGAACTGTTTTAAGATATATGGGAAGATCATTTGGACTATCGGAGGCAGTCACGTTAAATAATGTATCACCAAAGAACCATCGCTCACGATAGCTATCCCAACCCCAAGTAGCATCAGGGTCTGAATATCTTCTAGGGCACTTACAATTGTAGATGCCTTTGATCCTGCAATCACAAACCTTTACACCGTAATGGCTTGCACCCGAATAGAAAGGCGAGCCATCAAAGGCAACAGAAATGGAAGAAGCATTGCCTAGAAGTCCTAATTCTAAAGAATAATCAACAATACAACGAGCTAGGAATTTTTGTAGGATTTCCTCTGGACTAAAACGAGGTAACTTTGCTTTAATAAGCCTATTAACAAGCCTTTTAACGATTCCGCTTCGTTTGTTAGGTAGCTTTTGATTAGCCTTTAATTTCCTTTTAGGCTTGGGATGAAACTGACGTTGTTTTAATTTTCTTTCTACGTGTTGTTTGTGAGAATTAAGCCATAATCGTGTAAGAAAGTCATAGTATGAAGCCACAGATGGTGCATTTTGGGTTTCAAACCCACAAATGTCAAATAAAAGTTTGTCAGATTTAATTTTTTTAGCCCAATTTGTGATAGAATATTCCTGTAGATCAAGCATTAATACAAGAGAACGAATTATCCCCTGTTGATTTTTGGTTGGTCGACCAAAATTGGGATATAGCGGCTTGACTATGGGAAGCAGGGTATCAAGGTTAAGAAGATAAAGCTTTGAGATGGATTTATCTAAACTAACCAACCTGCTTCTTTGCGTTTTTTGGTAAAGTAAAAGTTTAATTTTAAGATTTTCTTGATAATCTTTATGAAGTTGCCAGTCACTTAACATAATAAAACCTCCAAAATAGAATAAGTTAACATAATACTATTTTGAAGGGAAATGCGTTGAAAATTAAGCTGTAAGATATAGTGGGTTAGGATAATGTTTCCAGGATACCTTGGGATATTGAGATAAAAATTAGGGGTGAAGCTTTATAGCTTGCTCTTAAAATAAAGTAAAGTACGGCTCTCGGACTTTTCGAGAGTGTACACGTTTAAAACAGGGGTGTTCTTTTATGCCTAGAGATAAGGGGATTTTTCCCTTGGTTAATTTGGCTACTTTATTATTTTGTATTGATATAAAGAGGGGATAAGAGGAGTTGACTACTTTGAAAAGCTTAATATTAACACTATGCATAATACTTCTTTTGACTATAGCTGTTTTTTATTCTTTTACATATGATATTAATATGGCAATAGCATTTTTTATAATTACACCTTTAATAATAAGTCTTATATCCCCAAAAAACAAAATACTATTTTCTATCATACCAATCACATTATTTATAGTTGTTGCGGGTTTTCGCCACTTTTTTAATCTAATAATAGCGGGGGAATATTTTAGAAGTGAAGTGCATACTAAAATATACACAGGTGAGTTCAAAAGATATTTTTTAATTTCTTTGATCTCAATTGGGATCAGTTCTATCATTGGACTTATTGGGAAGAGTATATCTAATTTTTTTCGTAAAAAAACTTAGATATGACCCATTGATTTTTTTGACACCCTAATTTCATAGTGATACATTTGAAATAGCGTTGAGCCATCTATTGAAATAAAGGGAGGGTGAGCAAATGAGTAAAACAATGAATGTTGGAATTATTGGTACAGGAGTAGTAGGCGAAAGACTAATAAATGCTATAAAAAGACATCCACAAGGAAATGTTAAAGGAATCTATGATGTAAACGCAGAACGGCTTGAAGAAATAGCTAATAAATATAATATACCTACTGTGAAATTCTACAATGAGCTATTAGAGGACAAGGATATTGATGTCATATACCTAGCAGTACCACCTAAATATCATCATCCGATAGCTATGGATATAATAAGCTCCAATAAACATTTTCTATGTGAAAAGCCTTTGGCAAACTCATCTGAAGAAGCTAGAGAAATGTATGAGGGAGTAGAAAATAATAAAGTGATAAACGCTATGAACTTTCCTACTGTTTATACTACAGCCTTTAAAAAGTTGAAATCCTTACTTAGTGAAGGCTTTATTGGAGACTTATTATGAATAGAGCTTCAAGGATACTTTACATATTGGCCAAGACTATGGCAGCAAAATAATTGGATATCATCTAGAGAGCAGGGTGGCTTTGTAAGAGAAGTCTTTACACACTTTGTTCAAATGATACAAAGTCTATATGGAGGAATGTCAAATATAACTTCCTTTATAGAATATCCAGAGGATGAAGCTATGTCTGAGACAGGAATCATGGCCATAAGAGACCAAGGGGACTGTCCCCTCGGTCTCCCTCGGTTTCTTGGTTGCTGCTACTATTGCTTTCTTTGTTTTATTGGTAGGAGCAAGTCTATTTGAACAGTAATATCATCAGGTGAAAGCATGAATTTATTTATATAATTGAGATGTTCTTCCATGCACTCTCTTTCAACTATTTGCTCTTTAAAATTCAATTCATATTTATCGTTATTCTCTGCCCAATCATATAGCTTAAACCATTCATCAAAAGAACCCATAGGAATCATATACGCACAATATAATCCACCTGAGAATAATTTTTTTGTAAAAGGTGCTTTTACTTCATAGTCATCTGGAATGGTAACCCATCTTTCATAGCCGTGGTCACTTCCATCTGGCATATCACCATTTGGATTATTAAAACCATAATGTCTAAAATCAGGCTTTATTTCATAAAGCTTTGTTTCTCTGATAAATTGGTTTATAAAATTACCGGTTTCAATTTCAGGAACACCGCCTACACAATGAATGCTTGCTACTGTAGCAGGTGGTAAATAAATAATCCTTACATCCCTATCATGCAACTTATTTAAGCTTTCGCTGGCTTTGTTTAATTCTTCCATTGACTTTACCTCCTTAAAATTTATTTTGGTAAGGCTTAAAGGCTCAACAATCTTCAATATGTAACTGTCATGGAGTAAATCTAGCTTGACATTGATTTTTTCACTCTCGTTTAAACGTTCAATTAATGATTGCAAAATAGTTTTAATAGTAGTGAGAGCTGTTATCTCGATATCAACCTCAGCCATGTTTTCTTGAAATATTTCAACTATGCGTGATTGCTCTGTATTTTGAAAAATAGATTTTATCTGCTTTAAAGGAATACGCAATTTACGCAGGACGATTATTTGTTGCAGACGTCTTATAGTAACTTCATCATATGTACGATAAGCATAATCCTCTTTCTTTTTGCTCTGTATGAGCTCCATTTGTTCATAATAACGAAGCGTTCTTGTTGAAATATTAAAGTTTTTTGATACCTCACTGATTGTCATTAAACGCACACCTTCATCCCCTTTCCATTTTTATCATAAAGGACGACACGACGTCAAAGTCAATAGTTTTTTTAAAATAAAAATTATAGAAATAGTCTATATTTTATATAATCCAACAATTATTTATTAAACACATTATAAGCCATATATTTACAATAGACAAGAAATTTCATTGATATTATAAAATAAAACCTTCATTTGAATGAAGAAAATTCTGGAAGAGACCAAGTAGACAGTATTTTTGGTGCTCTCATAATTGCAGACTCTTAGTTGCTGATATTACCTATTTTCTTGACACTCTAATTTTATAGTGATACATTTGAAATAGTGTTAAACCATCTATTGACGTCAAAAGGAGTGTGAACAAATGAGCAAAATGATCAATATTGGAATAATCGGAGCTGGAGTAGTAGGCGAAAGACTAATAAATGCTATAAAAAGACATCCACAAGGAAATGTTAAAGGAATCTATGATGTAAATGCAGAACGGCTTGAAGAAATAGCTAATAAATATAATATACCTACTGTGAAATTCTACAATGAGCTATTAGAGGACAAGAATATTGATGTCATATACCTAGCAGTACCACCTAAATATCATCATCCGATAGCTATGGATATAATAAGCTCCAATAAACATTTTCTATGTGAAAAGCCTTTGGCAAACTCATCTGAAGAAGCTAGAGAAATGTATGAGGGAGTGGAAAATAATAAAGTAATAAATGCTATGAACTTTCCTACTGTTTATACTACAGCCTTTAAAAAATTGAAATCCTTACTTGATGAAGGTTTTATTGGAGACTTATTAAGAATAGAGCTTCAAGGATACTTTACATATTGGCCAAGACTATGGCAGAAAAATAATTGGATAGCATCTAGAGAGCAGGGTGGCTTTGTAAGAGAAGTCTTTACACACTTTGTTCAAATGATACAAAGTCTATATGGAGAAATGTCAAATATAACTTCTTTTATAGAATATCCAGAGCACGAAGCTATGTCTGAGACAGGAATCATAGCTAGAGCTAATCTAAAAAATAGTATTCCTGTATTATTTAATGGCATAAGTAACATTGGTATGAAGGAAGAGCTGTCATTTACCATCTATGGAACAGAGGGAACTGTTTCACTTGTAAATTGGAGAGAACTATGGGTATCCAATAAAGACAGTAAAAAGGAAAAGCTAGAATTAGCAGATAATGCTCATTTAGTAGAGCTACTTGAAGAATTTTTCAAGGCAATGAATGGAGAGAAGGCTAATTTAGTAACTTTTAAAGAGGGATATGAGACTCAAAAAGTAATCGAAAAGCTTCTTTTAAGAGAATAATACTCGTGTATAGGTATCTAGTCAGCTAGGTACCTATTGCTTTTGCGTTTTAGATGATATAATGAATCTAAGACTTATAATATTAGTTAGTAATAACATCCTATATAAATACTTTGCTTTTTTTAGTAAGCTATTATCAGGGAGAGGATTTTATGTTTTCAAAGAATTTAGGAATAGATATTGAAAGGGATATAATGGCTAAAAACAGAATTCCTATTTTAACTAAGGATGATACTTGGCTAAAGCTGTTTGGAGATGTTGGAGACAAGCATATTAATAGTGCTAGAAAGGAATTAGAGAGCCTTTTTGAAAAGCAACGACTATTAGATACGCAGCTAAAGGAAAAGAGCCGAGAGAAAAAGAGAGCAATGAATAAAATAATAATGCTTTCTGATGAAATAAATAATAATCAGCTAAAAGAAGGTACAGAATTACTAGGTCAATATCAACAAGAAATTCATACATTAAACGATGAAATTGACAACATTACATTTGAGCTAGAAATGATGCCAAAACAAATAAAAGATGCCAATCTCAAACTAATAAAAGCAACTATAAAGCTTGCATATAAACAATTAGCAGAATGGGAAGAAATTTTTGAACCGCTTAATTCTGAAGTAGAGGACTTGAGAAATAAACTAAGGGAACTAATAGAAAAGAAGAATGATTACGAAGAGAAGATTAATATAACATATAGATTTTTACATGGAATGCTAGGAAGCAAGGAAATGGAAAAGCTTGATAAAGATATGCTAGAATAAGAGTGCTTTAGAGCATTCTTTTTTTTATGACCTAACCCGATTTATGAAAGTTTTTATCATAAATCGTAGGTAGGTCAAATGCACCAAGCACCAAATTTGAACGACCGAAGGGAGTTAGCAAATTTGTGCTGCTTGACTGCTCATGACCTAACACGATTTATGAAGGCTTTTGTCATAAATCAACCTATATTTTGTTAATTATTGTGATATAATTTTAGTATATGTTTTGGAAAGGAATGATTTAAATTGTCTATAAAAATAATTATGCTAATACTACTGGTTATAGGTGTCTTAGAAATCTTTTTTAATATAGTAACTCGCCTATTACAAAAAATTATAGGCTCATTCAGTAAAAACTTTGAGTTTAATGAGAAGGCTGCTGGAATATTAAAGCTTATATTTGTGATTATTTTCATGGTTTCAGTGATATTCTTTCTGGCAGAATTTGTAAAGATTCTAGCGTCATTATTTGGAATATCCCTTGATAATAGTATTCTAGATATTTTTAAATAAAACAAATTTGGAGACATTCCTCAGTGAGCTTGAATGTTTTACAGAGGTGTGTTTCCGTACTTATTAGATTTCAAAATGAGGTGTAATAATGATTAATGGTACTGGAATAGATATAATAGAAATAGATAGAATACGTAAAGCAATAGACAATAATATAAAATTTATGGAGAGAATTTTTACAGAGAATGAATTAAGCTATATTGCATGTAAAAACAATAACATGAATACCATAGCTGGACTTTTTGCAGCAAAGGAGGCTGTAAGTAAGGCACTTGGCAGTGGAATCAGCGGCTTTAAGTGGACTGATATTGAGATTTATACTGAGCCATCAGGAAAACCTTCTGTAAGGCTCTTAGAAAAAGCTAAAAAATTAGCAGATACAAAACATATATCAAATATACAAATTTCAATCAGCCATAGTAGAGACAATGCTGTGGCAATTGCTATAGCAGAAGAAAATGATAAAAACTTACATAAGAATCCATCAAATATTTCTTATGTAAATGGGGATTATTTAATTATAGATAAAGAAATGGTAAATAGAATTGTCCCAGAAAGAAAAAAAGATACTCACAAAGGGACTTATGGCAGAGTAGGAGTAATAGGAGGAAGCCAAGGAATGACAGGTGCTGTGATTCTAGCGCTTAGGGCATGTTTTAGAAGCGGAAGTGGGTTAGTTTATTCAATGATACCTGAAACAATAAGCCATATTATAGAGCTTTCAGTAACAGAATCTATAGCAATACCTATAAAAGCTTCTGACAATGGCTGCTTTAACTCTGATTCAGCAGAGTATATTAAACAAGGAATTAATAAAGTAGACTGCTTAGTTTTAGGGCCAGGAATGGGTGTAGATAATAGTAGAGTAGAGCTCATAAAGGATATTTTGCTTTATGCAGATAAACCCATAGTGCTTGATGCTGATGGCATAAATTGTGCTTCAAAAGATAAAAAAGCTCTATTATCAAGACAATATCCAACAGTGCTCACTCCTCATCCCGGCGAGCTGTCAAGGCTGCTAGATATAACTGTGGATGAAATTCAATCAAACAGAATTAAATACTGTAAATACGCTGCAAAAGAGTATAATGCAATAATTGTTCTAAAAGGCTCTGATACAGTGATTTCAAATCCAAAGGGTGATGTTTACATAAATACTACAGGAAATCCTGGGATGGCTACTGCTGGCAGTGGAGATGTTCTCAGTGGAATGATAGGAAGTCTAATTGGACAGAAAATAGAGCCTTTAAATGCAGCTATTGCAGCAGTATACCTGCATGGGTTAGCAGGAGATATAGGTGCCAAAGAAAAAGGAGAATATAGCCTCATAGCAGGTGATATAGTAGAAAATATACCATATGCTATAAAGTATGTTAAATCTTAATGAATAAGTCATTTAGGAGGTTTCAGATATTTATGAAGCAGTGTGTATTATTATTTTTATTAGTAATACTTACTTTTACTTATGGGTGCTCAAAATCTACAGAAACAGAGGAAGATGTTTTCTATGATGTACAAAAATACTTCAATAAAATGGAGACCTATAGATGTATTGCAGATGTTAAAGTAAAGGGAAATAAGGATACTGAAACTTACAAATCTAAGCATGTTTTTAAAAAACCAGATAAATATGTTATAGAAATCTTAGAGCCAGCAGAAAACCAAGGTAATATTGTTTTATATGATGGAAAGCAAGCATGGCTATATAATAAACAGATTGATGAATCTTTTGTAATTAAGGATTTTGAACAGGGAGCAGAAAAAAATCTATTCGTGGGACATTTCTTAAAAAACATATTAACAAATGAAGAAATTAATATGAGCTTTGACAATATAGATGGTAAGCAATATTTAATTTTAGAAACTGAAACGCCAGGCAATAATAAATACAGAAGTAAAGAAAAATTGTGGATAGAAAGAGATAATTATCTGCCTTATAAATTAAATGTATTAGATAAAGATGGAGAAGTATCAATAGAAGTAATTTATTCAGAATTTAAAGCTAATGTGAAAGTAAATGACGAAGATTTCAATATCAAAACAGGGTTACACTATATTCGTGAATTATAATATTCGTGAGAAGCCAATATTTGACCAGAATTTTAATAATTAGGTTTGTTGTTTATTGACTTGAATCCCTAATAGGAATATTATGAAATTAAATAATTCTTATAGATAAGTGATTTTAAAGGGGGAGTTGAGGTGATTTCTTTAAAGGATTTTAGACCAGCATGGGCAGAAATAAATTTAGATAATTTAGCTCATAACCTTAAAGAAGTAAGAAGACTTGTAGGTGAAAAAGTTATTATCACATCAGTAATTAAGGCAGATGGTTATGGACATGGGGCTGCCGCCATTGCTGAGACTCTTTCCCACAATGGGTCCGATAGATTTGCAGTTGCTACACTATCTGAGGCTATTGAGCTAAGAAAATCTGGTATAGAAGAGGAAATACTCATATTAGGCTACACTCCTAGATATCAGTACAGGCTAATTGTAGAAAATGATATCAC
The DNA here is from genome assembly GCA_002376545.1 of Firmicutes bacterium UBA3546. Taxonomy (GTDB): domain Bacteria; phylum Bacillota; class Clostridia; order Tissierellales; family Proteiniboraceae; genus Proteiniborus. The sequence continues at coordinate 119,541 of DFOH01000021.1, read as the reverse complement.
TCAGACAATATATACTATTGAGGATGCAAAGACAATATCGGAGGTAGGGAAACATTTAAGCAAAACAGCAAAGATACACCTCAAGTTAGATACTGGCATGGGCAGATTAGGATTTTTACCTAAGCCAGACTCAATAAAAGATATAGTCAATATATTTAAACTATCGAATCTATATGTTGAAGGTATATTTTCTCATTTTGCAAAGGCTGATGAAGCTAATAAGGAATCTGCGATGGTACAATTTGAGAGATTTAACTGGGTGATAAAGGAGCTTGAAAAAGAAGGTATAGAGGTTCCTATTAAGCATATTGCCAATAGTGCAGCTATAATTGATTTGCCAGAATGTCATTTGGACATGGTAAGGGCAGGAATAATGCTGTACGGCTTATATCCCTCTGATCAAGTAAAAAAATACAATGTTAATCTAAAACCAGTAATGACTCTAAAAGCAGCTATCTCAAACGTAAAAACAGTAGAATCAGGTGAAGGAATAAGCTACGGACATAATTTTATAACAAATAATACTACAAAAATAGCTACTCTTCCTATTGGGTACGCAGATGGATTTACTAGGCTATTAAATCACAAAGCTGAGGTAAGTATACAAGGAGAAAGAGTTCCCGTAGTAGGCAATATATGTATGGATCAATGTATGGTAAATGTCTCAAGCCTTAAAGATGTGAAAATAGGAGATGAAGTTGTATTATTTGGAGATGGGAAAATGGGTGAGCCTAGCGTAGACGAAGTAGCTAGTATAATAGGAACAATAAATTATGAATTAGTTTGTATGATAAGTAGAAGAGTACCAAGAGTATACATGAAGGACAATGAGATTATCAGTATTAAGGACTACCTTGTTTAATCTAGTATATATTCGAGTATATACTGTGAAATAATAGAATATAATATAGAAAGAAAACAAAAGCAAAATATACCATAACATGTTTGTAAACAAAATATTAAATAATTATGAAATATGTGTTATAATTATTTCATCAGATAATCCGGGGGTGCGATAATGGCCGAAACAAAAAGAATTATGATAAGTCTACCTAATAGTCTACTAGAGGAAGTAGATAATATTGTGTCAATAGAAAGTAAGAATAGAAGTGAGTTTATTAGGGAGGCCATGAAGCTCTATTTAAGAGAACGTAAAAAGATTCAGCTTAAAGAGGTAATGAAGAACGGATATAGAGAGATGAGCCAAATCAATTTATATTTTGCTGAAATGGGACTAGAAGAGGACTACAATGAGCTTATAAACTATGAAAACAGATTGACAGGACGTGAAGAATGGTGATAGTGAAAAGGGGCGACATACTTTATGCTGACCTAAGTCCTGTCATAGGCTCAGAACAGGGAGGGGTTAGACCAGTATTAGTAATACAAAATGATATTGGAAATAAATATAGTCCAACTGTAATAATTTCTGCTATAACATCACAAATTAATAAAGCTAAGCTGCCAACGCATATTGAAATAAATGCTCCAGAATATGGTTTGCCGAAAGACTCGGTAGTATTACTGGAGCAGATAAGAACCATCGACAAAAAACGGCTTAGAGAAAAAATAGGTCATTTCGATGATGAAATGATGAACAGGGTAGATGAATGCTTAAAAATAAGCATAGGGCTATCAGACTACTAATACATATTGCATAATACGGGGCGCATTTAGCGCTCTATTTTTGTTAGCTGCTGCATAAGCGACTAGCATAAAATTCGCATCGTGATTTCGACTATCTACTTATTCTATGATTATTTCCCCGGAAATACGAAAAAAATTTAGAAAAAGACAGGATATTTTATTTTTTAGTCGAATTATATAGAGAAAGTGTACTTTAACGGAGGGATGCAAATGTGGAAAAAAATTAAGAAAAATTCTTTTTTTATTATCGTAACACTTTTGATAGCAGTCATAGCCATAGATACTTCTAGCATTAGCTTTGGACAACCTGGTGGCTCAGAAGATCCTTTAGTTACTTTCAGCTTTGTAGAGAAGAGAATTGAACAATTAAAATATTACATAGACGAAAAGTTGAATGGTGGAAGCACTGATAACAACAATTCTGAGATTCAAAGACTTTCACAAGAAAATGAAGCAATAAAAAAGCAACTAGCTCAATTGATGGCAAATACTTCAGGCACAGGGCTTGAAATAGTAGAGCTTAAGGATGGTCAGAGGCTTATCTGCGGAGCTGGAACAGAGATAATTTTAAGGAGTGGTTACGCCAAAGCAATAGTTTCTGAACTAGGGGGATTATCTGACTTAACTAGTGGAAAGGACTTAGCCAGTAACGAATCAATTTCACTAAACCATCTAATTTTAATACCAAGAGATGACGGAAGAGGAGCTTACATAGAGAAGTTTGCAATATTTATTGTAAAAGGCTATTATGAGATAAAATAATATAGAGAGCATGTTTATTTTTCAGGCTATGGTAAAAGTTATACATAGCCTTCTTATTTTTTGGTTATTCAATATATTGCTTTGATATGATATAATTAATAGGATAAACTATTGGGAGGAGGAAAAGCTCATAGAGCTTAAACAATAATGAAGATACTACATCTTATAAGTGGTGGAGATACTGGAGGAGCTAAAACCCATGTACTGTCATTAATTAAAGAGTTAAATAAGAATGTGGATGCTAAAATAGTCTGCTTTATTAAAGATGAATTTTATTATGATGGTATAAAAATGGGTATTGACATTGAAGTTGTTGAACAAAAAAAGAGATATGATTTATCAATTATAAATAGATTAAAAGAGCTTATAGCTTCAGAAAAGTATGATATAATACATAGCCATGGTGCTAGAGCAAACTTTATTTCTGTGCTTTTGAAAACCAAAGGAGTTAGAACTCCATTTATAACAACAATTCATAGTGACTATAAGCTTGATTTCACTGACAGCTTATATAAAAAATTTGTGTATACAGCTATTAATGAAATTGCGCTTAGGTTCTTCAATCACTATATAGCCGTATCTAGCAGATTTAAAAACATGCTACAGCAAAGAGGCTTTAATGGAGACAAAATATTCACAGTATATAATGGAATAGATACCGAGCAAAAAATCGAAGTGTGCTCAAAGGGAGACTTTCTTTCTCGCTATGAAATTCCTTATAATAATGAAATAATTATAGGAATTGCAGGACGTCTTGACCAAGTAAAAAATCATGAGGTTTTCATAAAGGCTGCGGAAAAAATTCTATCTAAGAGAAAAGATGTGAGTTTTTTAATAGCTGGCTTAGGCTCAGAAGAAAAAAGACTCAAAACATTAGTAATAGATAAAAATATAGAAGACCATGTTCATTTTTTAGGATTTGTTAAAGACCCCTTTTCTTTTTTCAATGCAATAGATATAAATGTACTTACTTCAATTAGTGAAAGCTTTCCATATGTAATTCTTGAAGGGGCCATAATGAAAAAAACAGTTGTAAGTACCGATGTAGGGGGTTTAAACGACCTAATAGAAAACGGTGTAAATGGATATTTGTTTGATGTAGGGGACTATAAGCAATTAGCTATATATTTAGAAGAACTAATCAACAATATGGACAAAACAAAAGCTATGGGACAAAATCTTTGTAGTAAGGTGGAAGAAAAGTTTTCTCTTAAAAAAATGGGGATAGACCATTTGGAAATATACAATAAGATAATTAATAATAGGAGGTCATGAGATGAAAATAATAGATAAAAAAGGAAAAATCTTTGGTTTTATAAACATAATAGATTTAGTTGTAATTTTAATTTTAGGGATAGTCATAGTAGGTGGAGTTTCTAGATTTAGAAAGGCAGCACCGCAAATTGTTGAGCAAAATCAAAAAGCATTGATTGAACTAGAAGTATCCGAAATAAGACAGCCATCGGTGGATGGGCTTCAGGTAGGAGATGAACTTTTCCATTATGATAAAGGACAGTATTTTGGAAAGATTGTAGACATCAAAATTGAGAACTTTAAAGAAGCAGTAAGCACTAGTGATGGGAAAATAGTACTTGCAGATGTTCCAGGAAAGTACAATGCCCTAGTTTATGTAGAAGCAAATGCGGTGGATACAACTAACGCAATAGTAGTTGGAGGAGAGCAATTAAGAATTGGTGCTCAGTATAGATTAAAGAATAAAAAGGTTGCAGTATTTGGAACAATATTTAAAGTTGACATTGTGAAAGAATAGCTCTTTTTATAGGAGGGGCATGAATATGTATAATAGTTATACAGTAAGAATATTGACTAGATTTTGGAACAAAGTTATTTACTATTATAATTATAGCTTTATAAAAGCCGTTTTTAGTAGATTAGGCAATTCTATATCCATGGCTTCATCTGGCTCAGTAATTAAGAGAATTTTTACTAATAAAGCCAGCTTAATAGAGAAAAGTCTAATATATAGGTTCTATACGGCTGTAATAAATTTTATTGAGAAAATATCAGATAATGTTAGAAGCTCCTTTAATAGATTAAAAGAAGGAAGCATACTTTGTAGAGTTGTATATGATTTGACTAATGGAAAAGAGAAGTTAATCACTACTCTATCTGTATCTATAATTGGATTTGGTTTAGCTATAATTGCTACAAGAGTATTTAGGGGAAACATAATCAGCTATACCAATATAGCTGCTTTAACATTAATTATAATAGCAATATTTTGTATTGCTTTAAGTAATAAATCAGAGAATATCATTGATAACAGCTATATAGTTAAACTAGTGAAAGATATATTTACCATAGACGATGGAGGGGATAAATGGTGGTAGGAATAGAAAGCAAGAGACTTTTAATAGTCCCCTTACTGCTAGGAGCTATCCTAGCCTTAGTTTACAATAGAATACCTTTGCTATACTTTCTTGCATTAGTAGGAGGAGTAGGATTAATAGCACTATCCATATATAACATAAAATACGGAATACTATCTGTAGTTGTTGCCATGCCATTTTTACCAGATGAGCTCACATTACTATTGATAATACTTATAGTTGCTATATTCTCCTTTAATCATTTATTTGGTAAGGGTTATGCAATTAATAAGAGTTTTGTGAACATACCAATAATTTTGTTTGCATTAGTAATAATTATTGCTACTCTTACTTCTATAGACCCAAAAGGAAGCTTTAGAGATTTAGCAATACATTTATCTGCTATGGGATTATTGGTTGTAATAGTAAATGGTATCAATAGTAAAAATGATTTAAATTTAATATTGACTTCATACGTTTTTACAGCTACTTTAGTTGCTTTATATGGAGTTTATCAGTATTTTGTGGGAGTAGAGCTTGACCCAGCGTGGGTAGACGTTGCAAGCAACCCGGAAATTACTACTAGAGTATTTTCTGTATTTGGAAATCCCAATATACTTGCTGAGTATCTGATAATGGCTATACCAGTGTCTATTGGCTTGTTTTGGAATACTAAAAGACTTATTAAGAAAGTCATCTTTACGCTGACTACTATGATATTATCAGTAACCTTATTGATGACACTATCAAGAGGCGGTTGGCTAGGCTTTGCATTTGGTATACTAGTTTTTATCATATTAGTTGAAAAGAAACTTTTGCTTATGTCAATTCCAGTAGGGATTGCTTCTATATTTATAATTCCTGATTCAATAATGAGCAGAATAACAACAATAGGCAGCTTAACTGATTCATCAAATGCATATCGTATAAAAATATGGCAAATAACTGTTGACATAATAAGGGACCATTGGCAAGCAGGTGTAGGGTTTGGATATATTCCTTTTAAGAAAACCTTTGAAACATATATAAGAACTATGCCAATTTATCATGCACATAATACCTATCTTGAATTTGCAGCCGAAATAGGGATAGTAGGGTTAGCCCTGTTTTTGATTTTTATGTTTATAATATACAAATATGGTGCACTAAATGCCGCTGAGAGTAAGGATAAGTATATAAAAACAATATCAGCAGGTTTGATAGCAGGAATATCATCCTTGCTTTTCCATGGGATTGTTGAGCATGTATTATATATACCAAGAATAATTATTACCTTTTGGATATTCATAGCCTTTATTTTAGTTATGTTAAAGCTTGACAAAGGTGATATTAAAAAAAGAGACACTTTTAACGTTGAAAAGGAGTCAAAGCTATGGGAAAATCAGTTATAGTATCTGGCTATTATGGATTTAATAATAGTGGAGATGATGCAATACTAAAAGCAATAGTGAAAGACTTTAAGAAAATAGATAATAAAGTAAGGATTTCTGCCCTCTCCAATAATCCTAAAAATACAGAGGAGGTTTATGGAATTAAGGCTTTTAAACGCTTAAATATATTAGAAGTGCTTAAGGGTATAAGCTCTTCTGACATGCTCATAAGTGGAGGAGGCAGCCTGTTACAGGATGTTACAAGCACTAGATCTATATTATATTATCTATCAGTTATTAATATTGCAAAAATGTTTCATAAACCAGTAATAGTATATGCTAACGGAATAGGCCCCATAAATAAAAAAATTAACAGAGCTCTTACAAAAAAAACATTAAACAAAGTAGACTTAATTACATTAAGAGATTATAATTCTAAGACTACATTAGAGGAAATCGGTGTTCAAAGTAAGATGGTAGTAACCTCGGATCCAGTTTTTACTCTTGAGTCTTCTAATAAGGACAGGGTTAATAGTATATTTAAAGAAGAGGAAATACCTACTGATAAACCCCTAATAGGAATATCGGTAAGAAATTGGAAGAATACGAGCAATATTGTTGACGTAGTATCAAAGACAATTGACTATATAGATAGTAGCTACGATGTAAATACTATTCTAATCCCAATGCATTATCCAGAGGATTTAGAAATAAGCTTAGATATAGCTAAGAAATCTAATAGTCCTAATTGTTATGTAATAAAAAATAAATACAATGTTGAAGACATGATGGGAATAATAAATAGACTAGAGCTAATCATAGCTATGAGACTTCATTCCTTAATATACGCTGCAACTCAGGCAGTTCCAATGATAGGGCTTGTATATGATCCAAAAGTAGACGGATTATTAGAAATGCTTAATATAAAAGAAAAATGTGATGTTGAGAAAATTGAACTTGTAGAGCTATGTTCACTAATTGACAAGGTATGGAACAACAAGAAAAACATTAGAAGCTCTTTAACTGAAATAAAAAACGAATTAAGAGAAAAGGCACTTGATAATGTGAAGATGGCACTTGAGATTCTTAAGAGCAGGTGAAAATATGAGAGATATAATAAGTATATTTGGAGTAAATATTGATAAACTTACATTAAAGGATGCAGAGGAAAGAGTGAATTCTTTTTTGAATAGTAACAAAATAAATACAATATATACCCCTAACACTGAGATAGTTATGGAAGCAAGAAAAGACGATAGCTTGAAAAAAATATTAAATAGTGGAGGATTAGTCATACCAGACGGCATAGGGCTAATTTATGCATCAAAAATTAAGAAAAAAGCCCTTCCAGAAAGAGTTACTGGATTTGATTTATCCATGAAAATACTAAATATGGCAAATGATAAAGGCTGTAGCCTATTTCTTGTTGGAGGAAAACCAGGCATAGCGGATATGGCTGTAAAAAACATAAAAAAACAGTATCCTAATATTAATATTGTAGGAAGTCATCACGGATACTTTAAAGGGACCCATTTAGGGTATAAAGAACACGAAGAAGAAACCAAGGTATTAAACAAAATAAAGGAATCAAATCCGGATATTATTTTTGTAGGATTCGGTGCGCCAAAGTCAGAAAAATGGATACATGAGAATAAAGATAAATTAAATTGTAAAGTTATAATTGGAAATGGAGGAACCATAGATATTTTGGCTGGAACTGTAAAAAGAGCTCCAGAAGTATATCAGAAACTAGGGCTTGAATGGTTATATAGACTTATAAAGGATCCTAAAAGAATAAAAAGACAAATAGCACTACCGTTATTTATGCTGATAGTACTTTTCTCTAAGGATGATGTTGTACAGTAGGGGTCTAATTTTGTCATACTGAGATGGACAGCACAAGCATTACACACGAAGGAGCTACCTACGAAGGCCCCAATAGTAAGCATACATTGTCTTTAGGCTTTACAAGGAGGAAATTAATTGGAAAAGGTAAAAAAATATTGGTACAGATATTTCATTGAATATGCTGGAGTTACTTTAGGAACCTTTATAATGGCAATTGCAATAAATATTTTCCTAGAGCCCAATACCATTGCACCTGGAGGAGTAACAGGTCTTGGAATAGTTTTGCAAAAGCTAACAAATGGACTTGTTACAGTTTGGGCAACAAATCTTATTGTGAACATACCATTATTTATAGCTGGGATTATGATACTAGGAAAATCCTTTGGAGCTAAAACATTATATGGGACCTTTGTGCTTTCTTTTTTTCTATTGATTATACCAGATAAAAGTGCTACTCATGATTTGCTGCTATCATCTGTTTTTGGTGGTGTCATACTTGGAATAGGATTAGGTATAGTATTTAAATCCGGTGGAACAACAGGAGGAACAGATTTAGCAGGAGCAATAATGAATAAATTTTTTCCAAGCCTTAGTACAGCTACACATATGATGATAGTCGATTTAATTGTTGTTGCTAGCTCAGGTATTTTAAACAGGAGAATAGACACAGCTCTATATTCAGTTATAGCCTTGTACATATTAGTAAGGGTAACAGATATAATACTTGAGGGCTTTAGCTATGAGAAAGCGTTCTTTATTATATCTAATGAGCCAGAAAAAATAGGAAGAACTATATTAAGTGAGCTAGATAGAGGGGTAACTATATTAAAGGGTAAAGGTCTATATTCAGGTCTAGAAAAGGATGTGCTTTTATGTGTTGTGAATAGAGCACAGATGGCAAAGGTAAAGGAGATAATTAGCTCAGTTGATAAGAGAGCTTTTATTATGATTACAGATATGCATGAAGTATTAGGAGAGGGTTTTAAAGAAATAGAAACAGAATAGGAGGATTACCATGAAGGACTTTAAGCAAATAGCAAATACGCTAAGAAAAGATATTATTAAAATGACACATGGAGCAAAATCAGGACACCCAGGTGGATCATTATCTGCATGTGAAATACTGACAGCACTTTATTTTAAGGAAATGAGAATAGACCCTAATAATCCAAAATGGGAAGAAAGAGATAGATTTGTACTTTCAAAGGGACATGCAACCCCTGTCCTATATGCTGCACTTTCAGAAAGAGGTTTTTTCTCTAAGGAAGAATTGACGAGGTTTAGAAAAATTGACTCTATACTACAGGGGCATCCGGACATGAAGGGTATCCCAGGAGTAGATATGTCTACTGGCTCACTTGGTCAGGGACTTGCAGTAGCTAATGGTATGGCTCTATCTGCTAAGCTTGATAATAAAGACTATAGAGTATATGCACTAATAGGTGACGGTGAGATTCAGGAAGGAATCATATGGGAAGCGGCAATGCTTGCAGCTCACTATAAGCTTGATAATCTTACTGTGTTCATGGATCATAATGGATTACAAATCGATGGACATAACGAAGATGTAATGAATGTAGAGCCAGTAAACAAAAAATTTGAGGCTTTTGGATGGAATGTATTAGTCATAGATGGACACGACTTTGAACAGATATTTGATGCATTAGAGAAGAGCAAAAGCACAAAAGACAAGCCAACCTTAATTATAGCTAAAACAGTTAAAGGCAAGGGAGTTTCATTTATGGAAAATCAAGCAAATTGGCATGGTACTGCACCAAATGCAGAACAAGCACAAAAAGCATTTGCTGAGCTTGGAGGTGAAATGTAATGACTACAATGATGGCTACAAGAGATGCATATGGTGAAGCATTAAAAGAATTAGGAAAGCTTAATAAAGATGTAGTAGTATTAGATGCTGACCTTTCTGGCTCTACAAAAACAGCAGTTTTCGCTAAGGAGTTTCCAGAAAGATTTATAAATGTAGGTATAGCAGAGCAAAACCTAATAGCAACAGCAGCAGGTCTAGCTACTACAGGAAAAATACCTTTTGCAAGCTCATTTGCAATGTTTGCAGCAGGTAGAGCATTTGAAATTATTAGAAATTCAGTTGCTTACCCTAAATTGAATGTTAAAATAGCAGCCACTCATGCTGGACTGACTGTAGGAGAAGATGGAGCATCTCATCAAGCACTTGAGGATATTAGTATCATGAGAACTATACCAAATATGGTAGTACTAAACCCAGCTGATGGAGTAGAAACAAAAGCTGCAATTATGAAGGTAGCAGAGTATAAGGGACCTGTATACATAAGATTGGGAAGAAGCAAGGTGCCTGTAATATTTGATGAAGAAAATTATGAATTTGAAATAGGTAAAGGCGTAAAGGTAAGAGATGGCTCAGATGTAACTATAATAGCTACTGGAATAATGGTGTCCCTAGCACTAGAAGCTGCTGAAAACCTTAAAAAAGAAGGCTTAGAAGCTAGAGTGATAAATATCCATACAATAAAGCCTATAGACAAGGATATAATAGTAGAGGCAGCAAGAGAGACAAGAGCAATAGTCACAGCAGAAGAGCATAATATCATAGGTGGATTAGGCAGTGCAGTAGCAGAGGTACTAGCAGAAAGCTATCCAGCAGTAATGGAAAGAGTAGGAGTTAAAGATACTTTCGGAGAGTCAGGAAGTGGAGATGAGCTCCTTGTAAAATATGGATTAACCGCAGAAAAAATAGCAGAAGCAGCAAGAAGGGCAATTGGAAGAAGATAATATAGTCATAATAAAAATAAACCAGCGTTAAAATCAACGCTGGTTTATTTTTATGACCTAACCCGATTTCCCGAACGCTTTTATCGGGAAATCGATGGTAGGTCAAACGCAATGAGCACCAAATCTAAACACAATAATAATCATAAAAGGAGCCCATATAGAATATTATATAATGAAGCGCATTAGGAATATGTTGATATTCTAATAAGGGGGTATTTGGTGAATAAGAAAATATTGATTTGCGCAATAATTGTCATAGTTATTTTAGGAATAGTGTTCATTCCCAAATTACTTAAGAATGAAGGTGAGAGCGAAGTGAAATTTACTACCCTTGATTTAAGTGAAGCACCAAAAAAAATACAAGAGTTGGTTCCAAAATACCTATATGAAGAAAGAGCTTTGGCATGCAGAGTTGATAATGAAATATATATAATAGTGACAAGAGGAGAAAAAAGAACAGAAGGGTACTCAGTTTCACTTGATAAAGTAATAAAGATTAAAAATGAGAATAATTTTGATATTATAGCTCGAGCGAAATACAAGGATCCAAAACCAAATGAAATGGTAGGTCAAAGAATAACTTATCCAGTAGTAGTTGCAAAGGCAGAGTTGGATAAATTACCTGATAAAATCAAACTTGAAGTAGAGTACGACCAATAAAATCGCCAGCAGATAAGCTGGTGATTTTGGTTTTTTGACCATATATTACATAGAGGAAATCAGCCTGAAGGGCAGAATTAAATAGTAATTGTAATTTTGTAACTTTTTTGTAACCAATTTTCATATTTGTTTACAGAGACATAATAGGATATGTATGTGTCATCCCGAGTCCTAGTGGGGAATCTCAGGAGGAACTCTTAATTATATTTAAGATGACAAAAAAGTATGCATTTCTATTATGTTTTATACTAATTAAAAGGGAGGAAACACAATGAAAATACTTAAGAAAAAGATTCTAATTGGAGCCTTAACACTTACAATAGCAGCTACATCATCAAGCGCTCTAGCAGCAACTCATACAGCAAAGGCAGGTGATACATACTGGAAAATAAGTACTTGGTATGGGGTAACATTAGAAGAGCTACTTAAAGCAAATGGCGCAACCTATACAAGTGTACTTTATATTGGACAGAAAGTATATATTCCAGAAAACTTAAGCTATAAAACTCACATAGTGCAAAAGGGAGAAGATTTATGGCAGTTAAGCATAAAATACGGAGTAACTGTAAACGACATAGCAAAAGCAAATAACATATCAACAACCAAAGTATTATATATAGGAGATGTGATTAAAATTCCTGTACATAATGTGCCCGTAAAAGCAACATCAGGGTCACAATACGGAGAGCTTCTAGATTGGTGGACAGAGGCGCAATACGTACTGCCTATTAATGCAGAATTCAAGGTAACTGATTTTTATACAGGAAAGTCCTTTATGGTAAAAAGAACAATAGGAGCCAGCCATATAGATGCAGAGACTATCACTCTAAATGACACTAATATAATGAAAGGCATATGGGGAGGAACTCTAAGCTGGACTAGAAGACCAGTGCTTATAGAATACAAAGGAAGGAAAATAGCTGCCAGTATGACAAGTGCTCCTCATGCAGGAAATGAAAAAGGAGCAGGAGGGGCTTATACCCCATGGAGAAGTGGAGGGTATGGTGCAGGAACAAACTACGATTATGTAAAAGGAAATGGAATAGATGGACATTTTGACATACATTTTCTCAATAGTACAAGGCATAGTGACGGAAAAGTAGATACAGAACATCAAAAGAACGTAAAAATAGCAGCTGGAGTTAAGTAAAACTACAATACTGGGGAGTTCCCCAGTATTTTTTTGTGATTTTAGACAATTATTAAGCCTTAGCCGAATACAATAAAGTTACAATAGAAAATAAACCAACAGGAAATATTCCATAAGTATATTTGGGGTATAGATTGCATAATAGCAATTTAATATTAAGACATTGCCAGGAGGTGAAACAATGAAGGAGAACTATAAAGTACCTTTGCTTAGATTAAAAAGAAGGTCAGATTTAACTAAGTTTGATTTTATCACTACTGAGCAAATAAGCATGTGTAAGGATATAATAGGACAAGAACGTGGCATAAAGGCATTGAATTTTGGGCTGTCAATTAAGAAAAAGGGCTACAATATATTTGTTTCAGGAATAACAGGTACAGGAAGAAACAGCCATTCCTACTCTATTGCAAGGAGCTTCGCAGAAAAAAGAGATACACCTAATGACTGGTGCTACGTATATAACTTTAACAAACCTGAGAGCCCAGTAGCCATAAGACTAAAATCAGGAGAAGGAATTATATTTAAGAAAAAGATGAAGGATTTTATGGATAAATTAAAAATAGAGATACCTAAATCATTCAGCTCCAAGGAATATGAAGACAAGAAAAGTGAGGTTCTACATTATTATCAAAAGAAAATAGATGATATAATAGACGAGCTAAATACCATGGCAAAGGAACATAACTTTATTTTTAGACGGACAGAAAAAGGACTGCTAAGTATACCTCTTGTAGAAGGCAGACCAATGAAGGAAAGTGAAATAGAGAATTTATCTGAAGAAGAAATAGGTGATATCAGGAAAAACTCTACGCAGCTAATATCCAAAGCATTTGATATAGTTAAGGAGATTAGACAGGTAGAGGAAGAACTGAGAAATAAAATGAAAAAGCTAAATGAAGAGACAGCACTTGAAGTAGTAGATTTTTATTCTGCTTATATAGAGACATTTTTTAGTGAGAATAAAGCAGTTGTTAATTATCTTAATGAGGCAAAGGAGAGTATTGTTGATAATATTGAAAAATTTATAGATGAGGAAGAAACTAACGAGCTTCAGGCACTCTTGAATAGAGGAAATAAAAGTGAAGATTTTTGCACTAAATATGAGATAAATCTGTTCATAGATAAAAGCAATAATAGTTGTGCACCTGTAATTAGAGAGACTAACCCAACATACTATAATCTATTGGGAAAAATAGAGCATGTAAATGAGCATGGAATGCTGAAAACTGACCACACAAGAATAAGACCAGGAGCTATACATGAGGCAAATGGAGGATATTTAATAATACAGGCTAAAGATATATTGACTAGCCCTGGAGCATGGGAAGGGCTAAAAAGAGCAATTGTTACAGAAGAGGCTAGAATCGAAAATATAGGGAAAGAAAGTATTCTTCCAGAGACCATAACACCAGAACCAATTCCTCTGGATTTAAAGGTTATTATAATAGGAGATAGCTACACCTACCAACTACTGTATATCTATGATGATGATTTCAAAAAATTATTTAGAGTAAGAGCAGATTTTGATGAAGAAATGGAGAGAAGTGAAGAAAATGTAAGAAAGATTATTTCATTTATTGCTCTGCATTGTAATGAAGAAGGACTAAAACCCTTTCATAAAGGGGCTATAGGAAGAATGCTGGAGCATGGCTCCAGACTATCAGAGCATCAAAATAAGCTTACCACAAGATTTAATGAAATGGTTGAGATAATGTATGAAGCAGATGCATGGGCTGATTATAATGACAGCAGTATAGTTTTAGAGGAGCATGTCAATAAGGCGATATATGAAAAAATCTACCGTAACAATAAATATGAAGAAAAACTACAGGAGCTCATAGCAGAAGGAACTATACTGATAAATACATCAGGACATAAGGTAGGAGAGATAAACGGATTATCAGTAATGGGCTCAGGTCAATACTCCTTTGGCAGACCTAATAAAATAACAGTAACAACATATGCAGGAAAAGATGGAATCATAAATATAGAAAGAGAAGTAAATATAAGCGGCAGCAGCCATGATAAAGGAGTCATGATACTAAGCGGGTATCTAGGAGAGAAATTTGCCGCCAAGCATCCACTATCATTATCAGCCAGCATAACCTTTGAACAATCCTATGGAATCATAGATGGAGATAGTGCTTCTAGCACAGAGCTATTCGCTCTCCTATCAAGCCTTTCAGAGTTTCCAATTAATCAGGGAATAGCAGTTACAGGCTCAGTAAACCAAAAAGGAATGATACAGCCAATAGGTGGAGTCAATGAAAAAATAGAGGGATATTTTAAGATATGTAAGCTAAAAGGCTTCACAGGAGAAGAAGGGGTCATTATCCCATATCAGAATATAGATAATCTAATGCTTAGTGATGAAATAATAGAAGCAGTTAATGACGGAAAGTTCTCCATATATGCCATAAAAACCATAGATGAAGGCATACAAATATTAACAGGAGTAAGCTCAGGAATAAGGGATGAAGATGGCAATTTTGAAGAAGGAACAGTCAGTTTTTTAGTGCAGAAAAAACTAGATAGTTATGCAAAGATGAGAGAAAGATAAAGCTAAGGGCATCCTTAGCTTTATTTTTTAGCTTTATGATTGCATTTTTGTAAAGAACTTAACAATTAATATATTTAATGGTATAATTGGGTAAACATATGTGCACTTATAGTTTTGCTATTATTGTTTTATCGATAAATAGTGAAAAGCATAAAAATTGGGGGCAATAAAAATGAAAAAGGTTAAAGCTTTAACTCTGTTAGTTTTGCTTTTAATATTAACCATAAGCTGCTCGAATAATGCAACTGATGTAAACAAACAAAATGGGAGACAGAAAGAGATTACCATTCTGTTAACTGACTTTGATTATAGCAGAATAGAGTATGCTGAAACACTGCTAGATTGTAAGCTGCAATTTGAAAAAGAAAGAGGGGTTAAGGTAAACTTTGATATAATTACAGCCAATAATAATGATGAATATGAGAAAAAGAAAAATGCAAAATTGTATTTAAATGATGGACCAACCTTAATATTTATTTCAGAGTATAATGATTATAAAAATTATACAGAGCAGGGAATTGCAGTTGATGTTAAAGACAAAGTACCAAATTTAGCAAAGATATACAAAAGACTACTAGCTGATGGAGACTATTTTGTACCAATTGGTATGGATTGCCGACCAATTATATTAGATCGCTCTGCAATTGCGGAATTAGGATTAGATGACCCCAAGCCTGATTGGACGAGAGAAGATTTTTTAAGACTGAAAGAAATGTGGTTAAAACATGAGCCAAAGTATTTTACAAGGTCAGAATACTGGGAGCTTCTTATACCTAAATTTAATGAGTTAGACATTTTTGATGAAGAGAATAAAACTATAAGCTTAAATAGTCCAGAGATTATTGAATGCATAAAAGATATAAGAAAAGAAATATTCTCAGACAAGTACATATTGAGTAAGGATTATGTCTATGAAAATTATTATAATATGGTATTTGAAATGGATTCAGAAGAAGCTAACCTAGAAGAATATATAAAAGATAGCGGCTTAATAAGAGGCTATCCTAAAATTACTGGAGGATTAAAATCTTTAGAGGTAGCTACTGTTATCGATGATAATAGTATTGTTTTACCAAATGTTATATACGGGGAAGATGAAATATTCGAGGTATGGGGATTTATAGTCAACAGTAATGGAAAGAACATAGAGCTGGGAATGGAGTTCATAAATGAACTGTTAGAAGGTGATATTCAGCTAGAGATGTTTACACAGCAGTACAGCGCTTATCCTGTAAATAAAGAAATAGAAGATGACATTAAAAAAATTGAAAAGGAAAGAGGAGTCGAGGAAAAGGCTATAGAATTAAGAGAATATCTTCTAAATCAAATTGAACTCGGAGGTTATAAGCATTCAACTAGTAGTAGGAAAAAGCAAGAAATACAGGGGATGATTTATCTAGATTTTGTGAAGTATGTTTTTGCAGATGAGCCTTATTCAGACGAAGAGCTAAGCACAGAGCTTCAGAAGCTTGAAGACAAATATCGCATATGGCTTAATGAATAAATCTAACACAATCTATGCCAGATAAAAAGGGAGACTTAGGCATGAGAAAGCATTTAAGAAAAGTTAAAGGCTATTACTTCATACTATCAAGCCTTTTAGGCTTTGCATCTACAAAATGGCTTCACTGATATATTAATAGATACGATAATTATAAACATTTCAGCCTTACTAATAATTATAGCGATGACTTTAATTATAGACAGAAAAATAGCGAAGGAGAAAAAGCATTCAACACAATTAGCAAAATAAAAGCTTCCAGCAATTACTTGGAAGCTTTTATAATATCACTTTCTGTAATTATATAATCCACAGGAATGTCATATTTGCCTTTACTAACATGAGACACCATCTGAAGCTCAAATGCTAGTGCTATTTTAGGTATTGAGTCGTCAATTCTAGTCAAAAACCTATCGTAATATCCGCCGCCATATCCTATTCTATAGCCATGTCTATCAAAGGCTACTCCAGGGATTAGTACTAAATCAATTACCTCCGGAGCAACCTCTCTTATAAATTCCTTTTTAGGCTCTAAAATACCATAAGTACCGGCCTCAAGCTCCTTGTCATAGTCAAGTAGCTGAGACAAGAGTAATTGCCTTGTTTCTACAACGCTTATTGGTATGATTATATTTTTACCATCTTTTAAAGCCGTCTTTATAATTTCCTCAGTTTTAACTTCATTTCTAAAGTCAATATAGCACATTATGTATTTGGAGCTTTTATATTGTTCAGTTGAGAATAACAATTTTGCAATAGAAGAGCTTTTATCATTAACCTCTTCCTTTGATAAGGATTTTCTTTTATTTAGTATTTCACTTCTTAGTGTTCTTTTGTCCATTTTTCTCCTCCAACCCAAATGATTTATTATTATGCTCTGCAAATGTACCTTCATAAGTATTTTTAAAAATATATAAATTGGTAGTTCATAGCTTAATTATACAAGAAGCAACAATATAATAGAATTATTTTTCTCTCAAAATCAACAAAAATTAATATGGCTGATTTTACCTCTAGAAATAATACTGTAATAAACTATAAAATAGAAAATAGGATACATAAGTAGACAAAAAACGGCGCAAATAACTTATATTATAGCTTATTATGCTAATATACAAAATTTAAATACAAATTAGCTGAAATAGTATAAATTGCCTACAAAAAATCTAAATAAAATAAAGGAATTGTTTAAATTGTGTCGAATATGGTACTTAATAGGGCTGAACAGACGGGAGTGATACAGTTGATAAAATATGTAAATGTTAGCAAACAATATGGTAACGGCTCTAAGGCTTTGGAGAATATTAATATAAACATAGAAAAAGGAGAATTTGTGTTTATAGTTGGCTCCAGTGGAGCAGGGAAATCTACATTAATGAAGCTTCTTTTAAAGGAGATAGAGCCTACAGAGGGAAAGATTTTTTTAAATAAACTTGATATTACTAAGGTTAAAAATAGAAGGATACCATATATCAGGAGGAACCTTGGAATAGTATTTCAGGATTTTAGGCTTTTACCAGACAAGACTGTTTATGAAAATGTGGCCTTTGCCATGGAAATAATAGGGGCATCTGCCAGAGATATACGAAGGCAGGTACCTATGATATTGGGTATGGTAGGTCTTAGCGACAAGGCTCACAATTATCCAAATCAGCTTTCTGGAGGAGAGCACCAAAGGGTAGCTATTGCCCGTGCAATAGTAAATAATCCTGCTGTCCTTATAGCTGATGAGCCTACAGGAAACCTGGACCCTGATACTGCTTGGGAGATTATGAAATTGATTAAGGAAATAAATAGAAGAGGAACAACTGTAGTTATGGCTACACACGCCAAGGAAATAGTAAATGCTATGAAAAGAAGAGTTATAGCATTAGAGGCTGGGAGAGTAATAAGAGACGAGCAGAAGGGTGTGTATTACCATGAAGATTAGAGTTTTGAAGAATATAATAAAGCAAGGTTTTGTAGGGCTGTGGAGAAACAGAACTATGGGCATTGCATCAATTGGTTCTGTAGGTGCCACACTTACCATATTAGGAATGGTACTGATACTTATACTAAATATAAACACAGCCGCAAATACAGCAAAGCAGCAGTTTGACGAGATACAAGTATTCCTGCAAGAAGATCTTTCGCAGGAAGAAAAAGAAGAAATTGGACAGGCTATTAGTGATATCCAGGGAGTAAGCTCAGTCATATACCAATCAAAGGAACAAGCTCTTGAAATATGGAAGGAAGAATGGGGAGATCAGAGCTACTTATTAGATGGATATGAAGAAAGCTTACCAGATTCATATATTATTCAATTAGAAGATATTGAGTATGCTGATTCAGTTGCAAATCAAATAAAAGGGTTTAGTAACATTGAGGAAATTAAGTATTACAAAGACATAGTGCAAAAGCTAATGTCAGTAGCTAATTTTGTTAGAATAGGTGGACTTGTGCTTATTGGAATTCTAGTCCTAATATCTGTGTTTATTATATCTAACACGGTAAAGATAACGGTTACTGCTAGAAGAAGAGAGATAGGCATTATGAAATATGTTGGAGCGACTAACGGATATATAAGGGGACCCTTCATGGTAGAAGGAGTTCTATTAGGATTAGTTGGTACAGCTGTATCTATCCTAATAGTTTTCTATGGATATAAATATTTAGTTTCTTCAGTTAATGAAATGTTGTATGTTTTATTAACTGTTTATATGATACCACCTCAAGTAATGATTAATGACATAGCTATTATATTCGTTGCTATAGGTGTGGGAATAGGTTTGTTAGGAAGTATTATTTCACTTAAAAAGTTTCTTAATGTATAGCAAAGGGGGATGACGTACTTGAAAAAAAGAGTTTTTTATGCACTACTAGCTGTGTTCATATTTATAAGTAGTGCAACGGCATATGCCAGCGTAGACAGTCTTAACAAAAAACTTAATAATACTCAAAATAAACAAAAGCAAATTGAAAAGGATAAAAAAGAAAATAAAAAGAAGATGGATGACACTAGCAAAGAAATAGCTAGATTGGATAAGCAGGTAGACCAGACTAACAGTGAGCTTGAAGCAATAAAGAAGCAATTAAATGAGCTTAGTCAAAAGATTGAAATTACAAAAAGTAATCTAAAAGAAGCAGAGGATAATTTAGCAGAGAAAAGCGATACATTAAACGCTAGACTTAGAGTAATGTATAAAAACGGAACTGTAGGTTATTTAGAAGTTCTCCTTGGAGCTAAAGACATTAGAGACTTTATGACGAGAATAGACATGATAAAAAGCATAACAAATCACGATGTGGATATGCTTAAATATATGAAGGAACAAAGAAATATTATTGAGCAGAATAAAGTAGCCCTTGAAGCACAGCAAAGCTCTGTGGAAATGGCAAAGAAAAGCATAGAGATTAAGAAACAGGATCTTGAAATAGCTACTAGAGCAAAAGAAAACCTAATGAAAGACTTAGAAAAAGAACATAAAGAGTTAGAAAAAGCTGAGGATAAGTTACTTGCTGAAGCTAAAGCCCTAGAGGCAGAAATTAGAAAAAAACAAAGCAGCGGACAATACGAAGGTGGAGTTATGATGTGGCCTGTAACAGGTTACACTAGAATTAGTTCATCTTTTGGATATAGAATACACCCAATATTAAAGACTAAAAAAATGCATACAGGTATTGATATTCCAGCTCCTTCTGGAGTGCCTGTAAAGGCAGCAGGAAAAGGAACCGTACAGTTTGCAGGTACACTCGGCAGCTACGGAAAATGTGTTATTATAGATCACGGTGGTCAGATAGCAACACTATATGCACATAATTCTTCACTGCTAGTAAAGGAAGGACAAAAAGTAAATGCGGGTGATACCATATCTAAGATAGGAAGTACAGGTATGTCAACTGGTCCGCATTTGCATTTTGAAGTAAGGAGAAACGGAACTTACGTAGACCCAATACCATATGTTAAAGGAAAATAAGGGCAGCAAATGCCCTTTGTTTTTTCTTAATTGTTGGCAAATTTTTCAAGACATATTGACTTGCAGATTGACTTAAGCTACAGGAATTTGAAAGTATATTTTGATAATTTAGACACATAATGGTATAATGTTTACATGAATTTAATAAAATAGATAACATAATGCTTATAGAGGTGACAATATGATTTCTAAAAAGAAGGCAGCAATTGGTGCAATTCTAATAGTTTTAATAACCAGTATATCTACATTTGTAGTTAGCAATATGATACAAATCTCCGTTAAAGAAAAAATAGTCATTACTAAAAATGAATATAATGACCTTACTAGAGCTTATAGAAAATATTCAAAAAACATGCTTTTAGAAGACATCGTTAAGGAATATTACTTGAGGGATGTAGACGATGAAACTCTATTGGAAGGACAGCTAAGAGGATTATTTGCTTCAATGGGAGATCCGTATTCAGTTTATATGCCAAAGGATGAATTTAAAAGCTTTATGGAGCATACTATGGGAGTATTTGGCGGTATTGGAATATATGTAGGAGCTGGAGAGGATAATTTAATAACAGTAGTATCTCCTATAGAGGATACTCCTGGAGAAAGAGCTGGAATAAAGCCAGGTGATAAGATTATTAAGGTAGAGGGCAAAGAGTTTACTGCAGATAAAATGGATGAAGCAGTGAAGCTTATGAAGGGTGAGCCCGGTACTGATGTTACTATAACTATTAGAAGAGACATAGAAGGTAAGCCAGAGATACTTGAAAAGACAATTACAAGAGAAGAGATAAGGGTAAAGAGTATCAAGGCTAGCATGATGGATAATGATATCGGATATATAAGAGTAACATCCTTTGATGAGCAAACATATAAGGATTTTGTAGCTAATCTGAAAGCTTTACAAAGCAAGAATATTAAAGGCTTAGTAATCGATTTGAGAAATAACCCAGGAGGGCTTTTAGATATATCCGCTAAAATAGCAGATGAGCTTATGGGAGAGGGAACTATAGTATATACAGAAACAAAGCAAAAAGAGAGAGAATATTTAAAATCTGACAAAAAAATGCTAGGATTACCATTAGTTGTTTTAGTAAATGAGGGCAGTGCAAGTGCATCTGAAGTGTTATCAGGGGCTGTTCAAGATACCAAGGTAGGTACTATAGTTGGAACTAAGACATTTGGAAAAGGCATAGTGCAGAGAATAAAAGAATTATCTGATGGCTCAGGCTTTAAAATAACAGTTTCAGAATACTTTACTCCTAATGGACGAAATATTCAAGGCATAGGAATAACACCTGATGTCATAGTTGAAATACCTGATGATGTTGAGATAATAGGAGTGGAAAATCTAGAGCAGGATACACAGCTACTAAAGGCAATTGAAATTATAAAGGATAAGATAAAATAGAAAGGATAGCTAAACTTAGCTATCCCTTTTATTTTCTATAAGTTTATCGAAGCTAATGGCGTATATAAAATCTGAATCCGAATTTTCAGTGGATGGCACAATATTAAAAAACACTGTATTTAAGCTAAAACTATAAAAGATATTTTTATCCAGAACTTGACCTAATAACTTAGCTTCATCATCTTTCAGATTATAAAGGTATACAGAATAATCGGAAGAGGTGCTATTTTTAGCAACAACTAAAATATTTTCCTCATCAATAATAATGAACTTTCTAACATCTAAGCCAATAATCAGCCTTTCATCATGTTCCTCTACATCATACATATATAGCTCGTGCTTATCTTCCTTACTGGGCTTTTTAGTGTATAATAATTTATCCTTGCTTACAAATTCACAGCTAAGCCCGTCATCTATTTTTTTCAATTTCTTTCCGTCTTCTTTTATAAAGATATTTGAAATATCTTTAGAATTATCATTTTCTACAAAGACAAATGTGTCTTCATATAAATCAAAACCAGTTGCGTTTATTTTTACATTGAAAAGAATCTCTGGCTCATTTTTAGAGACATCAAATAATATTACTGAGGACATATTACTATTATCATTATTTACACCATAAAGCTGACTATTGTCCTTCCATTCAATATTCCAGGTGTGTTGATAATCCATTGGCGTAATTTTTTGTATAAGCTTACTCTCTAAATCTACAACATACAAATCTGAAAGCTTTCCATTATGCTCAATAATTGCTAGCCTTTTAAGGTCAGGACTAAATTTAGCTGAATATATATAATTATGCGTAGAATACACCTTTTGTTTTTCTTGGCTATTAACATCATATAACCATATATTTTCCATAGCTGAGTTTTCTATGGCTTCTTTCTGAACATAAGCTAATAACTCGTCACCAGCAAAATCTAGTATTTTCCCTTTATCTATTGTAGCTGATAGCAATATTGGCTTTGCTTCAACAATTTCTCCAGTGGTAGAGTTTACTTTTACATTAAGCATATATATGGGACTACTTTGATTGTCCTTCATAAAAGTATTGTTTATGCTGATTTCCCATATGTATTCATCTTTTTCTTTGACAAGGTTTACATTTGGCATTGTATTGTCAGTGTATTTCAATTGAGTAAAAATTTTGCTGAGAGCCTGTGACTTGTCGAATTTTAAAGCTATAGGAGTATAATTAGTAGGTATGATATTAAATTTTATGTCATTTAATTCTACATCTTTTATATCATTAACTCTAATAGTAAACTGCGGAACTACTATGTCTGTTTTTCCCCATTTTTTTTCTACTGATGTGTATATATTTATCTCATTATTTACTCGAGATATGCTGTCAATATTAGCCATTGAACATTCGACAATTCCTAGATTTATCAAAAAAAACCTTTCGCGTTCTTTTTCAACCGCTTTAACATTTGGTATAATAGATTGAAAGCCCTTTGATAAAATAGTTTTTTCTACTTTATAATCAATATTTGTTTCGGACATAATAGATATGCTTGATTCATTTAAGGGTGTATTATTCTTAGCCGTGCAAGCTGTCAACGTTAACATCATTGATAAATATAATATTTGTTTTTTCATCCAAAACTCCCTCCTAGCACTACAATTATATATTCAACACTAAACCTGAATAACCTGCCTGATTAAACAAAAATTTTTTGGAAATTATATTTTTTCGTATATTGACTTATATAGGGACAAAATATATAATAGGAAGCGAACAAGTGTTCCGAGATAATTATAATTATTGTTTAATTTTCTTCGTAATTTATACTATTTATTATCACTATGAGGTGATGCTATGAATAAATTTAAAATAAAATCTGAATTTAAGCCAACGGGTGACCAACCGAAGGCTATTGAAAAGTTAGTTTATGGAATAAATAACAAGCTTATGCACCAGACCCTTCTAGGCGTAACAGGATCTGGAAAAACATTTACTATGGCAAATATTATTGAGAAAACCCAAAAACCAACTCTTATAATAGCTCATAACAAAACATTAGCAGCACAGCTTACAAGTGAATTCAAGGAGTTTTTTCCTGATAATGCTGTAGAATATTTCGTAAGCTATTATGATTATTACCAACCTGAGGCATATGTACCCCATACAGACACATTTATTGAAAAAGATGCATCAATAAATGATGAAATAGATAAGCTAAGACACTCTGCTACTGCTGCTTTATTCGATAGAAAAGATGTAATAATAGTAGCCAGTGTTTCCTGTATATATGGCTTAGGAGACCCTATTGATTATGAAAACTTAGTTTTATCTTTAAGACCCGGAATGCAAAAGGATAGAGATGAGATAATAAGAAAGCTTATAGATATACAATATGAGAGAAATGACATTAACTTTGTGAGAGGAACCTTTAGAGTTAGGGGAGATGTAATAGAAATATTTCCTGCATCTTCTAATGAGCATGCAATTAGAGTTGAATTATTTGGTGATGAGGTAGAGAGATTAACTGAAGTTAATGCACTGACAGGAGAAATAATTGGGACAAGAAGCCATATCTCCATATTCCCAGCGTCTCACTATGCAACTAGCCCTGAAAAGGTTGAAAGGGCAATAAAGAGCATAGAGGAAGAGCTTGAAGAGAGACTGAAGGAATTTACAATGGAGGATAAGCTTTTAGAAGCTCAAAGGCTAAAGCAGAGGACAATGTACGATATAGAGATGTTAAGAGAAATGGGATTTTGTCAAGGAATAGAGAACTATTCAAGACATATTAGCGGGAGACCGCCTGGAAGTAAGCCTTATACACTAATAGATTATTTTCCAGACGATTTTTTAATCTTTATAGATGAATCCCACGTAACTATACCTCAAATCAGAGGAATGTATGCAGGAGATAAATCTAGAAAGACTACTTTAGTAGATTATGGTTTTAGACTACCATCAGCTTTAGATAATAGACCTCTTCAATTTGAAGAATTTGAAAAGCATATTAATCAGGCGATATATGTAAGTGCTACACCTGGACCATACGAGCTAGAGCATTCTCAGCAGATAGCAGAGCAAATTATTAGACCTACAGGGCTTTTGGACCCAGAGATAGAAGTTAGACCTACAAGAAATCAGATAGATGACTTAGTTAAGGAGATAAATATCAGAGCTGCTAAAAATGAGAGAGTTTTAATAACAACCTTAACTAAAAAAATGTCAGAGGACTTAACAAATTATTTCAAAGAAATAGGCATAAAGGTAACTTATTTACATTCAGATATTAAGACTATTGAAAGGATGGAGATAATTAGAGATCTTAGAACAGGTAAGTTTGATGTTTTAGTAGGAATTAACCTGTTAAGAGAGGGACTTGATTTACCAGAGGTTTCCTTAGTTGCAATTTTAGATGCAGATAAAGAAGGATTCTTAAGATCTGAAACGTCAATGGTACAGACAATAGGTAGAGCGGCGAGAAATTCAGAGGGCAAGGTTATAATGTATGCTGATAGCATTACAAACTCCATGAGAAAAGCCATTGATGAAACTAATAGAAGAAGATATATACAGATTGAGCATAACAAAAAACATAATATTGTCCCACAAACTATTAAAAAAGGAATTAGAGATGTTATAGAGGCTACAAGGGTTGCAGAAGACCATGAAAAATACGGATTTGATAGTGAAAAAGATATTAGTAAGGATGAACTAATAGACATTATTAGAAATCTTGAGATTGAAATGTTTGAGGCAGCAGAGAACTTGCAGTTTGAGAGAGCAGCCGAGTTGAGAGATAAAATCAGTGAGCTGAAGGGCAAAATGTAATAGCCAGTTCCATTCTAGCAGGAGTACATTTAATAATCAGATAAAAATGAGGTGCAGACATGTTAAAGGATAAAATAATAATAAGAGGAGCTAAAGAGCACAACTTAAAGAACATCAACATAGAGCTTCCAAGGAATAAGTTCATTGTATTAACAGGCTTAAGTGGCTCAGGAAAATCCTCGCTTGCCTTTGATACTATATATGCGGAAGGACAAAGAAGATATGTAGAAAGCCTTTCTGCCTATGCAAGACAATTTCTAGGACAAATGGAAAAGCCGGATGTAGAATATATAGAGGGATTATCACCTGCTATATCCATAGATCAGAAAACAACAAGTAAAAATCCTAGATCAACAGTTGGAACTGTCACAGAGATTTATGATTATTTAAGACTTTTATATGCCAGAGTAGGTACACCCCATTGTTATAAATGTGGAAAAGAGATAACATCTCAAACTGTTGACCAGATGGTAGACCAGATACTATCACTTGAAGAGAGAACCAAGATTCAACTATTGGCACCAATTATTAGAGGACGAAAGGGAGAGCATCAGAAGGTGCTTGAAGGCATCAGAAAAGAAGGCTTTGTCAGGGTCAGAATAGATGGAGAGATGATGGAGCTAAGCGAGGATATTAAATTAGAGAAAACAAAAAAACACTCCATTGAAGTAATAGTTGACAGAATAGTAGTTAAGGAAGGAATAGAACAAAGATTAACAGATTCCTTAGAAACTGCTTTAAAGCTTTCCGATGGACTGGCAATAGTGGATGTAATGGAGAAAGAAGAGCTGCTCTTTAGTCAAAAGCTTTCATGTCCTGACTGTGGTGTAGGAATAGAAGAATTGTCTCCCAGAATGTTTTCATTTAACAGTCCCTTTGGAATGTGTCCTACTTGTAATGGACTAGGAAGTCATATGAAAATAGATCCTGACCTTATAATTCCTAATAAAGCTCTATCCATAAATCAAGGAGCAATAGCTCCTTATTCTAATTCTGCTGAGGACACTTATTATGCTAAAATGTTTAAAGCCATTGCAGACTACTATAAATTCGACTTGGATACACCTATTGCAGATGCACCAAATGAGCTAATTGATGAAATACTCTACGGAACTGGAGAAAGAGAATTAGAGTTTCAATTTGACAGTAAATTCGGAGGTTTGAGAACCTATAAATCACCTTTTGAAGGTGTAATACCTAATTTTGAAAGAAGATATCATGAGACAAACTCGGATTACATGAAGGATAAGATAGAAGAATATACAAGTAATATTCCATGTCCTGATTGTGGAGGGAATAGGTTAAAACCAGAGGTGCTGGCAGTTACCGTAGGAGGGCTAAATATATCAAAGCTCACTGAAATGTCTATAAGACAAGCAATAGACTTTGTAAATGAGCTAAAGCTTACTGAAATGCAGGAAAAAATAGCCCATCAGATATTAAAGGAAATAAAAGAAAGACTGAATTTCCTTATGGATGTGGGATTAGACTATCTTACTTTATCGAGAAATGCTGGAACCCTTTCAGGAGGAGAAGCACAGAGAATTAGATTGGCTACTCAGATTGGTTCAAGCCTAGTGGGTGTATTGTATGTATTAGATGAACCAAGTATAGGTCTTCATCAAAGAGATAACGATAAGCTATTGAAATCTCTTAGAAATTTAACGGACCTAGGAAATACTTTAATAGTAGTTGAACACGATGAGGATACCATGTACTGTGCTGACCATATTGTGGACATAGGACCAGGTGCAGGAGTTCACGGTGGATATATAATAGCGGAGGGAACTATTGACGATATAAAAAGCTGTGAGGAATCTATTACTGGGCAATATTTAAGCGGCAAGAAAAAAATTGAGATTCCAAGTGAAAGAAGAAAGCCAAACGGGAAATGGATTGAAATAAAAGGCGCATCTGAAAACAATTTAAAGAATTTAGATGTTAAAATCCCTCTTGGAGTCTTCACATCTATAACAGGTGTTTCTGGCTCAGGTAAGAGTACATTAGTAAATGAAATACTATATAAAAGCTTAGCCCAAGAAATATACAGATCTAAAGTCAGACCTGGAAAGCATAAAGAAATTCTTGGAATCGAGCATATTGATAAGATTATTGAAATCGACCAATCACCTATAGGGAGGACTCCGAGATCAAACCCTGCAACTTATACAGGAGTATTTGATCAAATTAGAGATATATTTGCTATGACTCCAGAGGCTAAGGCTAGAGGATATAGCAAGGGAAGATTTAGCTTTAACGTTAAGGGAGGCAGATGCGAGGCTTGTAGGGGAGATGGTATACTAAAAATAGAGATGCATTTCCTTCCAGATGTATATGTGCCATGTGAGGTATGTAAGGGCAAGAGATATAACAGAGAAACTCTACAGGTAAAATATAAAGGAAAAACTATATCAGATATATTAGATATGACTGTAGAGGAATCCTTAGAATTCTTTGATAGTATACCAAGTATAAAGAGAAAAATAGAGACCATGTATGAAGTAGGCTTAGGATATATAAAGCTAGGGCAGCCGTCAACACAGCTTTCAGGCGGAGAGGCACAGAGAGTAAAGCTAGCTACAGAGCTAAGTAAAAGAAGTACAGGTAAAACTCTTTATATACTTGATGAGCCTACAACAGGACTTCATATAGCAGACATACACAAGCTTATTAAGGTGCTAAACAAGCTGGTTGATGCTGGAAATGCTGTAGTAGTCATAGAGCACAACCTTGATGTCATAAAGACCTCTGATTATATAATAGACCTAGGACCAGAAGGCGGAGACAAGGGCGGAACCATAGTAGCTCAAGGGACCCCAGAGGAAATATGTAAGGTTAAGAAGTCTTATACTGGATATTTTCTTAAAAAAATATTAGAAAAATAAAATATCTGAATAAACCCCCCTAATTTGTCAAAACTCATAATATAACAAATTAGGGGGTTTTCTATATGAAAAAAGCTTTTATATTTTTATTAATCGGAATAATTATTTTATTATCAGCTACATCCTTTGCAGGAGGATATTTTAAAAGAATAGATGTGTTAATAAATGGGACAAGAATAGAAGTAGATGGGAAAATAATAGCAACAGACACAGAGCCATTTATTTATAATGGCAGAACCTTTGTCCCCATAAGAGCAATAGCAGAAGGTCTAGGCTGTGAAGTGAATTGGGATAATGTTGCTAACAAGGTCATTATAAGTAAATATAAAGATTTTCCAGAATGTGATTATTTAAGTGGAGAAATATTTGTATATGGAATGATAACTCAAATAGACCATAAAAACAGAACCATTGAAATAGAACAGCACATAGACGATAACACCATAGAAGTGACACCAATATTGACTGTGAAAGAGGATGCAGTTTTAATTCTTCAAAGGAATGATAAAGTCATGAATATTGAATTTGAGGATTTAAAGTGCGGAGATGTACTAGGAGCAGTTGTTGATAAGGATGGATTGGTTAGAGGAATAATAATGTCGTTATAATGTAAAGGCTGGTTTTTACGCCAGCCTTTTTATTTTACCCTTGCTTCCACTCACTTTTCAAAATCCCCATAAACAAAGTATCAGTATATTTTCCATCTATAAAATAATTCTCTCTAAATCTGCCTTCTTCCACAAAACCGCATTTCTTATAGCATCTAATGGCTCTGTCATTATATTCTCTCACTTCCAAATCCAGCTTGTGTAGGTTTAACCTATTAAATGCAAATTCTTGGATTAACTTAATAGCTTCTGTGCCATAGCCCTTACTCAATTTTTCAGTGTTGCCTATTACAATACCCAAGGTACCGATTCTATTAATCCAGTCTATATTAATAAGGTCAATTTGACCTATGTATTCTTCATTTTCCTTATGAGCAATAACAAAGCCCTTCATACTAGAACTACCATCTAATATGCTGTTTAAGAAGCTTTCAGTGGCATTCACTGTATGAGGATACAAAAAAATGTGGCTCAAATATTGGGTAATTTCAGGATTATTAACCCACTTTCTTATGTACGGTAAATCTTCTTTTCTATATTCTCTTAATATAATTTTCTCACCGATTAAAATAGGCACTGTCTCCACTCCTTACTTTTAGTAGTATTATAGCATAATTCAATGGGTAAAAATAGTAAAAGTTTTACTTTTGTATTGTACCTAATATATCAAGGTGAAGCATTTTGCTTCACCTTGATATATTTTATAGAATGACCGATTTTTACATTAACATTTTTTCAATCAAAGCCCTTAAATTATTTTCAAATTCTAGATTGTTGTCAGATTCTCTTTTTTTAGCTTTGGTATAATATTTATGTTTTCTCCGTAGCTCGCTATTAAAATGTCTTCTTCTTAAGAGCTCATCTATATTGTTTTTAGAAATAACAAGCCCATTTTGATTGATGCATATACCTAGTTTAGATAAAACCATGGCAGCAAGACCATAATCCTGAGTCACAACTATATCATTTTCTTTAGTAATATTTACTATATAATAATCAGCGCTATCTGGGGCAAGGTCTACAGTAATTATTGTGGCATAATCATCGTGTATTTCGTGTGAATAGTTTTTTACTATGGTAACTCCGATTTTGTATTCCTTAGCTATTTTAATAGTTAAGTCAACAACAGGACAGCCATCAGCATCTATAATTATCTTCATTTACATCACCTTAATTTCATCTTTATTTAGTATATTCATTATACCAAATAAACTCCTTTATTTCTCACGACAAACACATTATCATATTTATTCTTTGATTCCTCAAATATTACATGACTTACATTTACTACAGTTATTCCTTCTAGATTAAGAATAGTATTTTCTATTTCCTTGGCAATTTTAGAATCTAAGCTTGCAAAGGCTTCATCTAGGAATATAATGTCAGCTTTTTGCAATAGCCCACGAGCTATGGCAACTCTACTTTTTTCTCCACCAGATATATTTTTACCATTATCATAAATCATAGTATCAAGCCCTTGAGGAAGAGCTTCAACAAAGCTCCTTAATCCAGCCCTTTCAATAGCAGTATTTATTTCTTCTTCTGAAAAATCTTTATATAGAGTGATATTATTTCTTAAAGTGTCTTCAAACAAGAAAACATTCTGTTCTATATTAGATATATGCTTAAAATAGTTTGTTTTGACAACATCCTTAAGGTTTTTGCCGTCTATTAAAATTTCCCCATCCTTAGGTGAGAAGTATTTTCTTAATAGCTTTAATATAGTAGATTTTCCACCGCCACTAGGACCTATAACTAAGTATTTTTCACCCTTTTTTAAGGAAAGATTAATATTTTTCAGGATATCTCCATCCTCATATCCAAAAGTAACATTATTGAAATCAATAGAATCATTGAATCCTTCTAAGGATATAGTTTCTTCATAATTATCTTGGTTTGTAAGAGTATCTTCAATCTTTTCAAATAGCTTCTTGGTTGCAAATATTTTAGGCATCCATTCACCAAATCTCATAATAGGCACCATGATTCTTTCCATATTATTTATGATTAATATAACCCCGCCTAGGGTGAGGCTTCCTTTTATAGCCATATATACAGATATTCCAAGCA
Source organism: Firmicutes bacterium UBA3546 (assembly GCA_002376545.1). Lineage (GTDB taxonomy): Bacteria > Bacillota > Clostridia > Tissierellales > Proteiniboraceae > Proteiniborus. The sequence continues at coordinate 88,224 of DFOH01000021.1, read as the reverse complement.
GAATTATAAGTGCAAGTATCATATTAAGATTTTGCAGTGCGCTGATGTAGGTATATATTTTATCAATTATGTAGCCTTTTTGCTGAATGCCATGGCTTTTATTATGAAAATCATTTTTTACTTTTTCAGTTAGATTATTAGATTTTATTATATGAAAAGCACTTAAAACCTCTTTAATATAAGAGGTATAGCCCTCATAAAGTTCACTTCTCTGAGTATGATGCTTTTGCATTGGCTTTCCTATTAAAATAGATAGAAGGGTGCTGACTACGCCTATACCAATTCCAATTCCAAGTGCAATTGGACTCACATATGCAATAACGCCAACACTTACTATGAAGTATATAACACCTAATATAACCTCGTAGATTCCATCAATATAGTTAGTTTCAATAGTATTGACATCATTGGTTAAAGTAGACACATATTTTGCATTATTGTCCCTTTGAAATTCATTGATGTTTTTCTTAAATACTCTGCTTACAAAATTTACTTTTGCTGATATAATAGCTTTTCTTTTGTAAAGTCCTCTTCCAAAGGATAGAAGAACACTTGCGGGAAGGATAGAAAGTGCAAGAATTATTAGATTTATAGCTTCACCCCTAAATGCTTCTTTGTCACCAGATACTGCCATATCGATGGTCTTCATCATTGAGATGGATAATGCTCCTTCTAGTACAGCACATACAGAGGCAACAATAACAATTAATATAAGATATGGGATTGCCTTAAATATTGATTTTTTCATATAGCCAGCACCTCCATGTTAAAATAATCTTGGCTATTATATTGGTACACTAAACCGTCCTTTACTTCAAGAACATAATCGTATTTTTCGCTGACGCCCTCGTAGTATCTATGAGAAATGGCAATTACTGTACTATCTAAGGATAGTAAGGTATTTTCAATAGCTCTGCCTAGCTCTTCATTTAGACTTGATGTAGCTTCGTCTACGAACAGAATACTAGCACCCTTTGCTAATGCCCTAGCTATAGATATTCTTTGCCTTTGACCGCCAGAGAGATTTTTGCCATTCTCCATTAACATTTCTTGGAGACCTAAGGTTCTTTCCTCTAGGAATTCTGACAATCCAGCATCCTCAGCAGCCTTTAGTATACTTTCTTCTGGTATGTCTTTAAACAAAGCAATATTATTATAAATTGTATCCTCGAATAGAAATACATCCTGATAAACAAAAGATATATTATCATTAAAGCTTCTTTCATCAATTTCTCTATAGTCTATACCATCCAAAGTAATTTTTCCTTCATAGTCATCGTTGACCATAGAAAGAAGATTAATTAAAGTTGATTTCCCAGCTCCGCTTGCACCCTTAAGTAAATATTTCTTGCCCTTTTCAATAGTTAAGGAGGCGCCTTTAAGAATTTCCTTATTGTCATAGTTGAATTTAAGATTATTTACTTCTAATTTAGAATTGAAATTGAATTCCTTTTCTTTCACTATGTCAGAAGCTTTTTCTTCGTCATCCTTAGTAATCTTGTCGTATATTTTAGCTGATGCCTTTAGCTCATTGAACCAAGGAAGGATTTGAACTATAGGCCATATACATCCATTAGATAGTTGTATCATTAAAGTAATTTTAGTAAAGGATGCTCCTTGAAGAACTAAATTAATTGAATATAGTATTATACCCACAAATATTCCAAAGCCTAGGAAGTTAGTCAAGCTTCTCTGACCATCAGTAAACACTGTATAATGAAGCTTCTTTTTCTCTACCTTGTCAATTGCCTTTAAAGTATTATATAAGAACTTATCTTCAATACTGTTTAGCTTTAATATTTCAAGTCCATTAAAGGTATTAGATACATTTGTGGTAAAGCTTTCATTATTTTCTGAAACCTCTTCCTGTAGCTTTACAGTTTTGCCTTCAAAGGCTCTGCTTATGAAAAACATTACGATAGATATGACAAATATTCCTAATGCAAATTTAAAATCTAGAAAGAATAGTATTATCAACGATACAATATACCATCCACCTTGAAAGATAGTATTTATTAGTCTTAAGAAGAAATTTTGTTCAAAAACATTAATATCATTTACGAGATTCGATATGTATACATCCTTAGACTTTTTACTGAAATTCTTGTATGAGTGCTTTAAAATTTTGTCAAATGCGTTTATCCTAACATCTAAAATGGTATCTCTCATATAGCTGATTCTCATAAATCTAGATATAACGTAGAGTAAAACTCCAAAAATAGTAAAGAAAATAGAAAGAGCAAAGACCTTGAAAAAGTAATCAATATCCTTTGCTTCTATGCTTCCAATTAATAGTGCCATTGAAACATTTCTTAACAGAGTATCTATTACTGGCAGAAAGCAGGCTATAACGTACAAAATAAACTTACTTTTTCTTTTTAGCAGCAAATCCTCCATGATGCTGAACCTCCTTAGAGACTATTTCTGTATTTTTTATCTTTACTAATATTGTAATTGATATTTAAAAAATGTCAATATATTCTATAAAAATATTAAATCATAAAATCAATAATTTTAATATATTAATTAACATTATTAATCTTTTTGATTAAGGCAATTAAGTCCTTATTTGGCTCAAATTAAAATGCAAGGGTAGAATTTATACCCTTGCTTCTTTTAATATTTCGATAGAAGTCTTTGTTAAAAATGAACATGTATGAGCCAAAACTTAATGCCCTTATCATTCCAGCCTAGGTCCCATGGAACTCTATAGCGATCAGAATTATGAGAGTTTACAAGGGCATATCCCTTTGAATCTATACCAGTTACTATAGATATATGGGCTATTTTGCCCTTCTTTTCATAGGCTATAATGTCACCAGGCAATAGCTTATATGAGGCTTTCAGAACCTTATCGTAGCTTCCATTAGCAATTAAAGAGGCTCTTCCGCTATATAGCATATAATCCTTAAAGCCCTGAGCATTTACCCAAGCCTTGGAGCCTGCTCCATTGGAATAATTCCAGGTGCCATTTTTTTTGAAGCCTCCTGCATACATAATTTGAGAAGCAAAATTAGTACAGTCTCCACCTTGGGAATTGTAGTTTCTGTACTGAGGATTATACTTAAATCCATGCTCAGGAAGGCTGGCAGCACCACAGAACTTATCAGCGTATTCAACTGCTTTTATTCTTCTTTCATTTAATGAAGACAAATCTTTAGATTCCCCAGATGAAATAATTTTTTTTATTTCTTCGCTTTTCAGCTCATCTAAATGAAGTGAGTCGGCAAATGGATCTGTATACCATTCTTTTGTAATTATATACTCATCATCTTTTGGCATCAAATCTAGAGAATGGTATGTACCGATTCTAAAGCTATTTTTAACTTCAGGATTATCTAAGTAAATGTATTCATATTCGGTTGATGCTAAAATACTTAAAATATAGCCATTTCCTTTGCTTTTAATGCTTTTAATAATGACTTGGGAATCTACTTTAGTAAAATCTACAGACTGCCTGTCTGACCAATTATGTAGATACTTCATTTTCTTAATCTCGTGCTCATATGCCCATAGACCATTTCTTACTGATTTATCATACAAATTATCTAAAACCTCAGGCCTTTCATCAAGCATAGCTTGGTTCCTTTTATGAAACATATCTTGAACCTTTGAGGTTAGGAATTCTTTCATGCTATCGTCAACAAATACTGTAGTTTTCTCATCAAATTGATTGATAAAATATATGCTTAACAGAAGTATGGCTAACAGGATCATAACTATTAATATTGCTTTTATTATTCTAGTTTTAATAAAAATAACCATTATTTTCCCCCATATGATTTATTACTAGGATTATATGATGAAAAAATAAATGCTATTACTCTTAAATAAGAGGTTTAAGTTGAAATATTTTGTAAATAACAATACAATATATAAATATAAAGATAATTATTTGAGGATAGATTAATAATTAGAAAGGATTTTTACTTATGGATGATAACAATATGAATTATAATGAAGATAATTTCACTCAAGAAAGAAGAAGAATAGTGGCATTAAAATTGCAGAGGTCAACAATCACATATCTATTAATCATCATAAATGTAGCTATGTGGGCTTTACTAAATCTAATTTCATTAAAAACTGGCAGGAGCTACAGTGAACTGTTAATTGAGTTTGGAGCTAAGCTCAATATCAATATTTTAAATGGTCAGTATTGGAGATTTATAACTCCAATATTTTTGCATGCTGATTTTACACACTTACTTGTTAATTGCTATTCTCTATATGCAGTTGGACCTACGGTAGAAAGAATATATGGACATGGTAAGTTTTTGTTTATCTATTTAATAGCCGGATTTATGGGAAGTCTTTTAAGCTTTATGTTTTCAATAAATCCTTCAGTTGGAGCTTCGGGAGCAATATTTGGGTTATTAGGAGCACTTTTATACTTTGGTGTTGAATTCCCTAAGCTTTTTAAGGTCTATTTTGGTCGTAGCATACTTACCACTTTAGCTATAAACTTAGCCTACGGATTCATGAATACAGGAATAGATAATTATGGGCACATAGGTGGACTAATAGGCGGCTTTCTTGCCTCAGGAATAGTTAAGATTAAAGATAATCACAAAATCAGTTGGTATTCAAGCAAGATTGTATTCATTGTATTAACTATTGTAATTGGAGTCTCTGGATTAATTTATGGCTTTAATTATGGCAATAATAATGCCCTTGTGAAGCTAGAGGAGCTATATAAGCATGATTCAAATCAAAACTGGAAGGAAGCTGCCAATGTAGGGGAAGAGATTTTAAATCAAAAGCCTACAAACAAAAACATTAATATAGAAGTACTATGGATAACTGCTAGAGCTGAGGCAATTACGGGTAATTATGATAAAGGAATAGAGTATGCCAAGGCTTTGGCAAGACTATCTCCAAAAGATGGTCATTACATGTCAGGAATTATATATTATGATATGGGACAGCTAGAGCTAGCAAGAGAAGAGCTTAAAAAGGCAAAAGCTTTAAATGCACCATACTCAAATATTGATGAGTTGATAAAAAGCATTGAATGATGAAGCAGGATGGTTATTTTTGCATTAATTAAGAATTGCAACAGAAGACTGTTCATTAAGTAGAGCAGCCATATGGAAATTGTCATATGGTTGTTCTATTTAACTTATCTATAATTTAAGAAAAACTATAGATATTATTTATTTGTAAAAGCTATGAATAGCACATAAAATTAAGAAGGATGTAAGACAAGCCGAAAAATTTTATGTGAAAGGGGAATTTATCATGACAAGAGAACAACTAATTGAAGAAGTAAAAAAAGAAGCTGAGGGTTACTTTGCAAGAGGAGAATTTTTCTGTTCCGAGGCAGTAGCACAAACTATTAACAGACTATTAGGAAATCCATATGATGATAATATTGTAAAAATGGCTTCTGGTTTCCCTATAGGAATGGGCAAAAGAGGATGCTTATGCGGAGCAGTAAGTGGTGGACAAATGGCGCTTGGAATGGCTTATGGAAGAGTACATGGAGAGCCTATGAATGAAAAGATGTTTCCAGCAGCGGCTGCATTACATGATTTTGTAAAGGAAGAATATGGGTCAACCTGCTGTAGAGTAATCACTAGACAATGGGCAGGAGATAACTTCCAAAGTCCTGAAAGGAAAAAACACTGTATTGAAATAACAGGAAAAGTTGCAGAATGGGTAGCAGAAAGACTTATATCAGATGGTCAAGTAGAAGTAAAATAGGAGAGTGAGGTGATAAAATGAATCAAGTCATCAAAAAACTTCCAGTACCCATTGCCGGACTTATGTTGGCTTTAGCTGCTACAGGAAATCTTGTATTATCCTATGGAGATATATACAGAAATATTTTTGGAGTATTATCAGTAATTATTTTAGTTTTATTGCTTTTAAAAATTGTGAAATATCCTAAAGGAGTAAAAGAGAGCCTAGAAAGTCCTGTAGTTGCCAGTGTTTTTCCTACTTTATCAATGGGAATTATACTCTTGGCTGCTTATATTAAACCTTTTGCACCGACAGTAGCATTTGGAGTATGGATTATTGGATTATTACTACATGCAGCTTTAATCATCAATTTCACTAGAAAGTACGTGCTCAATTTTAACATAAAAAAAGTATTTCCAAGCTGGTTTATTGTCTATGTGGGCATAGTAGTTGGAAGCGTAACAGCACCCGTATTTAACATGGCTAGTATTGGTAAGGCTTTATTCTGGTTTGGTATCATATGTTATATAGTTTTATTGCCAATAGTTATTAAAAGAGTCTTCAAGGTTAAGGAAATGCCAGAGCCAGCTTTACCTACAATTGTGATTTTCTCTGCGCCAGTTAGTCTTTGCTTAGCAGGATATATGAACTCATTCCAAGATAAAAGCATGCTTATAGTAGGGGTGTTGGCAGTTGTATCACAATTCATGCTATTATGTGTGCTAATCCAACTACCTAAGCTATTGAAATTGAACTTTTATCCAAGCTATTCTGCTTTTACATTCCCATTAGTCATCAGTGCAATATCCATTAAATTGACTAATGGATTTTTAGGAAATGCAGGAAAACCAATAGCTTTCCTAAAATATGTTGTTAAGTTTGAGGAAATATTAGCAGTTGTGATTGTACTATATGTGCTATTTAGATATATAAGCTTTTTATTTGCCAAAACTGAAGGTGCTAAATAATAAAACCATATGACATTTGTCATATGGTTTTATTATTTTAGTCATTATTATTCCAATATTTTTTGTACTATGATGTTATTGTAGAGAAAAATAAGGGAGTGATCTCAATTGGTAGTTGAAATCAAAAATGTAGTAAAGCGATATAAGGACGAATTAGCAGTAGATAATGTAAGCCTAACCATTAGAGAGGGAGAAATATTTGGTCTTCTAGGTCCAAATGGAGCAGGCAAAACTACAACAATCAATGCGCTAATGGGACTAATCAAAATAGACAAAGGAGAAATATTAATATTCGATAAGAATATTAAGAATTTCAGCAGTGAAATAAAAAAAGAGATAGGAATAGTTCCTCAGGATATAGCCGTATATCCAGACCTGACAGTATATGAAAATACATCATTCTTTGCAAAGCTATATGGGCTTAAGGATAAATTGTTAAAGGATAGAGTAGAAGAAGCTCTAGAATTTACAGGATTAAGTGACAAGAAAAAAGTAATGGCAAAATACCTTTCTGGAGGAATGAGAAGGAGGTTAAATATTGCCTGTGCCATTGCACATCATCCAAGGCTAATCATAATGGATGAGCCCACTGTAGGAATAGACCCACAATCAAGAAATCACATACTTGAGTCTATAAAGAGGCTAAATAATGATGGCTCTACAATAATCTATACCTCTCATTATATGGAGGAGGTAGAGGAGCTTTGCACCAACATCGCCATAATGGATAAAGGAAAGGTAATTGCTCAGGGAAATAAGGATGAACTAAAGGCATTAATATCAACAGAAGACAAAGTATCACTAGAGCTATCATCTATGAATTTTACATTAGTAGATAACATTAGAAATATTATGGGAGTTATGGATTGTGCAGTGGATGGAAACATGATTACTGTTACATCTAAAAAAGACAGTAAAAATCTTAGTAAAATAATTGATTATATTTTAAATACTGGTGTAGAGATTATGAACATAAATATTGAAAAGCCAAACCTAGAGGGAGTGTTTTTAACCCTAACAGGTAAGACTTTGAGAGACTAGGCGGTGAGACTATGAATATGCTGAATATAGCTTATTATGGAATTATAAGAAACCTTAGAGATAGACAAAGCCTAAGTCTTATGATTTTGTTGCCGCTTATGACTACATTGATACTAGGAACCGCACTAGGCTCTTCTTTTAACAACATATCATCAATAAGCAAAACTACTATATGCTATATAAATGAGGATAAGGGATGGGCAGGAGAAGCATTTCATGAGTTTATGAATAGTGAGGATGTTAAAGCTTTCATAGAGCTTAAAGGGGTTTCTACATATGAAGAGGGAGTAAAACTAATAAGGGATAGAAAGGCTTCTTCTATTGTAATGATTGATTCAGATTTTTCTCAAAAATTAAATTTAGGAGAAAAGGTAAATATAAAGGTTTACAATAGCCAATACAATAGCTATAGAGCTTCTATTGTTAAGAGCTTAATAGATAGTTTTATAATTACCAGCAATTCAATGTTAGCCATTGAAAGCCTAGGCGATAATGATTTTGTTCTAATGTCAGACAGTAATATAGAGGAAATACCTATTTCCATAACAGGAAAGCTGCCTAGAGCAATAGACTACTATGCTGTGACTATGCTTGTTATGTCTATAATGTATGGAACCATGTATGGAGCTAATTTAATTGCGGAGGATAGGTATCAAAGAACGGAAATACGACTTAAAAGCTCCCCACTGAAAAACTATCAGCTTTTTGTAGGTAGATTGCTAGCCACTATAATTACATTGATTTTACAGGTTTTCATTATAATTGGATGTACTAAATATGTTTTCAAAGCAAATTGGGGTAATAACATGCCATTTATTTTATTTACTTGCTTTTCTGCTATTATCATGGCAGTTGGCATAGGAATAATGGTTTATAGCGTATTTAAAGACTCAGGCAAAGTTTCTATGATATTAAGTCTAGCAGTTATGGTTTTTACATTTTTGGGTGGAGGATATTTTCCAATAGGTGATTTTGGACCTAAGACTAGGGCATTGGCTTCATACCTGTCGCCTAATTATATGATACAGCGAGTATTGTTTAATAATATATACGGAGGAAACCCTGTGGAAATTCAAACATATTTAATTGTAATATGGGGTATTACCATTGCATCCTTTGCAATATCGTCCCTTGTAGGAAGGAGGAAATTAGATGAATATTTTTAAGAATAATTTTAAAAGGATATTAAGGAAAAAGAGCAGCATAATCTTTATGTTTGTACTTCCAATATTCTCAATGATTTTTTCCATTGTAGTGGTTAATAACAGCCTTCCTCTTACTGTGGGAGTTGTAGATTATGATAACACAGAGCTTAGTAAATTCCTAATTACAAGCATAGAAAGTAGCTGCAAGGTAGTATTAGTAGAAGAAGATAGTATAAATGATAAACTAATAAACTTAACTATAGATTTTGCTATTAAAATTCCTGAAGGATTTACTGAAGATATTATTTCAAATAAAGAGCCTAAAATAAGCACATATAAGATAAAAGAAACAGAAGCTACTACTCCTTTAGATGTAGCATTAAATAATAATATAAATGCAGCTAAGAATATTGCAAGAGTGGCAGAAGAAGATTATATGAGATTTTATGAAGGTCTAGAGCTCTACAAAAATGGCAAATTTAATGCTGAATATAAAACCATTGAGGGAACAGATAGAACACAGGATAAATTACTACAGAGCTTTGGCTTTATTGTCATGTTCATGATGTATCTCTCTAATAATGCTGCAAGACTTATGCTTGAGGATAAAAGGTATAAAACATATTCTAGAATTTTTAGTTCTCCAATCACTGCTAAAAGCTATATGCTTGAAAATGTTCTAAGCTCCATGGCTATTATAGGTATTCAGGTTACCTTAGTACTCATTATAGCAATAAAGGTATTTAACTTATTTTTAGGTTCCTCAATTCTAGGGGTAGTATTATTATTAGCACTGTTTGGAGTTTGCAGTGTGGCTATGGCTGTTGCTATAAATAATTTTTCGAGAAATTTAGGGCAGAGCAGTGTGCTTTCTCAGTTTATTATATTAGCAGTAAGTTATCTTGGAGGGTGTTTCTGGCCTAGAGAAATTATGCCTAGTTTTTTACAGCAGCTTGGCAGATTTGTACCTTCAACCTGGGTATTAGAAGGAATAGAGAAGCAGCTTCTAAAACCAGATATGAGTGCTATATATTTGGAAATGAGTATTCTTGCACTCTTTTCACTTACATTTTTTCTTATAGGATTATGTAGAAAAAATAGCGTAGAAATTTAAAAGGGAATTCTATATAAAGTGTAGAAATTCTATACTATTGAATATATGAGAGGAGGTATGACAATCATGAATTATATATTTAAGACATTCTTCCTTGTGTATATGATATTTAAAATGTCGATTTCAGGGCAAGTAGCTCCCATTGATATAATAATTATTTTGATTGTCATATCCTCAAATATTTTTAAAGAAAGATTTATTAACAGCTCAATCATAAGTGTTATTATAGCTATATTTGAAGTTGTGATTATAGCTTTTGGAGTGAAGCATAACCTACTATTTATAACCTTATTTGCCATCACGGCCTATGATTTTGTAAGGATAAAGATATATTTTTTAGTGATATTTATACTTCTATTTGGATTTTATTCTCTAAGCTTAAGCAGATTCATAGATTTTTCTTTGCTGATAGCTTTGAGCTGTTTTTTTGCATATGTGAGTACTAGTTTAGAGGTAAAAGAGATGACCTATAAGGAAAGCTATGATAAAGAAAGGAAGTACAGGTATGAGCTAGAGCAAAGCAGAGTAAAGCTTATAAATATGTCGAAGGAAATAGCCCATATAACAGAAGTCAATGAAAGAAATAGAATAGCGAGAGAAATTCATGATACTGTTGGACATAAAATTGCTGGAATTCTATTGCAGCTACAGGCTTCATTAAAGCTTAGAATTAGGGACGATAAAATGTCAAATAGATTGCTTAAAGAATCTATTGAAAACCTGTCAAATACTCTAGTAGTTCTTAGAGATACTGTTCATAATATTAAACCAAAAGAAAAGGTAGGCATAGAGTACATCAAACAGATTATTGCCAACTTTTCTTTTTGTCATGTAGATTTTAGCTTTAAAGGAGATTTTAACAATATTTCAGCAGCTAATATGGAAATAATTAACCATAGCATAAAGGAAGCACTGACTAATGTTATGAGACATTCTAAGGCTGATAATGTAATAATTAATATTGAGCTATATGATAAGTTTATTAGGCTCTTCATCAAAGATAATGGAGTAGGCTGTGAAAAAATAACAGAAGGCTTAGGTATTAGTGGAATGAAGGAAAGACTTAATAACATAGGAGGAAGTATTTCTATTAGTACTAAGGACGGTTTTATGATTGTAGCCATTGTTCCAAGGGAAAATGTCCAGGGAGGTGTAGGTGTTGAAAGTTCTCATAGCTGATGACGATGGATTAATTAGAGATAGCTTAAAAATACTTCTAAGTCTAGAGCCTGATATAGATGTAGTAGGAACCGCAATAAATGGACAGCAGGCCTTTGAGCTATGTCAGAAGATTAGACCAGATATAGTTCTTATGGATATAAGAATGCCTATTATGGATGGAGTTCTAGGCACAAAGCTCATAAAAGAGCATTTCAATGATATTAAAATCATCATATTGACAACCTTTAAGGATGATGAGTACATAAGAGAAGCAATAAAGAATGGCGCAGAAGGCTACATATTAAAGAATCAATCCTCTGATAGTATAGTAGACAGCTTAAGAACAGTATATAGAGGAAACACTGTTCTGGATAAAGAAGTAGCAGATACTCTAACTTCAATGCTAAAGGATAAACCTGATAAAAAGGACAAGATGCATTATGATTTAGGAAACCGAGAGCTGGAAATATTGAAGCTCATATCAGAGGGACTATCAAATAAAGAAATAGGAGCCAAGCTTTATCTAAGTGAAGGCACTGTTAGAAATTATATAACTGTACTTCTAGATAAATTAAATCTAAGAGATAGAACTCAATTAGCTATATTTTATTTAAAAAAAATGTAAATTAACAAAAGTATTTCTTCATCTTAAAATAAAAACTAGCCAGTTCTAGCAACTGGCTATCCTACTTCTTTCCTATTCAATTACCTTTCTAACAGGTATCTTATTCTGTACCATTAATCCTGTGACCTGTCTTTTTAATTCTCCATTAGCCATAAATACAATTTTTCCATAATTATTTATTAGCTTAAGCTCCATACGGTCTTGCAATACTGCATATTCATCAATATCCTTGTAGCTGTAAAAGCCAGAATCATTGTATATATTTATACTCACGCCTAAAGGAATTTCAATTCTCGCATCAAAGCCTGTGATTAAGATTCCACTTCTCTGAAAAAACACTTTTACCTTTTTATTAGATACTCTCAATAATAATTCAATGATGATAATAGAGCCTATAAACAATAATATTCTAATCATAAATGTATAATCAAATACTATTTTCCCAAGAAAGGGAGCTAAATGTATGAGCAAAAGAAATGCATAAGGAAGCATTCTTTCCTTCATGGCAAATTTGGTTATATTGGCATATACAAAACTAGTATTAGATTTTAGAGTCTTTTTATAAAACAAATATCTAATTATTGATTGCAATATAACAAATATTATTAGCCCAGCGGTAGTGAACAATGGAGAAATAACATTAAACATTACACTTTCATCCATATTAACCAAAGATGGGCTTATAAATTGAAATAACAGAGATAATGCTATTATAGTAATGAAAAATGACAAAAAGAATATTACTGCTTTTCTCGTCTGTGACATAATTTCCCTCCTGAATAAAAACTTTCTACTATCTAAATTATATACATTTTTAAAATTTAAACAACATTAAATGTGGTATTATAATTATATATTATAAAGAAATAAGGGTGAAATCATTGTTCAATATAGAAGAAGAACTTAAAAGACTGCCAGACAAACCTGGTGTATATTTAATGAAAAACAAAAATGAGCAAATAATATATGTTGGCAAGGCCATATCTCTAAAGAAAAGAGTTAGGCAATATTTTCAATCTTCTAAAAACCATACTCCAAAAGTAAATGCAATGGTGAAAAATATAGAAGAATTTGAGTATATAATTACTGATACTGAAGTAGAAGCTTTAATACTTGAGGCAAATTTAATAAAAAAACATAAGCCGAAGTACAATATTTTGCTTAGAGATGATAAACAGTATCCATATATAAAGGTTACTACAAATGAAAAATTTCCAAGAGTGATGAAAACCAGAAGAATAATTAAGGACGGAGCAAAATATTTTGGTCCTTACACAAGCGTTGGTGCTGTTAATGATACATTGGAAACCATCAACAATCTTTATCCCCTTAGAACATGTACTATGAATTTTGATAAGAATGAAAAGAGGCAAAGACCATGTCTCAATTATTATATCGGTAAATGCTTCGGACCGTGTCATCACGATGTGGATGAGAAAAAATATATGGAAATGATAGATGAGATTATCATGTTTTTAAATGGGAAGGAAGAAAAACTTATAGAAGTAATAGAGAACAAAATGAAGGAAGCGGCTAAAAATTTAGATTTTGAAAATGCTGCAAAATATAGAGACAAGATAAACTCATTAAACTTCATGCTAGAAAAACAGAAGATTGTATCTACAACTACTATGGTGGATCAGGATATAATAGGAATGGCAACAGGAATAGACGAAGCCTGTGTACAGATATTCTTTGTAAGGGGAGGAAAGGTTACAGGCAGAGAGCATTTTATACTTACTGACACTGAATATCAGAGCAGAGGAGACATACTTAGCTCCTTTGTAAAGCAATTTTATATAGGAACCTCATATGTGCCAAAGGAAATACTAATAGAGGAAGAATTGGAAGACATTGAGGCAATAACTAGCTGGCTTAGTGATAAAAGAGGCTCAAAGGTAAGTGTTAGAGTTCCAAAGCGTGGAGAGAAGAATCTCCTAGTTGAAATGGTTAGGAAAAATGCCTTAGATATGCTGGATAAATATAGCGATAAGATAAAAAGAAAGATGGAAGGCAATGAAAAGGCGTTAACTGAGCTAAAGAACGTTTTACAGCTTGACGATATACCAAGGCGAATAGAGGCCTTTGATATTTCAAATATTCAAGGTGTAGAATCTGTTGGCTCCATGGTAGTATTTGAAAATGGACAATCAAAAAATAGTGACTATAGAAGATTTAAAATAAAGACAATTATAGGACCAGACGACTATGGCAGTATGGAGGAAATAATATTTAGGAGATTTAGCAGAGGTATCAAGGAAAAGGATATGATTAAGGAAAACTTATCCGCAATAGAAAGCTTTTCAGTTTTCCCTGACCTGATTATGATGGATGGAGGAAAAGGACAGGTCAATGTAGCTAAGAAGGTGTTAAAGAGCTTAGGTGTTGATATACCAGTATGCGGTCTTGTAAAGGATGACTTTCATAGGACTAGAGCTTTGACATATGAAGATGAAGAAATAAGCTTAGCATCAAATAGTGAGAGCTTTAAGCTAATAACTAGAATACAGGATGAGGCTCATAGATTTGCCATAACATATCATAGAAGTCTTAGAGATAAGAAAATGATTAAGTCCATACTTGATGATATAAGCGGCATTGGGGATAAAAGAAAGAAAGCTCTCTTAAGAGCCTTTGGTTCTGTAGATAATATAAAAAAAGCAACTGTAGAAGAATTAGCAAATGTTGAGGGCATGAATAAATTAGCAGCTCAACAAGTATATGATTTTTTCAGAACAAAATAAACTACTGTTCACAAGGAGGAAGAGAATGAGATCAGTATCAATTGATAAATTAATAGAAGATTTAGGATTAGAGGTTATTCATAAGCCTGATAATCCTGTATCTGAAATAAGTAGAAATGAATTAAATAGGTTAGGACTTCAGCTTGCTGGATTCTTTAAATATTTCGGATATAAAAGGATTCAGATAATTGGAAATGCAGAATGGCACTTTTTACAAGGCATGGAAAAGGATATTAGAGCAAGAAGATTAGATTCAATTTTTCAGTATCCAATACCAGCAGTTATAATTACAAGAAATCTTGAAGTATTTGATGAGATTATTGCAGCAGCAGAAAAGTATGATAGAAGCATACTAAGAACAGATATGTTAACAACAAAATTTACTAATAGACTAGTAAATTATCTAGACGAAGCACTGGCTCCTTTTATAACTATGCATGGAGTTTTAGTAGAAGTCTATGGGATGGGAATATTAATAACAGGAGAAAGTGGTGTAGGAAAAAGTGAAACTGCACTTGAACTAGTGAAAAGAGGTCATAGACTTGTTGCAGATGATGCAGTTCAAATTAAAAAGGTTGGAGAAGATTTACTTGTAGGCGAATCTCCAGAGGTAATTAGGCATTTTCTTGAAATAAGAGGACTAGGTATATTAGATATAGAAAGACTATATGGCATTGGAGCAGTTAAAAAGTGGGAGGCTATAGACCTGGTCGTACGCTTAGAGGACTGGGACCCACAGAAGGAATATGACAGATTGGGATTAGATGATGAATATATTGATATTCTTGGGAAAAAAGTAGTGAAGTTAACAATACCTGTAAGACCGGGAAGAAATGTTGCTATGATACTTGAAGTAGCTACAAGAAATACAAGGCAAAAGCAATTTGGCTACAATGCTGCCGTAGAATTAGATAATAGACTTAAAAAGGAATATGAAATGAAAAAACAAGGCGGAAATAAATAAGGCTAATACTAAGAGAAGAGGAGTTGTTTTAATGAAATTCGTTATTGATACACATTGCCACACTATAGCCAGTGGCCATGCATATAGTACTGTCATTGAGATAGCAAGAGAGGCAAATAATAAAGGCTTAGAAATGATTGCAATAACTGACCATGGACCTGCAATGCAGGGAGCATCAAATATATGGCATATTTTAAATCAAAAAGTTATTCCAGAATCAATATATGGAGTACAGGTACTAAGAGGTGTAGAAGCAAATATTATGGATTTTGATGGAAAATTAGATATATCCGACGAGCATTTAGCAAAGCTAGATATTGTCATTGCTTCATTACATGAAGCTTGTATTGAGTCAGGTGGAATAGATAAAAATACTAATGCAATTATAAAAGCAATGGAAAACAAAAATGTAGATATTATTGCCCATCCAGGAAATCCTGTATTTCCTATAGATTATGAAAGGGTTGTAAAAAAAGCTAAGGAGACAGGAACATTAATTGAGATAAATAATAGCTCCTTTGTTTCAAGCAGGCAGGGAAGTCTGAATAACTGTATTGAAATAGCTAGGCTATGTAAGGAGCAGGAAGTGATGATTACTGTAGGAAGCGATTCTCATATAGCATTTGACGTCGGAAGATTTGATAAGGCAATAGAGGTGCTTAAATCTATTGATATGCCTGAACATTTAATTTTGAACTTTTCAACCGAAAGATTGACAGAATTTTTAGGACTTAAGGGCAAGAAAAGATTTTCAACTATAGCTCCCATAGTTTAATATGATGTGCTAGTTAATAAAAGATACATTGCTAAATGTGCTTTACAGCATAGTAGCCATTATTAGCTAGCACAATAAAGTAAATCAAATTTTTTGATAATTAAAACATTTTTGTAAGATTTAATAAAGGCTAGATTTATTGACTTTAGGGGGATAGTCTACTATACTAGAGATAGGGAATGTATTGTATACAGTATTTTTAAATATAAGGGGGAAACAAAAAATGGCAAAAGTTATGAAGTCCATGGACGGTAATACTGCTGCTGCATATGTTGCATACGCTTTTACAGAGGTTGCAGGAATTTATCCTATAACTCCTTCATCAACTATGGCAGAGCTTGTTGACGAATGGGCTGCTTATGGAAAGAAAAATATTTTTGGTCAAACAGTACATGTTGCGGAAATGCAATCTGAAGCAGGAGCTGCAGGAACTGTACACGGTTCACTTTCAGCAGGAGCTTTAACTACTACATTTACTGCTTCTCAAGGTTTACTATTAATGATTCCAAATATGTATAAAATAGCAGGAGAGCTACAACCTGGAGTTTTCCACGTAACTGCACGTGCGTTAGCTGGTCATGCTCTTTCAATATTCGGAGACCATTCAGATGTTATGGCAACTAGACAAACTGGTTTTGCTCTACTAGCTTCCGGAAGTGTTCAAGAAGTAATGGATATAGGTGGAGTTGCACACTTAAGTGCTATTAAATCAAGAGTTCCATTCCTACATTTCTTTGATGGATTTAGAACGTCACATGAGATTCAAAATATTGAAGAAATAGATTATGAAGACTTTGCTAAACTAGTAGATTATGATGCAATTAACGAATTTAGAAACAGAGCATTAAGTCCTGAACATCCATATACAAAGGGAACTGCACAGAATCCAGATATATTCTTCCAAGCTAAGGAAGCTGCAAACAGATTTTACGATGCAGTACCAGATATTGTAGCTGATTACATGAAAGAAATAACTAAGATTACAGGAAGAGAATATTATCCATTTAACTATTATGGGGCAGAGGATGCAGAATACATAATAGTTGCTATGGGCTCAGTATGTGAAACTATAGAAGAGACTATAGACTATTTAAATGCTAATGGAGAGAAGTATGGTTTGATAAAGGTTCACCTATATAGACCGTTTTCACCTAAATACTTCTTTAATGTATTGCCAAAGACAGTTAAGAGAATATCTGTACTAGATAGAACAAAGGAGCCAGGAGCACTAGGAGAGCCATTATATCAAGACGTTAGAACATTATTCTACAATATGGAGAATGCACCACTAATAGTAGGTGGAAGATATGGTTTAGGCTCAAAGGATACTACTCCATCACAGATTAAGGCTGTATTTGACAATCTTAAAAAAGAAAAACCAGCTGATGGATTTACTGTTGGTATAGTAGATGATGTTACTCATCTATCATTAGATATTAAAGACGAGATAAGAACAGCACCTAAAGGAACTATAAGATGTAAGTTCTGGGGATTAGGCTCAGACGGAACAGTAGGAGCAAATAAAAACTCTATTAAGATAATTGGTGACAATACAGACTTATATGCACAGGGATACTTCTCTTATGATAGTAAAAAATCAGGTGGAGTTACAATATCTCACTTAAGATTTGGAAAGAAACCAATAAAATCTACTTATTTAATAGATGAGGCAGACTTTATTTCCTGTTCAACTCCAGCTTATGTTAACCAATATGATTTATTAAAGGGACTAAAAAAAGGTGGAACATTCCTTTTAAATTGCAGATGGTCAGTTGAAGAGTTAGATGAAAAGCTTCCAGCCAGTATGAAAAAGTATATTGGGGAAAACGATATTAACTTCTATATAATTGATGCTACTAAAATAGCTGAAGAGCTAGGATTAGGTAATAGAACAAATACCATCATGCAATCTGCATTCTTTAAGCTTGCAAATGTTATAGATATAGATGATGCTGTAAGATATTTAAAAGAAGCAGTTGACCACTCCTATGGAAGAAAAGGAGAGAAAATAGTTCAAATGAACTATAATGCTATAGATAAGGGTATAGATGCATTAGTAAAGGTAAATGTATCAGAAAATTGGAAAGATACAGAGCATCAGGATGAAGTAGCAGCTGCTAAGGAAGTTCCTGATTTCATAAAGAATGTATTAGTTCCAATGAGCAGACAAGAAGGAGACTCATTACCAGTAAGTACATTTGTAGGTGCTGAAGATGGAGTATTCCCTCATGGTACTGCTGCATATGAAAAACGTGGTATTGCAGTTCACGTGCCTGAATGGCAAATAGACAAATGTATTCAGTGTAATCAATGTTCATTTGTTTGTCCACATGCTGCAATTAGACCTTTCTTAGTAAATGAAGAAGAAAAAGCAAACGCACCTGAAAGCTTTGAAACTAAGAAGGCAATTGGAAAGGGCTTAGAAGGACTTGAATATCGTATTCAAATAAGTACATTAGACTGTACAGGCTGTGGAAACTGTGCAGATATATGCCCAGCTAAAGAAAAAGCTCTAATTATGAAACCTATAGAAGAGCAATTAGAAGTTCAAGTACCTAATTGGGAATATGCTATGACAGTGGAAGTTAAAGACGATTTAATGTCGCTTACAACATTAAAGGGAAGTCAATTTGCTCAGCCGCTTCTTGAGTTCTCAGGTGCTTGTGCAGGCTGTGGAGAAACACCATATGCTAAGGTAATTACACAATTATTCGGAGATAGAATGATGATAGCAAATGCTACAGGATGTTCTTCAATTTGGGGAGGCTCAGCTCCATCAACTCCTTATTGCTCTAATAAGGAAGGTAAGGGACCAGCTTGGGCGAACTCACTATTTGAAGACAATGCTGAATATGGTTATGGTATGGCACTTGCTGTAAATCAAATAAGAAATAGATTAATGGATTTAGCTAAGGAATTAGTAGAGCTAAATGTTTCAGACAAGATTAATGAAGTATTTAATGCATGGCTAGAGGACAGAGATGATGCTAATGCTTCTAAGAAAGCAGCTGCTATGATACTTCCTCTTCTAGTAGATATAAATACTGGCAATACAAGAGCAGATGAAATACTAAGAGAATTTGCTAATAAGAAAGACTACCTAATCAAGAAATCCATGTGGATTATTGGTGGAGACGGATGGGCATACGACATAGGCTACGGCGGATTAGACCATGTATTAGCATCAGGACAAAATGTGAACGTACTAGTATTTGATACAGAGGTTTACTCAAACACTGGAGGACAATCTTCTAAATCCACACCAACTGCTGCTGTTGCTAAGTTTGCAGCGTCAGGGAAGAAGGTTAAGAAGAAAGACCTTGGAATGATAGCAGCACAATATGGCTATGTTTATGTAGCTCAGGTTGCAATGGGTGCTGACAAGAACCAATTCTTAAAGGCAATACTAGAAGCAGAAAGCTATGACGGACCATCATTAATCATTGCATATGCTCCATGTATTAACCACGGAATTAAAGAAGGAATGGGACGTACTCAAGCTCAATCTAAGAAAGCAGTAGAATCAGGATACTGGCATTTATATAGATACAATCCATTATTATCTGATGAAGGAAAGAATCCATTTATCCTAGATTCAAAAGAACCAACTGCTTCATTTAAGGATTTCTTAAATGGCGAGGTAAGATATACATCATTAGTACAATCATTCCCAGAAATAGCAGATGAGCTATTTGAGAAGGCTGAGAAAGATGCTAAAGAAAGATATGAGAAATATAAGAAGTTAGCAGAAGCATAGAAATATAATTTAGTAAACCAAAAAGAGCTAAGGGGTAAAAACCTTAGCTCTTTTTGTATCTTGGTATTATACTAATAGCACTACATGTTTTTAATCAGAATATGTCCTCATTTTAACATTATAGAGAGCAACCATCCATATATTATCATCATCAGACTTGCCTGGTTGAACAAGCTTTAGTTCTATATATCCGTATTGATTTTCAAGTCCATATTTTACTACGGTATAATCGTCATAATTACTTACACTAATAGGCTCCTTATTTACGCCTTCGATAGCTCTATATTTCATGTACCTAGTAAACTCGCTTGAATTTAAAAACTCAAGAGCTACAGCTTCAGCATCAAGTAAATCAGGTCTATTTCCTTTGGCAGCCTCAGCCTGTAGTTTGCTGAATTTCTTCATATCATTTCCAGTAGGTATAGTTGATATACTAAAATATGAAGGAGTTTCTGTAGCAAATATATATTCACAGCTATTGTTTCCCCAAGTGGCAGAAATACTGTATATTTTACCTTTTGCCACTGCTGCATTATTATCTATGTCATTAGGCTCGCTAAACTCGTATATTCCACTACGATAATTATGTACAGGAACACCTACTATTTTCAAAGGAGATTCACTTTGAATATCACTAAATAGAGCTACCTTTACAGAAACTGAATCTGGTTTGAATTCGCCAAAGTCAACTCTAAATTTTTCATCAGCAGTAATAAAATGAAGAGCCGTCAATAGATTATTTTGCTTAGCTAATTCATAGAAGGAATGCTCTGTATTTTCTTCTCCATTCCATTTGTTCCTAATTACTGTATATGTATTTTGAGCATAGTCAGTTTCGTTGGTTATTATAATTTGTGGTGGCTCTTTAGGAGCTTTAATTGTGCAAGCACCAACATATAAGCTAGCTAATATAATCACTAAAAGTAGCAGTACTGAAGTTATTATTGTAAATTTGGACTTCTTGTTATAATTCATAATAGCCATAAGTCTTTTCTTCAGGGTCTTTTTCTCTGCACACATTGTTGCTTGTAGCTTGCTTAAAGGATGTTTATATTGAGCTACTGTAAATATTAAGGTATCTCCATATTCTTGCTTTTCATCATCGTTTAAATTTCTAATAACAGCCTCATCACATGATAATTCGCATATATTATTGATTTCTTTTCTAATCAATATCATTATAGGATTAAACCAATGTATAGATGTGATTATCATGATTAACCACTTTAATCCAATATCAAAACGTTTTAAATGGATAAGCTCATGAGATAGTATATTTTTTAGTTGGTTTTCGTTATAGTTAACGTCTGGAATTATTATCTTTGGACTAAATATCCCGACTAACATAGGAGTATTAATTAATGAACTCTTAAAAAGAGCTACTTTGTTTTTTTCATTAGCTAGTGAGCTTAAGAGTAAATTTTCTTGGATACTTGCATTTTTATATGAGTTTCGTAATTCTCTTAAAAATCTTAGATAATTAACTATATTTGTAGCTATTGCAATAATAACTCCTAATAGATAGATATAAAATACATAGTTATTGAAACTGTTAAATAGACCACTAAAATAACTTCTACTATTACTATTATAATCATAAGATTTATTTTCTGGTTTTTCCTTTGCATCATAAGCTGTAGAAGTATCAAATATTGGGGAGCCCTCATTATTTGATATGTGTATTTCTTGGTTAGTAGAGACTATTGCTTGAGGGCTGTTCATATAAAAGACTTTGTTCATCAAGCTTTCTTCAAGGGAAAATGGAAATACTAATCTTAATAAAACCACAACCCAAATATAATATTGTACAGATTTAGACACCCTATTTTCTATCAATGGCTTAATTGATAATATTATAAATGATAGAATGGTACCTGATAGGGAAAGGGATAAAATCAATCTGAATATATCATTCATCTTTGTCACCTACCTTAAACATATTTCGCAATTCTTCAATATCTTTCTCATCTAGCTTTTTATTGTCTAGAAGAGAGGCGACTAGGTTTTTTGCACTACCATTATAAAGCCTGTCAATTATATCTTGTGTAATGTATTGATTATATTCATCTTCAGTAATCAATGGCTTATAATAATATACTTCCTTCTTTGTAGCCTCAACTACTCCTTTATTAACTAGTCTCCTTATTAATGTTTTTATTGTGGAGCTATCCCAGTCTGTGGTTTTCTCTAAAGATGTCCTTATATGGGTAATAGTGAGTTCATGCCTAGCATTCCACAATACACGCATTACTAAGACTTCTGAATCAGTTATACGTGACACCATTTTATCACCTCCAGTTTACTATTGTAACCTCACCTATAGTTTACATGTGTCACCTATAGTTGTCAATAGAAATTTTTAAAATTATTTTGTAGTTATCGTATCGGTCATTGGTATTGGCCATTTGAGTACAGCAAAAGGACGGATTTATTGCTTCAACACAACTTTCATGCTATACTTGAAAAGGGTGGTATTTATCCCAAGAAAAGCAAGAGAAAACGAGAGTGGGATATATCATATAATTTTACGAGGGATAAATTATCATAGCTTAAGTCTAGTCAATGTAGGAATAGATGTAGTAAATGGCGATTTAAAGACTGCGGTAATGCATTGTTGCTTATAATTACAGGATATTCATTTTGGTATTTACAAATAGATATACTGTAGATAATTCACTGTTTATTAAGCAGTTAAAGAATATATTTACTATAGGTAATGGAGGTAGCAGTGGTGATAAAAACATTAGAAAAAAAGCAAATAGTAATCCCCCTATTGCTTGGTGCAGTTTTGGCACTATTATATAGCAAAATATCTACAATTATGTTTGCTGGATTAATAGGCGGAATAGCTATGACTTTGCTTGCAATATATGATATAAAAATTGGTATAATAGCAGCCATAGTAAGCTTGCCTTTTTTACCAGATAAGCTTGCAATGCTATTTATGATATATTTAGTGTTTATTTTCCTTTTTAACAATATTTTTAGAGAAGGATATACAATAAAACAGAGCTTTGTGCATGTGCCTATAATAGTATTTATATTAACCATAATCATAGGTACTATAACTTCGCTGGACCCTATGGGTAGCTTTAGAGATTTAGCTATACATCTTTCTGCTTTAGGCTTACTATTTATAATGGTGAACAGCGTAAACAGCAAAAATGAGCTGAATGTAATGTTAACTGCTTTTGTATTTACTGCTACTTTAGTAGCTCTATATGGAATATATCAATATTTTGTTGGTGTGGAGCTTGATCCAGCTTGGGTTGATGAAACTATCAACCCAGATATTACAATAAGAGTATTTTCCGTATTTGGTAACCCTAATATACTAGCTGAATATTTGATAATGTCTATTCCAGTATCAGTTGCTTTATTTTGGAACTCTAGAAAGTTAATAAAGAAATTAATATTTTTCTTAACCTCTATAGTTTTAGCTTGTACATTAGTTCTTACTCTATCAAGAGGGGGCTGGGTAGGAGTTGCATTTGGTATATTTGTATTTATGCTTCTTGTTGAGAAACGATTATTACTTCTCTCTATCCCTGTGGGACTGTTATCTATATTTGTGCTTCCGCAGTCTATTATTAATAGAATACAGACTATTGGAAGTTTAGCAGACTCATCAAATGCATGGCGTATTGAGACTTGGCAAATAACCATAGATATAATAAGAGATCACTGGGCTACTGGTGTAGGATTTGGATATGTGCCGTTTAAGAAAACATTTGAAACATATATAAGAACTATGCCAAATTTTCATGCTCACAACACTTATCTTGAGCTAACTGCCGAATTAGGCATAGTAGGTATAATACTGTTTGCTATTCTTATTTTCGTGATATATAAATATGCAATAATAAAATCTATAGAAAGCAAGGATAAATATATTAAAGTAATTATTGCTGGGTTGTTAGGAGGAATAGCCTCCCTCATGATTCAGGGACTAGTTGAGCATGTTTTATTTATGCCTAAAATAATTATAACCTTTTGGACTATGATTGGATTTGTACTAGTAGCTATGAAGTTGTCAGAAATAGAAGCTAAAGATGACTATGAGAAATATAAAAAATCAGCGGAATCATAGAAAATATAAAAATAGATTTAAATGAGCTAAGACTAAAACCCTTAGCTTATTTTTTTGCTCTCTGCTGTTTTAAATATTTCTTCTTTATGAAGCAAAGATAAGCAATAGGGGTTTAGGCAGGTAGTTATTGCTGCAATATTAGTACAGCCATTCCTAGAAATAGCAGAAGAGCTATTTGAGAACAATAAATATTACTAAAAGCAATTTATATATTTATAGTTATTATGATTATGGTTATGTAACAAGTCATACAATCAGTAAGTTGTTTTACAATAAAATCAATATGAGATATAATAATTATACTAGTAGTATGGGTGTTTTGACTTTGCATATAGGTAATTGAGGTGATAGAATGCTAGTATATTTGACACTGATAGATGAAGAATCCAATAGAACAAAATTTGAGCAATTATACTTAGAATATAGACAAACTATGTTTTACGTAGCTAGCAGTATTTTGAGAGACGAACATCTAGCTGAAGATGCAGTACATAAGGCTTTTATAAAAATAATTGACCATTTAGAAAAAATAAATGAAATAAAGTGTCACAAAACTAAAGGTTTTTTGGTTATTATAGTGAAGAATATTTCAACAAATATGTACAATAAGAGAAAAAAAGAGAATGTAGTGCCTATAGGCGAGATAAGTAATTTTTCAAACCAAGCTCTAGCCTTTGATGAAAAGCTACTTGAAGACTATGAATATAGTAACTTAGTGAAAAAAATTCTAAAGCTGCCACCAAATTATTCTAATATATTGATGCTAAAATATGGTCATGGGTATTCGGATGATGAAATAGCAAATATATTAGATATATCTAAGGTAAATGTAAGAAAAAGAGCAGAAAGAGCTAAAAAAGTTTTGATGGAGCATTTAATAGTAGAAGGAAGTGAAATAGATGAGTAATGAGAATACCTTAGATAATATTTTAACCATGGCTTTTAAACAAGCTGAGTTAATAGTATTAGATAATATTTTAGAAAAAGAGTCGAAAGAAAAGCATGTATTTTCTCAGGAATTCAAAGACAAGATGGCAAAGCTAATCTCTTACGAAAAAAGAAGAACAAAAATAATAAACATATTATATTATTTTAAGAAAGCGGTAGCAATGCTATTGATTGTGTTGACAGTAATTTTTGCAGCAACTATGAGTGTAAAAGCCTGGAGAGTTAAGTTATTTAATACAATAATAGATACTTTTGAGAAGTTTTCGGAAATAAGATATGAAGATGTAGATAAAAGTATAGATAAAATTGAAGATAATACTTTCTTTGTTCCAGGATATGTACCTGAAGGATTTAAATTAGATAAAGAGAATACAAACTTTTTTGGACAATCAATAATCTATAGGAATAAAAATGGAGAAGAAATAGTATTTGAACAATATAAATTAGAAAATAGAAGAATGATAATAGACACAGAAGGAACGGAGTTAGAATCTATAATTATTCATGGCTATGAAGCCTATTTTTATAGCAATAAAGGCATAAACAATATTCTTTGGAATGACGGATACTACGGGTTTATTATCTCATCGGCAATCCATAAGGAAGAAATAATAAAAATGGCAGAGAGCACTAAAATAAAAAAATAAAAAAAATTCAAAAAAAGTGTCACAAATCATCTCCTATTTTGGTTATATATATGAAGACCAAAATAAGGAGATGATTTTATGTGTAAAAGAAATGTTTTATGTTTAATTTTGGGTGTTCTCTTGTATCTATCCTTTAGCATGGTTGCATATGCTGATGATAGCATATGGGAAGAACTCAAAGAACCATCTATTTCAATTCAGATGGCTTATATTAATACTACTTCAAATGATTTTGCTATATCAGCAGGACAAGCATATATTTCTTGTTCAATAAAAGGCTATAGCGACATTACAGATAATGTAACAATATATGCTAATTTACAGCAATATAAGAACGGGAGCTGGGTAACAATCGAAAGTTGGTCAGAAACTTTTAATGACTATATAGGAAGCATCAACAAAACCTATAGTGTAGATAAAGGATATACATATAGGGTAAGAGCCACTTTTACTGCTTATAGTAAAGGAAAATCTGAAAGTGTAAGTAGTACAAGCAATACGGTAAAGTACTAAACTAAGAAACTAAATTTTTGTGAACAAATAATATAGGAGGTGATTCCGATGGGAAATTTTAGTTTATAGTACAAAGCTGTGATAATAATCAGCTTAAAGGAGGTGAATTATGATGTCTAAAAAGATAGCTATTGTAATTTTAGCTCTTTTCATTTGTATACCATTTGCAGCAACTGCAATATCTGATGGTAATAACATAGGACCCCAATACATACCTGTAGAAGCTAATATGGATCCAAACCATCAATATGTATTTGATGATATGCCAGATGCATATTTTAATGGGGAATGGGGAGGAGGACCAACTGGATATTATCATGTTGTGGTAAATTATGGTGATGGTAACGGAGAAAACTATTATACACATTCTAAATCAGATTTTTATATTAATTATTATAATACAAACAAAAGTTCAGGGTATAAATGGACTGTAAAGCTTACTGTAACCGATGGCAATAGTACAGATACAGACAGCGTAGTAGTAGAACGTTACTAAATAATATCCATAATCTAGGGCGGCATAAGTCACCCTAGATCATAAAAAATGGAGGAATATATATGTTTAAATATATATTGAAAACATTGAAATATTATAAGATACAGACAATAAGTTTGATAATTGCTCTTATAGCCATTCAATCAGGAATATGTACAAGTATTTTATCTCTATATCAGACTCGGGTGAATGTTTCAGAGGATATAGAAAATTACTCGAGAGATATATATGACATTTTAGTCCGTCCAGAGAACAGCGAAAGTCTTATTAAAGAGATAGAAAAAAGCAAACTAATAGAGCCTAATTATTTGTCGAAAGGAGAAGGTGGGATTTCTATTGAGGATTGGAAAAAAATACAATCTGTTCAAGGAGTAGAAGTGGCAGCACCAGTAGCCTCAATGGGATTTTTAAATAATAGCAAAAACAGTGTTCAATTAGAATTACCATTGGACTTTGCTATACGGGCAGATATAAGCTATAAAACCACGGATGGATATCACAAATATGAAATTATTCCAGAGGATAAAAATAGTGATAGTACAGTGGTTTGCATAAATAATATTGATAAATTAGATAGACCTTATGGTAGTATAAGATCTACAGATATAAGTATAAAAATTTCAGAGGATAGAATTCTTTTGCAATGGCTGCTTCCACCCATATATAATTTTTTAGTTGCTGTAGACATGGAAAGTGAGAGGAGATTAACTGGATTAGATTTTGGCGGTGCAGAATATATTTTTTCAAAACCATTGGAAAAACAATCAAGTATAGGGCATTATGATGCTTATGATATTCCTGTTCTTGTTAATGATGAGGTTAAAATTCCCATAGAAGCAAATATCAAAGCTGAAGAATTAGGGAAAATACCAGGCGAAGTGGAAGATTTATTAATTAAAAATGAAAAAATCTCACAAAATTCTACTATGGAAGAGGCAAAAGAAAAAGCAATATTAAGAAGAGAAATAGATGATAAAATTAAAAATATAAAAGGAATAAATGTAAAAAGCATTAGATTAGATTTATCAAAGAACTTAAAGGCATTTCAAACAACTGGAATAACTTATCAGCATATAAATGAGAATATAAAAATAACTAATGAAGGATTGATACGTGAATTCCCAGCAATTGAATATTACATAACTGAAGGAATAGAATATGGTACAGAAAAATCAAGTGCTGATATAGTTATGATTCCTAAGCCTGTTGGTATAAAAGATGAGCAGATACAGTACAATCAGCTCAAAGAAAAAGGTAAAGACCGTACTATTAGTATTGAGGAATACGTAAAAAAAGGGAATAAAATATATAATTTGGTCCCTGTAGGTAATACAAGCTTTTCAGGACCTAAAAGAAATGAATTAGTTAAAGCACCTTTAGGCGTATATGGCTCTGAGAAGCTTTTAATTGAGGTTGATGAAAAAGGAAGTCAATTAGAGGGAAAAAGGGAGATCTATCCTACAACTACATTAGGTACTTTTCTTCTTCCAGCTGCACATGGTTTTACTACTCTAGAAGCAGCGGAGCTTATAAAAGGAGATAAACCGATAGATGCTATAAGGGTAAGAGTAGCAGGTGTAGATAGCTATAATAGAGAGGGAAAAGCAAAAATCGAAAGAGTAGCAGAAGAAATAGTACTCAAGACTGGACTTCATGTAGATATAGTAGCTGGTTCATCTCCAAGAGAAATAAAGCTTAAACTTCAAGACTATAAAGATATTAAAGGAATAGGGCAAGTTATAACTTCATGGATAAATTTAAATGTCTCTACTATGGTGCAGAAAGAATTTAACTTATTGGTGCTAACCATAAGTGCATTTTTCATAATAGTCTCATTGATATTTTTATATAATCGTACTCAAGTCTATATATGGCATAGAAGAAAAGAAATAAAGGTATTAAAAGAAGAAGGTTGGACAAAAAGGCGAATTTCAATTATGTTATCTTCCGAAACAACTATTGTTTGGCTAATATCCATGATAGGAACAGGACTCATAGGAATATTTATTAAGAGAATATTATCAGTTTCATGGCTACTCTTTTTTGAATGTTTCATAAGCATAATATTTATCGGAGGATTTGTATTATATATAAGTACTTACAATTCAACTTATAGATCATATGGGAAAATATTTAGGAAAGAAAAAAACACAAACGTAAAAACTAGTAAAACAGCTAAATTTTTATTTTGGGCAGATATGCATTATTACAGAGACAGATCAATTCTTATGATTATTGAGATACTTATAGGAGGAGTACTATGCTTCTTTTCATGGTTTGCAATTTCAGCAGTAGAAAGTCATGTGACAGCTACAGTATTTGGAGATTTTATTCATGCAAGAGTTGGGTTATGGTTAGAGCTTATTGGAATATCAACATTTTTGTTAGTGCTATTAACATTTTTCGATTCAATATTATCATATTTTGATCTAAGAAAAAAAGATATTCAGTTGCTTAAGCAGCTAGGATGGCAAAAGACACATATAAATAAGCTAATGTATCCTCAAATAGTAATACCTGTATTCATATCAAGTATATCAGCTATTATGTTAGGTATGATTTTTGTTAAATTGATTTATGAAAAATTTTCAGTACCAATAGCATTGGTAATAGTAGCGGATATGATATTACCCATCATATCTCTATTGATGGTTTATACTTGGATAGACGATATATATAGAACAAGCAAAGAAATGGTAAAAGTAAAAAAAATACGCCACCAAATAGCGCTAGCTTCAGTTTTAATCTTAATAGCGAGTATATTTGTTGGCACTAGAATTGAGAACAACACTAAAACCATACCAAGTGAAAATAATGTAGAGGATAATAACATACATGAAAATGGCAATATAGCATTAAAAATGATAGATGAAATAGTAGATTTAGGTAATAGACCTGTAGGTTCAGAAGCAAATCAGAAGGAAATTGAAATACTGTGTAAATTCTTAGAAGATAGTGGGTTAGAAGTACAAAAAAAAGAAGTAAAAGTTCCTCCTTACAGAAGATTAAAGGAAGATTCAAAGCTGAAAATAAACAATCAAGTAGTAGATTTTTTTAGTATAATAATTAATCTTTCCTCTACAGTAGAAGGGAAAAGATATGAGATAGAAGATAGAGATCCGATAATAATTAATTTAGAAAATGTGGACAGAGAAGACATAAAAGGGCATATAGTTTTGATTGACAAACAGCTATCTACGAATGACTTTAAGGAGATAATAAGGAAATCTAAAGATAAAGAAGCACAAGCTATAATTCAAGCAGATATAAATAGTATTAATCAAAAGATAGAAGATGCAAAGCTTGAATTTGAGATTGTGGATTTGTATCAGGGTTATAGTTCTGAGAACATATGGGTTGATATACCAGGAAGAAATGAAGGAACACCTTTTCTTGTAATAACCAATCATGGTAGTGTTGGACCAGGGGCAGTAAATAATGCAAGTGGAGTGGCAGCATTATCAGTATTAGCAAAGGAATTTAAAACCAATAATCCTATTCATCCAATAAGGTTTTTATGGGCAGCAGGAGGAGAAGAAAATGTAGATGGGGGAATTGTAAGATACCTGGAGTCTAATCCAAAACATTCTGGTGCATTAGTATTGAAGAACATTGGGACAAAAGATAGACTGCTTATAGGTTTTAGACTAGATAACCTCTATGGTAGTAGTGGCAGAGTACCTAATATTGCAAGGGATGTAGAAGAAAAGGATTTGATACCCTATGTTAAAGAAGTTGATATACATCACTCTCAAATAATTGATTTAGATCATCCAATTAATGTTGAGTATATAAAGAGTCATGGGGATATAGAAAAGCTTATTACTCCAGATAAATGGATGGAAATAGCTCAAAAAATTTCCCGTGAAATAAAAGTGTTTTTTCAACCTGGTGTGATGACAAATACAGGAGGACTTATTGGACAAACAGGGATTCCAGAAGTTGATTTTTTCAGACCTTCACCTTATCGGAATACCTACAAAGATACAATAGATAAGATAGAATTAGAAATTTTGGAAAAAGATATACATTTTGCAGAAAAAATCATAAGAAAAATAACTGGGGAGTGATGTTTATGCTATCTAACAATACTGAACATATAGTAGAACTTAAAAATGTGTATCATACCTATGAAATGGGGGAAGTATCTGTAAGGGCATTAAAAAACATTGAATTAGAAATAACTAAAGGAGATTATATAGCAGTAGTAGGGCATTCAGGTTCAGGTAAATCTACGTTACTACGTATAATTGGAGCTTTGGAAATTCCAACAAAAGGTGAAGTATATATGTGCGGAAAAGCTATAAACGAAATGAATACAAAAGAGCTTATCAACTTGAGATCCAATGTAGTGAGCTTTGTATATCAGGATTTTCAACTTCTACCTCAATTGAGTGCATTAGAAAATGTAATGATACCTCTTATGCCTATGATGAAATATGATCTAGCTAAAAAAAGTGCTGAAAAGTCATTAGAAACAGTCGGGCTAAAATTACGAATGAACCACAAACCTTCAGAATTATCTGGTGGAGAGCAGCAACGAATTTCTATAGCTAGAGCATTAACAAGAGAGCCAAAGATATTGCTTGCAGATGAACCAACTGGAAACTTAGATACATCAACTAGAGATCAATTAATGGAGATATTAGATGATTTGAATAAAAAAGGTCTATCCATTATTATTGCAACTCATGATATGCAAATAGTTACTCATTGCAATAAATATATAAAGCTTAAGGATGGGGAAATAGTTAGAGAGATTCAATAAATATATATAATATCAAAACTATAATTAAACAAGAGTACGAGGTTATTGCTTCAATAGACACTGACTAAGACACATAAATGTTTTATTTTTTTGAATTTTATGATGGTAATTTAATTGGAAGCGACTTTGCTCATTTATAGGAATTAGTTATCTTATATTGGTAATTTTTTATAAAATGATATAATGCTATTATAGCTAGTTGGTGAGGAGGTATTTAATGAAAAGAAAATACTATGTAATTATTATAGCAATTGCTGTATTATTCTTGATTAATGAGTTTACTAAAGCCATATCTATGGAGGGTTTCTTATCCTTAGTTGCGATTATAGGTATAATTATATATATAGGTTATATTAATACAAGCATAAGAGAAATGAAACATAGAATAGAGATTTTAGAAAAAAATATTCAAAAAAATAATGATCGGATTATTGATTGATAAAGGCTGTTATCTACTCTTTAATTACTATATGGAGGGGAGCTATGGAGATAACATTTAAAAATGCTACGACTAGTGATGTAGATAGAGTATTTGAGTTAAACAAGAAGCTTATAAGCAACTATGAAACCAACTTGAACCTTGATTTTGAGAAAGTTTTTGATTGGGTAAAGAGAAAAATAGAAAAAAATATAGAGAATTATGAGTGCATTTATTTTAATGGAATTAAGGTAGGCTATTTTTTCTTGCATACTGAAGGAGAAAGGCTTGAACTTGATGATTTTTTTATTTTTGAAAAATTTCAGGGGAAAGGCATAGGTACAAAGGTTTTAGGATATATTGACTCAATTGCAAAAAAACAGAATAAGGATGTATTTTTATATGTTTTTACAAAGAACCATAGAGCCGTTAGTTTATATCTTAGGAATGGATTTGAAATTGTAGAGAATATTCGTGACAGCAGATATATAATGAATAAGCCTGTAAATTCCTGTATCCTTTAAAAGTATAAAATCAAAGAGCGTAGCATGAGGACTGAAGCATGTATATAATCTAATGAATTGAATATCCGAAATTGAGAAGAAATACACCTCCCATATATGCTATAATTTCAGTATAGGAGGTGTATTTCTTGCATTTTGTATATGGACAAAAAGAAATCGAATATCTGAAAACAAGAGATAAATTACTTGGTGAAGCGATAGATAAAATTGGAAATGTTTATAGGGAAATTGACAGTGACTTGTTTTCATCCGTTGTTCATCATATTATCGGACAGCAAATTTCAACCTCTGCACAAGCAACTGTTTGGAAACGATTATCAGATAAGCTTACTATTATCAATGCAGATACAATTTATTTATGTGACCGTGAGGAACTGCAAAGCTGCGGCATGACTTTTAAAAAGGTAGACTATATTAAAGACTTTGCCGAAAAAATACGAAACCAGCAATTTAATATAGATGCTCTTTATCATATGTCAAACGAAGATGTGATTAAGCAATTATCTTCTTTAAAAGGAATTGGCGTTTGGACAGCGGAGATGATTATGATTTTCTGTATGCAGCGTCCGGATATTGTGAGCTTTGGTGACCTTGCTATTCACCGGGGCATGAGAATGCTTTATCATCACAGAGGAATTGATAAAAAATTGTTTGCAAAGTACGCAAGACGGTATTCACCTTATGGAACCGTAGCAAGTTTATATCTTTGGGCGATTGCAGGCGGTGCAATTCCCGGTATGAGAGACTATGCACCAAAAAAGGATGTGAAAAAGAAATGACACAGGAAGAAATGTGGAAAGCTGCTTGTGAAAATAACGCTTCTTATGACGGTATCTTTTTCTATGCAGTAAAATCTACAGGAATTTATTGCCGTCCTTCCTGTAAATCCAAAAAACCAAAACGAGATAATATTTGTTTTTTTGAAACTGCGGGGCAAGCAGAATCGGCAGGTTTTCGTCCCTGTAAAAGATGTAGGAGCGATTTACTTTCCTATCAGCCGGTTAAAGACATAGTCGTAAAAGTAAAAACACTTATTGACGATATGTTTCGAGCAAAAAAAGAACTTGATAACGAATTACACCAGATCGGTGTTTCGCAACGTCGAATAGCTGAAATATTCAAAGAGCAGTATGGGGTTACACCATTAGGATATGTCAATGATTTACGCCTAAAGGAATCAAAGAAATTGTTGATTGAAACAGATTCTGAAATCATTGATATTGCTTATTCTGTTGGTTTTGGTAGTCTATCCTCATTCTACCGTTTTTTCAAGTCTAAGACTAGTACAACTCCTGCCGAGTTCAGAAAGGAGAATCGGAAATTATGATAAAATATGCCTTTTATAAAACAGAGTTTGGATACTTTAAAATAGGCTATACTGATATAGCAATAACTTATCTGAAATGTGTAATAAATATTGATGATAAAGATATTCATTCTGCTATCTCCGATTTGGCATTTGCTCAAATACGGGAATATTTAGATGGAAAGCGGAAATTTTTTGATTTTCCATATGAATTGCATGGTACAGAATTTCAAAAGAAATCATGGAAAGCTCTTTGCAATATTCCATATGGTGAAACGAGAAGTTATAAAGAGATCGCAACTGCTATAGGTAATCCAAAAGCGAGCCGTGCTGTAGGAATGGCAAATCATGATAATCCTATCTGGATTGTTGTTCCATGCCATCGTGTTATTGCCACTAATGGAAAGTTGACAGGCTATGCAGGCGGTCTCGATATGAAAGAAGCCTTGCTTAAATTAGAGTGGAAACATTCAAAAGGTAAGCCAAGGGGACAGGAACCTCGGCTCTTATGATATGCCTAGCATGTGTGATAGCTTGACGGTGAAAGACCATTAGAGCCTGGTAGTAGCAACCATTAGGTAAAAATAAGGGTGTCCATCATTAGGAGGAATCAGTATCGTGTTCATAAATCCCGCGACAGTTTAATAATATTAAAATCGCGTATATCAAGTATGCGTCGGTCATGGGAAATAAGTATGATCTGTTTATGGTTAGCAATAATTTGTTTAAACCCATACATACTGTCATTGTCTAAATGGTTGGTAGGCTCGTCCAAAAGCAAAACATCATCACCTTTGACTAACGCACGTATAAGTGATAATTTTTGCCTTTCACCACCAGACAAATTTTCGCCGCCATCATGTAACTTATAGTCCAAATCTTTTTTCAGGCACAATAAATCCATATATTCTCTAATTTTATCATCTGTAACATTTGGATTGACGGCCTTGAGGGTTTCTCTAATTGATGACTGAAAGAAAAATGGTTTTTGTTCGGAATAAGAAATTTTGGATCGTATAGAGTCATAGTTTATTTCTACATATCTTTGACCATTAACTTTAATGCTGTCACTTTGATATAAAGCTACGATTAATTTGGCCAAAGTAGATTTGCCGGTGCCATTTTTCCCAGATATAAGTACTGCGCCGGGCATTTTGATACTAAACGTTATGTCTCGCAGTATTGGTTTACCCTTGATTTCATAGGATAGCCGCTCAGCAGATATTTCGCTGATTGAATCAGGCAAATGGTTATTGCTCGTATTCTCTTTTTCTGTAAAAAAGACTTCGATCCGTTTATATAGCAACTTGAAACGCATAAAATTTCCGGTCATAGCCACAATTGCGCTTACAATTGTACGCAATGGAGTAACTAACATTAAATAAAAAGTAATAGAACCGATATTTGCTTTTGTTGATATACCATAAAATACAATTATAAGATAACCTATGGTGTTGCTAAAGAACTCCACATTATTTTTCAGTGTCTTAGTACGGATGTTAGGCAATGTAACTTTTTTGTACTGTTCGTTCATTTTGCTTTTTGTACTGTCTAACAGATTATCTAAAATTGAGTGCATGGAAAGAAAAACATAATTATTAATAATTGTGAATAAATTTTTGCGCTTTTCTTCTTCATAGTCACGGTTGTTTACATACAAACGTTCTTCAACTTTTTTAAAAAATATCGAAATTGTACCACTGATTAGTGAAATGATAACACAAACAAGGGCATAACTAACATTGTTAAATGCGAATAAGACAATAAACATAATGGACACAGCTACCAGTAATAATTTTGTTATAGCGCCAGTTAAGGCACCATTATATTCCAAAACATCATTTTCCCAACGTGAAACTCCAATCGCAGACCCTATATCTTGTGCAGCGTTGTATTGTTTATCAAGGAAATTTTTTACGACAAACCTATGAAAGGCAAATGAGGCACTGTTTATGGCGTTTGCATAAGCAAAAAATAAAAAAGGTTCTACAATGACAGACATTAAAAGCAATGCCAGTAGTATCCATAGACTACTGGTAAAAAATATCTCATTGTTAGTTATACCATTAATAAGCTCACCTATGGCTCTACCTGAAAGTACCTGAAGAGCAACGACTGCAAACTCCATTGCTACACCTAGGAAAATAGCTATAAGTGATATCTTAACACAGTTTAAAAATATACTAAATGGCAGTTTTCTCATAAGTACCCTCCATTAAACGACTACTTGCATTCTGCTATCGCAGGATTTTGTTACTTTTTCATTATGTGAGATAACTATTAAAAGGCTTTCCTCAATCCCTTCCTCTATTATTTCACATAGTTCTGTAACAGCTTCACTGTCAAGATTATTTGTCGGCTCATCTAAGATTATAATTTCTGATTTACAAGACAGAGCTATAGATAAACTAAGTTTTTTGCGCTCCCCGCCAGAAAAACTTTGAATCGTTTGTGACATTGCCCCATCTATTGGAAATCGGAACCGTTTACAATAATAAAAAAACCTTTCTTTGTCAAACCTGCTGTCGCTCTTTAAAATATCTAACAATTCCTCAAGCTGAAAATCACAAAGCGTATCATTTTGATCAACATATGTAACAAGATTATATAGTTCTTTCTCATCCCATTCGTCAATTTCACGGCCAAACAACAGAAGTTTTCCGTCTTTATGACCTTCGATTAACTTAAGCATTACTTTTATAAAAGTGGTTTTCCCAGTGCCATTTTTATCAATAAACGCGATGGACGACGGATAATCCTCACCATCATTAAAATCGAATATGATTTTATTTGTCGCTTCTGGATAGGAAAATGACAAATCTTTTGTTTGAATACGTTTTTTAAAATCTAATGGAGCTTTTTCTTGTGCGGGATTGCTGTTGGTTTTATGATGCATATCAAACAGCACGGAGATTTGGTAAACAGCAACATTATACAATCCCTTTTCATTTATAACCGAGAACACGGAATTGGCTGTGACAAAAAAACTTCTGCTTACCACAAAAATCTTTATGGCATCATCAAGTGATAATATATTCCTCCATACAAAATAAAGGATAATTATATATACACCAACGGTCGATACTTGGACGATGGTATTGTCCATAACTTTTTTCTTAGCAGTGGCTTTGAAACTAGCGGAAAGGGCACCCATGTATTTCTTGTTCATGAGCGCCATCTTATCAAGATACCATTTTTTAAGACCAAAAGATTTAATTGTAGCCAGACCATCATATCCTTCGCGGGTATGCGTCATCCAATTTTCCCCTGCTTCTTTTGCATCAAGGTAATTTACCTGTAAATATTTATTAACTATATATGGAGGTATAAGTTGTAAAAAAGATACTAACAGTATAATAAGCGCAATGTAGATATTAAAATACGCAATATATAAAATATAGCCAATTGCGGAGATAATACCGGCAATAGCTTGAGGTCTATGTTCTCCCAGATATGATAATATTGTTTCTAAATCACGGTATAAAAAATTGTTTAATTGAGATAAATTAAAATGATTTAGAAAACGAAGCTTTAAGCTAAAGACATTTTTATAGGTAGCTATCTTGTTTTCCATTTTTAATTTAGCAATCTTTGCTTGAACGGTACAATCAAAATAAAAAAGCGTGACTTGGAATATAAGTACCAAGGCAACTAACAAAAATGCGGACGAATACAACCCATGTCTATCGTCCAAGCCTATGAAAGATAATAAATATGAAGTTTGTTGCGCAACCAAGATCATACAAAGGAATCGCAATAAAATATTTGTAATCTTAAGCACATTTGCTACTCGATAACTCTTTACAAAATGCCTTATCATAGCTTCATTTCACCACACATATTACATTGTATTATATAATACGCCCACATAATAGCATAATAAATCGGTGTTTGTCAAATAAGTTGTCTAATTTTTTAGAAATTTCGGAAAGCTGATGGATTCTTTATTCTACCAGCTGACCTTCAGGTTTGCTACCGACTATGAGCAGCTGAACTATCTCAACGGCTACACCTTTTAGGTAGACAAGGTGGACTTTTCTATGTTTTTTAAACTAAAAAATCAGAATTAGGCTGTTATTGATTACTATGTATTATTTCACCTTAATCGGTACAAAAATCTCTAGTTGATTATATCCCATAGCTTTATTAGCCAGTGGAGACGTAATAACATGGAACATGTGATAGTGTCCAGGATATTCATTAACCTCGAAATAGCCACTTTCATTTATCCAATCCATTATTCCGTTATATACACGCATACCATCGGTATCATCGCCATCTTTTGATACAGCGGCAGCATATAAGCCGCCTTCAAAGTCTATCACTTCAAAGCCGTCAGTATCTCCAATTTCTTCCCCTATTGCATAGTACCATATGAGTGAATTCTTATGTAAATCATAACACATGAAATCTCTAGGAAAAAACTTATCCTTTCGATTCTTATCAATTTCTGACCACCATTTATCAAATTTCTCAAGTTCACCATTCCCAGTATCATAACCTGAAGATGCCATTTTGGTTTTGGGAATTTCTACAATACGTACATCTGGTTGCTTATTGAGCTTTTGAGATACACGAAGTAAATCTTCTACAGTCTTGGATTCATCAATTGATTGCTGATTCATAATCTGCATTTCAAGATTATTTGCTTTTTCATATAAAAACTTAATATCAGCTTCATTTTGAAAATCATGGCTTTTAATATGTCTTATAAATTCAAGGACAATTTGCTTTAATTCGTATAGCCATGCAACCTCTTCATCAATATCAGTAACTTTTTTACCAAGTATATCTAATAATACGCTTGAATTATATACAGAAAAAATTTTCTGTATATCTCTTATGGAAATGTTTAATTTCCGTAGTATAAGTATTTGTTCTAGTCTTTTTAATGCAGCCTCATCATATACTCTATAAGCATAATTTTCGCTTCTAATACTCTGCATCAATCCCATATCCTCATAATATCTTAGAGTACGAGCAGAAATATCATACTTTAGGGATACATCTCTGATCTTAACAACTTGACCCATACTTACCATCCTTTCATTTTATTATATAACTAAAGTATAATATCTTCCCTAAGGGAAGAGTCAAGACTTAATCGAAAAATAATTTAAGATAATAACAAAGCTTAACAGTTAACAGATAATGAACCGTGTGGTAGAATATTAATATAAATGTAATTGTATATTATAGATATTTTAATCTAACAGATTACGCGAGGATATCCGTACCAAAATTAATAAGCAGCCAAGAGATACCGTAAATGCCACTATTATAGAAAGGATGAGGTGAGTTTTATATGTGGAAATGTCCAAAATGCGGACGGGAATTCAAGAACACAAACCAAGACCATTTTTGCGGTGAGCCTCCGAAAACAATTGATGCATATATCTCTGATCAGCCCGACAGTATTCAACCTCTTTTGCATCAGGTCCGGAGTACAATCCGCACAGCGCTTTCAGACGCGCAGGAGCGGATTTCATGGAGTATGCCGACTTACTGGAACAGGCATAACATCATTCATTTTGCGGCTTTTAAAAAGCATATCGGCCTATATCCTGGCGAGAAGGCAGTTGAGCATTTCAGAGATCGTTTGACGGAGTACAAAACAAGCAAAGGTGCAATACAGCTGCCATATGAAAAGGAGCTACCTCTCCTGTTGATTGCAGAAATTGCGAAATGGTGCTACGAGACGGAGAACCACCACTGATGGGAGGATTATTAGAGGACATATGAAAAAAACAAATTTAAAAAAATTATTAAGTAGTTTCTTTTACTTGGTTGCAGGTTGTATCATTACAGCTTTTTCCGTAAATTATATTCTTAAGCCAAATGGTTTGATTACCAGTGGTGTAACAGGTTTGGCAATTATTTTAGAAAAATATACAAATATTAATTATTCTTATATGTATTATTTTGTAACGCTTGTTATACTTATTGGTACCTACTTACTTATGGGGAAGAAAGAAATCATGAAAATTGTATTTCTTTCAATTCTGTATCCCACAGTGCTATTGGTGATGCAAAATTTTGAATTTAAATTTGTAGAAAATGACCTTCTGCTTGCTTCAATTTATTTTTCAATATTTTATGGAATTGGAGTGGGAATGATACTCAGAAAAGGTTTCTCTTTTGGCGGAACGGATACTATTGCGAGAATTCTAAACAAAAAGTTGTTTCCTTCTATTAACGTCAGCTATATTATGTTAGCTCTAGATGGAATTATAATATTGATATCAGCTTTTACTTTTGGAAGGAATATTGCATTGTATTCTGTTATCAGTCAGTTGATAGTTACAAGAGTTTGTGACTATATAATGTTTGGACTTGGTACAAAATTATACAAGCTGGAAATAATCAGCTGTAAGTATGAAGAAATCAGTAAATTCATTATGCTTCAATTAGGAAGAGGAGTGACAGTTTTACAAATAAGAGGCGGATATACCAATGATGAAAAAATTCAGATAGAAACTGTCTGCTCACCTGAACAATCCATTAGAATACAGAAACTTATTAAGGAAATTGACCAGACCGCATTCGTAAAAATATTGCCTATGGTATCAGTTTGGGGAAGAGGTAGGCGCTTCGTTGACATCAATCTGGAAGACTAAAACAAATCAAGGAGACAGGTTCTCTGTTGCAATTGAAATAGACATATGATATATAGTAAGTAAGATATGATATATAGTAAGTAAGATATGATTTGAGGAGGGAATAATATTTTATGAGAAGATATGTTATTTTTGCATAGCAAGGGCTATTGTAAAAAATAAATAGAAAATAGCCTTTGCTATTCCTAACAGATTTTTATGTTTAGGAGGGCAAAATGAGCTATAAAAAGGCGACTAACATTCTACCTTTGGAATTGGTAGAATTAATACAAACATATGTTGATGGTGAATACATATATATTCCCAGAAAAGAAGAAAACAGAAAAGAATGGGGAACTATAACTTCTGGAAGAAAGCAATTGGACTTAAGAAATTCCAATATCTATAGAGATTATCTATTAGGAATTAAGGTAAATACCCTAGCTGAGAAGTATTATTTATCATCAAAAAGTATTCAAAGAATAATATTACAAGAAAAAAAGAAATGTGATATAAAATAAGTCAATGCACGATTTGCATTGGCTTATTTTTATTTCTGAATTAAATATTAGGTTTACGGTAGATATGAAACCAGATACTATGTATATATAATAAAAAAGATAGGAGGTTTATACGTATATGAGAAGATATGTTATTAATGCATAGCAAAGGCTATTGCATTATACTCTAAAAAAATATAGTGAAATAGCTTTTGCTTATCCCAAGAAATAAATAAGAGGGAGATGCAAATGAGCTATTTAAATATAATTGAATGGGAAATCATTCCTGACACGACACCTGAAGTAAAGAGAAATTGCCCTAAATGTGGAGAAAAAAAGCATTATATAAATAGTGAAAAATTTCGAGTAAATGCAAATGGTGCTCTTATTGATATATGGCTAATTTATCAATGCGAAAAGTGTAAATCTACTTGGAACATGACTATTCATGAGAGAATAAATCCAAATGCAATTTCTAAGATACAGTACGAAAAATTTCAATCAAATGATAGAGAATTAGCTATACAATATGGATTAGATACTAATATGCATAAAAAGAACAAGATAGAAGCCATATGGGAAAGTGTTAGATATAATATTATTTCGAAAGAATTGAGTCAAAGAAGCGAAAGAAAAGATGAGCAGCAATATATCATCAAATGTAAATATCCACTTCAAATAAGAGCAGATAAACTACTTTCTGAGAAACTCCAAATTTCAAGAAGCAAGATTAGAAGCTTATATGAAAATGGTGCAATTTATACACCAGAGTGTAGAAATGTTTTGAAGCTAAAGGCTTATGATGGAATGCAAATTTATATTGACAATAAAAATATTGTTTTAAGCAAAGAATAAGATTATTATAGTATCTAAAATAAGGATAGTATGACTACTATCCTTTCTCTATTTTTTGTAGAATGCTTAATTGTTAATAGCTTTGAAGGGTTTCTGATAATCAAGTAGAATAGTAAATATAGTACTCATAATAAAACATTTTGATAAGGAGAGAATTTCAATGAAGATACCAGTTATTATAGACACAGATCCAGGTATGGATGATGCAATAGCCATATTTTTAGCTTTTTCGGCAGAGAAGCTTGATATAAGGGCACTAACTACAGTAGCAGGAAATATTCCCATAGAAAAAACTACAAGCAATACACTTGATTTAGTAAGCTATACAGGTAAAGAAACAAAGGTATCAAAGGGAGCTGAAAGACCTTTAATAAGAACATTAGAAACAGCAGAATATGTACATGGTAATACAGGTCTAGGAACCTTAGAATTGCCTAAAGGTACCATGACGGTTTATAATAAAAAAGCATGGGATACTATTTATGAAGAAGCACAAGCATGTGATGGAAGGTTACAGCTAGTATGTCTAGGACCTCTTACAAATATAGCAATT
Source organism: Firmicutes bacterium UBA3546 (assembly GCA_002376545.1). Taxonomy (GTDB): domain Bacteria; phylum Bacillota; class Clostridia; order Tissierellales; family Proteiniboraceae; genus Proteiniborus. Next base: position 46,031 of record DFOH01000021.1, on the reverse strand, counting down.
ACCTTAACCCTATATCCAGATATTAAAGATAAGATTGAAAGGATAACATTAATGGGAGGTTCATCTTATTTAGGAAATACAACTCCATCAGCAGAGTTTAACATATACGTAGATGCAGAGGCAGCAGATATAGTATTCAAGTCAGGTATACCTATAACAATGGTGACTCTAGATGCTACAAATAAATCGGTAGTATATGAAAATGAAATGAAAAAGATTTATTCCATAGAAAGTAAAATTACTGATGCAGTAAAGGAACTATTAGATTTCAATGCTAGCTTTCGCAGAAAAAATGAAGGTTTAGATGGAGCAATAATTCATGATGCTTTGGCGGTGGCTGCTGTAATAGAGCCTACCATAATCCAAAAGGAAAGCTATTATGTAGCTATAGAGACTGCTGGAAAATTGACCTATGGAAGAACAGTAATAGATATGAACAGAACTACTAAAAACATGTCTAATGCAGAAGTATCCTTAGGCTTAGATAGAGAAAGATTTATCGAAATGCTCGAACAAATGGTTAGAGACTATAGTTAAAAAGGTCTGTGAAAACAGATCTTTTTTTGTGAGGTAATAACCCCATCAGATTGCGTAAAAATTCACTTTTTATCATTCTGCTATTCCCTTGCTTTACCATCATAAAGGACATATTCTTAGAATATTTATATTCTAAGGAGTGATGACATGAAAAAAGTATTTAAGATTATCATATCATTAGTTGTAATAGCATTTGTATTTATATGGCCTTTATATGTTTTCATATACCATCCAGCAAAAATTGAGAAATTGAATAATAAAAAACTTGAGGAATGGAAGGGAATAATTCAGCTTTGGGATTTTCCGAGGGTTGATTCAAAAACAGGAAGCAGATACGGATGGATACAGGATAAAATTAGAAAGTTTGAAAGAGAAAACCCAGGTGTTTTCATAGAACTGGTTCCATTAGATTGGAAAAAGGGTACTAATAAGCTTGAGGTTGCACTTAAAACTGGGAACTTACCTGATATAGCACCTATAGGAACAGAATATATTTACATGAATGAATCCACGTTAGTGCCTTTAGATGAATACTTTACTAAAGATGAAATTAAAGAATTTAAGTTTTTAGCAATGAATGCTGTTACAAAGGATGAACAAATGTGGGGAGTACCTTTTATGATGACTACATATTCTATGTTTTTAAATGTTGAACTATTTAAGCAAAGAGGTGTAGAGCTGCCCCTAGATGGTAACTGGACATATGAGGAATTTGTTGAAAAAATGAAGGCATTGACATGGGATGATAATGGAAATGGTGACCTAGATTATTTTGGTTTTGTTTCTCCAATTAAGCCTGATTTTTATAATTTATGGGGTATAATATTAAGTGATGGTGCTGAAATAGTCAATGATAGAGGAGAATACACCTTCTATGGTGAGAAGGCCATAAGCGGGCTTCAAAAGGTTGTTGATTTAAAGCAAAAATACAATGCCACTCCTGAGGAATTTGGACTGTACGATGAAAATGAAGCATGGAATTTATTTTTTAATCAAAAGAAGGTGGCAGCTTACCCTACTGGCTCTTGGGCAGCCAAGACCCTCCTAGACAAGTATCAATCTGGAGAGGGCTTTGAGTATGTAGTAGCAAATTATCCTATAGGTGATAGGAGATTACCTATATCCTTGAATAATAGCGTTAGTGCATATGGAATATTTAAACAGGAAGATAAGGGTAAGCTAGATATGTGTGTTAAGTTTCTAAAGTTCATTACTAAGGATAATCATCAGAAGGAATTGGAGAGACTAGGAGTATTTCCTGTTAAAAGCACTATTGAGGACATATTTGCTAACGATCCTAATATGAAAAAAATAGAGGATTGTCTATCATATACTATTCAACTGCCTAGGCACAAAGAATGGAATGAGATAGATAGGATTTTACAAAATCAAATTAGATTAGCTATTATAGGTGAAAAAACTGCTGAAGAGGCTATTGAGGAAGCCAGAAGTCAGGTTATGCAAATAAGTGGTGGAGGAAGATAATAGAGAGTATGTATAGGTATTAGTTGTTAATTATTATAAAAAAAGATATACTAAATTATATGATATTGCTGGTATGGGAGTTGATGATATTGGATAAAAATCATGTTTATAGAATGTTTAAAAATATAATTGAAAAAGGCATGGTCTTAACAGATGAGCCTATGAGCAAGCATACATCCTTTAAAATTGGAGGACCTGTAGATGTTTTCGTGTCTCCAGGGACAATGGAGGAATTAGCCAGTTCTATTAGATTGTGCAAGGATGAGGGGCTTCACTACCTTGTAATGGGAAATGGAAGCAATCTAATTATTAGAGATAAAGGAATGCGTGGTGTAGTTATAAAAGTTTCAGATAGTATGAGTAATATAAGAGTAGAAGGGACAAAACTAATTGCAGAAGCTGGAGCCTTATTATCTGTAGTTTCAAAAATAGCCCTTAGACATTCCTTAACAGGACTTGAATTTGCAAGTGGAATACCAGGCTCTCTAGGTGGAGCAATAGCTATGAACGCTGGTGCCTATGGCGGAGAAATGAAGGATGTAGTATCTAAGGTCTTGTGCTTAGACACTAATGGAAATTTTGTAGAATATGAAAATAGAGATATGAATTTTGGATATAGACAAAGCAGAGCTCAAAATGAAAATTTAATTGTTGTTCAGGTAGAAATGGAATTGAAAGAAGGAAAATATGAGGATATAAAGGCATATATGGATGAGCTAACTGAGAAAAGAACATCAAAGCAGCCACTGCATCTTCCAAGTGCAGGGAGCGTGTTTAGAAGACCAGAAGGTCATTTTGCAGGAAAATTAATCGAAGATGCAGGTTTAAAGGGTCTTACACTTGGTGGCGCACAGGTTTCAGAAAAGCATAGTGGCTTTATTGTGAATGTAGGAAATGCTACAGGCGATGATGTAATAAATCTCATTAAGGTAGTTCAAAAGACTGTATCAGATAAATTTGATGTAAAGCTTGAGACAGAAGTTAAGATAATGGGAGAAGAGTAAGGAGAAATATAGTATTGAATCTGGAGTTTACTTAGTATTTTATCAATATATGCAGAATTTTAGAAGTTGAAGGAGGTTACAGATGAGAATCACAGGGGATTACCATACACATACTATATATAGTCATGGAAAAGGAACTATAAGAGAAAATATTGAGAGTGCGATAAAAAAAGGACTTAAGGAAATAGCCATATGTGACCATGGACCAAGACATGCAGGCTTTGGAGTAAAGAGAAAAAATTTTCAAAAAATGAGAGATGAGATTGATGCCTTTAATAAAGAATATAAGGATATAAATATCCTTCTAGGAGTAGAGGCAAATATTGTAGGCTATGATGGAGAAATAGATGTAGATGAATACATAATTAAAATGATAGATATACTCCTAGTTGGATTTCACTTTGGAGCAGTGCCAAAGTCCATAGGCGATGCCTATAAAATGTTTGTACTGAATTATATGGGCAAACACTTTAAGGGAGCCGCAGAAAAAGCTAGAAGGCTAAATACTCAGGCAGTAATAAATGCAATAAATAGATATGATATTGATTTAATCACTCATCCAGGTGCCAAGGTGGATATTGATACAAGAGAATTGGCCAAGGCTGCTGCCAAGAGAGGTACAGCTTTAGAGATAAATGCAAGTCACGGCTTTCTAACAGTTGAGTATATTAAAATTGCTGCCCAAGAGGATGTTAAATTTATGATAAACAGTGATGCTCATACACCTGAGGATGTAGGCAAAGTAGACAAAGGAATAAAAAGGGCATTAGAGGCGAATTTAAGTATAGATAGAATAATAAACGCCACTAATTAATTGAAAGAGGTGCTTTATAGTGAAATTTATAATTATAACTGGTCTTTCTGGAGCTGGAAAGAGTCAAGCAGTCAAAGTGTTTGAAGATATAGGATACTACTGCATGGACAATCTTCCGCCAGCATTGCTGCCAGACTTTGCAGATTTGTGCTTATATTCTAAGAGAAATATTGACCAAGTTGCAGTTGTTGTAGATATAAGAGGAGGTAAGTTTTTTAACGACCTATTTAAAAGCCTTTATGATCTTGAGGAATCAGGATTTGAGTATAAGATATTGTTCTTAGATGCTTCAGATGAAGTGCTTATTAAAAGATTTAAGGAACAAAGGAGACCTCACCCTTTAAGTACTGAAGGCAGAATAATAGATGGTATTGAGAGGGAGAGAGAAAGATTAAACGAAGTAAAAATGAAGTCTAACTATATTTTAGATACCTCAAATCTAACAACAGCTATGCTAAAAGAGGAAATCAAAAATATTTTTTTAGAAGGCAAGGAAGCAATAAATTTAACAGTTTCTATTGTATCCTTTGGTTTTAAAAAGGGAATTCCCCTTGATGCAGACTTAGTGTTTGATGTAAGATTTCTGCCTAATCCCTTTTATATTGCTGAACTAAAGGAGTTTACTGGAAACGATGAAAATGTAAGAAGCTATGTTATGAAATGGGAGCAGACTAATACATTTATTGGGAAATTAATAGATATGGTGGATTTTTTAATGCCTTACTATATTAAAGAAGGTAAAAGCCAGCTAGTTATAGCTATTGGCTGTACAGGAGGCAAGCATCGTTCAGTAACTATTGCCAATGTATTATATGAGGATTTAAAGGAAAAAGGATATAGGGTTATTATGAGCCACAGAGACTGTGAAAAAATATAAAGGGGAAATAGTATGAAATTAACGAATAAAACACATTATGAAAAGAAAAAGCTGTCTCTAGCCCCTAATGTAGTAGTCATAGGGGGTGGAACTGGACTTTCAGTTTTGCTTAGAGGTTTAAAGGAATACACCTCTAATATTACTGCTATTGTTACAGTTGCTGACGATGGGGGAGGCTCAGGAGTTCTTAGGGAGGACTTAGGGATGCTGCCTCCAGGTGATATAAGAAGCTGTTTACTTGCTCTTGCTAACACTGAGCCAGCTATGGAAAAGCTATTACAGCATAGATTTAAGGAGGGAAGGCTTAAGGGTCAGAGCTTTGGAAATTTATTTATTGCAGCCATGAATGAAATACATGGTAACTTTGAGACTGCCATAAAAGAGATGAGCAGTGTATTAGCTGTGACGGGAAAGGTTCTTCCTATGACATTAGAAGATGTTAAGCTTTATGCTAAGCTAGAAGACGAGCATATTATAGAAGGCGAATCAAACATACCAGTAAAAAATGGTGAGTATAAAAGCAGAATAGATTATGTATATATTAAGCCTGAGAAGGCTAGACCTGTAGATGAGGCTATTGAGGCAATAAGAGAAGCAGATTGTATAGTATTGGGACCTGGAAGTCTTTATACTAGTGTAATTCCAAACCTTCTTGTTGAAGATATGGTAAAAGAAATAGATAAATCTAACGCTATTAAGACATATATATCAAATGTAATGACTCAACCAGGAGAAACCGACAATTATGGCGTGTTAGACCATGTAAAGGCTATAATCAAGCATACTAAAGAAGGAATAATTGACTATGTTATAGCAAATGTAGAGGAAATACCTGAAGAAACCCTTGATAAATATAATAAGGATGGAGCAAGACCAGTAATCATTACGGAAGAGGAAGAAAAAGAACTTCTTGGTATGAATATAAAAGTAATTAAAAATCATCTTATAGATATCAAAAAGAACTATATTAGACATGATGCTATTAGCTTGAGTGAGATGATAATAAATTTAGTTATAAAGGATAAGAAAAACTGAGGAAGGCTCCTCAGTTTTTTTATAATTCCCCTCTATACTTTTCCATTAATTTAGAGAACAAGTCTGGAGAAGTTGGCGGAGTATAGGTTATTGCATTAGCTCCTGCATCTATAGTTCTTAATATACTCTCATCAGTAGGTCCTCCAGTTGCAATAATAGGTATATCAGGAAAGTCTTTTCTTATTGAAGCAACAATTTCAGGAGTTTTGCTTGCACCTGATACGTTTAATATAGTTGCTCCTGCTTTAATCCTTTCTAGAATATCTGTCTTACCTGTAGTAACGGTAATGACTACAGGTATGTCAATAGTGTCTACCAATTCACTTATCACTTCATTTGGAGTAGGTGCATTAACTACAACACCTATAGCTCCTTGAAATTCGGCATGTAATGCAAGATTGACTGATCTTTTGCCAGTAGTAATACCACCTCCTACTCCGCAAAAAACTGGAACGGCGGCAGCGGTCATTATAGCTTGAGTTATTATTGGCTGAGGTGTGAAGGGGTATACAGCCATTACTGCATCTGCATTTATGTTTTTCAAAATTGCAACATCTGTAGAGAATACTAGTGAACGAATTAGTTTTCCATTGACTCTTATTCCAGATGCCTTATCTATTACTTCAGGTACATAAATCATGTTTCTTTTTAGAAAACTTGAGATTGTAGGAATTCTTCTATCTTCCATACTTGTCCCCCCACAATATAATGTAATATGCAACGATTGAAGCTTTTTTCAATTATAACACCATTGAAGCAAAAATCCAATGGGGTTATGGCATTGACAAAAAATACATAGTGGAAAAGACTAATTTATAGGCATCCAACATCATAATAAAAAATACTAAGGAATGCATTTGGAGAATATGGCTATAACTCCCAATGAATGGAGATGAAAAATCCGTAAAGAAATTTATATGTTTGAGCGAAGCGAGTTTATAAATTTTAGGATTTTTTATTGGAATGAATTGTAGGAGTTATCCATATTTGAAACCGCAATCCGTGGATTTTTTATTATGGTTTCATGTTGGATGCCTATAGTGAGACAATTAGATTATTAAAAAATAGAAATATAAAGGAAATAGGAATTATTTATAGAATAAGGTATATGTAAAAAACTTTTGAAGGCTTCAAATAATTTTAGCAGTTTAAATCGATAAAGTAAGGGAGGATTTTTCATGAGTGAAATCTATGCAAAAATGGCAGAGCCATATAAGATTAAGATGGTAGAGAACATAAGATTAATACCTAAAGAAGAGAGAATAAAAAGAATACAGGAAGCAGGCTACAATCAATTTGCATTGAAATCTGAGGATGTGTTCATTGACTTGCTTTCTGACAGCGGTACTGGTGCTATGAGCGATAACCAATGGTCTGGATTAATGCTTGGTGACGAAGCATATGCTGGCAGCAGAAACTTCTATAATCTTCAAGAAACTGTTCGGGAAATAATAGGTTATGAATACTTTGTGCCTACACATCAGGGTAGAGGCGCAGAGAATATTCTATTCCCATTGTTAATTAAACCAGGACAATATGTACTGGGCAATATGCACTTTGATACTACTAAGGCTCACATAGAGCTTAAGGGAGGAAGAGCTGAAAATTTTGTAATAGAGGACGCATATGATACTCAGAAGGAACATCCGTTTAAGGGGAACTTTGATTTAGAAAAGCTTGAAGCTTTTATTAAGGAAAAAGGTGTAGAAAGCTGTGCTTTTATACTAATTACAATTACATGTAATAGCGCAGGTGGTCAACCTGTTTCAATAGAAAATATAAAGGCTGTAAAGAACTTAGCAGATAAATACGGAATGAGAATATTCTTTGATGCTGCTAGATTTGCTGAAAACGCTTACTTCATAAAACAAAGAGAAGAAGCTTATAAGGATAAAAGCATTAAAGAAATAATCAAAGAAATGTTCTCATATGGTGAAGGACTGACCATGAGTGCTAAGAAGGACGGCATAGTAAACATGGGTGGTATGGTAGCAATTAAAGAAGATGAAGCTCTATTTGATGGGGTAAGACAGATGGTAATTCCTATGGAAGGCTTCCCAACCTATGGTGGATTAACAGGCAGAGATATGGAGGCTTTATCAAGAGGTATTAGAGAGGCAGTTGAAGAGCCTTATCTTCAATCTAGAATAGGACAGTTAGAGTACCTTGCAAAAAGACTTGATGATGCAGGAATACCTATCCAAAAGCCTGTGGGAGGTCATGCAGTATTCGTAGATGCTAAGAAGCTTCTTCCGCATATACCATATTATCAATTCCCTGCTCAAGCACTATGTGTAGAGCTTTACATCGAGGCAGGAGTTAGAGGTGTTGAGGTAGGCTCATTCTTGTTAGGAAGAGACCCTGATACAGGAGAACAGCTTGAATCTCCATTAGAGCTATTAAGACTTACTATACCTAGAAGAGTATATACAAATAATCATATGGATGTTATAGCAGAAGCTTTAATAAATATAGCTAAGAGAAAAGATGAGCTTAAGGGCTATGATTTCACTTATGAACCAAAGGTTCTAAGACACTTTATAGCTAGATTAAAGCCTGTAGAATAGATGAATAGAGGCTAAGCGCAAAAAATTTAGTCATTCTGAACGTAGCGAAGAAGCTATAGCTCTTTCGCTAACGCTCAGTATGACCTTTTTAATGTCTTTTATGTTTTTCCTCCAATAAGCTTGAAATCAAAACTCCCGCACTTCTTTTATCCAGTGTTGACAAATCAATATCCTTTTTTAAATCGCCAGATAGCTTTATAATAGTATCTAGCTGTCTTTTAGTAGGAGGCTCACTAAAGAAGTCATTAGGAGCAAAGGTAGATGCTTCAAAGGTGCTTAAGGCTTCATCCTCAGAATCAAGATTTATCTCTTCAATTGCAGTCATACCTACATTTGTCAGATCTCTTAAAGCCCTTGCTTTAGCACGGGTAGATGCCATTCTAATAATATGAGGCTGAATCTTAGAATTTACTGAAACTGGGCTCGCATCACCATAGTCAATAAAGGTTCCTTTGTCAGTAACTACTGTAGCTTTACAGATGGCGGTCATATTATTTTCTTTTGTTGGCGGCTGTACAAGCTCAACATGGATTGACTTCAAATTTTTCTGATGTGCTAAGTCTAAAAGCCCTTCATAGGTAACAAAGGACTTACCTTGAAGATTTATAATAAATTTTTCATTAATAGACATAAAATCACCTTTTTATTTTATTTTGCTACTTTAATATATATTTAAACATGTTAATAAAGTAAAGGAGTGTAAATGTTGGATAAAAAATACGACTCCGAAGAGTCGCATTTAATAATTATTTTTTTCAATTATATATCTAAAGCTTTTAGACCCTTGTGATCTATTCTAGTGAATAAAATCAGACAATATATTGAAGTGGCTCAAATTCTCAATACAATTAATAAATTAAAAGTGCAGAATAATGCACAGTTATCTCCCTATTTTTACTCAGATAACAGATAATTAATAACTAGTTTAACTGTATTCTCAATAGCATCCTTATGAGTTCTTTCATGAGAGTGAGAAGCATCTACTCCAGGTCCAATTAGTCCGTGCTTAAATTCCCATCCTGCTCTTAATGCAGCGCTGGCGTCTGAGCCATAGTATGGATATATGTCTATTTTATAGTTAATATTATTGCTCTTTGCAATTTCTACTAATCTATTCTTTAATTCCAAATCATATGGACCACTTGAATCCTTTGCACAAATGGTTACACTAAATTCATCAGAGGTCTGCCCATCACCAGGAGCAGCCATGTCAATAGCAATGAATTCAGCAGTTTTTTCTGGTATAGAAGCTGAAGCACCATGACCTACTTCCTCATAATTGCTTATAAAGAAATTAGTTGTATATTTTGGTGTTAGGTTATTGTCTTTGAAATATTTTGCTGCTGCTAAGATAGCTGCTACTCCTGCCTTATCATCTAAATGCCTTGATTTAATAAAGCCACTTTCCGTTACTGTAGTCCTTGGGTCAAAAAAGACAAAATCACCAACAGAAATGCCTAGCTTATTTACATCTTCTGCTGAGTTAACGTTCTCATCTAGTCTAATTTCGATACTATTCTCGTTTCTTTCAGTCTTACTTGTTTCGCTGCCATGAACATGAGTAGAGGCTTTATTTGTTAGAATAGTTCCAGAGAACTCTTTACCATTAGAGGCTTCTACCACACAGTATTCACCTTCTATAGTATTCCATGAATATCCACCAATTTGTGTTATTTTAAGTCTTCCGTTACTCTTAATTTCTTTTACCATTGCTCCTAGGGTATCAACATGACCAGATAGGGTTCTATGTATGTCATCATTTTCACCTTTTATAGTAGCTATTAGAGCATCCTTTTTTGTTCTGTAGGTGCTAATATTAAGCTCCTTAAACTCATTTTCCACAATATCCATGACGGACTTCGTATTACCTGTAGGACTTGGAGTTTTTAAGATTTTAACAAGCCTATCAATACAATATTGTATATCAATCATAGGGCAATCCTCCTTGAAAATTATTTTATGTAGTCTAATATAATTTTACATCAAATGAATTGAATAGTAAATAAGACAATAATAATCGAATTTGGATAGTTGAAAGATTTTGACTTATATGATAATTTAGTTGTATATATATTTTATTCATAGATTTCGGATTTTTAACATAGGGGTGTTTCACATGAGAAATGAAATAAGCGCAGGAGGGGTTGTAGTCTTTGGAAATGCCATACTATTGCTAAGAAAATACAACGGAGACTGGGTTTTGCCTAAAGGGAAAGTGGAGCTTAATGAAGACATTGCAGAAACAGCCGCTAGAGAAGTACTAGAAGAGGGAGGAGTAAAAGCTAATATAATTAAATATTTAGGCAAGATACACTATACCTTTAGGAATACAAGAGAAGAAGATGAAATAGTCAGCAAGACAGTACATTGGTTTCTAATGGAGGCAAGAAGTATGGAGTGCATTCCACAAAGGCAAGAGGGTTTTGTAGATGCATTGTTTGTTCATATCAACAGGGCAAGTCAAATAGCAAAATATGAAGATGAGAAAAAAATAATTATTAAGGCTATACAGAGTATGCAGTATTAGAATTTTTTAATGGTAGGTGTGGCACATGTCATTTTCGTCAAAAACTAAAAATGAATTATCTAGAATTCAAACAGAAAGTAACTGCTGTTTATTAGCAGAATTAGCTGCACTCATTAGAATGAGTGGCTCAGTTCAAGTTAGCGGCTTAGGAAGAGTAAGTCTAAAATTCACAACAGAAAATGCTGCCATAGCCAGGAGAATATTTTCCTTACTGAAATCATTATATAATGTGAGCACTGAAGTAATGGTTAGAAAAAACAAACAATTAAAAAAGAATAATAACTACTTAATACTTGTTGGCAATTCAAATGATGCAGAAAAAATTCTTTCAGATACTGGAGTATTAAAAAAGGATAACAAGCAGCAATATGTCATAAACTATGGTATAACTAAAAAATTAGTAGATAATAGATGCTGTAAAAGATCATATATAAGAGGAGCCTTCTTAGGAGGAGGATCAATTAGCAATCCTGAAAAGACTTATCATCTTGAATTTGTTACTCATAGTCAGCAACACAGTAAGGATTTATCGAAGCTCATAAATTCCTTTGGACTCAATTCCAAAATAGTATTGCGCAAAGAAAGCTATGTAGTGTATCTTAAAGAGGGAGAGCAGATTGTAGATTTATTAAATATTATGGAGGCACATTCGGCCCTACTCAAGCTCGAAGATATAAGGATACTTAAAGAAGTAAGAAATAATGTGAATAGGATAGTAAATTGTGAAACTGCTAATTTAGAAAAGACAATAAACGCTTCCCTAAGGCAGATACACAATATTGAATATATAGATAAAATAATTGGAATAGATAATTTACCTGAAAATCTAGTTGATATAGCACGCCTAAGACTTTCACACCAAGATGCCAGCCTAAAAGAACTAGGAGAGATGCTTACCCCAAGTATCGGAAAATCTGGAGTGAATCACAGACTAAGAAAACTAGAAGACATTGCAGAGCAATTAAGAGAGAGGAGGAAATAGTTAATGATTACAAAAATAGCTACAATAAAAAATAGCGTAGGGCTTCATGCAAGACCTGCCGCATTATTCGTGAGAACTTGTAGTAAATATAGAAGTGAAATTTTTGTGGAAAAGGAAGGGAAAAGGGTTAATGCAAAGAGCATTATGGGTATAATGGCATTAGGTGTATATCCTGATGAAGAAATAAAGATTATTGTAGATGGAATCGATGAAGAAGCAGCGCTCAAGGATATTATGGACCTAATTGAAAACAGATTAGAACAACAATAATAGGGAGTTTTCTTAATATTTGACGAAATAGTCATAATTTTATAGGCTAATGTTCCTAATTTGGCAAGTTTTATCGAAAAAAAGTCGATTTGTTGCTATACTTCATGTATAATGTCAATTATACGTGAGATTTAATTTTCTATCAGGGAGACAACTAAACTATGATATCAATGCCGCTAAATATGATTAAAGAAGGAATGGTAAATGCGAAGCCTATATATACCAGTAGGGAATTGATGCTACTTGATGAAGGTGCTGTAATTAAGAAAAGCTACCTAGATAGGCTTGAAGAATTAGGAATAAGAAGCATATATATAAGAGATGATTTAGGTGATAAAGAGATAATTCATGACATTGTTAGAAAACAATTGAAAGTAGAATCTCTTGCAACTATAGAGAAAATTATGAGTAATATCTGTTATTGTAATGAGACAGAAATAGAAAGAGTAAAAAATATTATTACTGATATAGTTGAAAGCTTATTGGTAACAGAAGATGTTTTAGTAAATCTTTGTGAGATAAGGACAATAGATGATTATACATATGGACACAGTGTAAATGTAGCTATATTGTCTATGATAACGGCCATCAATTTAGGTTATGATAAAGAACAGCTTATGGATTTAGGTGTAGGCGCACTGCTTCATGATATAGGAAAAACAAGGCTTTGCTTGGACATACTTAATAAGCCTTCTAGTCTTACAAAAAATGAATTTGAGCAGATAAAAAAGCATACTGTATTTGGATATGAAATTTTAAATAATATCAAGAATCTAAGCTCTGACTCTAAAATAATTGCATTATCACATCATGAAAGATATGATGGCGATGGGTATCCTCATAATGCTAAGGGCGATAGTATTCATGAGTTTGCAAGAATAGTCTCAATTGCAGATGTATATGATGCTTTGACTAATAACAGAGTATATAGAAGTAAAATAAGTGTAGACAAAGCTTTAGACTATATTACTTCAGTATCAGGAGAGCAGTTTGACGGTAAAATAGTTGATAAATTCATAAGCAATATAGCTAGATATCCAGTGGGACAAGGTATAATTCTAAACACAGGCTTTAGAGGATATGTGGTTCTCAATAAAAAGAATCATATTTCTAGACCTACGGTGAGAATATTATATAATAATCTAGGCGAAAGACTAAAGGTTCCATACATAATTGACTTATCCGAGTCAGAGGATTCTATTAAAGTTGTTGGAACTATAGATGATATTGAATTATTTTAAGTATATAAAATTGTAACTGAATATGTGTTTTGGTATAATGAAGATAGTGGAGAGCACTATCTTTTTTTATGACCTAACCCGATTTTCTGAATGCTTTTATCAGAAAATCGATGGTAGGTCAAATGCACCAAGCACCAAATTTATGAAGGGCAGCGAGCAAATAAATTTGAGTTACTTGACTGCTTATGTCCAAAAGGGAGTGAGAGTATGAGTAATAATATTAAAAATAATTTTGTACATCTTCATGTTCATACCCAATACAGTCTCCTAGATGGCGCTTCTAGGACAAATAAGCTTATAGACAGGGCTATAGAACTAGGTATGGATAGTGTAGCCATAACAGATCATGGAGTAATGTATGGAATAATAGATTTTTATAAAGCTGCTGTTAAAAAAGGAATCAAGCCTATATTAGGCTGCGAAGTATATATATCAAAGGGCAAATATACTGAAAAGGACCCTAATAGAGATAAAAGTCAATATCATCTTGTTCTTCTAGCAGAAAACCTTGAGGGATACTTAAATTTAACTAAAATAGTATCAGAAGGTTTTGTCAATGGATTTTACTATAAGCCAAGGGTAGATCATTCAATACTTAGAAAATATAGCAAGGGAATAATTGCATTAAGCTCATGTCTTGCAGGAGAAGTACAGCAGTATATTAATGATGGAAATTATGAAAAGGCAAAACAAACCGCCTTAATATATGAAGATATTTTTGACCATAACAACTTTTATTTAGAGCTTCAGGATCATGGCATTAGAGAGCAAAAATTGATAAATCAACAGCTATTAAGGCTTAGTAGAGAGATAAATATTCCTCTAGTAGCTACAAATGATGTTCATTATATAAACAAGGAGGATTCAAAGTTCCATGATGTTCTCCTATGCATACAAACTGGAAAGACACTAGATGATGAAGAAAGGATGAGGTTCCCTTCCTCTGAGTTCTATTTGAAATCCTATGAAGAAATGTATTCATTGTTTGGCAGCTTTGATGATGCCATATCAAATACTGTAAAAATAGCAGAAAGATGCAATGTAGAATTAGATTTTAATACTCTTCATTTACCAGGCTTTACTGCACCTGAAGGAATGACAAATCAGGAGTATCTAAGAAAGCTTTGCAATGACGGATTAAAGTCAAGATATGATAACATAAATCAAGAATTAATAGATAGACTTGAGTACGAAATAAAGACTATTGAAAATATGGGCTATGTTGACTATTTTCTTATTGTTTGGGATTTCATTAAATATGCAAAGGATAATGGAATAATGGTAGGACCAGGTCGTGGCTCTGCAGCAGGAAGCTTAGTATCTTATACATTAGGAATTATAGATATTGACCCAATAAAGCATGGTTTAATTTTTGAAAGATTTTTAAATCCTGAGAGAATATCTATGCCAGATATAGATATTGATTTTTGCTATGAAAGAAGAGAGGAAGTAATAGAATATGTTACATCTAAGTATGGGGCTGACAAGGTAGCACAAATTGCAACCTTTGGTACTATGGCTGCAAGAGGAGCCATAAGAGATGTAGGCAGGGCAATAAATATGCCTTATGGAGAAGTGGATTTTATCGCTAAGCAAATACCTATGGCTATTGGCATGACTATAGATAAGGCTTTAGAAGTAAATAAAAAGCTAAATGAATTGTATGAAGACGATGACTCTGTAAGAGAGCTCATAGATCTGGCAAAGGCTGTTGAAGGCCTGCCGAGACATACCTCGACTCATGCTGCTGGAGTAGTTATTTCAAAGCTTCCAATTACTGAATATGTTCCACTGGCTAGAAATAACGACAGTATCATTACACAATTTACAATGACTGAGCTTGAGGAACTGGGATTATTAAAAATGGACTTTTTAGGGCTTAGAACACTGACAGTCATAAGAGATGCAGTAAGGCTCATTGAAGAAAATCACGGAATTAAAGTAGACTTTTCAAGCTCTAACTATGATGACCCAAATATTTATAAAATGTTTGCCAAGGGAGAAACCCTAGGGATTTTCCAGTTTGAAAGCACTGGAATGAGACAGTTCTTAAAGGAGCTTAAACCAACTGGTTTTGAGAATATAGTGGCTGCAAATTCATTATATAGACCTGGGCCTATGAACCAAATACCTAGATATATAGAGAACAAAAATAATCCAGAATCTGTTGTATATTTGCATCCAAAATTAGAGCCTATACTTAATGTTACCTATGGCTGTATGGTCTATCAGGAGCAGGTAATGCAGATTGTAAGGGATATAGGCGGCTTTTCTATGGGACGCTCTGATTTAGTTAGAAGAGCTATGGGAAAGAAAAAAATGGATGTGATGGAGCAGGAGAGGAAGCACTTTATCTATGGAAAGACTAATGAAAAGGGTGAATTAGAGATACCAGGTGCCATTAGAAATGGAGTAGATGAAGAAACTGCCAATAAGATATATGATTTGATGATAGACTTTGGTAACTATGCATTTAATAAATCCCACTCTGCTGCCTATGCAGTAGTAGCATATGAGACAGCCTGGCTTAAATATTATTACCCAGTTGAATTTATGGCTGCGTTAATAACGAGTATAATGGGGAATACAAATCAAGTTTCACTTTATATCCAAGAATGTAAAAGGCTTGGTACAAAAATACTTCCTCCTGATATTAATGAGAGCTATTCAAAATTCACAGTAAAGGATGGAGCAATTAGATTTGGGCTAGCAGCAATTAAAAATGTAGGTTCGGCAGCAATAGATTCAATAGTCAAAACAAGAAAAAGAGGAGGAAGATTCCTCAGTTTCGTTGATTTTTGCCAGAGAGTAGATTTAAATGTAATAAATAAAAGAATGATTGAGAGTATGATTAAATGCGGGACATTTGACTCATTAGGAGCTAACAGGGCACAGCTTTTGGCCATATATGAAAGAATACTGGACGGCATGAATCAAGATAGGAAAAGAAATGTAGAAGGGCAGTTTTCATTATTTGAAGTAATGAGTCATGAGGACAACCCAGATTTGAGCCTAGATATATTGCCAGATATTAAGGAATTTCCTGAAAGAACTCTATTATCAATGGAAAAGGAAATGGTGGGAGTATATATTAGTGGGCATCCGCTTTCATCCTTTGATGAAGAGCTTAAAAGACTTTCAAAGGTAACTACAATTGATATAAATGAAGCAGTAGAAAATATAGGAGTAAGTACAGCTTCTATTAGTGACGGAAATAAAGTTACTATGGGAGGTATAATAGTAAAAAAACAGAATAAAATTACTAAAAATAACAATATGATGGCATTTGCAACATTAGAGGACTTATATGGTACAGTAGAGCTTATTATTTTTCCTGCAACTCTTGAGAAGTACAGTAAGCTTATTTTTGAGGACAGTATTGTACTAATTGATGGAAGGCTAAGCTTAAATGAGGAGGAAGATCCAAAGATAATAGTTGAAACCATCAAACCTCTTGTGAAAACAAAAAGAGAGAAGATATATATAAAAATGCCTAGCACAAGTCCTATGAATTCTCTTGAGGATATAAAAAGAGTATTGTCTCAGTATAGTGGCACAGTGCCTGTTTATGTATATATTGAAAAAAACAAGAGCACTATAATGGCTGATAGAGATTTATGGGTAGATGCAGAAAACAATGAGCTGCTAAATAAACTCGAAAGCATGCTAGGAAAAGACTGTGTAAAAGTTTGCTAATAGATAAATTGTCAAACTAATAGTGAAAATCTTTAAATTTATGGTATAATATGCTTATAGTATCCATTCATAACAACATTCATTATACAACTAAGAAAAAAGAAGCTCTGGAGGTCAGAAAATGTGGACTGCAATATACATGGTAGAAGGCGCTGAAGCAGCTAAAGAATTAGGAGAAAAATTAAAAGCCGAAGGTTTTCTAGTTAAAGTTAAGCCATTTGCAAAAGAGGGGGACAATATAGTTTATAAAATACTAGTTCCAGAATTCGAGGCAGATGATGCTCAGACTGTTCTGATAGATTTAGGATTAGGATACTAAGTAAGATTTTACCGTATCAAAATGAAATTTGTTTATTTTTAGATAGCCTGGGACATTTAGAGACCACCATGGCTTGAAAGGAGGGTTTTTAATGAAAACTATTGGTGTATTGACAAGCGGAGGAGATGCACCTGGGATGAATGCAGCTATTAGGGCGGTTATTAGAACAGGTATTTATAACAATATGAGA
This sequence comes from Firmicutes bacterium UBA3546, assembly GCA_002376545.1. Classification (GTDB taxonomy): domain Bacteria; phylum Bacillota; class Clostridia; order Tissierellales; family Proteiniboraceae; genus Proteiniborus. The sequence continues at coordinate 28,487 of DFOH01000021.1, read as the reverse complement.
ATTATGGGAATCAAACAAGGATACAATGGACTAATAGAAGGCGATATATACGAAATGAATCTTTCATCAGTTGCAGATATTATTCATAGGGGAGGAACTATGCTAAGAACTGCAAGATGTGAAGAATTTACTACTGAAGCAGGAAGAGAGAAGGCTATGACTGTACTAAGAGTGTTTAAAATAGATGGATTAGTAGTCATAGGCGGTGACGGCTCATTAAAAGGAGCCAGAGAGCTTAATAAACTAGGATTTCCTACTGTAGGAGTACCGGGAACTATTGACAATGATTTAGGATATACAGATTTTACTATAGGCTTTGATACAGCTATAAACACTGTAATAGATGCAATAAGTAAAATAAGAGATACCTCAACCTCACATGGCAGAGCAAATATCATAGAGGTAATGGGTAGGCACTGCGGTGACATTGCATTAAGTGCTGGGCTAGCTGGAGGTGCTGAAAGTATAATAGTTCCTGAGGAAGACTTTAACATAGAGGAAGTTTGTAAGAGGCTTATCCAAGGGAAAAACAGAGGGAAGCTGCATAGCATAATTTTACTTGCAGAGGGTGTAGGCAATGCATATGAGCTAGGAAGCGAGATTCAAAAATATACTGGTATAGATACTAGGGTTACTATACTTGGACATCTTCAAAGAGGAGGAAGCCCAACTGCCTTCGATAGGATAATTGCAAGTAAAATGGGAGCTAGAGCAGTCCAACTGCTAATTGAAGGTAAATCTTCTAGAGTTCTGGGAATTAAGGGCAATCAAATATTCGACATGGATATAGATGAAGCACTTTCAGTTAAAAGGGGATTTGATTCAGAGACTTATGAGTTGACAAAAATTCTGTCCATATAGGAGTGAAGAGAACATGAAAAAAACAAAAATAGTATGTACAATAGGACCAGCTTCTGAAAACGAACAAGTATTTGAAAAGTTAATCTTAAATGGTTTGAATGTAGCAAGGTTGAACTTCTCACACGGAACACATGAAGAGCATAAAAAACGAATTGATACCATTAAAGCAGTAAGAGAAAGACTAGATGTACCGGTAGCTATTATGTTAGATACTAAAGGACCTGAAATAAGAACAGGAGATTTTGAAAATGGCATAGCTGAGCTTGTTGAAGGACAAGAATTTATTATAACTACTAGAGACATTATGGGTAATAATAGTATTTGTAATGTTACATATAAAGGATTACCTAAAGATGTTAATGCTGGAGATAGTATATTAATAGACGATGGACTTATAGAACTTAAGGTAGAAGAAGTAATTAGCGAAACAGATATAAAATGTACTGTCATAAATCCAGGACCTGTGAAAAATCATAAGGGGGTAAATGTACCGGGCATTAAAATAAATCTTCCAGCTATAACGCAAAAGGATATAGAGGATATATTATTTGGAATAGAAAATGAAATAGACTTTATTGCTGCTTCTTTTATTAGAAAGGCATCAGATGTTATAGAAATAAGAAAAATATTAGAAGAGCATAAGGCTAATGATATACAAATAATATCTAAAATAGAGAATCAAGAAGGCGTGGATAATATTGACGAAATCATTCAAGTCTCTGATGGAATTATGGTTGCAAGAGGAGACCTTGGAGTTGAGATTCCGACTGAGGAAATACCACTTGTTCAGAAAAGCATTATTAAAAAGTGTAATGAAGTAGGAAAGCCCGTTATCACAGCTACTCAGATGCTTGATTCTATGATGAGAAACCCAAGACCTACAAGGGCAGAGGTTACTGACGTTGCAAATGCGATTTTTGATGGTACAGATGCCATCATGCTTTCTGGAGAAACAGCGGCAGGAAAATATCCTATCGAAGCTGTAAAAACTATGGCTAACATAGCACTTAGAACAGAGCATTCTCTAGATTATAAGGAAATGCTGCGCAACAAATCAATCGGAAAGGATATAACAGTTACAAATGCTATTAGCCATGCTACCTGCTCAACAGCAGAGGATTTAGGTGCTGCGGCTATAGTAACTGCTACTTCATCAGGATATACTGCAAGGGCAGTATCAAAGTTTAGGCCAAGTGCGCCTATTGTTGCAGTGACGCCTAGAAAGGATGTCATGAGAAAGCTCATGCTTGTATGGGGAGTTTATGCTATACTTACTAAAGGAGTAGGCTCCACAGACGAGGTAATAGATTCATCAGTAAAAAGTGCTATAGAAAAAGGCTATATTAAACAAGGGGAGCTAATTGTCATAACTGCTGGAATACCAGTAGGAGTAGCTGGCAGTACTAACTTAATAAAAGTTCATATAGTAGGGGAGATATTAGTGAAGGGGACAGGAATAGGAAACAGTTCTGCAACAGGTTCAGTGTGTATAGCAAACAGTATTAAGGATTTAGAAGATAAATTTGTAGATGGAAGCATAATTGTTTCAATAGATACAGATAGAGACATGGTGTCTTATATGGAAAGAGCTGCTGCTATAATTACGGAGCATGGAGGACTAACTTCTCATGCTGCAATAGTGGGACTAAATATTGGGAAGCCAGTAATTGTAGGAGCTGATGATGCAACTAAATTGCTTAAGGATGGGGAGACTATTACAGTAGACAGCATAAGAGGATTAGTATATAGAGGTGAAACAACGGTATTATAGTTGTTAGTTAGAATGAAGTTGGACGTTAATTTGCGTTCAACTTTTATTTTTGTGTATTAATTGATATAATAGTCTATGGGATTAAAACATGTTTTGGAGGAATAATAAAATGATAAATGAAACTCTTATAAGAACAAGATATGCCGAGACTGATCAGATGGGAGTAATATACCATGCTAATTACTTCACTTGGTTTGAGATAGGAAGAACAGAGTTTTTTCGAGAACTTAATATGGACTACAGAGAATTAGAAGAAGAAAATATCTTGCTTCCTGTAATAGACGTGGGGTGTAAATATATAAGAGCTGCAAAATATGATGACGAGATTATAATAAAAACTAAACTAACAAATATAAGAGGTGTTAAGCTAATATTTAATTATGAAATAATCAGGAAAAGCGATAATGTATTATTAGCTGAAGGATATACGAAGCATGGCTTTGTCACAAAAGAACTTAAGCCAATAAATTTTAAAAAGAAAATGCCACATGTATGGGAAGCACTAAATCAAAGTATTGAAGGTGAGGATAAAAGTGCTATTTAAAATATTTCTTCTACTCACATTAGTACCTATAATTGAAGTTTTTATACTTTTTAAAATAGCAGAGGTTACTACTGTATGGACAACTATAGCTCTAGTTATAGTAACAGGTTTTGCAGGAGCATATCTTGCAAGAAGAGAAGGAACACAAATCTTATCCAGTATTAAAAGAGAGTTAAATGATGGTAGAGTTCCAGGCAATCAGCTACTAAATGGTTTATGTGTACTTATTGGTGGAATACTTTTATTAACTCCAGGATTATTAACGGACATAACAGGTTTTACGTTAGTCTTGCCAGTGACAAGACAATTATATATAAGATTAATAAAAAGATGGCTAACTAATATGATGCAAATGGGAAGTGTAAATATTTTTTTAAGGAAATAAGGGGGAAATATTATGGAGAAGAGAGTTTTAGGAAAAACAGGATTAAACGTATCAGCGATTGGTTTTGGAGGTATTCCTCTTCAAAGAATAGATAAGGATAGTGCAATAAAAGTAATAGAAGAGTTAAATAATCAGGGAATAAACTTTATTGATACAGCCAGAGGATATACTGTTAGTGAAGAACTAATAGGATATGGATTAGAAAAGGTAGGAAGAGAAAAATTTATACTAGCAACAAAATCTATGGTAAGAGATTATGAAGGAATGAAAAATGATATTGATATAAGTCTTAAAAATTTAAGGACTGAATGTATCGACCTTTACCAATTGCATAATGTTAGAACAGAGGAGGATTACAATAAGGTAGTAGGTGAAGGTGGAGCATTAAAAGCTCTTGAAGAAGCAAAAAACCAAGGAAAGATAAAGCATATAGGTATAACCAGTCATGACTTAAATATACTTGAAAAGGGAGTAGAGTCTGGGTGCTTTGAAACTATTCAATTTCCTTACAATCCAGTAGAAAGACAGGCAGAGGAGTTGTTTAAAAGGGCTAATAATATTGGGATTGGTGTAATAGTAATGAAGCCTTTAGCTGGTGGAGCCATTACTAATGCAGAGCTTTCACTAAGATTTATACTAGAAAATGCAAATGTATCTGTAGCTATACCAGGTATGGATAGCATAGAACAAATCAGAGAAAATGCTAGAGTTGGTAATAGCTATAGAAAACTCAATGATGTAGAAAGAGATGTTATAATGACAGAAGCTAAAAAGCTCGGAACGGAATTTTGCAGAAGATGTGGATACTGCGCACCATGTCCGCAAGATATAGATATTCCTACTCAATTTTTGATGGAGGGATATTATTCAAGATATAATCTTAAGGACTGGTCTAAGGAAAGGTATTCTACTTTTACTAGCAAAGCAAGTGACTGTATCGAATGTGGTGAATGCGAGACTAGATGCCCTTATGATTTACCTATAAGGAAGATGTTGAAGAAAGTTGTGAATATTTTAGGCTAAGTATGTATAAATTAATATGTAAGTGTCAACAATAAAAACTATGGTTGAAATAATATGGGGTATACTGGTTCTAGTTTTGGCACGCCGAAGGGCGTGCCCTTTTTTTATTAATTTATTAACTAAGAAATAATTAAGGGTAATACATAAATATGACAATAAGGCTAGTTTCATTAAAGAATCAATATGCTATAATGATATTGTATAGAATTTTTCTAAAACCAACATAATGGGAGTGTACATATTGTTTTCAGAGATTATTAATATTAAAAGATTAATCGAAGAAGAAATTAAAAATATCGAACAAGATATTATATTATGGAGAAGACATATTCATCAAAATCCAGAATTGTCTTTTCAAGAGTATGAAACAAAAGAATATATTAAAAGTATATTGGAAACCTTTGAAGGAATTGAAATTATTAATCCTACTGATACCAGTGTTATTGGGCTATTACGAGGTAGAGAAGATGGCGAGACAATAGCATTTAAAGCTGATATGGATGCACTTCCAATTCAAGAGGTTACAAATTTAAGTTTTAAATCAAAAAATAATGGAATTATGCATGCTTGTGGACATGATGCTCATATGGCGATGCTATTGGGAGCTGCAAAAGTTCTAAGTAAATTTAAGGATAAAATGAAGGGAAATATAAAGTTTATATTCCAGCATGCGGAGGAAACTCTGCCAAGTGGGGCTATTGAAATAATAGAAAAGGGCTTTATTGATGATGTAGATATGATACTTTGTTTGCATGTCACACCGTTCTTAGATGCTGGAATACTGGGAACAAAATCTGGGCCTATAACTTCTGCGTTAGACAAGTTTTCTGTAACTATAAAAGGTATAGGGGGACATGCTTCAACACCTAACGAGACTATAGATCCAATAATAATGGGAGCGGAAATAGTTACTTCATTACAGACCATAGTTTCAAGAATTGTATCTCCATATATTCCTCAGGTAGTTTCTATAACTTATTTCAATACCTTTAATACGTCTCATAGCATTATCCCTGATAAGGTTGTATTTGGTGGAAGTATAAGAAGTATAGATGAAACAACACGGGTACTTGTGAAAAATAGTATACATAATATAATAGATGGAATTACTAAGGCCTATGGTGGAGAGTATGACCTTGACATAGAACTAGGACATTCTCCAACAATGAACGATAGCACGATAGCCTTGCTATCTGAAAAATTAATAAAAGAGAATTTTGAGGCTGGAACATTTACAAAACTAGATACCCCTTATTTAGTCGGAGATAGCTTTTCCTATTATGCAAAGGTTAAACCAGCATGCTTTATATCTCTTGGAATAAGAAATGAAGATATAGGTTCTGTTTATTATTGTCACAATGCTAAATTTATGCTTGATGAATCTGCACTTCTAAATGGAGCAAGATTTTTAGTGTTATTTGGCGCGAAGCAGACAATAGGTCTTATATAGGTAACCTATAATAATTTAAATTAAAAAACATAAGCTAAGTGGTTAGCTTATGTTTTTTATTAATCCCCCGAATAAATGTCTAATACAAAATCAAGGTACTTATCTTTTTATGCAACCATAGAGGAGTATTTCATAAAAGCTTTCAAACAATGGTATTTTCGAGCCATTCATATCTAGCATATCTTCGTTAAGCGCCATTTTTAAAAAAGATTGGGAAATAAAAGCTATTGTTATAGGGTTAATATTAGATTCAAATATACCAAGCTCTATGCCCTTAGTATATATGCTGATTAGTTTTTCTGTTTTATATTTTGTAAGCTTTTGTAATTCTAGATGTTTGTCAGGATAATATAATTCTATTTCTTTTATATTATTTTCATAAAAATCATAGGGTCTTGGTATAAATAAGAAACAAACTATTTTAAGTTGTTCTACTATACTAATGCTTTCATTTAGTTCGTAATCAAGAGAATCATAATTTTTCTTTATATAATCGTCTAGGGCTTCATTTATCAATTCATCCTTACTCTCAAAATATCCGTATATAGTCTTCTTGCTCATCTTAAGGCTTGATGCAAGTGTGGACATGGTAAGCTTTTTTAAACCGTATGTATTCGAAAGCTTATATACTTCATTCTTTATGATTTCTTTCAAAATAACAACCTCATTTCTAATGGTAAAGCTTCTCAATTTACTTTTTTAATAATGTTAAGGAATCTTACAATATTATACCATATTTTAAACAGATAAGAACAAGGATTCTCCATAAAAAGTATTTTATCTTTTACGAAAATCCTTCCAAAAAACTATTTATTTATTATTGGTTTCGTGGTATAATTTTTTTAACATATTTATTAGCTCAATACTAATGAAAACGTTATCTATTTTACACTATATCCCTAGTAATAGCTAAAAATGTACAATTAATTTTGAAGGGGTTTTTAAAAATTATATGAAGCTGGCATTATAGTATTTACTACTAAGAGAAATGATACCTATTGGAAACCGTAATTAAAAAAATAGTTTCCTAGCTTATCATTTTAGCATCATCTATATATGCTATATTCCACAAGAAAATAATTGTCACATAACAATTATTTATAGAAAAGTTTATTACCAAAAAAGAAAAGGGGGAAGCATAATGTCTAAGAAAAATGAGCAAAAGAAAGGGTTGCTAAGTTCATTAGAAAGAGTTGGAAACAAACTACCACATCCAATCTATATTTTTATGATAATGGCTTTAATTGTAGTAATAGTTTCTGCTTTAGTAGCAGGGACTACGGTAGTGCACCCGGGAACCGGAAATGAAGAAGTTGTTAAGAGTCTAGCTACAAGAGAAGGATTAATATGGATATTAGATAATGTTGTCAAGAACTTTACTAAGTTCCCTCCATTAGGAATGGTTCTAGTAATGATGATAGGGCTTGGATTGGCAGAAGAGGCTGGTCTACTAAGAACAATGCTTAGAAAGGTGATAGTAGGGGCTCCTAAGACATTGGTAACTTTCATAGTTGTATTTTCTGGTATTATGGGAAATATTGCAGGAAGTGCTACCTTTGTAGTTATTCCACCGCTTGGAGGACTAATATTTAAAACCTTGAAAAGACACCCTATAGCAGGTATAGCTGCTGGATTTTCAGGAGTTGCAGCAGGATTAAGCGCAAACCTTATAATAACTCCAACTGACATCTTATCAGCAGGAATAACAGAAAAAGCTGCACAAATAATAAATCCAGCTATTACTGTTCATCCAGCTGTTAACTGGTTCTTTATGATTGCCTCAACAGTAGTACTTTCTTTAGTTGGGGTATTTGTGACTGAAAGGATTGTAGAACCAAGACTTGGGAAATACGATACTCAACATGCAAGTGATACGGATATCGGTGATGAAGAAGGACTAATGATGATAACCGAATATGAAAGAAAAGGTTTAAAATTTGCAGGGATAGTTACTATTTTCTATTTTATACTAATGGCTTTAATGGTTGTGCCTAATAATGGTATACTAAGGGATCCAGTTCTTGGAACCATAGTTCCATCTCCATTTATATCTTCCATGATACCTATTTTACTTGTTTGGTTTATGCTTGCCGCATTAGCCTACGGTATTGGAGCTAAAACAATCAAAAATTCAAATGACGTCATAAAATATATGACCGATTCAATGAAATCTTTTGCAGGATTCATAGTATTATGCTTCTTTGCTGCTCAATTTGTTGAATTCTTTGCTTATACTAATTTAGGATTATTACTAGCAGTAAAAGGTGCGGCATTTCTTAATACAAGTGGATTTGTGGGGATTCCTTTAGTTATTGCATTTATTATATTTGTTTCACTAATTAACTTCTTAATAGGAAGTTCTTCGGCTAAATGGGCGCTACTTGCACCAATATTTGTTCCTATGTTCATGGAAGTGGGATTTTCACCAGCTTATACACAGGCAGCATATCGTATAGCTGACTCGGTAACAAATTGTATATCACCACTTGAACCATTTTTACCATTTATAATAATTTGTGCCCAACGTTTTGATAAAAGATCTGGCTTAGGTACTGTAATTTCTACTATGATTCCATATGCATTAGTTTATCTTGTATCCTGGACATTGCTATTAGTTATATGGTCATTATTGAATTTACCATTAGGACCTGGTGCTTTCATGAATTTATAGTAAATAAACATAGGAGGTTCACAATGGAACTAAAAGAAAAAGAACAATTAATAAAAGATATATTAAATGAAATTGAAGACAAAAAACAGGAATTAGTTGAAACATCCAAGTATATATGGAATAACCCGGAAATTGGTTATCAAGAGTTTAAAGCTAAAGATATCCTAATAAACGTACTAGAAAAAGAAGGATTTGAAATACAAAGAGATATAGGAAAAGTTGCGTCAGCATTTAGCGCAGTAAAAAATGGTAAAGGAAAAGGCCCGAAGGTAGCTATAATGTCAGAATATGATGCATTGCCTGGAATCGGACATGCATGTGGACATAACCTATTCTCAGTTGCTTCAATTGGTGCAGCTTTAGGAATATCGAAAGTGCTTGACAGAATAGATGGAAGTGTAGTAGTGATTGGTACTCCAGCAGAAGAGGCGACAGTTCCAAATGCAGGTGGTAAAGCAATATTAATTGAAGAAGGAGTATTTGATAATATAGATGCGGCAATGATTTGCCATGCAGAGGGTAGAACAATAGTGGAGAGACTGTTAGTTGCAGCAGCATCTATAGATGTAGTATTTACTGGAAAAGCTGCTCACGCAGGAGGTTCTCCTCATGAGGGAATTAATGCATTAACTGCTGGATTATTGACTATAAACAATATAAATGCTATACGTCAACATTTCTTACCAAGGGTAATAGTTAACCCTATTATTACAGAAGGTGGAGTTACAGCAAACACTATTCCAGATAAATGTGCTATGAAGCTAAGTGTTAGAGCTGATAAAAGAAATGTATTGCAGTATGTAATGGACAAGGTGGAAAATTGTATAAAGGCTGCGGCAATGGTTACAGGCTGTAAATATGAAATAGATATGGATAGAAAAATATATGAAGATCTAATTCCTAATCATGAACTATCTCTAGCTTTTAGGGATTCACTAAATATACTAGGTGTAGACTATATTGAAAGCGAAGAAGCAAACTATGCGTGGGATGCAGGAAATGTAAGCTATATATGTCCCACTATTGCTCCTTACATTAAGATCGGTAGTGAAGAATTAGTTGGTCATACAGAGGATTTCAAAAATGCAAGTAATTCAGAAGAGGGATTTGCAGGGATGATTATAGGTGCTAAAGCTATGGCATTAACTATCCTTGATTATCTAACCTCACCTCATTTGAGAGATAGAGCAAAGGAAGAATTTAAAAGGAAGATAGCTTCAAGCAATTAACTGTAAAAGTGGATAAGAATAGCGGATTTATTAAACCTGCTATTCTTATTTGCATTATAACGGATTGATTAATAAGAGAAATCAGGGGTAAAAGAAATATAGCGAGAAATCAGCAAAAATATCAATATTAAGAAGACATTTATAATAATATATTAGCGAAAGCTGTTTTTATTGTTATGATGTTAGGAGGGGATTTTGTGAATGTAACAAAAGTTGCTGAAGGTACTTATCTACTTTCGGTCAATGTAGACAATATACTATTTGAGGGCTTATGGGAAATCCCAAATGGCGTTTCACTAAATTCTTATATAATTAAAGGGGAAAAGACTGCAATTGTAGATGGCGTTTGCGGATGGGATGGAGTGCCTGAAAGCTTATTTGCTCTTCTTGATGAGCTAAGTATTGCACCTGAGTCTATTGAATACCTTATAATAAACCATATGGAGCCAGATCATTCAGGATGGATTGAGGATTTCAAGAAAATAAATCCAAACTTTAAGGTTCTATGCAGCAAGAAGTCTGCGGAGCTACTAGAAGCCTTTTATGAGCATACAGATAATGTTATATGCGTCAAGGACGGTGATACTTTAGATTTAGGGAATAATCATGTTCTAGAATTTTATGAAATACCTAATGTTCATTGGCCAGACACAATAGTGACCTTTGATACATTAACAGGAACTTTATTTTCCTGTGATGCCTTTGGCTCCTTTGGAAGAGCTACAGACTCAAATTATGATGATTTGCTTAGTAATGAACAAATTGATTTTTATGAAAAAGAAGCAGTAAGGTATTATTCAAATATTGTGGCAGCTTTTTCATTGCCAGTTAAAAAGGCTATAGAGAAGTGCGGAGGCTTACCTATTAAGATTATAGCACCTGGTCACGGAATAGTATGGAGAAGGAATCCAAATAAAATAGTTGAAGACTATTTAAGATATGCCTCATATCAGAAAGGACCAGCAAAAGAAGAGATAACCATAATTTGGGGCTCTATGTATGGAATGACAGAAAAGGCTGTACAGTGTGTAATAAAAGTACTAGAGCAGGAAAAGATTAGGTTTCATGTACACCGTGTTCCAGAGACCTCATGGGGAACTATACTAGCATCAGCTTGGACTTCAACGGGAATAATTCTTGCTATGCCTACCTATGAATATAAGATGTTTCCTCCATTAGCAGCAGCTTTAGAGGAGCTAGGAAAGAAAAAGGTATGGGGCAGAAAAGCTTTTAGATTTGGGTCTTATGGTTGGTCAGGCGGAGCACAGAAAGAGCTGGATGAAATCATGTGTAAGCATTGCATGAATTGGGACTTTCTAGAGCCAGTTGAGTTTAAAGGAAACCCAAGAGATAGTGATTTAGAGCTAATTGAGAATAGGGTCAGAACCTTAGTAAATGAGGTCAGAGCATTAATAAATAAATAAGAATGAAAAGCTACTAACATTATGTGCTAGTAGCTTTAGTCATAATAAATTGGAAAGCTCTATTTTTATAGTATCAATTTTCTGGGTTTAAGAATAGTGGTCTTACAATTTCTGAAGATAAATCAAAACCAGCAAAGCTATTTATTATCTCTCCATCTACTAGAATTTTAACTTTATTAACCTCTTTTAAGCTAGTAAATGAAAACAATATGGAGTCAAGCATCATTCTGATTAAATTATTGTTATCACTATATGCACCTAAGAAATGTGAGTCAAAGTTTATTATCAAGACATCATTCTCTAATTTAGAATTCAAAAGCTTAACTTCAGATGGTATTGTAGATGATAGATAATCATATTTGCTGTTTTGCAGGGAGTTGAAAATTGTAGCTACTTTATCTTCAATTTTCGTATCCTCAGTAATACCTTCTACATCACATTCAACTAAGAAGTATCTATTAGGAGAATCATAGGCAAGAAAAGCCTTATTTTCGGTACTGATAGTATGAGCTATGGTCATATCCTGATTATTAAAAAATGTTTTAGCTTTGCTGTAGTCTACTAGGAATCTAATATTATCGACTCCTGGATAACTGCCAAGAGATTTTATGAAAGCATTCATGGCAGCTTCACTTCTTTCACTTTCTTCTGTATATAGACTTTCCTTTGATGGCAAATCTACGTATGCTGTAGTTCCTTTTATAGTTACATAGTTACAATCTCCGATAATTGGGTTCATATTGAGCCCTGATTCAAAGGTCGGTCCTTTTTTTAACTCATCTACTATGGAAGTTAATGGGCTCTTATTATTATCAACAAACCTTGTAATACCAATTAATTGCTTAACAGAATTATAATTGTCTAAAAAGTATAGGTTTAATGCCATTTTTCCATCGGGAATATTGCTTGTAGCAGGTATGTAGGGAACATCACTTAAATATTTTGCATTTAGTGTGAGTGTTTCTATGTTAAAAGAATCATCAATTATGTTTGGAGTGATTTCGATTCTATATTCTCCATTGGGTAAATCTAAGCTATTCTTGGATATATCAATATCTACACTATAGGGGGTATCTTTGGTAAATTCTATTTGGGCAGGTCCGTTATGACGAATATTGTGAGTTTTATAAATCTTATCATCTTTATAGATTTTTGCAGTGAATTGATGGTTTTCATTAAAGTTTATTAGTGCATTTTTATTTGTTTTATATTTTATATAAATGCTATCTGGATTTAAAAGCACTTCATCAACTTCACTTGAGACCATTAATACTACCTCTTCGCTATTATTATGCATTGCAATACTTTGATCTAAGACAGGACTGTAAAATATTGAAATTCCAGAAGCACCAATGCATATGAGCAATATTATGAGTAAATTGCCAACAGCCTTTAACACAAATCATCATCCTCCTTTTTCTTGTTCTATGTCTATAATATCATTTTATACTAAAATTAGGTATATATAAACATATAAAATAAGTCAAAATGTTGCAAAATATAATTGATTAGCTTAATATGTATATATTAAAAATAAAATAGGATAATAATTCAGTACATAGAAGAAGTTTTTTATAAGGAGAGATTAGATGGATATTCCAGTTAATAAGGGAAATGTGGTTGAAGGTGAAATAATAGATATAAGCCATGAAGGCAAAGGAGTAGTTAAGCTTGAAGGATATACTATATTTACTGAGGGCGGATTAATAGGTGACAAGGTATCTGTTAAAATAACGGAAACAAAGAAAAATTATTCCCTGGGAAAAACACTTGAAATATTGGAGCCTTCTAAGTATAGAGTAGACACAAAATGTAATATTGCTGACTACTGTGGAGGATGTCCCCTTCAAGGCTTAGACTATAGTATGCAATTAGAATTTAAGACAAATAAGGTTAAGAATGATTTGAAGAAAATTGGCGGACTAGAAGATGTGATTATCAATCATATTATTGGTATGGACAATCCAAATAGATATAGAAACAAGGTTCAAATACCAGTTGGTATCGAAAATGGTCAACCAGTGATAGGTTTTTATAAAAAGGAAAGTCATGAAATTGCAAATATAGATATATGCAAAATCCAGCATGAAGTGGCAGACAAAGTGGTAGAAGTCATAAGAAAATATATTGAAGAATTTAAAATTGAGCCCTATGATAATAAAACCTCCAAGGGTCTTTTGAGGCATATTATAGTCAAAAATTCCTTTAAAACAGGCGATACGATGGTTGTCCTAGTTACAAATGGAAATACACTGCCTTATTCAGATGAACTAGTTAAAATGCTAAAGAATAAGATACCAGAGCTTAAAAGTGTCATTCAAAACATAAATACTAAAAAGACGAATCTAGTGATGGGAACTAAGTCCCAAATTATTTATGGAAAGGATAAAATAGTAGATTATATAGGAGAACTAAAATTCAACATATCAGCAGAATCCTTTTTTCAAGTAAATCCTGTTCAGACAGAGGTGCTATATAACAAAGCATTAGAATATGCAGATTTAAAAGGTAATGAAACAGTTTTTGATATATACTGTGGAATAGGAACCATATCGCTTTTCCTAGCTCAAAAAGCTAAGAAGGTATATGGCATAGAATCTGTAAGCCAAGCAGTTAAAGATGCAAAAGAAAACGCAAGAATCAACGAAATAGAAAATGTAGAATTTCATACTGGAAATGCAGAGGAAATATTCCCTAAGCTCTACGAAAAAGGAATAAAAGCAGATATAGTAGTAGTAGACCCACCAAGAAAAGGATGTGACCCTCAGGTTATAGACACGATTATAAAAATGAAGCCTAAAAAAGTAGTATATGTATCCTGTAATCCGTCGACTTTAGCTAGGGATTTGAAGGTATTAAGTGAAAATGGGTTTAGGGTGATTGAGGTGCAGCCGGTGGATATGTTTCCGAATACTCCACACGTTGAGTGCGTGATTCTGATGCAGCGTTGTGGTTCGGAAAGCAAAAAGTAAGGAATGACCACAATATATAGTGGTTTGAAGGCGAAAAAAGAGCAAAAATCGGGGCAAAAAATGCACGTTTTTTACCCCCTTTTTCAGCGAAAAATACTGATGCAAAACGATATTTTTGAGATATGCCCCTTAAACTGATGTTAAAATCATTCTTGAGATATAGAAGATTTTCATAAAAAAATATAATAATAAAACGGATAGAGCCGGAGAATTGAAGTGCATTTTAGCACTCAGATTCTCCGGCTTTTTTTGTGTCCAGAAAGGAGAGCCATGCTAATACGATATAAGAAAAATAAGAGAACGGCTTGCTATGATTCGGATAGCCTTGTTTCTAGCAGCAAGCCGAAAAATGATCCGCATCCTCTTGGACCATTCCCAAGCTGCGGTGACTGCCCCTATCCCTCCCATGGATTTATCTGCTATAGCGCAGAGGGAAATTGCCTAAGAACCGATATGCAAAAAATATATCAAAGGAGGACGAACAAGCATGAGTGACATGAATGAACACCATCATAAGTATGTAAACGAACACAGTTCAGCATTTCAAAATTCCAAGTTTTATATCGAAGATGATGCTGTGAAAGAGGTGTACTACAACCCCGACTCCAATGCAGGCGGTCAACTTGTAACCAACCGCTATTCTTGCAGCTCCATTGTGGAGGCCTATGAAAATCATAATGATTCCGATAGTTTTTGGGATCATTTGGAGAGCACAGCAAAGCAATATCTAACCGACATTGATACCTCGGAGTTTGGAATGGAAGCAAAGGAGTTTGTAGAATCTCCTTGCGATTATAGCGGAAATAATGAAGAAACCATGAATGCCTTATACAGATGGGCAAATGGCATGGAACAAACTCAGTCCGAACAGGACATGAAGATGGGAGGAATGTAATATGCAGTTTGATCGTAATTGGGTGGAATCTATAAAACAGAGATATCCAGCAGGAACTCGAATTCGTTTAGAAAGTATGGATGATCCCTATGCTCCAGTTCCATCAGGAACCGAGGGATCGGTAGATTTTGTGGATGACATTGGGCAAATCCATATGAAGTGGGATAATAAGCGAAGTTTGGCACTCATTCCGGGTGAGGATAGTTTTTCTGTTATTTCACGACCGGAACAATCCCAACTGTCAGAAAATGAAACAGAACAATTCGGCATGAAGATGGAATGAGCGATAGTCGAAAATTTGGGAGGAATACTATGAAACACATCACAACAGAAGAACTACGTACCATTGTAGACCATGAAGGGCTTATCCTTCAAGTCTGCGGCGGTGACCCTATGGAATGGATAAATGGTATCAATGACTTGTTAAAGCAGGAAGGCATTCTGCAAAACAATGATACTTTCAAAAAAATCTACATCTTTGAATATGACAACTGTACCAATATCCTGTTCGATTTTGAAAATGTAGATTTAGATATTGGTAGGCTTGCTATGTGGCGATTGCGAACGCATGATGCCTTTGGGGGGACTTGGCTAAGTGATTATCTCCCTAATAAGCTGGGAGTTGACATGAATCAACCACCAGATCAAACGGAAAAGCCGGATTGTGCCCTCAGCGGACAGAACAGCAATATTTTCAACTTAATGGGAATCGCCTCTCAGACATTGAAGAAAAATGGGCTAAGAGAACAGGCAAAAGAAATGCAGGAAAGGATTACTATCAGTGGCAGCTATGACGAGGCACTTGGCATTATGGAAGAATATGTTAACATTACCTCTACTCAGGATGAGCAGGAGTCAAATCAAGAGATAGGGATGGAAGGAATGCAGCTTGAATAAATCGATAATTGTTGAATTAGAAATCAGCTGATAGCACAGGTAAAGGTATCTGTGCTTTTTTAGACCCCAAAATGAAACAAGGCCGTTTTCCCATACAGGATACGGCCTGTTTTTTTATGCCATTTTTGCCTTTCCTTTCGGGAAAACAGCCGGAAAGGAGAAATCATGCATAAAGAGCAGCTTGCAGAGTATCTGCATCGGTATCACCACGGTGCAGAAAATGCTGTCATTAGCAAAACCCTTGAACAAGCCCTTGGCATTTCAGGCAAGGAGCTGCGGGATCTTGTCAATGCCCTGCGCCGTGAAGGCATTCCCATAGCCAGCGATCGAAGGGGATATTTTTACGCAAAGACTGAAACAGAGGTGCGCGTAACCATCCGGCATATGAGAAACCGCATCAGTGGAATCAGCGCCGCCATTTCAGGACTTAGGCGTTCCCTTGCAGCCTTTGATGATACCCAGATACGCCTGCCGCTGGAGGGAGGTGATGATTTCTGAACAGCTTTATGTCATGGATCGGCGGCAAGAAATCCTTGCGGGAGCTGATCATTACCCGTTTTCCCTTATATTATGAAAGATACATTGAGGTATTCGGAGGCGGGGGATGGGTGCTTTTTCACAAAAATCCGGGAAACGACTTTGAGGTTTACAATGATTTTAACGGCCTTCTTGTGAATTTGTACCGCTGTGTGCGGGAAAGACCCCAGGAGCTGATGGATGCCCTTTCCTATTGCCTCAACTCAAGGGCAGATTTTGAAACAGTGAAAAATGCCCTTGCCCGTGATAAGGTGAATTTGCCCGAAGGGCAAAGAGAAGATGCCCTGGGGTACAGCCCTGCCACCGATGTCCAGAAAGCGGCTTGGTTTTACCAGCTTATCCGCTACAGCTACGCATCGGGACTGACCAGCTTTGGCAGTCAGCCCCACGATATCCGCTCCAATTTTCCGCTGATTGAGCAAGCCCATAGACGGCTTGCCAAGGTGGTTATCGAAAACAAGGATTTTGAGAAACTGATTGGACAGTATGACCGTCCCGTCAGCTTTTTTTATGCAGACCCGCCATATTTTGAAACGGAAAGCTATTACAAGAATGTAGGCGAGGACGGATTTACAGAGAAAGACCATATTCGCCTGCGGGATGCACTGCTGCGGATTGAGGGCAAATTCCTGCTGTCATATAACGACTGCGAATTCATACGCAGCCTCTACGATGCACCGGGTATTCAGGTGGAAGCCTTTACCCGAATCAACAATATCAAACAGAGATATGACAATGGGGCACAGTTCCCTGAAATCCTCATTGCCAATTACGAACTGCATGAACGTGAGAAAAATGCTCCGTCACAGCTTAACCTCTTTGACGTGGGCAGTCTCAACACTTAAAAGGAGGAACCAATTTATGAAAAACAATCAAATCATGCCCCAAATCAGCATTCCTGCTGATGCCAGCAAGCTGTCAGGCTTCACAGATAAAGATGCATTGGAGCTTTATGCCGCCAAAGGCGTCCTTGTGTTTTTAAAAGAACAGATGACGGCACTTGAAGTGGCAAATGCCATAGAAAGCCTCAGTGCCATTGCATCGGACCTGACCGTCCTTCTTGCATCCGCCTGCGGCATCTGCAATAACTGCGGAGAGGACTGTGCTGACTGCGATGAATGCCAAAATAATCCCGCTGCATGGGTGCAAAACTGCTCCCTTTGCCATGATCTGCTGGATGAAAATCAAAGGATTCATATTCCGGATTATCTACTGGAGGAAGCGGGCATTCCGGCAGATGCCAAGCTGGAAGCCTGCACTGATGAGGACAGCGGTGAAATTATGGTGACGGAGGCTGACATCCAGCGGGACATCAATGATGTGCCTCCCGGTATTTTGTCGGTACTGGCTGCCTCCGGTGTTTGTCTTGCAGAGCTGGATGAACTGATCATGCTGGAACGCATCATCCATGGAAAATAACCTGAAATTGTTTTTAGAAAATTGTATCCGGGAGGTGGAATTATGCCGGGGATTTCCCTGAAAAACGGTCTGATTTCCTACTATGGGAATCCGGCAGGCTATACAGAAAAAGAAAAAGCGGTGATGGACAGAATTTTTCAAAATGAAGAATTATCCGCTTGGCTAAAGAGCCGTTCCTTAACACCTGAGTGGACCGACGGCGTGATGGAGCGGCTGCTTGCCGGGAAGCAAATGACGGGTATGGAGCCGTCTGCACCCCTTAAGAATGTCCGTATCTGGCAGCTTAAGCCGGAAACGGAGGTACGAATGAAATTCATCAGTCTTGATGAGATGATCAAGGACTTTGGAGAGCCTGACCCGGAGCATTACCGCATTGCCTATGACGGACAGCTTGGAACCAATGATCTTGAAGCTATTTATACAAGGTGCAATGTGGATCACCCGCCTGGATATAACGGACATTCCCTGTCCATGTCTGATGTGGTTGAGCTGTATGATGGTGACTCCAGCGAATACCACTACTGTGACCGTTTTGGATTTCAGAAAATCAATTTTAAGTCACCGGAGCAAACACAAACTATGGACATGCGTATGTAGGCAGTTTTCTCATGTCCGCATCAATAAAAGGGAGGAAACTATATGGTTTATCTTATGAAAAAGGCGAAAGCCTTAGTATCACGCAAGCTCATGGCAGTGAAGGATACCGCTGTCCGTCTTGCTCTTCGTATCACAAATGTTCTCTATGCCAATACCGGCGAGGGCTACATTGACACGGCTATCAAGATTTTGATTGCTGTTGTTCTTGGTGCTTTGCTCCTTGCGGGGCTCTACGCTCTGTTTGGAGAAACGGTGCTGCCCACCCTAACCGAGCGGATCAAAGAGATGTTCAACTATGCCGGTTAATATACCGGAAACTTTAAGAAGGAGGAAAAATCATGCCTAAGAATACAACACCGGCTGTTCCCAAGTACGATGTAAAAATTCATTCCATCCGACCGGAGGGAAGTTGCAAGGCCACCGCTTCGGCCAATATCCACGGTGATTTTGCCGTGCGGGGCATCAAAATTATGGAGGGCTCCAAGGGGCTGTTTGTTTCCATGCCCAGCTACAAGTCAGGAAACGGCGAATACAGAGATATCTGCTTCCCCTGCACCAAGGAAGCCAAGGCAGAATTCGACAAGACGGTACTTGATGCCTACCAGCAGACCCTCACCCAAGGGCAGAGTGCCTCACAGAAACAAAAATCTCCCGAGCCCCAGCAGGTGCAAAATCAGCCTGTCATGGGCGGGATGTAGGAGGGGCAGTCAATGAACAAGAAAATGAAACGACCACTCAGCATGCTTCTTGTGGTCTGCTTGATAGTCTCCATGCTTGCAGGGAGTGCCTATGCAGTCAACCGATATTTTGAGGATGCAAAAGGTCATTGGGCGGAGGAAGTCATTCAAATCCTCACGGATAAAGGTATCATCAGCGGTTATCCCGATGGTCTGGTACATCCCGATGACATCATCACCAGGGCTGAGTTTGCGGCCTTGATTGCCAGAATCATGCAGCTGCCGGAGCCAGAGGGAAGTGAAGTCACCCTCCGCTTTACCGATATTGCCGGTCACTGGTCGGAACAGAATGTAGAGGCCCTTATCATTGCAGGTGTCATCCAAAAAGGTGATTACGGCACAAATTTCCTGCCGGACGAACCCATTACCCGCATGGAAATGATTCGTATGCTGGTAAGAGCTATCGGTAAGGGAGAGCATGATCCATCCTGCCTCTGCGTTACCAGATTTTCCGATGACGGTGACCTTACTGATAAGGATAAAGCCAGTATATGTGCAGGTAAAGCGCATGGTATTGTAAAGGGTTATCCGGACGGCACAGTGAAGCCGGAGGGAAAAGCTACCCGTGCGGAAGCCTTCAGTATGCTGGTGGATGCGGATGAGGCAAAGGAGCAGATCAAAAAAGAAGAATCCCTGAAATCGCCTGTAACGCCTAAACCGGAGGATAAGCCTTCCGGTGGCAGCTCTGGCGGTGGTTCTTCCTACGTTCCTGCCCCACAGTTTAGCTTCGCCTTGCCAAAAACCGCTTATACAGCCGATGAAATTGAAATTAAACCGGAAAGCCGCTATGTGAGCAGCGTGACATGGTCAGCTCTCAAAAACGGTCTGCCTGTTGAGCTTGACCAGCTGACAGACGGTGTGTTAGATGCAGATGGCGGTAAGGTGAAATTCACGCAGACCGGCAGCATCACCCTCATTGCCACGGCAAAAAACAGCCGTGGCGTCACGGTGACCCATGAGCAGACAGTCAGCATTTATCCGGTGGTGACAGCGGCATTCACACTGCCCGAAACCGCCCATACCGATACCGGCGTGCCGGTGGAGCTTGCCACGGAGAATCTCGGCTCCAATTCTGTGGTGTGGTTCCTTCAAAAAGATGGGGCTGCCATTGATATGGAGCAAGCCCTTACCGGAGAGCTTACCGCTACAGGCAGCACAGTGCTGTTTAAGGAAAGGGGCAGCTATACATTGACTGCCTCCATTACAGACGAGTTGGGCAAAACCGTTAACGTGCAGGACAATATCATCATTTACCCGGTAGCGGAGGTAAGCCTAACTCTGGCGGCAGTATCCCATACGGATAAAACCATTACCCTACAAACAGAAACAAAAGAAACGGATGGGCTCACGACGGTCTACACCCTGACCCGAAACGGTGAGCCTGTCGACATGGGTACATGGAACGAAGGAAATCCTGACCATGGCAGTATCAGATTTACAGAAAAAGGTGTCTATACCCTGACTGCTTTCGTTACCGATGCAACTGGCAGAGTGTTTTCCGATACTGCGGATATCACCGTCTATCCGGTGGGCTCAGCGGGATTTTATCTGCCTGAAATCTTCCACACCGATAAAACTGTTCATGTGGAAGCCATATTTTCTGAAATCGGAAATCATACTGCAAAATGGTCACTGACCCATGACGGCAAGGAAGTATCTCTTGCTGATATGACAGCGGGAATGCTGGACAATAGCGGCGGTGAGCTGAAGTTTCACACCAAGGGCAGCTATGTTCTCAAAGCAGAGTTTACCGACGACGGTGGCAGGAGCTACAGCTACGATCAGAGCTTTGTGGTTTATCCCGTGCCTGCCGTAAGCTATAGTCTGCCAAAGCAGGCCCATACGGACAGCGATATTGCGATTCAAGCTGAAACTGCCGATTTGGAGGGGCTCACCATCGAATGGCTGGTGGACAATACCTTCGGCTTTCAAGACTGGCCCACCTATGTGGACGGAAAGCTCACGAATGACGGCGGGACCCTCCGCTTTAAAAGAGCCGGTATTTATGAATTGGTGGCAAGAGTCACCGATGAAACAGGTCGTGTCTTTCTGTATGAAAGCAAGGAGAGGTGCGAGGTGCTTCCCGTGCTGACCATCGGCTTTGAGCTTCCCGACTTTGCCTATACCGATACCGCCATTGACCTCAGAACCCATGGCAACAACAATGTCCTGCCGGTGGAATGGTCCGTCAGCAAGGAGGGCAGAAATATTCCGCTCACTGAGGCATTTGAAGAAACCCTCACTGCTCAAGGGGGCAAAATCACCTTTAAGGACGACGGCGAGTATGTCCTTACGGCATCCATGACCGATTACCTGAAACGCAGCTATTCCCACAGCGAAAGCATCCGCATCCTGCCGGTGGTACAGTACGCCTTCACCATGCCCCAGAGTGTTCACTACGGCACAGAGTTTAATGTTGTCCCAAAGGATGTTCAGCATATCGGCAGCTATTCCGTGGTCTGGACATTGCAAAAGGAGGGCAGCACTGCTTCGTATCAAGGCACCTTGGGTAATGAGGGCGGTAAAATTGCCGTCAGCGACATCGGTGAATTTACCCTGACAGCTTCCGTTACCGACAGCGCAGGGCGTGTGGCATCTCATTCAGAAAGCATCACTGTAACCAATACGGCGCCTAATGCCCCTGTGGTAGAAGCAGTCCCCACCCGTACCGCCAAGGATGGCAAGTTCCTTGTCAATATTACTGCCAGTGCTGATGATCCCGATGGAGATGCGGTGACCTTGGAGTATGCGGATACGACAGCTGACAGCTATTATACGCTGGGGACTCACACTATTCGTGTCAGAGCCAAGGATATTGCCGGAGCTTATTCTCCTTGGACAGAAAAGACCTTTACCATCACCAGCTCTGCACCAGTTGTAACCTTGACTGCGACCCCTACACGAACAGCGAAAGACGGCAAGTTCCTTGTCAATATCAGTGCTGCAGCCTCTGATGCCGACGGAGATACTACTACATTGGAATGGGAGAATAAAGCAGCAGATAACTACTATGCTGTTGGTACTCACACCATCCGTGTCAGAGCCAAGGATGCAACAGGGCTGTATTCGGAGTGGGTATCCAAGACATTTACCATTACAAACTCTGCCCCCACTGCGCCGGTCATTACCCGAACCCCAAGCGGTAACAGTGTACCACCGGGAACACCGGTTACTATCAAGGCAACCAGCTCTGATCCCGATGGTGATGATATTACCCTTGTTTGGGAAGGCAGAAATGCTGAAACCCAGACCTACCCGCTGGGAAGAAATGTGGTCCGTGTTAAAGCGGTGGACTCTGCAGGCGCTGAATCACCCTGGGCTGCCATCGTATTCTTTGTGGCTGACTCAAACGGCGGCGGTGGTATGACCCTCACCGGTCCCGATTCTGTCATTATGGAAAATGGATTGGAAGGCGCCACCATCACGGAATATACCTTTACCGTTCCCCCTGTCAGCGGTCACAGCGGTTCTGACTTCGGCAGAGTACGAGGATACAACAAGCTCACCGGTCAGTGGGATCAGCTTGACTACGGCACAACCACAAACGGCATTACCTTCAGCCGCAGCCTCGGCGCCGGTGTATATACCAAGCTGGAGTTTTACTACTACACCAACCATAACTGTATGTATAACAAAAGCAATATCACTTACTCGGTAAGTTATCATTTTGAATAATGGGAGGAAAAAGCAATGAAGAATCTGTTCTTGAAGCTGAAAAACAAGACACAAAAAGGAGCATTGGCAGCCCGCCAAGCCCTCTCAAATCAACATGGTGAAGGATACATTGACACGGCCATTAAAATTTTGATTGCCGTTGTCCTTGGGGCTCTGCTTCTGGCAGGGCTCTATGCCCTGTTTGGGGAAACGGTGCTGCCTACACTTACCCAGAGAATTATGGAAATGTTCAACTATGGAGGCTAATAGCACCCTGCAGACGGTGCTTTTTTCTTTTCTGCTTATGGCGGCTTCTGTCTGGGATTTCCGCAAACGGATCATCCCGGACAGCATCTGCATCCTGATTGTATTGACGGGGCTGATTGATTTCAGCCCCGTCAAACTTTTGGGCATTCTTGCAGCACTCCCGCTTTTGATTGCTGCTCTATGCAAACCGGGGAGCATCGGCGGCGGAGATATCAAGCTCACGGCTGCCGCAGGCGTTGTTTTGGGATTTTGGGGATGCATGACCGGGCTGATCCTGGGTTTAATGGCATCCATTATTTTTTACCTGGCAATTCAAGCCATTAGAAGGCTTCGGAAGCTGGAACCTCAGAAAGCAGCACAGGCATCTCTGCCCATGGCGCCCTTTTTATCCCTGGGCTTTCTTGCCGTATTCGTTCTAAATACTGGAAATATATTTTTGCTTTAATAACCATCAAATGAAGGAGGAAAATCCTATGAACCTTTTTAAGAATCGCACCGTGGTCGGTGTAATCTGTATCCTTTTATCCCTGCTTATCTGCTTCGGTGTGACGCCCTTGTTCAACAAATCCGTCAGCCAGAAAGCAGAAATCGTCCGTGTGGTCAAAGAAGTCAAATCAGGAGATGAAATCACCAAGGATATGATTCAGACCGTGGAGGTGGGCGGTTTTGGGCTGCCCGACAATGTCATCCGCCAAAGTGAAACGGTCATCGGCAAATATGCCAAGGCTGACCTGTCCATCGGGGACTATATCTTAAACACCAAGCTGTCCGATGCCCCGGCAGCAGAAAATGCCTACCTTTACAATCTGGACGGCACCAAGCAGGCCATGTCGGTGACCATTAAGAGCTTTGCAAGCGGCCTGTCCGGGAAACTTCAAAGCGGCGATATCGTATCGGTCATTGCCGCTGATTATAAAAAGCAGGGCGCCACGGTTATTCCTGCCGAGCTGAAATATGTGGAAGTGATCAGCGTTACCGCCTCCTCCGGCTATGACGCCAATACAGGGGAAGCCACTGCTGAAGATGATGACCGAGAGCTTCCTGCAACGGTGACTTTGCTGGTTTCTCCCGAACAGAGCAAGGTGCTGGCAGAATTGGAGTCTGATGGCAAGCTCCATCTGTCCCTGGTTTACCGGGGCACTTCCGATAATACCGCCAAATTTACAGAGGCACAGGATAAGGTTATTGCTGCTTTGTATCCGACAGCTCCGGCGGAAGATATGTCCTCTGAAACCCAGGAATCAGAGAATAATGCTGAGCCTGAAGCATCCGGGGAAAGCGGGGTGGAATAATGCTGAATTTCAAGAAAAGGAGTATCTTCACCCGCCAGCCTGGGGAGGAAGATATCCAGATGGAACAGGAGCTTCAAAAGGGTATCCTTGCCGTTTGGGGTTCCCCCGGCAGCGGTAAAACGGTGACAGCCGTAAAGATCGCAAAGCATCTTGCCCAGCAAAAGCAAAATGTGGTGCTTTTGCTTTGTGATATGACCGCACCGATGCTGCCCTGTATCTGTCCCCCGTCGGAACTTGAATGTGAGCATTCCCTGGGCAGCATTCTTGCCGCAGTCCATGTAACGGAAGCCCTCATCAAACACAATTTGGTGACTCTGAAGAAAAACAAATATCTCACCATCCTCGGCATGAAAAAGGGCGAGAACGAGTATACCTATCCGCCCTATGAGCAGGTGCAGGTCAAGGAATTACTGGATGGACTTCGGGCAATCGCTCCATTTGTGGTGGTGGATTGCGGCAGCTATATTGCAAACGACATCCTCTCCGCCGTGACCCTTATGGAAGCAGATAATGTTCTTCGCCTTGCGGGTGCCGATCTCAAATCGGTAAGCTATCTCTCCAGCCAGCTCCCCCTGCTTAGGGATTCCAAGTGGGATGCAGATAAGCAATACAAGGTAGCCAGCAATGTAAAGCCCCATGAAGCCGGGGAGCAGATTGGACAGGCCTTGGGTTCGGTAGCCTTTACCCTGCCCCATTCTCAGGAGCTGGAGGAACAGTATCTGGCAGGCAATCTCCTTGGAGATTTGTCTCTCAAAGATAGCCGCCTGTTCCGCAGAGAAATTGAGAAAATTGCAAAGGAGGTGTTTGGATGTTAGGAAAGAAAGGGATTTTTTCGAGATTTTTCAAAGGGAAAAATACGCAGCAGGCTGGACAAAAAGACACGACAGAAAAACATCTATCCACAGCCTCCCCGGAGGCCTTTGACTTGCATATCACTATGGAGCAGGAGTCCACCGTGAACCGCCCGGTGGATTTTTCAGGTGCAAACCGCGCCCATACACTGTTCTTTACACCTGAAACTGAGGGTAAGGATTTCTCATCGGTTCTTGGCGATGTGCAGGAATACATTTCTGAATATTACAGCAGTCTCATTACAGCAGGCGGTGAAGATGCCAAGGCACAGCTCAAACGATATATCACCAAGTACATTCAGGATCACCGTATCTCGGTAAAGGCTATGAGCGGCACGAAATTGGCAGATGCCCTCTACACTGAAATGGCGGAGTTCGGGTTTTTAACCAAATACATCTTCGGCAGCGGTATTGAAGAAGTAGATATTAACTCGTGGAAAGACATTGAAGTGCAGTATTCGGACGGCCGCACGGTTAAACTGGAGGAACGCTTTGAAAGTCCCCAGCACGCCGTGAATGTGATCCGCAGGATGCTTCACATCAGTGGTATGGTTTTAGACAATGCCAGCCCTATCGTGTTGGGGCATCTTTCTAAAAACATTCGTATTGCCGTTCTGAAAAGTCCTGTTGTGGACGAGGATATTGGCATAGCGGCATCCATTCGTGTAGTCAATCCACAGAGCATGAAAAAAGAGGATTTTGTCAGAAGCGGTACAGCCACCGATCCTATGCTGAACTTTTTATCTCTTTGTATCCGCTACGGCATATCTGTTTGTGTCGCAGGAGCTACCAGTTCCGGAAAAACCACTGTGGCAGGCTGGGTGCTGACCACCGTTCCTGACAACAAGCGAATCTATACCATTGAAAACGGCTCCCGTGAGCTGGATCTCGTCAGAGAAAAAGAGGGCAAGGTGGTCAATTCGGTTATCCATACCCTGACCCGTGACAGCGACAATGACCGCCAGCGCATTGACCAGACCGACCTTTTGGACTATGCACTTCGCTTTAACCCGGACATCATTGTAGTGGGCGAGATGCGCGGTGCAGAGGCTAATGCCGCTCAGGAAGCTGCTCGAACCGGTGTGGCTGTGCTGACCACCATCCACTCCAACTCCTCCGAAGCCACCTATCGTCGAATGGTGTCCCTGTGCAAAAGAGCGGTGGATATGTCGGATCAAACCCTTATGGATTATGTTACGGAAGCCTATCCCATTGTGGTGTTCTGCAAGCAGCTTGAAAATAAGCAGCGCCGCATGATGGAGATTCAAGAATGTGAGATCCTTCCGGACGGTACAAGGCATTACCGACCGCTTTATCAGTATGTCATTACCGAAAATCGCATGGAGGATGGCAAATTCATCATCGAGGGGCACCATGAGCAGATAAATCCCATTTCAGACAGCCTTGCCAAACGGCTGATGGAAAACGGTATGCCCCAGGTACTCATTGAAAGCCTGCAAGGAAAGGAGGCACAAAGCGCGTGATGACGGTACTTTTAGTTGCCTGCATCGGAATGATTGCAGGTTCTTTTATTTTGCTTGGTCTCACACCGGTAGAATTTACGGCTGGAGTATTCGGAAAGCTCACTGACAGACCTAAGTCCCTCCGTGACGAGGTGGACGAGTTTACCCGAAGAAAAAAGCAATCCTACTTGCGCCGGGAAATTGCTGAGGTGCAGTCCATCCTTCATGTAACCGGCAGAACAGCACGATTTCCCATGCTTTGTGCCTTATCCCTGCTGTGTTTTGCCGTGGGCGCCTCCATTGCCGTTATACTCTCAAACTTTTTTCTTGTTCCTGTAATGGCAGTTGGCTGTATGTTCCTGCCCTTCTGGTGGATAAAGCTCACTGCCAGCCACTTCAAAAAGGACATTGCAGGGGAGCTGGAAACAGCCCTTTCCATTATTACCACGGCTTATCTCAGAAATGAGGATATCCTGACGGCGGCGGAGGAAAACATCGTATATCTGAATCCGCCGGTACTGTCGGTTTTCAAGGGATTTGTGTCCCGTGTCAGGCTGGTTGATCCGGATGTAGTAGCGGCACTTTATGATTTGAAAAGTAAGATTGACAATGCCGTATATGCTGAGTGGTGCGATGCCATCATTGCCTGTCAGCATGACCGCAGTCTCAAAACAACCTTAATTCCAATTGTCAGCAAGCTCAGTGATATGAGAGTGGTCAACGGTGAGCTGGAAAACATGGTGTTTGAACCGAGAAAGGAATTTATCATCATGCAGATTCTGGTCGTCGGCAATATTCCCCTTATGTATTTTTTGAATCAGGACTGGTATCACACACTGATGCACACACCGCTGGGGCAGATTATTCTGTCCATCTGTGCTGCTGTGATTTTCATTTCCACGGCCTTTGTCATCAAGCTTACTCAGCCCATTGAATATCGAAGATAGGAGGACACTCATGACAATCTATATCATTTTATTCGGAGTCCTCCTGTGGGCAGGACTCTTTTTCATTGCCGCCGATCTGCTGCGGCTGCCCACACTTGCTACCCAAAAGGCAATGCTGTCGGCAGGAAAGCAGGCCAAAGCAAAGCCCAAAACCACCGATGCACTGCTGCGAAATGCCGGTGTTCGCCTTTCCCGATACATCCACATGGATGAGTACAAAAAGAGTCGAATGGCAAATGTATTGTCGGCAGCAGGGTTTTCCGATTCCCCGGAGCTGTTTACAGCAATGGCCATCGTCAAGGGGTTGGCTATGGCGCTTGGCATCATTCCCTGCCTTATTCTCCTGCCTCTGCTGGCACCTATTGTGTTGTTTGCTGCTGTCTTGGTCTATTTCAAAGAGATACGCAAGGCGGATGAGGCGCTGGCAGTTAAGGGAGGCAAAATCGAACAGGAACTGCCCCGATTTGTGGCGACAATCACCCAGGAATTGAAAGCCAGCCGGGATGTGCTGTCCATGCTGGAGAATTTCAAGAAAAATGCCGGGGAGGATTTTGCTGCAGAGCTTGACATCCTCACGGCTGATATGCGCTCCTCCAGCTAC
>DFOH01000058.1 GCA_002376545.1 Firmicutes bacterium UBA3546 | reverse complement strand
TCATGTGCGAAGTTTGAGTTATTTTATAAAAATACGGATATTAGTTAGCTGCCATTTAAGTACACTGCTTCCCTTTATCTTATCTTGAAAATAATATCTGTCCATAACTTAATATATGATTTTAAAAACCACTATTAGTACCCTTTGCATACAATCCCGTATAAAACAATTTTTTCCGGCTTATATTCAGATATTACAGATTCTACGAATCTGTTGATTCTTTCGGAAATTTCTCTGTTATCTATTTAAATACACTCTCAGCTTTTTGTATATTTACCTATATTATATACTATATTATGGTTTGTTTACACTACTTTTCAAATTTAATTATTGAACAACCTTCTTCAACAACAGATATTTATCTATTAAAAGTGAGAATTACTGATTTTATAGTTTTTTATATCCTATATATCTTATAATAATAAAAAGGTTAGTTAAAGCAGCATTTACATACCTTAACCAACCTTATTTATGACTATATTAACTCTTTCTCCCTAAGAAACTCAATAAATTGATTTCTTAGATTGTTTGTATTTGCTTTTTCTATGAACAGCTCTCCATCTGATACTGTTTGTAGTCTTGCTTTTTTGTCTTCGAAGTTGAAGCCTTCTGTGTAGAGTACATTGCTGCCGTTTACTGGCCAGAAAGTTGTGCTATTACCTTCGATATTTGCTTTGAAGTAATCTTTTCTTACTGTAGTTAGCTCTGCAAATATATCATTTGAGCTAGTGTAGTCTAGGTTAGTTCCTAGTACTTTTGCAAGGTCTACCATTACTCTCCAGTTTTCGTAGCCACTCATTGGAATAATTGCTTTGTTTATTTTTTGAATTCTTCTTTCTGAGCTTGTAAATGTTCCTTCAGATTCTGCAAAGCTTACTGCTGGAAGTACTACATCTGCTATTTTAGCTGTTTCTGTCAGGTGAGTGTCTTGCACCATCAGGAAGTCTAGCTTCTTTAGCTCTGCCTGTGGTATATCTTCACCGAATACTAATAATCCTTTTACAGTTCCATTTTCTATGGCTTTAGCTACTTCATTTGAGTCTTTATCTATACCCATATCTACTAAGCCTTGGCTGTTGTTGTTTAGCTTAAGCTGAATGATTCCATTTCTTGGACTGCCTATGTGTCCAGAGATAACAGCTATATTTGCAAGCATCTTAGCACCAGCTGGGCTTAATGTGTTTTGTTCAAATACTATCATAGCTTTCTTAGATTTTCCGTAAAGCTCAGCTATCTCTATTGCTGCTTCACTAGGAGTTATTCCTTCTAGGTCTGCTTTTAGCTCTTCAAAGCCATAAGCTTTGCTTTCTGCTGGCTTGAAGCCTTTTTCAATAAGAGCCTTTGCGATTTCCTTTAGGAATATTACATTGTTTTCTGGACTATATTTTCTATATGCCCATTCATCAGCCTGTGAGCCAAATGGATTTACTACTAATAGCTTAGCTCCATTTTGTGCAGCCTTCTTAATCTTTAGTCCAACTATTGTATGATTCTGCATGATATCTGAGCCAACTAGTAGAATTGTCTCTGCCCCTAATAGCTCATCAAATGTATTTGATGATGCATCATATCCTAGTATGTCCTTGATACCATGACTAACTCTGTTAAAGCTAGTTATATTATTTGTTTTTAGTACTTCTTTACCAAGCTTAGCAGCTAAATACACTTCTTCGTTTGTATATCTATCTGACACTGAAACTGCTACTGAGCTGTTTCCATGTAGCATAGCTACGCTTTGAGCCTTTTTAGCTGTATATAGAAGTGCTTCTTCCCATGATACTTCTTGAAGCTCACCATCTTTTTTAACTAATGGCTTAGTAAGTCTTGCACCTTTTTGTGCTATATCAAATCCAAAGCGTCCTTTTACGCATAGTAATCCGTCATCTACTTTACTTTCTCTTATTGGCTTAGCCTTAGTAAGCATATCGCCCTTTGTGTTTAAGCTGATATTACATCCAACACTACATCCAGAGCATATTGTATGTGTTACTTTTGCGTCAACAGGAACTGATTTTTCTATGCTTAATCTTTCACCAAGGGCTCCTGTAGGACATACACTTATACATTGTCCACAAGATATACATCCAGTTTGATTAAGCGGTAAATCTAGAGCTGGTTTTACTATAGTGTCAAAGCCTCTGTTTACAAGACCTATAGCTGTAACTCCCATAACTTCGTCACACACTCTAGCACACAGTCCACAAAGTATACATTTATCAGGATTTCTCATGATGAATGGATGAGTGTCTTCTTCCTGACGTTTGTGAACTTCGCCGCTTAGTCTTTCAGGCTGTACATCATATTCATTTGCATAGCTGATTAATTTACACTCAAATACATCATGGCATCCACATTCTAGACATCTCTTTGCATCTCTCTTAGCGGCTTCTTCGTCAAAGCCCTTCATTATTTCGTTAAAGTTGTCTTTTCTTTCAACTGGTGAAAGATGTGGCATAGATGATCTATATTGTTTTTCTCTATCTTTAAAGTCTTTAGAAGTTAAATCTTCTCTCACTACATAATAAGGCTTTCTATAAGGTACTGCTTCTCCTTCTAGGTAGCTTGATATTACACCCGCAGCTCTCTTAGCTTCACCAATGGCTGCTATGGCAATTCCAGGTCCGCTATTTGTAGCATCTCCACCGGCAAATACTCCAGTAAGATTTGTTAGGAATGAATTTTCATCTGCAACTATAGTGCCTCTCTTAGTTAATTCTATTCCTTCAAGACCACTTGCATCTACATACTGTCCTATGGCACCTATTACAGTATCTAATTCTATTATTTCTTCTTCGCCCTCTATTGGAACAGGTCTTCTTCTTCCGCTACTATCAGGCTCTCCAAGCTCCATTTTTTGGAGTCTGATAGCTTTTACTCTGCCATCTTCGCCTATTATTTCAATTGGGCTTACTAGGAATTTAAATACTACTCCTTCTTCTTCTGCCTCTTTGATTTCAATTTCTTCTGCTGGCATTTCTTCCTTTGTTCTACGGTATATGTTGTAAACTTCCTTTGCTCCAAGTCTTACTGCTGTTCTACAAGCGTCCATTGCTGTATTTCCTCCGCCTACTACAGCAACTCTTTCTCCTAATAAAACTGGTTCATTAGTAACTACTTTTCTTAAGAAATCTATACCGCCTATTGAGCCCTCTAGTTCTTCTCCAGGGCAATTCATCTTAGTGCTTTTCCAAGCTCCTATAGATACAAATACTGCATCGTTATTTTCTCTAATATGGTCAAGAGTTATGTCCTTGCCTACCTTTATGTCTGTAAGCATCTTAACTCCCATCTGCTCTATAAGCTGGATTTCTTTGTCTAGTATTTCCTTTGGCAGTCTATACTGAGGTATTCCATATCTAAGCATACCACCAAGCTTTGGCATAGCCTCGTATATAGTTACATCATGACCATCTGCTGCTAAATAGTATGCTGCTGAAAGTCCACCAGGACCTCCTCCTATAATTCCCACTTTTTTACCTGTTTTAGGCTTCATATCTGGCATATATGATTCTTTATCATTTAAATCAATATCTGCAACAAAGAATTTTAAGTTTGCTATAGATACAGGCTCTTCAACTAATTGTCTTCTACAAGCATCCTCACAAGGATGTGGACATACTCTACCTATACTTGCTGGCAGTGGAAGCTGTTCTTTAATAAGCTTTAGTGCTTCCTTGTACTCTCCATTTGCTATAAGTCCTACATATCCCTGACAATCAGTATTGCCCGGGCAAGCCATCATACAAGGTGCTTTACAGTCTCCAACGTGGTCAGAAAGTAAAAGCTCTAATGCAATTTTTCTAGAGGCTTTAACTTTTTCAGTTTTTGTCTGAACGACCATTCCATTTGCTGCTTCTGTAGCACAAGCTCTTAAAAGCTTAGGAACTCCTTCAACCTCAACTACGCAAAGTCCGCAAGCTCCATAGGTCTTTGTTCTCTCGTCATGGCACAAGGTAGGTATTTCAATGTCATTTGCTCTTGCAATCTCAAGTACTGTTTGACCTTTATATCCAATTACTTCTTTTCCGTTTATATTAAGTCTTATTTCTGACATTTGTCTGCCTCCTTCCTATTGTATTTCTACTGCACCAAAGCGGCAGACTTCTTTACATTTACCGCATTTAATGCATATTTCACTATTGATTTTGTGTGGCTTCTTAACTTCTCCATCTATTGCTCCTACTGGACAATTTCTCTTACATAACCCACAGCCTATACATTTGTCTTCTAGTATAGAGAAGGATATAAGGTTTTTACATTGCTTTGCAGGACATTTTTTATCATAAATATGCTTTTCGTACTCTTCTCTAAAATATCTTATTGTGCTTAATACAGGATTTGGAGCCGTTTGTCCAAGTCCACACAATGAACCTGCCA
The DNA here is from genome assembly GCA_002376545.1 of Firmicutes bacterium UBA3546. GTDB lineage: Bacteria > Bacillota > Clostridia > Tissierellales > Proteiniboraceae > Proteiniborus. The sequence goes on along the minus strand of DFOH01000058.1, from coordinate 2,517 downwards.
TTATTTGCTTTCCTAAATCCTCGAGAAGCTCTATATCTCCATCTTTTCCTTCGCCTTCGCAAATTCTAGTTAGTATTTCAAGCATTCTCTTTGTACCTATTCTACAGTGGATACATTTACCACAGGATTCCTTACGAGTAAAGTCAAGGAAGAATCTAGCCATATCAACCATACAAGTAGTTTCATCCATTACAACCATACCACCAGAGCCCATTATAGCCCCTGTTTTGTTTATTGAATCGTAGTCAACTGGTGTATCTAATAGGTGCTCAGGTATACATCCTCCTGAAGGTCCTCCCATTTGTACTGCTTTTATTTGTTTGCCGTCTCTAATGCCTCCGCCGATTCCAAAGATTATGTCTCTAATTGGAGTGCCCATTGGTACTTCTACTAGTCCACCCTTGTTTATTTTTCCAGTAAGGGCAAATACCTTTGTTCCTTTGCTTTTTTCTGCTCCTACTACTGCAAAAGCCTCTCCTCCATTTGCTAATATCCAAGGAACATTGGCATAGGTCTCAACGTTGTTTATATTAGTTGGCTTGTCCCAATAACCTTTTTGAGCTGGGAAAGGTGGTTTAAGTCTTGGCATTCCTCTTTCCCCTTCTAGTGATGCAATAAGGGCTGTTTCTTCTCCACAAACGAATGCTCCTGCACCAGCTTTAATTCTTAAATGGAAATCAAATTTATCTAAACCGAGAATATTTTTTCCGAGGTATCCTCTTTTTTCTGCTTCATCTATTGCTTCTTGAAGTCTAATAATAGCTAGAGGGTACTCTGCTCTTACGTAAACGACTCCCTCATTAGCTCCTATGGCGTAACCGCCTATTATCATACCTTCAATTAGGCTGTGAGGGTCCCCCTCAAGAATACTTCTATCCATGAATGCGCCTGGGTCTCCTTCGTCAGCATTACATACTATATATTTAGGGGTATCTTTACTTTGAAGTGCTGCATTCCATTTAAACCATGTAGGAAAGCCTGCTCCTCCTCTTCCTCTAAGTCCTGATATCTTAACTTCTTCTATTATTTTTTCTGGAGATAATTCCTTTAAGCATCTTTCTAAGCCTTTATATCCGCCATTTGCGATATATTCATCTATACATTCTGGATTTATGATACCACAGTTTCTAAGAGCCATTCTCTTTTGACTATCTAGACCACTTTTGTCTTCATCACCTATTGTATATTCAGTAATTACTTGTCCATCTTTTATATGCTTTTCTACTATCTGGGAAGCCATTTCTGATGTTACCTTAACATAAGTAGTCTTATTTCCTTCATCATCTATGACATCAACTATAGGCTCAAGATAACATGTCCCAATACATCCTGTAAGTGTAAGCTCAGCATTTAAACCTAAACCATTAAGCTGATTTTCTAGTGCAGTATAGACTTTATTTGCTCCCGCAGCTATACCGCAGCTACCTTGTCCAACAACTATCTTCATGTCTAGGCCTCCTTACTCTCTTTATTTTTGATTTCTCTTAATATTTCCTTTGCATTTTTTGGTGTCAATTTTCCATATGTCTCTCCGTTTATCATCATAACTGGTGACAAACTACAGCATCCAAGACATGCAACATTGTTAAATGTGAAAAGGTTATCCTCTGTAGTTTGTCCCTCATGTATTCCAAGCTCTTCATAGATAGCTTCTTCTATTGCTTTTGAACCGTTTACATGACAGGCTGTTCCTTGACATAGCATAATTAAATATTTTCCTACAGGGTCTAATCTAAATTGGGTATAAAATGTAACTACTCCATGAACCTTTGCTGGCTTCACACCTGTTTCCTTTGCTATGTGATTAAGCACTTCTACAGGCAGGTAACCATAAATATCCTGTGCTTTTTGTAATATGCTGATTAGACTTCCTCTTGTGCCTTTGTACTTCTCAAGTGTGGGTTTAAGCTTGTCCAGGTCAAAAGTAGAGCTATTAGCTGCTTCATTAATGTTTTTCTCTTTACAGCATTGCATATTTTACACTCCTCTCAGAAATATTTCTATGTTATTTATATTGATAAAACTTTATTAAAGTTTTGTTAACGAAAATACTTTCCTTTTAAAAAGCATGAATTCAATTACTAATTTTATCCCAGACAATCAACAGATTTCTATTTTCTATTAGTTGTGGGAACTTTTTTGTCCAACTCAAACAAATAATATAATATCATGATTTGTCAGTTTAGTAAAGAAAATCACTAAAAATTCTGTTAATTTTTGTGTCGGTTTTGTTATATTTTTAACTATGTTTTGTTGAAATTTAGCCATTTATCATAACGCAAAATCCCATTAATTACTGTTAAAATTTTATCACTTATTTTGTTGAGTTATGTCTTATTGTTAACAATTACGACATGATGAAAGGATAAAACTATTCTGTTTTATCCTTTATTTCCATATTGCTATTCTCCTCGAATGGAATTTTCCAGCATGCATGCTCTGTCCCGACTCCAAGAGCCAATGGAGCATTTTAGTCCTGAATAGTATTATCTTTTATTAATCCTTAGAATAAACCAA
>DFOH01000046.1 GCA_002376545.1 Firmicutes bacterium UBA3546 | reverse complement strand
CTTTAATGCAACACTAGTAATTCTAGAGACATATTTTCTTTTAAAGGAAAATATAAGCTTTCTACAGATTATTTATTTGGCGAGCCAAAATCAACCGTACAGATTTTTATGTGGAAAATATTCATATAAAAAAACACTAATTCTAAAACTCAACCAATATTAATAAAACTAGCTTTTTCAAAATTAAATAAGTCTATTAGCAGAAAAAATGGTTTTTGTAGTATAATAAAGCCATAAGTTTTAATCAAGAGGGATGACCTCATAATTACCATTGTTTAAGGAGGCAATGTTTTGAAAGAAATAAATGAAAGACTTACAGACATAAAGATAAAAATGAAGGAAAAAGAAAGGCTAACTTCCATCCTTACTAAGCTAAGTACTCAGAAAAATGAAGCCCTAGTGAGAAGAACAGAATTACATAAGCAGCTAAGAAAGGAACAAGAGGATGTTGAAAAATTAGAGAATTTATCCTTTAGTAACTTTCTATATACACTTTTAGGAAACAAGGTAGAAAAGCTAGAGAAGGAAAAAGAAGAACTTATATCAGCTAAGTTTAGCTTTGATACTGCCAATGCTGAAGTAGAGAGATTAGAAAAAGAACTGGAATTGACTAGGGCAAGGATATTAGATATTGGAGATGTACAAAAAGAGTATATCCAATTGATGAAAGAAAAAGAAAAAATACTTATTAATAAATCTGATTCTTATAAAGAAAAGCTTGAAAATATGTTTGAAAAAGAAGCTAGAATAGCTAGTGAACATAAAGAATTAGGAGAAGCAATGCAGGCGGGAAATGAATTATTATCTTCACTAAATAGCGTGCAAAAAAGCTTACGCTCTGCAGGCAACTGGGGAACCTGGGACATGTTAGGCGGGGGATTTATATCCACTATGGCAAAGCACTCTAATATTGATGAAGCCCAAAGAGAAATAAATGATGCCCAATATCTCATGAAGAAATTCCATAGAGAACTTCAGGATATAGGCGGAGAAATTAATCTAAGTATAGAAATTGGGTCTTTCTTAACCTTTGCTGATTATTTTTTTGATGGATTTTTTGCTGATATGGCTGTCCAATCAAAAATAAATAATGCCCAAGATAGAGTATGGAGAGCTATAGAAAAGGTTGAGAAGATTCTTAGGGACTTAAATAGAAGATATGAAGAAAATAATAGGAAATACGAAGAACTAGGAAAAGAGAGGGCAAGAACCATAGAAGAAGCATAAAAAATATTACTGAAAGGTATGATACAGTGTCTGTAGAAAATATATTTATCAAAAAAATAGTTGTACATATACTAGATAGTAACCTGCAAATGCCAGTTTTATCAGAGATAGAGAGCCAGCTAAATGATGATATTGTAGAATTTGTTGGGAAGCATATTGAAAAAATAATTAAGGATGATAATATAAAAGCTGCTGAATTTGTAGAGGATAATAACATAATTAAGGCCATATGCGAAAAAATGTTTAAGGAAAATGAATTCTTCCTTAAGGGGACTATTAATATGGCAGATGCTTTATTTAAAATAATGCATGAAAATGTGGAGATTCCACCTGCAGATGTGATATTTGTTTTATTTAGCATAGAAAATACAATGCATCTCGGAATATTAAAGCTTAATTATAAGCACTCATATATACATCATATAGAAGCTACAGAAAATGGAATGGCAAATTCCATAATTAAGCAAAGGACAGCCTTACCTTCTATTGGTCAAAAAATAGATGAGTGTGCCATAATCAACCTAGAAGATTTTTCATTAAAAATCTATGAGAAGAAATATAACATTAATGAAGAGAAGGTTTTCTATTTCTCATCCATGTTTTTAAAATGCAGCAGTCAATCATCATTAAATGAAAAAATAAAGATATTCACAAAGGCTACTAAAAAATTTAGTGAAACATATTTTGACGAAGAACCCACTATTCATGCCGAAATAAAAAGAGCCGTAGTTGAAAGTATAATTGAGAATGAGGCAATAGATGTTGAAGAGGTTGCTGGAACAGTATTCCGACAAAACCCTGAGCTTAAACAAGAATATATAGAACATGTAGCAAAAGCTGGACTGCAAGAAAAAAGTATACCTATAGAAAATGAGAAAGTAGTGGAAAAGAATTTTAGAAGACAAAGAATAAAAACTGATACAGGAGTAGAAATAAGTCTTCCCGTTGAATACTATGGAAACCGCGATAAAGTTGAATTTATTAATAATGTAGATGGTACAATATCAATCTTAATAAAGAATATAGGCAAGATTACTAACAATAGGTAAGAGTAACATTTTATACGTCCATGATATATTTGTATTAGACTGAATAATTTAATAGTAGTTATTTAGGGGGATAGAACTATCCCCCAGATTTTTTATTGTTGACTTTTTTTACCCAAAAATCATTCTCAGAAATACCGCAAATAGGGCACTTTTTTACATTCAATCTCTTATCTCTAATAAATATAACTATATTATTACAATATGGGCACCAGCTTTGTCCTCGTTTTAGCTTAATATTTTCAGGAATTTTTGTTGTTTCGACCTGCCTTGCTTTTTCCATTAATTCGTATATAGTTAATTGCTCATCATTTGCCATATTGAGTCCCCCAAATCATGCTTTATTCTTTATCTTCATTATCAACTTTCAACCCTGATACGGCAAAAATCTCTTTAGATTTAATAATAAATAAAAGACTTAAAATACCAACAAAGGCAACCCACAATTCAATCCCCCATACAGAGACACCTAATATTTGAAGCATACCGACCACACCGTCAAGCAAGAAATGTAGTATTAAACTAAATAAAATGAATGTTTTTTTGCCTTTCATAATACCGTAGGTTACTAGGAGAGCTGCTGCAATGTGGAAAAATATAGCGAAAATTCGTTCTATGCCTGCAGCTAAAAACAGGCTTGATGGCGTATTTATCAGTTGGGGTAAAAATGAGCTATCAACTGCACCTGCATTAATTAGAAAGCTATACAATATGTTTGCAGCATAGGAAAGTCCAATTAATAGTATAGCTTCAATTCCTCCATGACCAATCCCATATGCTAAACCATTTTTTCTATTTAGTTCTTTTCTTAAAAGAAACCTAAGACCTATGTATCTTGCAACAGTTTCAAAAAGTCCAGCAGTAAATGCCATTATTAGTACAACTAATATCATATTATCTGATACGAGAGACTGGTACCAAGGCATGTAAGAAATAACAGTTATAATTGGTACTCTGATTAATCCTTGAAATAAGAAAAACATTAGGGCACCTATAAATACGGCTTTAATAGATATTTTTTCCTTTCTATAAAAATAAATTACAAGAGCTACAGGAAAGCCCACAGATAGAATAAGAGAAATAAACATAAAAATAATAGATAAATTACTAACTATGATAATCACCTCTTTTACAATTTATACCTACATTATATCAGTTATACTTCTCAAGCTCAAATCCTATATTAGACTATACATCCAAAAAAATTAAAGGAAAACTAAAGCTATTTATAGAATAAGGTAAGTATATAGAGATTATACACGGGGGGATTTTAATGAGTTTTCATAATCTAAACGATCCAGAAGGATATTCAAATAAAAATTATAGCCAAAATTATTATAATACAGGAAACAGAGGTGGCGAGGGGACAGATGATGTTGTTTCTATAGGAACATGGATTTTAATATTAATACTTACTGCAATTCCAGTAGTTAACATCATTGCATTTCTAGCTATGGCCTTTGGAGTAGATAACGAAAATATTAAAAACTATGGAAAGGCTTCATTAATAATTGCCGGCATAGGAATTGCTCTAGGAATCCTTCTAGCTGCCTGTTCTGCGTAAGCAGATAGCTTATTAAAAGCCCTCTAAAAGCTAGAGGGCTAAACTGTTTATTAATAAAACCTATTAGAGTTTGAGCTATTTGAGTTTTGTATTTTTTCTTTTATTTTTTGCTTTTCAAACTGTCCTACTGAGGTAGAATTACTTAAAGTTGGAAGCATACTTGATGTCATGCCCATGCCAAATCCATTAGAGTTATTCATATTTTGCTTTACATTATTTATTTCTCCAAATCCTACTGAAGCAGAATTATTTAGACTTGGCACAGTGTTAGATGTCATACCAGTTGTGAAGCCTTGAGCTATATTCATTCCATTATTCATTTTTTGCCTTGCGTTTTGTACTTCACTCTGATTAACAGTTGTTGAATTATTCAAGCTAGGAACTCTACCCATAGTATTTTTCATTAGCTCATTCCTCCAATTTAAGTTTTAGTAAGTTTTAAACTTACAAGATTATTATCTGCAATTAAAGATTTAATATATGATATAAATAATTGATTAGCTTGATTACTTTACCAATGTTTTTGTGTTTTTTTGTTAGGAATTTGACAGACTCTGTTATAACCTATGAAAGTGTGGTATATTATAAATATAGGATTAAATAATTATCTTTTACAAAGTTGAAAGGGGGGCTTAAATATGGATTTTCAACTAACTAATAGTATGTTATGGCTTATAGCAGCTGTAGCCTTTGGTTTTATTGAAGCAATAACACTTGGAATCGCCACTATTTGGTTTTCTATAGGAGCTTTAATAGCTTGGCTATTTTCACTATTTAACACGCCGCTATGGGTCCAAGTTTTAGTATTTTTAGTATCATCAAGTGTACTTCTTTATTTTACGAGACCTATTGCACAAAAATTTCTTAAAATTGGTCACACTAAAACTAATGCTGAGACAATAAAGGGTAAGAATGGAATTGTAATTAAAGAAATAGATAATATACAAGGAACAGGCCAAGTTAAGGTTGGAGGCCAGATATGGTCAGCGAAAACCCTTGATGAGGAAAAAATTTCTGAAGGAAGTATTATAGAAATATTAGATATACAAGGCGTAAAGCTAGTAGTAAGACAAAAAAATAAAGAGGAGGAATTATAATGGGAGGAATAATAACTATTATTGTTTTAGCTTTTATTGCATTGATTTTGATAATGACAAACATCAGAATAGTACCTCAAGCACATGCTTACGTTGTTGAAAGACTTGGAGCATATCAGGATACATGGGGAGTTGGACTACATGTAAAGATACCTCTAATAGATAGGGTAGCTAAAAGAGTATCACTTAAAGAGCAGGTAGCAGATTTTGCACCGCAACCAGTTATTACAAAAGACAACGTAACTATGCAAATAGATACAGTTATTTTCTTTCAAATAACTGACCCTAAGCTATATACTTATGGAGTGGAGTATCCGCTGGCTGCAATTGAAAATCTTACAGCTACTACCTTAAGAAATATAATTGGAGATATGGAATTAGATGAGACTTTAACTAGCCGTGACACTATAAATACAAAGATGCGCTCAATACTTGACGAAGCCACTGATCCATGGGGTATAAAAGTAAATAGAGTTGAATTAAAGAACATTATTCCGCCTAGGGAAATTCAAGATTCAATGGAAAGACAGATGAAAGCAGAGAGGGAAAGAAGAGAAGCTATTCTAAGAGCAGAGGGAGAGAAAAGATCAGCCATCCTTGTATCTGAAGGAAGGAAAGAATCAGTTATTTTAGAAGCTGAAGCGGAAAAGCAATCTGCTATATTAAAGGCGGAGGCTAAAAAAGAAGCAGCTATTAGAGAAGCAGAAGGTCAAGCAGAAGCTATTATGAAGGTTCAACAGGCAACCGCAGAAGGGCTTAAAATGATAAAAAATGCTGGAGCTGATCAATCAGTAATTGCATTAAAGAGCCTAGAATCTCTTGCAAAAGTTGCGGATGGAAAAGCTACTAAGATTATCATTCCTTCTGAAATACAAAACCTAGCAGGACTTGCCATGTCACTAAAAGAAATAGTAAATAAGGATGAAAATTAAGCAGTTAAAAATGAAGGGCGTCTACATGACAATAGACGCCCTTTTAAATTACTCACTTATTATAATATTTAAATCCATGAGCTTTTTTTGAAGCTCAATAAGATTATTCTTAATAGAGTCATAGTCTTCTTCCAAGGTTTTATCATCAATAATTTTACCAGTTCTCGATACAAGACCCTCAAAATGGTCATATACCTGCTGTAGTTCCTTCTTGATGTCATCCTTTAGCTTAATAGTTTCTACCATATCATACTGAACGCCTTCTAATATACTTGTATCTAGTTCATATACAGAATTCATAGTAGGAATAATAGGCTTTACGCTAAAATTATCTTCAATAGCTTGGGCTAATCCTAGAGCTGACTCTTTTTCACCATGGACTATGAAAATATTAGGAGGCGCTTTCTTAAAGCCCTTTATCCAATTTAATAGACCATTTTTATCTGTATGTCCTGAAAAACCTTCAATACTATAGATTTCAGCCTCTACGGCTATTTCATCTCCTAATAGCTTAACTTTTTTTGCACCATCCCTTATTATTCTTCCTAAGGTTCCTTCCGCCTGATATCCAACAAAAACAATACTATTTGATTTTTTCCATAGATTGTATTTAAGATGGTGTCTTATTCTACCAGCAGTACACATTCCACTGGCGGAAATGATTACCTTAGGAAATTCATAGGTATTCAATCTCATTGATTCCTCTTGTGTTCTGATATAGTGAAGGTTTGAAAATTCAAAGGGATTATCACCACTTAATATTAATTTTTTCGCTTCTTCATCAAAGCAATCAGAGTTTTCCTCGAATATTTTAGTAGCGGATACAGCCATAGGACTATCAATATATATTGGAATTCTCATAAATGTATCTATATCATTATTGTACTCATAAAATTTATTTAGCTCGTAAATTAACTCTTGAGTTCTGCCTACTGCAAAGGATGGAATTATCACTGAGCCTCCTCTGGCTACAGTAGTATTTATTACATCAGTAAGCCTGTGGACTCTATCCTGTAAATCTTCATGTATTCTACTGCCATAGGTAGATTCAATAATGAGATAATCAGCATCTTCAATAAGCTGAGGATCCTTAATTATAGGTTTGTTAGTCAATCCTAAGTCACCAGAAAATACAATTTTAACTGTCTTATTATCCTCTTTAATCCAAAGCTCTACTATTGAAGAACCTAAAATATGTCCAGCATCCTTAAACCTTACTGACACTTCACTATTTAACTCAATTTTTTGTTCATATAGTACTGGTCTAAAATATCTTAAGCTAGCGTTAGCATCCTTAACAGTATATAGAGGCTCGATTAAAGGCTTTCCAGCTCTTTTTCTCTTTTTATTTTCCCATTTTGCATCAGATTCCTGAATATGACCACTATCTACAAGCATTATCTCACATAAATCGCTTGTAGCCTTAGTACATACTATTTTTCCCTCAAAGCCTTCCTTAACTAGCTTTGGAATTCTACCACTATGATCAATATGAGCGTGACTTAATATAAGGAAGTCTATCTCAGCAGGATTAAATTGAAATTCTTCATAATTAAGCTTTTCAAGGATACTGCTGCCCTGAAATAGCCCACAGTCTATTAGGATTTTAGTCTTTCCAGTAGTTAATAGAAAGCATGAGCCCGTTACTACTCTAGCAGCCCCTAGGAATTTAATCTCCATTTTGTGTCCCCCTTTGAAAGAATTTGTTTGAATATTTCAAGTATTGTATCTATTATATCATATTGAAAATTACATTGAACTATTTTGTAGGGGTTATCCATAAATTAACTATAATAGTACGTAAAAGCAAAAGTGTTTTTGTACTGAGTATTAAACAGTTCAAAATATGATAATATGTGATTAGGTTGTTATCATAACTCGAAATCCTTGACTTTTAGCAAATAAAACAGCTTGTTTTACGTGATTATCATGATTATTTTATAACTATGTTTGTTAAGTTATTGTCATATATACCTTTAGTTGGTATAATATAGTCATGATTCGAAAAATATTTTTAATAATATCCAAAAAGGGGGAGACTATGAATATTTTTAAAAATAGCAAGCAAAATAGGAGAGGTACAATTAGAACAAAGCTACTAGTTATACCATTAATCTTATTGCTAATTGCAGTAGGAAGCATAGGAATTATTTCTTCAGTAATTTCAAGACAAAGCCTATTTGATTTAATGGAGCAGGATGGATTTTACATATTAGAAGTTTTTAGTAGAACATTAGAAGGTAATTCAAGAGCACTAGATACCATTAACGAAATGTTGGATGACAAAATAAGAATAGCTGGTAAAAGCGTTGTAAGAAATCAGAATAACTTGAATAATGAACTAATGAAGGAATTAGCAGAAGAATTTGATGTTGACCAGATGAGTTGGTATAGCCCAGATGGCGTAATTATTTACTCAAATATTGATGAATATATAGGCTGGACTACATCTAAAGATCATGTAATATATGGCTTTATGACAAGCAACAACCGAGAATTAGTTGAAGATATCAGGCAAGATACTGAGTCAGGAGATTACCTTAAGTACGGCTATATTAGAAACGAAAACGGTAACTTTGTTCAAGTCGGAATAAACGCAAATAAAGTTCAAGAGCTAACGGATAAGTATAGTTTTCAAAATCTTATTGAGGAATTAGCTTCAGATGAAGAGATAGAATATGCTTTAATAATGGATAAAGACTTAAAGGTTATTGCACACAATAGTATAGATGAAATTGGGACAATAATTGAAGATGAAGGAAGAAAATCTGCTGCAGTTGAGGGTGTGCCCTATTCACAAGTATGGTATTATGAAAAGATTGATACTGATTGTTATGATATAGTTTATCCCCTTGTTATAAATGAAGAACATGTAGGAGCTGTTTCAATTGGATTTTCCATGGATAGTGTTAAGGCAGCTATAGATAAGAATATGACTGTAACTGTTATTACAGGAATTATATCCATAATTCTTCTGAGTTTTGTTTTATTTACTACATCTAAATATGCTATAAAAATCATAAATAAGTTAAAAGAACAAATGGGCTTTATTGCTTCGAGAGATTTAAGCAAAGATGTTATGAGAGATTTAACTGATAAAAATGATGAATTTAGTGAAATATCCCAATCTGTAGTGGCAATGCAAAATTCTATAAGAGATATAATTAGAAGTGTAATAGACAAATCTCAACACTTGGCTGACTCTTCGGAGCAACTGACTGCCACAAGTCAACAATCTGCTTCTGCTGTTGATGAAGTAGCTAGAGCTATTGAAGAAATAGCTAAGGGAGCTAATGAACAAGCAAAAGATACAGAGTATGGAGCTTTATCAATTATAGAGCTAGGTAATTTAGTGACGGAAAACAAAGAATATATTCAAAATTTAATTTATTCAGCTAACAAAGTGAATGAGTTAAAAAATGATGGAATTCAGATAATAAAGGACCTTGTTGAAAAAACACATATCAATAGTGAGTCATCAAAAGAAGTTAAAAGTGTTATTATTAATACAAATGAAAGTGCAAAAAAAATAGTAAGTGCTAGTGAGATGATAAAAAGCATAGCAGATCAAACGAATTTATTAGCATTAAATGCAGCTATAGAAGCCGCGAGAGCTGGTGAGGCTGGCAGGGGATTTGCAGTTGTTGCTGATGAGATAAGAAAATTGGCTGAACAATCTAATGTGTTTACAGAACAAATAGGTTCAATTATCAATGAACTTACTATTCAGACTGCTAATGCTGTCAAAACTATGCAAGAGTTGGAGAAGGTGGATTCCTCTCAAGCAGAAAGTGTAGACATGACAAATGCAAAATTCTATGGAATAGCAGAAGCTTTGGAAGGAATGAAGGAAGTCATTGATAAAGTTAATCAGTCAAGTGATGAAATGAATAATAAAAAAGAAGCTATTATAGCTACAATAGAAAACCTATCTGCTATTTCAGAAGAAAATGCGGCTGGAGCTGAGGAAGCATCAGCATCAGTAGAAGAACAAACTGCAGCTATGGCGGAAATAGCAAATTCAAGTGAAGAGCTTGCAAAGATAGCAGATGAACTAAATAAGTTGGTTGAGCAGTTTAAAATATAACAGTTTTGCCCAGTCTAATACCTAGTAACCCCTTAAATAATTGTACTATATATTTAGGACACAATTAACAAAGCTTAAGCTATTATTCTAGTAAAACATAATAATATAAAAGGTGATAACATACATTTAGATATATAGCGAGGGAGGGTCGAAGGTATGGAAAGAACAAAAATATCACGTTTAGTGAAATCAGAGGATTTAAATCATCATGGGACCTTGTTTGCAGGTAGAATGGCAGAATGGTTTGTAGAGGCTTGCTTTATATGCGGAGCAAAGGAAACCGAAAGACCTGAAAATATAGTATGTGTCAATGTACACGGTTTTACATTTAAAGAACCAACTGATAAGGGCGATATCGTAAATCTAGAAAGCTATATTGTAAGAGTTGGAAAAACCAGCTTTACGGTATACGGAAGAGCAACTAAAAACAACTCTAATAAAGTTACCTGTGATGGATTTATTACATTTGTCTTCGTTGATGAAAATAATAATCCTATACCGCATAGTATTGTGTTAGATGAGTCAAAGGATGAAGAAGAAAAAGAAGCTAGGGAAAAAGCTTTGAGACTAAAATAGTTTAATTTGACTAGAGAAATCTAGTCTTTTTATTTTTCTTTACACAGAACATACGTTCTGATATAATGGAGTAAATAGAAAATACGAGGAGTGATACTATGATAGATCATGTCATCAATTACTCTTTACAGAACCGTAAACCAATAGACATTATATACATGAAGGGTATGGAAATAACAGAAAGAAGAATAAAGGTCATAAAGAATGAAAATGATATCATAAAAGCTATTGACTTAAAAAAGGGTCAGATAAGAAACTTTAAGAAAGACTTCATATTATCTGCTATGAATACATCAATTTATAATCCAAAAGTCATAAATTCAAGGTTCCATAGACAAGAAGCTGACAACAATATACAATAAGAAACTTTTTTAAGCAGTATCTCGTCTATAAACTATAAAGAGATTTAAAGGAGTATGGATATGCTTACAAAAAGAGAAAAAGAGATACTTAAAGCAATAATTGCTTCAATAGATAATAAAAGCTTATTGAAAATAAGAGTAAAAAAGATAGAAGCATCATACAACACAAAATAAGTATTGTTACAAGATAATATGAGTATCTTGGAGGACTTTGTTTCTTATGAAATTTAGTCCTTTTTTATTTAGGCACTATATATGTAAATTGATAAAAGGAAAAGCTTAATTAGGTGTAGAATATATATTCTAAGTTATTGTGTAATTTTTGAGTAATTAGTTTCATATTAGAATAGTTATTTTTATTTTTAGATAAATAGCAAAGGAGAGTGTTTAAACTATGGATGAAAGCTTAGACAAACTACTATCCTTAACATTCGATACTTTTGAAGATTTTAATAATATTGAAGTAATCAAAAAAATAAAAGAAATAAAAAATAATGACACTAAATTTTATTCTGAAAGCTTTTTCAATCTTTCACCTGAAGAGCTTTTAAATACTAATAACAAATTATTAAAGCTATTATTAGATAGAACAATGTTAATAGAAATTTTAGAATCAATTCCCCAGGGGATACAAATAGTCGATTATGACGGAACAATAGTATATGTAAATCCTGCATTTTTGAATGTTGTTAATGTTGAGGCAAGTGAAAGAATAGGAAAGAGTATATTTGAAGTTTCCTCTGATGGTAGTCTCTCAACAGTATTAAGGACAAAAAAACCAGTTTCAAATCTTATGAACTTCCCTAAGGGTACACCAGTAGAACTTGTCTCTAATGCTTCCCCAATTTTTTATAAAAACAGAATGATTGGTGCAGTAGCAGTTATAAATGATGTTAAGGATGTAATGGACCTTACCGAACAACTTAAAAATAGTAAACACATGTTAAAGAATCTTTCTGAAAAAATTATCCATTTAACTACAGCTAAATACACTTTTAGTGATATTATAGCAAATTGTTCTAAAATGCAAACTGTAATAGAAATGTGTAAAATTGCCGCACAAAGCGATTCTGTAGTTTTAATTCAGGGGGAAACCGGAACTGGAAAGGAGCTTATCGCAAATGCAATTCATAATGCTAGCACACGTTCACAAGAACCTTTCATAACTGTTAATTGTTCTGCCATACCAAAGAACCTTTTGGAAAGCGAATTTTTTGGTCATGAAAAAGGCTCATTTACTGGAGCTTATAAAAGAAAGCTTGGCAAGTTCGAATTAGCTAATAAAGGAACACTATTTTTAGATGAAATAGGAGAGATGGATTTAGAGCTACAACCTAAGATATTAAGAGCTATCCAAGAAAAAGAAATACAAAGAGTTGGTGGAGAAGAAAAAATCAAGATAGATGTTCGTATAATATCTGCTACCAATAGAGATTTAAAGGAAATGGTGAAAAAAAATGAATTTAGAAGAGACTTATATTATAGATTAAATGTCTGGAATATTAACATACCATCGCTTAGAGAACGTAAAGAGGACTTAGAATATTTAATCAATTTTTTAGTAAAAAAGATATGCAGGAGAATTGGAAAAAATAATATCTATTTTAGTCACGAAGCTATGATAATAATGTACAAATATGAATGGCCAGGCAATGTTAGAGAACTAGAAAATGTTATTGAGAGAGCTATTATAGGATTGAGAGACAAAGATATAATAGAGGCTAGTGATTTAGAATACCTTATAGTTAATGATAAAGATTATCGCACAGATATTTGAGACGAAGTGGTACCTTTGGACAAGGTAGAAAAAAAGGCAATAGCAAGTGCAATGAAGAAATATGGTATTTCATATGAATCTAAAAGGATAATAGCCAAAAAATTAGGCATATCATTAGCTACTTTATATAATAAAATAAACAAATACAATTTAGAGGAGGAAGAAATAAACAATGAACTATAGATGTTTAACTAATAACCCCATGGTTTACAATAGGAATTTGTCTATTATTGAGACCGTAGACGGTACTCCGTTAGATTTATTTAAAGTTATTAAAGTTGAAATAGAAAAAGGATTTAAGCTAGTGACACATCCTCTTACTAGCAGCTTAGCACCAAACTTTAGTCCATATAAAACTGTATTTTTATCACCAGATCCTAGTTTAGAGATAGATATGGAAAGTTTTAATATTATTGAGAATTCTATTACCTATACAGAGAATTTGATGAATAGTAATCCGTTACCAAAATGGGATGACAAATCTCTAGAAGATTTTCAATTTGTGGACTTAGATTTAATAAAACATCTTTTATGATACATAAAATTAATTAACATTTAAAAGAAACCTCTAATTTTTAGATATAATTTCTAGAAATTAGAGGTGTTTTTTTATCAAAATATAGATACTAAAGTTTTTATAATCAAAGTAACAGTTATGAAATCCTGAGTTTTACACAAAAAAACTTATTAATAATAAAAACTACAAATTGGCATGGAACTTGCTAATATGACTAGTAAATACAATAAGTATTAAAAAGAGGGAGGACAAAGGTATGCAATTAGAAGTAGGCAGAATTCATATTAAAGATCTTGCATTTTCCGATAGAACATATATAGAAGATGGAGTTCTTTATATATGCAAAGAAGAGCTACAGAATTATTTAAAAGAAGATAGAAATATAGCAGATGTTGATATTGAGTTTGCAAGACCTAATGAGTCTGTAAGGATAATTCCAATTAAAGATATTGTTCAGCCAAGATATAAAGTTAAAGGAGGTGGACAAGTATTTCCAGGCTTTATTGGAGATGTTGAAACCGTTGGAGAAGGTACAACATTTATTCTTGAAGACTGTGCAGTAATAACAAGTGGTAAAATTGTCAACTTCCAAGAAGGAATAATTGACATGAGTGGTCCAGGAGCTAAATATAATAGCTTTTCCAAAATGAATAATGTTGTACTACTGATATCACCTAAGCCAGGACTAGATAAGCATACTCACGAAGCAACAGTTAGAGTAGCAGGGTTAAAAGCAGCAGCGTACTTAGGAAAAGCATCTGAGAATCTACAACCAGATGAAATCGAGGTATTTACCTATAATAACATCATAGAAGCTTCAACACTATATTCAGATTTACCTAAGGTCGCATATGTTTATATGATACAGGCTCAAGGGTTGATGCATGATAACTATATTTATGGGCTAAATGCTAAAGGGATACTTTCTACTATTATATCTCCAACTGAAGTTATTGATGGAGCCATAGTAAGTGGAAACTGTGCAGCACCATGTCATAAAAATGCAACTATACATCATTTGAACAATCCTGTTATATTGGAATTATTGCGCAGACATGGTAAAGACCTAAACTTTATAGGAGTAATAATAACAAATGAGAGCACAATGTTAGCTGATAAAAAAAGAGGAGCATACTACACACAAAAAATTGCAAAAATTATTGGTGCTGAAGGTGCAATAATAACTGAAGAAGGTGGTGGTAATCCAGAAACAGATTTAATGTTAAATTGTAAAAATCTAGAACAAGCAGGAATTAAGACTGTATTAATTACAGATGAGTATGCAGGAAGAGATGGGAGGTCTCAAGGATTAGCCGATGTAACTCCAGAAGCTGATGCTGTCATAACTAATGGAAATGGAAATGAACTAATTACACTTCCTCCAATGGATAAGGTAATTGGGGACTTAGAAAGTGTAGAGATTATAACTGGTGGATTTAGTGGTAGCTTGCATTCTGATGGAAGTATTACTGTTGAGATAGCTAGTATTATGGGTTCGTTATGTGAACTTGGATATGAACGCTTAACAACTAGACTTAAATAGGGGGGGAAGAAAGATGGCAAAGCTTAAAATAATACACTATATTAATCAATTCTATGGACAAATTGGAGGTGAAGAAAAAGCAGACCAGACACCGATTATTCGTGATGGCAATATCGGACCAGGGGTGGCACTTCAACAGCTTTTAGGTGGTGACGTGGAAATCGTTTCCACAATCATATGTGGAGATTCATATTTTGCGGAGAACACAGACAAGGCAATAGAAGAAATTTTAGCACATTTAGAAGGTGTTGAATTTGACGGATTTGTCGCTGGTCCTGCATTTAACGCCGGAAGATATGGCGTTGCATGTGGTGCTATATGTAAGTCAATTCAAGAAAAATTAAATGTTCCAACAGTAACTGCCATGTATCCTGAAAACCCCGGCGCAGAATTATATAGCAAAGACGTCTATATATTGAAATGCGGTAAAACTGCTTCAGATATGAGAAAGGCAGTAAAAAATATAAGTGAATTTACTTTAAAACAGCTTAAGGGCGAAGAAATTGGATTTCCTGAAGAAGAAGGTTATATGCCACAAGGATATAGAGTAAACATCTGGATGGAAAAAACAGGAGCAGTTAGAGCAGTTGAGATGCTACTTAAAAAGATGAAAGGTGAAGAGTTTACAACTGAGCTACCTATGCCGACTTTTGATAGGGTAAGCCCTGCGCCTCCTATTGAAAATATCAAAAATTCAACTATAGCACTAGTGACGTCTGGAGGAATAGTTCCTATGGGTAATCCAGACCGTCTAGAATCTGCAAATGCATCTAAATTCTTAAAATATAACATTACTGGAGTAGACGATTTGAGTGAAAATGAGTACGAAACAGTACATGGAGGATACGACCCAGTTTATGCGATACAAGATTCAGATAGAGTACTTCCAGTAGATGCAATGAGAATTCTTGAAAAAAAAGGAGCTATAGGGAAACTATTTGATTATTTCTACACAACAGTAGGAAATACTACAGCAGTTACAAGTGCAGTACGTTTTGCAGAGGAGATAGCTAAGGACTTATTAGATAATGGAGTACAAGGAGTTATATTAACTTCTACCTGAGGCACTGATACACGTTGCGGTGCAACTATGGTAAAAACAATAGAAAGGTTTGGAATACCTGCTGTTCATATATGCACAATAGTACCAATATCCCAGACTGTTGGAGCTAATAGGATAGTTCCGGGTGTAGCTATTCCACACCCAACTGGAGATCCAAGGCTAGAAGCAAAAGGTGAATTAGAGCTTCGTAAAGTGCTGATGTTAAAGGCTTTGAATTCATTAAGTACTGAAATAACTGATCAAACTGTGTTTAACTAATCACTAGGCATGACAATATTTTAGGGGGAGATATTGTGAAAAAATCATTAATAATTACTCAACAGGATGTAATAGATAATATAAGTTTAAAAGAAGTAGTTGATACTGTCGACCGAACATATCGTTGGTATGGTGAAGGTAAAATAATTATGCCATCAAAAATTACATTAAATATGGATACTTTAGGACTTCCTAATTGGCTGAATTCAATGCCCGCATATGTAAAGCCATTAGACATGGTAGGAATAAAGTTTGTAGGTGGATTCAAAGACAATAAAGAAAATGGGTTACCTTATATTATGGGACAAATATTATTAAACAATCCTGTAACTGGTAGGCTGAGAGCTTTACTTGATGGAAACCTAATAACTAATATGAGAACAGGCGCGCAGTCTCCAGTTTTTGCTAAGTATCTTGCATGTAAAAGTGATATATTAACTATAATAGGTGCAGGAGTTCAAGGAACGTACACAGCTCTTTGTATGCTAGAGCTATTCGACTTTAAAGAGATTCGTGTATCAGATTTAAGTATAGAAGTATGCCAGAATTTTGTTAAAGAAGTTAGCAATAAAACTTCAGCTTCTGTAATAGCATATGATTCAAATAAAGATGCAGTAAAGGATGCTGACATTATAGTTACAGCTACAACTGCAAATATTCCTTTGGTATATAGAGAGTGGGTAAAACCAGGAGCATTTATATCATGTATAGGTTCATATCAAGAATTAGATGAGGAACTAATTTTAAAAGCAGACAAAAGATATGTAGATCATATGGGACAAAATTTGCATCGTGGAGAATTCTATAATTGTTTTAAAAAAGGTAGTTTAACCGAGAAAGATATTGTTGGAGAAATAGGAGATGTAATCTGCGGAAAAGTTGCAGGAAGAGAAGGTTCTGATGAAATTATTGTTGCAAGTCCTATAGGAATGGGATGCTTAGATATAGCTGTTGGAGCAGTTTTATATAATAGAATTTTGAAAGACCATAATGAAGAGGTATTGGAATTTGATATCATATCCTCTGAAAACAATTTGATAGCAGTAAATTAGTATTAAAGCAGTATCAAATAAAAAATGATAAAAAACATTATTGATAATATAAGGGGGAATTTTAGTGGAATTGTCAACAATGATTATACTCATTACGATTCTTTTCTGTGGAGTTTTCATGTATATTTCATATAGGGTTAAGGATCAAGGCAGTAGTAGTTTTGCCATGTACGCAATTGGTGGAGGAGCATTACCATTATTTTTAATAGTATTTAGTGATATAGCTACAATAATGGGTGCGGGTAACTTTATTGGCCATGCTACATCTGGTTTTATAAAGGGTATGAGCCACATTCCTTTTATTATAGGAGAACAGGGAGCAAAAATTGTATTCGCACTAGTTTTTGCTGGATTAGCAGGTAAGTTTACATACAATACTGTTTCAGGCATGATGTATGATTTAATTCATAGAGATAAAGTATCAAAAGCAATAGTAGGACTATTAACTATGGGTATAATGTTAGCGTGGCTAGGGGGGCAAGCTAAAGGATTAGGATATGTATTTGAACAATTTACAGGAATGAATCCTATACCAGTAATTATATTCTTTAATATTATATTCATTGTGTATACCTACATGGGCGGGATAGTATCAGTTGTATGGACGGACTTTATACAAGGGCTTATAGTTGTAGTGTTTGGAGTCATCTTTTATATTTATGCATTAGCACCAGTAAACTGGAATTTTGGTGAATTAGGAACAAGAGCTATGGCAATTGCAGGTCCAGAGTATTGGAGCTTAAGTAATGTACCGGTTGGAACTATAATTGTTAACTTTATCACTGGCTGCTTTGGCGTATTAGCTGCTCAATGTTATTGGCAACGATGTTTTGCAGCTAAAGATGCAAAGACTGCAAAAAGAGCTATGTTAGTAAGTGGAGTGTTTGTAATCATAACTGTTTGTCTAACAGCTTTCGTAGGAATGACTGTTAGAGTATTAAATCCAGAGCTTGATCCTAATATGGCAATGCCTTGGTTGATGCTGAATCATGTTCCTACATTTGTAGCAGCTATGGTATTTGCACTTATTTTAGCAGCAGCAATGTCATCTGCAGATTCATACCTTAACTCAGCAGCAGTTTTATTAGTTGAAGATGTAGTTAGACCATTTATGAAAGAGGAATCTGATGAAAAACTGGTGAAATATGCAAAGAGGGCGACAATTGTAATAGGTGTAGTTGCTTGCTTCTTATCTATATATGCTGAATCAATTATAGGAATGTTTAGCTATGCATATACTATGGCAGGCGGGGGAGTAGTACCTGTTTTAATCGTAGGTCTATTATGGAAGAAAAATAGGAAAAACGAATTTACTATGGGGGAACATAACAGTAGAGTTACAGTTTGGGGTGCACGAGTAGGGTTAGTTGTTGGAGCTGTTTTATCAGTAGCAGTAAGTATTTTATGGGGCGTAGCAGTATCTTTTGTAGCAACAATAGTAGTTTCACTCCTAACCCAAGATAAATCTTTAAAAGAGAAAGTAAGTGCAATATAAAGAAGCCGAGCATTAAGTATCGTAGGATAGTTTGCTTGATTTAATATCAGAATATTCTTTACAATTTTCTAAAAATATGAAGTGAAAGAACGTAAGCGATCAATAATTGAT
>DFOH01000056.1:190097-304866 GCA_002376545.1 Firmicutes bacterium UBA3546 | reverse complement strand
CGAGACTCCGTCTACTCGACCTGCTGCTGACGGGACTGACCACACCGGAGGATGTTGTGCGGGGCCTCACGTCGGGGGGCGACGACTATCTCTCCAAGCCCTACGATTTCGGGGTTCTGCTGGCACGGGTAGAGGCCCTTTTGCGCCGGGCGGAGCAAATCCCCGAAAAGCTGACCCATGACCGCTTATCCCTTGATGTGGCGACCGGTACAGCCAGGCTGGATGGAATCGATCTGCTGCTGACCCAAAAGGAATTTATCCTGCTGCTGCTCTTCACGCAGAATGAGGGACGTTTTATCAGTGCCGAATATCTGTATGAAAAGGTATGGAAGCAGCCTATGGCGGGAGATAGTCAGGCGTTCAAAAAGACCCTTTACCGCCTGCGGGAGAAAATCAAGGGTAGCGGATGGCGAATCGAGCTGTCAAGGGGCGAGGGGTACAGCTTCCAGCGAGAATAATCAATTTTATAAAATAAATTGCGGTGAAAAGGACAGTTATGGAACTTTCGCCGCTTTTTATTTTGCCTTGTAATAAAATAATAGTGAGCTAAACAGGCAATTTGATTTGGCAGCTCGTTTGATTTAATAGTTGGGAGGTGGTCCATATGCTATGTCCAAAACGAGCGGATAATGAAAACCTGAAAATCATCCACGTCGGCGCATTGGATGGGGACACCTTTGGCATTACGCTGGAGAGCGGGCATACCATCCTGCTGGAGCTTGGAGACAGAATCCATGAACCGGCCTTTGCTGCCCTCATCGAAAGTGGAGATTTCTGTAAGCCCTACACCAACGGGGAAAAGCTCTGCTGGCCCGGTGGGATGTCCCTGACCCTGAACGAAATTTTGGATATGCTGCTGTCTCAGGGGAATGCACTGCAAAATCAAAACAATTACAAGGAGGAGTGAAAGGTATGAAACAAACATGGAAACGAATCGGCAGCCTGCTTTTGACGGTGTGCATGGTGTTTACCCTGCTGCCAACAATGGCATTTGCCGAAACAGGCGTAACAGATTCCGGCACACCGCTGGGAATTAGCGGTGAAATCACCGCCTTTGCGGATTTGGACACGGAGGTGGCTCAACAGGCCGTGGAAACCGGTACACCGGAGGATGCACTGAAGCTACCGGATACGCTGGCGGTTACTGTTGCCGAAAATGGTGATGAAACCGCCATGGGCAGCGACTCATGGAAGAAAAAGGAAGATGCCGTGGCGGTGGAACACTGGATTTCCGACCCGGCCTATGACGGTGATACGGCGGGGGACTATATGTTCATCCCCACGCTGGCTTTGCCCGAGGGCTGGAGGATGGCGGAGGGTGTAACCCTGCCGACCGTTATGGTGACAGTGTGGGAGGAAATTGCTGCGCCGATGGCAAGGGGTGCAGGACTGTTGGGTGACACTGCATCCATCACCACCGAGACAGACCTGCAATACGCGCTGGAAAGCACAACACCTTCCACTATCACGCTGGGGAATGACATCACGCTTTCTACCCAAACCGTCAACATGGGCGCAAGCCACACGATTGACACAGACAGCTTTACCCTTACCATTTCCGGCGGCGAAACCTACTCGACCGGCGGGAGAATCGACTTGGGACCGCACACATTGATGTTAAAAGGAACAGTCGTTATAGACAGCGTTCAGGGTATCCGTTCTGCGAAGGGAACGCTGAACCTTGAAGATGTTACCGTTACGCTCAAAATCGCCAACAGCATATATTCGGGAACCGTTCATGTGAATAGCGGCGCAACAGTTAATTTGGACTCAAGCAGGAGCGACATGCTCGGCGGCGCATTGTTGACGTTGCGCGACAGCACCTATTCGTTAAACGTCAACTCCGGCGGTGTTGTAAATATTCTGGACGCCAACGGCATCGGCATTAATAATTCGAGCGGTGGTATGATCAATATCAACAGCGGCGGTACAATCAGCGTTGGTGCAATTGGAAGTAACAATTGGGGCATAAGTCAACAAGATAGCGGGGCATTAAAGCTAAATGGTGGTACGCTTACGGGTACAGCTGGCGGAGCAGTTTTGCTTGGAGTTGGCACAAAGGTTGATGGTATGAATGGCAAATTCATTGACCGAGGCACGACCTTAACAGCGGCAGGCGAGGTTACTGTTGGCGCAGCGGGTGCTACCCCCTCCGCAAGCGGCTTGTCGATTGGCTTGTATGTCTGGAACGGCAGTGCATTTGCCAAAACCGGCATTATCACAAGCGCTGAACCGCAAAACGCCACGGTCACGGCGGGCACTATCACCGAAAGCCTGTCCGTCACAGCTACGGCTAGCAACAGCGAGACAGTCGGCTATCAGTGGTATGAGTGCGATGCAAACGGATATAACGGAAATATTATTGCCGGTGCGACGAGCAATGCCTTTTCCATCCCCACAGGCTTGACAGCGGGAAGCTATTATTACTGCTGCGTTCTCACCGCCACTGGCTGTGATGCTGTGCGGACGCGCACAGTAACCGTCACGGTGAATCCGACGGGGACCCCATCCGCCCCCACGGTATCGGGCTTTCGGGCTGTGCGCAGGGATGCGGATAGAGTTAGCTTTTTCTTCACCCCCAGCACCATCGGGAAGTATGGATATAGTATTCTAAAACAAGGACTAGAAGCGCCGTCTAATATTTCGATGCTCTTTGACATCATGTCTATCGGAGAATTCAATATCGACGCAAGACAGTTTGGCACTACCGCCGCCGATATTCTAGTGGTATATCTGCAAATCGAGAATGCAGAAAGCGTAAAGAGCCAGATATACTCCCTTGAAGTTCCGGCATATACACCGCCGACCAATGCAGAGCCGCCAAGCATTGACCAGCAACCGATGAGTTCAATCTATGTGCAAAACGAGACGGTGCTTGCCGATTTGACGGTGTGGGCATTTAGCACGGATGGTGGCGCACTTTCCTACCAGTGGTACAGCAATACGACCAACAGCACAGTAGGCGGAACACCGGTCGCCGGCTTGACCTCCAACTGGTTCACACCTTCCACCGCCACGGTAGGCACGACTTACTATTATTGCGTGGTGACAAACACCAATGACAAAGCGACCACAAACAAAACCGCCACGACGACCAGTGATATAGCGGCGATCACGGTGATCCCGGCGGGAGGCACAATCATTCGCTCCGTCACCATCACCGGCATAGTCGAGCCTGTCGGGGGCGCATCACCTGTCAAGACAGGCGCAACCGTCCCGGCGGATGCCAACTATGTACTTAAGGGTCTCGTATGGATTGACGATGAAAACAAAACCGAGCCGCTGGCTGACGGCGCAAAGTTTGAAGCCGGTAAGCACTATTACTGTGGGGTTTCTGTGCAGCTACCTTACGGGCACTCCTTTGCCTACGATGTCACTGCAACCATAAATGGAAAAACAGCAACCGTAATGCTCGATGGCACGACAGAAGCCGTGGTAACCTATCTGTTTACGGCGAAGGACGTAGCTGACACCCCAACCATCACTGTCACAAAGCACCCACAGAATGTAACCGTAACACAGGGCCAAATCAGCGGCAAGCTGACAACGGAAGCTGTCGCAAGCAACGGCAAGCTTGTCAGCTATCAGTGGTATCGCTGGATCGGAGGGATCGGCAGCGATAATACGGAGATCATGACCGGCGAAACAAACAATACACTCACCATCCCGACAAATCTAACCGCGGGAACGTATCGGTATTCCTGCACCTACACCGCCGAGGGCTGCGAGTTTGTTGAGGGCAATGTCGCCATAGTAACCGTGAAAGAACCTTCTGGTGGAGGCGGTGGTGGAGGTGGAAGCGGTTATACGCCTACCTCGATCATCCCTACCGACAAACAGCCTGATATGCCGACAGTTGCAAAACCGAGTGTTTCTGGAATGGTGAAAGAGGGCATTCTCTCTGCAACCATCACCGAGCAGATGGTAAAGGACGCACTCAAGGCAGCACAGGATGCAGCCAAGAAGTCCGGCAAAGAATTGGACGGCATCGCCCTGGATTTCAATGTCACAGGCAGCGGCAGCTACACCAATCTTAATGCCACCATTGATGCAGGTGCTATCGACCGCCTGAAAGAAGCTGGCCTGAAGTTCATCAAAATCGGCTCAGCGGTGCTGGATGTGACCCTTGATATGGGTGCTATCGCTGAAATTGATAAGCAATCCACCGGAGCTGTCACAGTTTCAGCCAATAGAATAACGAAGCTGTCCGATGCGGCAAAGAAGCTCATCGGCAACCGCCCTGTATTTGACATCGCTGTGAGCTATCAGAAAAACGGCAAAACCGAGTATGTCAGCAATTTCGGCAAGGGTGAGGTTACACTGGGCATCGCCTACAAGGCTACAGAAAAGGAAAACAAGGGCAATCTGTTTGGAGTGTACGTTGACAAAAACGGTAAGCCGCAGCTTTTGTCCAACTCCAGCTACGACAACAGCGGCAGACTCATTTTCAGCAGAAACAGTCTGTCCACCTATGGCGTGGGCTACAAGGCTCCTAACCCGGCATTCAGTGACACAGCAAAGCATTGGGCAAAGGACAACATCGACTTCGTTGCCAGCCGTGACCTCATCAGCGGAACGAGCGCAACCACCTTTGTGCCCAATACAGCCATCACCCGCGCTGACTTCCTTATGGCGCTGGGACGGCTTTCTGGTGTGGATGTGAGTATCTACAAAACATCCAGCTTCATCGATGTGAAAACTACCGACACCGTCATGCCTTATATTGAATGGGCGGTCAAGAACAAGATTGTGTCCGGCTATGGCAACGGCAAATTCGGGCCAAATGATTCGATTACCCGTGAGCAGATGGCTGTGATGATGGTGAACTACGCTAAGGCTACCGACTACAAACTGCCTGTATCCATTGTGGCTGTGACCTTCGCAGACAACACAAAAATCTCCGCTTATGTCAAGGACGCTGTGAAAGAAATCCAGCAGGCCGGCGTTATCAACGGCAAGGACAACAACCGCTTTGATCCGCAGGGCAATGCTACTCGTGCGGAGGCAGCAACAATTCTGCGCCGCTTTGTAGAACTCGTTATTGACGAGGGCACGGCGCGCGGTTGGGTACAGAACGATGTAGGTCGGTGGCAGTGGATTGGCGAAAACGGCAAACCTGTCACCGGATGGCTCACTATCGAGAACGGCAAGTGGTATTACTTCTATGCTGACGGCTCTCTCGCCAAAAGCACCAAAGTGGATGGTTATGAGGTGGGGCCGGACGGTGTAAGAAAGACAAAATGAGCACGTCAAAATGAATAGGCCAAGGGCAAACCCATAAGCTGGGAACGCAAAGCTGAGGCTCTAGCCTGGCTGCTAAAAGCCGCGCAGAGCCTGCCCACTTTCTCTTTTGTGTCAAAATGAAACAGGGAGCACCAAACACATGAATTGTGTCGGGTGCTCCCTGCTTGCTTAAATACAGATAAATTCTGACAGGACAATCTCATCTGCAATCATCTGAGCTTGCGTAGAGATACGAATACGCTCCAATGTATCATCTTCCGGCATAGGATGCGTTTTCAAGTAATCCGCACGGACACGCTCCGCCATCTCAAAGACAGCGCAGTGCTCTGCCAGCTTGCCGGTCAAAAGCAGTTCACGATACATTCCCGGCTTTTCCATCAATTTCAATGTTTGGGTATAATAACCTATCAATCTCTGTGTATCCAAATTCAAACTTTGCCATAAATCAAATCCTCCAATAAAGATTATTTACAATTCATCGGTAATCGTTCGGCTGTGTGCTAAACAATTATAATTTCATAAACATCCTTATTAGAGGATTGCTAATGGTAACCATCATTTTTTATTTTAGCCAAGTTGACAAAACATAGTAGAACTGTTAATATTATTATAGACCATATGGTCTAGACCTTGAGGTCTATATATAGAAAGGAGTATATTAAAAATGAAAGAAAAATCTTTTGAAAGAGAAAAAGAGTTACTTGAAGCTGCATTAGATGAATTCATAGCAAAAAGTTATGAAGAGGCTTCATTAAATAACATTATAAAAAATGCGAGAATAAGCAAGGGTACTTTCTATTATCATTTTAAAGATAAACAATCACTTTATTTATATTTGTTAGAACACTCTGTAAAAACAAAGTGGGAATTTATAAATAATAGTATCAAAGGATATATAAAATCTGATGAAGAAAGAGATATTTTTGAAAATTTTAAGTTGCAGGCTAGGATTGGTGCAAAATTTGCTACTATATTTCCTAAATATCACATGTTAAGTAGGATGTTCACCAAGGAAAAAGGTAATAAGATATATGAAGTTGCAAAGGATGTATTAGGAAAAGATAAAGATGAATTGCTTGAAGAGATGATTTATGATGCAGTAGATAAAGAAAATTTTAGAAAGGAGCTTCCTAAAGATTTTATTGTTAAAATTATTAGACATTTGTTTACAAATTTCTACGAGATATTCAATACCGAAGAAGATTTTAAACTTGAAATAATGCTTAGGAATCTTGATAATTACGTTGACTTTATGAAATATGGATTAGGAAAATAATAATTCAATTTAAATAAAAGGGGGCAAATTAAATGAAAAATAAATTAAGACATTATGATAAAATTATAGCTTTAACTTTTGGAATACTTACGTTGTTATTTCTTATTTTGGCTTTTACAAACAAAGATTTTTTTAATTGGGCCTATAAACGGCATCAAAATCAAATAAGTTGGTATTTGAGGCCGTTATTTCTAATCCCTTTTTGTTATTCTGCATATAAAAGGAGTTGGGCAGGTATTTTGGGAACCATGTTCTTACTATTAACTAGTATGTTTTGGTTTCCAAAACCTGATATCGTAAGTGAACAAGTAAAACAGTTTTTGGAAATGGAAAAAGAATATTTAAGTGGTGACTGGGGGATGGGAAAAATACTAATGTCGTCACTTGTACCTATTTCACTTACTGCTTTAGCGTTAGCTTTCTGGAAACGAAGTTTATGGTTTGGATTATCTGTTGTAATTTTTATAGCTGTAGCTAAAATGACTTGGAGTATTATGTTCGGCGGAGAAGCTGGCAAATCTATTTTTGCACCTGCAATTATTGGATTAATAATTTGTGTTTTATTAATTTATTTAGGGTTTAGGAAGATGGAAAAAAGGTAGAAATGGGAAAGATAGACCTGAAAAGATGGAGGAATATGTTGATAGGCTGGTAGATGAATTGTATAATGTATAATAAGTAAAAAGTGGAGGAATATTTTTATGCTATTTGAAACTACGAGAATTATCTTACGAAAAATGACAGCTCAAGATACGGAGACTTATCATAAATGGAGAAATGATATAGATGTTATGCAGACCACTGCTCCGTTATTAGATGTTTATAGTATTGAAGAAACGGAAGAATTTGTTCATAAAGTTATTTTAGGCTCCCACTCTTCAAAATGCTATATAATACTTGAGAAACAATCTAAGAAACCAATCGGAATTACTTCATTAATCAATATTGATTATAAAAATCGTAATGCAGAATGTATTATTGATATTGGAGAAAAAGAAGCATGGGGGAAAGGATATGGAGCTGAGGCAATGAAATTGCTTCTTAATTTTGGTTTTTTAGAGATGAATTTACACAGAATATCATTACGAGTTTTTTCTTTTAATACTAGGGCTATAAAATTATATGAGAAATTAGGCTTTCAGCAAGAAGGAAGATCACGAGAAGCCATTTTCCGTGATGGAACATGGCATGATATCATCCATATGGCAGTTTTACAAAGTGGATTATAACGAAGTTGAGTTCAGGTCAAGTGTTGAGCTTGACGTAGAAAATAGGATATAAGACTTGTCGCTGATTGAGAGAAAATAGCCTATGATCTGCGGTTTTTCTTGTTTATAAGTGACTTGACTTTTAAACCGTTAAATTTTCAATTTCATTGCCCCTTGTAACGAGGCATAATTTATATTTTGTAAAGGAAGAGAGGTAAATAAAAATGATACAATCTATTGTACACATTGCTTTAGTTGTAAAAGACTATGATGAGGCTATTGAATTTTATACAAACAAGCTTCATTTTACGCTAATTGAAGATACATATCAACCAGAACAAGATAAACGTTGGGTTGTAGTATCTCCGTCTGGTTCAACGGGAACTACAATATTACTTGCGAAGGCTTCTAAACCAGAACAATTTGAATTTATCGGAAATCAGTCAGGTGGACGTGTTTTTCTCTTTCTTGGAACGGATGATTTTTGGAGAGATTATAACGAAATGATAGAAAAAGGAATAGAATTTGTTAGAGAGCCAAAAGAACAATCATATGGTACGGTTGCAGTATTCAAGGATTTATATGGGAATCTGTGGGACCTAGTACAGTTTAAAGCGAATCATCCAATTGCCCAACGAGTAAAATAAAAGAGACAGATGAATGCGTCAGGAGTCTGTAATTTAGATAATATAATGAAAACAATTTTACATCTTATGGAACTTAAAGCTAGATTCAAACGTTTAATTGTTAAACAGATAGAAAATGCAAAATAAGACAACATTAGCGATTATTATATCTGTTTTTGCGAGAGAGAGTTATTCTAAGGGGTGAAATAATATGAAAAAGAAATTGTTAATTATCTTGTCGATTGTCATCGTAACGATTGTTAGTGGAGTAATTTGGTATAATAATCCGTTAGATTTAACTGAACTTAATTCGGATGATGTATTAAAAATTAGCATATCTGATGGTAACACAGGCACCTCAGTCCTAATTACAGAAAAAAGGGATATAGACTATATTATCAATAATCTTAATACCATTAAACTAAAAAGGAAAAAAATATCTACTGGGTATTCTGGTTACTCTTTTAAAACTACGATATATTTAACCAATGATGAAGAAGCAAATGGTTGGAACAATTTTATTATCAATTCTGAAAACACTATTCGCAAAGATCCGTTTTTTTATAATGTGGTTGAAGGCAGTATAGATTACCAATATATTAAAAATTTAATCCAAAACCAAAATGTAAGGACTGAGTTATCTGATTTAATACCAATGGTAAGAGTTAATGGCAAGTTGTACTTAGATACTGGAAAAGAAAGTAATATTGGTGCAAGATGTGGGGTAATGGATGGAAAAATAACTTCAACAGTAGAACCTTCTGAAAAACCTACTCAAGATAATCAATCTAATTTTGGTAGTGGATATGA
Organism: Firmicutes bacterium UBA3546; assembly: GCA_002376545.1. Lineage (GTDB taxonomy): Bacteria > Bacillota > Clostridia > Tissierellales > Proteiniboraceae > Proteiniborus. The sequence continues at coordinate 295,702 of DFOH01000056.1, read as the reverse complement.
ATATCAATTTGTAGGTTATAACAGTATCGATATTTATATGAATGAAAAATGGTTTAGATTTGAACATGAAGAATAAGGAGGGTTATGTGGGGTTATACATATAGCGAATTTAGTGCTAAAATTGATATTACTATTATGACTTAGCAACTGCTGAAGAAACAGCAAGGTTTATTTAAAATAAAGTGAGTACATATTCTGAATGAATAAGAAATAAGCCACTTTAACTTAGAGTCTATTGATGATATCTAAGTAAATTTGAATAGCTAATAGAGTTATGCTAAGATAAATGTAAACTAAAGGAGGGGATAAAAAGTTGAGATATAAAATGTTATGGAGAATTTTAGGTGTCTGTATGCTAGTATTTATATTATCTGGATGCTCGGGTGATGTAAATAAAGATAATAATCTTCCAGCTCTAGAAAACAATAAATTCCAATCAGCAGGGGGAAATAAAGAGTTAAGTGGAAAATTAACGGTATCCACTGTTTTTGATGGATATATTGACACATTTGCAGAGGAATTTATGGACATGCATCCTAACGTTGAAATTATAGTAGAGAGACCAGATGATAGTAAGGGTACATATATGTACAGAATCGTTATAGACTTATTAAGTGGTACAGCTAATGACTTGATAGATTTAAGCGGTTTAGATATCAATCATAAAGCACAGAGTGGTCTATTGGTTAATATCTATGACTTTATGGATAATGACCCTGACTTTGACAAATCTGATTATTACACTAATATTTTTGAAGCTATGGAGTATGAAGGCGGTTTATATGCTATGCCATTAACGTTTCAGTATGATATGGTGTATATTAGTAGACCTTTAGCAGAAAGTATAGGTTTAGACTATGAAAGCTATAAAGACATAAGCTATACTGAAATGCTCGACATATATGAAAAAGTTAAAAAGACTCATCCTTCACCAGATGAATTTTATCTTATGCCTGGTGTTACAAAAAACTCATTTTTCAACTATGAATCTGTTGATTTTTATGATATTGAAACTGGAACTGCCAATTTCGATAGTGAGGAATTTATCCAGCATTTAAAGCTTACAAAAAAGCTGAATACGGTTTATCATCCGGATACTCAGGAATGGGATTTTACACGTGTGGGAGTGAGAAACGAAGATTTTTTAATAGAGAACTTTATGTTTGCTAAATTTACAACGAGTGATATTGATATGAAAAATATGATGGTTGAATTTGAAAATACTATAAATCCTATACCATTTATAAGCAGTAAAGGAAAGACGCCATTCAGTAACTTACTTTCAACATATGCTATTTCTAATAATAGTGAAAATAAAGAGCTGGCATGGGAGTTTTTAAAATACTGTACATCTGCTAAGGAACTACCTGTATTTGAAAGCAAAGAAGACGAAAATAAATACTCTTTTATGTTTTGGGGAAATATACCAATAAATATTGAAAATTTTTATACCTATTTTAGACATAGTTTCGATTATGAGGTTAGGTGGTATGAAGAGAATGGGCTTGAAGGTAATTGGAAATTTAAAAATGAAGAAGAAAAGGAAAGAATTTTTCAAGAGACCTTAGATCAAATACATGAATGGAATCAACAGAGGAATGTATTGGTTGGAAACTTGGAATTAACATATTTACTGAGAGAAGAGCTAGAAAACTACTATTATTATGACTTAGCAACAGCTGAAGAAACAGCAAAAATTATTCAAAACAAGGTTTTTACCTATCTGAATGAATAGAATTTTATATAAATGAGGGGAAAGTATATGAAAATAAAACATATGAGAAAAGAGCGGCTATTACCATATATATTACCTAGTTTATGCGGGATATTGTTTTTTTATGGTATCCCTTTTATATTGTCATTCTATTATACTTTATTAAATAATATGGGAGAAAAAAGGTTTGTAGGTTTAAAAAATTTCTTTGAAACACTAAAAAATCCAATGTTTCAAAGAGGCTTAACAAATCAAAGTAGATTTATAGCTATTGCAGTTCCCCTATGCCTTATTTTAGCTTTATTTTTAGCACTACATATAATGAAGCTAAAAAAAGGTAAAAAACTCATATTTTTAATATTGATAATACCTTTTGTTATTCCATCAGGTACTAGTATATATTTTTGGAAATGTATTCTTGACGTAAATGGATTTGCCAATAAAGTACTGTATTCTTTAGATATTCCTATGATTAACTGGTACAATAGCAAGTGGGTTGTGGCTATTGCTGTTATTATATTTATTTGGAAAAACATTGGGATTACGAGCTTAATATTGTATGTGGGTCTTAACCAAATTCCTAAAGAATATTATGAAGTAGCAGATATAGAAGGAATAAATAGGCTTCGGAAATTTTATAAAATTACCCTAGTATATCTAGCACCGATTATTTTTATTTCAATACTCCTATTAGTCGTGAATTCATTTAAGATTTTCAAAGAGATTTACTTGCTTTTTGGAAATTATCCAAATGAAAACATATATCTGCAACAGCATTATATGAATAATCACTTCTTTAGATTGAACCTACAGAAGCTAACTACAGCATCCTATATTTCATTTATTATAATTGGAGCTTTTATATGCTTGATGTTTTTATTGCAAAAGCGGTATTCAGATACTTTTAGAACTTTAAACTTTGAAGGAAACCATAAAAGTACATATGGCAAAACATCTAGGTATTTTGCTAATAGCTTTACAATAATAATGGGATTTATTTTTTTAATGCCGATAATCTTTACAATATCCAATTCATTCATGGGAGACTTAGAGATTATTAGTAGATATACCAAGGATATTACACAGTATAATACAATGGATTTGACAGCAGGTAATATGCATTTCGTCAATATAGGGCTTTTTCCAGATAGCCCTACTCTCAGTGGATATCTAGAAGCATTTAATAATCCCAAGTATTTGAAAGCATACTTAAATTCTGTAATAATAGTTGTGCCCATACTCATAGGTCAGTGTATTATTTCGCCATTGGCAGCCTATGGCTTTGAATATAGCAAATGGAAGTATAAAGAAATATTATTCTTCATGTATATATTAATAATGCTAATGCCTCTACAAGTGCTCTTAGTACCTAATTATCTTGTTGCAGACTGGTTAGGACTTGTAGATACACATTTAGCAATTATTCTTCCCGCTATTTTTAATCCAATAGGGGTATTTATTATACGCTTACAATTAAAGGGCTTTCCCAAGAAATGCATTGAAGCAGCACAAAGCTACGGAGCAACGCATTTTCAAGTATTTAAAAATATTGTTCTACCCAATATAAAGTCATCCATAGCCATATTAATAATACTGATATTTACAGAGTACTGGAATGTAATAGAACAAGGCTTAGTTTTACTTAAAGATTCAAATTTAAATCCATTATCAATATATTTATCACAAATAGTAGATGAAAATCTAGGCGTATTTTTTGCAATATCATGTTTGTATTTGATACCTATTTTCATAATTTTCTTATTTACGAGGAGATTTCAAACACACCTATTAAATAATTGCGAGTAATTGAGAATGAAAGAATTTCATACCTTAGCTCAAATTTTGTTAAATAGATTTGAAGCATCAACTAGAACAATTATTAAGAGATATAGATATCCTATGCCTGACAAGAATACCCGTAATAACAGCATATGGTTTATGAGATAACTGATGGATAGATTGAAGATTACTGAGTGTGAGAGCTTATCAGCTAAAAAGGTAATATATATCTGCAATCCAGTGATTTAAAAGCGCGATTTAAGGTACTTAACAAAACATGGCTATAAAGTAAGAGGGATATAGACTATGGATATGTTTTTTCAGACGATACATGTTGAGATGGTTGTATCTCTCTCCCCAAAAAAGCAGACACACATATCAATATAAATGTAGAGTTTGGTGATGGTGAAGGACAGATACCTGTTGACAGGATAGCGAGAAAAGGTAGAAGCAATTAAAGATGCATTGATTTTGGGAGGGTATCTAATCAAGAGAATGTGAACGACTTAAGCACAAGAAATTTTTTGTGCTTATATTTTTTTAAAATTAACCGCACATTCTTCATTGTAGTTCGTTATACATGATGAAAGGAGATTTCTTATGTCTATAAACTTACAAGATCAATATGACAAAATATACAGATATTGTTATTTTAAAGTAAATAACAAAGAGATAGCGGAAGATTTGACACAAGAAACCTTCCTAAAATATTTCAGCCAGACATCATATATTAATAAGGGGAAACCACTTGCCTATATCTATACCATAGCCAAAAATCTATGTATTGATTATTATAAAAATAATAATAGAGGGGAAAAACTTGATGAAGAAGTGCTGGGTAATGATGATATTTCTGCATTTGAAACAAACTTTATCATAAGGGAGGCGGTATCCACATTGCCAAATGACTTACAAGAAATACTTTTACTTCGATTTGCAAATGAGCTTGGCATTGGTGAAATAGCAAATATTATGGGCATTTCTAGGTTTTCAGTCAGCCGTAGGTTAAATAAGGCATTTGGAAGGTTAAAAACCATTCTGAGGAGGGAGGACTTTTCATGAGAAAAAATTTAAAAAGAGAACTAATATCAGCTTTTGAAGCCCCGGTACCAGCAAGAAAAGATATATTTTTAAGCCAATTTGATTATCCTAAGGCAAGCAGGTTTGATTTTATTAAATCACAAGCAGGATATATTAGGAAGCGTGTTTGGATTTTATCGTTATTATTATTTATAGGCACACTTATGGTGTTATATTATTATGAAGTATCTAATTCCATTGTCTGGGTGATATCATCGATCCTGCCTTTTATTTCCCTTGTAAGTATGGCTGAGATAGTTAGGAGCACTACATATAATATGGTTGAGCTTGAGATGAGTTGTAAACATAATCTTTTGGAGATCAGTCTTATTCGTTTAGGAGCATTAGGAGCAGCTAATTTTATTATTTTGATTATGATTTTACTTTTATTTCTGGGGAAAACTGATTTTGGATTTTTTAGATTGGGGCTATATTTAACAACGCCATACTTACTAAATACCTACGGATCACTATTCGCTATTAATCGTTTGAAAGGTCGGGAAATAATATATATTTGTGGTGGTATCACAGCTTTTGTAAGCATATTAAATGCTTTTTTTACAATGCAGGTAAATGGTATTTATACAGAAAAATATTGGTCATCCTGGATTATAACATTTATTATCTTAGCTGTGCTAGGTACTACAGAGATTACAAAACTAATTAAAAGAACGGAGGAACTACAATGGAGCTTACAATTGACCGATTAACAAAGCAGTATCAAAATAAAATTGCTGTTGATCGAATTTCTTTGACCCTGACAAAAGGAGTTTATGGACTTCTAGGTGCAAATGGTGCAGGTAAAACCACATTAATGCGGATGATGTGTGGTATTTTAAAACCTACAAGTGGTGAAGTTAGATTCAATGGTATTGATGTAAACCATGAGAATTATCGGGATGCACTTGGATATTTACCACAAGAATTTGGTTATTATCCAGAATTTACAGCTTATGATTTCCTGATTTATATGGCAAGTCTAAAAGGGCTTACTAAGCAACGGGCTAAAGACAAAGCAACAGAACTATTAGAAGAGGTGGCTCTTTCTAATGTAGCCAATAAGAAAATAAAAACATATTCAGGTGGGATGAAACAACGATTAGGTATTGCACAAGCGATGTTAAATAATCCCAAGATCTTAATTTTAGATGAACCAACTGCAGGTCTTGATCCAAAGGAGCGTATACGCTTTAGAAACCTTATTTCACAACTTGGGTCCGACAGAATTATATTGTTGTCAACTCATATTGTATCAGATATTGAGGATATTGCAGGAGAGATTTTGATAATGAAAGAAGGTCAAATTAAGCATAAGGGTAATTTAGAACAAATCACCAAGGTAATTGATGGCAAGGTTTTTGAATGTATTGTTGATAATGAAATAGCTGAGAAACTGTCTATTCTATATCCAATTATTAACCTACGTCAAAAGAACGATAAAACACTTTTGCGCCTTGTGTGCGACACAAAACCTTGTGAAAATGCTACCAGTGTTAGAACAACTTTGGAGGATATATATTTATACTATTTTAGTGAGGTGAATAAAAATGCATAGTTTTTTTGACCTTGTAGGTTTTGAATATAAAAAGCTTTTTAAAAGGAAAGGTACCATTGTTAGCTTATGTCTAGTTGTAGTTGTCTTAGTGCTTTTAAGTATAACATCCATCACTGGTACAAGGTATTGGCACACAATTGAGGGAATATCTGTGTTTGAAGCTATGAAATTGGATAGAAAAGTTATTCGTTCAACTGCTGGGGTAATGGATGAAAAGTTCATAAAGGAAGCCATCAGTCAAAATACTATCATGATTTCTAATGAAAAGAATTATCTTATAAATGATTATGGTAGACATTTAAAGAGTGATGCATACATAAAATATATTTTACCATATGAAAAGGCTGTTAATATCATAAATAATTTATACGAGGTAAATATTGAAAATATCTCTACAGATGGATTTCAAACTTTTAATATGAGTAATAATAAGCCCATTGATACACTTAGACCTGAGGATGCAAAAGGCTTCTATCCTATTATAGCTCAGACTTCAATAGAATACATTAAAGGTTTACCTAATCTGTCCCAAAATGAAAAAGAGAAGCATCTGGAAATGCTTTCTCGGGTAAAAACGCCCTATTATAATGATCACTATGGTGGGTATTTACATTTTGCTAGGAGGTTAAAGGTAATTGCCTTGATTTTATTGATTGCCATTGCAATTTGTATTTCTCCAACTTTCGCCAATGAATATTATTTGAAAACAGATCAGATTTTATTGTCATCAAAATACGGAAAAAATAAGGCTATTTTTGCAAAAATATTTACAGGTGTAACATTTTCATTGGCTATATCAGTTGCTACATTGTTTGGATTCTTATTATTGATGTTATTCATACATGGCTTTAATGGCGCTAATATGGCAATACAAACAATAAATATTTATTCAACATATCCTCTTACTATTTTGCAAACAAGCTTAATTGCAATTATTACTACTATTTTTATCACTTTATTTTTTAGTATGTGTATCATGTTATTTTCATCTTTATTTAAATCTTCATTTTCAGTTGTTATAGTTTCATTTTTGCTTCTTTTTATACCTGGATTATTTAATATATCAACTAAAACTAGATTACTATATCAGATACTTCAGATATTCCCCGCAAAAGCAACTGAGTTTTCTAATATTTATTCGGAGTATCTATTTGAGATTTTAGGTTTTGTATTTACCCCTGCAACATTCTATATTATTTTTTCACTTATTGGTTCATTATTGATTATGCCAATTATTCGACATGAATTTAAAAATCATCAAATATCATAAAGGAGCAATTCTCAAGAGTAGCTAGTTGTTATAAAACATAACTAATAAATTGAATTTCTAGGATATGTTTGCGAATAGCATAACCGTTGAGACGGTTGTCCTATTATCCCACAAAAAAGCAGATGGTTTTATTAGTGTAAAATAGGTATCTTCTTTATTTGGTCCATGACCGTTCACTTGCTGACGTGGGTCTAAATATATTTTTAAATTACACATTGACTCGCACACCGTGTAACGGTTTATACTTAATATCAAGGAAATAGAAAGGGAAAAAATCATGAAAATAAAAACTATAAGACAAATTTCATTGGATTACGGTATTTCGAGAAGAATGCTGTGTTATTATGAAGAAATCGGGCTGATAAAAAGCAGTCGCAAAGATGATTATGCGTACAGGGTTTATGACGAAAATGCGATACAAAGGCTCCAACAAATCATCATCTTGCGTAAACTACGAATTCCAGTCAAGCAGATTAAAGATATTCTCAATAACCAAAACGCCGTGGCGGTCATCGAGATATTCAATCAGAAAATAAGTGAGCTTGATGAGGAAATAACAGCTCTGTCCACCCTCAAATCGATATTGATGCGCTTTGTCGAAGAGCTACAGGAAAAAGCGGACGTATATTTGAAACTTGAATTATTAAACGACAAAACCACGCTTGCTCTTGTAAGCACTCTTTCATTTTCCGAAAATAAAATTAGGGAGAACATATCTATGGAAGAATTAAACAAGGCAAATGAAAATTTAAACAAGCTGGCGGATAAAGATGTGCGGATTGTATATCTGCCACCCATGACTGTGGCTGCTGCTTACGCAACGGGAGAAGGCTGCGAAGGTAAAGCAAATGACATGATAATGCAATTTGTAAAAGAAAGCGGATTGCTAAAAATCAAACCCGATGCCCGGAGTTTTGGTTTTGACTGCTCTAAGGGGGCAACAGTAATCGGAGAACCTTCGCATGTATATGAGGTGTGGGTATCCATTCCCGACAATATACAGATACCCCTGCCTTTAGTAAAACGAACTTTTAACGGCGGGTTATATGCCGCACATGTGTTGAGGTCGTGGGACTTCCAGGACTGGCGTTTATTAAAAGAATGGGTTAACGCAAGCGATAAATATGATAATGACTGGGGTTCCCTACGCTGGACATCGCCAGAAACGGTTGCAGGACAAGGATTTGAAGAAACGTTGAATTTTTATAATTTTATACAAAAAGGCAGTAAAATGGAAGATTTACAGCTTGATTTATTGTTTCCGATTAAGGAGAGATGTTAAGAAAAAGTTCGAAGGATAAGGCAGATTACTTATTACAAAGAAAGAAGTGCTTAAACTGATAAATCAAGAATAATTCTGGTAATAAATAAAAATCTTGACAATCTGTAGTATGATTCAAAAGGCGAAGCGGATACGAGGGACAGCATAGTTTTGTTAAGCCTTGAGGAAGTAACGTGCTAATATTTCGGAGATAGTAGTTCAAAACTGTATAACCCAGGAAAAAATCAAAGATAGAGGTTTAATAGTTATGAAAGCAAATATGTCGTATATTAAAAAAAGGTATGATTGGGCACTAGATAAGTTTATTGAAAAAGTAAAAAATGATGGCAATATTATTGCGGCGGTTTCATATGGAAGTATAGTAGATGGAAGCTTATGGGAGAAATCGGATATAGATATATGGTTAATATCAAAAGAAAATAGTAAGAAGGTATATAAGCAATATTCACTTGTTGAGGACGAGATAGACCTCCAAGTAGAACTATATAGCAGAAATTATTTTATTGAATTGGTAGATAGTCACCAAAATCAAAACTTCTTTAGAAATGTTATAAATCAAAGTAAATTATTATTTTCAACCGATGAAACCATAGAAAAGCTTTTTAACCAAGATAAGCTCTTAGGTGCTAGAGACCAAGAAGAGAATTTATTAAAATCGGCCATTTATGCAATTATCTGTATAAAAAAAGCAGAGAAGGTATTAATGGTTGAAGAAGAGATTGTTGTTGGATTCAGTTTAATTCAAAAGCTAGTATGGAATATAGCCTGTATTGAAGTAGCACTAAACAATGAGTTTCGAGGCAGAGAGGTAATTCTTCAAGCATTAAATCTCAATCCTGGTTTTTTTAATTGTACCTATATAGATTTGATTAAAAATGAATTAACTATTTTAAATTTAGTTAAGATGTTAGAAAAATGTAAAGAGTACATAGAAGAGAGAAGAGATTTTCTTTTTACACCAATTGTCAGATGGATGAAAGAAGAAGGTGAAGTAAGAGGAGCTTCGAAAATTAATGAATACTTGAAAATGAAATATAATATCATCAATGATGGCAATGAACTTACAGATACTTATAACTGGCTTTCAGAAAGAGATATCTTAATTAAGACCAGTGAATCAATAAAACTTATGGATAAAAGCAAGATTATCTTTGAAGAAGCAGCTTATTATTATAATTTTGATAGCAATGTATAACTTAGATACTATTGAATTATATAGAAATTAAAGGAGAATACAATTGATTAGGAAGAGTATAAGTATAAAAGGGGCAAGAGTGAACAATCTAAAGAATATTAATTTAGACATACCTAGAGATGCTCTGACTGTAATTACAGGAGTGAGCGGTTCAGGCAAATCTTCTATTGCATATAATGTATTGTATGCAGAAGGGCAAAGAAGATTTTTACAGTCTCTATCATCATCTTCTAGATCTAATATAATGAATATAGAAAAACCTGATGTAGATATGGTAATGGGTTTATCTCCTGTAATATCAATTCCCCAAAAGAGAGGCATTAAGAATCCACGCTCATCAGTTGCAAGCATGGCTGACTTGTCAAGCTATATTAGATTATTATATTCAGTGTTAGGAACTCCCCATTGCCCTGTATGCGATAAGGAAATTGAGTGCTTGTCAACCAATCAAATAGCTGAGCATATATTGACACTTCCAGAAGGTACTAGAATTGAAGTACAAGCCCCTGTTAATAAAATATTTGATAAGACTTACGATTATTTATTAACTGAATTAAGAAATAAAGGCTTCAGAAAGTTTGTGATTGATAATGAAGTATTTGAAATTAAAAATAATATAGATTTAGAGGAGACTCAAACTTATAAAATTGAAGTTATAGTGGATGAAGTTTCAGTATATAAAAAGAACTATGAACAAATAGTCAACGCAATAGAAAGAGGACTTGATGTAGGGCAGAATTTTATACGACTGGAAATAGCAAGCAAAGATATTTCAGAGGAGGAAGTAATAAAGTTTACTAATGGGTTTATAAACTGTGAACATAATATTATTACAGGGAAATTTTTGCCTAAGTACTTTTCGCCAAATGATATGAGTGGTGCATGTCTTACATGTCAAGGACTTGGAAGCTATAAAATGACGGAGCCGTATCTTTTGATTAAAGATGAAAAGAAGAGCATGAGAATGGACCCCCTTTATGTATCCCAATTCAGTTTAAGTGATAAAAATGGCGCAGCAAGATTGCATAGCCTTGCAAGACATTATAATTTCAGTATTGACACTCCTTTTAATGAGCTTCCAGAGAAAATAAAAGATATTCTTTTTTATGGAACTAAAGGCGAGCGTTATGAGTTGTTGAAACCAAACGGGGAGCGAGAAACAGAAGAAAAACGAAGACACGTAAGTTATGAAGGGCTAGTAAGCTATGTAAAACGTCTTTATAAAGACAACTTAGATAAAGGAACAAAAAATAGCGATAATAAGAAGCTTTTTGCCAGTCACATTTGTCCAGACTGTAAGGGTAAAAAACTAAAAAAAGAAAGATTATTAGTTAAGATAAATGGAATAAACATAAGCGATTTTGGAGATATGCAGATACAAAAGCTAAAAAAGTTTATATCAGGTTTGGAAGTGCTGGACACTAAAAAGGAAGCTGCCCAACAAATTATGAATGAAATAATGCTTAAGCTAGAGCTTCTAGAAGAAATAGGACTTGAATATTTGAGTATGGGGAGAGGTTCGGATACTCTCTCTGGAGGAGAAACCCAAAGAATACGTTTATCTTCACAAATCGGCTCGAATCTAATGGGTATGATGTATATATTAGATGAACCAAGTATAGGACTCCATGAGAAGGACACATTTAAAATTATTAATACATTAAAAAAGCTAAGAGACATGGGAAACACTGTAATTGTAGTTGAACATGATATGGAGACTATTTTGAACTCAGATTATATAATAGAATTAGGACCGGGTGCAGGAGTATATGGCGGCGAGATAATTGCAAGCGGAAATATTCAAGAGGTTATTAATACAGAAAGGTCTATAACAGGACAATACTTGGATGGAAAGAAAAAAATTGCTATTCCTAAAGCAAGACGCTTAGGCACTGGAAAATATATAAGAATAAGTGGTGCAAGAGAAAATAATCTTAAGAATCTTAACGTAAGCATACCATTAGGAACATTTATTTGTGTTACAGGTGTATCAGGGTCTGGGAAAACCAGCTTGGTAAATGAGATATTATATAAAAGCATATATTCAAAGCTGCATGATTCAAGAGTTAAGCCGGGGATAAATGATGGTATTGAGGGAATTGAGAATATTAGTGATGTTAGATATATTGATCAATCACCAATTGGGAGAAGCTCACGTTCAAATCCAGCTACCTATATTAATATTTATGACAAAATAAGAGAGATATTTGCAGAAACCGAAGAAGCAAAAGCTAGAGGGTATGATGCTTCAAGTTTTAGTTTCAATAATAAAGGTGGAAGATGCGAGACTTGTATGGGAGAAGGAAATATTGTAACGGAGTTGCAATTTATGCAAGATATCATAACTATATGCCCAGTTTGTAAAGGTAGAAGATATAGAAGTGAAATATTAGAGGTCAAATATAAAGGAAAAAATATAGCTGATATTCTCGAACTAACAATTGAAGAGGGAGTGACATTTTTTAACGATGTAAATGTAATACATTCAAAATTAAATGTATTAAATAAGCTTGGCTTAGGATATCTAAAAATAGGGCAATCTTCATCTACATTGTCAGGAGGAGAAGCTCAAAGGCTAAAGCTTGGAAGAGAATTGGGGAAAATTAAAAAAGAGAAAGATAATTTATACATATTAGATGAGCCAACCACAGGACTGCATATTAAAGATATTGAGAAATTGCTGCTATCTCTTAATGAACTTGTTGATTTAGGAAATACTGTGCTAGTAATTGAGCATAATTTGGATTTGATAAAAACCGCCGACTATATCATAGATATGGGTCCAGATGCGGGGGAAAATGGTGGTCAGATAGTAGCAGAGGGAACTCCCGAGGATATTATAATGTGTGATGCATCATATACAGGAAAATATCTGAAAAAATATATAGAGTAAGGTATAAATGAAGTAAAATGTATTATTGAGATATTGGAAAATATCAGGGATTTTTAAAAGAGTCCTGATAAACCATAACAAAGAGTAATTTAGAATTAATGATACTGATTGTCTAAATGCTGAAACTGCAAGAAATCAAATGATGCAGACCTTTCCAAAACTAAAAAGATGGAGAAACAGATAGCTCACTTTACAAAATAAAACCATCATAGTAAGTATATAGAACTATGTCCAATAGTTCTTTTTTTATATCGAGCAATAAAAGGTAGTTGGAAGCTTGATTTTACAGTGGAATAAAAGGTCCTAAAGGGTATTTTGAGAAAATGTACGGAAAATGAAACTTTCAGTGATTATGGAAAGTTATGGTATAATGAAATAGAAAAAGCTCTTTGAAGAGACAAAATGCGGCACAAAATGTCGAGTGGATTTGTTTCAAAAAACATATGATTAGAACAGGGGGAAGAGATATGGATTGGATTAAGCAGCTTAATGAAGTTATGAGCTACATAGAAGAAAACCTTGCGGGAAAAATTTCTCATGGAGAGATAGCAAAAATTGCAGGATGCTCTGTTTATAATTTTCAAAGAATGTTTTCTTATATAGCTGATAAACCTTTATCAGAATATATACGAAGTAGACGTTTAACACTTGCAGCCTTTGATATTATAAACAGCTCAGAGAGAATCATTGATATTGCCTTAAAATATGGGTATGAATCTCAAGATGCATTCTCACGTGCTTTTAGGAGCTTTCATGGTATTTTACCTTCTATGGCAAGAAATGAAATAGTTCAGTTAAAATCTTGTCCTAAACTTTCCTTCCAAATTACTATTAAAGGAGAGAATCATATGAATTATCAAATTGAGCAGTGGCCAGCATTTAAAGTTATGGGAATAGCAAATAGGATTAATACTTCAAAAGCATTTGAAATTGTTCCAAAGATATGGGAAAATGCATGGAAAGACGGTACTATGCAGAAGTTTATTGATAATTTCCCAGATTATAGACCTGCTGGATTTTTGGGAATTGCCGCTGGAGGTCAATGGGGAGACTCTGAGGACATGGATTATATAGTTGCTGTAACGAATTTTGTTGATATGCCCGAATGCCAGTATATTATTGCTCCTGAAGGGATGAGGGAATTTTCTTATCCTGCTGCAACCTGGGCAATTTTCGAAGCTAACGGTGAACTTCCAGACGCAATACAGAAGGTGTATAAACAGTTCTATACTGAGTGGCTTCCTAATTCAGGATATTTACTATCAGACCTTCCTGTTATTGAATGTTATATGCAAGAAAATCTTCAAGAGGTTTGGATAGCAGTTCATAAAAATATAGAGGGAAGATAAAAAATAAAATCCTATTAGAAAAATAGATAGCATAAACTATATGCTGCAACAGCAAAATAGAAATTCCGACAAGTATACTTTGCCATGCTTGTCGGAATTTCTATTTATGATAAAAAAATAATCAGATAGCTAAAAATTAGAAATAGATTCTATTGACAAAGCCTCACTATCATGATATTCTATGACCATAAAAGTAAAAATAGTCATAGAGTAAGGGGGCAGATTATGGCAACTGCATTTAGTGACAATGAAAAAGAATTGATAAGAAAAAAATTAAATGAGGTAGCACAAGGATGTCTATTGAAATATGGTGTAAGGAAAACAACTGTTGATCAAATTGTTCAAATGGCTGGTATATCAAAGGGATCTTTTTATAATTTTTATTCTACAAAGGAAATTCTATTTTTTACAGTATTAGAGGATTATCAAAAATCAATTATTGATGAATTAACTAATAAACTTAGAAAAGAGGACAATATAGGAATTGATAAATTTACAGAATTGATTTATGAACTATATCAAAATGTAAGGAAGTCTTTTATTATGAACATAATTCAAAATCAAGAAATTGAGTATCTAATGAGGAAATTACCTAAGGAACTTATTGTTAATCACCATTCGTTAGATGACATGTTCACAAAAAAGATTTTTTCCTATATAAAAATTAAAGATGATATAAGTATAGACGTTGTCTCTGCTTCATTAAGGACAATTTTCATGAGCATGATATATACTGAAGAAATCGGAGAAAAGCATTTTGATGAAGTATTGAAGCTTTTGATAAGAGGTATTGCCCAACAGATAATTCAGGAGGATTATAAAAATGGTCGAAATTATTAATACTACCAATTTAACAAAGATTTATGGGAAAATTCATGCTGTTGACAATGTAAACTTATCTGTTAAACAGGGAGAAATATTTGGATTTCTAGGGCTAAATGGTGCAGGTAAAACTACTACAATACGTATATTATTAGGCATGATAGCGCCTACATCTGGAGAATGCTATCTGCAAGGTCAAAAGGTAAGTGCAGGCAATATAAACACCTGGCGTGATGTAGGATATATTGTAGAAACCCCATATTCATATCCTGAGTTAACAGTAAGAGAAAATCTAGAAATTGTTCGCAGGTTAAGAGGGATTCAGGATAAAAGCTGTGTTAATTGGATTATAAAGAAGCTAAAATTAGAAGACTATGCATCAAAGAAAACTAAGCATCTTTCTTTAGGAAATGCACAGAGGCTTGGAATTGCAAAGGCAATTATCCATAAACCTAAAATTTTAATACTTGATGAACCTACAAATGGACTGGATCCTGCTGGTATTGTTGAAGTTCGTCAGCTGTTGATGGATTTAGCAAAAAATTCCGGTGTAACAGTACTTGTGTCCAGTCATAAATTAGATGAAATTTCGAGAATTGCGACAAACATAGCTATAATACATAATGGAAAACTAATTAAAGAAATAGATGCAGAACAGCTTGAAAATCAGTTACAGAAATCACTAATATTAGACGGAAAAGATAAAAGTGCTATGAAAGAAGTTCTTTCAAAAGCTGGATACAAAGTATATGTTCAAGACAGAAGCTTAACGGAGGAATTCTCTAGCTTGCATATTCAGAATGAGGATGCTGTAAACAACCCTGAGAAAATGGTCACATTGCTAGTAAATAAAGGATGTCCTCCCACTCTATTAAAAGTTGAAAAGGAAGATTTAGAAATGTATTTCTTAAGAACTATCAAAGAGATTGGGGGAATTTTAAAGTGAATAAAATAATAACCTGCATTCATATAGAAGGAAAAAAGCTTTTTCATTCTAAAGTACCTTTAATCACCATACTCGTATTTACAATAGTACCATTTATCGGGGGCTTTTCTATGTTTGTTTTAAAAGATCCTATATTAGCACAAAACTTGGGTTTCATTTCTGCAAAGGCACATATTATGGGAACTGCTGATTGGCCTTCTTATTTTAGTCTTCTTGCACAGGCAGTTGCAATTGGTGGATTAGTAGTATTTGGATTTATTGCTAGTTGGATTTTTGGTAGAGAATATTCAGACAGAACTATAAAAGACTTACTAGCATTGCCAATATCAAGAAATATTATTGTATTTTCTAAATTCATCGTTACAGCTTTATGGTGTTCAGTTCTTTATATATTTGTATTAGTTTTAGGCTTAATTGTTGGAAAAGTGGTTGATATACCTGGCTGGTCATCTGATATAATGATAAGAGGTACCTTGGTTTTTATTTTTTGTTCCATACTTACCATATTACTATCTACACCAGTGGCTTTTTTCGCAAGTGTTGGGCGTGGATATCTATCTCCACTTGGATTTATGGTGTTTACTATTGTATTAGCACAAATTATTGCTGTAACAGGTTATGGACAATTTTTCCCATGGTCTATACCTGCGCTTATAAGTGGTATTGCTGGAAGTGATAGTGCTATGATTGAAGGCGTAAGTATTATTATTGTACTTTTAACAAGTTTGTTTGGGGTAGTGGGAACTATGCTTTGGTGGAGATATGTTGATCAAAATTAACTTATAGTTGACTAGCCCATAATACAACTGAGGAGGTGTATATGAATAAAACATTAGAATTTCTATTAGACAATGCTTGCCCATCCATAGAATACAGGATAAAAAAAGAAGTTTTAAAAGATATAGATTCCTATGAAGAAGAAAAACTGCAAACTCAAATTTTAGGGGATAAATTAATTCAGGAGTTTATAGAAAAACAGGATTCAGATGGTTGGATAGATGAGGATTTTCACAGTGAGAAGGGAATTGAAACTGCAATAAGAGTATTGTCAGAAAAGGGTGTGTTATCAGAGCAATTTTCAATTCAAAAAATGCTTAATGAATTAGAAAAAAGAGAAAACACATTTGATAAAGGGTGTTTATCTAATGTTGGTAAAGTATTAGATGAAAAAGGATTTGGAGGCTCACAGCTAATTAAAGCAACTATATTTGCTTATGCAGGTATAGAAAATAAAGAATTTATTCGAGAACAAATACAATCTGCATTAGATAAATTTAGGTTCGTACTTTCTGTAGATAAAATAGAGGATATTACAGCAGAATATAAGAACAAATTAATTTTCAGAGATGAAGTAAAATGGCCAAGCATATACGACCTTAGGCTTCTTGCTTTTACAAAGATATGGAGAAGCAAAGAAAACAAAAAAATGATTATTTCGTCAATATTTAAGTTAATGAAATTATCACCTATTCCAGATATACTTGTATTAAAAGGGCATCAATTAATTGCACCAGCTTCATTTTGTATGCATGATTTTTATCCAGACATGAATACCTTTAAAGATAAGGACTGGATGATATGGTTTCATAGAATGGAACTGCTATCTAGGCTTGGAGTAGTAAATCATATAGAAAAGTTAAGGGAGCAAGTTAATTTCCTTACTGATATTTTAAATAAAAATGATGGAATATTCAAAAAGAAATTAAACCATTATTATTTTACAAAATGGGGTACCTATACTGGTTTAGCATTGGAAAAAGACTGGAGGACAGAAAAAAGACGTATGTGTGATTTGACATTTAGAAGCTTATTAATATTGCATTATTCAGAAATAAATTAAGTAATGTTTTATAGACTAGAGCAACTTTTAATAAAGGAAAAGACTGGTGGTTAATATGTTTTATCTAAAGGGAATATGAGAAATTCTATAAATAAACGAAGTAAAGATGAACTTTTATAAAAAGAAAGGGTGAGAGCTATGGAATACGAGATTATACATTTACCAAAAGAGAAATGGAAGGGAACTGTTATCCCAATAAAATATACAGCAGATAAGTATTATGATGTTTGTGTAAATAAAACAGATAAAGGCTTCACTGTTGAGATAGAGAAAAAGGACTTTAAAGAGCCAGTAACTCATACACCAGAAGAATATGATTTTCCAGATAAACTATATGAAGAGCACTGGGAGAATGCTTATGCTTGGGGAGTGTTAGTTAATGATGAATTAGTTGCTGCAATAGAAACTAATCCAGAATCATGGTCTAATCGTCTAAGAATTACAGAGCTTTGGGTGGCGGAAAAATATCAAAAGCAAGGAATAGGTCATTCCTTAATAGAAATGGCAAAGGAACAAGCAAGAAGAGAGCGTTGCCGTGCTGTTATACTAGAAACACAATCTTGCAATGTCAATGCAATAGATTTTTATAGACATGAAGGCTTTAACCTAATTGGAATGGATACTTGTTGCTACAAGAATAATGATTTACAAAGAAAAGAAGTAAGGCTAGAATTTGGATGGCTCCTAGAAAAAATGAAAAGATTACATAGGGAAGAAATAGAAATTAGAATGGAAACAGAGTCAGATTGGTATAATGTAGAGTTAATGACACAGCATGCATTTTGGAATAAACATCATCTTGGATGTGACGAACATTATCTTGTACATAAATTACGCCAAGATAAAGATTATCTTCCAGAGCTAAGTAGAATAGCAGTAAAGGATGGAGAGGTAATAGGATGTATAATGTATTCAAAGGCACGAATTGTCGAGGGAGCAGATACTCATGAAATTATAACCTTTGGACCTCTTTGTGTAGAACCTAAATGGCAAGGGTGTGGAGTTGGTGAGCTGTTATTAAGGGAAACCATGGAATTAGCTGCAAATAAGGGGTATAAAGGGATTGTGATTTTTGGAGAACCAGACTATTATCCTAGAATAGGATTTAAAACGTGTGACAATTTTAATATTACAACTGCTGATGGTAAAAATTTCGATGCATTTATGGGAATTGAATTAGCAAAGGATAGTATGAAAGGCATAAAAGGAAAGTTTTATGAATCTGAAGTTTTTAATGATCTACCAAAGGAAGAAGTGGAAGAATACAATAAGAAATTCCCACAACTACAAAAATTAAGATTTCCAGGGCAATGGGATTAAAGGAGGATATCTATGTCAAACTTAGAACTGCTCAATGTATTGAAAACCCGTTTTGAGGTTAATATGAATCGTCATAAAGGTATTGAATGGGCTAAAGTACAAGTAAGGCTAGAATCCAATAATGAAAAGCTTTGGTCACTGAATGAAATGGAAAGAACCGGCGGGGAACCAGATGTTGTTGGTCAGGATGAAACAACGGGTGAGTACATTTTTTGTGATTGTTCAGCGGAAAGCCCAAAAGGTCGTAGAAATGTTTGTTATGACAGAGAAGCTCAGATGCAGAGAGAAAAGAAGGGGATATATCCAGAAGGTAATGCTATTGATATGGCAGCTGATATGGGCATTGAGCTTCTAACTGAGGAACAATATAGAGAGTTGCAGAAACTTGGAGAGTTCGATATGAAGACATCAAGCTGGGTGAAAACACCTTCTAATATTAGAAAACTTGGAGGTGCCATCTTTGCTGACCGTCGCTATGGTCATGTCTTCATATATCATAATAGTGCGCCCTCTTTCTATAGTGTTAGAGCGTTTCGCGGGTTATTAAGGGTGTGATGCTACTTCTAGCAATATACTCTGCCATCAAGAAATCACTAAATCTTGATGGCTTTTTTGCATCCGTTTACAAAAATAAAGAAATAAATTGTATAGAAATAGGAGTTCCCTTTATAGGTGCATCGTCTACTTCTAATATAAGGATACCCTTTTTAACTATATAATTGATGCTTGGTTGGATGACCCCATTTACAAACAGATTTTGGTAAGAAGTTTGTCGGGGCTCAAGGATTCCCTTGTCACCATACATAGTTAATTCATCTGTATCTGTATAAATTTTCTCTCCATTAGCATAAGTATTATATTGATAAGTTTGTGCTCTTAAAAGCTGGTCATTTTTATCTTTTATTATTAAATATTCAAGAATAATTGGAACTCCTTCTTTAGGAATGCTTTCTGTTGTTAAGATTAAAAGACCAGGCTCTACTATATAGTTAGTTTTGGGTTGCAACACTCCATTAATAAAAAGATTAAAGAAAGATACTTCATTCGGATCTGGTATGCCATAATTACCATACATTATTAACTCATCATCATTTGTAAGCTCTTTTTTAATTCCATCTGAAATTGTGTTATATTGATAGTTTTTAGAATTAAGAATATTACTATATTTATTATCAAAAGAACCAGTGACTTTTGCAGTCATTACAATTGTTTTATTAGAATTTAAGATTCCTATATTCCAGATAATTTGATTGTTTTGTTGAGATATGGTACCTTGAGTAAGGCTAATGACATTAAAATTAACTAAATCATCTAATAGTAGGGTATCCGTCATGATGACATTACTAATTGGACCATGTCCATCATTAGATATTTTAATTTCTATTGTCCAAGTACTACCAACATTGGGACTGACTTTCAAAGGTCCTGCAATAATGAATTTTTCAATAGATAGATTACCAAAGATATTAGGGCATGGGTTATCTTCACATGTGGAAGGCTCTTGACAAGATTTAAAGCTAGGTATTAATAGCTGTACCTTTCCCACTGCCTTAATAATAATAGATACACCAACTGGAAAGCTTAATTGGCTATTTAATTTAACAGGAGAGCTTAAAAGCTTTGAGCTGGTTTCTACTATAATATTAAATAAAAACTCATCTCGTGATTTAGGTATAAACATGATGATATCTTTAGCTATATTTGGTAAATAGCCTTTAATTATATTATTATTTGTATCAGTTATTTCAAATGGTATTTTTAAGAGAAATCTAACTCTCTTAAAATTTTGTCTACTTTCTATATCAGTAATCATTAGAGTATTTTCTATAATAAACCCTGGTTTAAATGCAATATTTTTGAAGTGATTGTTACCTATATCTACACTAACATTTCCAAAGCAGTGTTTTTGTTGATATTGAGAAAAAACTTTAGACGTAATGATACAAGCTGTGGTAATATCTAATTTTTTACTAACATCTATGGAATCTCCACTGACAATATCAGTTGATATAGTGCCTAATATGCTATTACCAGTAGAAAAACTTCTGCCGATGAATCGGATACCATCAGCCTTAAAGAAACCTTCTACCTTAAAGCTTGCAGTAGCAGATTCTCCTATATTTAAAATATCAATATTCCATGTAATAACCTTGTCCCTAATAAGGATGTTCCCTTGAGATGGGGGGAAGTTCTCTATATTTAAAATAGAATCCAGCAGAACGTTATCTATTACAGCAATATTGCTGATTGGTATATCACTTATATTGCTTATTACTAGCATGAATTCCCAACTGGATATATGACCTGTGGGAATAGCTGTAGGTCCAGATGTAATAATTTTTTCTAATTTTAGATAGGAATGTACAGTATCCTGAATACTAATATCCATATCAGTTACAGGTCCAATTGATATATGTCCTGATGGTAGAATGCCTTCAGCTGTAGCAGAATTAAGCTTGGTAGATGCCTCATCCTTGAAAGTAACAAAAGTGATAATAATAGTAGAGTTCTTTAAAGGGACATCTTCAGTTTTAAGGATAAGAAGACCTTTTTGAATTTCATAATTGACCTTTGGCTGTAATACCCCATTAATAAATAAATCAAAATAAGAGACAGTATTAGGATCAAGGATACCTCTGTTTCCATATTCTATCAACTCATCACTATTTGTATAAACTTTTTTTATACCATCAGACAAGGTATTATATTGATAAACATCTGCGGTTAATAGCTTTTTTTTATGATTAAAGCCATTACCTTTATTTGATAAAATCCTAGGAAGCCCATATTTAGACACGGATATCACTCCAAAAAATAAATATATATGTTTTATAACTAATAAAAAAACTCTACCTATTTTTTTACTTAGCGAACTTGACCTTAATAAACTTCAAAAAAGCTTCCATATTTTATGATGCTTCAATAGAAGTTTTCTTATTATCTTATGAATATAATAAGAAATAGGTTCTTTACTATAGATATAGTAAAGAAATATTTAAGAATACATTAATATAAAGAAAAAAGGATGTGCAGTTCATAGCACATCCCTAAATATGATAGCTAAGTTGTTATTGTGGTATCGGAATCAGAGACTGGAGCGAAATTAGTTACTATTAAGGTAATTGGTGCACCTACAGGTATTGTAGAAGCTTCAGTAATAACAACTTGAGAACCATCACCACTAACTGTAAATAGGTTGGATTGTTGTAATACGCCATTTATAAATAACAGATAATATCCATTGTCTGTAGATACAGTCGTAAGATTACCTGTCATGATATTACCATCATCATCCGTAAATTGTGTGGCTGGAATAGTCACAGTGTCATCTGTTCTTTCATCTTCTCTCAACTCATAAAAATAATTATCAATTTCTGGATTAATATCAGTATCTGTTGTAGTAATAGCATCTATCATAAGCTTGAATAATTTTACAGCCATTTTTTATCCTCCCAATATTATATTTAAATCTATTTGCATTTTAGTATATTAGATAAGCTGTTAATTTGTTACTAATCATTTTATTGTTTTGATAACTTATGTAAAATAAACAAAAAATATATTACTAAATCTATAATGAAATCATCTTTAACCTTAAAGCTGAACATCAAGACTCAAAGCGGTAAAAATACAGATTTTAAAAGTTAATGTAACACATTAACTTTAAGATAAAGAAGCATCAAAATAATAGAAAGATGTACTCCAATACTATATAATATTAAATATAAGCAATGAAATAAGAATATATTTGGTGAGATGATTGCTACAGACAATTGCAGAAAATACTTAGCCATCCCTGCACTAATGTAAGGAAACCAGCATGTATAGTACAATTAAAAGTCCAATTTGATAATGATATTATTTATGAAAAAATAATAATTAAATAATCCTAATAATACAATATGTTTATTAGAAGATAGAAAGGTTGTGATTCTATATATGGATTTATTAGAACAATGGCCGATAAATGTGCAACAATTTTTAATAAAATCATATGGAAAGCCTACTTTTATAAATAAGCTTAATGGCATAAAAGCAGAAGGAGGATGCTATCGTGTTGAGTTTCATAGCTTCTCTGCTATAGTAAAGCAGATGACAAGACCTCAGGAGTATTTGTTTTATAATAAATGTAGCCAGAAGCTTCATAAATATATCCCATTTTTATACTGGTCTTATAAAGATGATAGAAACTTTTGGATTGTTATAGAAGACATACCTTATGCTCTCCCAAAAGAAAGATGGAAGGCAGATGAGAAGGTTTTAGAAGTACTGTTCCATTTTCATGCTGAAATGTGGAATAAAAGCTTGCCTATAGAAAATTGCTACATACCAAAATGGGATAACAGAATGACAGAAGCCGTTTTAGAATTGTTTACTGAGTTAATAGGAAATCAGATAGGTTCTATATTGTTTGAATTGCAAGAAGAGTCGAAGCAATTATTTAAACCATACTGCTGGATAAATGCCGATACTAATCCAACAAATTGGGGTGTTAGAAAAGATGGGACAGTAGTTCTTTTCGATTGGGAAAGAATTAGCTATGGTTCACCTGCCATAGACCTTTCCATAACTATGCCAGGATTAGGAACATTAGATAATTCTTTAGAGAGGTTAATTACACAGAGGTACTTGCAAATGTGGTCAAATATATCACTTGACTTTCCATTTTCAGAACAGGAATTACTGAGACAAATAAAATTGGCAAAGGTTTGGAGCGTAGTTGAGTTTCTGGATAATAATGGAGATATGCTTGACTATGACGCTTTGCAGCTATTATTAACTGAATTAGCAGAAAATATAAAAAGCATTTAGAATCACAAAATGAAGAATTAGGAGGAATATGAAATGCTGATTGATATTACTTTGAAAATCACACCTAAGATGGTAACAGATGCTCAGGGCAATGAGAAAAAAGCTCTTGTAGGACATCTTGGAACACACTTTGATGTTATGAATAAGGAATTCCCACTGGAGTATACAGAAAGGAATGCTGTAGTATTTGACGTTTCAGGTGTAGTTGACAGAGATATTGAAGCTTCTGATATTGATTTTAGCAAAGTATGTAAAAATATGTTTGTTGTCTTTTATACAGGATATATTGAGGCTGAGGGCTATGGCAGTAAGGAATACTTTACGAATCACCCACAGCTTTCAAATGAGCTTATTGACTTGCTGTTAGAAAGAGGTGTTTCTATTATTGGTGTTGATTTTGCTGGAGTACGCAGAGGAAAGGAACATACACCAAAAGACCAATATTGTGCAGATAAAGGTGTGTTTATAATTGAAAATCTTTGCAATTTAAAGAATGTTCTTGATAAGAGCAGCACATTTATAGCTAATACATATCCCATGAACTATACTGATATGACTGGATTACCTTGTAGAGTAATCGCTAAAGTATAATAACTAGTTTTAGTTTTGGGTTAAAAAATGTACATCTTATGCAAATATTCCTTGGGAGACTAAAAGAACGATTAGTATAATTATCTGAGCCTTGTACAAAATGTGCAGGGCTTTCTAGCTATATTATATTTTGTGTTAGTAAATTGAAAAGAGTCTTCTTCTTTTATATAATACATTTTAGGGAAACATATTTAGATAGATCAATATTCTAGAGCAACGGATTTTTAATATTTAATAAACAACAAAACTCTTTAAATATTATAAGGAGCTGAAGTTATGCTAAATCTGAACTTAAAAGACTTAATTAAAAAGAAAGTACTATTAATTGATGACGAAAAAGATATTCTTAATTTGCTAGAAACTGTGCTTATGAAAGAAGGATTTAAAGAAATTTATAAAGCAGAGACTGGCTCAAAGGGAATTCTAATATGTAAAGAAGTGAATCCAGATATTATTGTGCTTGATATTATGCTTCCAGATATAGATGGATATGAAGTTTGTAAGAAAGTTAGAGAATTTAGCATGTGCCCTATAATATTCCTATCTGCTAAATCTGATGATGTAGATAAGCTTTTAGGTCTTGGAATTGGTGGAGATGATTATGTTACAAAACCTTTTAGTCCAAAAGAAATTGCTTTTAGAATAAAAGCTCACTTTAGAAGGATTAATTACATCCAGTCAATATCAAATGATAATCAAATTAATGAAACAAAAGAAGTTATCAAATTCAAAGAGATCGAAATAGATGAAAATAAGGCTGAAGTCAAGAAATCTAATACTTTATTAAATCTTACTGCTAAAGAATATCAGCTATTATTATATCTCGTAAAAAATCCTAATATAATTTTAAGCAAAGATATATTGATTGAAAATATATGGGGTAGTGAATATGAAGGATATGATAATACATTAATGGTTCATATTAGACATCTTAGAGAAAAGATAGAAAATGATCCTTCTAAGCCTGAACATATTATTACTTTTAAAGGCTTAGGATATAAATTTATAAAGGGTGATTAGTATGAGAGGAAAAATAACTCTAAGTTTTTTAGGAGTAACACTTTTATCAATATTGTTAATTATACTAATAACCGTTGGAGGAGTTTACTATTTTCTCTTTTCAAAGGACATTATCACTTCAGATTATCCACCGAGCTTCACATTAAGCTTTAAATCATATATTGAGACGGATGAAGATGGTATTTTAATCAGTAGAGAAGGTCAAGAGCTTTTAAAGAAAAGAAGCGCATGGCTTCAGGTACTAGATGGAAATGGAAATGAAATATATGAATTGTATAAGCCAGAGGATACTCCTAGCTACTATTCACCAGCAGACATAGTTCATTATCATATGTATTCAGGGTCAATAGATGGATATACTTTATTTGTTTCAGATACAGGTAGTGATAGCAATCTTAGTTATATCATTGGATTTCCTAGCACAACAATCAGTAAGCATATATTCGAGTATGAATCCAGCACATCTGCTCTTATTTTTAAATTTATTTTAGTAGTTTTCATTATCTCAATTTCAGTATTTTTGATTATAGGCTTTTTATTTGGAAATAAGCTTACTACGCCACTACTTTATATAATTCAAGGAGTAGATTTTTTGGCTGAGGATAAATATATAATTGACTATGAAGAAAAGGGTGTTTATAGAAAAGTATTTAGAAGCTTAAATAAACTTACAGAAACTTTACGAATAAATAGGAGAGAAAGAGCAAAAATTGAAAAGATGCGAGAAGAGTGGATTGCTAATATATCCCATGATTTGAAAACTCCCCTTTCTTCTATAAAAGGTTATGCAGAGATTTTAGCAAATGAAGACTATGAAATCTCAAATAAGGATGTAGTTCACCACTCTAATATTATTCTAAATAAAGCAAACTATATGGAAGAATTAATAGAAGAACTTAGACTTCATGAGAAATTAAAAAATAATGCTCTAGTAATTAACAAAACCAAAGGGAATCTCACTAAATTTTTAAGAGGAATAATAATTGAGATATTAAATCATCCAGATTATGAAAACAGAATTATACATTTCAATCCTCAAAATGAAAATATAGAATTTTATTTTGATGAAAGTCTTATGGGAAGAAGTATAGCTAATCTTATATTTAATGCTTTGGTGCACAATGAGAAGGATACAGAAGTCTTCGTAGATATTAGAGAACAGAAAAAAATATATATAGAAATTAAAGACAATGGAAAAGGTATCAATGAAGAAAATTTAAAAAACTTATTTAACAGATATTATAGAGGAACAAATACAGAAAATCATAAAGGGTCTGGTCTTGGTATGTCTATAGCAAAGGAAATAATAGAAGCCCATGGGGGAAGCATATCAGTTAAAAGTAGATTAAATAAAGGAACTACAATAAAAATAGTATTGTAATTGATCTTAAAAGATAGCATAAATTGAAAATGCTATCTTTTTTGAATTAAGGAAGAATTAAGGTAGAAAAAATTTAAAATTAAGATTCATACTTTATAATTATACTTGTAAAAGATAGTAGAAGGATTTTTATACAATCAAATATTAAAGTGGAAGGTGAGAAAATTGAAACATCTAGTTTCTATAGAATTTAAAAAAGCATTAAATAAAAGATTTTTTGTTATCAGTCTAGTACTGATATTTTTACCTCTTATTATTATTCTACCAATTATAAATGGATCCTTTGGGTTTTATAGGGCTATAGAGGTACACGACGAGTTATTAAGCAGTTCTCCAATACCACTATTATTCCCAATACTGTTAGTACCGCTTTATGCTGGCTCTTATGCTAACGAGAGGAAGAATAATTATCTGAAATACGTAAGACCTAGAACAGTAATATCTGAGTACGTATTAGCGAAAGGAATTGTAAATGCTGCTGTGACCTTCGCTGTAGTTTTTCTAATGATATTTATTCCATTTTTATTTATTCAATATATAGATCCCTTGATTGGTTATATACATTATGAAGTGGAGCCTATAAGAACTGTTTCTGTTGGAACTTTTGAGATTATTGCTCAGAAATCAGTTTTTCTTTATGGAGTAATATATTCATTATGGGTAGGTATCAATGGTGCATTATATATGACTATAGCTTATTTACTTACAATTTGCCTCAAAAATAGGTTTGTTGCTTTATCTACACCATTTTTATGGTGGTTTGTTATGCACTTTATAACTTCAATTTTATGGATAGAGAAATTTTCACCTATTTACACGGTTTTCCCATTTTCAATAACTGATCAGTCAATGTGGACAATATTTGTACCTTTTATAATATTAATCTTAATTATAGCTACTTTGATTGCCTATATAAAAAAGGCTAGGAAGGTTTGGGATGATTAGCAATGATAAAAGTTAAAAACAAAATAATTTCGTGGAAATACCTATTTGCGGCTATTCCAATAGTCTTATACTCTTTAAGCAATAGACAATCAATGCTGCATTTCCAAGAGATTCACAATGTAGCTGCTAATTTTTGGGACTATATATTTTTGTCAGCAAGTGATGTCTATTTATTATTATTTTATTTCTTTCCATTGATTTTATTTATATCTACTGTATATATAAATAGAACATTTGAATATATAGAACTTATAAGATTAGGCTCATATAGAAAGTGGATTTATGTAAAGCTAGGGCAATTAATTAAAATAGATACATTTTTTATCCTTATATTATTAGGAGCACTATTGTTGGCTACATTTAATACTCCTTTTTCAATGGAATGGAGCAATGTTGGAGAAATTGATGTATCAGGAAATGAAATTTTATATTATTTGGGACTTTATTTTCCTAAACCATATATTGCATTGATATTACAAATAGGGTTATTTTTATTAACAACTATAACCTTTCAATTTATGTTATGTATTCTTTATGCAGGATTTAAAAAGACATCCCTATTATATCTAATAAATGGATTATCATATCTATATGGAGCGATTAGCTTTAAAATATTTCCCGATTCCATGAAGTTAATAATGATGCCAAATTATTTGAGTTTATTTCATGGTGTTGCATCCTTTGATAGTATAATTATGTCTTTTATAATAATGTTATCTGTTTTATTTATTTTAGTTCTTATAGCTAACAATATAGACAGAAATCACAGCTATATAAAAAACTATGTAGTTAGAAAATCACCTATATTTATATATGGACTACTCTGCTTAGCGGGGATTTTGTTTAATGTGGGCAAATATGCAAATGAGGATTTATCAATTTGGGATAGCTCCATAGTTGCATTTATGGGTACTACCAATGAATCATTTTCTTTGATTTCCTTTGTATATTATGTGGTTGTCTTTATAGGATTCACATATTTTGTTGAGCTTCTATTAGAAAGATATCTGTCAGAAATGAGCTTTTATACTATGATTAGATACAAGTCAATGATTAAATGGTTTTTAAGCTGGTTTCCAAATGTATTAAAATATATAGGCATATTACTATTATCGCTATTTTTTAGTGCTTTATTTATAGGAATATTAAAAGGATTAGATTTTACAGTACATCCAAAACTATTTCAGATAATTTATCATTTTATGATTAATGGCTTTCTCCAATTACTATTTTATGTCCTGATGGTAATAGTAGCTTCTTTATCTACAAAGGATGTTTTAAAAAGTTTTATCATACTGTTAATGCTAACTATTTGTATGCTACCAGGACTTAGAATTAACAATTGGATACCTGTTGGTTTAAATAGTATGGGTTATATACTTGAAAATACTTCAATATTTTTAACGTCAGCTAAGTTGGTTGGTTACATCGTGATAGAAATTTTAGCTTTATTATATTTGTTAAGCAAAAAGGACTATTTATTTTAGAAAGAAAGGTGAATGATATGGGACTAATAGAATTAAGAAATATAAGCAAGTCATACAAAGGTTTAACTTTATTTGAGAATACAACAGCTACATTTGAAAGAGGGAAAATATACGGGATTACAGGTCATAACGGTTCAGGTAAGTCTGTATTGTTTAAAATGATGTGTGGATTTGTATTCCCGGACCAAGGGAGTATATTTGTCAATGGAGAGGAGCTGGGAAAAAACAAAAGATTCCCTGAAAACTTTGGAATTATTATAGAGAAACCTGGATATCTAGGAGATAAAACAGGATTTGAAAATCTAAGATATTTAGCCGATATACAGCATAGGATATCTGATGAAAAAATCAAGGAAGTCATGGAAAGAGTAGGACTGCATTATACTATAATACAAAAGGTAAAGAATTATTCCCTTGGAATGAAGCAGAAATTAGCTATTGCACAGGCCATAATGGAAGATCAAGAGATACTACTACTTGATGAACCTTTTAATGGTTTAGATGTTGATAGTGTAGAGAATATTAGAAATCTATTAAAAGATTTAAATAAAGAAGGCAAAACAATTATTTTAACTAGTCACAATAATGAAGACATTGAAGTTCTCTGTGAACATGTATTTAGAATAAGAAATTATTCTTTAGAACAGTTGAAGTAAAATTGCCATTTTCACAAATACTGCTTTATTTAATAAAACTGACCAAAATAAGTTTTAAGCAGGTTGTGGAAAGCTTTTATGACCTAGTCGGATTTTCTGAATGCTTCTATCAGAAAATAGATGGTGGCTCAAGAAAAGCCTTAATAATTTTTAGTGCTTCGATAAGAAGCCTTTCTTTTTTTAGAAGATTATGTTATATTTATGGCGATTTATAACTAATCCAGCTATAATATAATCATAGGAGGTCATATTTCAGATATCATTGGACGTACTGACAGAGATGACTTTCATAGCAATTTTGATTATTGGTATTATTTGAATTCATTTTTCATAGGTTTAAAGTAAAACTTTAGGAGGTGGAGCATGTCATATCAAGATAAAACTATATCAGAAAAATCAAAAAGAATACTCTTAAGGCTACAACAAAATGAAATCACAGAACAAGCTATTTATCTGAACTTAGCAAAACGAGTAAAAAAACAATCAGAAAAAGAACTTCTACAAAAAATTGCAAATGAAGAAGGTTTACATAGCGAGACTTGGAGAAGGTATACTAACAAAAAGCTAATGCCTCAGAAGCTTAAAGTCTTTATATTTACATTATTAAGCATTATTTTAGGATATACTTTTGTTATTAAAATTATGGAAAAGGGAGAAAAAGACTCACAAGAGATATATTCAAAATTAGCACTAGAAATTCCTGAGGCAGAAAAAATTTATCATGATGAAGAATTGCATGAGCAAGCCCTAATTGGTTTATTGGATGAGGAGCGTTTGCAATATGTAGGCTCAATGGTATTAGGTCTCAATGATGCATTAGTAGAACTAACTGGGACATTAGCAGGGTTGAGCTTTGCACTTCAAAATAACAAAATAGTTGCACTTTCTGGATTAATAACAGGTATTTCAGCCACTTTATCTATGGCATCCTCTGAATATTTATCAGCACGTTCTGAGGGCAAATCAAATGCTTTAAAGTCTTCCTTATATACAGGAGTTATGTATATCTTTGCAGTAATATTATTAGTACTACCTTATTTATTATTTCCTAGTGATAATTATATACATGCTCTTATTACAATGCTTGTAATAGTAGTGTTCATAATATTTGCTTTTACATATTATATCTCTGTAGCAAAGGATTTACCATTTAAAAAGAGATTTAGTGAAATGGCCTTAATAAGCCTATCTGTAGCAGCACTTTCATTTGTAGTTGGTTTCATAGTGAAACATTTTCTGGGTATAGACATCTAAATATCGCATTTATTTACAAATAAATAATAAAGTTATTTTGGCACATCTTCAAATTACTTAGTTTGAGTGATGTGCCTTTTTCAAAATATAAATTCTAATTTAATAAAGGGTTAGAATTGAAATATACACATATAAGTGTTATGATAATTTTGTTTGAAAATACAGTATTACAATACTATATGTATATAGAGGGAGCATTTATGGATAAAGGTTTATTAAAGAACTGTAAATTGTGTCCAAGAAGCTGTAATGTTGACCGTACAAATGGGCACAGAGGCTACTGTAAAGTAACTGATGAATTAGTGGTTGCTAGGGCAGCACTTCATATGTGGGAAGAACCCTGTATATCTGGGGAGAAGGGCTCTGGAACTGTGTTCTTTTCAGGCTGCTCTATGGGATGTGTTTTTTGTCAGAACCATAATATAGCAAAAGGATTGACAGGTAAAAAGATTACAATACAACGGCTAGCAGAGATTTTTATAGAACTTCAGAAAAAGGGTGCCAATAATATTAACTTAGTTACTCCAAGTCACTATGTACCACAGATTGTTGAAGCCATTTGCATAGGTAGAAGAAATGGGCTTAAGCTACCTATTGTATATAATTGCAGCGGCTACGAAAAGATAGACACATTGAAGCTTCTAGATGGATATGTGGATGTCTATCTTCCAGATTTAAAATACATGGATGATAAACCAGCAAAGAAGTATTCAAATGCTCCAGATTATTTTGTCTTTGCTTCTGAAGCAATCAAAGAAATGGTGCGGCAGGTAGGAAAACCTAGGTTTGATAGCAATGGCATAATGATTAAGGGAGTGATAGTCAGACATCTTACCTTACCTGGCTATCTCAAAGATTCTAAAAACATCATAAAATATCTATATAAAACCTACGGAAATTCGATATTTATTAGCATAATGAATCAATATACACCTCTTTCACATGCAGAAAAATATCCTGAGCTCAATAGAAAAATAACTGAAGTGGAGTACAATGAGCTAATAGATTTTGCAGTTGAAATAGGAGTAGAAAATGGGTATATACAAGAAGGAGAAACAGCTTTAGAAAGCTTCATTCCAGAATTTAATGAAGAAGGAGTATAAAGACTGACCTATGATGCCCTATATCAAGCAAAGAGAAATGAAAGAGAATATCAGTATTAGGGTGACTTCTCTATTAAAGATTTATAGAAACAAAATGAGGCTTGGGAAGGAGAGAACAATGAATGAATAAAGAGAAATCAGTTAATATGCTTGAGCTAGTGTACTGCATTACTAACACAGGAGATTTAATTAGCAGCGAAATAACAAATCATCATATAAAGGTTGCATACATGGCTTACAGAATAGGTGAAAAGCTAGGTTTTACAAGAGAACAGCAGCAGGAAGTATTTATTGCTGGACTTTTGCATGATATAGGTGCATTTTCGACAAAGGAAAGATTAGAGCTATTTTATAACGAACCGCCTGGAGTACATAGACATTCTTTTATTGGAGCCAGTATTCTAGAAAAATTTAAGCCTTTGGCTAATGTAGCCAATATTATTAGATATCATCATGTTCCATGGAGCTATGGAAAGGGAAATGAGTTTGCTGGAAACAAAGTACCCCTGTCAAGTCATGTTTTGCATTTAGCAGATAGAATAGTAGTGCAGATAAAAGAGAATAGCCATATTATGAATCAGATTAAAGATATAAGCAGTAATATTAATAGATTAAGAGGCAAGCTTTTTATGCCCGAGTTTGTGGACGCATTTCTCAATATAAGCAATTATGAGTACATATGGCTTGATATCGTTTACGAGCCTTTGATGACTATTATGCCAAAAATGATAAATTTTGATACTGTTGAACTCAGCCTTGACGAGATTATAAATTTGTCTGAAGTGTTTGCATATATTATCGATTTCAGAAGTCCCTATACTGCTAACCATTCCTTCGGAGTTGCCCAAGTAGCAAAGAAGCTTGCTGAGCTAGCTGGCTTTTCACAAAACGAATGCAAGATGATGCTTGTAGCAGGATATCTTCATGACCTAGGGAAGCTGGCAATAAGCGATGAGATACTTGAAAAACCGGACAAGCTTAATGCTGAAGAATTTAATATTATAAAAAGTCATACCTTTTATACCTACAGGACTCTACAGCCTATAAAAGAATTTGAAACTATAAATACTTGGGCATCGCTGCATCACGAGAAGCTAAATGGGAAAGGATATCCTTTTAATCTTACTGCTGATGAAATTCCACTTGGGTCAAGGATAATGGCTGTAGCGGATATATTTACTGCCATTACAGAAGATAGACCATATAGAAAAGGAATGAAAAAGGACGAGACAATTAATGTTTTAAGGGGTTTAGTAAACAATAAATCTATATGTCCATATACATGCAGGATTCTTGAAGAAAACTACAATCAAATTAATTTAGTCCGTAAAGAAGCACAAGAAAAATCAAATATGATATACAATCAAGTGAATATAATAAGAGAATGCAGTTAGTTTTTTCGATTACGATTCACAATAGCAAGCGAGATAGCTATAGTTTTTCAGTGACTCCAAAATAGCGCTTTTCGTGGTTTTTCAGCCATTAGAAAGCGCTATTTCTGCATTATGAGTATTTTTCTTTGCATATATAAAAAACATTATGTGTCATGGTCTACTTAATAAAATATATCTAGATGATGGGATAGTACTGTTCACATCTTGGATTGCAATAATATGGTGGTCTAAGACCTATTTTAGGCAACTGAAAAGCATTAGGATTTGAATCATACAATACTTCTACTTTTTCGTTAGAGCGATTTACTAGTAACAGGCTTACTCCTGGACAGGGACTATGGCTTTCCACATTTATAACCTCCTCCAATTTACTAATCACTTTATACTTTTCATCTTATTTGTTTCTTTAATGTAAGGTGTATGTACCCAATAGAAATATCTCACAAAAAAAGATTATGCACTCTATTATTTTGTGGTACATAAGATGATTTTAATAAGTATATTTTAGGGGGAGATTTTTTGTCTCATGAGGATTATAATAATAAAAAAAACCTAACTGATCAATATTATCCCATGTATCCTAATTACGGAATAATAACACAGTATCAAGACGTTCCAATTACCGTACCAGAACAACGACAATATAGACAGCCCGGCTTAGAAAAACTCATGGTTCCAAGACCCATTATTGAAAATCCATATTATAAGGGAAGTGGAAAGCTAACGGGAAGGGTAGCGCTTATCACAGGCGGTGACAGTGGAATTGGTGCGGCAGTAGCCATAGCCTTTGCTAAGGAAGGTGCTGATGTTGCTATTTCATATTTAGATGAGCATGAAGATGCCAATAGGACAAAAGTTAGGATTGAAGAGCTTGGACAACGTTGTTTGCTGATGCCAGGAGATTTAAGAAAAAAACAGCAATGTATTTATATTGTAGAAAAAACTATACAGGAATTTAAGCAACTAGATATTTTATGTAATAATGTAGGTATCCAGTTTCAGCAATTAAGCTTACTAGATATTACAGATGAACAATTTGACGATACATTTAAAGTAAATATATATTCTCATTTTTATACGACTAGAGCAGCACTTCCTTACTTGAAACCAGGTAGCTCTATTATCAATACTACTTCAGTTGTGACCTATTATGGCAATGAACAATTGATTGATTATACTGCTACCAAGGGAGCTATTGTTGGCTTTACTCGTGCATTGGCAAATAATATAGTAACTAAGGGCATCAGAGTAAATGCTGTTGCGCCTGGAAGGATATGGACTCCTCTTATACCATCAAGTTTTTCTGCAGATGAAGTGACACAAGCTGGTAATCCAATGCAGCGACAAGGGCAGCCATTCGAGCTTGCACCTACTTATGTTTATCTTGCATCTGATGATTCTCGCTTTGTAACAGGGCAAACACTTCATGTAAATGGTGGGCAAGTAATGTCCTCCTAATTCTCAAATTTTAACTTAATGAATTTTAGCTACATTTGTAACCTTGCTGTAAACATCTCACACTAAAAATTTCGTACAATAAAAATAGAAACAGATAATATAAAGATGAAATTTAGGAGTGATTGTATGAAAAAGATAGTACTATACGGTGCAGCGCTAACATTAGCTGTTTCACTTATGGGATGCTCAGTTAAGGGAAATACAAATGGTGTTTTAGGAGAATCAAAAAATCAAGTAGAAGGACAGATACATAAGGAGAAATCAGATGAAGAAATGATTACAAATTTAGTAAAAGACTTTGGAA
This sequence comes from Firmicutes bacterium UBA3546, assembly GCA_002376545.1. Classification (GTDB taxonomy): domain Bacteria; phylum Bacillota; class Clostridia; order Tissierellales; family Proteiniboraceae; genus Proteiniborus. The sequence continues at coordinate 260,252 of DFOH01000056.1, read as the reverse complement.
GTAAGCTAAAACTAGTTTCACTTTTATCCCCTAAGGATACATTAGAAAAAGATATGGAAGAGAACTACAGTGAATTTGTTTCTGAAAAGCTTATAGAAAAGTGGTTAGGTGACCCAGAAAATGCACCAGGTAGACTGACTTCTAGTCCTTGGCCTGATAGGATTGAAGTAGAAAATATAGAAAAAGTATCAGAAAGTGAATATAAGGTTGAGGGCAAGATTATTGAAGTAACAAGCAATGAAAAAGACGAGGATATCAGTAGAGCAATCACACTTAATGTAAGACAAATAAATAAGTCATGGCTTATTGATGATATTGTTTTAGGAGAATATGAATAATGCAAATGGGATGGCTAATTGCCATCCCATTTGCATTAAAATTCCTCCAAATATACTAAATACTATTCATTGCTTTTGCAAATTTATGAATATTGTCTTCAGATATATTAGATTTATTAGAAGTCACCTTAGATATCTTTTTAACAATAGTTTTTTCAAAAAAATTCATCTTATCAAAAATAAACTCTCCCCCAAGATGCTCTTTAGCCTTTGCAATTTCCAGAAGCTCTCGAGGAAAGTTTGTATTTATTTCAGCTTCAATAGCGTCATTATCCTGCATACCACAAATAAAAAGACCAATGGATTTATTTTTTAAGATATCTAAATGTCTAGAGCAAAATTCAGTTACCTCCTTTTGGATTTTACCTATGTATATTGAACCACCTATTATTATCCTATCGTATTTTGAAACCTCAATATCCTTAACATTTTTTAGACTTATTAAATCTACATTATCTTTTAGCGCCTTTGCTACCATTTTCGCACATTTTTCAGTACAGCCATATTTACTTGCATAAACTACTAAAGTATTCATTCATTCTCCCCCATAACCTAATTAGTATTTAACGCATTTTCAATTGATTTAAGATAAGCTTTAGATGTAATTGTGGCTCCTGATACTGCATCAACTGTTGTATTTTGGGATGTAATTACCTTATTAAACAGTTCATCGCTTACATCAGGCTTTGCAAATGTCACGTCATCTTCTATTTTGATTTCAGTTATTTTTTGTCCGCTTACTGTTATAATCAGTTCATTAGTCCATCTTCCTGCCTTATAATCGCCCCTATATATACCGTCATTTAAGCTTGATATATTTATTCCATCTAAACTAATATCCTCATTAAGCCCTCTTGTTAGATAAAAAATTCCCCCTGCAAAAACTAGTATAATTATTAACAATATTGAGCCTAGTATTTTTATTATTGTCTTCAATTCTCTTGCCCCCTTCCTATTTGATTTTATTGCTGTTAGCTATTCTTAATACTATTTCATTACAGAAAAAATGGATTAGGTGATTTCTTTGTTCGTTGTCTATATCTTTTTCTAAAATAAGCTTTATAATAAGACCTAAGGCTGATACTGCAATCATCTGAGATGTTATTTCAATAGTATTTTCATCAATCTCCGTATCCCTATATATTTCTTCTAAACACTTATACAAGGCAGATAAGTCAGGCTTTTTCCTTGATGCACCTTTAAATAATGAAGAAGTATGATTCAAGGCTTCCTTGGAATCACTTAATTGAGCTGCCATAAACTCGTCAGGCATCTTTAAAGCTGCTTCGATATAATTCCTAGTCATTTTACGCAGCCTTTCTTCTGGCGAATTCCCTTCTACATTTGCAGAAGATACGGCAGTAATTATTTTTCTATAGCCTCTTTGCATTACACTATTTAATATTTCATCCTTATCTTTAAAATAGTGATAAATAATTGATGGTGAATACTCTATTTTTTTAGCTATTTTTCTGATTGATAATTTGTCAATTCCCTCAGTACCTACAATATCGCTGGCAGCTTGAAGAATTAGTTCTTTCATTTCTTCTTTTTCTCTTTGTCTTCTATTTTCAACCATTACGTCACCCCTTAGTGATTGAACGCTGTTTTGTTATTAAACAGTGTTCAATAACATAGTAACATTTGTCAAAATAACTGTCAATACAGAATTAATAATTTTTTAATCTATAGGAGCTTCTTCTAGGCTTGTATTTTTTCTAACTAAATTGAAATATATAAAGGAAATAAAAAACTGGCGTCGAAAAAGTTAATGATATCTTAATTTTTTGAAAACTTTTTACATCTAGGGGGGAAACAAATGCTAGCAATTAAAAATGCCAGGTTAGAGACTATCTCTAATGGAACGATTGAAAATGGGACAATAATAATCAAGGATGGAAAGATATTTGAAATTGGAAAAGACATTGATGTATCTGATTGTGATAAGATAATTGATGCCAGAGGAAGAACTGTAACACCTGGAATTGTTGAAGCTCATTCTCATGTTGGGCTATCTGAGAGTGGAAACGGCTGGGAAGGTAATGATACTAATGAAGGCACTGACCCTTTAACTCCTTTGTGCAGAGCTCGTGACGGTATCAATATGAGAGACCAAGCCTTCGACAATTTTAGAAAATCTGGAATTACATGTGTAGGTGTAGTACCTGGAAGTGGCAATATCATTGGTGGTACTGGATTAGCACTAAAATGCAAGGGAGAAATAGTAGACGAAGCAGTAGTTAAAGACCCAATAGGGATGAAGGTGGCTTTAGGTGAAAATCCAAAGAGTAATTATGGGAACAAGAAGAAGTCTCCTGCTACACGTATGGCAAATGCTTCAATTTTAAGAGAGGCTTTAATAAAAGCAAAGCAGTATTCAGAAAAGCAAGCTCAAGCTTCTGATGGAAATCAAACCTTAGAACGAGATAAACAAAGTGAAGCCTTGCTGCCTGTTATTAAAAAAGAAATTCCACTTTTAATTCATTGTCACAGACATGATGACATAGTTACAGCAATTAGAATATGTAATGAATCTGATATTAAATACGTACTAGAGCATGTAACAGATGGATATCTAATAAAGGACCTTTTGAAAAAGCAGAATACTCATTGTAGTGTAGGACCAACACTTCATTATGGTTCAAAGGTAGAAAACAGAGATAGGGATTTTAGAACTGCCATATATTTTGAAAGAGAAGAGATTCCATTTTGCTTTACAACAGATCACCCTGTTGTTGATGGGCGTAACCTTATATTGACAGCTAGTATTGCTATTCAGTGGGGAATGAAGGAAGAAAATGCCTTAAGAGCTATAACATTAGGCTCTGCTGAGCATATTGGAATAGATGATAGAGTAGGTTCTCTAGAAATAGGTAAGGATGCGGATTTAGTTATATGGTCGGATACCCCACTAGAATTTACTTCTTTTGCTGATATTACAATAATAGATGGCACAATTGTATATGAAAGGGAGGGGAGATAATGCTAGTAATTAAGGGAGCTAAAATATATCCTGTAGTTGGTGATGTGTTAGATAATGGCACGATGATAGTAGGTGATGATGGTAAAATAAAAGATATAGGAGTGAACCTCTCTATTAATGATAATGACAAGGTACTGGACTTAACTGGTAAAGTAATTATTCCTGGACTTATAGACTGTCATACACATGTAGGTATTTGGGGCGATGGAGAAGGTAGAGCAGGATATGACGGAAATGAGTCAGTCAGAGCTATTACTGGTGAGGTGAGAGCTATTGACGCAGTAAATCCACTGCAAATAAGCTTTGAGGGTGCAAGAGAGGGAGGCATCACAACTGTTCAGATTCTCCCTGGCTCAGGAAACCCCATAGGAGGGTTGGGATTTGCTTGTAAGACATATGGAACTATTATTGATGATATGGTTATCAAAAATCCTACGGGGCTTAAAGGTGCTACAGGCGAAAATCCTAAAAGAGCCCATGGACAAAGCCAAGGTCATTCTCCGGCTACACGTATGGGAACAGCTTCTGCTATTAGAGAGTATTTTAATGACGCTAGGGAATATGGAAGAAAGAAAAAAGAAGCTGAGGATAACGGAAAAATATTTGATATCAATCTAAATCTTGAATCAGGGCTTATGGTACTAAATAAAGAGATACCATTTAGAGTCCATGCCCATAGACATGACGATATCGCAGCTGTAGTAAGACTATGTGAGGAGCTTGATATAGACTATAGTATAGAGCATTGTACTGATGGGCACTTGATTGCAGAATATTTAGGAAAGAAAAATGTAGTTGCTATGGTTGGACCTGGACTATCTTCTTCTTCAAAAGTGGAAACTGCTAATTTCACAGATGCTAATGCAGCAATACTTGCCAGCCATGGTGTTAAGGTATGCTTGATGACGGACCATCCTTTCCTTAATTGCCGATACTTCCTGCCTTATGCAGCAATAGCTCATAAATATGGATTGTCTTTTGAGGAAGCACTTAAGGCAATTACTATTAATCCAGCTGAAGCATTAGGAATAAATGATAGAGTAGGCTCCTTGGGGATTGACAAAGACGCAGATTTTGTTGTCTTAGCTGGAGAACCATTTAGCTATAAAGGTGCTGTTGAAGCAACCTATATTGAAGGTAAATGTGTGTGGGAGAGAGAGTTATATTGATTGAAGGATAAAAAGTAATTGCGATATATTACATCTTATGTTAAAATATGATATACAACTATAGCCAGTGCAGGAGGATTATACTATGAAAAAGTATGTTTCAAATGTGCCGGCATCTGGTCGCGGCGTTAGCTCCAGTAATGACTAAGGCAATTTAATCGGTGAGCATTGCCCGGAGCTAAATCCAGTAGTAGCCGATGCAGGACATTAAAGTCGAGAAGATTACATTTGTATAAAATATAAATATTATTTTTCTATTGAAAAAGACTTGTTCAATGGTCTTTTTAGTGTACTTTAAAATCTGCATTGGATTCATAACAAATAGATTATTTTTTCATATATTTAATATGTTTAAGATATTATTTGTGCTATTTTTGGTATGTATGATTTTGCTATTAAGTAAGCTGCGGACAATGTAACTGTCCGCGGCTTTTTATATTAGTTATGCAAAAGTGATTAGCGCCATATTTGATATTTTGGCTGTCCACTTTTAAATGAGTATTGGGAAAAACCACCTTCCATGCAATATAAAGACCGCGGTATGCTGCGGTCTTTTTAGTTTTTTGAAAAATAAATAACATATTGTTGGAGGGACTAAAATGAGTTTGTTGATGCTTGAAAATATAGTTAAAGAGTACAGAAATCAAAGTGTACTAAATGAGGTAAGTCTAAGAATAGAAAGAGGGGAGAGGGTAGCGCTGATAGGACCTAATGGTGCTGGAAAAACAACATTGCTTAAAATTGCAATGGGACTTGAGGTAAGTGATAGAGGAAAAGTTACTAAAGCACGAAATATAAAGGTCGGATATCTCAGTCAGGACTTAAAGGATAATGAGCTCCGTGAAAAAAACAATGAAACAGCAATCTATTATGAGAAGGTTTATAAGCTTGAGAGAAGACTTAGGGAGATTGAAAAACAAATGGCTGAGTTGAGCCATGATTCATCTTCTGATTTATATAGGGATTTAATGAGCGAGTATTCAAAGCTACTCAATAAATATGAAGCCATGGATGGATATACAATTGAAACTAAAGTAAAGAAAATTCTCCTAGGGCTTGGATTGCGTCAAGAAACCTTAAGTACTCCTCTTAATATGCTAAGTGGAGGAGAAAGAATGCGTGTTGCAGTAGCAAGATTACTATTAGAGGAACCTGATTTGCTTATACTTGACGAACCTACCAATCATCTAGATATAAATGCTACTGAATGGTTTGAGAGCTTTCTCAAAAAGTTTAGGGGAGGTATACTATTTGTATCTCATGATAGATACTTCCTTGACAGAGTTGCAACAAGAGTTGCAGAGCTAGAAAAAGGGAGTCTATGTGTAAGAAGCGGGAGTTACTCTAATTATATGGAGAATAAAAAACAGCTCATGGAATTTGTGACTAATGAACAAAATCGCTTGAGATGGACATTAAGAAATATGAACGAGACGGTTCAGGGATTAAAGAGTAGAGGCAAGGTAAAGGCTTTTAAAAGTAAGGAAAAAGAGATGCAAAAGCTAAAGGATGAATTAAAAATTAGCTTAAAAGCAGAGAAAAATCAAGAGCATCTATACAGGGTAGATGGACCAAAAATCAAATTTAAAAAGATAAAGCATGTTAGTAAGGACATAGCTTGGGCTTCTGACTTAAGGAAAAGTTTTGGAGACGTGAGCTTATTCACAGGTGCAAGCTTTCATATAAGAGGTGGGGAGAAGGTAGGTATAATTGGTCCTAATGGATGTGGCAAATCCACACTCATCAATATGCTACTTGGAAAAGATAAAGACTATGAAGGTTTTTTGAGGCTTGGTGAATGGGTGAAATATTCCTATATGGGGCAGGAAATATTATTTCAGAATGATAATATGACTATACTTCAGTTGCTCTTAACTAAAAGAGAGATGAACGAGAGAGAGGCTAGAGATCATCTATCGAGGTTTCAGTTTTATGGTGATGAAGTTGATAAAATTATCAAGGTGCTGAGTGGTGGAGAGCGTGTTAGACTTTATCTAGCATGCGTGATGCTTGAAGATACAGATTGCCTGATACTTGACGAGCCTACGAATCATCTTGATGCTTCAGCGAGAGATGCAATTGAAGCTGCATTAATGGATTTTAAGGGGACAATTATAGCAGTTACCCATGATAGATATTTTCTGACTCACTGCATCAATAAAATATTTGAAATTGAGAATGGAAAGATAAATATATTTGAAGGAAACTATGAGCTTTACAAACAGAAAAAATATGGTATTGATGAGGAAGAAGAGGTAGATAAGGATTTCAAAACAAGTAAAAGCTTAAAGAAAGCTGATAATATAAAAAACAACAATTTATTAAAGAATAAAATTGAGAAGGAGAGAGATGAAATTGAGTCTGTAATAATAGAGCTTGAAGGCAAGTTAAAAGATATGGAAGGTTCATTTAATGAAAATACTCCTCCTGAGAAGTATTTTGAATACAGTGAATTATTAAAAGAAGTTGAGAGACTGTATTGTAAGTGGGATGAGTTGACTATACGGTAAGTAAATGGTAAAATATTCTTAGATTGACTACATGGTCAAACAAGCCTAGATTTGAGGTGATAAGTGTGAAAAATAATATTTTGATGAAGGTAGAGAACTTATCAAAGGAATATCAGATGGGAGAGGTTACTGTAAATGCATTACAAGAAGTTTCATTTGAAATTTACGAAGGAGAATTTGTAGTTATACTAGGTCCTAGTGGCTCTGGTAAAAGTACTCTGCTAAATATGATTGGAGGTATGGATAAACCAACAGTAGGAGAGGTTAGATTGCTTGGGCAAAGCATTACTGGCTATAACGATAATGAGCTAACAAATTATCGAAAAGACAAAGTTGGCTTTGTATTTCAATTTTATAATCTCATGGCTAATCTAACTGCAAGGGAAAATGTTGAACTAGCTACTGAAATATGTAAGGAGTCTCTAAGTATTGATGAAATCTTAGCAGATGTAGGATTAGACGATAGGGTAAATCATTTTCCCTCTCAAATGAGTGGTGGTGAGCAGCAAAGAGTTGCTATAGCTAGAGCAGTGGCTAAAAATCCTTTATTATTATTATGTGATGAGCCTACTGGAGCTTTGGATTTTCAAACGGGAATATCAATATTAGCATTGTTAAACAAAATAAATAAACTGTATAACAAAACAGTAATTATCATTACACACAACTCTCCCATTGCAAATATGGGAGATAGAGTTATTAAAATGAGAAGCGGAAGAATTATCGAAAACAGTACAAATCCAAATCCAATTGAACCTGAAAGGATTGTATGGTAATGAAGAAGTTAGATTTAAGGCTCCTGAGACTAATAAGGCACTCAAAAGGTCAGTTTATAGCAATAACAGTACTCGTAATAGTTGGGCTTACTATCTATACTTCATTGAGTACTGCAATAGTAAATATGGAAGATACCTTGAACTACTATTATGATGAAACTAACTTTGCTGATATTTTTGTTCAGTTTTCTAAAATCCCCGAATCCGCTTTAGACAAAGTCAAAAAAATTAATGGGGTCAAAGAAGTAGAGGGGAGAATAGTCTTTGACATACAAATGAAAACAGAGAACAGTGATGAAAAGGTTAAGACTAGGATTATTTCAATATCAGATAATAGCATCATCAATAAATTACATATTGTTGATGGAGGTATGATTGAGGATAAAAATAAGGATGCTATTGTAATTGAACAGTTTGCTAATGCAAGAAGCATTAAAACTAATGATATCATAAATCCTTATATTGAAGGAAGAATATTTAATTTGAGGGTCAGCGGTATAACTGCGAGTCCAGAATATGTGTATTTAATGGAGGATGAGCAAAGCTTGCTTCCTATACCAGACAAATTTGGCGTTATATTTGTTTCGCAGGAATTTGCAAGGCAGAATTTTGGATATAAAGATAGTTACAATGAACTAATAATTACTATAAGAGATAAAGAGCAAACAGATAAGATAAAGGCTCAGGTGGAGAAAGAACTAAAGCAATATGGGATTAAAAGAATTTATACTCGTGAAGAGCAGCTGAGTAATCGTATGATATCTGAGGAAATCAAAGGAGTTAAGCAGGTGTCAAGCACTGTACCATTGATATTTTTAGGGGTAGCTACAGTTATTATAGCAGCAATGATATCAAGGATGATACGCAATGAAAGAATGTCAATTGGAGTCCTCAAAGCACTTGGATACAGAAATACTAATATACTTTTTCATTATACAAAGCTTAGCATTATGATAGGCCTTGTTGGCTCAATATTTGGGATTACGCTAGGCACTATTTTATCAGGCAACATTGCAAAGCTATACACAACATATTTTAATATACCTATGCTGAAGTTCAAATTCTACTACGGGTATATATTCTCAGCAATTTTGCTTTCAATCATTTTTTGCATACTATCTGGAATATGGGGTGCGAGAAAGGTTCTTAAAATATTGCCTGCTGACTCAATGAGACCAGAACCTCCTAAGCAAGGTGGCAGAGTTTTCTTAGATAGAGTGGATATATTATGGAAAAGACTGTCGTTTAGCTGGAAGATGGTATTAAGAAATATACTTAGAAATAAAAAGAGATTCTTATTTATAGTCATCGGAATAGCAATGACATATGCTGTTACTTGTATACCATTTATATTAAATGCTGCGATGGCCCATATATTTGATGGACATTACTCGGATTTTCAAAAGATGGACTATAATATCAACTTTAGTTCTCCATTAAGTATTAATACGGTAAATGAAATAAAGCAGATTATAGACGTGGAAAAAATTGAACCCAAGGTGGAATACCCTTTTGAATTAGTATACGGAAATAGCAAAATAGTAGCTAATATTATTGGCGTTTATAGTGACACAGAATTCTACGGATTTAAAAATATTAACGAACAAAGTATTGTCCTGCCTAGAGAAGGGATTGTACTCTCAGAAGGCTTAGCAAAATTTATAGGAGTTAAAAAAGGGGATAGAGTAAAAATCAAAACATTTATTCCAAATAGGGATGACATTTATGTCGAAGTGAAAGATGTCATAAAGCAATCACTTGGAATAAATGGCTATATGAATATTGATACTATGAGCAGTGAGTTACTAGAGAAAAATCTTATTACAGGAGTTTATGTGGATTCTACTGACGATGTAAAAGGAAAGCTTGAGTACATAAAAAACATTTCATCAATTCAATCATTAGAAGATATGAGAGCAATATTTGAGCAATTTATGGGATTAATGATAGTTTCTATAGGTATTATTTTAATATTCGGAGGGATTCTAGGCTTTGCTATAGTATATAATTCAACTATTATGAACATAGCCGAGAGAAGATTAGAGTTTTCATCATTAAGGGTTATGGGGTTTTCAAAGAACGAGATTTTCGGTATTGTGACTAAGGAAAATGCAGTGATGACTGTTTTCGGAATCTTTTTAGGGATGCCATTAGGAAAGTCTATGATATTTTCATTAGAAACTATGTTTAGTACAGAAATATATACTATAGAGATGATCCCAACATTATCTGACTATGCAGTTGCAGCAGTTCTTACTATGGCTTTTGTAGTAATAGCTCAACTAGCTACTTACAAGAAAATAAATAGTCTTGATTTTATTGAAGCTTTGAAAAATAGAATCTCTTAGGGGGGCTTAAGGTGAATAAATTAAAATATGTTGTAATAGGTATTGCAGTATTAGCTGTTACAGGTGTAGGTGCTTATATGGCATTTGGAACTACTGGAATAGCTGTTGAAGTACATACAGTGAAAGCTGGTGAAATAAAGAACTTTATAGATGAAATAGCAACAGTCAAGGCAAGCAATCAGAGAATTGTATATTCTACAAGTGCAGGAGAGGTGCTTAAGCTAGATGCAAGTATTGGAGAAATGGTTACTGAGGGAAACATAATAGCAGTTTTAAATTCTGAAGAAGCAGAACTCCAAATAAAAAGCTTACAGGCTAGGAGAGATGCACTTTTAGCTTCATATAATGAAGCAACAAAGCTTCCCGCACAGGAATTAATAAATAATGCAGAGGCTAATGTAAGAAGCATAGAAATTTTAGTTAAAAATGCCGGAAAAGAAGCCGAAAAAGCTGAAAAGCTATTAAATGAGGGAGCTATAAGTGAAGACAATTATCGTAATTCAATAAATAATCTTAATCTTCAGCAGGAGGCATTAGAAGTCGCTAAAAATGAGCTAGCAAATATCAAGAGAGAGCCATCAGAGAATATAAGAAAACAATATGAGGCTCAGCTTTCTGAGCTAGATTATCAAATTGATATATTAAACAAAACTAAAGGCAATGCTCTAATTAAAGCTCCAATCGATGGAATAATTCTTGAAACATATGTTAAGGAAGGCGCATTTCTCCAGCCAGGAGCTCCTATCATAGAAATTGGAAACTATAAAGAATTATATTTAGAGGCAGATATTCTAGTTAGTGAAGTAGGCAGCGTAAAAGAAAGTGCACAGGTTCAAGTATATAGTGATGAGCTGGATATTGAAGGTGTTACTGGTGTAGTGAATAGGATACATCCTAAAGCGTTTAGCAAAATATCAGATTTAGGAATAGAGCAAAAAAGAGTTAAAGTTGAGATAGGGCTAAGTGGAAAATTAGATAACCTTAAAGTAGGTTATGATGTTAATGCTAAAATAGTGACACAAGAAAAAGAAAACGCAATTATAGTTCCTGACAGTGCCTTGTTTGATTATGAAGATGGATACTATGTGTATATTATAGACAATAACAAAGCAATCTTAAAAAAAGTGGAAACAGGCATTGAAGGAGAAGATATGATAGAAATAGTTTCTGGGTTAAAAGAAGGAGAAATAGTTATTTTGAGTCCGAATGAAGACATAAAAGAAGGTATAAAGGTTAAATATTAATAGTTACATTATGGAAGGTGTTTTAAAATTGTTTAAAAGCTTTGAAAATTTACCGGAAGAAAAAAGAAAAAAGATAATCGACGTATGTATAGAGGAGTTTGCAGAGCATGGATATAAAAATGGCTCTACAAACGAAATCACTAAAAAAGCAGGCATATCAAAAGGTATATTGTTTCATTATTTTAAGAATAAGAAAAATCTGTATTTATATCTTGTAGATTATGTAATGAAATATTTTAGCAATATATTTGAAGATAAAATTAGAATGATGAATAGTGAAGATATATTTACTATGATAAGAGATATAAGCCTTTTTAAGATAAAGATATTTTCACAAGCTCCAGCAATGTATGAATTTATAGCAAAAGCATTCTTATCTCCGCCAGATGAAGTTGAAGAAGAAATAAAAAAAATATATTCCAAGCTATATAATGATAATTTTAAGGCATTAGTTCAGAAGTTTGACACATCAAAATTAAAAAAAGATATTGATGAAAAAAAAGCTATTGAATTATTATTTATTTCACTAGATGGAATCTCGAATAAGTACATTAAGGAGTATAGTAGTAAAACTGAATTAATTAGGAATGCAGATAGAATCATGAAAGAATTCGAAGAGTATATTCATATATTAAAAGTAGGATTATATGATATGACTAAATAATAAGAATTTAAAAGATTGTATTATAAATTATACCCTATTCTGTTTTACTAGCTGAATTGATATTTTCTTAGCATTATCACGAAGCACATAATAGTCTTTTTCAAGATTCTGAAGTGAAAGAATCCTGTATTTTAAAACATAAGAAACAAATATAAAGGCTCCAATTAACCATCTTGAAATAATGAAATCTTGTAAAAAAATTGATAGTCATTGGCAGTACTTGCAGTATTATAAAACAAAAGAGAGTAAGCAATTAATGAAAAAGGGGCTGCTGCAAAACAGTCCCTTTTAATGGTTATCGTCCAAAAACCAATTCTCCGTTTATCATTGTTTTTTCAACCCTAATATCTTTTATATGAGAGTCTTCTATTGAAAATATGTCGCTGTCTAATACTATTAAATCAGCTGCATAGCCCGGCTTTAATCTGCCTTTAAAGCTTTCTTTAAATTCATTAAAGGAACTTCCAATTGTATAGGCATCAATGGCATCCTCAATACTCATTTTTTCACTTGGAGTAAATCCACCTTTAGGCTCACCATTTATTCTTTGTCTTGTAACAGCACAGTAAATATTAGGGAAGGGATTGCAATCCTCTACTGGAGAGTCCGAACCAAAGCTAATTGGTGCTCCTAGCTTTCTTAGAGTATTAAAAGCATAGGATGTACTTGCTAATTCCTTCCCAACACGGTCTTCAACAATTTGGACATCATAGTCTAAGAAAATAGGCTGGTACATAACTGGGATATTTAGACTTGCAATTCTTTCTAATTGCTCCATGCTAGTGATTTGACAATGAACTATTCCATGACGAAGAGGATTTTTTCCATCCCTCATAGTTTTTTCATAAGCATTTATAACGCTTTCTATAGCACCATCGCCAATTGCGTGAGTAACTACTGTAATTCCATTTTCAGCTGCTAGGTCACATAAGGCTTGAAGCTGTTCATCACTTAAAGCTGCTACGCCTTTAGTATCAGGAGCATCCTCATAATCCTTAAGCATTAAAGCTGTTCTAGCGCCTAATGAACCATCCTTAAATAGTTTTAGACAGCCCTTTGATAAGTATTTTCCATCGTATACTCCTGTTTTAAATTCTGTGGAAAGATACTCTTTGAAATCTTCTATATCCTGAAAATTAAATTGAGGATTATATCTTATTTTTAGCTTATTGTTATTGTATAACCTGTGGAGAATATAGAATGTATTTTTAAAGTCATTACCAGAGACATCGTTTGATTGAACAGATGTTATACCAAGACTTAAGGCATATTCCTCAGCCTTAAGAAAGTCCTCTTCTCTTGCATCATCATCCTTGTCAGGAATAACCGAATAGAGTAAACCAACTGCATTTTCATTAAATATACCATTTGGCTTCCCGTCATTGCCAAGCTCAATTACTCCACCATCAACGGTCGTGTTTTCATCTACTTCCAGCATTTCCAATGCTTTAGTATTTCCTACTGCAACATGACCACATACTCTACTGAAGACAATTGGAATCTCTGTAGATATCTTATCTAAATCGGCTCGTGTTAATAAACGCCTTTCACCAGAAGTGAAGTAATCTTGGTTCCAGCCTCTTCCCTTTAGAACAGTTAGACTGTCATTTTTCTTCAAAAATTCCTTTCCTATTTCAATAACATCATTTATCGAATTTGCAGAAGTCAAATTGCATGCCCCCATAAATTCTCCTATTGAAGCAAGATGCATATGACTATCATTAAAGCCTGGCAAAACAGTTTTTCCATTAAGCTCAATAATATTATCCGCATCATTTTTTAGAATCTCTTCATTAGTACCAACTTGCTTAATAACGCCATTTTCAATAAGCATTGCCTCTTGAAAATTACTTCTCTCAACATAAATCTTCCCATTCTTTAAAATAGTTTTCAAATTGACACCTCCTATGATTTTTTAAATAACCTTATGTATAGACTTATTTCAGTTGAAAACAGAAGAGCCTAATAAATACTCTTGATTGTACCATTATATCATCAATTATGCTAATTTATCATCAATTATTCCAATGGGACTAATTCATAAAAAAATGCACCGAGATTTTCTCAGTGCATTAATTATTTCTTAGTATTCAATAAATTTAGAGCCTGGTACACCACAGATGCTGCACTTTTCTGGAACGAATTTCTCAATGTTACCGCATACAGGGCATAGGTAGTAGAATACTTCTTCTGCTTCATCAATTTTTTCAAGTGCTTCCTTATATAGCTTTGCATGAACTTTTTCAGCTTCCATAGCATAAGTAAATGTTCTTATTGCTGCCTTATTTCCTTCTTCCTCAGCTACCTTTAAGAACTCTGGATACATGCTCTCAAATTCATATATTTCACCATTTTCTGCATCCTGAAGATTTTCTGGAGATGATAAGATTTTTCCAGCTACTTCTAAGTGTTTTTGAGCATGTAAAGCCTCAGCATCAGAAGCTGCTCTAAATAGCTTAGCCGCATTAGTTTTCCCTTCAGCTTCTGCTTTCTTAGCATAAGCTATGTACTTTCTGTTTGCTTGGGATTCACCAGCAAATGCATCTAATAAATTGTTAAGTGTTTTGTTTTGTGACATATTTAACTCCTCCATTTATATAAATTTTATTATAAGTTGACTTAATTAAAATTATCATTACCTTGCTCAATACATTTTGGGCAAATACCTTTAAAATATACGTCCTTGCTAAGAATCTTGAAGCCATCTAAATCCTTAGAATCAAAAGAGTCTATATTTATTTCAAAGTCATATATAAAGCCACAGGACTCACATTTAAAGTGTCCATGATTCTCTGTATTTATGTCATACCTAGCTTCATTGTCTTCTATGGTTATTTGCTTTATCATCTTAGCATCTATTAAAGCGTTTAATGTATTATAAACAGTAGTCTTTGATAGTGTAGGTATTTCCTTATGCAGATGGATGTAAATTTGCTCTACAGTAGGGTGACATCTATTATTGGCTACATACTCTAATACCTTAAGCCTTTGATGTGATAGGCGTATATTTTTATTTTTTAATTCCTTTGATAAATCCCTAAAAGTAATTTTCAATTAAATCACATCCTAATTTATATTAAATATAAAATGTATTGGATATAAAGTTGTAATGATTACAATATAATTATAATTTTTAAAATATAGTTTGTCAAGTACTAAAATAATTTTTTTAAATGAATAGAAAAGCTCTGCGTTAGCGTTTTTATTTAGAGAGGATTTTTAATAAAAATGACGTTGTTAATTCTTATATAAAAGCTTTCTATATAAATATATGGACGATTTTAGAAGCAAAGGTAAAAGTTCTTGTAAGAGTCATTCTATTAAGTAAGGGTATAATAATTAATAAAAGCAGAAACTAATAGTGAAATATTGTGCTGAAAAATAATATTGATAAATAAAGCTTTTAAGAATTAAGCTTCAAAAAAACTAGAAAAGGAAATGAGAGAGTATGATAATAGATAAAACAATACAAAAGATTGGATGGAACTTAGATAATAGTTATACTAAACTACCAAGTAAATTTTATACTAGGACTAATCCTACTCCTGTGTCATCTCCAAAGCTTGTAATCTTAAATCATTCCTTGGCATCATCCTTGGGTTTGGACGTAGAGGCTTTGCATAGTCATGGAGGGATAGAAATCCTTGCTGGAAACCAAGCTCCTGAAGGCGCTTTTCCTATTGCTCAAGCATATGCAGGGCACCAATTTGGTCATTTTACAATGTTAGGAGATGGCAGAGCTGTACTGATTGGCGAACAAATAACACCACATGGAGAGAGATTTGATATCCAGCTTAAGGGTTCAGGGAGAACTCCATATTCTAGAGGAGGAGATGGTAGAGCTGTACTTGGTCCAATGCTGCGGGAATACATTATAAGTGAGGCAATGGATGCATTAGGCATTCCAACTACTCGCAGCTTAGCTGTGGTGACAACAGGTGAGTCAGTAATCCGTGAGGCAGTCTTACCCGGTGCTGTTTTAACTCGTGTGGCTGCTAGTCATATACGTGTAGGTACATTTGAATATATTGCGGAATGGGGGACAATAGAGGAACTGAAGGAACTGGCTGATTATACTATTAAACGTCATTATCCAGAAATTGAGACTAATAAAGACAGATATATTTCTTTATTCAAGGAGGTAATTAAACGTCAAGCTTCGCTTATTGCAAAATGGCAGCTTGTAGGATTTATACACGGGGTAATGAATACTGATAACATGACTATTAGCGGGGAAACTATTGATTATGGTCCTTGTGCTTTCATGGACGCATATAATCCAGCAACTGTTTTTAGTTCCATTGATGTTTATGGAAGATATGCTTACGGGAATCAGCCCGACATAGCAGCATGGAATCTGGCAAGACTTGCCGAAGCTCTATTGCCGTTGCTTCATTCAGACCAGGAGGTGGCTATTAAGCTTGCACAAGATGCAGTGTCGGATTTTTATGAGCTATACCATTGTAACTGGCTTTCTGGAATGAGAGCAAAACTAGGAATATATGACGAGGATTCAGAAGATGAATCCCTTATTGAAAATCTCCTTAATATAATGCAGAAATATAATTCTGATTATACTAATACATTCCGAGCATTAACATTAGATAAGTTATCTGATATGGTCTTGTTTGAAACAGTAGAATTTGCTCAGTGGCACGAAATGTGGCAAAAGAGATTAGATAGACAGAAAAAAGGTATTTCGCCATATGAATTAATGCTAAGAAGCAATCCCGCTGTGATTCCTCGTAACCACAGGGTAGAGGAGGCATTAGAAGCAGCGATGAAACAAGGAAACTATAGAGTGATGGAGAGGCTGTTAAATATTCTCTCAAATCCATTTGCCTATTCTCCTGAACAAAATGAGTATTCCGCTCTGCCTGAGCCATCTGCTAAGCCTTATCAAACCTTCTGTGGTACTTAATCTATAAGTGGATTGCCGAAATCGGTGATTTAGTGAAAGTAGCTTATGAAGTTGAGAAGACCACTGAAAAACTATAGCTTTTCACTTGTCATTCTGAAACGAAGTTGAAGAATCTCGTGTTCTTAATACATCAGAGATTTTTCGCTAATGCACAGGATGACAGGAAAAGATTTTTTCAGTGGTCTTCTGTTATGACTCCTAATTTAAGTAGCTATTCTACATTTACAATACTTTTTTTACGCCATTTACCTCTTTTGAAGAAAATTGCTGTAATAATTGCTCCCATTGTCCAGGATATAAGTAGTGAAAGGAATGTAGCCTCAGGTCTACCTGTAGGATAAGCCTCACTTCTGGTTAAATAAGCTATGCCATAGGCTACAGGTACACGAACAATAACGGTTGTAATAAGTGAAATCCACATAGGTGTTAGTGTGTCTCCTGCACCACGCATTACTCCAGATAGACTTTGAGTTACTGCCATTGCAATATATCCTACTGCAAGAATTTTCATCATATGCATACCTAAGTCTACTAGCTCCTTGGTATTAGTGAAGAAACCCATAAGATATCTTCCAAAAAATAAAATCAAGATTGTTATTGCAGTTGAAACTCCAACTGCAATCATAGTCCCATGTCTAGTTCCTTTGTCAACTCTATCCATTTTATTAGCACCAATATTTTGACCAGTATATGTTGTCATTGCACTTCCAAAAGAGAAATTAGGCATCATTGCAAATCCGTCTACACGCATAACAATAACATTACATGCTATAACCATTTCTCCAAAACTATTAGTAAGTGATTGGACAACAATCATTGCGAGAGAGAATATTGCTTGAGTCAATCCTGATGGCAGGCCAAGCTTTAATATTCTAAGGGAAAATTCTTTATTTAATTTCAACATTTTTAAGCTAACATCAAAATTATCTTTCATTTTCAATAGCTTAATAAGGCAGAGAACTGCGGATATTCCCTGAGCTATGACAGTTGCAAGTGCAACGCCTGGAACACCCATATTAAATTGGGCAACAAACAAAATATCAAGACCTACATTCAAGGCTGTTGAAATAAGCAAAAATATAAGTGCTGAAAAAGAGTCTCCAAGTCCACGCAGAACACCCGCTAAAATATTGTAATAAGCAAATCCTGCAATACCTACAAAAAAAATAATTAGATAATTTTTACACCAATCGATAATAGTATCGGGTGTATTCAAAAAACGCAGTAGGGGACCAGTAACGAGAGGACCGATAACCATAATTATTACTGATGCTATAGCTGTAAGAGATATGCATATTCCAATAGTATGAGAAAGCTTTTCCCGATCCTTAGCACCAAAATATTGAGATACCATAATACCTGCGCCTACAGCAATACCCACAAAAAGTACAAGTAAAAGATTTAGTATAGGAGATGCACTTCCTACGGCAGCAAGAGCATTATCTCCCACATATTTGCCGACAATAATTGAGTCAGCAGTGTTATAAAATTGTTGTGCTATATTACCAATTAACATTGGTATTGCGAATTCAGTAATTCGTTTCCAAGGCGTACCTTCAGTTAAATCCTTGGGAGCAAATAGTTCCTGGAACTTTACCATATCTTGACCTCCTGTAGAATTAAATAAGCTGTAAGAATTGTCTGACTTTATTTAGATTCAGATAAAAACTAGTTTATATCAATTATTATGGTTTGTCAATTTTTCAAATATCCTTTTCTTACATATTTGCGATAGTAGTAAATAATAGGATTCCAATAGCTTCGAAGACGTTTTTCAAGAGTTTTTCTGTATTCCTTTAAATCCAATACATCCTCTCTAGAAGCGGTGGAGGTGCTATATTTGCTTCTTACAAATATATCTGTTATTTCCTGTATTCCTTTCACATTATGAACATAAAATTTATATGCAATCCTGTTTGCATACTCATAGTGAGTTTCGCCATGCTCCTGAGGGTTGCCTAAAAGTTCTAAAAGTCTTATTATTTGTTTATATAAATAAATAATCCTATTATTATTTGATAACCTATTAGTACTTATTTCTTGAGCAATATGTTTTAAGAGGCCTATTAAAAATTTTATTGGAATTATTAATATCAGCACAAACAATAATATATCTGTAATTCTTCTTCTTAATTTAGCAGGGTCAGCATCAGAAATATCATCAAATAATGGATTCTCTTCGCCACCTTCATAGCCTAAGCCATCGTCAACTATTAGGTCATTCAAGCCAGCTCTAGGATTTATGTCATATAGATCCAATTCTTCTATAGCTCTATACCCATCATTTGCTTCAGAAGGTTGATAATTCTCTAACCTAGGTTGCATTGGGTAAACAGGTGTAGGCTCAAAGGTCATCCATCCAACTGGTTCTATAAATGCTTCTACCCATGCATGAGCATTTCTCTGCCTTACTTCATATACTCCAGCTTCATCTGTTTTCTCTGTTAGATATCCTTCAATATATCTGCTAGGTATTCCCTCAAGTCTAAGCATTATTGCCATAGAGGTTGCAAAGTAAGTGCAGTAACCCTCCTGCTCATCAAATAAAAAGTGATCTATAAACTCCTTACCTTCAGGCACTTCGCTTACTTCTAGATTATATTCAAAATTATTTCTAAGATAGCTTTCAATAGCCACAGCTTTTTGAAAGTCGCCTTTTGCATCTTTGATTATTTCTCCAACTAGCTCCTTTGTCCTTAAAGATATTTTGTTCTCAGGTAGCTGAAGATATTTCCCTAAATCAGCTATGCTTTCCTTTTTTAGATGAAGTCCATGAGATACTAGAATTTCATAGGAGAGTGGCTTTTGTACCTTAACAACATAGCTTTCTCTGTCATAAACTCCATCTGGAAAAAACAAAATATTATCCAGACTTACATTCAAGACATGGTCATCCCTTGAATTAACTTCAACTGCCATATAAGGACTAAAAATGGTTGTGGAAGCGAAGGCATGATTTGTAATAGTAATATATAATTCATCATAGTAATTTTTTTGTTCATATTCAGAAAGTCCACTAAAATCCTGACCTAGCTGCTGATTTTTTAAAGTACCAGTTATTGACTTCCATTGCTCCCCTGTATAAGTATGTTTTACATTTCCTCTAAGGTAAACACTCTCATCGGCTTGTACCGTCATGATTTTTCTATCACTTAGGTTAACTGGACCACCTAACTTTGAAGAATTTTCTTGAAAGCCAGTGATTGAAAAGGTAAATAAGGATTCTTTACCAGATTCGCTATTAGAGCTATTATTAGAACGTAGGTTTTCGATGTTAGGATATATACTATAAACTGCTTGTTGCAGCCATGGCCACTCTATATGACCATTACCTTTAGGTAGCATAAGTGCAATAAATACTATTAATAGACTATATATAGACACTGTTTTTAGCCACAGATTAATTGGATTATCTACATCATAATTAGTCGGAGTTTTAGAATCTAATCTTTTTTTGTAATATTTATCTAAGCCCATAAGAACTAAAAAGATAATTAAAAACATGGAAAGCATCCAATATGCTTTATCATAAAAATTATACCAATAGACAATAAATGAGCCTAAATAGAGGGGAAGGAGCTGGAAAATTTTATTACGCTTAAACAATATAAATGCAGTGAATAATGACACTAATACAACTAATATTCCCCAGAATATGAGCATATTATCTGATGCTATATTTTCTTTACCCTGAAGATTGCCCACAATATTATCAAATAATAGAAATATTCTTTCTCCTGCAATAACTAAAATTGGCGAAATGAAACGATGTACTAAAACAGAACCAAGAATGCTCATAGCTAAGATAGCAACTAGAATTACTGGATTTAACAGGAAAAACTTTACAACCATGCTTCCAATGAAAACCCCTAGCATTTGTAAGAAGATATTCAGCTCCATGCCAATTCCCAAGCCAAGCATATATACAAGACAAAATACTAAAGAAGCATAAATAAGGCTATATATGAGTTTTTGAGCTCTATCCATTGCAAACCTCCAATGCGTCCTTAATATTAGCGTTGTGATCTAGGATGTAAATAGGTATGCCTTCCTGAGCAAACATTGTTTGAACCTTTTGATCGATGTAGCTAGGACTGTTTTCTATATCCGTTACAAGAATGAATAGTGGGTTGAGATTCTTCATTTTTAACTGTATAACTGTTGAGCATGTTTCTTTGTCAAAGCTTGGGGTTATGATTATGACAGTAGAGCTTCTCTTAAGCATTTCAGCTTTAGATAAGAGCAGTGATTTAAAGTCAAAAGCTCCATTACTCTTAAATCTTGCTAAGACTTCAAGAAAAGGCTTATAGTCAGAGCTTTGCTGACCTTGTACCTTTATGTATTTATCAGTGTCCTGAGTTTCCATATTAACAGCAATGTTTTGATTTAAACAATAATCAACTATGCTAAGAGCTATATTTGCAGATTTATCCTCTAGGCGACGATCTACATCATTCTTAAAATGCTTTGAATCATTATCTATAAAAATAGTAGCATAGGTATCCCCGTGACTTTCATATTCTCTAACTATAGGGGTATCTTTTTTCGCTGATAGCTTCCAGTGAATAGCCTTAACAGAGTCACCCTCATTGTATTCCCTCAAAGAAGCAACCCGACTTTTGTCCTGAAAGACAGAATTCTGTATTAGAGCCTCTCCAGATTGGTGACTAGATGTAATTCTAAATGTAGAAAGATTAACAGTTTTTGGATAGACCAAAAGAGAGATACTACTACTAATCCGCTTTTTAAAAGAATAAAGTCCAAATACATCGTGAACCGTCACTATTATTTCACCAAGCTCATAATAGCCCCTTCTTTTTAAAGTTATAGATTCACTATAGGTAAAAGTCTCTTTTTTTTGCAGGGATAGGGCTACATTATTAGAACTAATTCCCGTTAGTTGCTTTGAGATATTACTATGAATTTCTAAATAGGGCATGACGAAAAGACTATTGTTTGTTACCTCATATTCAATATTAATGTCTTCACCAGCAAATAGAGATTCACTTGGAATATTAACATATCCCTTTAGGTATTTAAGAGTAACTAAGCTATGAGCGAGTGGCAAGAGGAAGGTAAGCAGAAGTAAATATAATAAATAATAGGGCATAGTACCGCCTAAAAAAAGTACAAAGGCAAAAACAATTATTAGGAGCAATATAGAAGTAGCTCTGAATCTAATCATTTTAAGCTCACCGGCACAAATACATTATTTAGTACTCCCTCTAAAACTTCTTCAGCGTTTTTTCTCTCAATTTTAGCTTCTGGTGATAGAATCAATCTGTGTCCAAGTACAGATGCTACCATATTTTTTACATCATCTGGTATAATATAGTCACGACCTGCCAGAAATGCCCTTGCTTTTGAGGCTTTTAATAGGTCAATAGAGGCTCTTGGGCTGACTCCCAGCTGCAAATCTCTATAATCCCGTGTTGTATTAGAAATACTTACAATATAATCAATAATGTCATGATGGACTGTTAAGTTGTCTACAATTGATTGCATTTCTAAAATATCTTTTTGCGAAGCAACAGGCTCTATAAGATTAAGATTTTTTATAGACTGATAATTCTTAAGGATTTCTATTTCATAGGATTTTTCAGGATATCCAAGTGATAAACGCATCAAGAAGCGGTCCAACTGTGCTTCCGGCAATGGGAATGTACCCTGATATTCAAGTGGATTTTGAGTTGCTAAAACCATAAAGGGTTTATCCAAAATGTAGTGTCCTTCCTCCGTAGACACCTCTCCTTCTTCCATAGCCTGCAATAAGCTAGATTGGGTTTTAGGAGAAGTTCTATTGATTTCATCAGCTAGGAATATTTGATTAAAAATTGCACCTTTTTTAAAAGTAAAGGCCCCTGTATCCTTGTCGTAGATACTAACTCCTATAATATCTGATGGCATCAAGTCAGGAGTAAATTGCACTCTTTTATAGGATAAATTCATACTTCGTGCAAGAGCCTTAACTAAAGTGGTTTTGCCTACACCTGGAACATCTTCTATTAGTAGATGACCTCTTGCAAGTATAGTAATTAAGACTTTTTCTAACACATCATCCTTACCAATAATAACTTTTTTAAGGTTCTCCAAAATGTCTAAAGCTTTTCTATTGCCCATATTATCCCCCCAATTTAATAATTGTCACAAAATTTCAAATAGTCTTATTATTATAACTATACCATTTCCTATGTTAAATAAAAGTTTTAAATGAAATTGTTAAAAAAAATTAAGAAACCACATATTTTCTATACTAATATGGTTTTTCATCTTAACTAATAGAAAATCACCCCNNGGGGTGATTTTCTATTAGTTATTATGGACATCGTTATTGCTAGCTGGTTTTAAGAAATTTACAACTGATGACTTTTGGAGAATATTTATAATAACATAAGATATAAAAGCGTCTGCAAAGTGATGAAGTACAGTTCCAACTCCTGTAATAATGAGAAGATTGTATACATCAAATTTTATAAATGGCATTACTACAAGAACTTCAAGTAATCCATGCAGCGGTGCAGTAATAGCAGAAACCTTTCCAAAAGACATTCCTTTTTTTATAAGCATTGAACCAGCAACTCCAACAAAAACATGCATAAAAGCTCTAGCACCAACAAGTGGTCCAAGATTTAAAAAGAATCCAAAAGCAGAGCCTAAGCCTGCCATGATAGCTACCTTTGGTCCTAATAGCATGGATATGAACATAGGGACATGAGAGCCAAGGGTAGCTGAAAATGGTGGAATTATCACTTTAAAAAATACTGCAAAGGGTATAACAATTGCAAGTGCCGTTAGTAATGCTGCCATTGCTAGTTTTTTAGTATTCATAGAGCGCCTCCTAGTTTTTTTACTTTTCTATTTATAAGAATAGCAGATGTATATACACCTGTCAACACTGATGTAAATACGAATTATTTAAATATTTATGCTTTCTACTTTTAATCTCACAGACTTTTGAAGTAATTAATAGCAATTAATAGTCTAAATTACATAAAGAAAATTCATAAAGGTTATGTCATAAGAGTTTAAAAAATAGATGAATGTCGAAAAATGGAGGTAAATATAGAGAAATTATCGTGGAACACTAAGTAGTTTTTTATCTAATTTTAAGTCGCTGGAATAATAGAAAGGCATCATAGTGAATGAAGGCATGGAATCAAAATTATTATAAAAATGAGAGGTGGAGTAATGAAAACAAAAAAGATATTTATAGTTATTTTACTATTATCAGCAATTTTTTTTGCTTCTTGTGGGAATCAAAACATAAACACAATTGAGCCTAGTAGTTTTGATGTAGCAGAAATTGAACCAGTTAGGAAAACTATAGGCTCTCTTAACATAATAGTTGATCCTAGGATAGAACTATTGTCAGCAGTTCAGCAACAGGCAGATTATAAGATTTTAACTCAACTCGAATTTGATTACAATTCTAATATGGACGATTATTTTAAGAATTATAGGTCTCATAAAGCTGTTAAAGAATTCAAAAAGTTAGATAAGCATGGATTTAATTATGATGCACCACCAACATCTATGCTACATCTGACAAATCCTCCAAATTTAGAGCAAAGGTTAGAATTTAGCGAGTATATTATACAAAGAGCAAAAGGTGAAAAAAATTTAACGGATTTTGTACAAGACCTTAGGGAGTATAGCATAGAAACAAACTTTAAGAGTTTTTATGATGAAAATATTCCTTCTTATGAAGCCATGGTTGAAAGAGTATATGATAATATTAAAGATATGAACATTGCAAATGCTTTGGATGAATATTATGGTATGGACGTCAATTCCTATAATATTATATTAGCACCAATAATACATAGTGGCGGGTATGGACCTAGGATAAAAGGGGAAAATGGACTATATGATATTTATGGCATCATTGGTCCAGAAAATGTTATGGTAGAGGATGGTAAGCGCATTCCCAAGTATTCGAGCGAGAATATTCGTTATTTAGTATGGCATGAGTTTAGTCATTCCTTTGTAAACCCTACAACAGAAAAATATCTTAATGAAATCAATAAATATGATAATTTATATTCTAGAATAAGAAAAATAATGGAGTCTCAGGCTTATCCTTCATGGGAAATTTGCGTTAATGAGCATATAGTAAGAGCGGTAACAACTAGGTTGTCCTACATTCATTTAGGAAAAGCTGCTGGAGAACAAGCCTTAGCTATGGAGAGAAGCAGAGGATTTTATTATATTGATGCATTGTGTGAAAGCTTAGTAGAATATGAAAATAATAGAGACATGTACTCTAACTTTGAAAGCTATTATCCTCGGTTAATTGAAGTATTTAGGGAGCTTTCTGAGCAAGAATTACCCGATAGCTTCTTTAGGTCAGATTTTACAGGTCCAATTAACTCTGCATTTACGAATATGGATAATGTGAAAATAGCTATCATCATTCCTACTAATGTAGGTGAACAAAAACTGCAAAAGAAAATAGGAGATCAGATTAAGTCATTAAAAAAACAGTTTTGGTCTGATGCAGAAATAGTTGAAGATATAGAGGCATTGGAAAGAGATTTTAGCGACTATACTATAATTGCTTATGGGACAATGGAAGGTAATCTATGGCTTAATAAGTACAAAGAATCTTTCCCGTTTGAGATAGAGCAAGATAAAATAAAGGCAGATAAGGCTTATGAAGGGACTAATTTAGTATTTATTACTGCTATGCCTAATCCACAGAATTTTAAAAATCCCTTAATAGTTTACACTGCTCAAAGAGATGAAGATATTTTAGGAATCAATGAAGTTTTTCATGGTCCTACAGATTATACTATTGCAAAAAATTGTGAAGAGATTAATTCAGGATTTTATGATAAGGATGAAGAGAAATGGACGTTTCAAAATACTAATTAGAAGATAATAAATAGGTATGAAGACAATCTTCCTGCTAAATATACCTCTAATACTTACCTTACCAATATTTTTGAAGTCAAAATTTCAGCAGTTTTTCTTGCAGATATTATAATAGTCAGAGTTACTAGGATACTGATTAAAGCTCAGTTTAGAAAAGCATTAAGAAACTTGAAATAATTGAAAATGTAAGGGGATGGTTCTTCTAAGTCGCTTTGATAATATAGAAAAACCGTCCCCTTATGCTACAATTATAATAAAATTGTAGTAATAAATGACATCAAATGTTATATTGTAAATAATGACAGAAGAATTTTATTATAAAAATAGCAAAAAAAATAAAGCGGGGGTGGATTATGGGCTATTATGCTGTAAAAAAGAAAAGGAGCTTTAAGGATAAAATAGGATTGCTGCTTTTCTTTATTTTAGTTGCGTGTATAGTATATGTCATTACTAGAATCATAATTTCTCCAACAGAAGCTGAAAGCGATATAGAATATATTAAAGTCAAAAGCGACTATGTACTGATGCTTATACAATGCATTTTGGGACTAATTGTCATGTTTATTCCATCAATTATAGAACGAAAAAAATCAATAGATATACCTGATAGCATGGAAATACTCTATTTTATATTTCTGTTTTGTGCAATAGTACTAGGCGAGGTACGAGACTTTTACTATATAATACCTTATTGGGATACTATACTTCATGCATTCAGTGCTGGTATGCTTGCTTCATTAGGGTTCTCACTAGTAGCTATATTGAAAAAGACAGAGCGTTTGAAGCACTATTTAAGTCCTTTTTACATTGCTTTATTTTCGTTTTGTTTTGCTTTAACAGCAGGCGTTGTATGGGAAATTTATGAGTATTTAGCTGATGGTTTGCTATCTCTTAATATGCAAAAATATGCATTAGCTGATGGTACAAAACTCATAGGACGTGAAGCGCTTTCTGATACAATGGATGATCTTATTGTAGATGCTATAGGAGCTTTAGTCATAACAATATTAGGATATTATTCTTTGAAAAAGAAGGAGAATGAGAATCAACAAAGCAAGTAAATATATAGAGATACTTTTATAGTAAGGAGTGTTATTTTTATGAATGATAAAACACCTATGAAATATGATTTTGAAACAGCTGTTGATAGGAAAAACACTGGTTCAGCTAAATGGGAACTAATGAAGGAATGGAAACCTAATGTTTCCGAAGGGATTATTCCATTTTCAGTTGCTGATATGGAGCTTAAGAATCCCCCAGAAATAACAAAGGGACTCCAAGAATATTTAGATTCAGCTATTTTAGGATACACGATTCCTACTGAGAGCTATTATAATGCAGTATGCAACTGGATGAAAAAAAGACATAATTGGGATGTTAGACCAGAATGGATTGTTAATACACCTGGTGTAGTCGCAGCTTTTTTTGCTGGAATTCAGGCTCTTACAGAACCTGGAGATGGTGTAATCGTAATGACACCTGTATATTATCCGTTTTATTTTGCCATGGAACGAAACGAAAGAAAGATAGTGAAGAGTTCATTAATAAATACAGGAAAAACATATAAAATTGATTACAAGGATTTGGAAGAAAAGGCTAAAGACCCTAAAAACAAGGTATTATTATTCTGTAGCCCTCATAATCCAACTGGTAGGGTATGGACAAAAGAGGAACTAGAAAAAGTAGCAGATATTTGCTTGAGAAATAACGTATTTATTATATCTGATGAGATACATAATGACCTTATAATGCCTGGTTATAAACATACGGTGTTTGCCACTATTTCAGAAGATATAAAAAACAATATAATGGTCTGCACAGCACCAAGCAAGACTTTTAATTTAGCTGGCTTACAGAATTCAAATATTATCATACCAAATCAAAGCATTAGGGAAAGATATAGTAAGATTCTTGAGTCAAATGCCATAGAATTAGTAAATATGATTGGTTTAAAAGCCTGTGAAATAGCTTATACTCAATGCGAAAACTGGCTTGAACAATTGTTAGAATTAATATACCACAATCATTTAGAGCTAAAAAAATATATTCAGGAGAATATTCCACAAATCAAGGTTTATGATTTGGAAGGAACCTATTTACAATGGTTAGATTTTAATGACTTTGGATTAAGTAATGAACAACTAGAAGAATTGATGCACAAAAAAGCAGAATTATACTTTGATGAAGGATATGTATTTGGGGAAGAAGGCAGTGGATTCGAAAGATGGAATATCGCTTGTCCAACTAAGGTAATGATGGAAGGCTTAGAGAGACTTAAAAAGGTATTTGCTAAATAGCAAATACCTTTTCTTCTGAAGCAGATAATAAAAAATCTTTAAAGCTTTTTTCAAAAGGGTTAAGCTCATATTGTTTTCTTTTAATGAATGCATATCTGTATTTCAGACTTGATATGGCATCAAAGTCCTCTAGCTCAATTTCCTTAAAAAGATTTTGCTCCAATTCAAATTGTATACAGCTTCTAGGAAGGAAGCTAAAGCTATTATTGTTAAATATGAAGGATTTGATGATATCTATACAATTGCTATATAAAAGCACATTCAATTCATTCAAGGCATAACCGTTAGCCTTGATAAAATCCTTAATTAGTCTATAATCAGTACAGCACTTGTCCCTTATAACAAGAGGTGCTTTCAGAAATTCATCCTTACACATAGAATCACTAGGATAGGATGAGTGCGTAAAAAATACAAGCTCATCATCACAAAATTCCTTTTCCTCTAAAACATCCACCCCTGAAGGTGCTATAATAATTCCTATATTAGAATCATAGCTTAGTACACTTTCTATAACTTCAGGCGTACTATATATATCTACTCGTATATCAGCATCTGAATATACTTCCTTAAATTGATAAAGCTTTGATACAAGGTGGTAGGAACCGAAGTTTTTACAGCAAGCAATAGAAAGCTTATTTTCTTTCATAGCCAAATCCTCAATACTGCAATACATATTTTCCTCTAAGGTAAAAATAGATTTAGCATATTCAAAAACAACCTCTCCAACAGAAGTCAGCAAAACTCCTTTATTAGATCTAATTAATAAAGAATGACCTAACTCATCTTCTAAATTTTTTAGCTGCATACTTAAACCAGGCTGAGATATGTGAAGTTTTTGACTAGCTTTTGAAATACTATTGTATTTTGCAACCCAGTAAAACGATTTCAAATAGTCTATGTTCATATAATTCTCCCCCTCTATAACCCCCAAGTAATTAATCATAAATAAGTATTATACTGTATAACAATCCCTTATAATCTTTAAATACTAATTCTATTATATACTATATCTAAAGATAAGCCAACACACTTATCTTAGTTAAACAAATAACAAGGAGGTATCATAATGATTAAACAAGAGTTAAGAAAGCAAGAAGTAAAAATCAGTAAAACTCAACCTATCATTGGTCTTATCCTTCTAGTCCTAATTATTCTTTTAGGAAATCATGTTTTCAAAAATGGTGGCAGTATGACACTTAATCTTATTACTGGAGCTATTTTAGGCTATATTTTCACACGCTCACGCTTCGGATTTGCTGGTGGAATTAAGAGACTTTATCTTACAGGTGAAGGGAGTCTTACAAAAGCACTTTTAATTATGTTTGCAATATCAGCTGTTGCAGCAGCAGGAATACATTGGGGAGCAGCAGCTAAAGGAGCAGTACCAGCATTTATGGCAGGAGAGGGACAAGCGATTATCCCTGGCTCAGGCAGTGTAGCAATGATAAATATATCACTTATAGTAGGTGCATTTCTCTTCGGTATAGGTATGATGATTGCAGGAGGCTGTGCTTCCGGTACACTTACTGATGCAGGAGAAGGTTCAATAAGAGCTCTTATAGTAATGCTATTCTTTGGATTTGGAGGAATTATTGGTCTAGTAGTAAAACCGGCATTCAGTGCGACTGCATTAGGTAAAATTGGCGCAAGAGTATATTTGCCTAATACATTTGGTTACATTGGAGCTGTTTTAGTAACATTCGCATTATTGTTAGTCCTATATGCCATTACAAGAAAATATGAAGACATTAGAAAGAAAAAAGGTACATATCAAGAAACTGTTTACGAAGCAAGTGAACTTTCACTTAAGGAAGAGGGACAATTTAAGTTATTTAGCTACAATACTTACCATAAGTTTTTTGTAGAAAGATGGAGTTTTCTAAAGGGTGCTATATTAACATCTGTTATGTTCATATTCATCATAAATACAACTAGCAATAGCTGGGGTGTTTCTGGCGGATATCCACTATGGGTTATGGCGCTTTTAGATAAGTTTGGCATTGAGTTCACTTCACCAGCGCTTGCTGGAAATGTAAAAGCTATAGAGAATGGCTTATTAAAGCATGGTGTAACTTTGAGAAATCTTGGAATGATAGCTGGTTCAGCAGTGGCATTCCTTCTAGCAGGTAGATTTAAGTTAGATTATAAATTTAGTATAAAAGACGTGGCATTCTACGCTATAGGCGGACTTTTACTAGGATTTGGAGCAATGTTTGCTGGTGGTTGTAATATAGGAGCACTATATTCAGCTATTTCAAACTTCTCATTATCAGGATGGGTTTACCTTGTAGCGGCTGGACTAGGTGGTATTGTTGCATTAAAACTATTTGAAGGTAAAGTTGATACTGTACCAGCTAGATTTAAGAAATAATTTAAGTTTACGTTTAACATAGAAAGGGGCAGGTGTAGATATGAGTAAAAGAATCTTAATAGTAGGAGGAGTAGCAGGGGGAGCATCGGCAGCGGCAAGAGTAAGAAGATTAGATGAATTTGCAGAAATCATAATGTTTGAAAAAGGACCTCATGTATCATTTTCAAACTGCTGTTTACCAAACCATTTAAGCGGAATGGTAGAAAACAGCGATGATCTAGTTTTAATGAGCCCGGAGCAATTCAAAAGCCAATATAACATAGAAGCTAGAGTAAATAGTGAAGTATTAAAAATTAATAGAGACAATAAAACTATTACAGTAAAAAATCTAGAGACAGGAGAAGAATATGAAGAAGGCTACGACAAGCTAGTATTATCTCCAGGGGCAAACCCAATAGTACCAAGAATAGAAGGACATGATAAAGACCATGTTTTCACAGTAAGAAATGTAGTAGATATAGATAAATTAAATAGATACGTAGGAAATGGAAAAATAAAAGATATAGCAGTAATAGGTGGAGGATTTATAGGAGTAGAGGTAGCAGAAAATCTACAACTAGCAAATAAAGGCTATAATGTAACATTAGTAGAAGCAGCAGATCAAATCATGGCACCATTTGACTATGACATGGTACAAATACTACACAAAGAAATGATAGATAAAGGCATAGACCTAATAGTAGGAGATGGAATAGCAAAAATAGAGGATGGGCATATAGAATTAGCATCAGGCAAAAGACTACTAGCCCAGACAGTAGTCATGGCAATAGGAGTAAGGCCAGAAACTACACTGGCAAGAGAAGCAGGACTAGAAATAGGAGAAACAGGAGCAATAAAAGTAGATCATAACTACCTAACAAACGATAAAGACATATATGCAGTAGGGGACGCTATAGAAGTATATAGCAAACTAACACATAAAAAGACAAGACTTGCACTAGCAGGTCCGGCACAAAGACAGGCAAGAGCAGCAGCAGACCATATGTATGGAATACCACACAGAAACACAGGAGTAATAGGCTCATCATGTATAAAAATATTTGATATGAATGCAGCATCAACAGGCTTAACAGAAAAAGCAGCAAAGAGTGCAGGAATACAATATGATTTTGTCTACATCATACCAGGAGATATAGTAGGGCTAATGCCAGGAAACAGTCCATTTCATCTAAAGCTAATATATGAAGTTCCAACAGGAAAAATATTAGGAGCGCAAGCAATAGGAAAAGGCAATGCATCAAAGAGAATAGACGTAATAGCAGCAATGATAATGATGGGTGGAACATTAGAGGACTTAAAAGAACTAGAGCTATGCTATGCACCAGCATTCAGTACAGCAAAAGACCCAGTAAACCATGCAGCACTAGTAGCACTTAATATACTGAACGGAGTATTCAAGCAAGTACCTGTGTATAAAGTAAGAGAGCTGGTAGAGAACAACGCATTCATAATAGATGTAAGAGAAAAGGACGAATACGAGGCAGGGCATCTAAATAACGCAATAAATATTCCATTAAGTGAAATAAGACAGAGAACATCAGAAATACCAAAGGATGTACCAGTATATTTGCATTGCCGTTCAAGTCAAAGAAGCTACAATGCAATAATGGCGCTACAGCACATGGGCTATGACAATCTATACAATATTTCAGGCTCATATCTAGGAATTAGCTACCACGAATACTTCAATGACCAAGTAACAGAAAGAAATAAAATATTAACTCAATATAACTTTAATTAAATTTATTATTAAACAAAGCTATTAGCTGAAGACCTTGTATGACGAAAAAGGCTTACAGGGTCTTCATATAAACAGTGAGGATTATTTATAGGAGTAAAGCGGGAGGATCACAATGAAAAGAGAAAGAAGTCTGACTATTGGAACTTGGATTTTTATTATTCTAGCTTGGTATTCCATTACTAGGTTTAATATAGTCGAATCTGTATTGGTGCCATCGCCATATGAGGTTTGGACTACATTTTTGGATATATTAAAGGGAGGCTACAATGGTATTTCATTGGCTGCTCATCTAGGAGTTAGCTTTAAAAGGTTATTTTTAGCATCACTAGCTGCAATTATAACCTCAATACCTCTTGGATTATTAAGCGGATATTTCGCAAATATAAGGTCTATAGTAGACTCTATAATCCAATTTTATCGTCCTCTTCCGCCTCTTGCCTATTATACCTTGCTAATATTATGGCTTGGAATAGATGACGAATCAAAAATCACATTACTTTTTTTAGCAGCATTTGCGCCAGTATACATATCATGTGTATCAGCTGTTACTAAAATTAATCAGGACTATATTCTCAGCGCTGAGTCATTAGGAGCAAGCCAAAAAAAGATATTTCTTCATATAGTTTTACCTGCGTGCTTACCAGAGCTCTTTACAGGAATTAGAACTGCCATAGGGGTAGCCTATACTACCTTGGTTGCTTCTGAAATGGTAGCGGCTACATCAGGTATTGGATGGATGGTTATAGATGCATCTAGATACTTAAAAAGCGATGTAATGTTTGTGGGGATTATCATCATGGGGATAACAGGTATTTTGATTGACATGGGACTTAAATTTTTAGAGAAAAAGCTAGTCTATTGGAAAGGCTATGTTTAAGTATTGAGGAAGAGAGGTTTGCTATATGAAAAAGTGTATTAAAACTAATATTGCAATTTTAGTGCTAACAATTTTAATATTTTCACTAATGGGGTGTAGCGCTAATATAGGTGTCTCTACACAAGAGCATGAATCTAGCATATCAGTACCCAAAGAAATCAATATTGGGATATTAAGAGTACCTAATGATGAAAACATCGCAATCTCTCAGAAAATATTCGATAAATATTTTACAGATAAGGGTATTAAATGTAACTTTATAGTTTTTGACTCTGGAGTAGATGCAAATAAGGCATTTGCTTCAAAGAGCATTGATTTTGCAACTATGGGCAATACAAATGCAATAGTAGCTCTATCAACAGGGCTTGATGTAGAGCTGATTTGGCTACATGAGGTGCTTGGAGATATAGAGGCCCTAGCAGTTAAGGAAGATTTAAATATCAGTCGTATAGAAGAACTTGAGGGAATGAAAATTGCCACACCATTTGCTTCTACATCACATTATATTCTGCTCAATGCTCTAAAAAATGCAGGTATTGAAGACAAAGTACAGCTTTTAGATATGCAAACCGCAGATATAGTAGCAGCATGGGAAAGAGGAGATATTAAGGCAGCTTATACTTGGCAGCCTTCACTTGGAAAACTATTAGAAAGTGGCGGTAAAGTCATAGTTTCAAGTGAGGATATGGCAAAACAAGGCTATATAACTGCAAATGTAAAGCTGGTTAGGAAAGAATTTGCACAAAAATATCCTGAACTAGTTGCTTCTTTAGTTGCATGTTTAGCAGAGGGTGCAATGATATATAGTGAAGAGCCCAGAGAAGGTGCAAATATTGTAGCTAAAGAGCTTCAAATAAAGTCTGAGGATGCTTTAAAACAGATGGAAGGAGCCATATGGCTTTCCCCGACAGAACAATTGAGCAGTGAATATTTAGGAGCAAGCATTTCAATTGGAAAGTTTTCAACTATTATGAAGGATACAGCAGAATTCTTAGGACAACAAAAATTCATCAGTAAAGTTCCTTCACAAGAAGAATTTAATAAATTTATAAATTCTAGTTATATTGAAAGAGCTGTACAAATTTTAGAGACAAATAACTAAAGTATTTAATATGACTTGAGAGCATTTTATGTTTGATTCACATGGTAGATATACAAAGAAGAATATGTACTTTGTGTTTCTATTAAAGAGTATTTCGTTAAAAAACACTTAAAAGGAGAGGTGTCATATGCTAAAAGGTACAAAAATGAATAAAGATGCTTTACTTGTAGTTTTAATTGTTATTTCTTTAACAGTTTCCTTAATGGGGTGTCAATCTGAGCCTACTACACAAGAAGGTCCTAAGTACATCGATAGAGCTTTAACACCTGAACAATTTGAAGCTAAGCTAGCTGAAGGGAATGCAATAGTAGTAGACATAAGGAGAGCTGAGGAGTTAGAGGAAAAGGGCAAATATAAGGATTCTATACATGTGCCGAATGAGTTAATTCAAGAAAACCAGGATGAAGCAA
Organism: Firmicutes bacterium UBA3546; assembly: GCA_002376545.1. GTDB lineage: Bacteria > Bacillota > Clostridia > Tissierellales > Proteiniboraceae > Proteiniborus. The sequence continues at coordinate 225,627 of DFOH01000056.1, read as the reverse complement.
TAAAACTATTACCTGAAAATAAAGACACTATATTATTAATCCATTGTGCTGTAGGGGGAAGAGCGTCAAAGGCAATAGATATTGTTATAGATAAACTTGGATACAAGAATGCATATTATCTAGCTAGTCCTATTGTATTTGATGCAGAAGGCAATATTAAGGACTATGTAGTGAGAGCTTTAAATCCAGAACAGTTTGAAGCAAAATTAAAAGAAGAAGGCGTTGTTGTAGTAGACATCAGAAGAGAAGATGAACTGCAAGAAAAGGGTAAATATAAAGATTCCATCCATGTACCAAACGAATTAATTAATGAAGATTTAGAAGCAGCTGCAAAATTGCTACCTGTAGATAAAAATACTACTTTGTTAATACATTGTGCTAAAGGTGGGAGAGCCTCAAGTGCTATCGAAAAAGTTGCTTATGATTTAGGATATAAAAATGCGTATTATCTAAATAGTACAATCTTCTTCGATGCTGAAGGAAATATTACTGGATATACTGCGGAAGATGCTCAAGGAGCAGGAACTACTGGAGATACTACTCAAGATTCAGGTACTGGAGATGGGGACTGAGGTGGAAACTAAAATGCAAATGTATTTGCATTATAAAAATAGTATAGCTTAGAATAGGCTTTATACCAATATCACTTCTAGCTTAAGAAAGACATAGCTAGAAGTGATATTTTTGTCCTTAAAATTAGATAAAAAAATAGAGGAAATAAAGTAGTTATAGAGAAAATATATAAGATGAAAAGGTATTATCAATAAAAATATCTGCATGGATAGAAGCAATTAATTTGCAGTAGAGGAGAAAAAGTATGGGAAACGATAAAAAAGATAAAGCACTCATAGATATTCAAAATGTGGGTTTAATCTATGAAGCGAAGAGAAAACCAATTAAAGCCATAGAAGATATTAGCCTGCAAATCGAAAAAGGTGATTTTTTATGTGTATTAGGTCCCTCTGGATGTGGGAAAAGCACCTTGTTAAGGATTATAGCTGGCTATTTAAAGCCTACTTCTGGTATATGTCTTATGCATGGTAAACCCATCATTGGTCCTGACTGGCATAGAGGAGTTGCTTTTCAATCACCTACTTTATATCCTTGGATGAGTGTAAGAAAAAACGTTGAATTCGGACCTAGAATGAAGAACCTTCCAGAAGATGACATTAAGCGTATAGGGAGATATTATTTAGAACAGGTTGATTTGATAGACTTTAGCGATAAGGCTACATTTGAGCTTTCAGGAGGTATGAAGCAAAGAGTAGCATTGGCTAGAGCCTTAGCTAATGAACCAGAGGTTATATTAATGGATGAACCTTTTGGTGCCTTAGATGCTCTTACAAGAGTAAATATGCAGAAATTAATTCGAGATATTTGGATGAAGAACAACAGTACTATTTTCATGATTACCCATGATATAGATGAGGCATTATCTCTAGGAACAAGAATCTTAGTCATGTCAAAATCTCCGGGTAAAATATTAAAAGAGTTTAAGCTAGGGTTTACATATACAGCAATGGAAAACAAATATGGACGTATTAAAATTGAAGAAGAATATATGAACATTAAGGAAGAAATATTAGATATGATTAATGGATAAATTATATACCTGGGAGGATTTTAGGGTGCAAAATATTGAGATAAGAAGGCCTAAAATTGAGGATATTGAAGAGCTGAATTGTTTTTTTAAGATGTTAGTAGCAAATACCTTTGCTAGAGAAGGTTTAGCTTATATGCTTGATGAGATAGAAGATGAAATTAAATCAAAGAAAAGATACTTAAAAAGCGATCTTGATAGCAATGGAGAAGATAGATATTTTTTAATAGCTTTAGATGGTGAAAAGGTTATAGGTACAATAGAGTATGGTCCTGCTAGTCAGTTGATTAATGACCTCACAAATAGCGAATTAAAGGAATTGTTTGAGGTTGGAACAGTATTTGTTCACCCTGATTATCAGAAACGTGGTATAGGAAACAAACTTTTGAATGCCATTTATGTTACCTTGAAAAGCAAAGGAGTAGAAGAGTTTTGTTTAGACAGTGGATATACTAATTCACAAAAAATATGGAAAAAGAAATTTGGCGAGCCAGATTATCTAATTAAGGATTTTTGGGGAGAGGGCTTTGATCATATGATTTGGAGAGTGAAGGTTAAGGACGTATTGAAATGCAGTAGAATATTATAAATTATTTTACTGTGATTTGAATAAATATTTAATGTCAGGAGGTAACAAAATGAAATTGTGTTGGTGTACAATATCTGTCAAAGATATAGAGGAATCCCTGAAGTTTTACAGGGAAATAGTAGGTCTTAAAGAGAACAAGAGATTTCAAGCAGGTCCAGGAGCTGAGATAGCTTTTTTAGGAGAAGGTGAAACACAAATTGAATTAATACATAATAATAGCATAAAACAAATTAATATTGGCCTAGATATCTCGTTAGGATTTGAAGTGGACTCAGTTGATGAAATGATGAGATTTGTTAAACAAAATGGTATAGATATTCACAGCGGTCCATTTCAGCCTAATCCACATACAAGATTTTTTTATGTATTAGACCCAAATGGCTTAAAAGTTCAATTTGTTGAAATAAGTTAATAAAATTAGCCGCCTTAGCCTAGTATTCTTCTACTTCTAAAGTGATGGGTAGTTCACTAAATATAAGGGAGCGAGACATTATGAAAAAGTCAATTGAATTATGGCCTTTTGCAGGAGCTATGCCAGTGGTCATAGTGGCTGTGAAGGATGAGGAAAAGTTAAACTTTGCGCCTCACGGCATGTATGGCAAAATGAGCTTCGAACCGCCACTACTTCATATATCTGTATTAAAGAATCATGAGACAGCGAAAATAATCAACAAAATAAATAAATTTAGTGTTAATATAGCTACAACGGATTTATTAGAAAAAGTAAAACACTGTGGCAGTATTTCAGGTGTAGATAAGGATAAGTCAAATGAATTCGAGGTTTTTTACGGACAAAGTGATGTACCTATGATATGTAAAAGCCCTGTGAACATGTCTTGTGAAGTATATCAAACAATTGAAACAAACGATATGTATATTTACATAGGAAAAGTTGTAGAAGCTTTTTCAGATGAAGAATATATTGAAGACAATTATCCCGTAGTGACGAAAATAGACCCATTAATTTGTACTGAACAGGGAGAATATTATAGAATGGGAAGTAAACTAGAATAAGATTAATAATAGTTTATGTAAGATAGTTGAACAGATAGGTATTATAATAATGTTAGTAATGATAAAAGACATTCACTATAAAGCAAGCCTGTTATATTTGTTAATTCAGCAAATATAACAGGCCCGTTTTATCAAATTCTAAGTCTAATAAGAGCTTCTAGCCATTGATTTTTTCCCCGGGAAATATTTAGTCTAAAGGAGAACATTATAGAGAGGTTAAAGCTTACTTAGAATAAAGGGTGCCTTTTTCTTGGGATACTTTTTATTTCTAGGTTACCTGAAGAAACTAATACTATCCCACTATCGTGATTGAACTCTGGATTCTTAGAACTGATTACCATTTGAAACTTTTGCTTACATTCAGTATCCCATACTGTAAGCTTAAATGAAACAGTGCATTGAGAAATCGTATTATCTGCTTCTCTTATGGACATTACTCCTTGTCCCTTCATGATTAACATATCAAAATCATTGCTAATATTGCATGGTCTAACCTTATTAGTACAACTAATTTCAATACTTTCAGGGATTGCCATCATGATGGCTAATTTAGGTCGGCATATTCCTTCCTGTTTTCTAGATAATCTATATTCAAGCGAAAATGATATGCTGTCCTCTAAATTTGTACAAATACTAGACTCAACAGAAGCCGTGAAGCCACAAAATTCATCTGACTTATTATTGACACATCCGCTTCCACAGCCTATAAGTGTGCAGGCTGGATAACATACAGGAGGTGGTGGCTGAGGTGAAGGCTTTGGCTTGCATGAGCACTCTGGTTTTTTCTCACTTAAAATCATAACGCTTTCAAGTTTTTCTTGAAGCAGCATTTGCAGTTTAGTTACATCTCTAATGATTCTGTCTACTCCTTGATTAATGTTTTTAATATCATGAATTGATGCAGATCTATTTATTTCAGATGATAGTACATACTGTATTTTTTCCCCCTCTGCATTAATTATATGAGCAAGACCCATCTCCTCCATTGCTATGGAGGCAATCAGCATGTTGAGGGCATCTTCTCTGCTAATATCAATAATTGGAGTTATATTTGGAATATTAGGCAACGACATGATTTATCCTCCTAAAAAAATATATCTTTAATAATTTATACTTTGAATAATCTATGCTTAATTTGTTTTTTATGGCGAACAGGAAAGTTCTATATTTAACATTTTTTGTTGATTATAGGCAGAACAAGGCTGCATTGACAAATTAAGCAGCCTTTATCCTTAATTATGCTATACTTAGTGACGAATCTAGCTGAGACGGATTATCATCAGAGAAGCCCCTGCTGATGAGCCCAGCAAAATTGCTGTTGCAATAAGACCATACAATTGTAGGGATACAGTTGAACCTGCTGCTAAATCAACTACAACTTCATTAGATACACTTGATAAGGATAATCCTGAAGATATAGTGGAAGCTGTATTTGGTGATCCATTTATAATGAGTCTAGACCCTACACCTACAGCAGCCGTTGTATTTATATGATAAGAAATACGATATCTACCAGCTGTATTAATGGTAAAAGTAGTATTAGCTCCGTTAACAGCAATATCTGGAGAAAGTAACTGTGAATTTGGAAGGTCAACTAAAACTCCTCCAAGTAAAACTAAATAACTTGAACCAGAAGTATTTGCTGCGAAGCCAGCTGTTATTGTTGGGTTTGGACCAGGTGCTCCAGTGGGACCAGTTGGACCAGTGGCACCGGTAGGACCAATAGCACCAGCGGGTCCAGTAGCACCAATAGGACCAGTAGGACCAGTAGGACCCGTAGCACCAGTAGGACCCGTAGGGCCAACTGCACCAGTGGCTCCAATAGAACCTGTAGGGCCGGTAGGACCAGTGGAACCTGTAGGACCTGTAGCACCAGTAGGGCCAGTAGGACCAATAGGACCAGTGTCACCAGTAGGACCCGTAGCACCAATAGCACCAATAGCTCCTATGGGACCAGTAGCACCAGTAGCACCAGTAGCGCCAGTAGGGCCAATAGCGCCAGTGGCACCAGTAGGGCCAGCAGCTCCTTCAGCAGGACCAGTAGGACCAGTAGGGCCAGTAGCTCCAGTAACTCCAGGAATAACAGGTGCATTCAAAGCATTTCCTGCTTTCATTCCCAAGAACATTTGATTGCTGGAAATAGTGCTGAGCATTTCTTGAACGCTTTCATTTGCATCTAGTATATCACTTATTGTTACAGGCTCTCCAGTCATTCCTGGAATGGTGCCTAAAATAAATTGAATTTTTTCTCCTTCGGCATTAATTATATGACTCAATCCGAGCTCTTCCATTGCAATTGATGATAAAATTAGATTAAGTGCCTCCTCCCTTGTTATAGGGGGACTAAGGCTGGGGAAACTAGGCTGTGACATGTTTTATAACCTCCTTTTAATACAATTATCAGGCATCTCTAACTTAACCTTACAATCATTAGAGAAGCACCTGCTGCACCGCCTAGTAAAGTAGCAGCTCCTGCCAAACCAAATAATTCAAGTGTGACGGTTTGCCCAGCTGCAAGATCTATTAATATCTCGTTAGAGAAAGATGATAAATTCAAAAGCGGTGCTACTGTTGAAGCAGTATTTGGTGAGCCGCTTATGAGCAGTCTAGTGCTTAGGGCCAGTGCAATAGTAGTATTAACATGATATGAAATCCTGTAACGTCCTGCTGTGTTTACGGTGAACACTGTGTCAGAAGGATCTACAGTTATATCAGGCGGTAGTATTTGGCTGTCAGGAAGAGGAACAGGAGTTCCGCCAACAACAACTGCAATAGTTGACCCACTTGTATTTGCAGCAAAAGCAGTAGTAGCAGTTACATTTGGACCAGTAGCACCAGTGGCGCCAGTAGCTCCAGCAGGACCTGCATCACCAGTAGGACCAGCGGGACCAATATCTCCAGCGGGGCCAGTAGCTCCAGTAGGTCCTGTTGCTCCTGTTGGACCAACTGTACCAGTAGGACCAGTAGCACCAGTGGCACCAGTAGCGCCAGTAGCACCAGTAGCACCTGTAGGACCGGTAGCTCCAATTGGGCCAGTAGGACCAGTAGCACCAATAGCACCTGTAGAGCCAGTAGGACCATTTGCTCCAGTAGCCCCAGCAGGACCAATAGCACCAGTGGCACCAGTAGGACCGGTAGGACCAGTAGCACCAGTGGCACCAGTAGCACCTGTAGGACCACCTGCTGGACCAGTAGGGCCAGTAGCGCCTGTTGCTCCAGTAGGACCTTGCATAATTGAAGAGTTTAGAATGTTTTGCATCTTATTGTTGAGCAAGAGTTGATTCTGTATTGCACTGTCAAGCACTGAACGGACGCTGTCATTTGCCTCAAGTACATCGCTGATAGTTGCAGGTGGACTAGTGATTCCAGGAATAGTACCCATTACAAATTGTAGCTTTTCGCCTTCTGCGTTAATTATATGACTTAAACCAAGTTCCTCCATTGCTATAGATGTAAGCAACAAATTTATGGCATCCTCCCTTGAAATAGGGGGACTAATGGTTGGAATAGTAGGTTGTGACATAAGGCTGAAACCTCCTTAAATTTATATATGATAATATTATCTTTTTGCTATATTATACTTGTAAGCTCTAGAAATGTTACAAATTGTGAAAAATTCTTATATATGCCTATCAATTTCAGTTATTCGGAATTTGGCCTCCTCATAATCAGGGTATAAGACTAGAGAATGCCTGTAAGCCTTCCGAGCTTCTACGAGATTATTGAGAGCTTCGTAACATTTTCCTATAAAATACCATGATTGGTAGCCACTATTGCCTGCATTTGTAAGGAAAATTGGATTGTATTCTTTTCCTAATTCAATGCAGTGATGAAATACAGAAATGGCTTCTTCATATTTTTTTTGAGCCATAAATATTATTCCTTTATAAAAATGCAAATCAACATACTTTGGGTACAAGGTGATTGCTTTTTCTATAGCAGGCCATGCACCATAAAAGCTCCCAGTATTGATCAATATGTCATATTTTAATTTATATAGTAATGGAGGAGGGAGCTGTTTTTTTTCAATAAATCTTCTAATAGAAAGATTTACTGATTGAAATGATTTTTCATAGTATTTTCCGCGATAATACTCACTTGCTATATGGTAGTCAATCCAAGGACTATAATCAAGATTTTCTTTTTCTTTTTCAAGTAACCTGAGATTGCGTGTAAACTTATTTTTGTTCTCTACAACTGAATCCATATATCCATAATGATGGATTTTAACAAAATTCATTTTTGAGGAAATTATTTTATTAGGATTGTCTTGAATATTTAAATGTTCATGTATATTACCTATAAATTTAAATCCGTTATGGTTTTTAAATATTCTATGACTGGCATAGAGGTACGACTTATTCGCGTTAGCAGGAAATTCACCGTAGTAATTAATTGTAGGAACTAAAAATACATGACCCTTTTCTTGTTGTAATACATCAAAGAAGAGATTGTTGTTTTCAACATACAACTCTTCATCAGCATCAAGGTACAGTATCCAATCTCCGCTTGCTTTGCTGAGACTATAATTACGAGCATCTGCAAAACTGTCATTCCAGGTATAATCATATAGCTTAACTGGAAAATTCATAGCGATTTCTTTTGTTTTATCTGTAGAGCCTGTATCTACAATGATGATTTCATCAACAACATTTACTACACTATTAAGACATTTTTTCAACCACTTTTCTTCATTCTTTACAATCATAGCTAGCGATATGGATGGACCTTTTTTCAATAATCTAACCTCCCTAATTAAAAAATGAGGACATTCCTTGTTGTGGGTTTATGATAGGAATGTCGATTAGTGCCAAATTAGAAGTTTTTCTTCTAATGCACATTCTATGCTTAACTTCCGATAAAAGTGCGTGTGCTAGTTTATCAATTCATTAGCCTTTTCATTATGGAAAGGCTCATTTTTTCTTTCAAAGGAATAACTATAACAGTAGAAAACATAAATGGGGTGAAGTCTATGACTACTGTCAGCCTTTGCATGATAGTAAAAGATGAAGAAAAAGTGCTTGAAAGATGTTTAAATTCAGTATCAGATTTAGTAGATGAGATTATTATAGTTGATACAGGCTCTAAAGATAATACTAAAAAAATAGCTAAGAAGTACACTGATAAAATTTTTGATTTTCAGTGGATTGATGATTTTTCCAGTGCACGGAATTTTTCCTTTAGTAAAGCAGAAATGGATTATATATTTTGGCTGGATGCAGATGATGTTTTGGAGGAAGAAGACAGGGTAAAATTCTCTAAGCTAAAAGAAGAGCTGGATAATACAGCTGATTCTGTAACTATGAAATATAATTTGGCATTTGACGAAGATGGGAATTTATCTTTTAGCTTGAGGAGAAATCGTTTAGTAAAAAGAACTAACAGCTTTAAATGGATTGGAGCTGTTCATGAATATCTTCAGGTATGGGGTAATATTCAACATAGTGATGTGGCTGTAACTCACAAAAGCATCCATGAAAGTGGAGATAGGAATCTAAAAATATATGAGAAACGACTTGAAAAGGGAGAGGAATTTTCTCCTAGAGACTTGTATTATTTTGGGAATGAATTGTTGGATCATCAATTCTATGAGCGTGCAGCTGTTTTTTATGAAAAGTTTCTCACTGATGGCAGAGGGTGGGTAGAAGACAATATTGCTTGTTGCAGAAAGCTAGCATATTGCTATAAGTACATGAATGATTCGGATAGGGAAATGCAAGCTATATTGCGTTCTTTTCGCTATGCAAGCCCTAGATCAGAATTCTGCTACTGGTTAGGTAATTATTTTTTAGAAAAGCAGGATATTATGTCAGCTATTTTCTGGTATCGATTAGCAACTCAGATAAAACAAGACGATACTCTCATGAGTTTTTATAATCCAGCCTTTTCAACATGGATGCCTCACTTGCAGCTTTGTGTATGCTACGATAGAATTGGAAATCATAGGCTTGCCTATTTGTACAATGAAGTAGCACGGCAATATAAGCCTAATGACTCAAATATACTGAAAAACCAAGCTTATTTTTATTCAATTCTTGGTCAAGAGGCAATAGATGAATTAATGTCTTCAATTATTAATTGAGCCATATCTAAAATTTGATTAATTATTTTAAACTGATTATTTAGTATTATTAGAACTCTTTCCTTATAAGTAAGGTACTTATGGGGTGGGAGTTTTTTATGTCTATAATTAGAGAAATCTAAATAGAGGATAAAATAATGTCTTTCTTGTCATATTTCTCGAACTAAATTACAATGGAAGATGATGACAAATATGACAAGAACTGAAAGAGGAATAATAGATAATAATAAGTAAAATGTGGTAAACAAAATATCTCCTTGGGAATTGGAGGGTGATTTCATGGAGCTAAATCTTTTATCTATTGTAGCTTTTACTGTAATTATTTTAAGGATATTTGTTATGGTATTAATTAATAGATTAAAGAAATTCTTTTCTAGAAATGAATCACAAATTAATTAAAATTATTGAAAAAGAATACTTGATATGAGAACATATTGATTAGAATCATATAAATCGAATAATGTGCAGTAAAGATTATTTATTAAGAGAGGGAATAAGATTGAAGAAAATGATTTTTGGGATGATGCTTTTTCTTGGAGGACTTATTGGAGTAGTAGCATTGCTAATTGTAACCGCATTTAATCCTTGGAGTTATAATGGGATTAGTGGACTATTAGGTTCTTTGCTGGGAACAGGAACTATGTTTTCATTTATATTATTTTGTGCTATGGGACTAATTGGTATAGGGATTTGTGCTTATGAGGCATATATACGAAAATAATTATAAAGCTCTAATTGTTGTATAATATTTATACTATATGAATTAGTATCTTTTATCTGGTATTATAAACTTAAACTCGTATTTCAGGAGGTTAACAATGAAAGAAAAGCTTCTTAGTGTATTGTCAATTTTCACAGCCTTTGGCGCAGCTTTTTGTTGAAGTGGTGGCTTAATATTAGCCTCTCTAGGTCTAGGGAGTATAGGTGCTGCTTATTTATCTTATCTTACAAAATATAAGCCTATCTTTGTTATAATAACTGCTATTTTACTTTATAGGTCCTATAGTTTAATTGAAAAAAGAAACTCAAGCAAAACAACTAAGATAATATTTTGGATTTCTGCTATTTTCTCAATTTTGATCTTGTATTATCCTACTATATATAGTTTAATATTAAAAATGTAAACTGCTAAATGATTTTAATACATGAGTGGTTCTTTGCTGATACTTAGAATGGCATAAAAGGACTTTTTCAGTGGTCACGGACGTTTTGTTTGGCATATTACGAGAAGCGTCTCGTAAGAAAAACTCCATCTGGTTCTCTAATGAGAAAGAAGGCTCCAATATAGAGATGAAAATAGAATTCTAGGGGGAGTGGATTTGAATAAGACAGGTATTTATTATTGGTTCGGATATCCTATTGAAAATAAAGAAAGATTTAGACTTATAAAGGAAGTTGGCTTTAATAATGTACTTTTATGGTGGGGAGATGAATTTGCTGAATATGATGGGGATAAAAATCATCTGCCAGAAATGGCAAGAAGCTTTGGATTAGAGGTCGAGAATGTACACGCCCCATTTGATAAGACTAATGAAAATATAAAGAAACTAAGAGTTTATACAATTTTGTCTATTATAAATATAGCTCTAATGAGTTTTGCACTATTATTCAATTTTTATGTTCTTCTATCTATTGTAGCTTTTATTGCTATTATTTTAAGAATGTTTATGATGATATTAATTAATAGATTAAAGAAATGTTTTATTGGAAACCAATTCGAATAGTCAAAGGAACATTTCGTTTGCTAGAAAATTCTTTGTGATACTGCAAAAGGTTCTTCCTGGTTTTTTGTAGAGGATATTTAAAGAGTGACTATTTAGTTACTCTTTCTTTATTGACTATTATATCGGTTTATGATANNTATCATAAACCGATATAATAGGGAGGTGGAATTTTGAAGCCAAAGAATTCTTTTGAATCAGGTGAGCTTACAGACAATATATTTTATATTTTATTATCTCTTGTAAGGCCTAGACATGGATATAGGATTATGCAATTCATCAAGGAAGAGACAGATGGTCAGTTTATCATAGGTCCTGCAACCATGTATACAACACTTAAAAAGCTACAGGAATATAATCTTATAGAAGAAATAGATGGAGATGACAATAAAAAGGTCTACATAGCAACGAAAGAGGGACGTAGATTATTAGAAGAAAACATTAAAAGGCGTAAAAAAATAGTTGAGATGGCTGAAAAAATTATGAGGGAGGTATGGAAATGAAATATAAGCGAAAAATGGGAAGTGGGTTGGCATTTACACCTGAAAAAGATATGAAGCTTCTAAGAAAAATGGCCAATGAAGGTTATCATTTATGCGGAATTGATAGGCTTCTATTTTATAAGTTTGAAAAGGGTGAGCCAAAGGATTATATATTTAGCCATACAGCGGTTAGAAATCCAGACGAAGACTATAAAGCATACTTCACAGGTGCTGGCTGGGAGCCAGTTATTATAATTCCTGAACTTCAAATATTTAGAGCATTACCGGGAACGGAGCCTATATATACTGATACTGAAACTATAACTGATTTCTATAAGGGACAACTTCAGCAATTTTCTAAGTATGGAATTCTCACTACTATATTTCTTGCTATATGTATGTATTTCTCAATGAAGCTTACAAATATACTGAGTCCTATTCTGTTCATTATAGGATGGATTCCTTTTGTATTTACAGTAATGCCTCTTTTCGGATTTCTTTATCATTATAAAAAGTATAAAAGGCAATAATAAAAACAACAAAGCTCGCTTAAAAGTGGTAAAATATATATAATAAGCGAAAAAGATATATGGAGGTAATTATGTTCTGGAAACCATTTGAACCTGAAAGTCAGTTAGTATCATCGGAAAGAATAGTAATAGGAAATATTCCTTGCTTGAGGTATAGACCAAAGGACAGTAGTGGATTATTGCCTACTGTGATTTACTACCATGGCTGGCATTCAAGTAAAGAATATCAAAGATTTAAGGGTACTGTACTGGCTGTTTATGGATATCAAGTCATAATCCCTGATGCAATTTATCATGGAGAGAGGAATCCTATTGACTATGACAAACCAGATGCGTTTGAAAAATATTTTTGGGATGTAATTATTCAAAACACAGAGGAATCCCAATCTTTAATTGAAAACATAATAGATAAATATGAAGCTGACTCAAGCAGGATAGCAGTCATGGGGAACTCCATGGGAGGATTTAGTGCTTCTGGAGTATTTGTTAAAAATTCTAATATAAAGTGCATGGTAAATACAAATGGCTCCTGTGCTTGGGTTAAGGCAGAAGAAATATTTAGAGAAACCGATAATTTGCCTCCTATTAGTGAGGAGAGAATAAGAAAGCTTTCCACCTATGACCCAATGTATAATACAGGAAAGTTGAAAATCAGACCTATACTTATGCTACATGGAGATAGTGATTCGAGTATACCTATAGATGGTCAAAGAGAGTTCTTTAAGGAGATATCACCGTTATATAGTGAAAGTCCAGAGAAGCTAGTGCTTGTGGAGGTTCCTAGAATGGATCATTATATCAGTACTGGAATGCTTGAAGAAGCTATTGAATGGTTAAAAAAATACTTATAGAGTAAAAAAATACACATGTCAGGAGGCTATCAAATGAAATTTTGTTGGTATACAATATCTGTTAATAATATGGAAGAGTCCTTAAAATTTTACAAGGAAATAGTAGGGCTTAAAGAAAATATGAGATTTCAAGCTGGACCTGGGACTGAAATTATTTTCTTAGGAGAAGGCGAGACTCAAATTGAGTTAATACATAATGAAAATAATGAACAAGTTAATATTGGTCTAGACATCTCATTAGGATTTGCAGTAGAATCTATTGATGAAATGATGGGATTTGTAAAAGAAAAAGGTATAGATATTCATAGCGGTCCATTTCAACCTAATCCACACACAAAATTTTTCTTTGTATTAGATCCAAATGGGCTAACAATTCAGTTTGTTGAGACAAAATAATAGCATACAAGATGATATTACGTATCGCTAATGCCTCTAGTACGTGTTAAAATTGACTAGAGGTAATTTTTATTCTATATTGTTTATAGGAAAATCAGACAAACTTTAGAAAAGTAAGATGTAAAATTGGGAGGAAAGTCGTGACTAAAAAATTATCCGCATACAGAGTTTATCTTATTTATATAGGTATAAGTGCTTTTTTATTTGAATTAGTCTTTACAGTTAATGAGCTTTATCGAATAGAGGTTGCTGGATTTAATGCAATGCAATTGGTGCTTGTAGGAACAGCTTTAGAATTATCCTGCTTTATCTTTGAGGTGCCTACAGGTATATTAGCAGATACAAAAAGTAGAAAGCTATCTGTAATTATCGGATTAATATTAATAGGACTAGGTTTTTTAATTGAAGGCCTAGTGACTAGTTTTATTGTTATCATGTTGTGTCAAGTGCTTTGGGGACTAGGTGTAACCTTTACTAGTGGCGCTGATGAGGCATGGATTGCAGATGAACTAGGCGGGAAAAACTTAGAACAACTTTTCTTGAAAGGTGCACAAATTAGCCAAGCTGGTGCATTACTCGCAATTATTGTTAGTACAATTATTGGAACTAAGATGATTAATTTACCTATGATTTTAGGTGGAGTATTATTTATAGTACTGGGATTATTTTTGTTTATATTTATGCCTGAGACAGCCTTTCACCCAACACCTTCTGAAGATAGGGACTCTTTTACACAAATGATGAGAACCTTTAAATTAGGTCTCAAATCTATTAAAGGTAAGCATTTTTTAATTGTAATGGTAGGCATTTTCTTTATATATGGACTATATAGTGAAGGTCTAGATAGGCTATGGATTGCTCATATTTTAGAAAATGTATTATTATCTTCAATAAATGTGAAGCCTATTATATGGGTTGGATTTATTAATGGTATATCAATGATAACAAGTATTATAGCTGTAGAGTATATTAAGAGAAAACTAAATAAGACAGGTAAATTGCAAAAGGTTTGGTTATTAATTATAATTAACTTCATAATGGTTATGAGTATAATAGCATTTGGCTTGGCTAAGAATTCTGCGTTGGCATTCTCTTCTTACATATCATACTATATTCTCAGGACAACAAATAGACCTATATATAGAGCTTGGCTAAATGAAAACATAGAGTCTAAGGTTAGAGCAACTATATTATCTACTTATGGTCAAATTGATTCATTAGGTCAAATATTAAGTGGCCCATTAATAGGATTTATTGCATTGAAAACTAATACTTCGATATCAATAGTGTCCTCAGGTCTAATTCTTTTTCCAATTTTATTTTTATATTTCTATATACTTAAAAAAGTTAAATAGAAGCTTAATTCAAGAGGCAGTTCTTCTGTGTCATTCCATTGACTAGGAAGAATTTTTTTTAATCCTTATAATTCTATGGGCATTTTCTATATCTTAACTTGATTGGTTAATGTAAAAATGAAAAGTTTTACTTAGATTTTACATACAAATCATATGAATTTAACAAACCAGCTGTAAATTATTTAAGATAGATATTAAAAATAGTGGAAGCGTGTTTATAGTAAAGAAAATGAAATTATTTAGTATAATATTAGTTATTATGTTAACAGCATTAGTATTTGTTGGATGTATAGGTTTTGATACTAACGAAATACCTAATAATCCTCAAGATGATAATCAAAATAAAAATTCAGTAAATAGAAAGAATCAGTGATCATGCTACAAATCTAGCTGAATGGGTAATATATATTATTACAGGTAAGCATAAAACATTAAATTTCTAGTAATATTAATTAGATTTTTTAGTTAAATCATATCAAAAAATTACGTATGTCAGTATTAGATATATTTTAAAGTGAATCAGTAAATATGGATAATCCTATGCTTGAAATGGAAAATCTAATAGTTATACTATGTAGTTCATAGATATCTGAAACGGGAAATGTTGAATGATTCAATATGATATATGAGAAGGAAAAGGATTGAAGAAAATGATTTTTGGGATGACGCTTTTTTGTGGCGGACTTATTGGAGTAGTAGCATTGCTAATTGTAACCGCATTTAATCCTTGGATTTATAATGGGATTAGTGGACAATAGGTTCTTTGCTGATGCTTAGAATGGCATAAAAGGACTTTTCCAGTGGTTGCGGACGTTTTGTTTGGCATATTGCGAGAAGTATCTTGCAAACAAAGCGTCCACTTGGTTATGCTTTGAAATAGCTTATCTGCCTTGATTTCCTATTTGTACAATTTGACAATTATTAGTATACTCGTGTAAGCGATGAGAAATAGAAAGCACTGTTCTGCCTTTGGATGCACGTTTTAGCGCTTCTAAAACTCGATGCTCGGTATCGCTGTCAAGATTTGCAGTGATTTCATCTAGCAGTAGGATGTTAGGAGAAGCAGCTACCGCTCTTGCAATAGAGAGCAATTGAAATTGACCTTGTGAAAAGGCAGCATTTTCCGCAGGTGTATCATATCCGTTTGCAAGAGCCAGAATGCTCTCGTGCAATCCAACCAAGCTTGCCGCAGCCTTTACCTGTTCAAGGCTGATTTCAGGGTCGAACAAAGAAATTTGGTCTGCAACAGTACCAGCTACCAGATGAAAGGACTGCTCCACATACCCGAACAGCTTCCGTTTTTGTGCATCAGAAATTGTGTCGGCATCCAAACCACCTATAAGCACCCTTCCTTCATCAGGACTGTATAGTCCAAGAAGCAAACGGAAGATAGTACTTTTGCCTGCACCTGTTCTGCCTATGAAGGTAACTGATTCGCCGCTTTTCAACGAAAAACATAGGTTGCTGAATACAGTATTTTTGTTATCATAGCGAAAGCTCACACGGTCAAAGAGAATATATGGGCTAGTGCATGAAGCATGCTCTATACTAGTAATGGATGAATCTGTTTTTTTCCGCTCTGGTTCCTGCAAGAACTCATTGATTCTCTTTACCCCAGCAACAGCAGATTGGATGTTTTGAATTTCCATACCGATGTTCTCCAGAGGTTCAAATACTTTGCTTACATAAGCAATGATGGCCACTGCTGTACCTACTGTTATACCGAAGAATTGCTGTACCCAACCGCCTAAGGCAGCGAATATCATCATTATCGCAATGATGCATGCGCTGATGAAGATGACAATTGGAGAATAAATGGAATCGTATAGATTGGACTTATCTGTGGCACGATAGCTTTCTTCAATGTAATCATCATATTTCTGTTCCATGTATTTTTGACGAAACAGGGTGTGAATCATGCGGATGTTGCCAATAGTCTCTGGTACATGGTTGTTTACCTTGCTGATGGCGATGCGATTGGCAAGCTGTGACTTTAACATCCGCTTTTGGAACATGCGAGTCATGGCAAACATGAGAGGTGTAATCAATATCATCATAAAACCAAGACCTTTGCTTTTGTAAAAGATGATCACCAAAATACTGAGTACCTTAAAGACATCGGCAAACATACTTATTATTCCGTTGGTGAACATAGAATCCACGGCATCAACGTCGTTGACAAACTGCGAAGTTATTTTACCAGGCTCATTCCTTGTGAAATAGGCAATCGGGAGACGTTGAAGCTTTGCACACATTTCACTTCGAATACCGTGAATGACCTTTTGTCCAAACTTAGTGATTATTATATTTTGTCCAGACTCCAGCAACCCTGAAAGCGCAAGCAGTCCAAAGTAGGCCAATGCAAAATATAAAGGGACTTGCTGCTGTGCAGTAAGGCAGTTGATGATACGTTCTAAAATTAGTGGGGGGAAAAGAGCTGCTGCAATAGTACCTGCTATGATGATTACTGTTAAAAAAGTCATGCCCTTAAAGCCTACAATAATCTTGTACACCACAGAGTTAAGACTGTTCGTTTTATTCATTTTGCTCACCTCCTGATATTTGTGCATTATACAGCTTTGTATAGGCGTCATTTTCTTGCATTAATTTCTCATGGGTAGAAAATACTCCTGTACCGTTGTCTAAAAACAGCACTTTGTCAAGGGTTGGAAACAAATGCAGACGATGAGAAATAAGAATAATAATCTTGTCTCTTGCCAGCATACGGAGGTTTATGAAGAGCTCTTCTTCCGTAATTCTATCAATTGCGGAAAAAGGGTCATCTAAAATCAAAATCTGCTGTGCGTTATAAAGGGTTCGGGCTAGAGCAGTTCGTGTCTGCTGACCGCCTGAAAGCCTTATGCCGCTACTGCCCACTGAAGTGGCAGCTCCTTGGGGCATTTGTGCTACTTCTTCATCAAAGCATACTGCTTTAAGGTACGGTGTAATGTCTCTTTGTTCTCCTAATCTAATATTTTCCTCGATACTGTCACTTATGAGTTCTGGCTCATGTCCCATGTAGGAAACTAATTTGCTACGTTCGTAGTTACTTAGCTCAGATAATTCTCTTTCCCACACTCGTATGCTCCCTTCATAGAGAACCTCACCGATAAATGTCTTGCCCAGTGAGGATTTACCACATGCAATGGGACCTGTTACACCGATAATCTGCCCCGGATAGGCAGAAAAAGAAATATCTTTTAGTATCCAGGAACTACTCGGCCAGCGAAGTGACAAATTAGATATAGTAAGTTTTGTAGGCTGTAAAAAATCAATTGAGGAGTGAGTATTTGGCTCCACATATTCCTTCATTAGCGGCTTAATCCTCGTCCATGATACTTGTGCCTTTTGTACAGAGTTAAACAGCTTTGCTGCCTTTGAGGATTTGAGCGCCATTTTTGTAAAGGCAGAAAGAAAGGTGGTAAAGGCTGCTATGTTCCAGCTGGTCCATCCTGTCCCCAACACATTTTTTGCTCCAAAATAAATAATCATGACAGCACCACTCATAGATACAATGTTATAAAGTGGCTGCATGGTGTTTTCCCATAAATTTGCCGAAACAGCACGCTTTTCATAGTCCCTTAGATAGGATTCGTAATTCATGTCACGGTTTGACTCGCTGCCGTAAATACGGTAGGTAACCGCATTTGAAATTCTATCCATAGTTGCATTGCTTAGTCTTCCTGCACTTTTTTTGTATTCTAAGCTGTAACGTGTGATAAGGGTTTTAAGTCGTCCAGCAATGAAATATGCAATGGGCGTGAAGATACATGAAATTAAAGCCAGTCTCCAGTCATAAAAGAAAAGCAAGGAGATATAAGCTACTAGCACTACGCCAGTATCGAAAACTTCTGTGGTAAATTTACGCATTCCCTCCACACAGGCATCTACATCAGCTATGGCTTTGGTCATCACGGTGCCAAGATTCTCCTGTTCCAATTCATCCTTACTCATGTTCACCAAGCTGTTATACAGCATATGACGCATATTACGGCTGGTATTATTGGCAAAGCGCCTCACATAAAACCGCTTTATGCTACGCATAAGCTGCACATTGAGTATAACTACAAGGTAAGTAATTACAAGACTAACCATAGAGTAGAAGCCTTTATATCCCTTAATAATGTCAAACAAATGCTGTGCCAGCTGCCCTTCAAAATAGGGACCAGCAAGCATGCCGACGTTATAGAGTATGCCTGAAACAGTGACCAGTGTTAGAGACCATAATTCCAATTTGAAATAGGACAAGATGCGGTTGGAGCCTGTTACATTTTTGATCTGTCGATGTTGGCTCATTTTTGCTGACCTCTCTCTAAAAAGCGTTTGGTGAGGTTGGGAAATCCTGCTTTGCTCTCGGTTTTAGAGCGAGTATAAAGAATATCGAGAATACGGCAGAACTCAGCATTTTCCTGT
This sequence comes from Firmicutes bacterium UBA3546, assembly GCA_002376545.1. Classification (GTDB taxonomy): domain Bacteria; phylum Bacillota; class Clostridia; order Tissierellales; family Proteiniboraceae; genus Proteiniborus. The sequence goes on along the minus strand of DFOH01000056.1, from coordinate 206,594 downwards.
GGAGTAAGTGCTTCTTCTAACCATTCGTAATACAGTGCTTCAACAGAGGCTCTGGAGTTTTTTAGCAGGTCGGCTTTTTCGGTGGCATAAAGCAGCTGACTTCTTCCATCTGTTGGATTTGGTTTTCTGATTAGATAACCCTTTGCTTCCAAGTTGGCAGCACAGCGGGCGGCAGCACCCTTATCAAGGCCGAGAATTTCCCGAATGGACGCCTGTGTGATGCCTGGATTTTTTCTTACTACATGAATAAAGTCATACTCGGTAGACCCTATTCCTTCTGTTTTAAGCATACGTACGGTGAATTTACTTACTTCTCGTGCGATTTTAGTGATTTGGCGTTTTGTACGGCTCATTTTATTTACTCCTTTTAACTATAAAAATAGATGTAGTATCAACTAAGTATATGATAGTACATCTATTTTTAAATGTCAATTTTCAATTTATAATTTTGGCTTTTTCATCATAATTGCCTTATAATCGGATATGGACTAAGCTAAGAGGAAGCTTCAACAAGATATAAGAAATATCAATTACAATTTTTTCGTTTTTGTAGAACTTAAGTAAATTAGTTGTTTCATTTTTGATTTATAACTGAATACCGCTACAAGTCTCATTAAAACGTGAAATATCTTCTACAATCATAGCAAGTGAACTGTCCCAGAAAGTTTTACTATGAATATCAATTTCTGCTTTTGTTGCAATTCCCACCATATCATTCGAACAAGTAGCCCCAAGTAAATCAGTATATTCTTTCATAAAGTTTTTAGGGCTGAGCTTGTATCTGGCATAAAGCCCTTTGGCAAAGAGCATACCAAATATGTATGGGAAGTTATAATAATGAAAATCAGGTATATAGTAATGGACTTTACACATCCACATATAAGGGTGAAGATAGTTTTGGTCAAGTGCATCTCCGTAAGCTTTTTTCTGAGCATTAAGCATTATTTCACATAATTCATCTGCTGACAGACTATGACTTTTTCTACGCCCAAAAACTTCTTTTTCGAATAGAAATCTGCTGTAGATATCAACTACTGTCTGAGTAGCTTCGCTTAACCCAGCTTCAAGAAGGAAAACCTTCTCTTGAGGCGATGCATTAAGGAGTGCATGCTCTTGTACAACAGTCTCATTAAAAAGGGACGCTGTTTCACATATAGGTGTTGGTGCATCACGCATGACAAGCGGAACTTCGTCTAGACATCTAGAGTGGAAAGCATGTCCAAGTTCGTGTGCAATTGTACGAATATCAGAATAGGAGCCGCAAAAATTCAAAAATACTCGATTTTCTTTAAGTGAAGGCAAATCAGCACATAAAGCTCCTCCTATCTTACCTTCCTTAGTTAATGCATCTATCCAACGATTTTCAAAGGCATATCCTATAAATGAACCCATTTTTTTATCAAAACTAGTGAAGATATCAGTCAAATAATGATAAGCTTCTTTATATGTAAATGTACGTGGATTTTGTCCCACTGGAGCTAACAAATCATACCATGGTAACCCGTTTTTATGTCCAAGAAGACGTGCCTTTGTTTTTAAATAGCTACGGAATATAGGCAGATGCTCTTCAATGGAATCAAGCATGACATTAAGTGTTTGCATATCCATCTTATTTATGTCTAGCATGTAATCTAGCACAGTTTCATAATTACGCCATTTTATTGTAGTTAAAGCTTCACCTTTAATGGCACTGAGACATGCTGCCATTGGCACTTCGTAAGTTTTATAGGATTCCAACTCAGCTCTATATGCGGCAAGTCTATTTTCTCTATTAGGATCTCTGGCAAGGGCACGAATTGCAGAAAGTGGCAGCTTGTCTTGCTTGTTGTTAAGAGTAACAGGAATCATTATTCCGCCATCCAGAGCATTTCTTAAGCCTTGCCATGCACTACTACCTGTGAGCTGCATTTGTGAAACGGCATTTTCAATTATAATTGGAGCCCTATGTTCACATGATTTGCGACTTTCTTTCAGAATGTATGAATATGGTAGTAGATTATTATCCTCTGCAATAAGCTTTTCTATATTATCCAGTGTACTGACCTTATTTTCAAGTAAAATGAGCAATTGACGAGAAGTTGCTTCAAGTGCAGAAGTCTTATTAGAATATTGTAGTGCTTTGTTATGGTGTGAATCTACCATAAGAGTTAAGTTTACAAATGAAGAAACCTTACTTAAGAGCAAAAGCGCAGAATCCATATGCTGTAAACATTTGAAAAAATAAGAGGATGATGGTGGACTATCTTCTAAGAGTAAATTCTCTAATTTTGAAAATTCGGATTCAGCCAAAGAAAGCTCTAATGTAAAATGAGGATCTTCAAAAGAGGAGTAAAGCTTAGATAAGTCCCAATTAGGATTAAGCTTTTGTGTGGAAACCATTATAATAACCCCCTTAACTAACTGTAATTTTGAATAACAGCTTTAGTATAACATGGAATTATTTTCTGAGCAATAAAACAAATAATGAATATTTTAAGTATAGATAAACAATAAACAAAAAAAACAAAGTTTTCAAAAAACATTGACATTAATTTTAAAAGTAGTATTATTAAATAAAGAAGTATTTGCTTCATCATTATTCAAAAAGAAGTATTTGATACATTTTTTAAAGAAAGGAGGTTACAAACTTGGATTTTACAGAGTTAGTTAAAAATAATCTTTCTGAAATGCCAAAATCACAACAAAAAGTTGCAAAATACATATTAGATAATTTTAATGAAGCACTATTTGATACTGCACATAAATTAGCAAAAAAAGTATCTGTAAGTGAGACTACAGTTATTAGACTTTCCCACACATTAGGCTTTGAAGGCTATACGGATATGAATAAAGCAATGAGAAGAACTGTTATTGCAAACGAAGAAAATATAAATCAAAAAAACAGAGATGAAAACCTACTAAGTGACTTATCATATACTCAATTCGAAAGCTATATTCAATCTCAGATTAAAAATGGTAACAATGCATATCAAGGCATTAGTTTTGATGAATTTAAAAAGATTTGTGAGATTATTATGAACAAGGAAAAGGTTCTTATAATAGGATATATGGATTCCTTTGGAGTTGCATCAGAGCTAATACATGTATTAAATAAAATACGAAAGAAAGTATATTTTTATAGATTACCAATTGATGATAGAGATATTATTTATGATATGGATGAAAACTCGTTACTAATTATAGTGTCGTTTTCCCCACATTATAAATACACTCTAAAGCAAGCAAAGACTGCTGTAAAAGGTGGATGTACAGTACTAACAATATCTAATGAAATAATAAATCCATATACTAATCTAACAGACCATTTATTAGTATTTAATCTAGACAGAAATCCAGAAATTAACCTAATTGATGTATCACCTGTAAATAAATTTATTTTCTTTATGATTAACTACATGTACTCACGTTATCTGGATTGTATTCAGGAATATAGGAATAGTGATGAAATGCGTAAAGAAGAATATATAGAATAATTAGCAAGTTATGTGGACAAGCTATTTAGATTATGTCTAAGGAATTCTAGAAATTAGCAAAAAATTTTAATTATCATGAAAACCTTTTCCTTAAAAAGAATACTAAAAGAAAGAATGGTGGTGCTTTATGTCAAGGTATTTAAAGCGACGAATATTGACGGGATTATTATGTATTATAGTGGCTTTGTGCTTCAACTTTATACTCATTCATGCAGCACCAGGTAATCCTATACGTCTGCTTGTGGGCGAGGATAATCCTGATCCAGAGTTGATTGCACAACTTACTGAAAAATATGGTTTAGATAAGCCCAAAATTGTACAATTCGCCAAATATGTTGGAAATCTACTAAAAGGTGATATGGGGGTTTCCATCTATACTAACGAACCTATCTCAGAAATGATTTTACAAAGATTGGGACCAACAGCAGCACTGGCTTTTACAGCTGTAATTATTGCAGCAATTATTGGAACATCAATAGGTATTTTTTGCGCTCGTAGAGTGGGTTCAAAGCTAGATGGATTTCTGGGAAGTATTAGCTATCTATTCGATTCAACACCTAGTTTCTGGCTAGGACTTATGCTCATACTGGTTTTTGCGTCTACACTACATATTTTACCTACTTCTGGAATGATAGACATGCGAGCTGACCACAAAGGATTTGCAAGAATACTCGATATTATGAAACATATGATACTACCGTGTGTAGCTTTGAGCTTAACTATAATTCCTTATTATTTTCGTATAGCTCGTTCTTCAATGATTCAAGTAATGGGAGAAGATTTTATCACGACTCTTAGAGCTACTGGAATGCCAGAAAAACAAATTTTTGGGAAGTATGTTTTCCGTAATGCTATACTTCCAACTATTACTGTATTTGGAATTCAGATGGCATACCTAGTTACTGGTTCATCAATTGTAGAGATTGTATTCTCTTGGCCAGGCATGGGAAGTCTTGTAATGACAGCTATTGCAAGACGTGACTATCCTCTTATAATGGGAATTTATTTAGTATTGAGTATTTCTGTTGCAGTTATGATGATTTTGGTTGACTTGGTTTATTCTGTACTTGATCCAAGAATTAGCCATAGCAGTAATTAAGGGGGCAAATTATATGAATCTAAATAAAGCACTTAAAATAATTAAGAATAATACACAGCTTAAAATTGGTTGCGTTATGCTAATTATACTAATTGCAGTAGCATTATTTGCACCAATTATAGCTCCTCATGACCCAAACGTACTATCAGATGATATGGTTGTAGCTCCAAGTGGCAAGTATTTACTTGGAACAGATGGATTAGGGAGAGACATTCTATCTATGATTTTATATGGGACAAGAACATCCCTCATAGTAGGTTTTACAGCAGCTATAATTGCTGGAATTATTGGAACGCTACTCGGTGGATTTGCTGGATACTTTGGTGGGAAAATCGATGGTGTAATAGGCGAGTTCATTAATATCTTTATGATGATGCCAACCTTTTTCTTAATATTAATAGTAGTTGCACTTTTTGGTTCAGGAATGTTTAAAGTAATGATAGTCATTGGTCTAACGACATGGGTCGGAAATGCAAAACTTATGCGTGCTCAGTCCATGAGCTTAAGAGATAGAACATTTATAAAATCAGCAGAGGCGATTGGTGAAAGCAAATTAACAATTCTTTTTAAACATATTATACCAAATGGAATTTTTCCTATAGTTGCCAACACTACAATGGGTATTTCAGGTGCAATTTTAACTGAATCTAGTCTAGCATTTCTTGGATTAGGGGACCCAAACGTAATCAGCTGGGGGCAGATTATTCAAAATGGTAAAAGTTATTTGGTAACGGGTTGGTGGATGAGTACTTTTTCAGGCATAGCAATTATCTATACTGTAGTAACCTTTTATTTTATTGGTGACGGTCTTAATAAAGTTCTCAGTCCTAAGCTTAACAATGTAGTAAAAGGAGGGAATAATTGATATGGCATTGTTATCAATAAAAAATTTATCTGTAACATATCATTCAGCTGGAAGACAGGTTAGGGCACTTAGAGGTGTAACATTCGACATCAAAGAAGGTGAATCAATTGGTATTGTTGGTGAATCTGGCTCGGGTAAGTCTACTATGATTATGGCATTATTACGTTTGCTTTCAAAAAACAGTGCCGAAATAACTGGGGAAGTGCTTTTCGATGGAAAGGAGCTTATATCATTAGATGATGAAGAGCTTTTTAAAATGAGATGGGAGGAAATGGCTTTAGTATTCCAAAAATCGATGAATGCTTTGAGTCCAGTGCATAAAATAGGTGTATTTATGTGCGATATATACCGTATTCATAAGCAGGATATATCTAAAAAAGATGCTCGCAAAAGAATAGAGGAGCTTTTAGCACTTGTAAACCTTCCACCTCGTGTGTATGACCTTTATCCCCATGAATTATCAGGTGGTATGATGCAGCGTGTTAGTATAGCACTTAGCTTAATGTTTAATCCTAAGCTATTAATTTTAGATGAGGCAACCACAGCCTTAGATGTGGTAACTCAATCACAAATTTTGAAAGAAATTGTTGCTCTAGAAGAGAAATTAGGCATTACAAGGATGATGATAACACATGATATGTCAGTAGTAGCATCTTCTTGTAAAAATGTTGCGGTTCTTTATGCAGGATGTTTGCTGGAATTAGGTTCAACTCAAGAAGTTCTAGTTGAACCCCTCCATCCATACACTCAGGGACTTATAAAAAGCTTCCCTGTATTTGGGAAGGGTGCACATCAACCGCTTCAAAGCATTAGCGGCTCACTACCTGATTTAGCATCACCTCCTGAAGGATGTATTTTTGCCCCGCGTTGTGATAGAGCCTGCGATATTTGCAGACAGTCAGTACCTCAGCTAAGAGATTATGGGCAGGGACGTTTTGCCGCCTGCCATTTTGTAGGAGGTGAATGTTATGCCTAGGATAGCAGAAAGTAAAAGTACACCAGTATTAGAGGTAAATGATGTAAGACGTCATTATAGTCAAAGGAAAAAACATGTTACTACAGATGGAAGAGTAATAAAGCATGGCATAATACGCTCAGTTGGTGGGGTAAGTCTCAATGTAAATGAAGGGGAAGTAGTCGGTATAATAGGAGAATCAGGATGTGGAAAGAGCACTCTCGGAAGACTTCTTGTAAGACTAGAACCCCCAACAAGCGGAACAATTATTATAAATGGGCATAATGCAGAAGAATTAATTCGTACTGACAGATTAAAATTTCGAAGAACAGTACAGATGATTTTCCAAAATCCATATGATGCATTTGACCTAAGATTTACTTTAGAGAAGATATTTTTAGATACTTTAAAGCTACATAATATAGGTAAGAGTAATTCTGAGCGTAAGGGAATTATCATTGAAAGAATGAAAAGTATAGGATTATTACCGGCAGAAAGCTTTTTAGAGAGATTTCCACATGAGCTTTCAGGAGGACAATTACAGAGAATTTCCATTCTGCGTTCAATGATGTTAGAACCATCAGTTGTTGTAGCAGATGAACCAGTTTCTATGCTAGATGTTTCTATTAGAGCTGATATAATAAATATGCTTTACAATACTGCAAAAGAGCAGAATACAGCACTTGTTTTTATCAGTCATGATATTTCAACAACACGCTACATTTCTGACAGGATTGCGGTAATGTATCTAGGACAGATAGTTGAATTAGGTTATGCTGACGAGGTAGCAACTGATCCTAAGCATCCGTATACAAAAGCACTAATTTCAAATTGTGCAAGTGTTGACCCACGGGAAAAATACAATCCTATTAGGTTGCCTGGAGAGCCTCCTACACCTATTGATATACCTATAGGTTGTACATTTTCGCCTAGATGTCCAATGGCAACAGCAGAATGTAGTATGAAAGAACAGGAGCTTCGAGAGCTTGCTGATGGTAGATTTGTACGTTGTGCAAAAGCTTAATCATACATGACTAAGCTTCAATAAAAACATTTCAAAGTAAGGGGGAAGAAAAATGAAAAGAGTAAGATTAATAGCAGTATTATTGACGTTCACAATGATCTTAACGTTAGTTTCAGGTTGTGGGGGAGGAACTGACACTCCGAATGTAAACACCATAACTGATACTGAAACAAATGGAATTAAGAGGGGGGGCACAATGGTATTAGCTCAAGCCGCGGAGCCTATAACTCTTAATCCTAATGGTAAACCTGATGACAATGACATCAACCTAGAACAAAACATTTTTAATCGTTTACTTAAGACAAACAATAATCAAGAGGTTATACTTGACCTTGCAACTGGATATGATGTCAGTGAAGATGGTCTAGAATATACTTTTTATCTACCAGAGAATGTTAGATTTCATGATGGAGAGCCAATGACTTCAGATGATGTCAAATTTACTTTTGATGAAATACTAAAGCAGAGTGGCTTTGCATCAACTACAATTACTAGTATTAAAGAAATTACATGTCCCGATGATTATACTGTAGTATTTACTCTTAAAGAGGTTGATGCAGGTTTCCTTGGTAACCTAGGATATAATGGGACAAGCATTCTGCCTCGCCATGTATATGAAGGACTAGATTGGCTTGGAAAAGACTCAATGGTAACCCCTGTAGGTACAGGTCCTTTTAAGTATTCAGAATGGAACAAGGGTGTCAATATGGTACTTGTGCGAAATGATGATTATTATCTAGGACCAGATGTACCATATCTTGATAAAATTGTTGTTAGTTTTATATCAGATGCAAATACTGCAATGCAAGCATTTTATAATAATGAACTTGATGTTTTAGGAATCATACCTCCATCTACAGAATATGATAGGCTACTTTCTAGTTCAAATATTTCAGCAGACAAGGTTATATATCCTTCTCGTTTTTATGTAGGATTTAACATGGCTGTAGAGCCATTTAATGATATTAACTTTAGGCTTGCTGTGGCACATGCAATTAATTCTGATGATATGATAAACAAAGCTCTTAAGAATATAGGTTTGAAGGCGACAACATATATGTCTCCAGTATATTCTTGGGCAGTTAATGATGACGAAGAAGCTAGGGTTCCTGAATATAGCCTGGAAAAAGCTAAAGAATATATGTCTAAAACAGGACTTACACCAGATAAAAATGGAGTATATTTGGAGGTTGCTGTAGATACATATAATTATGAACCGTTCCCAGATATGGTTCAAGTTCTAAAAGATCAACTAGCTAAGGTTGGTATTGCTGTAAAGATTAATATGCTAGAATACGCTGCATGGGATGAAAAGGTTAATATAGATAAGGACTATACTATGACTCTTACAGGAGGATATCAAGGCCCTGAGGCTAGTAATTTAGCAGACCGTGTTACTACTAATGGTTATCTAAATTTCCTTAATTATTCTAACTCAGAGGTTGACCGTCTAATGGCTGAAGGAGGCACTTTACCAACCTTTGAATTGCGTGCAGAGAAATACAAGGAAGCTCAAGCAATATTAGCCAAAGATGTACCAATGGTACTTATTTCAGAATGGCTTGGATATATACCATATTGGTCATATATAAAGGGTCACCCTGCATCAGCTGATGCTGTAGATAAAACTGCATTTGGTGAATTTACTTATTGTTGGATTGACAAGTAATCGCAGAACAAGCGACCTTCAGTCGGTTATGTACTAACCGACTGAGATATTGTCGCTTTTACAATAGAGAGGAAGTGCCTTATGAAATTAGAAAATATTCTATCAAAAATACCAGATTATAAAAACTTTTATACTGTTAATGAGTTAGACGAGCAGGTTCGTCTTCTTCAAAATAAGCATCCAGATATTATAGAAGTCAAAGAAATAGGAACTTCAAGAAATGGACATAAGATTTTAAGTATGAGTTTGGGAACTGGAGAAAAAAATGCACTATGTTTTGCCTGTCCTCATCCCAATGAACCGATTGGAGCTATGACTTTAATAACTATGGCACAATTGTTTGCGGAAGATCCTAAACTGCTTTCTGAAACTGGATTTACTTGGCACTTAATTCCATGCATCGACCCTGACGGAACTCTTTTAAATGAAGGATGGTTTAAAGGTCCTTTTAGTTTAACCAATTATGTCCGCAATTTCTATAGACCAGTGGGACATGAACAGGTAGAATGGACTTTTCCTTTCAGTTATAAAGGAGTAACCTTTGATAAGTCAATACCAGAAACACAAGCATTGATGAGGCTAATTGATGAGCTAAAACCTTCATTTATGTATTCATTGCATAATTCAGCTTTTGGTGGAGCTTATTGGTACCTTACAGATGACATACCTGGGCTATGTAATGAACTGGAAAATGCTGCAATTCGCCAGAATGTTCCCTTGCATCTTGGTGAGCCTGAGGTTGCATACATAACTAAGTTTTCTCCCGCGGTACATAGTATGATGAGTATGAAAGCGCATTATGATTATATGGAAAAATATGTAGGTAGTATCCCTGTAATGTCTGCAACTAGCGGAACATGCAGCTCAGACTATGTCAATACGGTTTGCAAGTGTGTTACAATGATGGCTGAATTGCCATATTTTTGTGACCATAGAATTGCAGATTTGTCTCTGACAGACAAAACTCGTAGAGATGTTGTGCTAGAGAACATAATACTATCTGAAAAACATTATAAATTCTTACAACAGCTATGGCCAAGTTTAGTTGGATGCTTTGAAGATGAAAACCCATTTCCAAAGCTTGTTGATGGCTGCATAGAAGGCGCAGATAGTAATAATATTGCTAGAAGAAATCAAATACAAGATGCTGGGTTCGATAAATTAGCTACAGTCTCAGAATGGTTTGATAATCTTTACGGAGTACGCATTTTTGAGTGTTTGAATCTTGGTTTAGCAGTACGTGCCTGTGACTACGAATTATCAAAGGAGAAGTGTGAAAATAAAAGTACTTTATTAGATGCAAGGGCTAAGTTTGATGCAGAATTAGTTCGCATGTGTGATTGGTTAGAACAAAATGTTAATTATGAGATTATACCAATAAGAAGACTTGTGTCAGTGCAAACAGAGAGTGCTTTAATTGTTGCTAAGTATATAAATAAGGAGAATATATATGGTTAATAAATCAAGACACTCTGATACAATTGATATGACTCAGGGAAACCCGATACCCATTATTATCACATTCGCATTCCCGATTCTACTTGGTAACCTATTTCAACAGCTTTATACTGTAGTTGATGGAATAGTAGTGGGAAAGCATGTCAGTGATCAAGCTTTGGCTGCTGTTGGAGTCGGATTTCCTATAATTTATATGTTAACCTCAATTTTCATCGGACTTGGGGTAGGCTCTTCTGTACTTGTAAGTCATTATTTTGGACAAAAGAATATGAAAGGTATTGGAGATACAATAACTACAATGAATACCTTTTTGCTTACAATTTCAATTCCTATAACATTATTTGGGATATTTACAACGGGTCCTTTTTTAAGACTTTTAAATGTACAGACCGATATTTTTGAACTTGCAAAGCTATATATGGTTATCTACTATATTGGCTTATTGCCACAGTTTGGATATAACATAAATAGTAGTATATTTCAAGGTATAGGAGATAGCAAAACTCCGCTTATTATGCTTGCTGCATCGAGCATTCTACACATTATTCTAGCTTATTTATTTGTTGTTGTATTGCCTTGGGGTGTGTCAGGTGTTGCATGGTCAACGGTTTTATCACAGTATTTTAGCTGGTTCTTGAGTATAATATACATAAAGAAAAAGCTACCAGATATAAAATTCCGAATGTTCCATATGCATATTGATAAGCAGTGCTTTAAAGAAACACTACGTATAGGGGTTCCTACTGGCATCCAAAATGCACTTTTTTCAGTAGGTATGATGGTTATGCAGCCTCTTATTAATCAGTTTGGAACTGCATATATTGCTGGATATAATGCTGCGGTTAAGGTAGATGGATTTGTTTTTATGCCAGTTACAGCTATAACTACTGCAGTGACTACATATGTTGGACAGAATATCGGCGCGAACAAGCTTGATAGAGTTAAAAAGGGAGTTAAAGCAACCATGGTTGTCGTAATGGGACTTTGCTTTGTTATGTGTGCTATTGTTATTCCCTTCCGCTCACAATTAATGCATCTATTTACTGATAATGCAGAAGTTGTTGAACGAGGGAATGCGTATTTGTTGAGAGTTATTCCACTCTATTTTATTTCTACTTTACAATACATGTATATAGGATTGCTAAGAGGAGCAGGTGAATCTCTTGTGCCAACAATAGCTACTCTAGTTAGCTTGTGGTTAGCTCGTGTACCATCTGCTTATTTGTTAAGTAATTATTTTGGTGCAGATAACATGCATTGGTGCTATGCTATAGGATGGGTTATGGGACTTTGTATACTTATTCCATATTATCATTCAGGAAAATGGAAGAAACGTATTGAAAAGGTAGTTTAATTATTATTTATGTATTTATGTGAGGAGGGATAGACTTGATATGGAATAATATCAAAACAATTAATAAAGCTATTTCAGGTGAACGAATGCTAGAGAGAATTAGAGAGATAACATGTTATCATCGTATCCAAGCATCTGAAGGATATCGTGCTGCCGCAATCCAGTGTCATAACAAATTAAGAGAATATGGCATTAAAAGTGAAATTTTATCTTATACTTCGAAAAACGGACTTAGGTATCTGACAATGCCCGTGTTTCAGGAATGGAGATGCAGACAGGCATATTGTGAACTAGTGTTACCTAATTCAAAGCGTATTGCAGATTATAGTGAAGACAATCTCTCCATTATTCAAAAAAGCTTTCCATGCGATTATCGTAATAAAACGGTTGATATAGTACTTTTAGATAAGGGTAGCGATGAGAATGCCTATGAAGAAATTGATATAAAAGGAAAGATTATATTTGTTAGAGATAATTTTTACGCTTATTTAGATTGGGCAATTAAAAAACGAGGAGCAGTAGGAATTATTACTGACTATGCGGCTGAGGTCAGTGGAGGTCGTTCTAGATATGACTTACTTGATATTAAAAAATACAATACCTTCTGGTGGACTGAAGAAGACAATGATATTAGCCCCTTCGGATTTGTACTAACTCCTAGAATGGGTGATAAATTAGCAGAAGTATGTAAAAAAATGCGTAAAGAAAATGATGAAGATAGCAGTAAACCACCATATCCTCAAGTAAACTGCTTTGTTGATGCAGATTTTTATGATGGTGCAATAGAAAATGTAACTGCAATACTGGAAGGAGAAAGTAATGAGGAAATATTAATTACAGCACATCTTTGTCATCCACGCTCCAGCGCAAATGATAATGCCAGTGGAGTCGCTGTAGCAATGGAGGTTGTCAATGTTTTAAATAAATTGATAGATAATAAAGAACTTGCACCTCTGAAGCGGAGTATAAGAATACTTCTCATTCCAGAATATCTAGGGCTTAGTGCATATTTAGCTAAAATTGGGGAAGAAAGAAGCAAAATAAAGGCAGGAATAAATCTTGATATGGTGGGAGGAAAACAAGAAAAGGGCTATGGTCCTTTAACAATAAGTGGACTTCCTCGTAGTACCCCTTCCTTTGTAATGGATTTAGCAACCTTAATTTTAGATGAGGTTAAGAAAGAAGTCCCTGGTTTTTCGCCAGGAAGTTTAGTTCCAATGTTTAATAGTGCTACGGCAGAATTTACTAGTGGCAGCGATAATTTTATTTTGTCAGACCCAAGCATTGGAATACCTACTCCTATGCTTGGACAATGGCCTGATATGTATTATCACACAAGTGGAGATACACCAGAAGTTATAAGCACAAATATATTAAGTAAATCTGCGAGTATTGCTGCTGCTTATGTATATGCTTTAGCAAATTTAACTGATAAGGATTTACCTGCTATATTTGGTAAGGCAAATCTTCGTATGCAGGAGGAGCTTACAGAGTTACTGAATAGAGCTATACGTGATGAGATTAGCAATACACAGTTAATTGAGGAATTTGAACATTATACAGAGTATTATGTCAAAGCTTGCGAAGATTACTTACGGTTTTTTAGTGGTGAAGAAAAGAAACATGTAAACAAGCTTATAAAAATGGAAATTGATAGGATACATCAGTCGTCAGACTATATGCTTTCATGTTATTTTGATACACGTGGAGAAAAAAAGCCTCTAATTAGCAAAACTCAAGTAGAAGAAAAATATGAGTATATTCCATACAGGAAATATATTTCTCCTGTTAATCAGTTGTCAGATTATGTAGCAGAGAATGAAGTGCTGATAGAATTACTTAATAATTATAATAAAATGTATCGTTCCTTTTTCAGTGATCCATATTATGCTGAACTACTTATACAATACTATATAGATGGCAAACGAACTGTAGCAGAAATTGCTAATAATGTGATTATGGATTGTCGCGGAGGTAATATGGAAGCAGTACATAAATATATATTGCTTCTAAAAAATTGTGATTTAGTGGATTTTAAAAATGCAAATAATCTGTTGTGATTTTTGTCTATATCATAAACGCATAATGCCAGTAGAATTAGAGGAGGTCCAAAATGGAGGATAAAATAATGAACATTCTTAGAGATATGGTAGCAATTGATAGTTTAACTGCTACTGAGAAAGAATGTAAGGTGGTAGGGTACCTAAATGATTATTTAAAAGGAATAGATTATTTTGTTGATAATCCTGATTTATTTGGTATATTTGATATTAAAGATGATTACTTAAACAGACAAATTTCATACGGACTAGTGAGAGGTAAATCTAACAAAACTATTGTATTAATGGGTCATTATGATGTAGTAGGTATTGATGATTATGGAAACCTAAAAGAGTTTGCATTCGATATAGATAGGTTACCAGAAAAGCTAAAAAAAATAAATATTAACATAGATGCAGAAAAAGATTTATTATCAGGGGAGTGGATATTTGGTAGAGGAGCGGCAGATATGAAAGGTGGACTAGCTATCCATCTTGCCATTCTAGAGGAATATTCAAAAAAGGAAGACAAAGATGGAAGTATTTTGTTTATAGCAGTTCCCGATGAAGAATCTTATTCTGCTGGTATGCGTGGAGCTGCAAAGCTACTGACACAGTTGAAAGAAAAGCATGATTTAGATTATGCTTTACTTATAGATAGTGAACCTAATACAAGAAAAGATGACCAACATATAGTCTCAATAGGGACAGCTGGGAAATGCATGCCAGTTGTACTAGTACAAGGAGAAAAAGCTCATATTTCTAAATGCTTTGATGGACTTAATCCATTAGGCATTTTATCTAATATTTTCTTGGATACAGAATTATCATTAGAATTTAGCGATGAATTTGATGGAGAAGTTACAGTACCTCCTACTTGGAATTATTTCAAGGACATGAAAGAAGAATATGATGTTTCAATACCTATAAGAGCAAGCGGTTATTTTAGCGTTATAAGTTTTCATAGTACACCTGAAGAAATAATCAATAAGCTAAAGAATATTGCTAAAGATAGTTTTGAAAAATACGTTAATAAGATGAAGATGATTTATTCAGAATATAGAAAAAAATACAAGTATTCTTCTGCAAAGGAAATAACTTATGAACCGATGGTAATGACTTTCGAAGAACTCTGTAAATATGCTATTGAAAAGGATAGGGATGGGTTTAACACATTTATAAGAAATTTGTACGAGGAAATTTCTGAAAGAATCAAGAAAAATGAAATTAACTACCCAAAAGCAACTATATATATGATGAATAAAGTTTTAGATTTTACAGGAATCAATCATCCTATAGTAGTAATTGGATTTGCACCACCTTATTATCCTGCTGTTGCAAGTAATAATATAAAAGGATGGGAAAATGTAACCACTGAATATTTCAATGTAATAAAAAACTATGCCGAAGATACATTCCAATATAAGCTTACTTATGAAAATTACACTGTTGGACTTTCAGACTGTAGCTATTGTGCAATAGACAGACCTTTTGATTTTGAAACATTTTCATTGAATACACCTTTATGGGGTAAGTTATACTCTATTGATTTTGAAGCTATTGAAAAGCTCAACATACCTTTTTTAATTTTTGGACCATGGAGTAAAGATTATCATCAGTTTACAGAAAGAGTTAATAAAGAAAACTTAACAAAAATAATACCGGAATCAATAAAAGAAGTAATAAATTATATATTTAATATAAAATAAATTAATAATGTATTGGAGGGGTCCATATGTTTAAGGCTATGCGAAGAAGTGACAGGGCAATTTCAAGAGAAGAAGCTTATGAATTACTTAAAAATGGGGAATTTGGAGTACTTGGTACAATTGGAATAAATGGATATCCTTGTGGAACACCATTTAACTATGTAGTTGATGGAAATAATATATATGTTCATTTTGCTATAACTGGCAATGTTCTAGAAAGTGTAAAGAATAATAATAAGGTATCATTTACTTATGTAGGAACAACTCAAATAGTACCAGAAGAATTTGTTACTAATTATGCTAGCGTTATGGTATTTGGTACTGCTAAGATTGCAGATGATGAAGAAAAAAGGCATGCACTTCATTTAATGCTAGAAAAATACTCAAAAAATTTTATGGAGTCAGGAATTAAGCATATTGAAGAGGACTTTAAACATGCTAATGCTCTTAAAATTGAAATTGAACATATGACAGGAAAATCAAGAAAAGGCTAATTGCATTGATTTTACTTAACTTGCTTTAAAATTGACTATAAATCTTTTATCTATATCTTACTATTCATTTTTATGATAAAGTAATAAACAACAGGTACAAAGTAGTGGTAAATTTCTTAGCATGGATTTAAAATATTAGTAGTTGTATATGGCATAATTTTCAACCCTGTTATATATTAGTGTAGTAGCTTTTAATTTACACAGGTTAATGATTTATGCCATATTTACATTTTATAGAGCTACTAATTGCTTATATAGAATAACATTTTGAGGAATAATTATAGATAAGCAATCTAATAATTTAATTAAATATTTTAAATTCTTATTATAGATAAAAAAGATTGAAATTTAAAATACA